>CAYWPM010000028.1:0-1180 GCA_964460235.1 uncultured Sediminibacterium sp. | reverse complement strand
AAATTAACTCCTTCGAGTCTAATTCTTATCCGTCCTAAAATCAAGTAAGGCTACACCCTATTAATTTATCAATTTAGACAAATGATAGGCAAAAGAAATGCTCATAAGACCTCCTATGAGGTTAATAAAAAACTTAATAACTACAAATCTTCCGCGTTTATTTATAAGAACTTCCGTAGAATTAGTGAGGAGAACGCATCCAATTCCAAAGAAAAAAATGAACGAACTACACAATATGAAAAATGGGGCACTTGGAGCGATAGAATAGGCGTAGCCGTTAATATTGTATTGGCAGCTATTACACTTCTTTTGTTTAGTCAAGCGATACGGCAAAACAATATTTCCGAAAAAAACATTGCATTGGCTGATAGTTCTGCTAAAGCCGCTCGACTGTCTGCTATAGCTGCACAAAGAACCGTTGATTATGCTGATAGTTCGTTTAAGTTGACAAAAGAAAGTATTCTTTCTGGGGATGAAAATTTTTCTAAATCTCTTGAAATGACAAGAAAATCTGTTTTGGCTGCAAATAGATCTGCGGCTCTGTCTGATAGTGCGTTTAATCTCAATAAACAAGCCCTTAATCTTACAGCAAAAAATTTTGAAATTGATAATAGGGCGATTGTTTATTTTGATAAGATGGATATTGCTCCTATCGAAATAGGTAAACCAATTCAAGCGCAAATTACTTTTCAGAATTTCGGAAAAGCGGCTGCTTTTTTGGTAAGTCTCCGAACTAAAATAAGTTTTGATACAAGCAATAATTTTGCAAATTTCAGCTATACGGCATTTGAAAAAAGTTATGTAAATCTTCTTGTCCCTCAAAACAAATGGCTTTCCATACCATTGACAAGTAGTATTAAAATAGATTCTCTTTTGAATCAGCTTATTAATTCTGATATTATAAAAGTGTTTATTCATGGGGAATTATTTTTTGAGGATATAGCTACTAGAAAAAAAATTCTTTATTCTTATTGTATGAAAATGTCTCCCAATAGAACTTTTTCTATAATGAATAGGCACAATGATTTAACTGAGATTACAAATCCAAGAGATTTGAAAATCCTTTATTAATCAACTCTTTTTATTAGTGTTTTGTAAGTAAGCCTTCCTTGTGGGTTAGCGATTGTGTAAGTGTCCCTAAATCACAAACAGTTTAAAATTAGAGCGAGAAGCTTACATT
>CAYWPM010000027.1:0-1192 GCA_964460235.1 uncultured Sediminibacterium sp. | reverse complement strand
TGTAAGTGTCCCTAAATCACAAACAGTTTAAAATTAGAGCGAGAAGCTTACATTTAAACTGTTAATATGAAAAAGACACGATTTACGGAGACACAGATTGTCGCCACGTTAAAACGCCAGGAAGGCGGAGTTTCTACCAAAGAGATATGTCGGGAGTTAGGCATATCTGAAGCCACATTTTATAATTGGAAAAGCAAGTACGGAGGGATGGAAGCCTCTGATGTTAAGCGGATGAAGGACCTGGAAGAAGAGAACTCCCGCTTAAAACGCATGTATGCGAACCTTGCGATGGATAACGAGATATTGCGGGATCTGTTCACAAAAAAAGGTTGGGCCCTGCCACCAAAAAGCAACTGAGTGAAGAGATAGTGAGGGATAGAAAAATACCAGTGAGCAGGGCTTGCAAGATAGTATCATTACCACGTTCCCAGTATTACTACGAGTCAGTGAAAGATGATTCTGAAGTAATAGAAGCATTACAGGAACTGGCATTTGCTCATCCGTCCTACGGGTTCAGGAAGCTCTTTGCTTATTTACGCAGATCGGGAAAGAACTGGAACCATAAGAGAGTATACAGGGTATACAAGCTTCTGAAGTTGAACAAGAGACGTAAAGGGAAGAGGCGATTGCCAGCACGGATAAAACAACCCTTGCAACAACAAAAGGAAGTGAACAAAACATGGAGTATGGATTTTATGAGCGATGCTATGTCCGGCAACAGGAAGTTCAGAACCTTCAACGTGATTGACGATTGCTCAAGGGAAGCCTTAGCCATTGAAGTGGATACTTCTTTGTCAGCTAAGCGGGTGATCCGGGTACTTGACAGGGTTATTGAAGCTAATGGGAAGCCAGTAACTATCAGAGTAGATAACGGGCCGGAATTTACCTCCAAAGACTTTGAATTATGGGCTAAAGACAAAGGAATCGATATCCAATACATCCAACCGGGAAGACCTATGCAGAACGGATATATTGAACGGTTTAACCGCCTTTACCGAGAAGCTGTACTGGATGCCTACATGTTCTTTGATCTAAACCAGGTAAGACAACTGACACAGGAATGGATGAATGAATACAATCACAAAAGACCACATGAATCACTGGGGAATCTTACACCGTATGAATGGAAAATGAACCTTTTTAAAAACGATCAAACTCTAAAACAAGCTGTTTGAGAAATGGGGTACTTACA
>CAYWPM010000026.1:0-1228 GCA_964460235.1 uncultured Sediminibacterium sp. | reverse complement strand
TGAAGACTTACTCTTTTTAGGACAGTACTAATTTAGACTAATTTCTTTTGATTGATAACTGAAGCCTATGGTGGGGGTACCCCCACCATAGGCTTTTTTGGCTGCTGCCGGACTCATACCGTTTAAAGCTTTGTGTGGATGGAAGTAATTGTATTTGTACTGCCATTCATCACAGAGCATACGTAGTTGTTCGAGAGAGTCAAACTGGTAAGCATCCAGCACATCTTCTCTAAAAGTCCTGTTAAGTCTTTCGATATAAGCATTTTGCATGGGCCTGCCTGGTTGTATGTACCGGATATCTATTTTCTTTTTCTCACACCATTTCATAAAGGATTTACTTCTGAACTCTGGCCCATTGTCAACCCTGATGTATTTGGGTTTACCCCTTTCCGTAATTATATCTTTCAGTACATCAACTACCCGTTCTCCTGGTATACTGTGATCTGCATAAGCAGCCAGTGATTCTCTGGTACAGTCATCTATGATGTTAAGTATTCTTACCTTTCTACCGCTTGTTAATGCATCACTCATGAAGTCCATACTATAGCCAGTATTGGGGTTTTCTTGTTGTTCTAACGGCTGTTTAATCCTTGCAGGAAGCCTACGCTTATGTTTTCTTCTAAGCCCCAGTCCAAGCTCACGGTATACACGCAAAACACGATTACGGCTCCATCCTAATTGTTCATTACGGATCTTACCGTAGTAATCATCAAAACCACGGGTCGGGTACTGTTCCGCATAAGATTGCAACTTGGCGATTACCGCAGAGTCGTCTTTATGTGTTTGATAATACCAAACACTTCTATGTAATGATACTACCCGGCAAGCCCTGCCAACACTCACTTTCTCTTCCTTAATCACACCTTCTGCCAATTCTTTCTTCTGACAGGGCTCTATAACTTTTTTTCGATGATGTGCTTAGCTAGTTGATGATCCAGCATTAACTCTGCATACATCTGTTTTAAACGACGGTTTTCTTCCTGAAGGGCTTTGAGCTCTTTGAGATGGGTGGAATCCATACCACTGTACTTTTTACGCCAATTGTATAATGTGGCTTTACTGATGCCATACTCTCGGCATACATCCATTGCCTCACGGCCTCCTTCGTACTGCTTTAAAATTGAAACGATCTGCGTCTCAGATAATCTTTGCTTTTTCATATTTGACGGTTTAAAATTAACTCCTTCGAGTCTAATTCTTATCCGTCCTAAAATCAAGTAAGGCTACA
>CAYWPM010000025.1:0-1329 GCA_964460235.1 uncultured Sediminibacterium sp. | reverse complement strand
GACACTATCCCAAAAACTGTGTAAATCTTAAAATCGGGGTACAAATACTTCGATTTTTTTAATTTTAAACAATACACAGTTATGCGAGCGGAAGAATTTTTAACGGATGATTTTTTAAAGCAGTTCAAGACGGGTAGAGATCTGACTGATTTTCTTGAACAGCTGCACAAGCGCGGGATAGAGAAGATGCTTGAGGGGGAGCTGGATGGTCACCTTGGCTATGATAAGCACGAACAAAGCAATCAAAGTAATGCGCGCAATGGTTATGGAAAAAAGCGTATCAAAAGCAGTTTTGGGGAGTCCGAGATCCGTGTTCCCCGTGACCGGGAGTCTAGTTTTAATCCCATCATTGTTCCCAAGCGAGAGAGCATGGTTGAGGGTATTGAGGAGGTAATTGTGTCTTTATACGCCAAAGGGATGAGTGTTTCTGACATCGAAGAGCAGATCAGGGATATTTATCAATTTGAGGTATCCTCCTCTACGATTAGTCGTATTACATCAAGGATAGCGGATGATATTGTGGCCTGGCAAAACCGCCCGCTGGAGCCTGTTTACTTGGTGGTCTGGATGGATGGCATCGTCTTTAAGGTTCGTGAGAATAGTAAAGTGATCAATAAAACAGTGTATATCGCTGTAGGTCTGAAGCGGGATGGCCTTAAAGAAGTACTGGGAATGTGGATTGGTCAAAATGAGTCTGCCGCTTACTGGATGAACGTTCTTACAGATATGAAAGCTCGTGGGCTGCGGGACATCCTGATCACAGCAACTGACAACCTTAACGGCTTTACCCAGACGATCCGTTCTGTTTTCCCCGAATCAGCCACCCAGATCTGTGTAGTACACCAGATCCGTAACAGCTGCCGCTATGTGGCGTGGAAAGACAGAAGACCCTTTACCCGCGATATGAAGGATATTTACGCTGCCCCAAACCGCCAGGCTGCACTGGCTGCACTCTATGCTCTGGAAGAGAAATGGGCTGCCAAATATGCTTATGCCATTAAGAGTTGGAAAGAAAACTGGG
Organism: uncultured Sediminibacterium sp.; assembly: GCA_964460235.1. Classification (GTDB taxonomy): domain Bacteria; phylum Bacteroidota; class Bacteroidia; order Chitinophagales; family Chitinophagaceae; genus Sediminibacterium. The sequence continues at coordinate 308 of CAYWPM010000025.1, read as the reverse complement.
ATGAACTCACGGTATTTTTTGACTTTCCGCTGGAAATCAGACAAATCATCTATACGACCAATCTCATTGAAAATCTAAATGGGAAAATAAGAAAATACACAAAAAACAAGCTTTCATTCCCTAATGACGATGCAGTAATGAAATCCGTTTTCCTGGCTGTAAGAGAAGCTGCCAAAAAATGGACCATGCCCATCAAAAACTGGGGTATTATCCTTAATCAGTTCTTAATTATCTTTGAAAAAAGGGTTATGATATAGCCTAACCTAATATCACCGATTAAAAGTTTACACACTTAATGAGATAGTCCC
>CAYWPM010000024.1:0-1355 GCA_964460235.1 uncultured Sediminibacterium sp. | reverse complement strand
GCTAAGTCGTAACAAGGTAGCCGTACCGGAAGGTGCGGCTGGAATACCTCCTTTTAGAGACGGTGTAAATCGTTGTTGTTGTTTCCAACTCTTTCAATTTTTAAGCTCTTTAACAAGTACTGTTAGTACCCGAATCAGACCCGTAGCTCAGTTGGTTAGAGCGCTACACTGATAATGTAGAGGTCACCAGTTCAACTCTGGTCGGGTCTACTAATAACAACAGCGGGGGGATTAGCTCAGCTGGCTAGAGCACCTGCCTTGCACGCAGGGGGTCAACGGTTCGAATCCGTTATCCTCCACATTTAAGTACTAAGTATACAATGATGTGGGTGCAGCGTACAAGTTAAAGTAAAGTTCTTTCAAACAATAGATGTAGGCATAAGGCCTGGAGGTTCATAACCTTAACATCTGCCACTTAATGTAAGATCACATCAAGCATTATTTAGCTCTTTGACATATTGGGAAAGCGAAATCAATTACAAGAAGGTTATGATTATATGCAAGATCATAACTGACAAATTTTTTAAAGCAAATAAGGGCGCATGGTGAATGCCTAGGGTCTGAGAGGCGATGAAGGACGTGGTAAGCTGCGATAAGCTACGGGGAGATGCACACGATCGTTATATCCGTAGATTTCCGAATGGGACAACCCGTTACGCTGAAGGCGTAACACTCGAAAGAGAGCCAACCCCGAGAACTGAAACATCTAAGTACCGGGAGGAAAAGAAAACAACAGTGATTCCCCAAGTAGTGGCGAGCGAAAAGGGAAAAGCCCAAACCAGTTCGGCGTGCCGATCTGGGGTTATAGGACCACATTTAGAAAGCGTTATCAAATCGAATCAACTGGAAAGTTGAGCCATAGCAGGTGATAGCCCTGTAGATACAAATTAACGTGGACGAGTGGTATCCTGAGTAATGCGGGACCGGAGGAATCTTGCATGAAGTTGCCAGCACCATCTGGTAAGGCTAAATACTCCTCAGACACCGATAGTGAACCAGTACCGTAAGGGAAAGGTGAAAAGCACCCCGAACAGGGGAGTGAAATAGTACCTGAAACCGTGCGCCTACAAGCGGTCGGAGCTCAGCAATGAGTGACGGCGTGCCTTTTGCATAATGAGCCTACGAGTTACTCCTGACTGGCGAGGTTAAGTTCTTATTTAACGGAGCCGAAGCGAAAGCAAGTCCAAATAGGGCGATTAGTCAGTCGGGGTAGACGCGAAACTTTGTGATCTATCCATGGGCAGGTTGAAGTTCTGGTAACACAGAATGGAGGACCGAACCCGTTGACGTTGAAAAGTCTTGGGATGACCTGTGGATAGGGGTGAAAGGCCAATCAAACTGAGAGATAGCTCGTT
>CAYWPM010000023.1:0-1567 GCA_964460235.1 uncultured Sediminibacterium sp. | reverse complement strand
ATAGTACCTGGTACAGTTAAGTTACCGATCGTTGCAGTTGTGCTGCTGACATTACCAGAGTTCACTGAACCTGTTACAGTCAGATTATTTAAAGAACCTACACTGGTGATATTAGGTTGGTCAGCTGTGGCCAGTGTTCCGGCTAAGGTGGTAGCAGTCAAGCCTCCGTTAACTGTTAAACTGGTCAAGCCGGTTAAACTGGCTAAACTGGCGCTTGTTGAACTGATAGAGGCCGCTGTTATATTGCCGGTTACAGTCAACGCGTTCAAGTTACCAAGGCTCGTGATATTATTGATAGTACCATCAGACAGTGTTCCACTGAACGTGCCTCCGGTGATGGTTCCCGGTACGGTCAAGTTACCGATGGTAGCTGTCGTGCTGCTGAGATTACCTGAGTTCACTGATCCTGTTACAGTCAGGTTGCTCAGGGTACCGATACCGGTAATATTAGGCTGGTCCGCTGTAGCCAGTGTTCCTGCTAAGGTAGTAGCTGTTAATCCTCCATTCACCGTCATGCTGGTCAAACCGCTCAGATTGTTGATCGTCGCAGAAGTTGTACTAATAGAACCTGCAGTAACATTACCCGTTACTGTCAACGCACTCAGGTTGCCAAGGCTTGTGATATTATTGATAGTACCATCAGAGAGAGTACCGCTAAACGTGCCTCCGGTAATAGTGCCTGGTACAGTCAAGTTACCGATAGTAGCAGTTGTGCTGCTGACATTACCAGAGTTCACTGAACCTGTTACAGTCAGATTGCTTAATGTTCCGATGCCGGTGATATTAGGTTGGTCAGCTGTGGCCAGTGTCCCTGCTAAGGTAGTAGCTGTTAAACCTCCGTTAATGGTCAGACCAGTCAGACCAGTCAGGTTTGCGATCGTTGCAGAAGTTGTACTGATAGAGCCCGCTGTTACATTACCTGTTACAGTGAGAGCACTCAAGTTACCGAGGCTTGTGATATTATCTAAGGTTCCGGTGCTTAAGGTTCCACTGAACGTCCCGCCTGTAATGGTGCCTGGTACAGTTAAGTTACCGATGGTTGCAGTGGTGCTGCTGAGGTTACCAGAGTTCACTGATCCCGTTACGGTCAGATTATTTAAAGAACCTACACTCGTGATATTGGGTTGATCGGCCGTGGTCAGCGTTCCTGCCAACGTTGTAGCAGTCAATCCGCCGTTCACTGTCAGACCTGTCAAGCCAGTCAGGTTTGCGATCGTTGCACTGGTCGTACTGATAGAACCAGCAGTCACGTTACCGGCCACAGTCAACGCACTCAAGTTGCCAAGGCTGGTAATATTATTGATCGTACCATCAGACAGTGTTCCGCTGAACGTACCTCCTGTAATTGTTCCAGGTACAGTTAAGTTACCGATGGTAGCTGTGGTACTGCTGAGGTTACCAGAGTTCACTGAACCACTTACAGTCAGATTATTTAAAGAACCTATACTGGTGATATTAGGTTGATCCGCTGTGGTCAGCGTTCCTGCCAACGTAGTAGCAGTCAAGCCTCCATTCACTGTTAAACTGGTCAAGCCGGTTAAACTGGTTAAACTGGCGCTTGTTGAAC
>CAYWPM010000022.1:0-1716 GCA_964460235.1 uncultured Sediminibacterium sp. | reverse complement strand
TGAACTCTGGTAACCTCAGCAGTACCACAGCTACCATCGGTAACTTAACTGTACCAGGAACAATTACAGGAGGAACCTTCAGTGGAACCTTAAGCACCGGAACCTTAGATAATATCACAAGCCTCGGTAACTTGAGTGCTCTCACTGTAACAGGTAATGTAACAGCGGGCTCTATCAGTTCAACAAGCGCCAGTTTAACCAGTTTAACCGGCTTGACCAGTTTAACAGTGAATGGAGGCTTGACTGCTACTACGTTGGCAGGAACGCTGACCACAGCGGATCAACCTAATATCACCAGTATAGGTTCTTTAAATAATCTGACTGTAAGTGGTTCAGTGAACTCTGGTAACCTCAGCAGTACCACAGCTACCATCGGTAACTTAACTGTACCTGGAACAATTACAGGAGGTACGTTCAGCGGAACACTGTCTGATGGTACGATCAATAATATTACCAGCCTTGGCAACTTGAGTGCGTTGACTGTGGCCGGTAACGTGACTGCTGGTTCTATCAGTACGACCAGTGCAACGATCGCAAACCTGACTGGCTTGACAGGTCTGACAGTGAACGGCGGATTGACTGCTACAACGTTGGCAGGAACGCTGACCACGGCCGATCAACCCAATATCACGAGTGTAGGTTCTTTAAATAATCTGACCGTAACGGGATCAGTGAACTCTGGTAACCTCAGCAGCACCACTGCAACCATCGGTAACTTAACTGTACCAGGCACCATTACAGGCGGGACGTTCAGTGGAACCTTAAGCACCGGAACCTTAGATAATATCACAAGCCTCGGTAACTTGAGTGCTCTCACTGTAACAGGTAATGTAACAGCGGGCTCTATCAGTACAACTTCTGCAACGATCGCAAACCTGACTGGTCTGACTGGTCTGACCATTAACGGAGGTTTAACAGCTACTACCTTAGCAGGGACACTGGCCACAGCTGACCAACCTAATATCACCGGCATCGGAACATTAAGCAATCTGACTGTAACAGGTTCAGTGAACTCTGGTAATGTCAGCAGCACAACTGCTACTATCGGTAACTTGACTGTACCAGGCACTATTACCGGAGGCACGTTTAGCGGTACTCTCTCTGATGGTACTATCAATAATATCACAAGCCTTGGCAACCTGAGTGCGTTGACAGTAACGGGTAATGTTACTGCAGGTTCTATTAGTACAACTTCTGCGACGATCAACAATCTGAGCGGTTTGACCAGCATGACGGTGAATGGAGGATTAACAGCTACTACCTTAGCAGGAACACTGGCTACAGCGGACCAGCCTAATATTACCGGTATCGGTACCCTGAGCAACCTGACTGTAACAGGATCAGTGAACTCAGGTAATCTCAGCAGCACGACAGCTACCATCGGTAACTTGACCGTACCGGGAACCATCACCGGAGGCACGTTCAGTGGAACACTGTCTGATGGTACTATCAATAATATCACGAGCCTTGGTAACTTGAACGCGTTGACTGTAACCGGCAATATAACAGCGGCCTCTATCAGTTCAACAAGCGCCAGTTTAGCCAGTTTAACCGGCTTGACCAGTTTAACAGTTAACGGAGGCTTGACTGCTACCACCTTAGCCGGAACACTGGCCACAGCTGACCAACCTAATATCACCAGTGTAGGTTCTTTAAATAATCTGACTGTAACAGGTTCAGTGAACTCTGGTAATGTCAGCAGCACAACTGCAACGA
>CAYWPM010000021.1:0-2093 GCA_964460235.1 uncultured Sediminibacterium sp. | reverse complement strand
CTGTCTGATGGTACGATCAATAATATTACGAGCCTTGGTAACTTAAGCGCCTTGACTGTGACCGGTAATGTGACAGCAGGTTCTATCAGCACGACCAGTGCAACGATCGCAAACCTGACTGGCCTGACCGGTCTGACAGTGAACGGCGGATTGACTGCTACAACGTTGGCAGGAACGCTGACCACGGCCGATCAACCCAATATCACGAGTGTAGGTTCTTTAAATAATCTGACCGTAACGGGATCAGTGAACTCTGGTAACCTCAGCAGCACCACTGCAACCATCGGTAACTTAACTGTACCAGGCACCATTACAGGCGGGACGTTCAGTGGAACCTTAAGCACCGGAACCTTAGATAATATCACAAGCCTCGGTAACTTGAGTGCTCTCACTGTAACAGGTAATGTAACAGCGGGCTCTATCAGTACAACTTCTGCAACGATCGCAAACCTGACTGGCCTGACTGGTCTGACTGTGAACGGAGGATTGACTGCTACAACGTTGGCTGGAACACTGACCACAGCCGATCAGCCTAATATCACCGGTATCGGAACATTGAGCAATCTGACTGTAAGTGGATCAGTAAACTCTGGCAACCTCAGCAGTACAACAGCTACTATCGGTAACTTAACTGTACCAGGAACAATTACAGGAGGAACCTTCAGTGGAACCTTAAGCACCGGAACCTTAGATAATATTACGAGCCTTGGTAACTTAAGCGCTTTGACTGTAACCGGCAATGTAACAGCAGGTTCTATCAGTACGACCAGTGCAACGATCGCAAATCTGACCGGCCTGACATCTTTAACTGTGAACGGTGGTATCACAGCTACTACGTTGGCAGGAACGCTGACTACGGCAGATCAACCTAATATCACCGGTATCGGAACATTAAGCAACCTGACTGTAACAGGATCAGTAAACTCTGGTAATGTTAGCAGCACAACTGCTACTATCGGTAACTTAACTGTACCGGGAACCATCACAGGAGGAACGTTCAGTGGCACCTTAAGCACCGGAACCTTAGATAATATCACCAGCCTTGGCAACTTGAGTGGCTTGACTGTAACCGGCAATGTGACAGCGGGTTCTATCAGTACGACGAGTGCAACGATCGCAAACCTGACCGGCCTGACTGGTCTGACAGTGAACGGCGGATTGACTGCTACTACCTTAGCAGGAACACTGGCCACAGCGGATCAGCCTAATATCACCGGCATCGGAACATTAAGCAACCTGACTGTAAGTGGATCTGTAAACTCTGGTAACCTCAGCAGTACCACAGCTACCATTGGTAACTTAACTGTACCAGGAATTATCACGGGAGGTACGTTCAGTGGAACTTTAAGTACCGGAACCTTAGATAATATTACGAGCCTTGGTAACTTAAATGCCTTGACTGTAACTGGCAATGTAACAGCAGGTTCTATCAGCTCAACAAGCGCCAGTTTAACCAGTTTAACCGGCTTGACCAGTTTAACTGTGAACGGCGGTTTAACTGCTACTACGTTGGCAGGAACACTGGCCACAGCGGATCAGCCTAATATCACCGGCATCGGAACATTGAGCAATCTGACTGTAACAGGTTCGGTGAACTCTGGTAATGTAAGCAGTACCACAGCTACTATCGGTAACTTAACTGTACCAGGCACCATCACCGGAGGTACGTTCAGCGGCACCTTAAGTACAGGAACCTTAGATAATATCACCAGCCTTGGTAACTTGAGTGCTCTCACTGTAACCGGCAATGTAACAGCGGGCTCTATCAGTACGACGAGTGCAACGATCGCTAACCTGACCGGCCTGACCGGTCTGACAGTGAACGGAGGATTGACTGCTACGACTTTGGCAGGTACCTTGACCACAGCAGACCAACCTAATATCACCGGCATCGGAACATTAAGCAATCTGACTGTAAGTGGATCAGTGAACTCTGGTAATGTAAGCAGTACCACAGCTACTATCGGTAACTTAACTGTACCAGGCACCATCACCGGAGGTACGTTCAGCGGCACCTTAAGTACAGGAACCTTAGATAATATCACCAGCCTTGGTAACTTGAGTGCTCTCACTGTAACCGGCAATGTAACAGC
>CAYWPM010000020.1:0-2454 GCA_964460235.1 uncultured Sediminibacterium sp. | reverse complement strand
CAGCTGTGGCCAGTGTTCCTGCTAACGTTGTAGCAGTCAATCCGCCGTTCACTGTTAAACTGGTCAAGCCGGTCAAACTGGTTAAACTGGCGCTTGTTGAACTGATAGAGCCCGCTGTTACATTGCCCGTTACAGTCAAAGCACTCAAGTTGCCAAGGCTCGTAATATTATCTAAGGTTCCGGTGCTTAAGGTGCCGCTGAACGTTCCACCTGTGATGGTACCTGGTACAGTTAAGTTACCGATGGTAGCTGTGGTACTACTTACGTTACCAGAGTTCACTGATCCTGTTACAGTCAGGTTGCTTAATGTTCCAATGCCGGTGATATTAGGTTGGTCAGCTGTAGCCAGTGTTCCGGCTAAGGTGGTAGCTGTCAATCCGCCGTTCACAGTTAAACTGGTCAAGCCGGTTAAACTGGTTAAACTGGCGCTTGTTGAACTGATAGAACCCGCTGTTACATTGCCGGTTACAGTCAACGCACTCAAGTTGCCAAGGCTCGTAATATTATCTAAGGTTCCGGTGCTTAAGGTTCCACTGAACGTACCTCCTGTGATGGTACCTGGTACAGTTAAGTTACCGATAGTAGCTGTTGTACTGCTAACATTGCCAGAGTTAACTGATCCTGTTACAGTCAGATTGCTCAATGTTCCGATACCGGTGATATTAGGCTGGTCCGCTGTAGCCAGTGTTCCTGCCAACGTAGTAGCAGTCAATCCTCCATTCACTGTTAAACTGGTCAAGCCGGTTAAACTGGTTAAACTGGCGCTTGCAGAACTGATAGAGCCTGCAGTTACATTGCCGGTTACAGTCAGGGCACTCAAGTTACCAAGGCTCGTAATATTATTGATCGTACCATCAGACAGAGTACCACTGAAGGTTCCGCCTGTAATAGTGCCTGGTACGGTTAAGTTACCGATGGTAGCGGTTGTGCTGCTGAGATTACCTGAGTTTACAGATCCGCTTACAGTCAGGTTGCTCAGGGTACCGATACCGGTGATATTAGGCTGATCCGCTGTAGCCAGTGTTCCTGCCAACGTTGTAGCAGTCAATCCTCCGTTCACGGTCAGACCAGTCAGGCCAGCAAGGTTAGCGATCGTTGCACTGGTCGTGCTGATAGAACCCGATGTTACATTGCCTGTTACAGTGAGAACACTTAAGTTACCGAGGCTCGTAATATTATTGATAGTACCATCAGACAGTGTACCACTGAAGGTTCCGCCTGTAATAGTACCTGGTACAGTTAAGTTACCGATCGTTGCAGTTGTGCTGCTGACATTACCAGAGTTCACTGAACCTGTTACAGTCAGGTTATTTAATGAACCTACACTGGTGATATTAGGTTGGTCAGCTGTAGCCAGAGTCCCTGCCAAGGTAGTAGCTGTCAAGCCGCCGTTCACTGTCAGACCTGTCAGGCCAGTCAGGTTAGCGATCGTTGCACTGGTAGTGCTGATAGAACCCGCTGTTACATTACCTGTTACAGTGAGAGCACTCAGGTTGCCAAGGCTCGTAATATTATCTAAGGTTCCGGTGCTTAAGGTGCCACTGAACGTACCTCCTGTAATGGTTCCAGGTACAGTTAAGTTACCGATAGTAGCAGTTGTGCTGCTGAGATTACCTGAGTTTACAGATCCGCTTACAGTCAGATTGCTTAATGTTCCGATGCCGGTGATATTGGGTTGATTTGCCGTGGTCAGCGTTCCTGCCAACGTAGTAGCAGTCAATCCGCCGTTCACTGTTAAACTGGTCAAGCCGGTTAAACTGGTTAAACTGGCGCTTGTTGAACTGATAGAGCCCGCTGTTACATTACCTGTTACAGTGAGAGCACTCAAGTTACCGAGGCTTGTGATATTATCTAAGGTTCCGGTGCTTAAGGTTCCACTGAAGGTTCCTCCTGTAATTGTTCCTGGTACAGTTAAGTTACCGATGGTAGCTGTGGTACTGCTGAGGTTACCAGAGTTCACTGATCCTGTTACGGTCAGGTTGCTCAATGTTCCGATGCCGGTGATATTAGGTTGGTCAGCTGTAGTCAGTGTTCCTGCTAAGGTAGTAGCTGTCAATCCTCCGTTCACAGTTAAACTGGTCAAGCCGGTTAAACTGGTTAAACTGGCGCTTGCAGAACTGATAGAGCCTGCAGTTACATTGCCCGTTACAGTGAGAGCACTCAAGTTGCCAAGGCTCGTAATATTATCTAACGTTCCCGTACTTAATGTGCCACTGAAGGTACCTCCGGTGATAGTACCTGGTACGGTCAAGTTACCGATGGTAGCAGTCGTGCTGCTGAGGTTGCCAGAGTTTACAGATCCGCTTACAGTCAGATTGCTTAATGTTCCGATGCCGGTGATATTGGGTTGATTTGCCGTGGTCAGCGTTCCTGCCAACGTAGTAGCAGTCAATCCGCCGTTCACTGTTAAACTGGTCAAGCCGGTTAAACTGGTTAAACTGGCGCTTGTTGAAC
>CAYWPM010000019.1:0-8698 GCA_964460235.1 uncultured Sediminibacterium sp. | reverse complement strand
AGGTGGTCGGAGGTTCAAATCCTCTCGCCCCGACCATAAATTCAAGCACTTGCGGCGATCTGCCGCAGGTGTCCGAATAGTGTCCTAAAGTCCGTCTTTTCTTTGTCCTAAACGCAGGTGCACGTTGTGCGTCGGATTGAGCAGGCGAATCATCTCCGCCTCGATCTCCGAACGGCGTTTCGGATCCTTCTCTGCGATCATCACCACGCGATCCACTAGCCGATCGCGCTGGGTCACTCGCCTCTTGACGTTGACCGCCTTCCCGACGTAGACGCACACGTCGTTCTGGAACATGAAGTAGATGCCTGGTTCGTTGCTGACAGGCTTGGCCTTCACGATCCGGATCGTGCCGTCCGCGATCTCCTCCTTGATCAGCAGCGCCAGCATCTCGTGCATGCGCGCTTCACCCTCTTCGACGCGGCACAGCTTCCTCCGCAGGCCGCCGGGCTTGTCGTAGTGGTAGGCCCCGTGCCGGATCCGCACATATTTTGGAAGTCCGGTCTGCACCTTCCTCGGTCTAGCCATTGTTCAGCCTCACAGGCTCAACCCACACGAGCCCCGTCTCCTCGTAATACCGCGCCGTCATCTGCTGCGAAGCATGCCCGCCAAGGGCTTGTGCGGCTTTTTCCCCGCGCTGGTCCCTCATGTCTGTGAGGGCCTTGCGACGCAGATCGTGGATGTGAGCATCCATCACCCCGGCCTTGTCACACGCTCGCCGCCAGGCTGACTGCAGGCCGGAGTAGGTGTACGCGCTCCCGGTGCGCGTGCGCACGACCGGCACGGTGCCGAGCGGCTTCACGTTCGCGCCGCCCTTGAGGGCGTCAAGCGTCGCGCGGAGCTGGTCGCTCATCTTCACAGGCACAACGACGGCCGTCGTCTTCTTGACCTTCGGCGGCCGGAAGACAATGCCGACGTCGGTGATGTCCGCCCAGCACAGCGCCCGCAGATCTCCGACGCGCTGGCCGGTGATCACGGCCAGGTCGACGAACAGTCCGAGCCGTGCATCGCCCTGGGCCTTGATGCGCCGGATCTCGTCGTCGGTGATGTAGCGCTTCCGCTTCGGCTCCGCGGCGCTCGAGAGCACCGCGGCCGCGCACGGGTTGTCGTGTCGCGTGCCCTTCCGGATCGCCCACTTGAACAGCAGCGAGAGCAGCGCGCGATAGGCGTTCGCGGTGCGCGGCTTCGTCGGGAACTTCTTGTCGAGCGCGGCGGCGATGTGGTGCGGCTTCACCTGGTGCACGTCGAAGTTCACGAACCACTTCGCAACGTGGCCGAGCATGCGCTCGTACTCCTTGCGCACGCGCGGCTGGTAGCGCCGCAGCCCGTAGTCGCGGTGATCGAGGCGCATCCACTCGTCGCACAGCTTGGGCATGCCCTTGGTCGGCGTCAACTCGGCGAGCTCGCGCAGGACCTTCGCCAGTTCCTCGTGCATCGCCGGCAGGCCGTCCGACACGCGGCAGAGCTTCCTGGACAGCACGCCTGGGCGGTCGTAGTGGTAGGCGCCGTGCCGCTCACGGACATAGGCGGGAAGCTTGCTGTCGTGCTTGCGCGGTCGACCCATGGGAGTCAGTCCAGGTTCAAGGCGGGTTCGGCCGCATCCTGCACTCGCCGGCAATCCTGCGTCAACCATTCGCGCAGGACAAGCACGCTCCCGTCGCGGCGCAGCTCGGCCCTGATGCCGATGCGCCGCAGCTCGCGCGCGATCGCGGCCGACTGGGTCAAGTCGGGGGCGAGCTCGGCGATCTCGGCCGGGGAGAGGCGGTCAATCAAGTGACCCGCCTAAACGAAAGCGCCCACACCCACGGGTTCGCGTCCCACGAGCCGGCGCCGTTGATGGATTCCCAGAGCGCTCGATAGTGCTCCTGTGGCGTCGCGTTGTAGGCGTATCCCTTGATCGCGCCATGCCCGCCCGCGCACCCCTCCGCAACCGCATCCGCCTCGCCGATCTCCTGCAGCTGCTCGACGCGCACGGCGGTGATCTCCAGCGTGAGGCGGGAGGCCCAGCGGGGCATGTGGATCGCTGGTGTCCAGCGACCGATGCAAATCTCGGCCCCTTCGCCCATCGGACGAATCCAGTCCTTCCCGCGCTGGTGACAGTCCGCGCGATAGTAGGCGCGGTCGCCGTGTGAGTTCGTCGCATGCGTCTCCCGCACCCACAGCCGGTCGCCGGGGACGCCGTAGGGACAGTTCTCTCGCAGGTACTGAAAGAACGCCACCGGTGGAGCGGCGGCGATGTGCCGATCCTTCACCACGCGCCGCGTCTGCGTCTTGGTCCCGGCCAGAATAGCCCTGACCATCGGCGCGCTCATCAATATCGGACGCTCCTTCACGATCCCTTCCCGGCGGCGGCGCGGAAGCGGTCAAAATCCCCACGCAGCATCCACCCAAGCCAAAATCCTAAGGCAATGCCGATCAGGTAAGTTGCTTGTGCAAAGTCCATCATGATCCCTCCACGGCGCTCCGGGTCGATCACTTCAGCTTGTGAGTGATGACGCGCGGCAGCGGTGGCGGCGTTTCGCCGATCGCCGGCGGCCGCTCGAGGAACGAGCTGCTGTTGCCCTCTGTGGCGCGCAGGTACTCGACCTCGACACGCGCGCTGTCGACCAGCACGCCCGCCACCTGGGCGACGGCTTTGGCTCTGTCCGGCTCCATCGGGTTGTCGCGGTTGCGCAGATCGCGCAGGGTGGCGAGCAACTCCGCGCGAAGCTCGTCGATGTGGGGTGTGCTCATGCTTCCTCCGACTGTCGAGTGATACGGTTCACCTGCCGTGTGATCGCGCCCTTCAACTGGACGAGGCGCAGCACGTCCTTGGGGATTCGGTCGTGCACGTTCATCTTCAGCAGCCGGCCGCGGCTGATCAGGCGCAGGTTCTCCGGCTGGCAGTCGTCGCGATCGCCGTTGATGTGCAGGACGGCGTGCGTGCTGGGCGGCCAGCGGCCCGTCTTCAGCTTCCAGGCGTAGCGGCTAAGCTGCTGCCAGGTGCCGTAGCCGCCGGGTGCGAGCTTGATTTGCAACTCGCCGTCCGTGGTGATCCGCAGGGCGCCGACGGCGTAGGCCTCGGGGTCCCATCGCAACGACAGGTTGCCGGGGCGGAATCGCGTCTCGGCGCTTCGGCCGCCGGCGACGAAGTGCGTGCCCTTGTTCCATGAACGGTGCCCTGGTGGAAACCGGCAGGCTGCGATGCGCGGATCGGTGTGTGCGATCTGTGCCTTCCGGATCGCGTCGCGAGCACGCCATGCCGCCGACTTCTTGATGCCGGCGCAGGCAGCCACGTAGTAGACCGTCTTCGCATGCACCTCAAGGTGCTCGGCGATCGCGGCGGTGTCGCCGTCGGCATAGTGCGCAAGGATATAGGCGCGCTGGGCGGCGGTGAGGTAGCGGCCTCTCATCGTTGCCTGCTTTTCATCAGCTCCACGCCCGCTGGCGTCAGCTCGTACCGATTCACTCCGGAGACGCCGGGGTATTCGTCGAGCGCCTTGTTCAGCGTGCCCACCATGTAGTGCGGCCACAGCGCCGTCTGGATCTTGGTCGCCGTCGTTTCCAGACCGGCTGCGCGCAGCTCGTCGCGGATCTCGACGGTGGTCGCCCGGCCGCGGCGCTGGATGATGGCGATCGCGCGCTCGGCCAGGCTGCCGGCCTGTGGCCCTCGAGGGCCGAGTGGGCCGCCGGTTCTCATCGCAGCGGTACTCGCCTGGCTTCGTCCCGGCCGCGCGGAACGGTTTCCCACCACCGACCAGACGACGCGCTGCCGTCCTTCGGATAGTTCCACGGGTGCCACAGTTGCGCCCATTCGCCAGGGACCGGTCGCAAGAACCCCCACGGTTTTGCGTTCTCCGCCCGGTGCATGAACAGGGTCCAGACTTCCTGTCCCTCCCAGAGGATGACGCGATGAAACGTGTCGCCTTGCAGTGAGTTCCACCACCTGACTTCCCGATATCCATCCCGCCGCTCCTCGATGTAGCAGCCCGACAGGATGATGGACCGCGCCCATGGCCATGGATGATCGTGGAGGCCTCGGTCGGGGTCGCTGCCGACAAAGCGATGCACGTACACGCGCACGCCGAGGACGGTGCAGACGTAGTAGCGCTCCAGGTACGGGCGGCCGTCGTCGCTGATGATGCGCAGCGGCAGGCGCCCGGTGAGTGCATACAGCAGCCGGCGCATCATTTCTTCGCCGCCTTCGCCTTGGCTTTCTTGGCCGGCGTCTTCTTCGCGGCGCCCGCCTTCGCGCGCGGCTTCTTGGGTTTCGTCGGAGCGGGTTCTCCGGCTGCGTCCGCGACCACTTCCCCGGCCTTCTTCTGCTCGGCGCGGAGCGCCTGCCGGATCTGCTTGATGTCGACCTTCATGCGCTTGGCCAGATCGGTGAGGCCGTGCATGTCGCCGCGCGGGTTGTCGGCTTCGGACATGACGGGCAGCAGCGCGATCGCCGCGGACAGGTCGCGCATCGTCAGCGTGCCGGGATCGACTGGATCTGCTTCTTGCGCTGCGGTCGCGGACGCGTATCCCTTTACCACCGAGAACAGATCTTCCCACTCCTCGCTGAATTCGTATGTGGTGTGGCAGTAGCGTACGAACGCCAGCAGATCCTGGTGCGCGAGCGGCAGACGGAACTTCAGGAAGGTCTGGATCAGCGCGCGGCGTCGCACCTCGGCCTCGGTCGCCACGCGCGCCTGCTCGGCCTCTGCCCGCTTCTTGGCCGCCTCCTCTTCCAACGGGGTGATCGGCTGCGGGCGTGGTCGATCTTCGAACTCGCGCAGCACGTGGTCGGCCAGCTTGACGCCTGCGTTCTCGAGCGCCTGGCGCGCGGCGGCGATCGGAACGCACTCGACAAGCTTGCCGCTCTTCGGCAGCTCGATCAGCACCGTCTCGACGCCCTTGCCTTCGAGGGCGTGGCCAAGGGTCGTCACTGTCTCGCCGTTGTCCGCATCGTCCGGGGCTGGCTCGCCCAGTTCGCCCTCGTCCTCGACGGCGGCCTCGGCATTGATGTAGAGCTGCTCGTCCACCGGCCGGTAGCCGACGTACCGCGTCCAGTGCCGGTTCTCCTCCTGGACGATCGCCTCGGCCTGGGCGCCGGTCAGCACCTTCTTTCCGGACGCTTCGTACTCGGCGCGCTTCCGATCCCAGTAGGCGCGCACCTTTCCGTCAAAGCACGGCCGGTCGGTGCAGAGGGGCGCGGTGCTCTTCTGGCCGGCCACGAGCTCCGGGTCGGTGCTGCTGCAGTTGGGGCACAGAGTGCACGGCCCCGCGGCCGGAACGAGCGCGGCGTCGTGCAACGCGAACGGAGCATCGCCGAGGTCGACGAAGAAGTCGTCGCGCAGCCGGCGGAACGTCTCCCGGTAGGAATAGTACTCGCCCATCGCCTGGAGCTTCTTGAGCGCCGCCTTCTGGAGTTTGCTGTTCTCGATGCGGGCCAGCAGCAGGGCCTTGCTCAAGTCGATCGTCCCCTCGTCCAGGGCCTTGCGGGCATCGGGGCCCAGCGAGCGGAGCTTGAGCCTTGCGTAAACATAGCTGCGGCTCTTGCCCACACGCTCGGCGATCTGGTCGACGGACAGGTGCGCCACGTCCATCAGCATCGCGTAGCCGTCCGCCTCCTCGATCGCGTCCAGGTCCTGGCGCTGCAGGTTCTCAACGCACTGCAGCTCGACGACCTCGACGTCGTCCAGCTCGCGGATGATCGCCGGGATCTGCTGCAGGCCTGCGCGCTGTGCGGCACGCCACCGGCGCTCGCCGGCGACGAGTTCGTAGTGCTGACTGCCGGCTTCCATGTCCCGCAGCGATTGCCAGCCTCCGAACGGCCGGACGAGGATCGGCTGGATGACACCGACCTGATGAATCGAGGCGGCCAGCTCGTCCATGGCCTGCTCGCTGAAACGTTTGCGGGGGTTGGTCTTGCTGGGCGTGATGCTGGTGACGTCCAGCAGCTGCGCAGCGATGGCGATGGTTTCGGGTGCGTTCACGTGGGCTCCCTGGGGTTCGGTGGTGTCAGGCGCGCGCGATCTGGTACGCGCTCTCGATAAGGTCGACGGCGCGGCGCATGCCATCGATGGTGCTGCGAACGAGCGGAGTCAACTCGACGGACTCGTCCAGTAGCCGCTCGTGAATGTCGATCGCCTGGCGTGCGTTGACGATCAGGCTGTCGGCGTGGCGGGCGGCGCCGTGCTCGCGCGGAGACGGTGCGGGGTTCGTACGCTCGCCAATGGCGACGACGGCGGTGCTCGCCGACTTCCGAGGTCGCTTGTACGGCAGCTTGCGCGAGCGCTTCAGCACACCGCCGAGGACGCCCTGCAGGTACTTGCTTCCGAGCTCGGTGATGCTGTGCCTGCCCTCTTCCTCGTCGGTGGTCAGCCGCTCGGCCCGCCGCTGGTACCAGACGGCGTTCGCGATGACTTTCGAGCGGACCCCGACTGTCTCGGCCAGTTGAGCGGTCGTCATTCCGGCCGCGCCGGCCGCTTTGAGCGCCTGCAGGGTGCGGACGAGGATCGGTAGTTCGTTGCGTGTCTTGCTCATGACGACCTCACATGATGCGTGCAGGCGTCTGCACGCTGTAGCGCGGCGAGACGTAGCTCGGCCGCTCGATGCGGATGCATTCGCGGTGAAAGACTGCGCCGCGGTGCGACCACGTGTGTTCGATGATGTCGTGGCGATCGCCGTTGTCCGGGCAGATGCCGGCGACGGGCAGCGGCGCCACCTCGGGGGTGCTGGTTTTCGCGTGGACCAGATACCCCGCGCCGAATGCGACGCAGACGGGGATCAGCAGCCGGAGCACCGTGCTGACCAGGTGGTCGTGCGCATCGTGCTCGGGGATGTGCAGTTCCGCGGGGTACCGCGTGACGTTCTTCCAGTCGTGGCTCATCCAGAGGACTCCCTTCGGTCAGCCTCGGCGGCGCGCAGGCGCAGGGTGGCCGACATGCCGGCGAACCTCCCCACCACCAGAATCACGCTCCTCGGCAAACTGCGCCGGGCAACCCGGCAGGCCGCGAGCAGGGCGCGCAGGGCAACCAGCTCGCGGGTGCCGGACAGGATCTCGTCCGGGTGTAGCTGCAGGTGGCTCGCCATCATCTCGGCGACCGACTGCTCGGTTTCGGTGAGGGGGATGCGGTCGCTCATGCCGGCTGGCCTGGGGTGCCGTTGGGCTGGCAGGGAAGCTGGGCATCGAGCGGCACATCGGCCAGCACCCTGCAGACGTTGAGCATGTGCGTCTCGCCGTCCATCACGAGAAACTGCACCAGCTCGTAGTCGTCCATCAGCGAGAGGCCGGCTGCCCGGCGTGCCTTGTGCAGCGCGACCAGGCGATCGCGCGGGACGACGATGCGGAATTCGGGGTCGAGGGGCCAGTCGTCTTGGTCCGAGTGGCTACTGGAGGTTACGGCAGGCCTACCTGCCGGGCACTGTTGCATCGTTGTCTCCCGGAATGGGTGCGGAAGACAATAGCAGACTAATATCAGAGACGCAATAGCCGGCTAATGTTGAGATGCAAAAAAAGTCCGGCGAGGGCCGGACTCACACTAACCCTACTGTAGCCTTACGAGAATTGGCTGGCCTCAATGACGAGGCCCGAGCCTGCGGGCAGGCGCTTAGGGGGGTGTTGTCTATCCATGGCTCGCAGGCGCGCGGATCGCATCAGGGCCGCTTTGTCGGCCTCGTCGCAAAGGCGAAAGTATTCTAAGAGTTGCGCCTCTTCCAGCGTGGTCATCATCATGGCCGCGCCTTCCTGGTCGCCTGGGTTGCGCCCGTCGAGAATGTAGTCGCCATTCGTCCGTAGACGGCGGCACATCCCCCGGAGAACGGGGCCAGACAGCTTCTTGATGTCGCCTCGTTCCATCTGCGAAATCGCGCCCTGAGTGACGCCGATGGCCTTGGCAAGCTCTTTCTGGGTGATCCCTGCTGCGACGCGCAATGCCTTGATTCGCTCGCCCGCGCTTTCAATGGGCTGCGTCTTGTATGGCTTCGCGACCAATACGCTCTCCTTGTAGTAACGGTGCGGCATCGTCGCGCAGGTGTGCATTAGTGTCCTATTGCAGGCAAAATATCAGTGTGCTAATCTTTGGCAATGAAACCGACCGATCTCCTGACGCATTTCACGACGCAGCGGGCCGCAGCGGACGCGATCCACGTGACGCAGGGGGCGGTCTCTCAATGGATCAAGGCTGGGCGTATTCCTTGGGCGCGCCAGCTGCAGATCGAGCGCATTACGGGTGGCGTGCTGAAACACAATCCGGCCGACATGCCCGGCCATCTGCGCGAAACGATCCAACACATCCCGGCGCACCCATGTGCGGCTGCGGCAATACCGGCCCCGGAAGACGGCTACCGAGAGTCCGGTGTACGAGAAGACGGGCCGCCGCCGTGTGAAGAGGCGGCCCGCGAGGCCTCCGCGTGATGCTACCCGGCCGGCTTGCCTTCCTGCCCTGCCGGCACGCACGCCGACCGGACACTTACGGTCGCGGTGGACCGCTTGGCCAGCACGTCGAGCGTTCCCTTTGCCGCTTCGCACGCTGCTTCGGTCGCGAACTCCTGGCTGATGGCGCCGCCGCCGGTGGTGTTCAGACCGTTCTGCACGGACAGGACTGCAAGCAGGATCCATTTCATCGCCGTCTCCTTGGTGGTGGTGTTGCGCGCTCATTATCGGCTACCTCCTTCGAACTGATTGCCCGAGACCTCCTCCCTCGGGTGCGCCGGCGGTGCGTTGCCGTCGGTG
>CAYWPM010000018.1:0-12386 GCA_964460235.1 uncultured Sediminibacterium sp. | reverse complement strand
AAATTAACTCCTTCGAGTCTAATTCTTATCCGTCCTAAAATCAAGTAAGGCTACAAAATCAAGTAAGGCTACAAAAAGAGTAAGTCTTCAGTCTTTTAATGGTCGAATCTGTAGCTACCAAGTCTGCAGCTGGATCTCCTTCGCCAACCACGGCATTGGGTATTACTCAATACAAATAAACTTTCAGCCCTTAGATGTTATTAATTTGGTGATATACATCATAATCACAGTCATTCGAAATAAGGATGAAGTGATTAACAGAATCTGTTTGTGAAACTAAATCTTAAAATATCCAGCTGAAATATTATCCAATCCACCTATTAACATTGTCCTGTCAAGTAACATATTAAACTCCTCGCAACTTGTTTCCGGTAATATACAGCAATTATGACATGCAGATCCATTAATATTGTCTGGGCCTTGGCCACTAGCTTTTCCAATATCTGAACAAACCGGGTCAGCTGAACACCATTTTGCATCTTCAACTGCATCTAGAATCAATTTGCCAAGGAACTGTTCTCTACCTTGTCGGACGAGACCACCGAGCGAACCTTCAGAATCTCCTGATGATGTATAAATCAAAATACCATTCATTCTATTTTCCAGACCGCTTCTAAAGTATATCCTTTCCCTCAAGGATGATGAACCATACCCGCAGCTAAAGCAAAGTCTTTTAATCAGTAGATGCGCAAAAGTATGCATCATGATGAAAGAGATACTTAACTCCCTCCTTTCATAATCAACTTTTCTTTTTCGCATAGCCAAGTGATATCGATCGATAAGAGAATGAAAATATGTTTCATTTTCTTTTACCCAGCGATCTAATTCTGAAGCTTTGAATTCAAGAAAAATTCCTTCCCCGTATACCTCATAAGCCGGGAGCCATGTTACCGGCTTGGCTGACAATTGTTGCATTTTTTTAAGTGTGTCCGATTTATCTGGGACAATTCTCGAAAATCCTGTAAAAACACGTGTCTCTTTCAGTTTCTCAACCAGAACAACCGATTCAAAGTATTTATTCAAAAAATCAGCATTGTCATAGTTATCAAAAGTTTTTTTGACTGCTTTAAATTGTGAATTTTCTGAATTTCTTCCTTTTAGAATATATCGGTATTCCTCATTTCTTAAATCCTCCTCATTATTTATTTGCTCGTTACTGTCATTTTTGTTCAATTCCAGCAGAACAGCCTCTAGTAATTCCTCTTTAGTGATTAATTTATTTTTTACAACAGAAGTGTTTTCGAGCACTACTCCAAGCAGCATATTACTATTGTCCTGCTCCTGATATTGTCTCAGTTTTTCAATCCCGCCTTCAAATCCATTAATTGCTTTTTCAACGTACTCGCTAGAGCCCTCAGATACTTTTGGCAAAAAAAGAGCGGAAACTATATTGGAATAGTGAATATTGGAACCTCCGCGAATCAATACCTGCAAATGCATACGGTGGGGCTGTGCGTTGCTGATACCTTCCTGACCAAGCCATGGCTGATGCCCTCTACAGTACTGACCCAGAGGGTTACTGTCATTTCTATTTGTATCAGAAAATTCTTGTTTATGTTCATCCGTAAATCCAATTCTGGCTAGTGCGCTGTCAAAAATTATGTTATCTGTTTTCCTGATATTCATAATTCCTGCCAGTGACCTTGAAAGTCCACAGGAACATTTGATAATGATACCGCTCAAGTCCCCGGAACCCGAGCCTGTGTTATATACTAGTTCATGAATTTTGTTGTCGTTTGGAACCGGTCCATTGTGAACCCATTCCCTGAATGGAACATCTTGGATATGGCCTTCCTGACAGGCTGCGACGAAGCGAACAGGAATCATTTTTGATCCGCAGCTAGTACATTTTGCTTTTCTATCACTCATTGTCAATTCAATCTCACGCATCTTACCGCAATCTGCTTTCGTGCAGTAATGCCATCCAGGAAATCTCACACTTGGTATTTGGAGATATTTATTGGTCAGACCTTTAGTTTTATACGGAAAAGGTTTTTTGAAGTGCTGTACATTTAAAAATTTCTGTAGTCTTGGTTCTGATATGATTAATGCATCTTCATCAATAGCATCAGGGCCATTGGTTGCTCTTCTTTGTGCTATTTGATCATCCCACATACTAAGGCCGCAGACCATTAGCGATAATTCTTCAGGAAAGTTTATTATCTGTCCAATTCCAAAGGGTGAGAGTAGTTGCCCGCTTCTGATATTATTCTTCGTCATGGGTTTCGATATTTGAGTATATACTGATAACTGATTCGGTATCCACACCACGCATCGAAGTCGGGGTGGCTAGCGAGCGCTGTTCGGAAACTATTTCCTCCCGAACTTCGGCACTATTAGAATAAAGTAGTGGTACGTACGTTTCATCCTTAAGGATCTGAAAATTACCTGCATCACCGTAATGTTGGAATCCCTTTTTCCAGAATTTGATCCGTCGATCAAACAATGCCTCAGTATTGTTAAGCTCTCCGCTATCAACAATAGCACATCGTTTCAATATTATTTTTTTAACTGCATCTATTAGTCCTTCGAATTCTGCGGAATCAGTTGTAACAGGATTATCTCTAAGACTGCCACCGGAAAACTGTCTTACCAGTCCTATGATAACAGCATGAAGCGCTTTTTCTCTTGCATTTACTGAGAAAGGAGTAACCGAAGTTGGTTCAACATTGGAATATATCCGGCTATGATATCCTTGGAAATGTTCATATTGTGATTTATCACGTGGTTTGGAGGGACTGTATAGTGAGAATACAAGTCCCGGTCCCTCCGGCAACTTTCGCCCCACCCTTGAGCTGGCCTGAATATATTCAGCAGTAGTTTTTGGCTGACCATGGATAAACATAAGACCAAGTCTTGAAATATCAACTCCTGTTGCAACCATGTTTGTTGCAAGACAGATATCAATCGCCCTATTCTTTTGATTCTGAAATTCTTCCTCGAGTTTTTTCAACACTTCCGGAATTTCAGCAGAGGTAATTCGGCTAGTCAACTCTTCTGTCCTATTAACATAGCGCTTGTTGTTTTTGTCAATCAGTTCTCTGTTCTGTATATGGCTTAGTCTTTCTTTTACGTCACCATATACTAAGGAAGAAGCCCCACCAAGTTCCCTGATACTGTTGAAGTAGCCTACAAGCGTCCAGTAGTAATCAATTCCCTGTTCCCTGTCAAGCTCTTTGATACGCTGTAGTACCGCAGAATAGGATCTTACAATGGCAGTTTGGGCTGAAGGGTATCCCGAGGCAAGTATTCCGGTGTATTTTCTTCCAGGATATTTTGGCTTTCCATTATCATCTACTTCTTTAACTGATTTTTCTTCTGAAAACCAAGTGTTACCGAATTCGAGGCCTTGTGAAGGAAATATATGCAGTTTTTCTCTATTGTCTGTACCGTAAAGGGCTTTAACCTGTTCGTATGCCCTGCTTATTGTTGCTGAAGATGCCACTATTTTCGGAGGAACAAATGGTAATTCATCAGTCGGTAAGAAAGGGGGGACACTAAGATGGTAGTTATTGCAAAGCGTCTGGACCATGGTTTCATACAGTCCTACCATAGTACCAAGAGGTCCGGCAATAAGATGCAGCTCATCCTGTATAATCAATTCCGGTGGTGTGATTCTGGACCAAAGACTTTTATTATACCTGAATCCAAATAAACTACCCGCTTTTGAATTCCAGGTAATCATTGCAAACTTGTCCACTGTACCCAGTAAGAGGGTAGGTGGATTTTCATAAATATATTCGTCAACTACAGTCAGTGGTAAAGGGAGATCAGCATACTCACAATGCGGGTTCTCACATTGAAAGATAATTTTACCGCTTAGTCCATCTTCTTTTTTCAGCCCTTTAATTTTAGTAGTGTAGTCGGGTTCATCAAGCTTCCCAATTTGTGCGCCACAACAAGGGCATTTCAGCAGAATAAAATTATAGGGTGCAGGGACGGTCTGCTCTACGCTGGTTAGTTTGTTAAACTGAGATCTAGCAGTTGCTTGATCATTTGGTGTATTTGATCCTCCTACCCATAAACCTATTGTGATTGATTCGCTTCCGAGCATACTTAAATTTTCTTTCCGAATCAGATCGCATGCACATATCAGGGAGGATGCGCGTTCATACTGCTGAGTAGTAAGTAGACGCAGTGTATATCGCATAAGAACAGCCG
The DNA here is from genome assembly GCA_964460235.1 of uncultured Sediminibacterium sp. GTDB lineage: Bacteria > Bacteroidota > Bacteroidia > Chitinophagales > Chitinophagaceae > Sediminibacterium. The sequence goes on along the minus strand of CAYWPM010000018.1, from coordinate 8,225 downwards.
TTCCTCCGTAAAAATCCCAATTAAAATTTTCTCTGCCTTTGATACGCCTGTAAAATATTGTAAATGCTGTCAGGCCAAGGTAAGCTTCCGTTTTACCTCCACCCGTCGGAAACCATATCAGATCAACTGTCTCACGCTCATCCGATGTAGGGTTTACAACTGATTCAATGTTCATCAGAATAAATGCCAGCTGGAAAGGCCGCCAGCGGCCATTGAACATGCTTTGTGCATGAAACGCTTCGAGTGACGGAAATTTTTCCGATCCTGCACTGTCGATACCAGTAAGTTCATATAAATGATTGTTTCTTTTCCATTTTCGCTGCTTTACTTTTGAACGCTGCTGCTGCCAAAGCATTGCTCTGTTCATCCACATAAAACATTTTAGTACATCTGGATCAGCGCCTTTATTAAAAATGAGATCGGCACCTCTGCGGATTCTCCGGAGTGTGATTCTACATTTTTCAACATTTAGTCTCGCAGCTTCTCGATAATCAGTAAGTTCCGGCGAATCGTTTGCTTCTTTTGCTATCTGGTTTATCCAACTTTCATATTCACTTGCAAGGCTTCTAAGAGCCTTTTCTGCAACGCTCACATCACCTTTGTCAGACAGATCTAACATGCTCAGTTCTACATTGCCGGTTGGGGCAACCTGTGGAATATCATAGACGGGTAATACTGCTGTACTTATCTGCACAACTTTTTCTGATCCTTTTTCTTCTTTTGTTTCCCAGTTTACTGCAGTTCCATGACCAATTGCGAACACACGCTTTTTTCTATATAGAAGATTTAGTTCATTCTCTTCAGTTGTATCAGTTGATGATACACGTTCGCGGTATGGTATTATTAGATTTGTGTTGTCCGTGTTTAGCTTCAGTTCATTCTGATACAGTATATAATTACTGTTCTCAGCATCGTCAGAGCCCGTTACTGTGATTGCATTTATCAGAACAAATGTCAGCGTGAAAAAGCCATCCCTTTCATCGGCAGAGGTTGATCGGTTATATATCTGTAGTTTAAGCCAGTCTTTTCCAGTGCTGTGCTGCCTGATTATTTTTGTATAGGAAACTGAACCATCCGAAAACAAGGAATTAATTTGCATTTCCAGCGTGGGAATTACAATCGGAACTCGTATCCAGTAATCCGACATGAGATCACTATCCTTTAACTTAACTATTTCGATCCTTGAATCAGCCGCTCTTTTTTTGACTGCTTTTTTATCCTTCCCTTTTAAATAATAGGCTGAGTTAATGCTAAGCGATATGCTATCATTATTTTCTCCTTTTTTAAACCGGGCCGTAAACCCCATTGCCGATGGCAGATACTGGTTGGCAAGTCCAACCGGTTCTTCAAATTCCAGCTCATGTGATATTTTCTTTGCAGTATGTTCAGAGTTTTCAGGAGTGTTCTCAGAATCCCGTATAAAGCTATTATCACTTTGTTCCCCAGAATCAGCTTCTCCTGGATTTATAGTTGCCTGTGGGTACAACATTCCCGCACCATATCTCGATTTTGGAGAACCGTGAACTCTGGCAAGCAGAATTTCCTCACCAGTAGCAGGGTCTGTATACTCAGGATTTACAGACGGACCGATTATTTCCCTGAACACAGCCTTGATGACTTCATCTCTTATATCCATGACGAATCAATTTTACTAATATTACTTGCAATAAGCTTTCTATAGTCTTCCTGTAAGTCACTATTGAGAACCAAGTAAAGCTTTTGCTTTGCTCTAGAAATACCAACATATAATAACCGCTGGAATTCATCAGTTGAGAGTTGCTCAAAGTCGAATAAGATAATAAAGGAATTTTCAAGGCCTTTAAAGGACTGAACTGTATTAAATGTCAGCCCCATTTCCATCCAACATTTTAACTTTTCTGATGCTTTCATAAAACCACTTTCAAGTCGTTTTGGAGAAAGCAAAGTGATTTTTTTCATGGGTATACTCCTTCTTACGAAGTCTTCTATAATCCCTTCTACGCATTCTATACGATTGTTTTTCGCGGGAAATTTATTGACGATTTCATCGCCATCAATTGCACCTTTGGAAAATTCTGGCTTTTCTGCACCCGTAACGAGCATATTCTGCAGTGCTATTTTTTTGGTATTTCTACAGTTGATTTTAAGAGGTGGAAACTTGGTAAAGTTCGCACGAGAACCAAGTAAGTCCTGTGCCGCAAGCGGATCGTTTAAATAAATCGCTTGGTTTGAAAAATCACCTAAAAATATCCATTTGCCATTTCTAATGCCTCCTTTCAGTAAAGAGTCGAAGACTTCTAGGTAATTTGAGGTGATAAGATCCTGCGCTTCATCCACTACAAGTATATCATATTTGTCGTTATCATCAACGGTGTCATTACGCAACAGGAAATCAAGGGGAAGGACATCGGTGAAAAACTTGTTTATTTCCCTCTCATCAGCTGGTATTTCCAGCTCAGTTCCTTGCGAAAGGAAACTATGCAGCGTACCGGCATAAACGGAGGAAGATTCATTTACTTTTATCGCGTTAACAGATGCATTAAGTTTTTCGCCTAGCTTACGGTTGAAGCAAAAAAAAGCAATCTTTTTCCCAGCTAAAATATTTCTGCGCACAAGCTCTAGTGCCATCAGCGTTTTTCCTGTTCCGGCTCCACCCTGTATCAAGCAGCGGTCATTATAGTTGACGAAGTCCAGGAGACCGAACTGCTCTCTAGTATATTCTTCTATTAGCTGTTCGTTATCGGTTATCCGATTTATTTCAGAATAATCAATCTCGAAATCTCCACGCAAAAGCCTTACTATCTGCTTACAGTCCTCTATAGAGGGCCTTGATAGATTGACATCATAAAAATACTTTGATTTATACTCATTATGCCAGCCCTTGGAAAGCGAATTAATAAAATAGCTTATCGGAATGTCAAGTGAACTACGAGTAAATACCTGCCACGAATGACCTTCTGTTCCGAAATCTACGAATTCATTCATGCCGGTGAATGCAATGCCTGTTCCAAAAAGAAGCTTAGAAAAACGGGCGTGTTCCTTTTCATTTTTTTCTAGTTTTTTCAGAATGAATTTTCTTACAGAATTCATCGTGCCGTCTACCTGGGCAAAAGGGCTTTTGAATTTTTCTGTAATCTCTCCCTTTTTGTTTTCAAAATGCCATTTGCCACCCGTGCGCCATACTTTTCCATGCTTAACTTCAATCGCAAATATTCCGTGTCCAGGTGCAAGTACCAGAAAATCAAGTTCGCCAGATAAATTTTTTATATGGTAGTTTGTAAACAATGAGTGAAGAATAAAGAAGTTACTGGCTGTACTGTCATTTTTAAACTTTAGGTACAGTAGCTTCTCGCCGGCAGATTCAAAGGTGTCTATATTGTCCGGAATAAGCATATCAGCTAATAATTTTTCTGGTGTTGTTATATTCAATCTCAATTTGACTTTCCTCAAGTCCTGTAATGATTCTGTTTTCAACCGTAACAGGAACGGAATGAATGTTTAATTCAAATTCCTTTTCAAATACATCAGGCCTTTTGTTCAGCGCTTGAGTAATTTTATTTTTAATAATAGAACTAAGACTTATAGTATAACCAGCTATAATACCATATGAAACATCCATGTTTGCAGCAATTATTTCTGGGTTATCAATTCCTGCGGCATACAAGATAATTTTTATATTGTCAGTATCCGGTGCAATCAACTCATCATCAAAAAGCCATCGTTGGATATTGCCTCGGGAAGGGTTGCCCTTTAAAGAATAGTCCAATTTAGTCTGTAAGAGTGTGGCTGTTAGAGTTTCGGTGTTATAATTCGATTCTAAAAACAAGTTCAGAAGCGAATCTTTCCATAATTCCAGATCAGCCAAAGATTTCCTTACAGAATAATTATTTTTAGCAAGTTCCCGGAAGCTACTTCTGTCTTTTTTATATTTAAACACTTTGCAGCCAATTTCAAGTTCAGAAAAAACCGCGTTTTTAAATTTAATCGAACCATTTGGTGTTTCGATCTGTGCAAGAACTCTGCTATTTTTGGGGAGGAATAAAAAACTTCCGTCATGGAAATTTAAGATATCGCATTTCACAGTGAAGGACTGACTATCTCTATGCTGGTCGTATCCCTTGTATTTAATATTTGTTATTGCAAGTATATCATGTTCCTGCTCTGTGCTGTCTTTTTCTTCATTACTGAAAACTTGGTTATCACGAAAAAGAAATGAGTTTACTTCATTGGCAAAGTCTTCTGCATTTTTCAAGAATAAAGTTTCCGGTATATTCCAGTCCGCTTCCGTATAATCTGTAAAGTATCCTGCAAGTAACCGCCGCCTGAGATAATTAAAAGTCAGGTCTGACTCAAGCGGCCAGCATAAAACTTCAATCTCTGGAACAAACATTTCGCAGACTGCGTTTATCAGATATTTCCCAGAAAATTCATTGTATGGATAACCGGTAAAAATAATTTTCTGCGTCGCCTGATCAGGGATATTCAATTTTCGGCTACTAGACGGTATATAAGTTTTACTATCTAATTCTACTGGTAGAATATTTGAAAAGATGTTCTGAGTGGGATCAAAGAATTTTGTATTTGATACTGCAGATTTCAGAAAATTAACAACTTGCTCTAGCAAATTGTATACTGCAGAATCCAGATAACTTTTATTTTTTTGCAGTTCTGTGTTGAAAAGATCAGTAAGCCCAATAACCTGTGATGAACTTTCAGCAGAATTTTTAAAAAGATAGGCTGCAGGAAAAAGATAGTTGTAGTATTTTTTTTGTATGTTTTCAAACTCATTGAGTCCCTTTACAATTTTCTGCGATTCGTACAGCAATTTGTCCAGATGACATGCATCTGATACTTTGATCATTATTTTCTGATCGGCGTACCTGCAGCAGATACTCCAGAGCGCTTTATCTAAGTATTCCGTTTTGTCGTCGCTAAGTTCCCGAAGACTATTGATCTTATTCCGGTTCCAGTTTATTCTGTGTGCAAGCGGGGTCTTACTAAAGTATTTGTCAAGAAAAGTTAAGTCAGAAAGGTTCTGAATATACCTGTCCGAAATGACAATCACAGGTATCCCGTTGTTTAGAAATCCGGCGACTGCGCTTTTATAAGAATCAATCTGATCAATTTCATTGATAACAACCGCTTTTAAATTTTCAGGAATTGATTGTCTGATACCGGGATATAATTCGTATATTTTCAACAGTCGCGGATAGTTGTCGCTGAAATCTTCTAAAAGGCATTCCAGTTTTTGTTTAAAAGCTACTGTCAGAAAACTATCTGTATCCAACAACTTCAATATTTGTTCCTTGTCTTCTGATTGAATACCTGCTTCATTCTTCAAAAAATCAATTAAGAGTTCTTTGAATAGCCTGTCTTTGTCAGAAGAGGGGGGGATGAAGACAGACTTAAAAGCCTCCAGATCTTTTTCTATAAGCAGGTTTTTATCCTCAACAAAAATTTTGTTTAAGGGCTCACCATATATTTCAGATGTCCGAAGTACTTCCCGCAGTTTTTTTGTATTCCCTCGTCCTGTGACCAGCAGAACCTTTGATGAAAGATATTTGTCATTAATGGCTATGGGTTCTGCTGGTTCCAATATTTTGGAGATAGGATTTCTGCTAGTGGTGGAGGCCTTATAATTTTTTATGAAAAGACTTTTTTTATTGACAAGACTTTTGCTTGTTTTACTGATTTGTGATCTTAGTCTTCTATTTATGGGAATTCCACCCTGATCCGCAAATTCTAATGTAATTTTTTCAGGTGAAACCGTTTCAATTTTTGCGACGGTACCAAATATTTCTACTTTATCACCCCTAGAAAAAGAATCGATCTGTTGAACACCCGTCTGGTTTACATAATCTTCAAGGAAAAAGTTTGTCAGAACAGATATAGATAACCATACTGATGCCAAGTTCTTATCTGGGAAACTAAGATAAAACGGAAAGGCTTGATGATTTTTAATATGAAGATCCCGGTAGTAAAGCGATAATGCTATTGATGCCTTCATTACCGGACTAAACTTATATTCACCCAAGTTAAGGTGATATTTTTTTTCGGATATTTTTAGAAATTCTCTCAAGTTAGTTTTTTAATTGCCTTTGCAATTGCTGTTGCCATTAGTGGCGGAACCGCATTACCAATCTGTTTAAATGCGGCGGTTCTATTGGCATTTTCTTTTACACCTTCGAAATAATAATCATCAGGGAACGACTGTAATCTGGCTGCTTCCCTTATACTGATTGACCGATTCTGATTGATATCAGGATGTATATAATAGTGCCCATCCTTAGCAATATGTGCTACCACTGTATGAGAATATCCTAGATCGCTAGCAACAACCTTAAACCGGTCAAAGAAAGAATGTCTGTTTTTATGCGTCTTCAGACGTTCTGGCAAATCATTATAATCTAACCGGTGATGACCGCTGTTCCACTTGTTAACAGCGATTCTGTATATCTCTTTATCTTGCGTGGTATGTGGTCTGCTTACATGTTGCGTCAATACATTGATTCCATTTCTAAGATGGTTATCAACCAGGTACTTACTTGGCCTCTGAGTGTATGTCTGGTATTTATCAATACCATCACCAGAAGTTAAAAATGGGAGGTCATTTAATATGGAATTAATTTTAAATTTCGAAGTATGATCTATCTTGTCTAACTCCGGAATGACAGATATAACTCCTTCTTGCCAGCCCAGAATTATAATCCTTTTACGGTTCTGCAAAACGCCAAATTTAACAGCATCGAGCGCGAAGAGTTTTATCTTATATCCTTTTTTTAGGAAAAGCTTTTCCATATTTTGCAGATAAACACCTCCATTGGCTGATTGCAAACCAAGCACATTCTCAAATACGAACATTTTGGGAGTGTATTTTTCGAGATACCTAGCATACTGTACATACAAGTAATTTCTCGGATCACCACTCATACCATTGGAGCTCCTGGCCCTACCAACTAAAGAATACGCCTGACATGGTGGACCGCCGATAATAAGGTCAACGTTATCAGCACCAGGTTGATTTTGTATGAGACGATGGATTTTTTCGTTATTCTCTCCACCAATCGGCAAATTGATAACACTGGAAAGTTCTTCGGTCGGTATTAGGGCGTACAGTTCAGATCGGGTTATATTTCCCTTTAGGTAATTAATATACTCGTCATATCTGTCATGTCTTTTAAGGTAATGATAAGCCACTCTGGTTTTTAAAGTATAACAGGCGGCTGTATCCATTTCAACATGTGCCACCGGATGGTATCCTGACCGGATAAAACCTTCTGACAAACCACCCGCACCTGCAAACAGATCAATATAATTCATTGTAATCCCCCTAATCTTCTTGTGTTATGAAATCAGCATTATAAAATATTAAACTTCAGAAATGTTTCCAAAATTAAATGCATTGTGTTGTCAAATTTATCTTTCTTCAGTTCACACTCAAATACGTTGATTACGTTCCACCCATCTTGTACCAACTTATCATTATTCGAACGATCTGACTCTCGAGTCTTTTCAATTTTATTCTTCCACCATTGTTCTCTTGTTTTTGGCAGAATGAAATATCTGCACCCTTTATGTCCATGCCAGAAACATCCGTTTACAAAAATCACTGTTCTGTATTTCGGTAGAACAATATCTGGCTTGCCAGGTAGCCTGTTATCATGTATTCGATACCTGAAACCATGGCTATGCAAAAAACGACGAACAAGCATTTCCGGTTTTGTGTCCTTACTCCGGATCCTTGCCATATTGAACCTTCGTTGCTCTTTACTATGGACATCAGTCATACAACTTAAATCACATTAGTATTAAAAAATGAACTGAAATTTACGCTAATTCCTGACAGCAGTATTCTGATTGCCTCTATTGAAAAAATTATTTACCGATTTTCAACATCACTGAAATATTCTATCTAATCCTGAAGCCTGAGAATGCGCTTCCCAAAATAATTCTTGTTTAGTTCCAAGCCCTTTTGACTTGGAGGAAACACCATTTAAATATACATTATTACAACTTATAATACAAAATATACCTAATTTTCTATTATTTTCAAACCAGAATAAACCCCAAAAAAATGGCACTAAAAGAAGGCGATAAAGTTATGTTCGACAATGAAAGGATTGAACTTTTCAAGGCAGAGACAGATAAAGACAATCCAGATATAAAAGAATATCAGAGATTAGTTCTTGCAGTGTAAGTACCCCATTTCTCAAACAGCTTGTTTTAGAGTTTGATCGTTTTTAAAA
>CAYWPM010000017.1:0-31319 GCA_964460235.1 uncultured Sediminibacterium sp. | reverse complement strand
ACTCAAAACAGCATCACCAGTGTGGGTACCCTTACCGGATTAACGGTCAGTGGTACTGTCACCATCAGTAGTTTTACCACTACCGGGTTCGTTCAATCTACAAGTGCAGGAGCGCTACATGCTACACCACTCAGTTCCTCCAATGTAGTTACGGCCCTGGGGTTCACGCCAGTCGGTCCCTATTTTGGGAGCTTCTCAGATAATACCACACAAACCCCTGCTGCCATCAATACCGCAACTGTAATGACCTTGAACACAACCGAAATTGGTGGGCACGGGGTGAGCCTGGTAGGCACTTCACAAATAAAAGTGGACAATGCCGGTATCTATAACCTGCAGTTCTCGGCTCAGATGTCTAAATCATCTGCCGGCGCTTCAGATGTTACTGTCTGGTTCAGGAAAAATGGCACAGACGTTCCCAATTCCGCAACGGATTTTAACCTATCTGGCAATACCGCACTGGAAGTGGCTGCCTGGAATTATTTCTTTGATCTGGCCGCAAATGATTATGTTGAGATCGTATGGAGTATCCCGGCCACAGGGATCACTATGGAAAAACAAGGTACGCGAACAACGCCTACCAGGCCTGCGGTGCCTTCCCTCATTGTAACCATGCAACGGGTGAACTGATCCTGGCCACCTGGGATACACATAGCTTTTTGCAGTACTTTTGCCCCCCATGGGACAGAAAAAACTCATCCGCTTCGAAGCCATCAAACATTTTTCCAACGTACTGGAATACCCGCAGGATATGCAGGGTAAATGGAAGGATTTTTTTAAGAACGATGGGCAGGTCACCCTGGAACTGGCCTGTGGTAAAGGCGAATATGCCGTAGGATTAGGCCGGATGTTCCCCGAACGCAATTTTATCGGTATCGACCTGAAGGGCAACCGCATCTGGCGTGGGGCCAAAACAGCACTGGATGAAGGGCTGGGCAATGTGGCTTTTGTGCGTTCCCATATCGACAAGATCACCGACTATTTCCAGAACGGGGAGGTTTCCGAGATCTGGATCACTTTCCCCGACCCTCAACTGCGGGGCTCCAGGGCCAAAAAAAGGTTGACACATCCCCGGTTCCTGCGCTTGTACCAAAAAATACTGCAGCCGGGCGGACTGGTTCACCTGAAAACAGATAGTCCCGACCTGTACCGGTTCACGCTGGCCGTCATCAACTTATTTGAACTGGAATTGTTAGAAAAATCAAACAATGTGTATGCCCAGGCCAGTATCCAGCCCGAATTACTGATCAAAACACATTACGAAGGGTTGGATATTGCCGGAAGTAACCGCATACATTATCTCTGTTTCCGTATCGACCGGGAACTGCCATTGGCAAAGGACGAAGTATTAAAACAGTTACTCAGTGAGTCAGAACCTGATTGAAGGCCTTCATTATTATCTTGACGGGAACGGGTATACCGTTTTCACCGAACAATACCACCTGGAAAAAGGGCATTGCTGTGGCCATGGCTGCCGGCACTGTCCTTACCGGTACGAATGCGTACCCGAACCCCGCCGTTCGCAATTACTGGATCAAAAAGAAAATGATTCTGCCACGAAACAGTAAATTGCTGTTACTAAACCAGCTTCTGTGGCTACCCGAAAATCTTCTGAAAAACCTGCCGTTCTCTTGCCCAGCGGCAAAAAGGACAGCTCCTTTTTTGAACAGGTATACGACGTTGCCCGGCAAATACCCCGTGGCCGTGTAACTTCCTATGGCGCCATTGCCGCTTATCTCGGCACTAAGATGAGCGCCCGCATGGTGGGCTGGGCCATGAACGGGGCCTCAGGTCAGAAAGATATTCCTGCACACCGCGTAGTGAACCGCAACGGCATGCTCTCCGGCAAAATGCATTTTGCCACTCCTACCCGCATGGAGGAGCTCCTCAAAAAAGAAAGGATCAGGGTCGTGGATGACAGGATCGTAGATTTTGAAAAGAAATTCTGGGATCCGGCGGTGGAATTGTCAATTTGAAAATGTGGCAATTTGAGAATTTGATTTTTCCTCCTATTTTCAAATCAGCACATTCTCAAATTTTCAAATTAATGATAATAAGGGCTGATCATCCAATACACAACCGGCCCGGTAACGGCTACATATAACCATAGGGGCCAGGTGATCCTGGCCAGTTTTTTGTGTGCCGGAAATTCTGCTGTCAAGGCACGGTAGGCCGTAAACAGGATCAGCGGCAGTATCAAAGCGGCCAATACAATATGGGTGCCCAGGATAAAATAATAGACCATACGGATCGTGCCCGCCTGCAACTTTTCTTCGTCACTCACCAGGCCATCATGGTTACTGTCGCCAAACCTTGCCTCACCAGCCAGCAGGTGGTGGGCGATATAGGAAACCAGGAAAAGGATGGATAATACCAATGCGACCATCATCAGTTTCCGGTGCAGCTGGTAATGTTTATTTTTCACAGCCCACAGTGCCGCCACCAGTAATACGGCGATCGCCGAATTGATGAAAGCATTGATGGTAGCAAAGATATGTACGTCGAAACCCAGGTCCAGGTCCAGTTTCACACGACCCAACAATACAACGGCCGTAAAAACAACAACAGAAAAGATTCCAATAAGCCAGGAGGCTTTTTTATCGTTCTTGGTGAGAGAGGCTTGTAACATGGATCGTTGATTGGTTATGGTCAGGTTGATGTAATGTCTCCGGTTCCCAGAAAACCGGTCACGGATATATTAAACAAAATTCTACCCGTTTAGTTTTCTCCTGCTGCGCAGATAGGTCACAAAAAAGATCACCAGTACAATGATGATGAACCAAAGCCAGCTCAGGTCAATGATCTGTGAGAAAACGGCACTTTTTTGTTTCTTGTCCTTTTCCAGCATCAGCAGACCGATATCCCTGGCAAGTTTGCCGATGGAAGCAGAATCCAGGCCATTGTAATAACCACGCACCCGGTATTCCTTATCGATCAGTACAAAACGGCTGGTATGTACAAAATCTGGGCTCACCGGCTCGGTGCTGAACTTATCTACTTTCAGTTCTTCAAAAGCAAAACGGTAAATGGAATCGCGGTTACCGGTCAGCATCCACCAGTTATCGTGGTTCACGCCAAAACGGTCGGCATAGGCTTTGAGCACCGGTACACTGTCGCGCTCCGGATCCACCGTAAACGACACGAACTGCACAATGGAGGTATCTATCTTTTTGCGCAGGTTACCGCCGCGGATGAAGGATTGCTGCAAAGTGGCCATATTGGAAGTAAGCTTGGGGCAGATGCTGCCGCAGTGCGTGAAGAAAAAATCCACCACCAGGATCTTCCCTTTTTTATCGTACAGGCTCACCGTATCGCCCAACTGGTTCTGCAAACGGATATTGGAGGTCTGGTGCCAGAGGGTGTCTGTGATCATCTTGCCTTTCTCCACACGTTCTACCACGGTATCCAGCAGGTACCTTCTCGGCATATCCACTGCCGAAACACTGGCATATTTGAGGATCAGGTAACAGCAGATCGGCAGCAACAAAGCCACCGACAGGCCTAACAGCGCTTTTTTATTCATAAGGTATCAGTATAAAAAAACCATCGGATGACAACATACGATGGTTTAGATATGATTGAATGAAGTTGTGACCTATCCTTTATTCCACCGCTTTTTTCTCGGCTGCAGGTTTGGCTTCTTCGTGTTTGCTTTCGCCGTGTTTGTTTTCCGCTTTCTTCTCTACTTTGATGGTGCTCTGCTCCTTAAAGTGCGGATCATAGGTATTACGCAGGTTGCGGAAAGAGTTGCCATCGTACAGGAAAGCCGTGATGAACCATACAAACAGTGCCAAAGGAACCACGATGGTCATGATCATGTTCTTTAACTCGTGTTTCAGGTGCATGAAATACGCTACGATATAAAAAGCTTTGGCCAGCATCAGGATGATGATGGCTCCTTTAACAGCCAGACGCAGGCTGCTTTCCAGCGGCATGTCGATCATCCAGAAACCCAGGGCAAGTTCAATAATGGTCAATACCGAAAGGATGATGGTTACCCTAACGATCTCTTTGGTTCCTCCACCGCTGTGTTCTTCGTGTGCTACTGTATGTTCCATAAGTATGTTGCTTAATGAATTGACGAATTAGATAAAACTTAGATCAGGTAAAAACAGGTGAATACGAATACCCATACCAGGTCTACAAAGTGCCAGTACAGACCGGCCTTCTCGATCATCAGGTAATGACCACGCTGTTCAAATTTGTCCATCAGGGTCATGATCAGCATAACGATGTTGATCACCACTCCCGAAAACACGTGGAAACCGTGGAAACCTGTGATGGTAAAGAAGTAGTTCGTAAAGTTGGTAGAAGAAGCCGTTCCGTCATGGTTCAGGAAAGGGTTGCTGCCCCACCAGGCACCTTCGTGGTACAGGTGGTTCCACTCCCAGGCCTGGCAGCTCAGGAACGCGATACCGCCGATGATGGTCAGGATCAGGTTCTTCACCACGCCTTTTTTATCCATGTTATGACCGGCATGTACCGCCAGTACCATGGTAACGGAGCTGATGATCAGGATAAAGGTCATGATACTCACAAACACCAGTGGCGCATGTACACCTTCCGGGGCAAAGGGGAAACTTTTGAATACTTCGTTCGGGTCAGGCCATCCATTGGTTGAAAAACGGATGGTTCCGTAAGAGATCAGGAAAGCGCCAAATGTGAAGGCGTCACTCATCAGGAAGTACCACATCATCAATTTGCCGTACTCTACATTAAATGGGCTTTTTCCGCCGCCCCACAGTTTGGTGGGTGTAACTGTTGCTGTTGACATGAGTTATCTAAAATTTCGTTACAAAAATATTGGCTAGTGTTCAAAAAAGGTGAATAAACCCCAACTTTTTCTTAGACTACCCGATCCAGTTGTAAAAGATGAATAAATAGATCCAAAGTATATCTACAAAGTGCCAGTAAGTGGCTGCCAGCTGTATGGGCAGGTTACTGTAACTCTTCACTTTCACGGAATAGGCGCGTGCAAAGATCACCAGCAGGGCAATGACCCCACCCAGTACGTGCAGCATGTGCAGCCCGGTGATCACGAACAGGAAAGATGCGGCCGAATTGCTTTTGGGACCGACCAGGGCAATATTTTTGGCTTCCAGCTCAAAAAAGCCCCATGTCTGCATCAGCAGGAACGCCACACCCAGCGCCGCGGTAACGGTGATCAGGGTACGGTAACGGCCCATATCGCGCGCTTTGAAGGCTTTTGCGGCCAGGTGTATGGTGACACTGCTGAGCAGGATCACAAAAGTGGAATACCAGAAAACCTGTGGCAGGTCGAACTCGAGCCAGCTGCTTTGGTTCTTTTTGACCACATAGGCACTGGTCAAACCTGCGAACATCATTACAATACTGCCCAGTCCTACCCAAAGGGTGAATTGATACGGATGGATCCGCTGGGGTTCCTTTGTCTGCACTGTTGTCATCGTCACGTTCATTTATTTAGTTATTATCTTATTTTATCTGCCAAAAGGGCCAATAATACAATAGGAAGATAGATATAGCTGCTGAACATCACCCGTCTCGCGGCCTTCGCATTCATCTCGCGGTACAAGCGGATACTCTGGAACACCATGAACAGGTTACAGGCCACCAGTATCCACATGCTGACCATGCCGGTCATGCCAAAATAAAAGGGCAGTATGCCCACAGGGATCATCAGTACGGAATACATGATTCCCTGTACGGCCGTAAAACGGGTCGGGCCCTTATCGGCTGGCAGCAGTTTAAAACCAGCTTTGCTGTAATCGCCATGTGCCACCCAGGCGATGGCCCAGAAATGCGGGAACTGCCAGAGAAACTGTATTGCGAACAGGATCCATCCGCCTGCATTGGAGAACTGTTTTCCATTGGCCACCACGGTTCCCAGCGGGTCGATCATATTGGTAGCCGCCACCCAGCCGATGAGGCAGGGCAAAGCGCCCGGGAATGCACCCACCAGCACCGCTATGGAATTGATCTTCTTTAACGGGGTATAGATAAAAGCGTACAGGAACAGGCTGAATGCCGATAACAGGGCTGCATTCCAGTTGAATGCGTTCTCATCACTTTTAAAGAACCAGCCCATCATGAATACGCCCACGGTGCCGGCAAGTATGGCAAAAGTGTAAGCTTCCTGCTGGCTCATCCTGCCATCTGCCACCGGGCGGGTGGCGGTGCGTTTCATCACCGCATCGGTATCTTTCTCCACCGCCTGGTTAATGGCGTTGGCACTGCCGGTGATCAGCATACCTGCTACAAACAGCAGGAAGATCATCCACCAGTCAAATTCCACCACATTGGGTGCCAGCAAATAACAGATGACACAGGAGAACACAACGGTGAAACTCAGCGTGAACTTGATCAGCTGAAAATAATCCTTCACTTTGGATGCCAGTGAAAAAGAAGTGGATGTTTTTACCGTTCCTGTCATGTTGCTTTTGATGAAAAGGGATGCAGCACAATGCCGGGCCACAACCTTTCCGTTTTACTCGCAGTTAAAAACAATGCTCCCGGTTACCGGGAGCATTGCCGCTATTGTGAAACCGGTGCATAGGGTACCAGTTCTACAAGGTATTTTTTAGTGATGGCTTTCGTCTGCTCCAACCGGTGTGGTCTGCGGAATGAACTCTTTACCATCTTTACCGTAATCATATGCCCAACGGTGTACTTCAGGGATCTCGCCCACCCAGTTACCGTGACCGGGACGGATAGGTGCGGTCCACTCAAGTGTATTGGCATTCCATGGATTCTGCACCGTTACTTTCCTTCCTTTGAAGATAGAGTAGAAGAAGTTGAACAGGAACAACAGTTGTACAGCGAATACGATCATCGCTACGGTACTGATGAAACGGTTCAGTTCTGCAAACTGTTTGAAGCTTTCCCAGATGCTGTAATCGTAGTAACGACGTGGCATACCGGCCAGACCTTCGTAGTGCATGGGCCAGAAGATCATATAAGCGCCTGCTATGGTTACCCAGAAATGGATATAACCCATTGAGTTGTTCAGGTAACGGCCATACATTTTAGGGAACCAGTGGTAGATACCGGCGAACATACCGAACATAGAAGCAACACCCATTACAATGTGGAAGTGTGCAATTACGAAATAGGTATCGTGCAGGTGAATATCCAGTGCTGAGTTACCCAACCAGATACCGGTAAGACCTCCTGAGATGAATAAACTTACAAACCCGATCGCGAACATCATACCCGGGGTGAAGCGGATATTACCCCTCCACAGTGTGGTCAACCAGTTGAACACTTTGATGGCAGATGGAACCGCGATCAGCAGGGTCAGCAATACGAAGATGGATCCGAGGAATGGGTTCAGTCCGGTAACGAACATGTGGTGCGCCCATACCAGGAACGCCAGTACCGCGATCGCAAACATAGAACCGATCATGGCCATATAACCGAAGATAGGCTTACGTGAATTCACGGACAGTATCTCTGAAACCATACCCATGGCAGGTAACAGGATGATGTATACTTCGGGGTGCCCCAGGAACCAGAACAGGTGCTGGTACAGGATGGCACTACCGCCCTCATTGGGCAGGGCACCTACCCCACTGATAAAGATATCAGACAGGTAGAAGCTGGTACCGAAATTTCTATCGAAGATCAACAGGATGAAACCTGAGAACAATACAGGGAATGACAATACACCCAGAACTGCGGTGAAGAACAGGGCCCAGATGGTCAGTGGCAAACGGGTCATGCTCATACCTTTGGTACGCATGTTCAGTACGGTGGCAATATAGTTCAGACCACCCAGCAAGGAAGACACTACGAACAAGGCCATGGAGATCATCCAGAGGTCCATACCCGTTTTAGAACCCGGCGACGCATCGCCCAGGGCGCTTAACGGAGGATAGGCCGTCCAGCCACCGCTGAAAGGGCCTGTTTCCACAAAGATGGAAGAGATCATGACGATACTGGCTGCAAAGAAGAACCAGTAGCTCAGCATGTTCATGAAAGGAGAAGCCATATCCCTTGCTCCGATCTGCAGCGGGATCAGGAAGTTAGCGAAGGTTCCGCTCAAACCGGCGGTCAATACAAAGAATACCAGTACGGTACCGTGTGTGGTAACCAGTGCATAGTATGCTTCGGGGGTGATACGTCCGCCTTTTGCCCATTTACCGAGGATATCTTCCAGCCAGGGGAAAGTAGCATCGGGATAACCCAGTTGCAAACGGAATAACACACTCATCAAACCTCCCAGTACCGCCCAGAACATACCGGTGATCAGGAATTGCTTCGCGATCATCTTGTGGTCCTGGCTGAACACGTATTTACTGATGAAGGTCTCATGATGATGGTGTTCGTGGTGATGATCACCATGTGCATCATGTGCTGCAGCATCTGAATGTGCATGTAAAACAGCTTCGTTACTCATACTCTGTTTTCTTTAATATATTTTCTGTTCACGGATGACCCCGCAAAACGGGACCAGTTATTTACATTACAATTTTGCGACTACTTTGGTTGCAGCTTTGGCTGTATCTGCTGCAGCTGGTTTGGCATTCTCAGGATCCTTGTCCGGATTGGCCACCAGGTATTGTGGCTTCTGCTTGGCCAGCCAGATATCATATTCTTCCTGGTCCAGCACTTCAATGATACCTTTCATTGAGTAGTGACCGTTACCGCACATCTGGTCGCAGCTGATCTCGTAAACAAAATCAGGGTTTTTGGTCAGTTCCTTCATTTCCTTGGTGGTGTACTTCGGAGTGAACCATAAGGTGGTCGGGATACCCGGTACAGCATCCATCTTCATACGGAAATGTGACAGACCCACGTCATGGATCACATCCCTTGCACCGATGATCAGTTTTACAGGACGTCCCTTTACCAGGACCATTTTATCGGTAACGATATCATCGTGACTTAATTTATCATCCCACAGCACACCCAGAGCATTGCCGGATGCATCATCAATGTTCTTGTAATATTTCTTTCCGAAAGCGCCATCCTTACCGGGGTAACGGAAGATCCAGTTGAACTGTTTTCCGGTCACTTCCACCACCATGGCTTCTTTGGGAGGTTCACCGGTGAACAGGAACCAGTTACGCAGACCGATCACCACCAGGATGGTCAGAACGATCGCAGGAATGATGGTCCACAGCACTTCCAGGCGGTTATCGTGCGGGAAGTAGAATACTTTGCGCTTATCACTCTCCTGGTATTTGTATGCGAACCAGAAAAGCAGGATCTGGGTAGCGATGAATACGATACCTGTTACGGCAAGTGTGATCCATAACATGGAATCTACGCGGGCACCTTCCACACTGGCAGAATCAACCGCCAGCAGGGTCTTGCCGAAATAGAGTTTGTTGCAGTACCAAACACCGATCATACCCAGCACCAGGAAGACCACCATCAGGAAACCGTTGATCTTATTGTTCTGTTTACGGCTCACATCTTCGCCTTTCAGTACAGATACGTATTCGCTGGCTTTGGCGATCTGGAAGATCACTACAAAAATCAGGACAATTACTGCTATGGTTAAAAACATTGTCATAATGCTATCGATATTATCTTAATCTAACAATTAAAGCTACAATACAATTATACCTGGTGTATAATACTTTCTTTCAGGAACGGATGATACTTGGAAATCAATGGTTTGCTGGCAAGTGCACGTCCCACGAACAGGATCATCAGTCCCACGAACAGGCTCAGGATACCAAAATCGAGCCAGCCCAGGGTCACGTGTTCTTTGGACAGGCTACCCATCACCATCTGGTAAAAATCGATCCAGTGGCCAAAGATGATCAAAACTGCCATAAAAGTGACCAGTGTATAATTTCTTTTGGAAGAACGCTTCATCAGGATCAACAGCGGGCAGACAAAGTTGATGATCAGGTTCAGGAAGAAGATGCCTTTATAAGGACCCTGTACACGGTGTTTGAAATACACGGTCTCTTCAGGGATGTTGGCATACCAGATCAGCATGTACTGAGAGAACCAGAGGTAGGTCCAGAAAATAGAGAAGGCGAACATGAACTTACCGATATCCTGCAGGTGCTCCTGGTTGGTCAGTTCCAGGTAACCTTTGTTCTTCAGGTAGATCACCCACAGGGCGATCAATGACAAACCGGAAACAAAAGAGCTTGCAAAAGTGTACCAGCTGTACATGGTAGAGTACCAGTGTGCATCGATACTCATCATCCATAACCATGGGATGGTAGAACCTACGGTCAGGGCAAACCATACGGTGAAGAGTGCGGCACGTACCGTACTTCTCCAGATATAGGAAGCACCTGTCTGCTGGTCCATCGGAGCCTCATCCGCTTCGCTGCTGATCTGGCGCATTCTCCAGCCCAGTAAACTCCAGAGGCCAATGGCCAGGGTGGTCCAGATGATGAAGAACTTCGCATTCAGGAAACCGGCTTTACCAGACAGGATCGGGTCTTTGGACACCGCTTCTGTATCCAGCCAGTGGTAGATATGGTGTTTGTCGCTGACAACCACATAGATCAATACCAGGAAAGTGATGGAACCGAAAATGGGCACCATGGTAGAAATGGCTTCAGGGATCCTTTTGAACGACTGCTGCCAGCCACCCATGGCCAATGTGGTTACACAGATAAAGAACATACTGGCATTACAGATCAATGTCCAGAAGATCGTATTGTACATGAGGGTTCCCCAGAAATGTGCCTGTTCATGTTCATCGGAGCTGAAACCTTTGGTCACTGCGCCCAAAACCAATGCAACCAGACCAACACCGATCAATGCCATTGACCAGGTTTTCATCTTTCCGGGAATCTCAAATTGCTCTCTGATAGATGCCATCGTTATACTCTTTTATATCAGTTAGTACTTTTCCTGCACCAGCGGCGCAAGGTGAATTTATTTGGTTACTGCAGCTGCAGCAGGTGCGGCAGTAGCAGTTGATTTTGCTTTAGCTTGTTGGTCCTTGATATACCTGATCACCATCCAGCGCTGCTTACGGCTCATTTGTGAAGCGTAAGAGCCCATCATGTTCTTTCCGTAGGCCACAGAGTAGAACATCTGTCCTTCAGGCATGGCCTCATACTTGGCATCTCCCACCAGGGTAGCAGGTTTGGCGGCATAGGGTCCGTTACCGTCTTTGTACAGCGGTCCGTTACCATTCAGCTTGGCGCCATGGCAGATACCGCAGTTGATCAGGTACAGCCTTTCTGCTTCTGCCTCATCCTTGGCCGATAAGGAATCGATCGGATTCTTCACCAGTTTGGAAGCCACATAGTTGGTAGAATCACCCGGCGCATCTTTGGTCAGGTGGAACGGCATTTCTTCTTCACGTGAAATGGTCCCTGCAACCGGCATGGCCGTGTAGTGGATACCTTTTTCTGCCAGATTGCTGTGGTCTGCGTAGGTCTCATAAGCGCGGCTGTAAGCCATATCCGGCATGTAGATATTGCCCGGGGTACGTTTTACATCGCTGCAGCTCACGATCACTACGGCAGCAGACAAAACAGTTATGATTGATAATTTCTTCATCATATATCTATTCTAAAAAGTAAGATTAAGCTACTACGGTTTGTTTGTTCTGGAATGGATGTTCGTCCCTATCGTAACGACCTAACCACCAGCCTTCTTCCGCCACCTGGATATCGGTCTCAATGGCACCGTTACTGGCCAGGAACGCTTTCAGGTCATCCGCATTGGTCTTCTCGGTACACTCGATCACCATCACAAACAGGTCATCAGTGGCACGTGCATGAAAGTGGTGTTTCTTCACGAACGGGGCCAGCTGGCACAGGTAGCAGAAAGTGAGCACCATACCTACCGCCGAGAACAACACCGTCAACTCGAAAGTGATGGGTATCCATGCCGGTAAGGCAAAATGCGGTTTACCACCAAAGTTCAGCGGCCAGTCCTTTGCCAGGATCCAACTGATCGAACCCAGCGCGGTGGCTGTACCGGTGATACCATAGATGAATCCGGCTGTATGCAGACTGGTTTCCCGGAGGCCCAGCGCATGGTCCAGTCCGTGTACCGCAAACGGCGTGTACACATCATGGATCTTATATCCCGATGTACGAACTTTCTTCACCGCGGGAAATAAAACAGCTTCGTCATCAAAGCAGCCTACTACGAATTTCTTTTTTGCCATATCTTAATAATTAGACAATTTGAGAATTTGAAAATTTGAAAATGGATCTCGTAATCCATATTCAGTTTCAAATCATACAAATCATCATTTTCAAATTTTCAAATCAGCCTATTAGCACATTTACTATTAATGTGCATGATCGTGCGCAAACTGTTCAACACCTTTCTCTTCCAGTTGATCCATTTTACCTTTATAGTTCTCACCGGATGTTTTCAGTACATACTTGATCTCGGCAACCGCGATCACCGGCATGTATTTGGCAAACAGGAAGAAGCAGGTAAAGAACAGACCGAAGGTACCAGCGTAGAAACCGATCTCCCAGATGGTGGGACTGTAGTAAACAGACCAGCTGGAAGGCAGGTAATCACGGTACAGGGAAGTAACGATGATCACAAAACGCTCGAACCACATACCGATGTTCACGATGATACTCATGAAGAAGGTCACGAACAGGTTTCTTCTCATCTTACGGAACCAGAAGATCTGCGGGCTCAATACGTTACAAGCCATCATACCCCAGTAGCTCCAGCCATAAGGACTGAACAGGTAAGCACGGCTGTACCAGAATGTGTAACCCTCGTACTTGTTCTGGCTATACCAGCCCATGAACAGCTCGGTCAGGTAGGCAATACCTACGATAGAACCGGTCAGTACAATTACTTTGTTCATCGCCTCAATGTGACCGAGGGTGATATAATCTTCCATCTGGAACACTTTGCGGATGATCACCATCAGGGTCTGCACCATGGCAAAACCGGAGAAGATGGCACCGGCAACGAAGTAAGGAGGGAAGATGGTGGTATGCCAACCCGGAATCACGGATGTGGCGAAGTCGAAGGATACGATGGTGTGTACTGACAATACCAGCGGTGTACTTAAACCGGCCAGTACCAGTGACAGGCTCTCGTGGCGCTGCCAGTGTTTGGTAGAACCCGTCCAGCCAAAAGAAGCGATACCGTATAAACGTTTGCGCAGTTTGGTGAAAGCGCGGTCACGCACGGTGGCCAGATCGGGGATCAGACCACTGTACCAGAACAGCAACGATACGGTGAAGTAAGTGGAGATCGCAAACACGTCCCATAACAGGGGTGAGTTGAAGTTCACCCACAGAGGACCACGGGTATTCGGGTAAGGTAATACAAAGAAAGCCATCCACACGCGGCCCATGTGCCAGATCGGGAACTGGCCCGCGCACATTACCGCAAAGATGGTCATCGCTTCTGCCGCACGGTTCACACCGGTTCTCCATCCCTGGCGGAACAGCAGCAGGATCGCTGAGATCAGGGTACCGGCGTGACCGATACCTACCCACCACACGAAGTTGGTGATGTCCCAACCCCAACCAACGGTCTTATTCAGGTTCCACTGGCCGATACCGTAGGTAACATCCCGGTAAATGGAATATACACCAAACAGCAACAAGGCGACAGCGATGTAAAAACCGACATACCAAAGCCGGGAAGGCTTCGCTTCAATAGGGCGAATGATGTCTTCTGTAACCTGGTGATAGTTTTTGTCGCCATTCACCAATGGTTCCCTGAGCTGTGATTCGTACTTTAAATGCATCTGGTCTTGTTTATGGGTCCATTCCGCTTGGAGCGGAACAGTATTTTTATTGAATCAACTTTTCTTCTTTCTTCAGCTTCGTTGCGTCGCACAGTTGTACCGTGGTTCGCTACTCGGCTTTGTGAATCGTCATTCGTGAATTGTCAAACAAACATTCACAATTGCCCATTCACACTAGTGATGCGCCGCCGCTTCTTTTTTCTCTGCTCCTTCTGCCTTGGCGCCGGCTGCATGGTGTTCTTCTTCCAGGTTACGCACTTTTGCCATGTAGGTCACATTAGGCAATACGTGCAGCTGCTCCAGAACATAGAACTGGCGGTTCGGATTCTCTTTCCTTGCTTTGCTGATCGCGCTGTTGGCATCGTTCGCATTACCGAAAGTGATGGCGTTGGTAGGACAAGCCTGCTGGCAAGCCACTTTGATATCGCTGTCAACCATCGGTCTGCTGTCGTTCTTGGCAGCCAGTTTGCTGGCCTGTAAACGCTGTACGCAGAAAGAACATTTTTCGATCACACCACGGGAACGAACGGTAACATCCGGGTTCAGCACCATGCGGGTCAGGTCGTCGTTCATATCCAGCACCACATCGTTCACAATACCTTCCTGGTTATCAGGGAAGCTGTCGGAACCGCTGTAATCGGCCCAGTTGAAACGACGTACTTTATACGGACAGTTGTTGGCACAATACCTGGTACCGATACAACGGTTATAGGTCATCTGGTTCAGACCTTCGCTGCTGTGGTTGGTAGCGGCTACCGGACAAACGTTCTCACAAGGAGCGTTATCACAGTGCTGGCACATCATTGGCTGGAACACCACGTTCGGGTTGTCCATATCACCGCTGAAATAGCGGTCGATACGCAGCCACTGCATTTCGTGTCCGCGCAGCACTTCCGGTTTACCTACCACAGAAACGTTGTTCTCTGCGGTACAGGCCACCACGCAGGCGCCACAACCGTTACAGGTGTTCAGGTCCACGCTCATGCCCCATTTGATACCTGGTCTGTCGTACACAGGATAAATGGTACCCTGGCTTTCGAATTTCTCCAGTCCACCCCATGGTTTCAGCTCGGCATCACGCTCTTCGCGGATCTCAGTGGGATGTGCCTTGTATTCGGCCAGTGTCAGTTCTTTCATCACTTCCGTACGGTTACCTTGTGTGGTATCGTAGCGGCTATGTGTCTGGGTCAAAGCTACCGGGTATTTATCTCCGGTGGCAGTAACGGTAACATTCGTGTTGGTGAAGCTTACGGTCGCACCGTTCAGGGTAGCCATCGGGAACACGTTCTTACCGGTTCCAACCACTGCTTTACCCAGTTTCTCGCTTCTTCCGTAACCAACCGCGATACCAATGGTATTCGGGTGGGTTCCGGGTATGATCAGGGCAGGCAGCTCAACGCTCTTGCCATTCACAGTAACTTTTACCACTTTCTTGGGAGGGTTCACCTCGTAAGCATCCGCCTGTCCGCCGTTGTTCAGGTCAATGTTCAACAATGTCCTGGCCAGCGCTGGCGATACGATCACGTAGTTATCCCAGGTAGCACGGGTAACCGGATCGGGCAACTCCTGCAGCCATGGGTTAGCGGCACCTTGTCCGGCACCGATCGCCACTTTTTCATAGAGCACCAGTTCCACTTCACCGCCTTTTTTAGCGGTACCCACTGCAGCAACTGCGCCGGCAACTGCACCACCATTGAAGGCAGCACCCGTAGCAACACCGGCAGCTGGATTGATCACACCATCTTGCAGGGCTTTATCCCAACCGGTCTCGCCTCCTACTTTGGCACCCCAGAATGTTTTCAGGAATGCCAGGTAATCCGTGGTAGCGCCGCTCCATTTCAGGAGGCTGTCCTGCCACTGGCGGGTCTTGAACAATGGATAGATGGTAGGCTGGATGAAGGAATAATGACCGGTAACGGGTTCGGCATCACCCCAGCTTTCCAGGTAATGATGATCCGGAACCACGTATTTGCACAATTCTGTGGTCTCATCCAGTTTGGTATTGAAAGAAACGGTTGTTCTTACTTTTTTCAGGCCTGCTTTGAATTGCTCGGCATCAAACCAGCTATAGGCAGGATTGGCGCCATGGATCAGCAGGGTACCTACTGAACCGGCATTCATATCTGCCACCAGTTGGGCAAAGTCCGCATCCACACCCTGGCGGGTATTTATGGTAACGGACCAGTCGATGGTTTTACCACCGGCACCGATCGCTTCATTGATCGCGTTCACGATGATCTGGATGTTCACATCATTGCTTCCGCAAACTACCAGGGCTGCGCCCTTGTTCTCATTCAGCACTTTGGCTGCTTTCTCAACACCTGCTTTCAGCTTGGCATCGGAGAGCGTAACTGCCTGGCCATTAACGGCACTTAATAAAGCAGCCACCACCGCACCTGTTTCAGAGGGACGGTGTAAATATTTTTCATCAGCGTTGGAACCGGTGAGACTGGCCACAGTTTCAAAATGAATGTGTTTGCTCATCTCGGGGTTCTTCTCGTCTAATTTCTTACCGGTTGCATATTGCCTGGCAAATTCTACCGGGCTCAGCCAGGTACCCAGGAAATCGGCGCCGATGCTTACGATCGCTTTGGCGTTCTCGAAATGGTAGGATGGAATGGCTTTTTTACCGTAAGTGGCTTCATTGGCCAGCAGCATACCGCTGTAAGAGATCGCATCGTAGGTCACGTGGCGGCTTCCGGGGTATTTGGCAACGAACTGGTCAATAGCTACTTTGGTAGAAGGAGAGGTAATGGTGCTGGTCAACACAACCACCGGGCCCGAAATGGCGCCGGCAACTGCTTTGTCGATCGCTTCAAAAGTCACTTCCTTACCGTCGATGGTAGGGAAACGCAGGCGGGCCGTATCGTACAGGTCAAGCACAGAAGCCTGCACACGGGCGGAAGTACCGCCTTTGGTGATCGGGCTCAGGTCATTACCTTCTATTTTGATGGGACGTCCGTCGCGAACCTTGGCAAGAACGCTTACCACATCACCGTCCTGAACGTAGGTGGTAGCATAGTATTTGGAAACACCCGGCACTACATCTTCCGGCTTATTGGCAAAAGGAATGGCCTTTTTTACCGGCATTTCACAACTGGCTGCTGCAGCGGCAGCGGCGGTGCTGAAACCGAGATACTTTAAAAAGTCTCTCCTGGGCGCTTTTGCTTCTAAAAAGCTGGTGCTTTTGCTTTCATCGGCAACAAAAGGTAGTTCTTCCCTGAATTCATCTTTCACATCCTTGTTGTATGCGTCTGACTGATTCAGCTCTCCAAAACTTTGCCAGTGCTTTTTTTGCTCCATATGCTAATTTGAAAATTTGAGAATTTGAAAATTTGAAAATGCTGGATGAGCCTCTCAAAAATTCTCTCTTTCTTTAATACTATTATATACTGCTTTTCTAAAAATTCTTTTGAAAACAAAGGTTTGAAAACCCTATCAGGCCCTCAAACCTCCGGTTATCAGCTGATCAATAGTGACATTTCTGACACTCTGTACCACCGATCTTCTCTACGGTGATGCCTTTGGTGCTATCGATCTTGCCAGACTTCAGGTCCTGGTGGTATTTCTCGTAAATACTGTAAAAACCGTTGTCCTTGAATTGCACTTTGGTCTCGCGGTGACAGTTCACGCACCAGCCCATGCTCAGGTCGGCGAACTGTTTCACTTCGTCCATTTTCTGGATCTCGCCGTGGCAGGTCTGACAGGCAACCTGTCCTGCTTTTACGTGCTGTGAGTGATTGAAATATACGTGGTCGGGCAGGTTGTGGATACGGGCCCACTCGATCGGCTTGGCCTGTGTGGCATCCCAGGGTTTACCCTCTTCAAATCCTGCGTATTTGTATAATTTTTTGATCTCGGCGGTACCGTCTACCTCTTTACCTTCCTCGTCGTACAGTTTTTCTCCCTTGTACTCGTTGATGTTCATGTGACAGTTCATACAAACGTTCACAGAAGGAATGGTGGCCTGTTTGCCCTGGTAAACACCGGTATGGCAATACTGACAGTTGATCTGGTTAACTCCGGCGTGTACCTTATGGGAGTAGTAGATCGGCTGAACGGGCTGGTAGTCCTTGCTGCGTCCCAGTGCCATGGCACCTTTGGAAGTGAGGTAACCACCCACGATGAACAGGATCACGGTCACAAAAGCGATATACGCTTTGTTTCTCCAGAAAGGAACCGGCTCAACGGGCGCAAATCCTTCGCGCTCGTCGGATAATTTCTTCAGGTTGGCATTCACCTGCAGCAGGATCAGGGCCACAACGGCCAGGATCAGGGTCAGGATACCGAATAATAAGGTATTGTCGCCCTCAGCAGCCGGTGCAGCAGCTACGGCCGCTCCGGGTGTAGCGGCACCAGGGGCTGGTACAGACTTGATATAGGCCAGGATCGCATCAATATCGCCGTCTGACAGGCTTGAGAAAGCCGGCATCGCGGTCTTATTGTACTCCAGGTACAGGTCATTGGCGTACTTGTCGCCAGACTTTAACACGGCAGCACTGTTCTTGATCCAGGCATGCAGTTTGGCCTTGTCGGTCCAACGATCTTCCACACCAGACAGGGCCGGTCCCGTGGACTTTTTATGTACTGCGTGGCAAGCCGCACAATTGGTCTGGAAAAGTGTCTTCCCATCTTGTGCATTTGCAGTAGTACCCAGAGAAAAACTCAGGAAAAGAATAGTTCCGGTGAGGCATGTTTTGGCGAAACGTCTAAAAGATATCATATTCACAAACTGTGGTTCTTGGTGTGGAAAAATATCCGTGAACGGCTGCAAAAATATGACAGGAAGCTGACAAAAACTCCAAGGCTAAAAAATTTTTTTATCCTTGCCAGGCTTGCATTTCAGCCGATTCGGGCCGGGTCCTTTCAAAACATGTCATGAAATTGGAACGATATTGATCGGGGCTGCTTATTTGCGAAGTGGCAAAAGATTAGTCAGATTTTTATCCCATTTTTGACCCATGTTTAAACGCCTGCAACAGAAATGGGGGGTAAGCACCCGCCAGTTCTGGATACTTTTCATTGTTTTTGGTCTTACCGGAACCACCACGGCCATGCTTACCCGATACATTACCAGTTGGTTAGGCATGGATGAAACCAGTTTCTGGCTCTGGAAACTGCTGTTGCGGGTAGGTATGCTGTTATTTGGCTACCAGGTGATCCTGCTTACCTATGGTTTCCTGCTGGGACAATGGGCTTTTTTCTGGAAATATGAGAAAAAACTGCTTGTCAGACTGGGATTTACAGGCCTGGCCCCCAAAACTACCCACAAAAAGACCCCTACCGCCATTGCCATTTTTGCCTCCGGCGCCGGTTCCAACGCCCAGAAGATCATGGAACACCTGGAAGGACATGTTTCTATGCAGGTGGCACTGGTGGTCTGCAATAAACCCGATGCGGGGGTACTTTCCATTGCCAGGACCCACGGGATCCCTACCCTGCTGATCGAAAAAGAGCGTTTTTTCAGGGGAGATGCCTACCTGGCCGAATTAGAGAAATACCATATCCGCTTCATCGTACTGGCCGGTTTTCTCTGGAAAGTGCCCGATGCGCTGGTGCAGGCGTATCCCGACAGGATCATCAATATACACCCGGCCCTCCTGCCCAAATATGGCGGCAAGGGTATGTATGGCATGCGGGTTCACGAAGCGGTCATCGCCGCCGGCGAACAAGAAAGCGGGATCACCATACATTATGTTAATGAGCATTTTGATGAGGGAGCCCCTATTTTCCAGGCCCGATGCCCCATAGAACCCGGCGATACGCCCGAACAGCTGGCCCAAAAGATCCATGCGCTGGAACACCGGTATTTTCCGGAGATCGTTGAAAAAACGGTGGAGAAGTTGAACAGTTGAACAGAGGAGCAAGGAACAGAGGAATGATGAGGTGGTTTTTTGATGATCCTGCGAGGTTCCGCTCTCTCATAGCAGTCGCTCGGCTCTGCCGAGTGACGCCTATCCCCAGGCTTCCAGCCTGAAGATCTTACAACTGCCATACCCGCAGCTTCCGGGGCAAACGGAGCTGATTTCTTTCTGTGAGACGGCCATCCTTCATTCTTCCTTCATGATTGCTTCGTACTTCCTTCGTCCCGGCCATACCCATTTACTACCCCTTGTTCGCCCTTTCTTCGCCTTTTTCACTGATTTTCCGGCCGTGGAGCGAAGAAAAGGCGAAGCGGAGGCGAACAAAACAATGTTAAACTAAGAGAAGCGCAGGAACAAACCGGGGTGAAGTATTGCGTATTTCAATAAAAATGGCAACTTTTACGAACCGCCCCATCGGAGATCTCCTTTTGCCTGGCTTTCCTGCTACCACGGTTTTGCGTATCCATTTCCTGACCAAAAACCTGTCCCATGGAAAACAATTCAACGGCCTACCGTTATTCCATTTCTACCCGGGGGATCCTGGGTGGTCTGTTCGTAGGCATCCCCACAGCCATCATCGGGCTGATCTTCGACCTGGTGTACCGGAAGATCACCGGGTATGAGTTTGCAGAGTATATCAACATCAACTCCATCATCTTCTTCACCATTCCAACACTGGTGGTGGGCGGCATCGTGTACTCGCTCATCATGCAATTTGTACGAAAGGGCTTGTGGGTCTACATATCGCTCTGCCTGGCACTGACCCTGGTGGTGGCCCTGATCCCATTGGGTCCCAATATGCTACCCACCGGCGATCCCATGCCCCCCAGCGCCCGCGGCCTCACCCTGGGCCTCGAACTGCTCACCGGACTGATGGGCGCCTTCGCCATCCCCTATTTTGCCAGGCATGCGGAGATCTGGGGAGACTAGGGGGTGCGAACTGATGAACAGATGAACAAGGAACAGATGAATGATGAGGTAGGGATCAAACCTCTGTGAAAACTCCCGAGCTGCTGCAGTGAAGCAAATATTGGATTTTGAAGAAGAAGTGATGATCGGAAGGACATCGTTCATCGGTTCGTCTGTTCCTTGCTCATCTGTTCAATATTCTCTTTGTTTTCTCTGAATTGTTTATGAACTTACCGGTTCAACCGAAACATATGAGAAAACAGGTTTTGCTCTTCCTTTGCTTTGCCTTGCTGGCGAGTTTGCGTATTACGGCACAAACGGGTGCCCCTTCCTTATTAACTGTGGGTCTGCCGGAGAATCATCATTTTTCTGCGGAGCGTTTACAACGGATCGACAAACTGGTGCAGGAGTATATCGATAGTAACTGGATAGCCGGGGCTATTGCACTGGTGGCCAAGGATGGCCATATCGTGTACCACAAAGCTATCGGGTACGACGACAAAGAGAAGAACAAGCTCTTACAGAAAGATGCCATCTGGCGTATCGCCTCACAAACCAAAGCCATCACCAGCGTTGGGGTGATGCTGTTATTCGAAGAAGGCAGGTTCCTGCTGGATGATCCCATCAGCAAATACATTCCTGAATTCAGGAAACCGGTGGTACTGGACCAATTCAACAAGACCGATACCAGCTACACCACCATCCCTGCCAAAAAAGAGATCAGCATACGCGAACTGCTGACACATACATCCGGCATCGGTTATGCCCAGATCGGCAGTGAGACCATGAATGCCATCTACGCCAAGGCCGGTGTGGTAGGCGGTATCGGTTTGAAAGGCGGGAAACTGGGGGATAATATCAAAAAACTGGGCAGCCTGCCGCTGGTACACCAGCCCGGCGAAAAATGGACCTATGGATTGAATACGGATGTGCTGGGTTACCTGATAGAAGTGGTGAGCGGCATGAGCCTCGATGAATTCTTCCGCAAAAGGATCTTTGAACCATTGGGAATGAAGGATACCTATTTTTATCTCCCCAAAGAAAAACAGGGCCGGCTGGCCATGCTGCATTCCGATGACCAGCAGAAAAAAGTGATCAACACCCCTGAGACCATCCGGGTGAACGGAGAATTTTACCGCGATTACCCGGTACTGGCAGATGGCAGTTTCTATTCGGGTGGTGGCGGACTGGTCTCTACCGCCTACGACTATGCACTTTTCCTGCAGATGTTACTGAACAAAGGAAGTTATCACGGCAAACAATTGCTGAGCAGACACAGCATTGACATGATGACCATGAACCAGACCGGCGATCTGCGTCAGGCAAGATTTGGTTTGGGTTTTGAGATCGTAACGGAGACCACGGCGGCTAAAACTGTCTTATCGCCCGGTACTTTCAGCTGGGGTGGTATGTTCGCCTCCTCTTACTGGATAGATCCGAAAGAGAGGATCGTTGCGCAGTTCGTGCTGCAGCAATACCCGTTTTCGCACGGGGAGATCGCGGAAAAATTCAAAGTGGCCGTATACCAGGCCTTACAATAAACCAGCTATTGTACAAGCAAGTGGGGCGCGGGGGGTCGCCCCCTCTTGCTGTTTGTACCTAATCAGGATTTCTTCTTCTCACAGGTATTTACACCCACCAACGTATACAGCGGACAAAAACTGATGAACGAGGTAGCCAGGAACACAGCGCCCAGGATGACCAGGACCAGACCAACGGTGCCGGTTACTGTTCCGGTAAAATACAAAACCGAAAAAACGATTGCCGCTATCACACGGATGATGCGGTCGATGTTACCCATGTTCTTTTTCATACTTGTTTATTTTTTGGGTGAAGAGCTTACAGTTTGATGCCAGTACCAAACAAGTCTCAAAAACCAACTTACACACAGAGCTACTTGTTTTCTTCCCATGAAGCTACTCATCTTTAGAAAATTATTATATGATTTTGGTCAGTTTTTATGCAAAAGCCTGATAAGCAAGAAGGCTTACCTGTTATTAGCCAAGTAATAACAATGTGCTACCCGCCGCCTAAGCCCTGAGAATCCCTAAAACACATCGGGCAGCCAATCGCATAGATAATATTAATTATATTCGTTGCCATATCCTTTTTGATCAGGCTGTAAACAATCTGGTCAAAAGATTTTATCCTATCGAAAAACTGTCTATGAGAAAATACCTGACTATTTGCTCAGCTTTGCTGTGCTTGGAAAGCATTGCACAACCAAGTATCAGTTCCATCACTCCGGGAAACGGATCTATTGGGTCCAGTGTTTTGATAACAGGTAAAAATTTCCATCCCACTCCGGCGAATAATGCTGTTTATTTTGGTACGGTTGCTGCAAGGGTTAGTTCTGCCACCAGCACAAGTGTAACGGTTACGGTTCCCATCGCGGCCAGTTATCATCCCATTACCATCACTGCCAATGGCCTGACAGGCTCCAGTGATGTCCCATTTGTACCTCTTTTCTCCGGCAACATCACGAATTTCTTCGGCAGCCTGTTATTTGTGAAACAAAAACCTGATTCTGCAGTAAACAATGCCGCCATATCAGACCTGTACAACTATGATCTGGATGGCGACGGGAAGCCTGATTTTGTGGCTACCATTTATGATAACGGAAGTTCCAGCAATCCTCTGCCGGGAAGTAATCCGGGGGCTATCCTGGTTGGTATCAACACCAGTATTACCGGTACTCCCTCATTCGGCAGCAAACAAATCCTCAGTACAGGGCTCCACCCCAGTGAAGTTGCCTTTGGTGATATTGATGGCGATGGAAAACCGGATATCGTTACCGCCAACCAGGGAGAGAACACCATTTCCGTCTTCAGAAACACGAGCACCCCAGGCAGTCTCTCCTTTGAGAATAAAAAAAACTTTGCGGTTGGCGCTTCCTATAACACCGTTGTATCGGGTGTAAAGAATTCTGTAGCCATCGGCGATTTTAACAATGATGGGAAACCTGACATTGCTGCCTCTGTAGGTAATGCTAATATTTTCTCTGTTTTGACAAACACTTCAACCACTGGAACCATCTCATTCAGTAAACAGGATGTAGGGACCACCAACAACACGGGTCCTTCAGCACCAACCGACCTGCTCACCTGCGATCTTAACAAAGACGGCAAGTTGGATATTGTTGTTATGAATTATATCGTAGGCTATATTTCCATTTACAAAAACCTGAGCGCGGCTGACAGTATTGCATTTGCTCCCAGACAGGACATACCGGTTACCGGGTATGCCATATCTGCGGCAGACATTGATGGTGATCAAAAAACTGATCTGCTGATAGGAGAATCCTTACAATCACAACTACACATTTTACTCAATAAAAGCACCCTTGATACCATCGGTTTTGCCTCACCCATTACGAGCAATACCCTTGGGCCTTCTGCTAACTTCATAGTAGAGAATATTGACGGTGATGGCAAACCCGATATCGTGATCGGACAAACCAATGGGGACTCTATCCAGGTTCTAAAGAACACGAGCACCGCAGGAAGCTGCTCCTTTACCAGCCGTACATACCTGGGTGATAATGGCAGTAATTCCCTTACCAGAATCACCTGTGCCGATTTCGACGGCGATGGACTGAAAGACATTGCAGGCAGCAATCTTGTAAGTCTGACGGTTTTTCGCAATTCAATCACATCCAGTCCTTTCATCAAAGAATTCTCCCCCACATCGGCGGGGGCAGGCAGTACTGTTACCATTAAAGGAATAAGGTTTACCGGAACAAACCTGGTACGTTTTGGAACAGACACAGCCAAAACATTTACCATTCTATCGGATACGCTGCTAACGGCAACAGTTGGAACGGGAGGGTCGGGTGCCATTTCGGTGAAAAATGCCTATGGGGCGGATTCCCTTGCCGGTTTTGTTTTCCTTAATCCCCAGATTTCACTGTTGGACAGTTCTGTGAATACCCTTCGTTTCAATACACTGAAAGGGGTGTATTCGGGGGTGCAAAATTTTACCTTCATGGGCAAATTCCTGCAATCCAGCGTTACTATTACAGCGCCGCCTTATTTCCAGGTTTCATCCAATAAGGATAGCGGGTTTTCATCCGTACTCTCTCTTTCTCCGGTAAATAACCAGCTGGACTCTGCCAAAATATATGTCCGGTTTAAAATGGACAGTATTGCCTCTATCAACGGCCCTCTCTCCATTGGAGCAACCAACGCAATAACCAGAACTGTAACCCTGACCGGCAGCGCCTGTGATTCAACAATACTATTCACTCCATTGATCAACAGTATTACCAAAGACTCTACCATCTGTTTCAGGGATTCGCTCGTGCTGTCAAGTACCAGTGGCAGTTTCGCTACCTATAAATGGAGTAATGGAGATAGCACCCAACGCACAACCCTGAAAGCCTCTGCCAATATCACCCTGCAAACAGCTTCCCAGGCAGGATGTTTGTCGAAAATATCATCCATCCTAAAAGCCATCAAAAATTCCAATCCTGTTCCCGTGCTCGCACTAACCGGCAGTAATACTTTGATAAGCAGCACAGCCCCCAATTATCGCTGGTACTTCAATAACATACCCATCAACAATCAAATTACCAATACCCTGACTGCTGATAAAGTGGGTTTTTATACCGTAGAGACCAGTAATGACAAGATATGTTGGGATGCTTCGAACGACTTTCCCATCATTACGGTTTCCTCACCACTGGTCAATGATACGCTTCAGGTGAAAGCCTACCCGAACCCCGCCACCGGAGGCAGTTTCAATGTAGTGGCCACTTTGCAGTATCCTACCAACGTAATTGCTAGGGTGACCGTTGCAGATGTAAATGGGGCTATACTGCTACAAACCAACAAATTCATCTTCTTTGGACGTGAAATCAAGATACCTGTCACACTCAGTGTCAAAGGGACTGTATTTGTCAAAGTGGAGATCAACAATGACATCAAAACACAAACCGTGGTTTTACAATAAACAAGGACGCCGCATGCAAAACAGAAACATTCTTTGCCCTTTGCTCCTGATCGCCATAGCCTGTCAGTTCAGCTGCAGCAAAGGCGGGCATACTACCGATACCACCACACCACCTACACCAACCCCGCCACCGGTAGTGACACCCAAGACCTGCCTGATCTCGGGGATCTCGCAACGCAACAGTGGTAACAAAGCTGAATTTGGGCTTACCATTACGTATGACAACAATTTACGTCCTACGTCTGTCTCTGTATACGACAGCCTGCTGAACATCTCCCTTTTCAGGACCAACCTGACATATGCTTCTGCAGATTCCATCCGCATAGATTCCTATCAGTATATGAAACTGGACGGGAATGGCCGTGTGGTAGTTTTCGTAACCAGTTCCGATCCTTCCAATCCCCAGTTGGCTGATGAGTATCGCTATGAGTACACTTATAATTCAGAGGGCTACCTGGCAACCAAGAATCTTTTCATCAACAGGTCGAAAAAGGCCAATTACAGCACCACCTATTCCTATACAGGCAACCTACTCACCAGTTGTATCATGCTGGCAGCAAGTTCTGGCAACCTGAAAATCCTGGAATCCACGCTTAGTTATGATTTTACCGTCGCGCCTAAAACAATGTTTTATTGTTTCCCCGACGGTTTTGAGAATTTCTATTATGCCGCAGCACTCAATTTTGGAAATCGTCCCGCTAATCCTTTGGCAAAAGTGACCACCAAACTGTACAATCCAGCAAATAGTACCCTTCTCGACACATGGACCACTACTTATAGCAACTATAGTCTGGACATGAATGGATACCTGACCGGAGGGATCGCATCAGGCGACCTGCAGCAGGGAATGGCCTCATTTTATGGCAAAACATTTTTCAGTTATCAATGCCAGTGAAATATTGCCACATCCAGTAGCAATATTTCATTGGTTGGTTACCTGATATCTACCAACGCCTAAAACTTTACATACATCGACAGGTTCAGTACCCGCCCATCCAGTGGCGCCCATATTTCGGGGAAAACCGGGTTGGTATATGGGGGGAACACCACGGTGGCCTGTTTATTCTGCCTGTAATCCAGCAGGTTCTCACAGTTCAGTACAAAAGCGATCTTCCCTACATTGTACCGCATCATGGCTGCCGCAAACAGGTAGGGCGATGTGGTGGTTCCGTCTTCCAGCCATTGTTTACCGGTATGGGCCGCTTCAATGCCTGCCCTGAAATGTTCACTGAATTCGTAGGCGATCACTGTGGCGAACTTATTCCTCGCTATCAATGGCAGGTTACGCTGAGTTGCCGGTGCATAATCCCGGCGGGCATGGGTATACACATACCCTATATACATTTCCAGCGCCTCATGCCTGGCCTGTATATAGGTCTCAAAACCTACTGTCTGCAAGCGGTCGGCCTCATTGGCATAGAAATAGACCGGTGAAACCAGTCCTGCTTTCTGCCATACCAATGGTGTGGTGATCTGGTTATAGAAAAAGGTCTGGTTCAAGGTAAGTTCCCATTCACCCAGTTTCTTTTTATAATTGATGTCGTAGTTCATGCCCAAAGAACGCTCGGCTTTTACCGATGTGGCATATCCCGCCAGGTAACGGTAATCGCGTTCATCAATTTCACTGTTGAAGAGTGTGGGCGTTTTGTAACCCAGTCCTCCGCCCAGCCGCATCGTAATTTCCGGATTCATTTTATACATGAGCGATAATCGTGGCAGCACAAAAGTGCCGTACCGGTCGTGCAGGTCTATCCGCAGGCCGGATTGCAGGGTAAACCGATCATGGAATTTCCAGTCGTCCTGTGCAAAAAAGCCGAGGGTACTGCTTTTCTCATTAGGAAGCAAGGTGCTATCGGGCAGGCGTTTTTTAAAATCATCTCCATTAAAATTCATACCTGCCACCCAGTTATGCCGTTCTGTTTTACGGGCATAGGCAGCTTCTGTGTACCAGGTCAACTGTCCGGCCCGCATCCCGAATAATGAGGTCTCTATATCCCGGTTAAAATGACTGACACTTGCTTTCAGGGTGAACTGCGCGTTGGAGGGCAGTTTTTTCTCCCAGGTGATATCGCCGGTGTTACGCAGGCTCTTGTTGCGGATAAAGAATAGATGCTGTGCGGAAGCTTTGTTGTTCAACACTTGCATATCTCCTCCATTCCGGTCTTCGTAACTGAGCGTATAGCCCAATATGACGGTAGATGTAGGGCCGCCATAGAGAAACAGTCGTGGATGAACCAATACACTTTTTACAGATGGCACATCAGAAAATCCATCCTTATTCACATCCACTGCCTCCTGCCGGGTTCCGCCGGCAAAAAAGGTGTAGCCTGTTTTCTCATTCCTGCCGGATAAGAACAGGTTCAGGTTGTTTTCCTGCAGGGTTGATCGATTGAGGGTGAAACTTTTTTCCGGTTTTCCCAGTTTCGGCTTTTTGGAGACCAGGTTCACCATACCGGCAATGGCGCCACCGCCATAGAGAGTGGAGCTGGCGCCTTTTACGAGTTCTATCTGCTGCAGGTCCAGCGGAGGTATCTGTAAGATGCTGAAGCTTCCGGAGTAACCACCGAACAACGGGATACCATCGCGCAGGATCTGTGTATACTTTCCCTGCAAACCCTGTATGCGCATGTCGGCGTTACCGGTGGCCGCATTGGTCTGCTGGATCTGGATACCGGCGATATCTCCCAGCAAACTGGCGATATTACCGGGTTTGATGCCATTCTCCTCCTGCACTTCTTCTGCACCCAGCACTTCCACTTTTGTGGGCAGGTCCTCAATGCGCGAGTTAGTGCGTGAAGAGGAAACGATCACCACTTCATCCAGTTCTTCTTTTTGTGCGTAAAGTGCAATATTCAGTGTAACCAATTGCTCTGCGGTAAGGGTTACCAGTGTGTCTTTGTCTGCATATCCTGTATGTGAAAACCGGATAAGGCTGCTGCCAATGGGCAGTTTCAGCAGGAAACGCCCCAAACTATCCGTTGCGGTTCCTTTCTGAGAGCCCACCAGATGTATGCTTACCCCCAACAAGGGTTTTCTTTCTGCCAGATCTGTAACTGTTCCGCCAATTGCCTGGGCAAACAGGGTTGCCGATGGAAAAAGCAGGCAGGCAAGAACATACAGGACAGGTCTGTTGTTAATTGTTTTCATGCTGATCATATAAATAGGGATGCGGGCTGTGCTGCCGCCCGCATCCCTGGTGATTAAATAACGGTACCGGCGGTTGAGAGTTTCGCCTCTTTTTTCTTTCCCTTCAACGTGTATTCTATTTCATAATAGATTTTCCCTTCCGGGGAAGAGATCTCATACACCCTATCCACTTTTGCACCAGGAAATTGTTTGACAAAAGCCTCGATCACTGCTTTAGGGACAACAGACTGTGGAATGGCCATCTCTGTTTCGAGCCAACGGCCGGTAGCCGAAAAATTAGCGGATACCTTTTCTCCGTTCAATATGAATGCAGCCTCGTATTCGTCTTTATTTTCCCGGTCCCAGGTTACCTTTTTCGCTTCAGGGAATTTAAGCCGGAAAGCTTTTTCTGCTGCAGCGGGCACCTGGGTTTTCTGGGCCTTTGCAATACCCATAGTTGCCATGCATAGCACGGCTATAACGATACATTTTTTCATGATACTATCAGTTTGCGGCAACAGCATGACCATCACTGTTGCCAATAATCAATAAAATAGTTACTGTAAATGACTCAGGCAAAGAGGGGTGGATGAAAAATACCAGGACGGAAATCGCAGGTGCGGATCACGGTATTACTCAGGGGGATAGTATTGATGGGCAGTTCCGGTTGTTCCAGGTTGATCTCCTGCTGGATCGGTTGGTACAGGTAACCAGACTGTATCTGTACCAGCACCGCACCATGGATGGGTTCTTGCGGGCAGGAATCAGGCTGTTCATCCTCTTCATCGGGGTCAAATCCGGCTACCAGTAACTTCTCGCCGATGAATTCAATGAAATCCATATCCGCATCCTGTTTCAGGCAGTTGTTGTATACGGCCTGCAACGATGTCACATCATCAAAATTGGCATAGGGCATTACCAGGGTCGATAATGTGAACAATACCAATGTGAGTATGATCAGTGCTTTTTTCAATCCAGTACATCAATTGAGTACCGAAGATCGAACAAGAAATGTTGATTCGGGCAATTTTTTCCGGAATAACGAAATTATAACAGGCAATAGGTCATATGGTCCTGCAAGAATGGATATTGCCCTTTCCTGTTATCCCGGCATGCGGGAAATGTATTTCTCGATCTCTTTTACCTGGTCCAGCACCTGCTGGGTCTTGGGTTTGCAGGCTTTGGCCTTGCGGAAAAAGTCTTTGGCAGCGCGGAACTCCCTTTTGTTCATGAAGATCTGGCACATGCTCAGGTAAGCCACCGCTTCACTTTCCTTATCGGGAATACCGGCACGGATGGCTGCACGGATATAACTTTCACCCTGCTTCAGGTCGCCGCGCTGCATGGCCATCATACCCAGCTGCAGTTTGTTCGATCCTTCTGCTTCCGGCATGGGAGAACCCAGTTCGGAGCTTTTTTTCAGGTGTGCTTCGGCTGAGGTAAAGTCCTGCTTCATCATGGCCAGGTTACCCTTGATGGTGTAGTAGGTGGAACGTACCGGTTTGTACAACAGGTTGGGATACCAGATAGTAGCCAGGATCCGCTCTACTTCTTCTATATTACCAGCTTCCATGGGTTCCTGTATCAGTCGCAGGGGACCAATGAAGAAATGGCTCGCTATGGCGATCACCCCGATAAAATACAATATAAAGGAAGGCCAGAACCCGCTGAGCACATTCACAGTGATTGCCAGGGCAATAGACAGCAGTCCTAACCAGAAACGATATTTGATCAACAGATTGTAAAACTTCATAACCCTGTTTTGAAAGCGGCAAAGATAGGGTGAATTGGCATTGGGGCAATGGGGGGGCGGGAGGCGTCAATCGTGAGCCGTCAGGCGTGAGTGGTCAGTGGGGAGTGGGGAGATAAATTCCCAGCCTCTGTCACTCACTACTCACTACTGACCACTCACTACTGACGATTCACAACTCACCGAAACTAGTTCTTCGCGTCGTTCACTTCTATCCAGTAGCCGTCGGGATCGTTCACCCAGATCTGTTTTACCCCGTCTATGCGGTTGGTGATCTCCCCTTTTACGCCTTTGGAGTTATAATAGGCTATGTTACGGGCTTTCAGCAGCGCTACAAATGCCTCGGTGTTGGGTACGCTGAAACAGATATGGTTATTGAGGAAATATTCTTTGGGTGTATCGGCTCCCTGTATCACGTGCAGGGCCACGCCGGGGGCGATGGAATACCAGATATGGCGGTTATCGTGAAAGGGCTCGGGTATGGTGTCCAGTTGTAGCAAGCCACTGTAAAAGGACCGGGTCTTTTCCAGGTCCACCACATAAATGGCCACATGGTTCAGCACAGCTTTGGGTTTGGAGGCAGACTGTTGGGCCACCAGTGACTGGGAACTGCCAACAATGCCCATCAGCAGCAGCAAAGAACGAAATAGCTTCATATAGCGGTTTTATTTCTTTGAAAATACAGAAGAAATGGCGGATGGGGCAGTATTTATTTGTCCCGGAATGCAAAATGTCCCCTCCGGCGTCCCCTCAAATCTGTTGAACGGGGAATACCAGAATCTATTATTTTTGCAACCCATTAGAGATTTGTAGTTTGTGGTCTGCTGTTGAAACAACCATAGACCACAAACTACAAATCTCTCCCGGTCCCGTAGTTCAATGGATAGAATAGAAGTTTCCTAAACTTTAGATACAAGTTCGATTCTTGTCGGGACTACATTTTTTTTGCGAAAGCGCCGTAGAATCGGCGCTTTTTTCGTTTTGGTGGGTGTGGTTGTCGTATTGGTTGAAATAATAGTGTAAGTGTCCCTAAATCACAAACAGTTTAAAATTAGAGCGAGAAGCTTACATT
>CAYWPM010000016.1:0-36067 GCA_964460235.1 uncultured Sediminibacterium sp. | reverse complement strand
ATAGCCTAACCTAATATCACCGATTAAAAGTTTACACACTTAATGAGATAGTCCCATTGCCCATTACCTCCCCACTGACCACTCACAATTCACAATTCACGCCCCGCGTTTCTTCAGCTGCTCCACAGCTTCCACATATTCATCCCAGATCTCCTGGACGATCTCTCCGGCGGGTTTGATGTTCTTGATCAATGCGCTTACCTGGCCCACTTCCAGTTCTCCTTCTTCCAGGTCGCCTTCGAACATGCCGCGTTTGGCGCGGGCGCGGCCGAGGATATGTTGTAATTCTTCTTCAGATGCGCCACGTAATTCCGCTTCCTTCACTTCTTCAAAAAAACGGTTCTTGAGCAGACGAACCGGCATCAGTTTTTTCAGGCTCAGCTGTGTATCGCCTTCTTCCGCTTTTACCACGGCCTCTTTAAAAGCGATGTGCGAGGACGCTTCCGGTGTACAGATAAACCGGCTTCCGATCTGCACACCATCAGCACCCAGTACCATTGCCGCCAGCATTTGTCTGCCCGTGGCAATACCGCCTGCAGCGATCACGGGTATGGTGACCGCTTCGCGCACCACGGGGATCAATACCAGGGTGGTGGTCTCTTCCCTTCCGTTATGTCCGCCCGCTTCAAAACCTTCCGCCACTACAGCATCGCAACCTGCTTCCTGGGCTTTTTTGGCAAACTTGCTGCTGCTGACCACATGCACTACGGTAATGCCTTTTTCTTTCAGGTAACCTGCCCAGGTCTTGGGATTACCGGCACTGGTGAACACCACCGGCACTTTTTCTTCCACGATGATATCGATGAGCTCTTTGATGTCGGGATACATCAGCGGGATATTCACCCCAAAAGGTTTATCCGTGGCCGCCTTACACTGTCGAATATGTTCGCGCAATACCGGTGGGTACATGCTGCCCGCACCGATCAGTCCCAGGCCACCTGCATTACTTACGGCACTGGCCAGCTTCCAGCCACTGGCCCAGATCATGCCTGCCTGTATAATGGGATATTGAATATGGAACAATTGGGTAATTGGAGAAGACATGGGAATTTGAGAATTGGTGAATTTGAAAATTTGAAAACGGGAATACCTACACGCTTAATATGCTGGTATAAAGTTAGTGATTATCCGATTGAGCAATTCCTCCGAAAATCATTCTCAAATTTTCAAATTCCCAAATTCCCCAATTCTCAAATTTCTACCCAAAGTCTATCTCCGTATTGTCGCCGATATTCAGGCTGCGGCTCAGGCCTTTTACGGAGGCATCGCTGCCAATGAGGGAATTGTCGAGCACCACTTCGTCGAGGTTGGTATAAGAACCGATGATGCTGTCGCGCACGATCGAGTTCTTGATGGAAGTATTGGCTCCGATGGCCACATGCGGGCCGATGATGGAATTGGAGATATCGCAACCTGGTGCTATGCTTACCGGAGGTATGATGATGGTTTCTTTATACGCATGCCCATCGGTCGTATTACCACCAAATTTCTTCAGCAGGGTGGCATTACTTTCGAGCAGGGTTTCTTTTTTACCGCAGTCGAACCAGTTCTTTACCTTGAACGATTTGAACCTGGCGCCTCTTTTGATCATACAATCCAGCGCATCGGTCAGGTTATACTCGCCAAAGGTCTTGATATCCTGGGTAAACAGGTGGTGCAGGCACTCGAACAGGAAATGGGTTTCCTTGATCTTGTACAATCCTACCAACGCCATATTGCTTTTGGGAATGGCGGGTTTTTCAACCACCTGTTCAATAAAGCCTTCCTCATCCAGTGAAGCCACGCCAAAATTGCGGGGATCATCCACTTTTTTAATGCCCAGCATACTGTATGGACAGTTCACCACTTCTTTTACATCGTATTCGCAAATGGTATCACCCAGCGCAACGAATACTTCATCATCTCCCACAAGGTTGTGGGTAAGCTCAATAGCATGTCCCGTACCCTGGCGTTCATTCTGGTACACAAAATGGGTGGTGAGGTCGGGATAAGTCTGTTTCACATAATCCTGGATCTTCTCGCCCAGGTAGCCAACAATAAAGATGAATTCGGTGATGCCCGCTTCGCGCAACTGGTCCACAATAAAACTCAGGATGGTTTTTCCTGCAATGGGGATCAGGGCCTTGGGTTGGGTATAGGTATGGGGACGTAATTTGGTTCCGGCGCCAGCAACTGGGATGATCGCTTTCATTGGGGTCATTTAAGATACGATGTGCTGGCCAGCCTCACTTTACCTGCCTGTTCGTCCAGCACAAATCAGGCGCCGAAATTAGGAAAATATGAGAACAGGGCAAGTTTTGGGGATAATAAGGGCTGATTTACAGTCATTTTTAAGCTGTTGGCACCGGAATGAATCGCTGTGCCGGTTTTTATTTACCTGTTATCCCCCATTTCCGACAAAAAACCTGTAGCGGGCGAATAGCTTATTGACAGGGCTTATCTTTGCGGCAAATTTTATACAATGCAAAGAGATACCCTGGTCTTCGACCTCATTAAACAGGAACTGGAAAGACAACGTCATGGAATTGAACTGATCGCTTCTGAAAATTTTACCAGTTTACAGGTAATGCAGGCCATGGGTAATGTGATGACGAACAAATACGCCGAAGGGTATCCGGGTCGCCGCTACTATGCCGGTTGTGAAATTGTTGACCAGACCGAACAACTGGCTATCGATCGCCTGAAGCAGATCTTCAACATTGAATATGCCAACGTACAGCCCCATAGCGGTGCCCAGGCCAATGCGGCCGTAGCGCTGGCGGTATTGCAGCCCGGCGATGCCATACTGGGTCTTGACCTGAGCATGGGTGGCCACCTTACGCATGGTTCTGCTGTTAACTACAGCGGTAAATTATACAAACCCCATTTCTACGGTGTGACCCGCGAAGGCGGTCTGGTGGACTATGAGATGCTGGAAGCCAAAGCCCGCGAAGTAAAACCCAAAATGATCATCTGCGGTGCCAGCGCCTATAGCCGTGACTGGGATTATGCCCGCATCCGCAAAGTGGCCGATGAAGTGGGCGCATTGGTGATGGCGGATATTGCACACCCTGCCGGACTGATCGCCAAAAAATTACTGAACGATCCTTTCGATCATTGCCATTTTGTTACTTCTACCACACACAAGACCTTACGTGGACCCCGTGGTGGCATCATCATGATGCGCAAGGATTTTGAAAATCCGTTTGGACTGAAAGATGTGAAAGGGAATATCCGCATGATGAGCAACCTGCTGGACATGGCCGTATTCCCCGGCATACAGGGCGGGCCGCTGGAGCATGTGATCGCTGCCAAAGCCATTGCTTTTGGCGAGATCCTGAGTGATGAATTCACCGCCTATGCCAACCAGGTAGTTAAGAACTCACAGGCACTGGCCAAAGCGCTGGTGGCCAAAGAATACCAGATCATCAGTGGCGGTACCGATAACCACCTGGTGCTGATAGACCTCCGCAACAAGAACATCAGCGGTAAAAAAGCCGAACAGGCACTGGTATTGGCCGATATCACCGCCAATAAGAACATGGTTCCTTACGACGATAAAAGCGCTTTTGTAACTTCCGGTATCCGCCTGGGTGTTCCGGCCATCACTACCCGTGGTATGAAAGAAGAACATATGCCGTTTGTAGTGGACGCTATTGACAAAGTGCTGATGAATGCTGATGATAATGCTATCCTGAACAGTGTGAAGAAGGATGTGAATGCGTTCATGGAGCAGTTTGTGTTGTATCCGGAATTGGGTTAAAAGGGTTAAAGTAGTTAAAGAGGTTAAAGGGAGGAGTAGAGGGGTGTGGAGGTTTTTCTGAAAATGTAAACTTGCTATATGCTGCAAAGAATACAGACCATCTGGTTGTTACTGGTTTCCGGCTTGGCTTTTGCTTCGCTGAAGTTGTCGTTTTTCAGCGGTAATATCCTCGTTGACAACGTAAAACAGTTCCAGAGTTTCACTGCCATGAGCCATCTGTTGATCATGATACTGACGGTGGGTGTAGGCATTGCCTCACTCATCACTGTTTTTCTTTTTGGCAACCGGCAACTGCAGATCAAGATCTGTTTTGGGGTGCTGGCAGTGGCTTTACTGAACATCCTGCTGTATTACCTGCAGGCCAGGAATTTCGTTCCCAACGAATGGAGTTTTGACCTTACCTCACTGATAACCATCGCCATTCCCTTCCTGTTATTCCTTGCCATCAGAGGCATTTACAAAGACGAGCAACTGGTGAAAAGTGTAGACAGATTGCGATGAAATATTGAATATCGAACAAGGAATATTGAATGATGATTGAGTAATTCAAAATTCAATATTCCTTGTTCAACATTCATCATTCTACAGATATTTCCCTGTATAACTTTCCTTCACTTTCTTCAATCCTGCCGGTACGCCTGCATATACCAGGGTTCCGCCGGCATCACCGGCTTCGGGGCCGAGGTCGATGACCCAGTCGGCGCATTTAATGACATCGGTATTGTGTTCGATCACGATCAGGGAATGCCCCTGTTCTATGAGTGCATTGAAGGATGCAAGTAGTTTCTTGATATCGTGGAAGTGTAAGCCGGTGGTGGGTTCATCGAATACGAACAGGAGATGGCCGATGCCTTTGCCTTTTCCCAGGAAACTGGCCAGCTTTACCCGCTGTGCTTCTCCACCGCTAAGGGTATCGCTACTCTGCCCCAATTTTACATAACCCAGTCCGACATCCTGCAAAGGCTGGATGGCCGATCTGATCTGTTTTTCATCAGCAAAGAATTCAATGGCATCATCCACACTCATATCCAGTACGTCGAATACATTCTTGCCTTTGTATTGTACATCCAGTACCTCATCTTTGAACCGTTTACCACCGCAGGATTCACAGGTAAGGTGTACATCGGCCAGGAACTGCATTTCAACGATCTGCTCCCCTTCGCCCTTACAGGTATCGCAACGTCCGCCATCCACATTAAAGGAAAAATGTTTAGGCTGGAAACCTCGTGTTTTTGCCAGTGGCTGCCGCGAGAACAGGTCGCGTATGGGGTCATAGGCCTTGATATAGGTAATAGGGTTGCTACGCGATGATTTACCAATGGGATTCTGATCTACCAGCTCTATCTGGGAGATATAGTCCACATCGCCCGTGATGTTCTTATGCAGTCCCACTTTCTCCGAGAACTCTCCCTTCAGTTTACGCAGGGCAGGAACCAATACCTGTTTTACCAGTGTGGTCTTACCACTACCACTCACCCCGCTCACCACGCATAATGTGTTGAGCGGAAATTCCACGGTGATATCTTTCAGGTTATTCTGCCTGGCGTTCTCAACCGTAATGCTGCGGTTCCATTTGCGGACCT
Source organism: uncultured Sediminibacterium sp. (assembly GCA_964460235.1). Classification (GTDB taxonomy): domain Bacteria; phylum Bacteroidota; class Bacteroidia; order Chitinophagales; family Chitinophagaceae; genus Sediminibacterium. The sequence continues at coordinate 30,742 of CAYWPM010000016.1, read as the reverse complement.
GTTTAGGCGGATCGATACTGAGTTTCCCGGTCAGGTATTTCCCGGTAAGGCTTTCAGGATTGGCCACCAGTTCCTCATAATTGCCCACCGCCACCACTTCACCTCCCAGATGTGAGGCCAGTGGTCCCATATCGATGATATGATCTGCTTCGCGCATCATCATTTCATCGTGTTCCACCACCACCACGGTATTACCCAGGTCGCGCAGTGATTTCAATACACTGATCAAACGTGCGGTATCCCTGGAATGAAGGCCTATCGATGGCTCATCAAGAATGTATAACGAGTTGGTGAGGTTACTGCCCAGGCTGCGGGTAAGCTGTATGCGCTGGCTTTCGCCGCCACTCAATGAATTGGCAAGACGGTTCAGGGTAAGATATCCCAATCCCACATCGATCAATGTCTGCAAACGCTGGTGGATCTCGATCAGTATCCTTTTGGCCACCTGCTGGTCATGTTGCGACAGTTTCAATGTATCAAACCATTGTTTCAGGTCTTTCACCGGCAGCTCGCATAACTGGCCGATATGTTTATCGCCCACATGCACATACAAAGCCTCTTTGCGCAAGCGGTAGCCATGGCAATCGGGGCAGTTGGTACGACCACGGTAGCGGCTCAGCAATACGCGGTATTGCACTTTGTATAAGTTCTGTTCTACTTCCTTAAAGAAATCATCGATACCCAGTGCACCGGGTCCTCCTTTCCATAACTGTTGGTATTGCTCCTTGCTGAGATCTATCACAGGTTTGTGTATCGGGAAACCGAATTTGCCGGCGTTCTTCACAAACTGTTCTTTCCACCAGCTCAGTTTCTCACCTCTCCATGCGGCCACGGCACCTTCGTACACACTCAACCGTTTGTCGGGTATCACCAGGTCCTCATCTATCCCCAATACCTGGCTGAATCCTTCGCAGGTGGGGCATGCACCATACGGGTTGTTGAATGAGAACAGGTTCGGGACAGGTTCTTCAAATACGATCCCGTCCAGCTCGAACTTATTACTGAAGTGCAGCAGTTTCGTATTGTTCACTTCCACGTACATCTCGCCCTCACCTTCGTAAAAAGCCGTGCCGATGGAATCGGATAAGCGGTGTATATCGTCCTCATCGAATGCTTTGGTAACAATGCGGTCTATGAGGACGTGGGTAGTGAGTGGTGAGTGGTGAGTGGTGAGTTTGGGGGTTAGTTCTTTGTCTGTGAGTTCGAGCAGGTCTTCAATGCGGACCAGCTCTGCAGATGCACCGCGGAAGTAGATGCGTGAAAAGCCTTTCTGCATCAGGATATTCAGTTCTTCGCGTATGTCCCGTTTGGCATGCTGTTTAAAGGGGACGATGATGACCACTTTCGATCCCTCCGGTAAGGACTGTATGGCCTGCATCACATCTGACACATCATCTTTCTTCACTTCTTTACCGCTGATGGGAGAAAGGGTCTTGCCGGCACGTGCATACAGCAAACGCAGGTAGTCATAGATCTCCGTCATACTGCCCACCGTACTGCGTGGGGTGCGGGTGATCACTTTCTGTTCAATGGCAATGGCGGGGCAAAGTCCCTTGATATAATCCACATCCGGTTTGGCCATTCTCGACATGAACTGGCGTGCATAGGCACTCAAGCTCTCGGCATAACGCCTTTGTCCTTCGGCAAACAGGGTATCAATGGTGAGGGATGACTTACCGCTACCCGAGACCCCCGTAACCACAATGAGCTGGTTTCTGGGAAAACCAACCGTTACATTCTTCAGATTATGCACACGGGCTCCTTTAACCAGGATACTGTCGTTATCGTCTGCCACCTTCTCTGTTTTCGGGGATCTTGTCTTTGTTGCCATGGGTCAGCAATTTAAACAGATTATCGGCGCCGAGGTTTAGAAACCTGCGTAGAATAAGGATTTTTTTATTTTCAGCACAGCTTTTCACAGTGCCAAACACCCATTACCATAACTGCCAGAATGTGCATAACCCCGAAAGCCGAAAACATTATTTCCACAAAACTTTTCAGGCATCAAAAGATGTATAATTTGTCATTGAAAGATAATGAGTTAGTCCCGGCATGTTCAACAAAAATCACCATACCGACCGGGCAGGCAGTACACAACTCAAAAAAGATGTTATGAGAACATTAGACCATGCGTCTGATACAGAACTGATAAGGGCATTCCAGGAAGGCGACAGTAACGCTTTCGAAACCCTTATCTACCGATATAAGGACAAAATATTCTCTTCCATCCTATTTTTTGTGAAGGACAGTTATCTGGCGGAAGACCTGTTCCAGGATGTGTTCATCAAGATCATTGATACCCTGAAGAACAAACGCTACACCGAGGAAGGCAAGTTCCTTCCCTGGGCGCTGCGGATCTCGCATAATCTCTGTGTGGATTATTTCCGTAAGGTAAAGCGCACCCCGGCGATCCGTACCAGCGACAACCAGGATATTTTTGAAGTATTACAGATCTCTGAAGAGGGACCAGACAGCAAGATCATGCAGGGACAGAGCCATGAGCGTGTACGCCGCATGCTGGACCTGTTACCGGAAGAGCAAAGAGAGATCATTGTGCTGAGGCATTATGCCAATATGAGTTTCAAAGAGATCGCTCTGATCACCAATTGCAGCATCAACACGGCACTGGGCCGTATGCGTTACGGTCTCATCAACCTGCGTAAGATGATGCAGGAGAAACAGATCGCACTGTAAACAGATTTCCAATAGATGTAAAGATCATGAACCCTTCATTCCGATGAGGGGTTCTGCTTTGGAGGCTACCTGGACCTATCGAAGGCTTCCTTACCGCACTGCAACCATTTCAGGTATTCAGCCGCATCGGGAGTGTAGCCTACAGGATGATTCATCAGCTGTTCCCTGGTATTCAGGATACCGTATAAGGGTTGTGTGGTCTGGTTAAAATTCTCTGCCTCAAAAGTGGCCCATTTATCACCGATGGTGATGATGTCTTTGGTATCGCCTGTTTTGGTTCTATAGTTCAGGATACGTTGTTCAGCGGGCAGTTTCTTGCGGTCATCAACATATAAGGAGACCAGTATATAATTTTCCCTGATATAGTTGTACACATCAGGATTGGTCCACACATTCTCTTCCATCTTGCGGCAGTTCACACAGGCCCATCCGGTGAAATCGATGAGGATGGGTTTGTTCTGTTCTTTGGACAGGGCCAGCGCTTGGTCGTAATCATTCACCACATTGGCTTCCAGTCCTTTCCCGTGCACGTTGTTCTGTCCGTAGATGCTATAACTCAGTGGTGGTGGGAAACCGCTCAGCAACCGCAGGTTGGCGTATTGGGTCTGGGTAACGCCGGGCAACAGGTACAGGGTGAACAAGAGAGCCAATACACCCAGTATTTTTCTTCCCGCACCGATCTTCATGCCCTTGTAATCATGCGGTAAACGCAGTATGCCGAACAGGTACAGGGTCAACCCTGCGCCGATCAGGATCCAGATACCAATGAACACTTCGCGTTTGAGCAGTCCCCAGTGCATCACCAGATCGGCATTGGACAGGAATTTGAAAGCCAGCGCCACTTCTGCAAAAGCCAGTATCTTTTTAACCGTATCCAGCCAGCCGCCCGATTTGGGCAGAGACTGCAACCAATCGGGGAAGATGGCGAACAGCGCAAAAGGCAAAGCCAGTGCCAGGCCAAAACCGGCCAGGCCGGAAGTCAGCTGCCAGGCTCCCCCGCTTAACGAGCCTACCAGTAAGGAACCCAGGATCGGGCCCGTACAGGAGAACGAAACGATAGCCAGGGTGAGCGCCATAAAAAAGATGCCACCCATGCTTCCCAAACCGCTTTTCGAATCGGCCTTGCTGGCGATGCCGCTGGGCAGGGTCAGTTCGAAATAACCGAAGAAAGAGATCGCAAAGAAGATGAAGATGACAAAGAAGATCACATTGAGCCAGGAATTGGTAGAGATATTATTGAATATCTCCGGCTGCACATTTCCCAACACATGAAAAGGCACACTGGCCAGCAGATAGATCAGGAAAATGAAAAAGCCATACACCGCGCCGTTCTTGATGGCATGTTTGCGGCTGGATGCCCTTTTGGTGAAGAAGGATACGGTAACTGGGATCATCGGGAACACACAGGGCGTAAGCAATGCGATCAGCCCTCCCAAGAAACCCAACAGGAAGATGGAACCCAATCCGCTGCCACTCACCACACTGCTCTTACCGCAGTCGGCGGCAGGTTTGTCCAGTTCAATGGCAGGTATTTTGATCTGGGATGTAGCTGCTGCTGTAACAGCGCCTCCCTCCAGCGTTACTTCGAAAGGTTGTTCGGATACGATGAACTCATCCGCTTTTGCCAGGCTGGCGTTAATGGTTCCCTTTAACATGGCAGGAACAAAGCCACTGATCTTCACCTGCTGCCTGATCTCCAGCTGGCCGGTGAACACATCTACCTTACTGAACAGGGGATCTTCGATCGATACCGGTTTTGAACCATACCCGATCTGATCTTGCAAGACCGCATTCTCATAGGCAGGCACAAATTTGACAGGATCCAATCCCTCCACTTTCGGGTTGGTGCCATACACATGCCATCCTTTGGGAATGGAGGTTCTGGCCACCAGCTCATACACACCATCGCTGACCTTACGCGATTGTGTTTGCCAGTGCAATAAGCTGTCTGTCTGGCCGAATACCAGCACAGAAACCAATACCGCCAACAAAAGCAGGGAGAGTTGTTTCATTTGTACCGCAGGTTTATTGAAGCTTCAGGTCAAATGATTTCTTAACGGGAGGCAGGCACTGGCTGTCATCACACACCATGTACTCAACGGTTCCGCTGAGGTTGGTCTTGATGCGGCCGCCACCTTTTACCTTCACGGTCTGTACAAACAATACCTTATCGGAATAATACAACACATCGGTATTGAAGTTCTTATCGAATACTTTTTCCAGTTTACCCACTTCTTTCACCTTACCGGTTTGTGTTACCAGCGGGTTCGCTTTGAACACAACAGTGGTGGGAATAGGACCACCCTTTCCGGTATTCTGTGAATAAATATGCCAGGGATGTTCTACGGTTGCGGTAAGTACGATCTCGTAAGTGTCGGCTGATTTTTTCTTTGCTTCATAGTTCCAGCTAACAGGGTTCTGCCTTTGTGCAAAAGAAAAGGACACAAGCATCATCGCAAAAAAGCCAAGAAAGAGTTGTTTCATACTATCGTGCTGTTTAAGGGTACTGACGCAAAGCAAGACCTATCCTTACAAACCACCTAATTCAGGCCCAGTATTTCAAATACTTTAACACCATCCAGGTTGCCCAAAGCGGCGGAAGTGGCCCTTTCGGGGTGCGGCATCATACCAAATACATTGTTCTGTTTATTACGGATACCTGCAATATGTCGGGTGGCACCGTTAGGGTTCGCCGCCGCATCCAATGCCCCCTCTTCGGTGCAATAGCGGAAGATCACCTGGCCATTGGCCTCCAGTTCGTTCAGGGTGGCTTCGTCGGCATGGTATCTTCCCTCGCCATGGGCCACGGGTATTTTCAGGGCTTCGCCGTTCTCGTGTTTGATATAAACATTCTTGCAAACAAATTGTTGGTTGGCGTTCTGCAGCAGTACGCCCGGTAACAGGCCGCTCTCGCAGAGGATCTGGAAACCATTACATACCCCCAGCACTTTTCCGCCCCGGTTGGCAAATTCGATCACGCTTTGCATCATCGGGCTGAAACGGGCAATGGCGCCACAACGCAGGTAATCGCCATAGGAGAATCCTCCTGGCAGGATGATGCAGTCATCGGTGGTGAACATGCTCAGATCCTTGTCCTTATGCCATAACATAATCACTTCTTTACCAAGGTCCTGCTGAAGGGAGTCCTGCATGTCTCTGTCGCAGTTAGATCCCGGGAAAACCACAACACCAAATTTCATAGGGGTTCATTTTGTACGCTAAAAGGAAATTGCTTGCGCGGCAAAGGTAACAACTGACCGGTTAAGAGCCCGGCTAATTTTTCCCCGTATCAACGGTAATAGACCATCCACCAGTTGTTATAGGCGATCAATCCGGCCGTGAGCCAGAAAAGGATATTGGGCAGTATCAGGCTGCGGGGATAGGAAAAACCATTCCCGGCAAAGGCACCCAACGGCACCAGCAACAGCAGCCCCGATTCCAGCCCCGCTTTGTGGAAAAGAAAAGGTATCAGTAACAGTATGAACAGCATGACCGCCATGACCCCCCAATTTTTACGGACCTGGATCACCATACGGTTACTGGATGCCTGCCAGTAATACAGGCCTGTTACCAGGAAAATGAACAGGAGGGAAAGACTTATGATCACCCGAACACCCAATTCCTGTATAGGCAGGTTCCATTTCAGGTACGGCAGGTACAATGAAAAACTATCAAACCGGTCTTTCAGGAACAGGATGGCCCCGAGAAAATAATACGGCAGTAAAGCCCCCATCAACAGGGTAAGCCATTCTGCCAGTTTAAAAGGCCGAACCACCGCCAGGGCAAACAATACCACCGGCACCAGTATGGCTGTAGGATGATAGCAGAGTACCGACAGTCCCACGATCAACCCGGTATTGAACAACAGGGTCTTGGGGGAAGGATGGTTGTACAAACGGCAGAGTTTGATAAACAACCAGATCAGCAGGAAATTGGCCAGCAAAGCGGGAGTGATGCTGCACCACTGGGTAAACAGCCCCGTAAGCAACACATAGGCCATGGCCGTTGTATAGGTATTGTGCTGAAACATCCGCAGATCGTTCAAGACGATGTTCAGACGGATGGCCTGTGCCAGAACGATGGTATGGTATAGGAGGAACAGTACCGTGGTAGGCAGTCCCACCACATAATTACGCAACAGGGTGGAGAACACGCCATCCGCATCGTTGGTGACCACCAGTGGTGCATTGATGAACAGGTGCAGGTGAACGGCAATGCTGAGTACAACCAGGAAAAACAGGTTAGCGATCGATTTGTCTCGGAATAAAAAAACCACTGGCTACTGATTAAAATTCAATTTTCGCAAAACAGGTGAAACCCCTGTACTGACAGGGAACAATGGCCTGGCGGGCACCTACCTGTTTGGCATGGCGGGGCATGAAATCATACCCTTTGTCCAGGTTCTTGAAAGTAGGGTTCCGGTCGATCTGGCCATTAGGCGCAATGGTCTGATCGTTCAGGATCATGGTCCTTTTTTCCTGCGTGTTAAAGATAAAATGCAATTGCTCGCCTGTATTGAACAGGCCGAAACCGATATAGTTATCGGTATTATCATCGTATTGCGACTTACGGATCACATTGCTCCATTCCACTTTGCCTCCGGGTTCAAATGAGATCACGGCGATATTGTCTGCAAAATAACGAGTCTGGTTATTCATACTGTTCATGCCATACGAACGCCACCAGGGGTAATAGCCTATCGGGCTGTTCCAGGTATAATAATCCACCGGCGACCAGTAAGGTGAACCATAAAGATAATCCCAGCGGTTCAGGGTATTACCCCGCGAACTGGTATAGGCTGCTTCGGCGATCACAATGAAACCGCCATCCTTACGCATGATGATATTCTTCAGAAAATAATCGTTGAATGCCGATTTGCTGCTGCCTTCCCCTTTGGCATCTTCCCTGAACTCCGCATCAAATATATGGGTGGCATTGAGCAGCTCCTTGTTCAGCTGTTTGTCCCAGAGCGTATAATACAACCCCTCGATATTGCCCCTTTTGGTCTTGCTCAGGAAAGAAGTGATCACATAATGTTTGTTGATATTGTCCACTTTGATCCGCAGGTCATCCAGGAAGATATTACCCAGTTTCAGATCGGTAAGGGTATAGGAATCCAGGGTGGCGGGTTTGGTGATCAGGCTGATCTTGTTGATGTTATCATTGGTAGAGGTCCCGGAAGCACGGATGCAGACCAGGTCTCCGTCGTTATCAAGCGAGAATTCCGACAAAAAATCATTGCGCTGCGGCATCGGCACGCTGAGTCTTGATTTCCGCACCAGGGAAAGGTCTTTGTTGAACAGGCAGGTAGTGAGGATATGCGCCTTATCGCTCCGGGTATTGATCTTGAACACCATGATCTTCTGCTTGTCATCACTGTTCACAACAGAATAGATCTTGTTACTGGCCGAGTAATTGATGTTATCGGTGGAATCCAGCTGCACCGGATCGCCCACCGGGGTTCCGGTACCATCCAGTTTGACGGCCATGCAGTACATGATGCTTCGCTTCTGGTACTGGTAGATCATGTATACAAAATCCGAATACGGGATGAACTCAGTATTCAATACCCGGTAATTGATGAAATCCAGCTTCTTCTTCTCCAGCATTTTCATGTCGCTGTCGTATGTAGCGATATAGTGAAGGTCGCGGTAGGACTTGTACACCAGGATCTTGCCGTTGATCCTGCCCAGCACTTCAAAATTGAGGATACGGGGGTCGTCCCTGTCGGGTTCGGAATAGGTGATCCGCTGGCCAAAACCGGTGATACAGGCAAGGAGTAAACAGGTCAGTAACAGGGATACCGTCTTTTTCATTTGCTGGTCATCGTTTATACGCCAAAAATAAGGGTTGTGGTGTTTACGGATACCTAAATTAACAGTAAAAGCACAATGTGGAACCGGGCTGCGGATATTTCTTTGCGGGATTGATTTTACGGCTACATTTGTTGGATATTTACAGCAACCAATCGTAATAACCACCTCGCGTGAGCAAGAATATCAATAAGGTTTCCGCTGCCGGCCTCATCATCGCCCTGGGAATCATCTACGGAGATATCGGTACCTCCCCGTTATACGTTTTAAATGAGATCATTGCAGGCCGGGCCATCAGTGAAAAACTGATCCTGGGTTCGCTTTCCTGTATCATCTGGACACTTACCCTCCAAACCACGGTCAAATACGTGATCCTGACGCTGAAAGCGGATAACAAGGGCGAGGGTGGCATATTCAGCCTCTATGCGCTGGTACGCCGCCGCCGTAAATGGCTGGTGATACCCGCCATGCTGGGTGGCGCCGCCTTATTGGCCGACGGCATCATTACCCCTCCCATCACGGTCACTTCGGCCATTGAGGGTCTGCGGCAACTGCCCTCGCTCAGGCATATTGAACAAAGCACCATTGTCACCATTGTCATAGCCATCATTTCGGTACTGTTCTTCATGCAGCAGTTCGGTACCGCTTCCATCGGCAGGTTGTTCGGTCCCATCATGAGCATCTGGTTCGCCATGCTGGCCGTGCTGGGTTGCGCGCACCTGCTGGATGATATTGAGATCTTCAAGGCGCTCAACCCCTACTATGCCATTGAACTGCTGGCCACTTACCCGAAAGGATTCTGGTTATTGGGGGCCGTATTCCTCTGTACCACGGGAGCCGAAGCCCTCTATAGCGACCTGGGTCACTGTGGCCGGGGTAATATCCGCATCTCCTGGATCTTTGTAAAGACCTGCCTGATCCTGAACTACCTCGGACAGGGCGCCTGGCTGCTGGCCAATTACAAGGACCAGATCATTCCGCCGCAGGTGGTGGCCGATGGCTTCAACCCTTTCATCAACATCATGCCCCAATGGTTCAAGCTGCCGGGTATCATCATTGCCACCATTGCCGCGGTGATCGCGAGCCAGGCATTGATATCAGGTTCTTTTACGCTGATCAGTGAAGCCATGCGACTGAACCTCTGGCCCAAAATGAAGATCAATTACCCTACCGAAGAAAAGGGACAGTTATATATACCGGGCATCAGCCTGCTGCTCTTCATCGGCTGTGTGGGCATTGTACTGTATTTCCAGAAATCGGCCAATATGGGTGCGGCGTATGGACTGGCCATCACCATGTGTATGATCAGTACTTCCATACTGTTCGCCAATTTCCTGGTGAGCCGGAGGGTGAACAAGGGATGGATCTACCTGTACCTGATCGTGTACTTCTCCATTGAATCCTCCTTCCTGATCGCCAACCTGGAAAAATTCATGCATGGCGGTTATGTTACCCTGATCGTGGGCGGCGGACTGTTTGCCGTGATGTATGTATGGTTCCGCAGCCGTAAGATCAAGAACCGTTACGTGGAGTTTGTGCGCATGGAACATTATATCCCCATGATCCAGGAACTGAGCAACGACAAGACCATTCCAAAATATGCCACCCACCTGGTATACATGACCAGTGCCAACAACCCCAAGGAGATCGAGCATAAGATCATCTATTCCATCCTGAATAAAAAACCCAAACGCGCCGATATCTACTGGTTCGTGCACGTAGATGTACTGGACGATCCGTACACCTGCGAATATTCGGTGGAACATATCATCCCCAACGATATCATCCGCGTGGAGTTCCGCCTGGGTTTCCGCGTTGAGCAACGCATCAACCTCATGTTCCGCAAAGTGGTACATGAACTGGTTGACAATACGGAAGTGAACATCACCAGCCGGTATGAAAGCCTGGAGAAGAACAATGTGGTGGGCGACTTCCAGTTCATTGTACTGGAGAAATACCTCAGCCAGGATAATGAGCTGCCTTTCTTTGAACGCATCATCATGAAACTCTACTTCTGGTTAAAAGAGATCAGCCTGGGCGAAGAAAGAGGTTTTGGTCTTGACCCCAGCAATGTTACCGTGGAGAAATTCCCGCTGATCGTTGCGCCGGTCTCTAACCTGAACCTGAAAAGGGTGTACCACGAAGACCTGGAAGAAGCGGAAGAATTTGAATAGTGGCTATTGGTTTCCACCAATAAAAAACAGAACTTAGGAAACCAAACCCGTTTGCTTGCCTGTTACCCTGCTTTATATCATCATCGGATACCTGGTTGTGGCGGTGGTCATTTACCTGGTACAGGAGAAACTTATTTTCAAGCCCGAGAAACTGCCGCAGGATTTCGAATACAAATACGATGCGCCTTTTGAAGAGCTCTTCTTCCACATAGCGCCCGGCGTACACATTAATGGTCTGCATTTCCGCTGCAAGGAACCCAAGGGATTGATCCTCTATTTTCATGGTAATTCCAGAAGCATCAAGGGATGGGCCAAGTATGCCCGCGATTTTTACCGGTACGGCTACGATGTGTTACTGGTGGATTACCGGGGTTTTGGCAAGAGCACCGGCAAACGCGGAGAAAAAGAGATGCTGAGCGATATGCAGTTCGTATACGACAGGCTGCGCGAGCGTTATGAGGAACACCATATACTGGTATACGGCCGTAGCATGGGCAGCGGTTTTGCCACCAAGATAGCCGCCGACAATACACCCCGTTACCTGATACTGGATGCCCCTTATTACAGTTTTATCAAAGTGGTGGAAAGGTTCACGCCCATTTTTCCGCACCGCTGGCTGTTGCGTTACCATCTCCGGACCGACCAGTGGATCCGGAAAGTGAATTGCCACACCTATATCCTGCATGGCACCCGCGACCAGCTGATCCCTATCCGCCACAGCGAAAAACTGCAGCAGATCAACCCGCACAAGATCACGCTGATCCGCATACATGGCGGCGGCCATAACAACCTGCCGGCTTTTCCGGAATACCACAATTTCATCCGTGATATATTACAATACTGAACCTACCTTTGCGGCGTGAGAAACAAACAGAAGCTATTCCGCTGGATAAAACTGATCGTTGCCATATATGCATTGTCAGGTATCGCTTTGTACTACCTGCAGGAGAAACTCCTGTTTCATCCCGTAGCCATTTCTGCCGACAGCAGTTATCATTTTTCGCAGCCATTCACCGAAGCCAATATCCTGCTGGATAAAGATACCCGCTTCAACATAGTGCAGTTCACCCCTGCCGATACACCAGCCAAGCGTGTAGTACTCTACTTTCATGGTAACCGTGAAAATGTGAACCACTATGCTCATTTTGCCAAAAACTTCACCAGCAAAGGATACGAGGTATGGATGCCCGACTACCCCGGATTCGGCAAATCTACCGGCGAACTCACAGAAGCTATCTTATACGAAGAGGCCTTACACGTTTATAAACTGGCCAGGGTCAGGTACCAGCCGGAACAGATCCTGATCTACGGAAAATCGCTGGGTACAGGTATTGCGGCACAACTGGCTTCTGTACGCGATTGCAGGCAGCTTGTTCTGGAAACACCTTATTACAGCCTTACTTCACTGACCCGTCTCCTATTCTGGATGTACCCGGTCAACCAGTTGCTCCATTTTAAAATGCGTACCCACGAATACTTGCCCAGGGTAACGGCCCCGGTAACCATTTTTCATGGCACTGCAGATGGGGTGATACCCTACCTGAATGCAAAACGACTGAAGAAAGTATTGAAACCGGCAGACAGTTTCATCACTATTGAAGGTGGATCGCACAATGACCTGAACGCTTTTCCGCTGATGCAGGAAAAACTGGATAGCCTGCTGCGTTGATCAAACTACTGTTTTCCAGGAAAAACCCACTTAATACGAGGGAGGATTGATACCCACCCAGAACTGCAGGAAATCATCTACGCGGCAATCTACGGGAATACCATTCTGCAAAGCGGGTTTCCAGAAAGGCATTTTGGCCACCATGGCCGCTATCAGCTTATCGTAATATTTCCTGTCCTCTGAAAAATATTTAATGGTCTTGGCCGATTCTCCCCTGGCATAAGGCGTACCGGCAATACGCTCAAAACGACCCTCATAGGGCGAACCGTTCTTATCTACGATGAAAGAAAAATAGACACGGATGTATTTGGCGGTATCGCCCTGCCCGATCACTTTGCTCAGCACACTGTCGAAGCCGCCAAAAGCAGAATAATAAAACCGCCTGCAAGAGTCGGCACCAAATGGATATTGGGGCGGTTTCTGCACATACCTAGCCTCGAACAAACGGGAATAATTGGATTCGGCCAGCGCCGCATTGGTATTCCGCTGTGCCATAACGGCAATCGTACCCAATGCCAGCAGCAGCACTAAACATATCCTGATCATCATAGTATTTTTTACGGTAGTAAGTTCGTGAATTTATCCCAAACAGCATGGTGGCCGTACCTGTTAGTTTTGTTCATTCCACCCCTGCTTCGTGACGGCTTTTTCGTTTATCTTTAGAGAACCAAGAACCAATACCCATTCATCAATCTATTGTACACATGACACCCGAAGAAAACTTTGCCAAATTGGGCCTGGTGCTGCCACCTGCCCCCAAACCCTTAGGCGTTTACAAACCCTTTCTGATCGATGGGAAACACGGATACGTTTCCGGACACGGCACCCTGAAAGAGGACGGTAGTTTTATCACCGGCCGCGTTGGGGTTGACCTGACCCGTGAGGAAGGCAAACTGGCCGCACGCCAGGTAGGGCTGGCCATTCTGGCCACACTGAAAGCCAACCTGGGTTCATTGAACAGGATCAAACGCGTGATCAAAGTGCTGGGTATGGTGAGCTGCAGCCCGGAGTTCGACCAACACCCCTACGTGATCAATGGCTGCAGCGAATTGTTTGCCGCGGTCTGGGGCGAAGAGAACGGCATCGGTGTAAGAAGCGCCGTTGGCATGGGATCCTTGCCCGGTAATATCCCTGTTGAAATTGAAGTAATGTTTGAACTGGAATAAAGGTCAAAATGCAAAAGTCAAAAAATCACTAAGGACAGTTACTGTTTTATTTTTTGCATTTTGAATTTTCAAAAATCTAAGCCCCATAACATGTCCACTCCCTGGTATACGATAGACAACATCGATCAGATCGATTCCCCCTCGCTGGTGATCTACCCGGAGAGGATCAAAGAGAATATCCGTCAGCTCATCCGCATGGCGGAAGATGTAGAGCGCATACGTCCGCATGTAAAGACCAATAAGATCCCGGAAGTATGTAAACTGATGCAGAATGCCGGTATCAGAAAATTCAAGTGCGCCACCATTGCCGAAGCAGAGATGCTGGCTGAGATCGACGCTCAGGATGTGTTGCTGGCACACCAGCCCGTAGGCCCAAAGGCAAACAGACTTTTAGAACTGGTACGCCATTTTCCTGATACGATTTTCTCCTGCGTGATCGATAACCTTACCACAGCCGGCATTCTATCGAAACTGTTCAGCAGTAACAACTACACCCTGCCTGTATTCATAGACCTGAATATCGGCATGAACCGATCCGGCATCAAACCGGAAGCCGCGCTGGAACTGTACAAGAAAATAAAAGGGCTACCCGGTCTTCGGGTCATTGGCCTGCACGCTTATGATGGCCATATCCGCGACACGGATCTTACCGAAAGGAACCGGCGTTCTGATGAAGCATTCGCTAAAGTGGAATGGCTGGTAAAAGAAATCGCCACCGTTGATGATAGCCACTTACAGATAGTGATAGGTGGCTCACCCAGTTTTCCTACGCATACCAAAAGGAAGAACGTGGTATATAGCCCCGGCACTTTCGTATTCTGGGACTGGGGCTACAAACACATCGTTCCCGATGAACCCTTCGAATATGCGGCACTGGTGATCACCCGTATCATTTCCGTGATCGATGAACATACGGTTTGTACCGACCTGGGCCACAAATCCGTAGCGGCAGAAAATCCTTTACCCCGCGTACATTTCCTGAATGCTCCGGATGCAAACCCTATCTCGCAAAGCGAGGAACACCTGGTACTGAAAGTGCCCGATAGCAGCCAGTATACCGTGGGTGATGTATTGTACGGCGTTCCCGTACATATCTGCCCCACAGTGGCGCTGTACGATCATGCCATGGTCATCGAGAACCATCAAAAGACCACCTGCTGGCGGGTGATCGCCAGATCGAGAAAAATAACCATTTAACATACGTGAGACGTGAGTGGTGAGTGGTGAGTAGGTAATAGAAAATATCCCACTCCCAACTCACGACTCACGATTCACAATCGCCGCCATGTTCATCTTCGACGCCCACCTCGATCTCAGTATGAATGCCATGGAATGGAACCGTGATCTGCGGTTGCCGGTGCATGTTATCCGCGAAACGGAAAAGGGTATGACCGATAAACCCGATCGTGCCAAAGGAACCGTTTCACTGCCTGCTTTACGCGAGGGCAATATCGGCATCGTGGTAGCCACACAGATCGGACGGTATGTGGCACCCGGCAGCACCCTCAGTGGCTGGCACTCGCCCGAGCAGGCATGGGCACAAACACAGGGACAGTTGCAGTGGTACCGGTCCATGGAAGAAGCGGGCGAAATGGTACAGATCTGTACACTGGCTGAACTGGAACAACACCTGTTGCTCTGGAATAACGGTGAGCCGAATGAACACAAAGCCATCGGTTATATCTTAAGTTTAGAAGGGGCCGATTCTTTGGTCACGATCGATCACCTGCATCGTGCCCATGCCTACGGATTACGTGCCGTAGGGCCGGGACACTATGGACCGGGCCGTTATGCCAACGGCACCAACGCCAGCGGCCACCTGAACGATATGGGCAAAACACTGCTGAAAGCAATGCAACAACTGAACATGATCCTGGATGCCACGCATTTATGCGATGAAGCGTTCTGGGATGCCATGGAATTATTTGATGGCAGTATCTGGGCCAGTCATAACCATTGTCGCAGTCTGGTGAACCATAACCGCCAGTTCAGTGATGACATGATCCGGACCCTGATCCAGAAGAAAGCGGTGATCGGTGCCGCCATGGATGCGTGGATGATCGTTCCCGGATGGCAGAAAGGAATGTCAGATCCCAAACAAATGAACTGCGGACTGGAACGGGTGATCGATCATATGGACCATATCTGCCAGATAGCCGGGAACACCCTGCATGTAGGTATCGGAACAGATCTGGATGGGGCTTATGGTACGGAACAATGTCCCTATGATATCGACACGATCGCAGACCTGCAGCAGATGACCGGCTTACTGATGAAACGCGGATACACACAAAACGATTGCGAAAACATCATGCATGGTAACTGGCTCAGGCTATTAAGACAGGCCTGGAAATAACCTTTTCGAAAAGTCATCGGACTGACCTATACCAATTCCTTCAACACAGTTTTGCCGACGGTGACCGTTAACCGGTGTGTAACCCCCACTTTTAAAGCATAGTTATTTTTTTCATGACTCACAGGGAACCCAAAACAAACCGGGTATTTAAATTCCCGCACATGCGACTGGATGATCGTATACACATCGGAACCGAAAGGCAGGGTAGTGTCTTTCATTTCAGTAAAACCTCCGATCACTAACCCTGCCAGTCCATCCAGCATACCGCTGCGTTTCAATTGCAGGAACATGCGGTCAACATTGTAGATATATTCACCCACATCTTCCAGGAACAGGATCTTTCCTTTGGTGTCAAAAGAAGCACTGCTTCCCACCAGGTGTGCCACCAGGGAAAGATTACCTCCCACCAGTTCACCTTCGGCCTTTCCGGTGCGGTTCAGTTTGTGTGCCGGACAGCTATAATTCGAGACAGTTCCCTTCAGGGCTTTTGCAAGAGATTGTACATATTCCTTTTTGTGAAGTCCGTGATTGAACGCGGCCGCCATGGGCGCATGCAGGGTTGCTATATTAAGTTGTCGGTACACATGCGCATGTAACACCGTGATATCACTGAAGCCGATCAGCCATTTGGGATGTTTCTTGAATCGGGAGAAGTCGAGCCCGTCAATGATCCGGCTCATGCCATACCCGCCTCTTCCGCAAAGGATGGCTTTTACTTCTTTATCGTCGAGCATGGTTTGCAGGTCTTCCAGCCGTTCCGCATCGGTTCCGGAAAAATAATGGAACTGGTTACCCAGGGTCTTGCCTACCCTTACCTGGTAGCCCCATTCCTGCAGTACGCGGATGCAGGTCCTGGCTTTTGCTTTGGGCATATATCCCGATGGGCAAACGATCCCGATCAGGTCTCCTTTTTTGAGGTAAGGCGGCAATTTGATCATGCAACAATATTACTGAACTGTTGCTATATCTGAGCAGTCGCTCGGCTTAGTCGCTCGGCTCTGCCGAGTGACAACTATCCCCAGGCTTCCAGCCTAAACGCCTACCAGTCCTAAAGCCTCAAATCCCCCTCAAAATTGCCTTCTTACAAGGATTACTTACTTTTGCAGACTTTCCCAACCGGAAACCACTGAACCGATGAACACACCCAAAAGATATTTGATCACTTCCGCCCTCCCTTATGCGAACGGGCTGAAACATATTGGTCACCTGGCCGGCGCCTACCTGCCTGCGGATATTTATGTACGTTACCTGAAAGCACAAAAACGCGATGTGGTTTTTGTATGCGGCAGTGATGAACACGGAACGGCCATACCCATTCAGGCCACCAAAGAAGGTACTACGGCGAGAGCGATCATAGATAAGTATCACCCCATCATGGAGCAGAACTTCAGGGACCTGGGGATCGAATTCGATATTTATCACCGGACCAGCGATCCGCTGCACCATGAGACCGCGCAGGAGTTCTTTACCAAACTGAACAATAACGGTGACCTGGAGATCAAGGAAAGCGAACAGTATTTTGATGAGCAGGCCAATAGTTTCCTGGCCGACAGGTATATCAAGGGCACCTGCCCCAACTGCAATTTTCCCGGTGCCTATGGCGACCAGTGCGAAAGCTGCGGTAAGAGCCTGAGCCCGGATGAGCTGATCAACCCGGTGAGTACGCTCAGCGGTAATCCGCCGGTGAAGAAACTGACCAAACACTGGTACCTGCCCCTGAACAGGCACGAAGATTTTTTACGCAACTGGATCCTGAAAGAACATGCCAGCGATTGGCGCCCGACCGTTGTGGGACAATGCAAAAGCTGGATCGATGGCGGACTGCAACCTCGTGCCGTAACCCGTGATCTTGACTGGGGGGTGAAAGTACCGCTGAAAGAAGCTGATGGAAAAGTATTGTATGTATGGTTCGATGCACCCATCGGTTATATCAGCGCCACCAAACAGTGGGCGCTGAACAATGAAAAGGACTGGCGCCCTTACTGGGAAGATAAAGAGACCAAACTGGTGCATTTTATCGGCAAGGACAATATCGTGTTCCACTGCCTGATCTTCCCGGTAATGCTGAAACTGCACGGGAATATCCTGCCCGATAATGTGCCTTCCAATGAGTTCATGAACCTGGAAGGAGACAAAATGAGTACCAGCCGTAACTGGAAGCTGGACATGCAGGATTACATAGACGACTTCATCAAGAAAGAGAATGGTGGCAGCCAGATGGCAGATGTATTGCGGTATTATTTGACCCTGATCGCCCCGGAAACCAAAGACAGTGAATTTACCTGGCAGGGTTTCCAGGATGCCAATAACAGTGAGCTGGTCAGCATTTTTGGCAACTACATAAACAGGAGCCTGGTATTGATGCACAAGCTCTGCAAGGGTAAGGTACCGCCGTTACATAATGATGCATTAACAGAACTTGACAGGGCAACCATCGAAGAGATCGAAGCCTGCAAACAGAAAGTAGAGAACCTGCTGGAACAGTATAAGTTCCGCGACGCCTTGTTTGAAGTGATCAACCTTGCACGTACCGGTAACCAGTACATGCAGAAAAAAGAACCCTGGATCCAGGCCAAACAGGTGGATGCCGATGGCAATGTTATGCGTGAGGCACAACAGTCTATCGACAATACCCTGCACATCTGTTTACAGCTCTGTGCCAACCTGGCCATCCTGATCAACCCTTTCCTGCCGTTTACGGCTAAGAAAATATGTCACCTGCTGAAAGTAGTGGATAAGATGCTGGATTGGGAAAATGCCGGCAAGATGAAATTATTAAGCGTTGGTTATACCTTACGGGCGCCTGAATTGCTGTTCCGCAAGATCGAGGACAGCGAGATCACTTATCAGGTGGAAAAATTAAAGGCAGCAGCCGTGAATCGTGAATCGTTAGTTGTAAGTGCCCCTGTTACTGCAAAAGTGGAAGAGCCCAAAGCAACCGGCAGCCCGGTAAAACCAGAGATCCTATTTGATGATTTTGCCAAGATCGATCTGAAAGTAGGAAAAATCGTGAGTGCCGAAAAAGTGGAGAAAGCCGACAAACTGCTGAAACTCTCTGTTGACCTGGGTTTTGAGACCCGCACCATCGTATCAGGCATTGCCATGCATTTTGCACCCGAAGAGATCGTAGGTAAACAGGTGACCGTGGTCACCAATCTGGCTCCCCGTAAAATGAGGGGAATTGAAAGCAATGGTATGATCTTAATGGCAGAAGACGCCAACGGAAAACTTCATTTCATCAACCCGGAAACAGAGATCGATCCGGGCGCGGGAGTGAGCTAAGCGTTGGGGGTGGTTAAAGAAGTTAAAAAGGTTAAAAGGGTTAAAGTGGCAACAGATTTTCTGACTACTTTAACCCTTTTAACCTTTTTAACTTCTTTAACCTCTTTAACGATCCCTACCCCTTATCAAAGCTCACACACTCTTTCAGTTCTTTTTCTGTATACGCGTATCCGTACTGTTTCAACACATCATCCGGCACTCCATTCCACTGGTTAGGGGTATTGCCCATATAACCCAGGTCTTTTACGCCGATCTCTGATGTGTAGAAACCGGTCATTACCATATCACGCATTTTGTTGAAAAATTCAACACCCTGTTGCATGCCAGGTTTGATGGTTCGTTTGTTCTTACTGATGGCTCCCTCTACTTCCGGATAAGCAATATCTTCCACGATCTCTATTTGCTGTTTGTGATCAGCATCTTTGAACGCTTTTCCGAAACGCTTCAGGCTTTCCACATCCAGCCAGCGTAAACCGCCGCGCAAAGGAGTCTGGTGTTCTGGCATATCTTTCACAATGAACTCCAGGAACTCATGCACTTTGGCATCAGAAGCACTGCCACTTACCTCATCTTTCGGGAGAATGATGTCTTCGAGTACGATGATCGTAGCCATTTCATGTTCGGTGAAGAACTTAGGCTCCGCTTCAATTTTCTTCAGGTAGTCCTTCTCTTCCTGCATCCGGTCTTCCAGTTTCGTATCCGGCGATGCAGCGATAGCTTTCTTGTCACTATTCTTGCAGGCTTCTACCAATACCCCCGAAGCGGCTGTACCGATCAGGAGTGCTTTGATGGATTTTCTTCTGTCCATAATGATCACAGATTGATATGATTTATTATGATCTCTGATGGATATGATCATTAGTATGATTTCACTGAAAGAACGATCTGTGCGATCATACTAATAATCATATCAATCAGCGATCAAAGGTTTTGTTTTTTCATTTCTTCAATAATATACTCCGAAGCACGCATAGAGAGCGCCAGGATCGTCCAGGTGATGTTCTTATCGGCCTGTGAGGTGAACTGGCTGCCATCCACGCAGAACAGGGTCTTGCAATCGTGCGCCTGGCTCCATTTGTTCAGGGCAGAGGTCTTACGGTCTGCACCCATACGAACGGTTCCGGCTTCGTGGATGATGTTGCCGGGGTTGTTCAATCCCCAGTTGTTCTTTTCATCATCATCTCCGCCCCAGGTAATAACGGCTCCCATATTATGCAGGATCTCTTTAAAGGTCTCCTTCATGTGTTTGGCCTGCTTGATCTCGTACTCGGAATGATTGGTATGGAAACGCAGAACAGGGATCCCGTATTTATCAACCACTTTCGGATCTATCTCGCAATAGTTGTTGATGTTGGGCACCGCTTCGCCCCTGCCGGCCATACCTACGCCTGCTCCATAAAAGAAGCGGGCATCTTCTTTCAGTCCGGCACCGTAACCTCCGGCTTCCTTGGTTTTACCATTCACCATATACTTGCCGTTCTGGTATTGCATGCCCATACCAAAACCATATGCCGGCTGGCCCATGCCACCCCAGTACTCAATATGGTAACCACGCGGGAAATCCAGTTTCTTATTATCCAGCCACCAGGGGGTATACACGTGCATACCTCCCACACCATCTTCGTTGTAACGCTTGCGGCCATACAATTGGGGCAATACACCACCTACAGCAGCACCGGTAGAATCATGCAGGTATTTACCTACCACATTGCTATCGTTGGCCAAACCGTTGGGATGGCGGGTTGATTTTGAGTTCAGCAACAGGCGGGCGGTCTCGCAGGCACTGGCTGCCAGTATCACTACACGGCCGCTTACCTGGTACTCCATCATATCTGCTTTGTTCACATAAGAAATGCCTGTGGCAATACCTTCGGCATTGGTGATCACTTCACGCGCCATGGCATTGGTGATCACGTCTACGTTGCCGGTTGCCACAGCCGGTTTGATGAGTACGGAAGAGGATGAAAAATCACCATATACTTTACAACTCCTGTTACACTGCGCACAATAGAAACAGGCGCCGCGCTCATCATTGATCTTTTTGGTCAGGATCGATAAACGCGAAGGGATCACAGGAATACCCATACCTGTTGCCGCTTTTTTGATCATCAGCTCATGCAGCCTGGGCTTGGGCGGCGGTAAAAAAATACCATCCGGATCATTGGGCAATCCTTCATTCGATCCAAAGACCCCGATCAGCTGATCGATCTTATCGTAGTAAGGTTTTACATCTTCGTAACCGATGGGCCAGTCATCGCCCAGTCCGTCAATACTTCTGCGTTTGAAGTCTTTCGGACCAAAACGCAGGGAGATACGCCCCCAGTGATTGGTACGTCCACCGATCATACGTGCCCGCCACCAGTCCCATTTGGCGCTGCCTTCGGCCATGGTGTAAGGTTCTCCGTCGATCTCCCAACCCCAGTAACAACCGTCGAAATCGCCGAAGGGCCTGAACTTGGTGCTGGCGCCACGACGGGGAGAGTCCCATGGATTTTTTAATTGAGAAGAATGTTTGGCAGGATCATAATCAGGTCCTGCTTCTATCAGGCATACTTTCAGGCCCGATTTGGCCAATACATACGCAGCCATACCGCCGCCCGCACCGGAGCCAACAATGACGGCATCGTATTTCTTGCTTTCCTTTTTGATCTGGAGATCGCCCATATAGCAATATTGATTTTGAGATTCATTGAGGGAATGAAAATAAGTTATTTCGGTTGTTACAAAAAGCGTTTTAGCCGAAAGTCAAAAAAGTATCGGTATTGATGCTAATTTATTATTATCACATTGCATGGCCAGATAGGTAATGTTTTAAAAGAGATATTCATATAATATTTTTTAACCACATAAAAAGGGGGAAATACACGTTTTTTTAGAGAAATACGATAATTACTTTCACAAAGCCCAATCCCTTCCTTCTTTCACACAAAAATTGAAAAAAATGAAAAAAATCTTATTCGTTTTATGCCTTGCACTTATTGGATCATACTCATTTGCCAATAAAGTATCCCCCCTTAGTCCTTCAGTAAACCAATTTCAAGTAGAAGCCCAGTATGATTGGCCCGTAGATAACTGCGGACAAACACTTACAGTTATAGTCACATGTACAGGCTATTGTGATCCCAATGGTAATATGCGGGATGTTGCCAATGATTATGTGTTGGCGCATTGGAATCCAGAAACAGGTTGTTATATTCCATAAAAATAAGGGGTTGGGTACTTTAATAACAATACAATGATTTTATGAAAAGACTAATACTATTAATACTACTTCAACTGTCTGTTAACATAATTTATTCGCAGACAACCCGATGGAAAGTATCAGGGAAAATCTACTACAACACAACGCATATTAGAGATACTATTTCGGGTCGAACAATGAACGAACTGTCGATTCTATATTTTGGGGCAGAGGGCAGTCTCTATAGAAGTTATGAAGCAATGCAAGGGTTAGCTGCATTTCAAAAATGGCGGGAGTCTGGCTACGTGGGCCCCAATCCAGGTTTTGGAAGAGGAACACAGGATCTTTACTACGTCAACCACAATAAAAAAGAAGTTGCAAGGGTTAGGGATTTTTTTATTGGAGGAGATTTACTCAGCAAGGCAAACTATATTATGCCAGAACCAATGGAATCTTTCAACTGGAATATTACCACCCAAACAAAAAAAATTGGCGATTATATTTGTCAAATGGCCACAGGCAATTGCCGGGGTCGCTTTTATACAGTTTGGTTCTGCAATGATATTCCGTTTTCAGCTGGCCCCTGGAAATTAGCAGGGTTACCAGGATTGATTCTGGAAGCGGAAGACAGTAAAAAACAGGTGATTTTCAAATTTAACAAAATAGAATATCCCGTAACTGAATTCATAGAACCAGTATCCAACCCTATCATTACCAAAGAAACTGATTTTGAGAAAATGAGGCAGGCTTATTATGACAATCCTTCAGGTGCAGGCACAAGTGCAAGAGGCATTATAAGAAATGTCCAGGGGCAGGAAATTAAACAAAAAAGACCGGTAATTAGCAACCCGATAGATTTGGTTAGTAAATTACCTACATTGATTTTTTAGATGGATTCTAGAGATACAATGCTATACACAAGGTCATTTAAATCCATACTACTTTGTTTGTTGTTCTGTTTGTCCGTCTTAACATCACTTTGTCAGACAGTTCTTTCCGGAACTATCTCAGACAGTTCCGGAAAGACAATTGCCTATGCTTCTGTCAGCATCTTCAACATTAAGACAGAAGCAGGCATTTATTATACAAAGTCGGATAAAAATGGGTTTTATCGTTTGAACATCCCTGACACATTACGATTAACGAACCTGGCAATAAGAGTTATCAGTATTGGATTCAGGAAAGAAATAAAAGCAATCAATGTTTCAAATACATTCATCAATTTCAGGCTTAATCCGGATGTTCAACAATTACCCAATGTAATTGTAAAAAATACTGATGCAAAAATCAGGATCAAAAGCGATACGCTTACTTACAATACAGCAGATTTTGCAATCAAAAGCGACAAATTCATCGTTGATATTATACGGAAAATACCAGGCATTGAAATAGAAACCAGTGGAAGGATCAAATACCAGGGCAGGTTTATAAATTATTTTTACATTGATGGCGATAATATTTTAGACGAAAAATACAGTATTGCAACGAAAAATATCCCACAAGAAATAGTCGAAAAGATACAGGTGATTGAAAATAATCAGCATATTAAGATGCTCAATGGGATAGTACCGTCTGAAAGTCCGGCGATCAACATAACACTGAAAGATAAAGCCAGGATAAACTTTATCAATTCTTCCAGATTAGGTTTAGGCACAGAAACTGTAAAAGAAGGGGAGATAAATAGCCTCGCATTTAAAAGCAAGTTCAAAGCGATCAATATTCTCAGGTATAACAATTCAGGAATAGATCCTGCTGAAGATGTTGCTTCTCACGGCAATACCGACATATACAGCATTCAGGAGAACAGGCCGTCCATAGATCTGGTAAACCTTGGCATTGCGGGAACTCCTTCTATCAACAAAAACAGGTACCTGTTCAACAATGCGGGCTTATTGAACATTAATGACTTCCTTAAAACAAAAAAGGATCTAAGCTTTCGTGTCAATGCTTATTATTTGCCAGACAAACAAGATCGTTCTTATACATTCAGCTCCAACTACTATTTACCTGCTGATACGGTTACGTACCTGGAAAATCAGCATATTCGCAGTAATCTGCGCAATTTACATGCACTGGTAAATATCAATATAAATACCACCAAACGGTATGTCAATAATTCCCTGACGATAGATTATTCAACCACCCACAATGCGGCCGATCTCATTACCAATCGCAATTCGGTTTCACAACAACTCAACAGCGCAGTAAAAGGATTCACCAATTATGCCAACGGGCTGAAATTGTTGGCAAACGGGAAGTTTATTGAATTCTACTCATTGGTGAGTTATAATAACAGGCCGCAAGACCTTTCGGTTTCTCCGGGGCTTCACCAGGAAATATTGAATGGAAATAAACCATTTTCGCAGTCAATTCAGCATATTGCGGCGCCTGTTTTTTTCACAAACAACTATATTAGTTATAAAACCGCAAATGGTATCTTGTTCCAAAGTTACAGAATGGGATTTCTTATCCAGAAAGGGGATCTGAATTCAACATTAACATTGCAGCAGGTAGATAATACCGTCACAGCACTTACAGATAGTTTTTCAAATCAACTTCATTGGCAAAAGAATAAATTTTATACAGAGGCCGAATACAGACTTGATATCGGCAGAAATTCTATCAGATTAACGATCCCCGCCGGATATAGCATTATTAAGCAGAATAATGTCATATTAAATACGAGATATAACGTAAACCGTTTTATGCTAACACCATACTTTCTCTGGCGTCACAAAGTAGGCAGAGAGAACATCCTGTCCGCCGGATACAGGTTTGACACACAGTTAAGTAATATGAATGAAAATTATCCAGGAATAATCCTGACTAATTACCAGAGCCTTATATCAAACAACATTCCTATTCAACAAACCTATACAAACACATACAATGTAGGAATGGACCTTAGAAAATCCATTAAGCTCTTATTTTTAAACATTTCAGGAACTTACATAGAAAAGAGAGCAGGCTTCCTGTATGCCTCCACTTTGCAGAACAATATCATACAACGGAAAGTACTCTCCATACCTAACACCATTTATCAAACCTCAATTTCAACAGGAATTTCAAAATATCTTTTTTCTATTAGATCCACGATCCTTGCACGACATACACTGCAATTTTCAACAAACCTACAACTACAGAATAATTTACTATTTCCTATAACAAATATCTCAAATCACTTAACAACCGGTATTACTGCGAGACCAAATTCACAGGTCTCAATTACTTACGAAATGTTACAGATATGGTCGTTGAGTAAAACAACTGCCAATAGTTCCAATAAACAATTTAGCCTGTCAACATACCACAATAAACAGTTCCTGGAATTGGTCATTTCCCCCACAGACAGATTGTCAATAAAATTGAAAAATGAACATTACTACTATAAAGCTTCAGAACAACCTTCTTCCTCTTTGTATTTTGCTGATGTTTCCGTACAATACAGCTCACCTAAAAAACCGATAGGTCTTGAACTTATCTGCTCAAATCTTGGAAACAGCAAGCAACTGTCAACTATTTCAACTTCTGAGAACAGCATTTCAAGCTTTACGTATATGATCAGGCCAAGATTCCTGCTTTTGCGAGCATCATTTCATCTTTGATATTGACTTTGAGAGCACTTAAGGAGAGAAAGATAGGATCTATTACTCTACAGCTTTTGCATAAAGTAAAAAATAAGGGCCTTTCGGCCCTTATTGCATATCAGTATCTAACGGATGTTTTTAGCTGCAACCCATACTGTTACCACAGTTCAGGCATTTGTAGCAGGTGCCGCTGCGGATGGTGATATGTCCGCAGGTATTACAGGCCGGCGCATCGCTCTGCATGTTCTTGGCAGCAGCGTTCACGGCGTTCATTCCATTGTCTTCATTTACCGTTGCGGCAGCACGCTGTAATTTCTGCGGCTGTGGAGCGGCACTGGTATTGGCAGACGGCGCTGTTACACGGATGCTGCTCAGTTCAGGTTTTCCCAGGAATGTGGCATCTCCTGCATCATCCCCTTCACCGGTATTGCCGATGCTGGGTTTGTCCAGCACGTGTACCAGGTCGGTACGGCCCAGGTATTCGAAGGCAAGCGCACGGAATACAAAGTCTACCAGTGAAGTGGTGGTCTTGATATTCGGATGGTCTACCATACCGGATGGCTCGAACTTCGTGAACACGAATTTCTCTACGAATTCTTCCAGTGGCACACCATACTGCAGACCCACAGAGATCGCGATGGCGAAACAGTTCATGAAGCTTCTGAGGGTAGAACCTTCCTTGGCCAGGTCGATGAAGATCTCACCCAGGGTTCCATCGCTGTACTCACCGGTACGCAGGAAGATCACCTGTCCGCCGATCTTCGCTTTCTGCGTGAAACCACGGCGTTTGGCCGGTAATGATTTTTTCTCTACGATACCTGATAAAGCACGTTTGAACTTGGTATCGGTAGAAGCCTGCATACGCTTCTGTACTTCCTCCAATAATTCATCTACAGTTAATTTGCTCAGGTCTACGATCTGTGATACAGTCTCGGCTGCTGCAGCAGGCTCGTTCTCAGCAACCGCATCTTCCCCCTTTTCGTCTGTCTTCTTTTTCTTGTCCGACTTGTTGCTCAGAGGCTGGCTCAGTTTGGAACCATCACGGTACAGGGCATTGGCTTTCAGGCCCAGCTGCCAGCTCAGCATATAACAATCTGCAATTTCCTCGATCGTTGCCTCATGCGGCAGGTTGATGGTTTTTGAGATCGCACCGCTCAGGAAAGGCTGACAGGCAGCCATCATACGGATATGTCCGTAAGCGTGGATATATCTTTCGCCTTTTTTACCGCACTTGTTGGCGCAGTCAAATACTGGCAGGTGTTCTTCTTTCAGGAAAGGCGCCCCTTCAATGGTCATGGTTCCGCATACATAATCATTGGCCGCATCTATCTGCTCTTCGGTGAAGCCCAATGCCTCCAGCAGGTTAAAGCTCCAGTCGGCATACTGCTCTTCGGTAAAGCCCAAACGCTGCATACACTCATCACCCAGGGTAAAGCGGTTAAACAGGAACCCGATCTCGAATGCTGATTTGGCTGCACCGTTCAGTTTCTCGATCTCGGGATCGGTGAATCCTTTCTCGCGCAGTGAAGTGGGGTTGATAAAAGGAGCCCCTTCAAAGCTGGCCGCTCCTACGGCATATTTTTCTATGGCTTCTGCCTGCTCTGGGTTGTAACCCAGGTTACGCAGCGCCTGTGGTACCGACTGGTTGATGATCTTGAAGTAACCACCACCGCTCAGCTTCTTGAATTTCACCAGGGCAAAATCAGGTTCTACACCAGTGGTATCACAATCCATTACCAGACCAATGGTTCCGGTTGGGGCGATCACAGTGGTCTGTGCATTGCGGTAGCCGTATTTTTCTCCCAGTTGCACCGCTTCATCCCATGCTTTGGTAGCGGCTTTCAGCAGGTAATCCGGGCAGTATTTGGCTTTGATACCCTGTGGTTTGATCTCCAGCCCTACATAGGCATCTTCTGCATCGTAAGCAGCAGCGCGGTGGTTGCGCATTACGCGCAGCATATCTTCTTTGTTCTCTTCGTATTTGTCGAAAGCGCCCAGGAAACCGGCCATTTCTGCCGAGGTCTTGTAAGCCACACCGGTCATGATCGCAGTGATAGCACCTGCAATACCACGGGCTTCCTCACTATCGTAAGGGATACCGCTCACCATCAGCATGGAGCCCAGGTTGGCAAATCCAAGACCCAGTGTACGGTAATCGAATGACAGCTGTGCCACTTCTTTGGAAGGGAACTGTGCCATTAACACAGAGATCTCCAGAACTGTGGTCCACAGACGGCTGGTATATTCAAAACCTTCCACATCGAAGATATTGGTATCGTCATCGTGGAACTTACGCAGGTTGATGGATGCCAGGTTACATGCGGTGTTGTCCAGGAACATGTATTCTGAGCAAGGGTTGGAAGCATTGATCCTTCCGCCTTTGGGACAGGTATGCCATTCGTTGATGGTGGTATCGTATTGGGTACCGGGATCCGCACAGCGCCATGCCGCATAGGAGATCTGCTTCCATACTTCGCGAGCAGGGATCTTTTTCATGGTACGGCCATCAGTACGGGCTTTCAGCTCCCAGTCACCATCGGCTTCCAGTACCTTGAAGAATGAGTTAGGGATACGCACCGAGTTATTGGAGTTCTGACCGGAAACAGTGGCATAGGCTTCTCCTTCGTAACTGTTGTCGTAACCGGCAGCCACCAGTGCGGCCACTTTATCTTCTTCCCCTACTTTCCAGTTAATGAATTCCATGATCTCGGGGTGATCCAGGTCAAGACAGACCATTTTGGCTGCCCTGCGGGTGGTACCACCGCTTTTGATGGCTCCTGCGGCACGGTCGCCGATCTTCAGGAAGCTCATCAGGCCGCTGGAAGTACCGCCACCTGATAATTTCTCACCACCGCCACGGATCTGTGAGAAGTTGGTACCCACGCCTGAGCCGTATTTGAAGATACGGGCTTCACGGGTCCAGAGATCCATGATACCGCCTTCATTTACCAGGTCATCGTTCACACTCAGGATAAAACAGGCGTGTGGCTGAGGACGCTCATAGGCGTTGGTCGATTTCTTTAATTTCTTGTCCTTGGGATCCACATAGTAGTGACCCTGGGGTTTACCGGTGATGCCGTAGCTCTCGTGCAGACCGGTATTGAACCACTGCGGGGAGTTGGGCACACAAGCCTGGTTCAGGATGCTGTATACCAGCTCCTCATAAAACACCTGTGCATCTGCTTTGGAAGCGAAATAGCCATAACGCTCACCCCATACGCGCCAGCAATTGGCCATACGGTGTGCTACCTGTTTCACACTGGTTTCGCGCCCGACCGACCCATCCGGCTGGGGAACACCCGCTTTACGGAAATATTTCTGGGCGAGGATATCCGTGGCAATCTGACTCCATTGCTTGGGAACCTCCACATTGTTCATTTCAAAAACTTTCTCCCCGTTGGGGTTCTTGATCACGCTGTCGCGGTAATCATATTCGAACATATCGAAGGGACTCACACCATCTTTGGTGAAGCGGCGACTGAATTGTAAGCCTTTGGTAGCGCGAGGGTTAGACATAATGCAGGTGTATTTTTATGGGTTCTAGGTAAATTCCCCAGGCCTAACAAAAAAGTTAAGCGGTTGACGAAAATATCCTTCCTTTCGACAATTCAATCTTGTAAATATTAACAGGTTGTGGATAAGGAATGGGGAATATTTCGCACCCCAAATCCCTATTGATTTTGCGGGAATGTGCACAGGTGTAGAAAATAATTTTTGCCCAAACAGGCTGTTAAACCAATAATTTTCCGTAAATGTGAGTAGTTAAACAGAAAAAGCCCTGTGGGGGTAGAACTACCCCTCACAAGCCAATTCGACCGGAATGGCTTATCTTTCCAACGGGTATCGAAAACACAGCTGAATAAGCGGTTTTAAATAAAAACTTTTTTGCATTTTTGCAGCAGTATCTATCCACTACTGAATGAAACCAGGCTTGTATCAACAATTTGAGACCAATAAAAAATCGGGCAAGAAATCCTTTGCTGTACTGATCGATCCCGATAAGGTCGATAATGAAAAGATCGATCAACTGGTAACGCTGGCCACCGATGCCCGGGTAGATTATTTTTTTGTGGGTGGCAGCCTGGTCATTTCCAGTCACCTGGATGAATGTATCCAACAGATCAAAGCCAATTGTACTATTCCCGTATTGCTGTTTCCCGGGTCTCCCTCCCAGGTAAGCAAGTATGCGGATGCGCTTTTATACCTGTCGCTCATCTCGGGCCGCAACCCCGAACTGCTGATCGGCCAGCATGTGATCAGCGCTCCCTTTGTTAAAAAGAGCGGACTCGAGATCATGCCGACAGGTTATATGGTGATCGACGGTGGCGCACCTACCACCGTATCGTATATTTCGAACGCTACGCCTATTCCTGCCGATAAGAATGAGATCGCCATGTGTACCGCCATGGCAGGAGAAATGCTCGGCATGAAACTGATATACATGGATGCCGGCAGCGGCGCCAAACGCCCCATTACCGAGACCATGATCGAAAAAGTGGCCCGGAACATCAGTATCCCCCTCATCATCGGCGGCGGGATCACCGAACCTGAAAAAGCTTACCATAACTGCAAAGCCGGCGCCGACGTGATCGTAGTGGGCAATGCCATTGAAAAGGACCCTTCCCTCATTAAAGAGATCAGCAACGCCATTCATAGCGTGCCGGTGAATGCGTGAATCGTGAGTGGTGAGTGGTGAGTAGGTAGTGTAATACAAATTCGTTAATGAATAAAGGGGTGGGTTCTTAACTGGTACCAGTTAAAAACCGGGACTATCTCATTAAGTGTGTAAACTTTTAATCGGTGATATTAGGTTAGGCTAT
>CAYWPM010000015.1:0-36757 GCA_964460235.1 uncultured Sediminibacterium sp. | reverse complement strand
TAGCCTAACCTAATATCACCGATTAAAAGTTTACACACTTAATGAGATAGTCCCTTTTACAAGATTCATCACGGAGATCATCCGAAAACTCATCTGTTCTTCTGCTCCTTGCTCATCTGTTCATCTGTTCTCCCCCCTCCTGTTCCACATTCCTGAATTTCAATTTTGCATCCATCATTATTGTAAATTGGTTTCTCAATGCACCATATGAGAAATTATTTACTGCTGGCGGGTTGTTTGTGGGCAGGGAGCTTGCTGGCACAACCCGTAAAGCCTGTCTTCCCCGTCCCTACCAAAGAACAACTGAGATGGCATGAGAAGGAGTTTTATCTTTTTATCCATTTCGGTCCCAATACTTTTACCGATAAGGAATGGGGCGAAGGGAATGAGGACCCCTCTGTATTCAATCCCTCGGCGCTGGACTGCGAACAATGGGCGCGTATTGCCAAACAGGCGGGTGCCAAAGGCATTATCCTTACCGCCAAACACCATGATGGTTTTTGTTTATGGCCCAGCAAACAGAGCACGCATACCGTAAGAGAAAGCAAATGGATGAATGGGAAAGGTGATGTGGTGAAAGCCCTATCGGAAGCCTGTAAAAAAAACGGGGTGGATATGGGGATCTATATATCCCCCTGGGACAGGAACCATCCCAAATACGGCACACCTGAATACAATGATGTATACATTGCCAGCATGAAAGAACTGTTGACGCAATACGGAAAATTCTTTGAACTCTGGTGGGATGGCGCCAATGGTGAAGGCCCCAATGGCAGGAAACAGGAATATGAGTTCCGGCGTTTCGAAGACTCGGCATTCAAATGGCAGCCGCAGCTGGTGATCTTCAGCGACATCGGTCCCGGCATCCGCTGGTGTGGCAATGAAAATGGGACCATTAACAACACCAACTGGAACCTGCTGGATACCGCCGGATTTAAAAGAGGTCATGGCAGCCCTCCCACTGACACTTTGAACAGCGGTAATGTGAACGGCAGGAACTGGATCCCCGCTGAAGCGGATGTATCTATCCGGCCGGGATGGTTCTATCATGCCAAAGAAGACAGCAAAGTAAAATCACCCGAAACCCTGTTCAACCTTTATCTGAGATCCGTGGGCAATGGCGGCAACCTGCTGCTGAACGTTCCTCCCGATAGAACGGGCCGTATTCACCCTGCAGATTCTGCCTCACTGGTGAGCTTCCGTAAACTCAGGGATGCCGCTTTTGCCAAAGACCTGTTGCAAAATGCCGGTATCAACAGCGTATCGCCCAATAAGAAAATCACCGCATTGACAGACCATGCTATTCAGACCTACTGGTCATCTGCTCAAAAAGAGAACAGCACGTTGCTGATAACCCTGCCAAAGAGAACGGCCCTGAATACCGTGGTACTGGAAGAGATGATCAGTTACGGTCAACGTGTGAGTGCTTTTACCATTGAGGCTTTTGACGGTCAGTCATTCAAAAAGGTCTTCACCGGCACCACCATCGGCCGAAAAAAGATCGCCCAATTCCCGGAACAGGAAACCACCCGGCTGCGTATCGTGATCCAACAGGCAAAAGCTGCGCCTGTATTAAGAAGCATCGCGGCCTACCAGATAACCAACTAACCTAATAACAGGATGAGAGGTGTCATAAAACGTGAAACCTCTCACCTTGTATCCCTTCCGCAGCAGGTTTCCGGTCCATCTCTATCCTTTGCCCTGCGTCTTCGCGCCTTTGCGAGCTGCGATCCGGTCCAACGACTTCCTCCACGCAGGGTTTACTTTCAGAAAATCAAGTATCTTGCAGTAAGCAAAAACAGATTATGGCAAGCACCCAACCACTGGTAGGCATCATTATGGGAAGCGACAGCGACCTGAACATCATGCAGGCAGCTGCTGATATCCTTACCCAGTTCAAGATCCCTTTTGAACTGACCGTTGTCTCTGCCCACAGAACGCCCTTACGTATGGTAGACTATGCCACCACTGCAAAAGAACGTGGTCTCCGTGTCATCATAGCAGGTGCAGGTGGTGCTGCGCATTTACCGGGAATGGTCGCATCGATCACTACCCTACCGGTGATCGGCGTACCCATCAAATCGTCCAACTCCATCGACGGATGGGATTCTGTACTGTCCATCCTTCAAATGCCCAATGGTGTACCGGTTGCAACTGTTGCGTTGAATGCAGCAAAGAATGCCGGTCTGCTTGCTGCGCAGATCCTTGGAACCGCTGATGCCAATATCTCCGCAGCCATGGCTCATTATAAGAATGAAATGAATCATGAAGTGAACGGAAAAATAGCCAAACTGAAAAAAGAATGGCCCAATGGTTTTGATGAGTAACCATCATTGTTACTTATAACGCTGGCCTCGGGCACCTGATCCCATCACTGCCCAATACCCAACTTAGTCCCAGCGAAAGGCTATAATAGGTATCCTTATTACGGTTATCCGCAGCGTAGCTGAATCCATCGATGTAATCCGTGAAAGTATAACGAAAGAGCAGTTCTGCGGTAGCTGACAATCGCGGTGTTATTGCCCATCGGACTCCTGCTCCCAACGGTATCACCGGCAGAACAGCGGGCAGTTTCCGCACCGTATCAATGCCCAACCCGATCTGGGTAGTGGTCTTATGATTGAAGACGGTCGTATCCAGCCGGCTCCAGTCGCGCGTTACCTGCAGGAAACCAAGTCCAAATCCTGCCATCAGGTAAGGAGTTAACACATGATAGTCATCTTTCCCGTTATCCCCATACAAGTTATAGGATATGATGCCTGACAGTTCCGTAACCGGCGTATGAAAAGAAAAATTACGGAGCTGTTTCCAGGATGGGCTACTGAATTTAGATTCATCGGCCTGGAGTGAGCCTATGGCAAGATTGGCCCTCCAGGACAGATACGAAGAAAAAGGTTTGCCCACCCATAGCTGCAACACAGGACCCATTGCTTTGAATGAGCCATACTGGCTCCGTACCAGGTCGCCTTGATACAGAAAGGTTCCGGCATTGATACCTATTTCATACTGGTAACGGCCGGATTGGGCTTGCAGTGCAACAAAAGAACAGGAAGTGATTAACAGCAATAAAAGTTTTTTTGCAATAGCATTCATAACTGACGTTTGAGTGATCGTAAATAACGTTCAGGTAGAACTCTATCGGGGGATATTGGTTTTAATGAAAATACACTTACCTAACAGATACGGACTATGGCAGAATTGCTGTTCTGCCACATAAAAACATACCGTTGGTATACAATTTTGCTACCGTTTTTTGTTAACGAACTGGTAATGCTGAAAAAAGGCTGTCGTATTTTCTCGCGTGCTTGTAGAGATACCTCAGGAATGCACTGTGATGACACCAAATCCCTTGTTCAGGCCGGTAGAAACATCATAGATCATTTGCAACCAGTTTTTACCATACGTGGCATAGTGTAAGGAGAAATTATCCACCCTTTCCTGCAGGCTGTTATTGGGAAAAAGTTGTTGTGTAAGGGTATGGATCTGTTGCCGGTGTACATCGTATTTCAAGCGCTCTGCGCGCAATAATTTCTTTTCGAGTGCTGCCAGTTTTTTGAGTGCCTGTTTTTCCAGCGCAGTAACATGCTCCGACAGGGTACTGTCTACTTTATCGGTAATCCCGCGAAGCTGTTTGTACAACGATTGTGCCTGCTGCAATTCCTCGTTGAGGGTCACCTGGTGTTCGGTCTCGCGTTTTACGAGTGTATTCAGCAGATCCAATTCAGCTGAAAAGAGATCGTTCTCGGTAAAACCCAGTTTTTCCCACTTTAACCACTGTTCCTTTTTCAGCAAAAGAAAAGAGTTACGCAAGATCAGTACCGGGTATGGTATCTGCACCGCTTCAAATACGTTCTTCAATTCCAGCCAGTAAGCCAGTTCTCCGCCCCCGCCAATGAAAGCGATATTGGGAAGCACCGTTTCCTGGAATGCGCCACGCAGGATCACATTGGCGCTGAAACGCTCGGGGTGTTCAGACAGTTCTTTCAGGATCTCTTCTTTTGAGAAAGAAAGTCCCAATGCCTTCACTTCGTATCTCTGATCCTGCCATTCAATGCGCTCACGTTTATCATTGATCAGGTAGAACAGGTTGATATCCCTGCCGCCTGCCTGCACCTTGTAATGCCTGCCTATTTTTTCGATCGTGTCTGCCACGATGTGATGCGAGAAGCCCTCCAGCAATTCTTTCTGCACAACGGGCTGAAACAGGCTTTTCAGCCTGGCATGATCCGGCACCAGCACTACCAGCCCGAACGATCCGAACAATGCATTCACCAGCTCCAGGGTGGCTTGCTGGATGCTTTTACCTTCGGTGTAACATTGTAACAACAGGTCTGTAAGCTCCTGGCCAAAAGGTAACACACCTATCTGGCCATGTATGGCATGTATGAGCCGTACAAGGGCTTTATCTACTTTCATCCTTCCAACAGCACCTGTCTGTTTGGTTTCCCAAACCAGTTTTTGTCCGCCAACATTCACATAACCCAGTTCATCCAGGTCCGCATCTTCGCTACCCATATAATACACCGGCACAAACTTCGCATCGGGTATGGCAGCGGTCAGTTCATCTGCGAGTTTAATGGTATGAATGATCTTATAAATAAAGTAGAGCGGCCCGGTAAAGATATTGGGTTGATGGGCCGTAGTTACGGTGAATACCTGCTCCTGCAGCAGTGATTCGATATTGGTCTTGGTAATATCTGTAAGGGTAAGACCAGCATATTGTTCCTGCAGTACCTCTACCAAAACCTTTCTTTGTGTAGGGAATGTCTTCCTTGCGGTGATGGATCGCTGAATCCCTGACAGGTCAGGCGTATGCAGGTAAAAAGGTTGCAGGGAAGCGGACTGCGACAGGTAATCGGAAACGATCTTGGAGAAATAACCGGTGCTTTCGTATGGTAAGTAGGTAGCTGTCTGATCCATAATATGGGTAAAAATACAATTTACTGGATACCGGGGTATCCGTTCATCATTTTGACCTGTCCGTTATCTTGTTCCTAACTGAACCTGTCCGGATCAAACGGGGTAATGTCCATGCTGCAGGTCTCTTCATTCAATATTTCACTCACGATCTTACCGGTTCCGGCACCCAGGCTAAGTCCCACCATGGCATGACCCGTTGCCACCACCACATTCTTCCATTTACGGGTGCGGCCCAGGTATGGCAGACCATCTGCCGAACAGGGCCTGAACCCATACCAGACCTTGTCCATCGTTGGCATCGGCACTTTGAAATCGGGAAAGAAACGTTCTACCGCTTCCAGTACGCCCTTCACGCGGTTCATCCTGGGGGGTGTATCTGTAGAAGTGATCTCCATGGTACCACCAAAACGGATCTTGTTACCATCCATCGGCGTCAGTGCTACGCGTCCCTCGATCAAAACAGCAGGATGATTGAGTTGGTATGGTGAATCTTCCAACGTAACAGAATATCCCCTACCTGGTACTAACGGGATCTTCATGTCCATCATCGCGGCCAGTTCGCGGCTCCAGGAGCCGGAGGATAGTACAATAGCATCTGCATCATATACCCCTTTCAGGGTTTTCACTCGGGTGATCTGGCCCTTACTGTTCTCAAAACCGGTTACTTCCTCATTCACCAATAAACGAACGCCTTTCTGCCTGAGATCCGCTAACAATTGTTGCATCAGTTTGTTGGGATACAGGTGTGCATCACATTTAAAATGCAGCGCCCCTTTTGCGTTGATACGCGTTTGTGGTTCCAATCGGTCCAACTCCTCCTTGGTCAGCAGCACGGTATCGGTCAAACCCAGTTCGTGGGCTTTCTCCATCATATGTTTGGCATGATCGCCACCTGTATCGGTCTGGAATATCTCCAGCAATCCTTTCCGTTCATACGCAAAATGAAACTGCGGCAACTGTGTCCAGTCCTCGTAGGCTTTCTTACTGATGACTGCAATGTCCCGTAACGGAATAGCGGAACGTTCCACATGTTCCGGCGTAGCGATCTTCATGAACTTCAGACCCCAGTCTATCAGGCTCCAGCTTAACCTGGGTTGCACATAAAAAGGACTGCGCGGATTCCACATTAATTTCAAACCCTGTTGCACGATACCGGGTGTTGCCAGGGGCACAAAATGGCTGGGACAAACATATCCCGCATTGCCATAGGAGCAGTTGGACGACATATCCGTTTTATCGATCACCGTCACTTCATGTCCGCTCTGTTGCAAAAAATACGCGCTGCTCAATCCTACAATTCCGCCACCGATAACGACTACTTTCATATCCGACCTATTTAAAGCACAAAATTCGCGATTAATTCGCAATTATTAGTGATAGAATGTGTTTAAGAAATCCCCCCTACCATTCTATCATACTATCATTCACTCATTATTTAAATCACCTGGAATCCATACGCATACGGGTCATCTTCTTTATCGATGGAGATGGTATTATAACCATAGATCCTGGCCCATCCTTCTACGCTGGGTATGATGGCGGGTTTGCCCCCTACTTCGGTCAGCTTTTCCACCCTTCCGGTGAATTTGGAACCGATGATGCTCTCATGGATAAAAACATCCCCTTCTTTCAGTTTGCCTTTGGCATACCACTGCGCCATACGGGCGGAAGTACCTGTACCGCAGGGTGAGCGGTCAATGGCCTTATCGCCATAAAAGACCGCATTACGCGCCGAAGACGTGGGATCCAGAACAGCCCCGGTCCAGAGAATATGTGAGCAGCCATGAATGGTAGGATCATCGGGGTGAACAAAACTGTATTGGGCATTGATCCGTTTCCGCAATTCCCTGGCCCAGGCAATCAGTTTATCGGCTGGATAGTGTTCCAGGCCGGCAAAGTTGGGCTGTACATCCACGATCGCATAAAAATTACCTCCGTATGCTACATCTATGGTAAGGCTTCCCAGTTCCGGGCAATCCACCGTAAGCCCTTCGGCAGCAAGGTAAGCGGCAACATTGGTCAGTTTTACAGCGGTCACTTTCTTGCCTTCCTGCCGGTAACTGATCCGCACCAGGCCTGCCGGTGCTTCCATCAATACCAGTCCGGGCGTTTTTGGCTGAATCAGCCCCTCCTCAATGGCAATGGTGATGGTTCCGATGGTACCATGTCCACACATGGGCAAACAACCGCTGGTTTCAATGAACAATACCGCCACATCATTGGCGGGGTCGTGCGGAGGATACAGGATACTTCCACTCATCATATCATGGCCCCGGGGCTCGAACATCAACCCTTTTCGTATCCAGTCGTACTCGCGTAAAAAATGCTGGCGTTTTTCGCTCATGGTGCTGCCCTCCAATACCGGACCTCCCACAGCCACCACCCGAACAGGGTTACCACAGGTATGGGCATCGATACAGGAAAAAACAGGGCCACTCAAATGACCGGGCGAGGGCATGGAATAAGGGATGGGACTGGTTAACATATGGGGTACAATTAATTTAATGGTCTCTGTTGCGGGAAATTAGCCGTTTTCTTTATATTCATGATACGATTGCTATATGGAAACTTACGGAAAAATACTATTGATCGCCATGCCGGCTTTCCTGGCATTGGTCCTGTTTGAGAAATGGTGGGGTTGGCGCAAAGGGAAAGATACGGTCCGGCATCTCGATATGATCTCCAGCCTGAGTTCCGGCATCACCAATACCGTAAAGGACGTACTGGGACTCAGCATCGCCATCATCAGTTACGGATGGATGGTGGAACACCTGGCCATGGTACATGTACAGTCTTCCGTCCTGCTTTATCTCATCGCTTTCCTGGCGCTGGACCTTTCCGGATACTGGGTCCACCGCCTCGATCATGAATACAATTTCTTCTGGAACGCACATATCATACACCATAGCAGCGAGGATTATAACCTGGCTTGCGCGTTACGGCAAAGTATCTCTACCGTGTTCCGCGTGTTCACCATCTTTTTACTGCCTGCTGCTTTACTGGGTGTTCCCGCAACAGTCATTGCCGTGGTGGCCCCGCTGCACCTGTTTGCACAGTTCTGGTACCATACCCAGCATATCCACAAGATGGGATTCCTGGAGAAGATCATCGTTACCCCTTCCCATCATCGGGTACACCATGCCATTAACCCGGAATACCTGGATAAGAACTATGGGCAGATCTTTATTTTCTGGGACAAACTGTTCGGCACTTACCAGGAAGAGTTACCCGATGTGCCGGCAGTATACGGCATCACCCGTCCTGCACAGACCTGGAATCCGATCAAGATCAACTTTATGCACCTTTGGCTGATGATCAAAGATGCCTGGCGTGCGAAACACCTCCGGGATAAATTACGGATCTGGTTCATGCCCACCGGCTGGAGACCGGCAGACGTGGCAGAAAAATACCCCGTGTACAAGATCGAGGACGTGTACCATTTTGAGAAATATGAGACCCCGGCCTCAAAGGGGTTCATTACCTGGGCCTGGATAGAATTGATTGTGGCACTATTGCTGATCAGTTATTTCTTTGGGCATATTGCAGAGATCGGTAGCCCGGCCATGTTCGTCTACGGCGCATTTATGTTCTTATACATCTATGCCTATACCGAACTGATGGACAAAAACCCCAATGCCTGGTTATGGCAGCTGGCCAGTTCTGCATCGGGGGTTGGTATATTGTATTATTACAAAGACTGGTTCGGTATTAACCAGCAGCTGGGCAACCTGAACCTGGCATTTATCACTTATTTTCTGTTGTCTGCTGCAGTAGCCTGTTATTTCTGCATCACCGAACCCAGGCAGAAACCGGCAATGGCGGGTAACTATTGATGCCCTGTTTGTTTTCGTTGCAGTTATTTTCTCGTCCATTCGTTGTTCACCAGACGCCATATCGCCAATGGATTTTGCTGTTGCAAAGCTGCGGGCAATAAAACATCGGGGCAGTTCTGGTAACACACCGGCCGCACCCATCTTTTAACAGCATGGACCCCCACTGCGGTAAAACGGCTATCCGTGGATGCCGGGAAAGGACCGCCATGGACCATGGCAGGACAAACTTCCACACCGGTAGGTACACCGTTGAATACGATCCTTCCGGCAATGGAAGGAGCTATCTCCAACAGGGAACGATGGGCCATGAGATCAGCATCGGTTCCCATGATACTGGTGGTCAATTGTCCGGCCACTGAGCGCCAGACGGCTTCCAGCTCCTTTTCGTTCCGGCAGATCACCATCAACGAGTATGGACCGAACACTTCTTCGTGTAATAAAGGATGTTGCAGGAACAGTTCACCGCTCACTGTGGCAACAGCGGGATGCGCTTCCAGCTCTCCTGGTGCTGTTGCAGCCTGTGCGAGTAGCTGCACGCCTTTTTCGGCAAGTGCTGCTTCCATTTTAGTGTAATACGCCTGGTGGATACCGGCATGCAGCATTTTTGCGGGTACCACGGCACTGATCTCCGTTGCCAGATGCCGGAGAAAAGATGATAACCCCTCACCCTCGATCGCTATCAACAATCCGGGATTGGTACAGAATTGTCCCATACCCAAACTGATGGAAGCTGCATATTGTTTTGCCAGATGCACTGCCTGGGTGGCCAGTGTGTCCGACAAAAAGATGACCGGATTGATACTTCCCATCTCCGCAAATACAGGAATGGGATTTTTACGTGCCGCAGCATAATCGTACAAAGCTTTTCCCCCGGTAAAAGAACCGGTGAATCCGACCGCTGCGGTATGCGGATGCTGAACCAGCGCTTTGCCGGCTTCAAAAGAGGCATCGGTCACATGCTGAAATGTATGGACAGGCATACCAGTGCTGTTGATGGCATCCGCAATGGCATCTGCTACTATCACCGATGTCTGCAGGTGCGCTGGATGCGCTTTGACCACTACCGGGCAACCGGCAGCCAATGCGCTCGCCGTATCGCCACCAGCCGTTGAATAGGCAAAAGGAAAATTACTGGCACCGAATACCACCACCGGACCAAGCGGTTGCAACATCTTGCGGATATCGGGTCGTGGTGGGTTCTTATCCGGGATGGCTTCGTCTATGGTGGCTTCTACCCAACTGCCTTCACGCAGCATCTGGGCAAACATGCGTAACTGAAAAGTAGTTCTGCCACGTTCGCCGGTCAACCGGGCTGCCGGCAGGTTGGTTTCTGCAGAGGCCTGCGTTATCAGTGCATCACCCAATGCCTCTATATTGCTGGCGATCGCTTCC
Organism: uncultured Sediminibacterium sp.; assembly: GCA_964460235.1. Classification (GTDB taxonomy): domain Bacteria; phylum Bacteroidota; class Bacteroidia; order Chitinophagales; family Chitinophagaceae; genus Sediminibacterium. Next base: position 26,612 of record CAYWPM010000015.1, on the reverse strand, counting down.
AGGAAAAGGGCTTTCTGTTCTGCACTTGTTCTCTGATAAGGCAGAAAAGCAGCTGCCGCCTGTTGCATCACCTGGTCTATCGGTACCGGCTGTTTCATGATTCGCTGAGTTGTAAATATTCGGGTAATACGGGCCTGGTGGCAATTCCCTGCTGGATGGTTTTCAACACCCGCTCCCTTTCTTCGCCCACCAGTGGCAGCCGGGGCGGACGAACCGTTTCAGATCCTATGCCCGCCTGTGTTTCGGCCAGTTTGATGTACTGCACCAGTTTGGGATGGATATCCAGCTCCAGTAATGGCATGAACCAGCGATAAATGGCCGTGGCTTCTGCAATATGTCCCGCTTTTACCAACCGGTAAATGGCCACGGTCTCCCTGGGAAATGCACAGACCAGTCCGGCCACCCAGCCATTGGCGCCGAGTAACATCTCCTCCATGGCAAGGGTATCCACACCACAAAGAATACTGTACCGGTCACCAAACCGGTTGATCAGCCTCGTCACATTCGTCACATCGCGGGTGGATTCCTTGATGGCTTGTATATTAGGGCATACCGTAAGGTCTTCGAACATATCCGGTGTTACATCGATCTTATAATCCACCGGGTTATTGTAGATCATGATGGGTAGGTCTGTGGCATTGGCCACGGTACTGAAATAGGTGACCGTTTCACGATGATCGGTCTTATAACGCATCGGGGGCAGCAGCATGATCCCCTGTGCACCCCAGGTTTTGGCATAAGCGGCCTGCTGTAATGCCTCCCGGGTACTGCCTTCTGCAATATTCAATACTACCGGTACCCTGCCGGCCACTTTTTCTATGGTGAATTTTACCAGGGTCTCTTTTTCCGAAGTGCTCAACACACTGGCTTCTCCCAGGGTGCCGCCCAGAATGATCCCGTTCACACCCGCATCCAGCTGGGCATTCAGGTTCTTCTCAAACAGAACAAGATCCAATTGATCCTTGTCGGTGAACTTGGTAGTAATAGCAGGGAAAACGCCTTTCCAATCGATTGACATGGGAGAATTAATGAGTGAATGAGTGAATGATAGGATGAGTGAATGGTTTGTTTTGAATCATTTCAAATACAGAGACAAGATAAATAATATCCTTTACATGACCTCCTTATCCATTCTATCAATTAATGAGTGAATGAGTGGATGAGTGGATGAGTGAATGGTTTGTTTTGAATTAATTCAAATACAGAGACAAGGTAAATAATATCCTTTACATGGCATCCTTATCCATTCACTCATTCACTCATCCTATCATCCACTCATTCACTCATTGAATCACTTCCCCTTCCAGATCATAATCATACGCCTTGGTGATCCTGACGTTGACGAATTCGCCGATGGGGAGTTTTTTGGCGGAATGGATGACCACTTCATTATCTACTTCCACGCTATCGAACTCTGTTCGGCCCAGGTAACGGCCGGCTTCTTTTTTATCGATCAGTACTTTGAACACTTGCCCGATCTTCTCCTGGTTCTTTTCATAGCTGATCTCCTGCTGCACTTCCATGATCTCCTGGGCGCGTTCGGCCTTGGTATCGGCGGGCACATCATCCACCAGGTCGTAGGCGGAGGTATTCTCTTCGTGACTGTACTGGAAGATCCCCACACGGTCAAAGCGGTGTTCCTGCAGGAATTCTTTCAGTTCCTGTACATCCGCCTCGGTCTCGCCGGGGAAACCGGCGATCAATGTGGTACGTAAACAGATGCCCGGCACCTTTTCGCGGATGGTATGGATCAGCTCGGTCATTTCTTCGCGGGTGATGTTCCTGCGCATCGCTTTCAGCATGTTGTTGCTGGCATGCTGCAAAGGCATATCCAGGTACTTGCAGATATTATCGCGTTCGCGCATCACATCCAGGATCTCCAGCGGAAACTTGCTGGGATAGGCATAGTGCAGACGGATCCATTCCAACCCTTTCACGTCAGCCAGGGCATGCAATAAACGGGGAAGGTCCCTTTTCTTATAGATATCGAGTCCGTAATAGGTCAGCTCCTGGGCGATCAGCATGATCTCTTTTACCCCTTTCTTCACCAGGCTCTCGGCTTCGGCCACCAGTTCCTCTATCGGGCGACTGATATGCTGGCCGCGCATCAGCGGGATGGCACAGAAGGAACAGGTTCGGTTACAACCTTCACTGATCTTGAGGTAGGCATAGTGGCGTGGGGTGCTCAGTAAACGCTCTCCCAGCAACTCACTCTTATAATCCGCATCGAACTGTTTCAGCATCAGGGGCAATTCCATGGTACCGAACCAGGCATCCACTTCGGGCATTTCTTTTTCCAGGTCCTCGCGGTAACGCTCGCTTAAACAGCCGGTAACATATACCTTATCCAGTTTACCTCTTCGCTTCAGTTCCAGCTGGTCCAGGATGGTATTGATACTTTCTTCCTTGGCCTTATCGATAAAACCACAGGTATTAACCACCGAGATATTGTGATCCAGTTTGGTATTCTCATGCACTACGGCAATGTCATTGGCTGCCAGCTGTCCACTGAGCACTTCACTATCCACCAGGTTCTTGCTGCAGCCGAGGGTGATGATATTCACCTTGTCTTTCTTGAGGGTTCTTGCTTTCATACGAACGGCAAAAGTACAAATAAGACCGGCAAAAACCGTCTTACTCCTTCCCTGATTGGTTGCCTTGTAGCTGTAAGACTTTTAGGCTGGAAGCCTGGGGATAGGCGTCACTCGGCGGAGCCAAGCGACTACTCCGACGCCTTCCACCCTTCCAGAACTGATCAGCCCATGACAACCTGTTCACGGTCAATCCCATACAGATCCAGCAGACTCCCATGCTCCTGCCATTGCCCCCGGGATGACAATCCTGCCCGCAGCAATACATCCCGCGAAGCGGTGTTGGCCGGATCGGTAATGGCAAAAACACTGTCACGGCCGGTATTTTGAAAGAAATGGCGCAGACCGGCTTTTACCAGTTCAGTGGCATAGCCCTTTCCCCGGGCATGCTTCAGAAGGGCATAACCCAGGTGCATGTTTTCCGCGTCGGACAGGTACAGGAAAGAGAAAGTACCAACGAAGCTCTTGTCTGCCCGGGTAAAAACAGCAAAACGGCCCACGATGGAGCCGTTCTGGTATAAATGAATGTTCTCAGTTAAAAAAGCATCACTTTCGGAGCGGGTCTTGGCCGGCCGGATATAACGCATCATTTCCTCGTCGCCATTGACCTGGTAGAACACATCCGCATCAGCTTCTGTGAACCGTTGTACGGTCAGCCTGCCGGTTTCGAATAACCGCATAGGTTACGCCTGTACTTTCAGTTCCGAACTGATATGGGTCACGATCTTCTCGGCATGGTCGCGTGAGTTCTCGATAAACAGGCTATGCGTATTGAACCCGCCGCAGATCACCCCTGCCAGGTAAATTCCCTTGACATTGGTCTCATGGGTGCTTTCGTCGTAGTTGGGTTTACAAACCTCGTCGTCCGACAGTTCAATGCCCATATTCTCCAGGAAGGTCAGATCGGGTTTGTAACCGGTCATGGCAATGACCTTGTCATTTTCCAGGGTAACCAGTCCTTCCGGGGTGTTGATATCCACTTCATGCTCCCTGATCTCGGCCAGGGTCGAGTTATAGTATACCTTGATGGAACCTTCCTTGATACGGTTCTCGATATCCGGTTTGATCCAGTATTTCACGTGCTCGCCCAGGTCGTTGCCACGGATCACCATGGTGACCTGTGCCCCTTTGTGCCAGGTCTCGAGCGCTGCATCTACGGCCGAGTTATTGGCACCTACCACCACCACTTTCTGGAAAGCATAATAATGCGGGTCATCGTAGTAGTGTGTCACATTGGGAAGCTCTTCGCCCTTGATGTTCATCATGTAGGGTTTACCATAAAAACCGGTTGATACAATGATGTTCTTGGTTTTGTAATGTCTTTTCACTGTATTCACCGTAAACAGCCCATCTGCACGGTCAATACTTTCCACACCTTCAAACAGGTGGATATTCAGTCCGGAGGATACCGCCACTTTCCGGTAATATTCCAGGGCTTCATCACGGGTGGGTTTCGGACCGCGGCTCACAAACGGGATCCCCCCGATCTCCAGCCTGTCAGCCGTAGAGAAAAAGATCATGTTGGTGGGATAGTTGAACAGGGAGTTCACCAGGCAACCTCTTTCAATGATCAGGTAACGGAGGCCGTTTGCTTTGGCATGTAGACCACAGGCCAGTCCGATGGGACCTGATCCAATAATGATGACATCGTAAGCTATTGAATGCATATATATGAATTTAAGGATTTCTTACTTATGTATCTCACTTGAAAAGTGAAAAGTGATATCCGGGTTATTGGTGATCTCCGTATTCAGGAACCACTCGCTCTGTGCCAGGTAAACCGGGTTACCATCTTTGTCCTCTGCCGAGTTCGTTTGTTTGAACCGGAGGAAATCGGCCAGCTTATTGGGGTCCTTGCTGGTGAGCCAGCAGGCTTTGTAAAAAGGCATGGACCGGAACTCGCAGGCCGCCCCATATTCCTGCAGCAGGCGGTATTGGATCACTTCGAACTGCAGCTCTCCTACACAACCGATGATCTTTTTGTTTCCGCCAAACTGGGTAAACAGTTGCGCCACACCCTCATCGGTCAACTGACTGATTCCTTTTTCCAACTGTTTGGTTTTCATAGGATCTTTATTGACCAATTCTTTAAAAATTTCAGGTGAAAAGGTCGGGATCCCGGTGAAATAGAAATTCTCTCCCTCGGTGAGCGTGTCCCCGATTTTAAAACTTCCCGTATCGAACAGGCCCACCACATCACCCGGGTAAGCGTCATCGATGATGTCCTTACTGCGGGCCATGAAACTATAGGGATTGCTAAAACGCACATCCTTATCCAGCCGTACATGATGATAATACTTATTCCGCTCGAACCTGCCACTGCAGACCCGCATGAAAGCGATCCGGTCGCGGTGCTTGGGGTCCAGGTTGGCATGGATCTTAAAGATGAATCCGCTGAACTTATCCTCCCCAACGTCTACGGTGCGGGTGGATGTTTCGCGGCTGCGGGGCACGGGCGCTATCCGGATGAAAGTATCCAGCATCTCCTTCACCCCGAAGTTATTCACGGCACTACCGAAGAACACCGGAGCGATCCGGCCCGACAGGTAGTCCTGGATATCCAGCTGACCGTATACGCCATCGATCAGTTCCACATCCTCCCGCAACTGCTCAGCATCCCTTTCGCCCACTTTGGCGTCCAGCAGCTGATCAGACAGATCACTGATGGCGATCACGTCGTCGTCATCTGCTTTTGTACTTGCAGTAAACAGTCTAAGACTCTTATTATCAATATTATAGACTCCTTTGAATTCCTTTCCGCTATTGATGGGCCAGGTCATGGGGTGCAGTGAAATATGCAGTTCCTTCTCGATCTCTTCCAGCAGGTCAAAGCGGTTTTTTCCGTCCCGGTCCATCTTGTTCACGAACACGATCACGGGCGTATCGCGCATGCGGCACACTTCCATCAGGCGGCGTGTCTGTGCCTCTACCCCGTTCACGCTGTCGATCACGAGGATAACACTGTCCACCGCCGTCAGCGTACGGTAGGTGTCTTCGGCAAAATCCTTGTGACCGGGCGTATCCAGTAGGTTAATGAGGGTGTTCTTGTATTCGAAGGTCATCACGGAAGTGGCCACAGAGATACCTCTCTGGCGCTCAATTTCCATGAAATCGCTGGTAGCATGTTTTTTGATCTTATTGCTCTTGACGGCACCGGCCACCTGAATGGCACCTCCGAAAAGAAGCAATTTCTCCGTCAAAGTGGTCTTACCCGCATCCGGGTGGGATATGATGGCAAAGGTCTTACGCCTGTTGATCTCTTTCTCAAACTTCATAACGGCCGCAAAGGTAAGGATCGTGAATGGTGAATCGGCAATTGTCAACCCCCATTACCAAAAAGATTCCGAAAGAACATTCACTCATTCACTCATTCACTCATTCTATCATTGATCAATACCTCACCTCCCTCACTTCCGCCTTTCCTCCTGCAACCGTAACGATCCAAAGCAGGTCGTACACCCTTTCGTCCAGGTCGGGATACCGGTTGTCACCGATCAGTAAATTAACCAGCCGGGGTGTGGTATTGGAATGCCCGGCCACCACCACCGTTTTCCCCTTTAGTTGCAAAAGTTTATCTGAAAATTCTTTAAGATACTTATTATCATATAATTGTATCTCTTTATTAAACTTTTTTAACAATGGCAATACGGTAGATCGGGTACGTATATAGTTGGTAGAATAGATCTCATCAGGAACATAGCCAGCCAGCGTCTGCACCAGTTTTTCAGCCCTTTTCTGTCCCTGTTCGCTTAGTGGCGGGTCTGCTTTCATCATGGTGGCCCCGGCAGCGGTAGTATCTTTCTCTGCATGGCGCAACAGGATATAGGTGCTGGTCTGGGCATGAACCACAGATAACCCGATCGACATGATCAGCAGGAGTGCGTATTTTTTCATAAACCGGTTTTCCTAAAGGTAGGTAAGTTGGACAGGCAATAGCTGCCACTGGTCAAAATGGCCGGTAAGAAATAGCAAATCATTCACAACTGCTCTCCTCCATAGCGGGTAACTTTGACGGTAGCCGATCCGGCGTAAACCCATTCTGAAGATGATGAAAAAGATCCTGATCCTGTGCACCTGCTTTTCTGTAATGCACCTGCCATCCGAGGCGCAGTTCAAGAACCTGCTGGACAAAGCCAAAAACGCCCTCAGCGGCAAACAAACCACCCTGAGTAACGAGGATATTGTAGCCGGCTTGAAAGAAGCCCTGGCGGTAGGCTCGCAGAAAGGGGCCACCACCCTTTCGCAGGTGGATGGCTTTTTTGCCAACGCCGCACTGAAAATATTACTGCCACCCGAAGCCGAAAAAGTAGAAAACACTTTGCGCAAAGTAGGTCTTGGCAAACAGGTGGACGATGCCATCCTGAGCATGAACCGGGCAGCCGAGGATGCCTGTAAAAGCGCTGCCCCCATTTTCGGCAATGCCATCAAACAAATGAGCTTCCAGGACGCACTGGGTATCCTGAAGGGGGGCGATACCGCCGCTACGGGATACCTGCGTGGTAAGACCAGTAACGAACTCACCCAGGCTTTCCGGCCGGTCATAGAACAATCGCTGGAAAAAGTGAACGCCACCCGATACTGGAACACACTGATCAGTTCCTATAACAAGATCAATTTCCTGGGCAAGAAGATCAACCCCGACCTGAGCGCCTATGTGACGGAAAAAGCCCTGAGTGGCATTTTTTACCAGGTAGCCCTGGAAGAGAAAAGCATCCGCAAAGACCCCTTGGCCAGGACCTCCGAGATATTACAGAAAGTGTTCGGCAAATGAGCTGATATAAAAAAGCCTCCGTTTCGGAGGCTTTTTTATATCAGATAGCCTTTGTAAGGTATTAAATATCAATAGCTTCACCGTATGCGGCCGCTGTAGCTTCCTTAACAGCTTCGCTCATGGTCGGGTGTGGGTGTACTGCGTTCAGGATCTCGTGCGCCGTGGTCTCCAGTTTACGGGCCACCACTGCTTCGGCGATCATATCGGTCACGTTCATACCGATCATATGACATCCCAGTAATTCACCATATTTGGCATCGTAGATGATCTTCACAAAACCATCGGTAGCACCTGCCGCACTGGCTTTACCACTGGCCATGAACGGGAACTTGCCGATCTTCAGTTCGTAACCGGCTTCTTTGGCCGCTTTTTCGGTATACCCCACGCTGGCGATCTCCGGGGTGCAATAGGTACAGCCGGGGATATTGTTATAGTCCAGCGGTTCTGGCAGGTGGTGGTGTTTCTTCTCCAGGTAAGCCATGTGTTCCGCCGCGTTGATCCCTTCTTTGGAAGCTACGTGCGCCAGGGCCTGTCCGGGAGAACAGTCTCCAATGGCATAAATACCCGGAACAGAGGTCTGCTGGTAGGCATCCACCACGATCTTTCCTTTCTCGGTTTTGATACCATTCTCTTCCAGCCCGATGTTTTCGATATTGGCTACCACACCTACCGCGCTTAAAACGATATCGGCTTCCAGGGTAACGGTGCTGCCATCCTGCTTTTTCACCAGGGCTTTTACACCGGCTCCGCTGGTATCCACTGAGTCAACAGAAGCGTTGGTCATGATATCGATCCCCTGCTTTTTGTATTGTTTTTCCAGTTCTTTGGAAATATCCTCATCTTCTACCGGAACGATCCGGGGCAAGAACTCCACGATGGTCACTTTGGTTCCCATGCTGTTGTAGAAATAGGCGAACTCTACCCCTATGGCCCCGCTACCTACGATGATCATGCTCTTGGGCTGCTCGGGCAACACCATGGCTTCGCGGTAGCCGATCACTTTCTTGCCATCCTGCTTCAGGTTGGGCAGTTCTTTACTGCGGCCACCGGTAGCGATAACGATGTATTTACCTTCCACCACGGTTTTGCTTCCGTCGGCAGCGGTCACTTCTATCTGTCCTTTGGCCTTCACTTTACCATAGCCCATCACCACATCGATCTTGTTCTTCTTCATCAGGAACTGAACGCCCTTGCTCATCTTATCGGCCACACCGCGGCTCCTTTTCACTACGCCACCGAAATCGTGGGCAACACCTGTGGCATTGATACCGTAGTTGGTGCTGTGTTTCATGTATTCATACACCTGTGCGCTTTTCAGCAACGCTTTGGTAGGTATACAGCCCCAGTTAAGGCAGATACCACCCAGGCTTTCTTTTTCTATGATCGCAACTTTTAATCCTAATTGAGAAGCACGGATAGCAGCCGGGTAACCACCGGGACCACTACCTAACACAATTACGTCGTATGGCATGATTAATGATTGAATGAGTGATTGAGTGAATGTGTGATTGTGAGATTTATTTCAGGGAGCAAAAATACTGGCAATTGGGGAAACGGACAAATGTGGGGAAGGGTGAGTGGTCAGTGGTGAGTAGGAAGTGAGTAGTCAGTCGTGAATGGGCAATTGTGAATTCACTCCCTACTCCCTACTCACCACTGACGGCTGACGACTGACGCCTCCTTATTCAAAAAAGATCCGTACGGTTTGATAGAACCACTTATTGCTGGAAGCGGATCCGGTCTGCTGCATTTGTTCATTATAGCCCTGCAATCCGAACAATCCGGCCATATTGCCATTGCGGAGGGCGATCTCCAGGTAACCGGCCGAATTGAACCAGGCCAGTTTTTCCGATTCGGCCACCGATGTATAATTATCGCTGATGGTATCGATGGTCTCGTTGCGTTTGAAGACGATCTTGAAACTCCTGCCCTGCCGCTGTTCATTGAACTCCTCGCGGGTGATATTGATGACCACGTTCTCAAAATTGTCGATGAAGAGGATCTGTCCTTCCATCCAGTTAGGACCCACCGTAGCCCGTAAAGGATATTTTTCTTCGATATCGGTCACCGGCTCACCATGTCCGTTCAGGCTCCCGGACTCCTGGATATGGGCCATGGTGAACGCCACTTCCTGGGTGATCTCGAGCAGGGTCTGGTGTTTGTTCATCTCAATGCCGATGATCTCTTTGGGCTTACCCCCTGCGATCATGGTCAGGATACCGTTGTCCGGGCAGATGATGTACTGGTCCTTGTGTTTGGCCACCAGCATGTACCGCCTGGCGGTCTCGAACAGGTTCACGATAATGAAATGAAAAGTGCCCGGTGGATAATACCGGAAAGCGTTGTTACAGGTATAGGCCGCCTGGGGAAAATTGGTCTGGGAAAGGTAATGCGTGATGTCGAGTATATTGAGATCGGGCATCAGGTTCACGAACTGTCCCTTGATCGCACCAACAAGATAATCCCGCTGGCCTATGTCTGAAGTCAACGTTAGAATAGGCATGGTGACAGTTAAACGTTTGAACAGACAGGTTATTTCACCAGCTCGCCATTTTTAAAGAAAAAATTCCTGACCAGCTTATCTGCCAGTGAAGGGAAAAAGCGGTTCATGAATACGGTCCTCTTACCGGTGAAAGTAAGTACCAGGCTACGTTTTCTTTTTTCGATGGCTTTGATGATGTGCTGGGCGCAGGTTTCGGCGCTCATCATTTTGCCTTCATCCATCGGTGATTCTCCCTGCGATTTACCCAGGGCATTCAGGGCCACGTTGCGTATGTTGGAAGTAGTGAAACCCGGGCATACCCACATCACGTTGGTGCCGCTGTCGAGCAGCTCGGTGCGCAATGCCTCCAGCCATCCGTTCACGGCAAATTTGGAAGCGGAATAACCGCTTCTGCCGGGCAGTCCCCGGTAACCTGCGATAGAAGAAACCCCCACCACGGTACCTTTATTTCGGGTGATATAGGGCAGGGCGAACTTGGTGCAGTATACCGTGCCCCAGAAATTGATGTCCATTACTTTTCGGATGGTATCCAGCTGCACTTCGGAAACGAGAGAACGCATGGACACACCTGCATTATTGATGAGGATATCGATGGTGCCGAAAGCCTTCACGGCCGCTTCTATAAAGTTCTGGCAATCGGCTTCCTTACTCACATCGGCGGTATGGATCAGCAGGGGTTTGCCGGGATAGGTGGACTGCAACTGGTATAACTTATCATAGTTACGGCCACAGGTGGCCACTTTGGCTCCCATTTGGAGAAAAGCATCTACCAATGCCTTCCCGATCCCTTCGGATCCTCCGGTGATCACAACAACCTTTTGTTGAAAAACTGACATGAGATTAGGCTTATCACACAAAAATAGGCAGTTCCGCCATGAGTTATTGACGTTCTGTGTGTAAAAAATGGAAAATACTTTTATAAAAATTTGGCAGTTTTTTTATTTCACCTATTTTTGCACTCCCAAAGAAAAAAAGTCACTGGCTTTTCTTCCCAGGGTAAGGGTTTGATTCCGTAGCTCAGTTGGTAGAGCAATACACTTTTAATGTATGGGTCCTGGGTCCGAGTCCCAGCGGGATCACCAAAAAGCCTCACAGCAATGTGGGGCTTTTTTAATATTGACTATTGAGCCTGCTTGACGGCAGACAGGCAAGGAATGATGAATGATGAAGGGGCTGCTACAGACACCCGGGCCAATACCAGTCGCCTTTGGCTCGTTTCCACCATGGAACATACGATCGTCAATAGCCGGGTGACGATATGCCTATTTTATCAAGTTAAAGCCTTACGACCTGTTCTCCGCCATGCAGCGCAACACGTTTGCCTTTCCAGATGAATTCACCGGATACCTTTGCGGGGAGGCTGATATGTGCTTCTATCCCTTCCTTGCTTTTCCGCTGCAGGTCAACTTTGATATTGCCATCCGGATGCGGTATTTCCCCGGTGGCAGATACCAGTTCGCCCAATGCCGGTTCGACCCTCACCGTAGCGAACCCTGGTGATGCAGGAACGATACCACAAATGGTTGCCAGGAAATCGTAGTTCGGACTGGAACTCCAGGCGTGACAGTCCGATCTTGTTGGATCAGGATTTTCCGCAAAGGTGGTGAGCCCGTTAGCGATCATTCCCCGCCAGGGCGTCAGTTGCGAATAATACATATCGGCCATACCCGCTTTTTTCAATGCCCGGTTCAGGTAAAACCGGTAATAAAAAGTAGCCTGGCTCAGTGAGCCATCGTACAGTATTTTATTGAGTACATTTTTTTGATCCGCATCGGGTATGGCTCCTGTCAATATCGCCATGATACCCGCATGCTGACTGAAGTTTTTCTTTTGTGGCGTGTTCGCCATCAGCATTTTGGTGGCATCAAAACATTGCTGGTATACTGCTTTGTTCAGCCGGTTGGCCAGTTGACGGTAGTGTTCGGCTTCCGCATTTTTTCCAAAGCCCGCAAACAAGGCCGCGGCCTGTTGCAGGGTAGCCACATATTGCAGCGTGATCACAGAAGAATTACCATCGGTCGCGCCATCCGGTACACCGCCGGGAAAGGCAAGGTTCCAGTCAACAAAACCCCACCATTTCATAGGACCGAGCATCTGTTTGCTACGATCTATCTTCTGTTCATACCAATCCAGTACCCCCATGACCGGCACCAGGAAATTCCGGATAAAGGCAGGATCCTTCCGGTGCATCCAGTAATCGTACACCATCGACACCCAGTACAAAGAAAAAGGAGGGATCACCTGCAGGCGGTTGCTGGGGTAACGGCCCTGTGTCAACCCTTCGGGCACCCGTGAATGATAAAAATCCAGGAGTGCTTTTCGCATCAAACGGTCGTCGCCGGTAACATATAATGAGATCAGCGACTGGATGCGGGTATCCCCTTCATACTGCAGCTGTTCATAATACGGGCAATCAAAATAAGTTTCCCCGGCGCATAGTTGCGCGGTCCGCCAGCCAACATCCCAGATACGCTGCATGGATGAATCATTGCTCCTGAACGATGCTTTGACCGTAAAGGGATACCCCGTAGCAGTTCCATAAAGGTCGTTGATCTGTAAAGGCTCCTCACCCGTTGTAATATCCAGTTGCAGGTAACGATAGGTGCGGAACCAGAGCGGCCGGAAATGGCGGTTCTCCCCTCCGTCGGGTAAAAAAATATCGTAATTGCCTTTGATGGTCTTCCCGTTGATATCATCACGGTTACCCTTCACACCGTTCTTATCGAACAAGGCTTCCGCATAGGTCATGGTAATAGAAGAGCCCTTGCCTTTGCTGACGAACAATTCCGGATAGGCTACAGAATTATACGCCTGGTCGAACAGGATGGAAACCGTTTGGTGCGCAGGTATCTGCAAAGCCATGTTTCCCTGCAGAAAACCGGCAGGTGTCTGGATATGGCTCTCTCTTCGCACAGCGATCAGTCGCTGTGGCGTTTCTTCCATCAATGGAATATTACGGGGTTGCAGGGTCCAGAGATTATCCGTACCATACCCGGCCGTTACGGGATTAGCGATACGACGGCTGTTCTGCCAGTGCGCATCCTGGTAACCGGTCTGCTCCCACCCCCAGGGATAGGCCGCTGCATTAACACGATCGCCGGGCCCTACCACCATATAGGTATGCAAACGGGAACCGTTATCGGTTGAACAGGGTGTATAAGCCGTATCATGCAATACTTTCCAGCTCTCGTTGGTATTCACGATCTGCTCTGAACGGCCATTACCCTGTAATACAAAAGCAGTTTGGTTACTGATCTGAGCTACCGGTGCATGTTCACCCATATTCCATACCAGCGCAGCAATGGTATTATTGCCACCCTGCAGATAGGGCGCTATATTGACGGTCTCAAAATACCAGTTATACAGGTCGCCACGTGCAGGGCCACTGCACACAGCTTTTCCGTTCACGAACAAACGATACCGGTTATCGGCCGAAACATGCACCAGGAAAACCGCTGGTTTTTCCGCCAAAGAAAACGTTTTCCGAAAATGATAGACGCCGTAATCACGTTGCGGCACTCCGGGACAAGTGATCCAGGATGCAGACCAGGGCTGTTTCAACAAATCCGGATGTATCGGCTGTTGTGCGTAAGTGTTCATCATCCAGCAACAGCAGAGCAGTATACACAGTTTTCGCATGGCGGCAGGCTTGCTTCGGTTAACGGTTGGTGAGTTTTCGGATCAGGTCCACTTCTTCCTGTCGGTACGGTGTCCCATCCGGATGGAAAATATCATGGAACCATTCCTTGGGTTGCGAACCATCTTTCATCGGCGTATCCCAGGCAAAAATGGTATTGGTCTTACCACTCACCAATCCCCAGTTGATGGCTCCCACATTGTATCTTTTGAGCATGGGCATGATGTTACTGAAATAACTTTTCCTGGTACGGGCCATGTATTCTGTACAGATCATAGGCCTGCCGAATGCTTTAAGCACCTGTATCACCCGGCGGTGCCTATCCGGCTCCTCGTAATTGTGATAGGTAATGATATCCGAGTTCTGCGCCATGAATACATTGAACTTCTCCATGCCCCAGTCCCACAATCCCGCACTGATCGGCTGGCTCGGGTTAACCTTGCGGGCCCATTCGAATACCTTTTTCAGTAACACCAGTGAAGAATCTTTTTTGCCGCTGTTGCCGGGTTCATTATACAGATCCCACAGCAGAATACGCTTGTCATCTTTAAAATGTGTGAGTACATCCGTTACATATTTTTCCAGCATCGGATAGATGGTCACATCATTCGAAGCGGGTTGCCCGGGATCCTGTACCCAGCCTGAATTATGAATACCTGTCTGGGGTTCGGGTTGTTTACCTGGCTGCGGTACTTTGTTCCAGCAGTCATCGAAGAACACAAAAATGGGTTCTATCTTATGTTTGGCACAGATGTTCAGGAAACGATCCACCCGTTTTTTGAACCCTTCCGGATCCTGTTTCCAGGCCAGGCTATGCAGGTATACCCGCAGGGTGTTAAAACCAAGCCCTTCCGCCCAGCCCAACTCCTTATCGATCGTGGCGGGATCAAAAGTATCGGCCTGCCACATTTCCAGCTGGTTGATGGCATTGGCAGGGATATAATCCGCTCCTGCCAGCCAGGCATGTTTGCTGTACCATTCATTGGCTTTTTCGATAGACCATTGTTGGGCACTGGCGGATAAGCTGATCACCAGTACGGAGAAAAGAATAAGAGGACGTAAGAGAGATTTCATAATGATAGTATGATAGAATGATAGTATGATAGAATGATCAATTTTGTTTGATGATGAAATGATATTGGCCTGAGCCCAGCGATAAGGATACATAACCGTTGCTGGTTTCGAGTATGCTGATATCCTTGTTTCCTGCAATAGGCAGACCATTCTCAGTGACCGCATCCACGCTCTTGGCCGGGATAAATACGGTAGAGCGGGTATTGGCAGGTATCTCCACATCCATCAGGATACTTCCATCCATCCGTTTCCAGGAACTGCCCAGTGTTCCATAATAGGTTTGCAGACCCGCAGCAGCCTGAGTGAAACTTCCTCCGATATGCGGTTGTATCTTACTGTGTTTATATCCTGTTCCGTCTTCATAGGTATCCAATCCCACCATGGTCCGGTACATCCAATCGCCGATGGCCCCGTATGCATAATGGTTATAGGAATTCATGGATGGCACCTGGAAAGAGCCGTCGGGTTTGATACCGTCCCATCTTTCCCAGATAGTGGTGGCCCCCATTTTCACCGGGTATAACCAGGAAGGATAACTTTCCTGCTGCAACAAGGTATAAGCAAGGTCAAGGTAACCGAAACGGGTCAGCACATGACAGAGATAGGGTGTTCCGAGAAAACCCGTTGTGAGGTGATTACCATAACCCTTCACATTCTCCGCCAATCGTTCAGCGGCCTGTGCCCGCAGGTTTTCGGGCAGCATATCAAAATTCAGTGCCAGCACATACGCAGTTTGGGTACTGGATACCAGGCGGCCACTGGGCGTAAGGTATTCCTTTACAAATGCGGCTTTAATGTTGGCAAGCAAAGATTCATACGCGACCACATCTTCCTTTTTTCCCAATACTTTAGCGGCATTGATCAACAGCTGTGTGGAATGCGCATAAAAACATTGGGCTATCAGGTATTTATCCGTAACTGCGGCCCTGCCGTCGTTATCGTCGTTCGGGCGAAAGAACAGCCAGTCGCCAAAATGGAAACCTTTGTTCCATAGATCGTTTGTACTGTTCTGTTTCATGTATCCCACCCATGCTTTCATACTGTTGTACTGGTTCTCCAGTATCTTCTGATCGCCATAAGCCAGGTACATGTTCCAGGGAATGATGGTAGCTGCATCTGCCCATCCTGCCGAACCTGATGCTCCGGCTCCCAACACATTCGGCACCACAAAAGGCACACTGCCTGTTGGTAATTGATCAGCCTCCACATCTTTCAGCCATTTGGTAAAAAAGCTGTGCACGTTCATATTGAAAGACGCCGTTCTTGAGAAAGCCTGCGCATCACCGGTCCAGCCAAGACGTTCATCTCTTTGCGGACAATCGGTGGGAACATCCAGGAAATTGCCTTTTTGTCCCCATTGGATATTGTGCTGTAACTGGTTCACCAGTCCGTTAGAAGAAGAGAAGGATCCCGTCATCGGCATATCGGAATACAAGGCTACGGCGGTAAAATTCTCCGGTTTCAACTCTCCGGGGTAACCCTCCACCTTTATGAACTGAAATCCATGCCAGGTAAAATGCGGTTCAAATATTTCTTCTTCTCCCCCTTTCAGGATATAGACATCCTGGGCCTTGGCGGCCCGCAGGTTGGTGGTATAGAAATTACCGTTCTTCTCCATCACTTCGGCATGAGACACCACGATCTTATCGCCGGCCTGTCCTTTTACTTTGATCGTAACCCAACCCACCAGGTTCTGGCCAAAATCGATCACCTGGTCACCGGCAGGCGTTTTGAAAATTCGTTTGGGCTGAAAAGTCTCTTTCTTGCGGATCGGTTCATTGTAGGTAGCCACCAAGGTATGCAAGGGATGGGAGGCAAGTTTTACGCCACTCCATTTGCTATCATCGTAATCCGGCAGTTCCCAGCCTTTTTTCTCCAGGCGCGCATCAATGGTCTCTCCGTTGTAGATCTCCGAATAACGGATAGCCCCGGTAGTTGACTTCCAGCTGTTATCCGACACAACGTAGGCCGTAGTTCCATCGCTATAGGTGATGGCCAGTTGAAACAGCAGGGCAATATCTTTCCCATACACATTTCGGTTATTCGAGAAACCGATCACGCCACGGTACCAGCCACTTCCCAGGGTCACGCCAATGGCATTGGTACCCTTGTTCAGCAAATGGGTCACGTCATATACCTGGTATTGCAGCCTTTTCTGGTAAGCCGTCCAACCCGGTGTAAAATAAGCGTCGCTGATGCGCTTGCCGTTGATCTGCGCCTCATACAAACCATGCGCTGTAATAAATGCGGTAGCAGAAACAATTTTTTTATCGGTCCGGAACTGTTTGCGGAATAGCGGACTTGGTCGCAGCACAGAATCCTCCACATAACCGGGCTCTATCCATTGTGCTTTCCAGTCACCCACCTGCAAAAGTCCCATCTGGAAAGTACCGGTACCGCTTTGTACAGGTTCTGCGCTTTTATTGTCCCATACCTGTACCTGCCATTGGTATTTTTTACCGCTTTGTAAAGCTGTGCCGGCATAGGGTATGTATACGGATTGATCTGAATTGACTTTACCCGAGTTCCAGACAAGATTCTTTTTATTACCGGCTTGCCAAACCTGGATGGAATAAGCTGTCTGCATCGTATTACGCCCGGATGCTTGGAGTTGCCAGCTGAACCTGGGCAACTTTTCTTCCACGCCCACGGGATCAGGTCGGTTCTCTGTCAGAAGATGCGTTACTGATGTCTGGGCAAAAAGAGAGCCCAGCAATGCGGGCATGGCAATGATGATGCACAACAATTTCTTCATGGCAGGATGATTTACAATCGGTTTGAAAATATGCTGAAAACTATACCAAGTTCTGTATTAACCATCATGAACTGTGCTGCCCTGCCTGAACCACACATGCTTGCGCTACAATAGCGTTGCAGACCTGTCAAACACTACCGAAATGTATCAGGCAATTCTTCACTACAGGAAGTTATCCGCATCACGGTAAGCTTTGATCAGAGCCAACTCCCCTTCTTTGCCGGGATGTGCATTACCATGCTCCATGCCCAGTATGCCTTTGTATCCTTTGCCATGCAGGTGCTTAAAAATATTCCGGTAATTGACTTCGCCTGTGCCAGGTTCTTTCCGTCCCGGATTGTCTCCTATCTGGAAATAGCCGATCTCATCCCATGCGCGGTTCATATTGGCAATCAGGTTACCCTCGTTACGCTGCATATGATACATATCGAACAATATCTTACAGGAAGGACTGTTTACCGCTTTGCAGATGGCATAGGTCTGATCGGAATAACGCAGGAACAGGTCCGGCGTATCGCTTAACGGCTCCAGCACCATCACCAGACCGGCAGACTCCAGTATCTCTGCACCACTCCGGAGAAAATCGATCACATTTGAGGTCTGAAAGCCCATCGGCAGACTCCTGTCGTAATTACCGGGCACTACGGTCACCCATTTGGCATGACAACGTTTGGCCACTTCTACCGCATCCTTACAGTATTGTATGAATTTATCCTTCCATTCTTTTTTGCCTCCTGCCATATTGGTAGACAAAGGCCATTTATCAAACTCAACCACGAATACCCCCATCGACCAACCCAGTTCTTGCAAAGTATCGCCGATGCGTTTCTGCTGCTCGGGCGTGCGGCTCATCATTCCGTTATCTTCCAGTGCCCGGAAACCCACTGAATGAGCAAACCGGATCTGGTCTACGATATCCGGACCGCCATGGTTTTTGAACATACCATCATGAATGGCATATGGCAGATGAAAAGGTTCATTGTTATCGAGCAGGTCTTTTTTGTTCTTTGCTGAGAATGCAGCCGTGGCCGTTACCAGAGAGCCCCCGGCCAGTAAAGTCTGCTGCATGAATTTTCTTCTTTGCATATACCTTTTTTTTGTGCTTAAATTTACTGATATCAACTTAACAAAC
The DNA here is from genome assembly GCA_964460235.1 of uncultured Sediminibacterium sp. Taxonomy (GTDB): domain Bacteria; phylum Bacteroidota; class Bacteroidia; order Chitinophagales; family Chitinophagaceae; genus Sediminibacterium. The sequence continues at coordinate 8,149 of CAYWPM010000015.1, read as the reverse complement.
CGGTACTTTGCAAAAACAAATCCTCTTCTTTTTTTCCACGTTGCTGTTATCGGGGCAGTTGCATTCGCAGGCACGTAAATTTCATTTCACCCAGCAGAAAATGGGCTCTCCCTTCAACCTGGTGCTGGTTTCAGACGATTCGGTCAAAGCAGCATCACTGGCCATGGAATGTTTTTCACTGGTAGATTCCCTGAACCGGATCTTCAGTGATTACGACAGCAGCAGCGAATTAAGCCGGCTGAATGCACAGGCAGGAAAAGCAGCCAGTCCTGTCTCTTCCAGATTATGGAAGATCATTTTACAAAGCAAGGAAGCCCATCGGGAAAGCCGGCACGCTTTCGATATCACCGTTGGCCCATTGAGCCGTTTGTGGCGGAAAGCGAGAAAGGAAAAAAAGTTTCCCGACAGTATCCATATTGCACAAGCACGTGAATGGGTCGGCTTCGAGCACCTGCGGATGAATCCTTCCGATTCCAGTATCCTGTTAGAGAAAACAGGTATGCTGCTCGACCTTGGCGGGATCGCCAAAGGATATACTGCACAGGAAGTGATCCGCTTTTTACAAACCAGAGGTATTACCCAGGCACTGTTGGATGCCGGAGGAGATATGGCCATGAGCCAGGCGCCACCAGGCACCCATGGCTGGACCATCGCCATCAACATACCAGAGAACACGGACCAATTGCTGCCCCGACGTTTGCTGTTGCAAAACAAAGCTGTGGCCACTTCCGGCGATGTGTACCAGTATATGGAACATGAGGGAAAAAGATATTCGCATATCGTAGACCCCAGGACCGGTTACGGGATCGCTTCACAACGGAACGTGACCGTGATCGCGGACGATGGCGCCCTGGCCGACTGGCTGGCTACGGCCTGTAGTATTCTCTCTATCCCTGAAGCAAAAAAACTGGCAGTAAAAAACGGGGCAGAACTGCTGATCACAGAGTTGCGTAATAACCGGATCGTGTACCATGCTACACGGGGGTTTGGGAGGTATTGGAAAAAATAAATTCAGACAACATCTTACAATCTCCCGATCCACAACAATAACTCCGCAATTTCTATTGAATTTCCCAAAAGGTTATTTATATTTATTCATCCTCCCTCCCCCCGAAATGTCGAAAACCAAAGACATTCACTAATAGTTGTCATAAAAAAAGCCGAGGCATGACCCCGGCTAAAATGTTTTCACAACGGTAAAACCTTATTGTGATTTGCTTCAAATTGTAAGCTAAATATAGAAATAATATCTATTCTATGAAAATAATTTTAGGCCTTGATGTAGGTGTAAATTCAATCGGGTGGGCATTGATCCACGAACCGGAAACTGATAATGAACAATACAGGATTATTAAGATGGGTAGTCGCATCATTCCTTTAAATCCCACCGAAGCGGATGAATTCACGAAAGGAAATGCCATCAGCAAAAATGCTGACCGAAGAATAAAAAGAGGGGTCAGGCGCGGTTTCCACCGTTATAAAATGCGGAAACACAAATTAACCTCTCTGCTACGCGATCTGGGGATGATGCCCGATGAGGCACTTTTCAGATTGAATGCACTTGACTTATATTCTTTACGGGATAAAGCCATTCACCAGCAACTCAGCTTGCAGGAAATAGGCAGGATCTTTTATCATTTAAACCAAAAAAGAGGATATAAAAGTAACCGGAAAGCCAATAACGAAGAGGAAACAAAGCCCGTAACGGTCAATGCACTATCTGAGGAAAAGAAGCCCCAAAAATTAAGTTATACGGATAAGATCAATATACGCGAAGAACATCTTCGGGAAAAAGGGTTAACGATCGGGCAATATTTCTATGAGCAATTACAAACCAACAGCCATTTCCGGATAAAAGAAAACATCTTTTTACGAAAAAGCTATGAGGCTGAATTTTTAGCCATCTGGAATCAACAAAAAAAATATTATCCCAACCTCCTGACAGAATCTAATCTCCGGAAATTTTTCAATGAGATCATCTATTTTCAAAGGCCCCTGAAAAGTCAAAAGCATCTAATCAGCGACTGCTTATTTGAATATAGCTATGCGAAAGATAAAACCGGCTCATTTTTAGTGGATGATGCCGGGCAAAAAATTAAAATCAGGCCTAAAACCATCGCCAAGAGCAACCCTCTATTTCAGATCGCCAAGATCTGGCAGGACATCAACCATCTTAAGATCCGGGACAAATCAGGCTCAGACATATTACTGACACAGGAACAAAAACAACTTTTATTCGATGAATTAAACAAAAAAGAGAAGATAAGTACCACAGAATTAAAGAAAAAACTCGGCCTTACCCCATCTGATAATTATTATACTAACCTGAAAAAAGACCTGATCGAAGGCAATAAAACACGTGCGGCATTACGCAAAGTAATTACAGACGAGGGGGCTGACTGCCTGCAGTTACACCTCACTATCACAAATAAGAACTTTACAGACTATTCAACAGGCGAAGTAAGGGAAATACCCGTAATTGACCCTGGGGTTGAGAAGCAACCTCTTTACCGCTTATGGCATTTAATATATTCCATTGAAGAACCAGAACATTTGATCAGGCACCTGGTGAATGATTTCGGGTTCTCACCGCAACAAGCCGAAAGCCTGTCCAAAATAGATTTTTCCAAAACCGGATATGGCAGTATCAGTGCCAAAGCTTATCGGAAAATCATCCCGCAGCTGATGCAGGGGCATACTTATGACAAAGCCTGTTTTTATGCCGGATACAACCATTCGAATTCCATAACGACTGCTGAAAATTTATCCCGGGAACTCGCAGACAAACTGGACCTCTATGCTAAAAACACATTAAGAAACCCCGTTGTTGAAAAAATCATCAACCAGATCATTAACCTGGTCAATACTATTATTGATGAAAAAAACGGGCTTGTTAGTCGTAAAGACCGCGACAATGACAAATTTGAGATCAGGGTTGAACTAGGCAGAGAGCTAAAACAAAATGCCGAACAAAGGAATAACACGTTCAGCCGTAATAATAAACGGGACACCGAACACAAAGCCATAGCAGAGCGTTTAAAAAGAGAATTGGGATTCACCAGCGTAAGCAGAAGAGACATTGAAAAAGTAAAACTGTTTGATGAATTTGGCGGAGTTTCTCCCTACGAACCCAATCACCCGATACAGTTAAGAGAATTATTTAATGGTGATTATGAAGTAGAACATATTATTCCTAAAAGCAGGCTGTTTGATGACAGTTTCGCCAATAAAACCATTGCCCGTGTTGCTTTAAATAAGCAAAAAGATAACCTGACGGCTTTTGATTTTATTCATTCATTGGGAGAGCAAAAATTTCATGACTATACGGAGTTTGTAAAAAAACACCATTTCAAAAAAGAGGGCATCAGCCGGACCAAATTGAACTATTTGCTGATGCCAGGCGATAAGATTCCGGACGATTTCATTAACAGGCAAATGCGTGAAACAGCTTATATAGCGAGGGAAGTTAAAGGTTTGTTACAGGAAATATCTTACAGGGTATATAGTACCAGTGGCAGTGTAACCGATTACCTTCGGGAAAACTGGGGTATCAACAGGGTATTGCAACACCTGAATTTTGAGAAATATAAAAAAGCGGGATTAACCATTTCCAAAACCATTCAAAAACCAGATGGCAGCATCCACGAAACAGAAGAAATTAAAAAAGACATCTGGAGTAAACGGGATGATCAACGACACCATGCCATTGATGCATTGGTGGTTGCGTTAACTACCCAGGGTATGATACAGAAACTGAACCGGCTCAACCAGAACCATGCCAACCAGCGGGAACTGAAAGAAAGCGGCTATAAATTTCCCGAACCCTGGAAAGGTTTTGTGAAGGATGTCATGAATGCAACAGAGCAGATCTTAGTCAGCTACAAAGCCGGAAAGAAAGTTTTTACCAAAAACAAAAACAGGATCTTCAGTAATAATAAACTCATAAAAGAAACTGAGGAACTGACACCAAGGGGTTTCCTGCACAAAGAAACCGTATATGGGCAGATCAAAAGATTCGAAAAACTGGCGCTTACACCCAAATTCAACCGGTGGGACAACATCGTTCATCCATCCATTCGAACTGAGTTGGAGCAAAGACTTGCAGCAAATAATAACGACCCTAAAAAAGCATTTGCGGATACTGCCAAAAGTCCTTTACCCGATCATCTTAAAAGGATCTCCGTATTTAAGAATGAATTTGTAGTACGATACAATCTGGATGGCAATTTTAAAGCTGCTGATGCCGAATATATTGTTGATGAAAACATTAAAAAGCTGGTTAAGGAAAGACTGCAACAGCATAACAATAATCCAAAAGAAGCTTTTAAAAATCTGTTGGAAAACCCGATCTGGTTGCACGAAAAAAAACAAATACCCATTAAAGCGGTACGCTGTTTTACCGGATTAACCGATCTCACACCATTGCATAGAAATCTGGAAGGCGAAGCCATAGACTTTGTAAGCACCCGGAACAACCACCATATTGCCCTTTATAAAGACAAAGAGGGCAACCTGCGGGAGAATGTTGTTACTTTCTGGGATGCACTGGAAAGAAAAAAGAACAAACTGCCCATTGTCATCAAAAATCCTTCAGGTATATGGGACCAGATATTAACTGATGGTTTCGACAATCAAACGATTCTCGAAAAATTACCCAGGGATGATTGGAAATTCATGACAAGTCTATCGCAAAATGAACTGTTCCTGTTTGATGTAACACCCGAGATCATCACTGATTGTATCAAGAAGAATACCCTGGCCGAATTAAGCATGCACCTGTATCGTGTTCAGAAAATAGCCAGTAATGATTATGTTTTCAGACACCACCTGGAAACCAGAACTGACGATAAAAAGAACGGAGGCGAATCACTCTCAATAGAAATCGGAAGGTTTGTCAGAATTCAGAGCTTTCAATCATTTCAGAAAAGAAACCCTATAAAAATCAGATTAAACGCATTAGGCGAGATCGTAAAGATCGACGAATAAATAACCGGCTGCGCCCCCTGGCTTCCCCCACTGACCAGATAAACCGGAACTGAACAAGACTGTTGGTATTGACAAATAGGGTACTGTTATAAAACAGTCACGTTATGTATTGTCTGTTCATTTCCCGCTCCCCTCCTGTTACCATTCCCATTCAGATGGGTTGCCGCATTTCTATGCCCATAGATAACCTGCTGCATAGCAGATCCGGCCTTCTATCTTCCGGGGAACCGTTTACAGGCCTGCATTTACCTTTCTATAAGGATAGAATGGGCAAAACAGGACTGTTACCGGCTTCCCGGCAAAACAGATATCATCCGTATCCTTTTACACAAAATATTGATAATCATGATCAACAGCATCCCTTTACAAACACTCCGCAACGGTGAGTTTCTGCAATTCATTTCTGATATCCTGGGTATTGTATCGCTGAACGATCCGGCCCGTTTACAAGTATCCGGTCAGTTTACACAATTACAGGCCGAATATGCTTCCTTACAGGAACTATTTAAAACAGACCGCAGCAATCCTGTAACAGAAGAAATTATCGCATTGGATATTCGCCGCGATGAAGCGGTTACCGGTATTTCAGCGCTGGTCAATGCCTTTACTTACCATTTTAATCCAGCCATACGCAACCCGGCCAACCTGTTACAGGCTAACCTGAAACTATATGGAGCAGGCGTAGCCAGGGACAATTATATGAGCGAGACGGCCACCATCAGCAGTATCGTTGGCGACTGGAAAAAGAAACCGGAACTGCAAGCCGCAATTGCCTCCTTGCAGGTTGGTGATTGGTTAACGGAGCTGAAACAGGCCAATACGGCATTCAATACCCGTTATATCTCACGCACACAGGAAATAGGGGCTGCGTCACCGGATAATATCAAACAGAGAAGGGTAAATGTGGCCAACGCCTATTATGCATTACGCAATCATATAGATGCCTATTTTACCATTAACCAGGGAGCAGAACCCTTTGCCAAAGCAGGTAATGAGATCAATGCACTGGTAGACCAGTATAATGCCCTTTTAGCAGGCAGGCTGGTGAAGCCGGCCGATTCCGTTGCAAAAGAACCCAACACGAATGCCTGATACCATAATGACAGGGCAGGTTTAGTTGTCTGAACAAGCCTGCCCTGTTGATTGATTTCCGATTCCATCAACTATGTCTTATGATAAAACGAACCCTCTATTTCGGCAATCCCGCCTACCTGAAAACACAGCATGAGCAACTGGTTTTTGAAGGTCTGGACAGTGGCGAAACCAAACAGGTTCCCATAGAAGATATTGGCGTGCTGATCCTGGATAACCAGCAGATCACGATAACCCAGGCCCTGATCGCCAAACTTCTCGCCAATAATGTGGCCCTGGTCACCTGCGATAATACCCACCACCCTACCGGTTTATTATTGAACCTGGACGGGCATAGTTTGCAAAGCCAGAAATTCCAGGCACAGCTGGAAGCAACGACCCCGCTTAAAAAACAATTGTGGCAGCAAACCATTACCGCCAAGATCAGGAACCAGGCAACCTTACTGGAATGGCACCGGATCCCTGTAAAAAATATGCAGAACTGGGCATCAGAAGTGAAAAGCGGCGACCCGGAGAACCTGGAAGGAACAGCAGCAGCCTATTATTGGAAACACCTGTTCACCAATACTGCCGTGGGCGCAGGGTTTAAACGGGAAAGGGAAGGCATGCCGCCGAATAACCTGCTTAATTACGGGTATGCCATTTTACGAGCGGTTGTGGCACGCAATATTGTGGCAAGCGGCTTATTGCCCACACTGGGCATTTTTCACCGGAACCAGTACAATGCGTATTGCCTGGCGGATGACCTGATGGAACCTTACCGCCCCTTCGTGGATAAACTGGTATGGGACATGACACGTATGCATGGCCTGTTCCTGGAACTAAGCCCGGCCATGAAGAAAATACTGCTACAGATCCCTGCCATGGATGTACTGATACGGGAAGAGAAAAGTCCGCTGATGGTGGCCGTACAAAAAACCACCGCAAGCCTGTCTAAATGTTTTGAGGGCAGAATACGAAAAATAGACTATCCGGCATTTGCCAACCTGGTATGAGCCGGCATTATCATACACGTTTAAATGCTTACCGCATTATGTGGGTACTGGTACTTTTTGACCTGCCAACCGAAACCAAAAAAGACCGGAAAGCCTATGCGGTTTTCCGGAAAAAATTATTGGCTGATGGGTTCCAGATGTTTCAGTTCAGCATTTATATGCGGCATTGTCCCAGCCGGGAAAACGCAGATGTACATATTAAACGGGTAAAAAGTTTCTTACCGGTAAAAGGGCATATTGGTATTTTCCAGTTCACCGACAAACAGTTCGGGATGGTAGAGCTTTTCTATGGAAAAGACCCGCAAAACACCCAGAGCCCGGTACAACAGCTGGAAATGTTCTGATAATTTCCCGATTGGAGATGGCTGGTATACCTGTACAGGACAGGTTTATAACAGAAAACAGGATGAGAAAAACAGGTGGAACCACCCTTTTTTTCATCCTGTTTTCAGGCTCAAATACAATACAGATAAGGCTTTTAGTCAAACCCGTTGTATAAGAGCTAAGTTACAGTACAATTTGAAAGCAAATCACAACGTCTAATTTACCTTCGGCAAGTAATTTTTTGTTGTATAAGAGCTAAGTTACAGTACAATTTGAAAGCAAATCACAACAAACCCGGTCGTATCTTTCAACTGCCCTGAAGTTGTATAAGAGCTAAGTTACAGTACAATTTGAAAGCAAATCACAACAGCACACCGAACCTTTATGAGACCGGAGCGGTTGTATAAGAGCTAAGTTACAGTACAATTTGAAAGCAAATCACAACCTGAATGAGAATACATTAGCACAAATAAAGTTGTATAAGAGCTAAGTTACAGTACAATTTGAAAGCAAATCACAACCACCTGAAAGTAAAGAAGCGGCTGCTAAAAGTTGTATAAGAGCTAAGTTACAGTACAATTTGAAAGCAAATCACAACATTAGCATGAAACAGACAGTTAAAGCATTGTTGTATAAGAGCTAAGTTACAGTACAATTTGAAAGCAAATCACAACAAAGCTATATCAGACTTGTTAGTTGACTTGGTTGTATAAGAGCTAAGTTACAGTACAATTTGAAAGCAAATCACAACA
>CAYWPM010000014.1:0-45903 GCA_964460235.1 uncultured Sediminibacterium sp. | reverse complement strand
AAATGTAAGCTTCTCGCTCTAATTTTAAACTGTTTGTGATTTAGGGACACTTACAGGGTTGCTTTGCATTACATACCTGCCATTTCAGTTACCCTGGTATGGCCGATGGGGTTTTCCTGACGCGCAGGGTCCTGACTGTAGGCATAACTGTGTTGGAGCTGCATCACTTCACCGGTACGTGGGTTAGTGAATTCATAAGGCTCACAGATAACCCGGACGATTTCTCCCGGGAGTCTTTGGCCTAACATTGCCTGGGCAATATTGGCGTCAAAGGTGGAAGGTATCCTGCAACGTCTTACTGTTGCATACCATTTTCCTGTGTTCTGGGACTGAATCAGTTCGGCTTGACCTGTCAGTTCCAGACTGATAAACTTGGAGCCGTCTTTACGCTCCACCTCGAAGAAGTTGGTGATTGTTACCATTGCTTAGAGTTTTTAGGTATTAAATAATGGGTGATTCTGGCCATCATCCATTGCTAAATGTGCACCTTCAGCTGATTGGATAGGAATGGCAGTAAGATTATTGAGTAAGGAATAGGTTGAATTAACTAAGGTGTGAACCTTTAGCCCCGAATATTTTTTACTCTGGTCGCCTTATACAGACAAAGTGTAGGAAATTGATAAGGGGGGATAAGGCTGTCGCAACTGAGGGGGGGCAGCTTGGTGGGGTAGGTGATCACATTCTCTCGACAGCAAAATTTGATCTATACTTTGCTTTCAGGTTTTGAAAATTCCTTAATGTTAAAACAGGGCTTTGGAGAAGTTACATACCGGGCTGGAATAATCAGGAAAGTAAGCGGTTGTAAAAATTTTCGAGGAAGTGAATGCAGATTAAGAATGGCAACCAAGAATTATAGCCATTTTATACGGAAACGATAACGATAAGTAGTATGCTGATCTGATGAAGTTTATTATAAATGGAAGAGTTGCACAAGCTGTCATCCTCACACCCATTCATACTAAAAACGAAGTTGATTTTGCTTCTAAATAGCTTCTAAATGAAAAAGCACCTACTCAGTTTTTCTGTGTAAGTGCTTTATAATCAAGTGACCGCGTCAGGATTCAAACCTGAAACCTTCTGATCCGTAGTCAGATGCTCTATTCAGTTGAGCTACGCAGCCATTTCCCGTTTGGGGTTGCAAATATAAGACCTAAACAAGAATTGACAAAACCTAACGCTTGATTCCTGTCAAATTATTTTATTTCATAGATGCCGGCAGCTGTTTTTTCCGTCAGCTGTTTGGGCAATAGCCATACCAGTGCGGCCCCCACTTTATTCAACCAACCCGTGATCAGTTCTGTTTTCCGGGCAAACATGGCTTTTACGGCCAGTTGGGCCACGGCTTCGGCGGTCATATTCAGTTTTTCCCCGGCTTTTACAGCCTTTTCACTTAATTGGGCCCTGCTGGCAAACTCGGTGGCGGTACCACCCGGACTGACCACCGTAACAGAAATAGCGGTTTTTCTTAATTCGTATTGCAAACCCCGGCTAAAACTCAATAAAAAGGACTTAGTGGCAGCATATACGGCCAAACCGGGTACTGCCTGGTAGGCGGCCGAACTGGCTATATTGAGGATATAGGCCCTGGGGTGTTTCTTTAATTCCGGGATCAGCAGGCTGCAGAGTTCTACGGGCACCAGCATATTTACCTGCATCATATCGCGGTTGGCTTCAACAGGATGTTGTTCGAATGATCCTCCCAATCCAAAACCGGCATTGTTCACGAGTATATGCACAGGATATCCCTGTTCGGTTACCCAGTTGCTAATGCGGGCAGGGGCATCCTGTTTTGCCAGGTCTATGGCCAGCCAGGCTGTTTTAACGCCGTAAGCTGCTGATAATTCTGCTGCCAGTTCCTGCAATAAATGTTCGCTTCGGGCCACCAGTAAGAGATCGGTCTTTTTTGCGGCCAGTTCCCTGGCAATGGCTTTGCCAATTCCTTTACTGGCGCCTGTGATCAATGCATAAGGCATAATACGGTTGTTTTATCTGTGGCAGATCGGTTACCGGTCACCTGCCATGTGCAATAATAAAAGCAAAAAGCCAACATTGCGTTGGCTTCTGCAAATTCGTACTCCATAGATCAATGATGCACTTTGCCGGTAAAACGGTGGTAAAAAGGCGTTTTACTGTTCTCGTCCTTGGGTTTGTATTTTCCGGTGACCATCGGAACATACATCACACGACGACGGCTTTCTTCCCCGAATTTCGGAGATTGTTTTACCCGGTGCCACAGGCGTCCGTCATGCACCGACAGGTCTCCGGAATGCATGTCAAAACCCACTTCACGCGGATCATCATTGTTATCGATAAAATATTTCTTGCCGAACAGCAGTTTTAACATGTTCTGTTTGTGTGTGCCTGGGATCACCCGCAGGCCGCCATTTTCAAACGGACAGTCATCCAGGTGGATACCCACATTCAGCATCGGCATGATCTTTTGTCCCAGGAACAGGTCGCGGGGCGAATCGGTATGCCAGCCCATTTGTGTGAATGTGCTGTTGGGGGTGTTGATGTAGTTGTTGATGACCAGGCCATCTTTCTCGTTCTCTGCGATACGTCCTTCATAAGGCGAAAGGAAAGCCATCAGGGCCTTCAGCCTGGGTTCTTCCAGTAACTGGTGCAGGGGCTCACTGTACAGGGAACTGAAACAAAGGCGCTGAATGGTCCTGTTGCCCTGCTCATCCTTGCCGAACTTCAAGGGGATACCATTCACTTTATCACGTTTCTCTTCCAGCCAGAGTGTTTCCAGCCGTTTCAGTTCATTGATATAAACGGCCACTTTTTCCCTGCTGATAAAATTCCTGAAAACAATGACGCCATGTTGGTCAAAGAAGTTCAATTGCTCCTCAGTTACCGTATCTCCCAGCTCAAAATGACTTTCCCATTTTTTCATTCCTGATCCTGTTGCGTTGTTGATGACTGTAATGTTAAATTAATATTACAAAATTGTTACCTGAAAACGTACAAAATGACAGCAAATCTACGCTTTTTATGAGGAGTTTTTCTCTTGTTAAAGTATAAGAGGTTAATTTACAGCTTTTATGAGACGTAAACGATCCCTGGTCCTGGTATATTTCGGGCTGTTTCTTAGCGGTTGGTTCCTGTATCTGCCTGTTCATGCGCAAAAAGACAGCGTTAAACAGAAGAGCCTGCTTTTTTTCCCGGTGATCGCCCGTTCTATTGAAACGGGTTGGTCCTTTGGTTCCGTGGGATCACTTACTTTTCGCCCCAATCCGGCCGATACCGTTTCCAGGACCTCCAATATGCAGGTATTGTTGCTGTACTCCACCAAAAAACAATTGGTCACTGCCATCAATGGTTCCCAGTATTTCGATAAGGAGAAATACATCCTGAACGAGCAGCTTTCCTTCAGCTCTTACCCGGATAAATTCTGGGGACTGGGCAAAAACACCCAGGATGCAGATGAGGAGGCTTATAAGTTCAAGCAGTATTATGTTTACCTGCACCTGTTGCGTAAGATAGCTCCTCATTTCTTTGCGGGTGTATTGTTCGAGAAACAGAAAGTATGGGACATCACATACCAGGCAGGTGGCAAGTTCGACCAGCAGCAGGTGGCGGGCAGGTACGACTATCATGTATCAGGCCTGGGAGGAAGCCTTACCTGGGACAAACGCAACAACGCTTTTGCACCGGATCGTGGATTTTTCTACCAGTTCTCCTTGAATCATTTCAGTAAGTTCTGGGGCACCGATTATGTGTACACCAATTTCGTGTTCGACCTGCGTAAATATGTGGCGGTGAAAAAGAATGTGTTGGCCTTCCAGTTATTCAGTTTCAATAATACCGGTGATGTACCCATCCGCAGCCTAGCTTCTTTCGGCGGTGCCAACCGTATGAGGGGTTATTATGATGGACGGTACAAGGATAAGAACCAGATCGTGTTCCAGGCAGAATACCGTTTTCCGCTGTACAAACGTTTCAGCGCGGTGTTGTTTGGCGGAACAGGAACGGTTGGCAGGAATTTCTCCGACTATGCGGTCAACGACCTGAAATACTCCTATGGCGGTGGTCTCCGTTTTGCTGTGAACAAAAAGGAGAAGCTCAATATCCGCATCGATTATGGCATTGGCCAGGGTAAGAACAATGGTTTCTACCTGCAGCTGGGTGAGGCTTTCTGATAGGTCTTAATGTTTGGCCAGCCTTTTGCCGATCAGGTAAATAGGCCAGGGCAGTACAAAGGCCGCCGCCACATCAATGGTATAATGCACATGTTGGATCAATACCAGTGCCCCTACAATTATGGAAGCCGCCAGCGCGATCCGTTTATCCCTTTTCTGCTTCAGGCAAAGAAAAAACAGGAACTGTGTGGAGGTATGCCCGGAATAGAACAGGTCCTTGGTAATGAATATATCGGTGCCTCCGTAGAACAGGCTCACGATGGGATCTTTTAATGGGATCAGTCCCTCTGGCGGGTTCAGTGGTACCAGGCTGATGCTGATCAGCCTGGAAATGAAAAGCAGCACCATCGAACAGAGTGTGAGCAGGAACAGGGAAGGTGTTTGCAGGAGCCTTGTCCAGAGGAACAGCGTCATGGACCAGATCACCAGGAAAGTGGCCAGTGACACATCCACGCCCGGGATCGCATCCAGCAGGGGATCCTGTAATTGAATGCCCTCTCTCTGTTCTATATAGGCGAAAAAATAAGGGAACACGCACAACAGGCCGATCAGCAGGCTGCTGTATACAATGGTCTTCTTTTTGAAAATGGGGTTCTTCCAGGCCTCACTCCATGCAATAGCAATCGCCTTCCTGGCTGTTCTCTGGTCTCGCATCCGGTAAAAATAAGCAGAACGAATGTAGGTAAAAGGTTTTGTGGGGTGGCCGTTAATAATGCCACCTCACAAAAGCTTCCATGGCAGCGTATTTGGTCATGCCCAGCGCCGCATACAGGTTTGCCGTGTTGGAGTTCCTGTCTTCCGCGCGCTGCCAGAATTCACGGCTGTCTGATCCCTGGAAGGGAACCATGTCTTTCTGCGACTGGTGAATAAAGATGCCGAAACGTTTTTTCATGACCTGGTCAGGACTCATCGGTATGGCCATTTCGATCTCGGCGATATCCCATTCCTGCCATGCACCTTTGTATAACCATACCCAGCAATCTTTCACCCATTCTTCACCAGCGGCTTTCAGGCGGCGCATGCTTTCGAAGATGATCTCAAGACAAACTTTATGTGTACCATGCGGATCGGCCAGGTCGCCGGCACAGTAGATCTGGTGGGGTTTCAATTTGTTCAGCAATTCCATGGTCAGGCGAACATCTTCTTCTCCCATCGGGTTTTTGTCGATGGTGCCGGTCTCATAGAAGGGCAGGTTCATAAAATGAGCGCGGTCGTCGGTCAGGCCCACATAACGGCAGGTGGCTTTGGCCTCGCAGCGCCTGATCAACCCTTTGATGGCGCGGATCTCTGCCGTATCGCTCTGGTTCTTTTCCTTGCTGGCAATATATTTTCTTGCATCAGACAGGATCTGCTGACTTTTCTTATTATCGATCCCAAACATATCTTCAAAACCAACGGCGAAGTCGATGAAACGGGTAACGAACTCGTCGGTTACGGCAATATTGCCGCTGGTCTGGTAAGCCACATGCACTTCATGTCCCTGGTCGTGTAGACGCATGAAGGTGCCCCCCATGCTGATGATATCGTCATCAGGGTGAGGGGAGAAGATCACACATCTTTTCGGGTGCGGTTCGCTTCTTTCCGGATGAGTGGGAATAAAGGCTCCGGGTTTGCCACCTGGCCATCCTGTAATGCTGTCACGCAGGAGATAATATACCTGCAGGTTGATCTCATACGCATCGCCTTTTTCTACCAGCAGGTCTGAGAGGCCGTTCTCGAGATAATCGTTGGACGTGAGACTCAATACGGATTTATCCAGTTTCAATGCCATATGCACCACAGCCCGTTTGATCATTTGCGGTGTCCATACACAATCGCCCGTTAACCAGGGTGATTTTACTCGGGTCAGTTCTGATGCCGCAGCCTCATCTATCACGAATGTGCAGTCGCCATGTTGCTGCAGAATGCTGGCGGGGATCTGTTCGGTCACATCACCTTCCACAGATTTGGCAATGATAGCGGCTTTTTGTCCCCAACCCATCAGGATGATGCGTTTGGCCTTGAGGATATTGCTGATACCCATGGTAATGGCCAGGCGGGGTACTTTGGAAATATTCTCGAACTCGTAGGTGTTGGCGATCCTTGTGGTATTCTGCAGGTTCACCAGCCTGGTTCTGGAATAGATGCTGGAACCGGGTTCATTGAAACCGATATGACCATTCAGGCCGATACCCAGTATCTGCAGGTCAACACCGCCAACCGCTTCCATTCTTGCCTCGTACTCGGCACAATATTTCTTGATCTCCTCCTTGGGCCAGCTTCCATTGGGAATATGGATGTTGGCGGGATCGATGTCTACATGGTTGAACAAATGCCGGTGCATGAAGCTCCAGTAACTCTGGAACGCATTTTTTTCGATCGGGTAATATTCATCCAGGTTAAAGGTGATGACGTGCTTAAAGCTCAGTCCTTCCTCGCGGTGCATGCGCACCAGTTCTGCATACAGGTCGATAGGGGTTCCGCCAGTGGCCATACCCAGTACACAGGGTTGGTTGGCAGCCGCTTTCTCGCGTATCAGTTTGGCGATCTCCTGGGCCACGAAGTGGGAACCTGAATGGGAGTCTTTAAAAATCTTAACCGGGATCTTTTCAAATGAGTCAACCATGATATTGTATTTTGTTACTAGCTTTTCTTATTGATTGGAGGTAAAATTCGCTATAAAAACGCAAAAACATGCAGCTTTTGCGTTAATTTCCGCAAAATCCTACATTATTTGTTAGCGGGATCCAGGTACTTTTTATTGTAACTGGCATTCCATAATTCATAACGTTTGGCCTGTTTTTCCATTCTTTTTTCAAAATCCGGCCAGTTCCTGCTTTCTTTTCGGCTCCACAGTACTTCGCTCAGGGCGCTCATACGTGGGAATACCATGTACTCGACCTTGGCGGGTGTTTTCATGTATTCGGACCATACATTGGCCTGTGCACCCAGGATGTACCTGGTATCTTCTGCCGCCAGTGCTGCTGGTACGGGTTCGTAATTGTATACTTTCTGAACGGTCAGGTAACCGCCGATCACCAATGAATCTTCCTGTTTGTTCTGTGCATAATCGAAGTACACATAACTGTTGGGGGTCATGATCACATTGTGTTTCTGTTTGGCCGCTTCAATACCCCCTTTTTCACCCCGCCAGCTCATTACAGTGGCATTGGGCGCCAGTCCGCCTTCCAGGATCTCATCCCAGCCGATGATCTGACGGCCTTTGCTGTTCAGGTATTTCTCAATACGCTGGATGAAATAACTCTGCAGGTCGTGTTCGTCTTTCAGTCCTTTTTCTTTGATGAGCTGCTGGCAGAATGCGGAACGTTTCCAGTTCTCCTTCGGACATTCATCCCCGCCGATATGGATATAGGTGGAAGGGAACAGTGCGATCACTTCATCCAGCACATTCTCCAGGAATTTGAAAGTGTATTCTGTTGGGGCAAATACATCCGGGTAAATTCCCCAGGATTGTTGCACCTGTTTGCCGGTGCTGTCGCCATGCCAGCTCACCCTGGCCGGATGTTTGGTGGCTTCATCAGGAAAACAGCTCAGCTCTGGGTAGGCAGCAATGGCTGCAGAAGCATGCCCGGGCATTTCTATCTCGGGGATCACGGTGATGAACCGGTCGCTCGCATATTTCACAATCTCTTTCACCTGCTCCTGGGTATAATATCCGCCATACTTGGTCTTGTCGTTGCCGGTCCCGGGATGGTGTCCAATGATGGTACCATTGCGGTAGGCGCCCACCTGCGTCAGTTTGGGATATTTTTTGATCTCGATGCGCCATCCCTGATCCTCTGTCAGGTGCCAGTGAAAGGTATTCATCTTGTGCAGGGCGATATAGTCGATGTACTTCTTGATGAAATCGATGGGATAAAAATGCCTGCCCACATCCAGGTGCATACCGCGGTAAGCAAAACGTGGCTGGTCTTCGATCTCCAGTGCCGGAACGGTGAGCTCTTTCTTTTTTTCAACGGGCAACAGTTGCACCAGCGACTGTACCCCATAAAAAGCACCGATGGCACCATCGCCTTTGATCTGCACACCCGCCCTGTTCACCTGCAGGTGATAGGCACCGGCTATCGCTGACTCCATTTTTTCG
Source organism: uncultured Sediminibacterium sp. (assembly GCA_964460235.1). Classification (GTDB taxonomy): domain Bacteria; phylum Bacteroidota; class Bacteroidia; order Chitinophagales; family Chitinophagaceae; genus Sediminibacterium. Next base: position 37,677 of record CAYWPM010000014.1, on the reverse strand, counting down.
AGCCCCAGCACGATGCTGTTCCTGGCCACGGCCGTTTTGGTAACGGCAAGTTTGAAGCCATAGAACTTCTGCAGGTAATCGTTGAGGAACATTGCTGCTTTATCCAGTCCTGCACCTTTCAGTACGATCTGGGTAGAAGGGGTGATGTTGAAATTTCCATCCTGCATCTCCATTCGGGATGGTTTCGGAATTATGGCAGGCTCCTGAGCGCTTACCATAACGGTTATCAGTAAGGAGAAGCAGAGCAATCTTTTTTTCATATAGGGCTTGTTTATTGGGAGTTTTGCTAAACGTTATTTTATCACTGGCAGAATGATGCTGGAAGCATTGTGGTACACTTTGATACTGGCTTTCTGGAAGTCAGCGTCTTTGGCATGGTAAATATCGGTGAACTTCTGGGGGTTCCTGTCTACCAGCGGGAACCAGCTGCTTTGTACCTGCACCATGATCCTGTGCCCTTTGCGGAAGGTATGCGCCACATCCGGTAACGTGAATTTCACCTGCGTAGGTTTACCGGGTACAAATGCTTCCGGTTTTTCAAAACTGTTACGGAATTTTCCGCGCATAACTTCTCCGCGTACCAGCATCTGGTAACCGCTCATCTCGTATTTGCTTTTGGCCTCATTGCCATAGGTGAAATCATCGGGGAATACATCGATCAGTTTTACCACGAAATCAGCATCTGTGGTAGAAAGGCTTACCAGCAGATCGGCCGTGAGCGGCCCTCCCAGGGTGATATCTTCCGTCAGGATATCGGTCTTGAACACAAGTACATCCGGTCTGCGTGATGCGAAGCGCTGGTCGTCTGTCATATATTCCCGGGTCCTTCCCAGGTGTACGTCCTCTGTATAAGGCACCGGTTTGGCAGGATCACTGGTGTATTCTGAATAGCTGTTGCCCGCGGCTTTGGTGAAACTGAGCGCCCCATTGTTCTGCAGGTACAGGTTTTTGGGCTGACTGTTCGCCGGCGGCCAGGCAGGGAACTGTTTCCATTCGTTGGCGCCGCTGAAAAAGATATTGGCTTCTTTGATCTGGTCAATGGATCCTTTGCCCTTCAGGTAATAATTGAAGAAAGGCAGTTCTATGTTCTCCCGGTACCAGGCGCTTGTGTTTGATCCGAACTGTACATTTCCCAGGTAGCTGCCATCGTGTGCACCCCATTGGCCATGAAACCAGGGGCCCATTACGATCTGGTTGTTGTTCTTTGTTTTGGCTTCAATGGCTTTGTACAGGTTCCAGGCACCAAACACGTCTTCCGCATCAAACAGACCACCTACCACCAGTGTGGGGATATTGGGAGAGATATGCTGTACAAAATTGCGGGTATTCCTGGCCTGCCAGAACGCATCATAGGTAGGGTGGCTCATCAGGTCTTTCCAGAAAGCGATGCTGTCGCCCATCAGTTTGGTCAGATTAGACAGGGCGCCGGCACGCATGTAGAATTCATAGTTGTCCTTTACCGGGATCGGATAACCGGAAGGCCCCTTGGTGGTGGGAGCAGGGCGTGGTTTGCCAAAACCGGAATAAAAGTTGAATGCATCCATCATCATGAATGCACCGTTGTGGTGAAAATCATCTCCCAGGAACCACTCTGTTACCGGGGCCTGCGGACTCACAGCTTTCAGAGAAGGGTGGTTGCTCAGGGCCGACATGGTGGCATAGAAACCGGGATAGGATGTGCCGAACACGCCTACCTTGTTGTTATTGTTCTCCAGGTTCTTGGTGAGCCAGTCAATGGTATCGTACGCATCGGTCGATTCATCGATATCTGTGGCTGATTTTTTATCGGTCTTGTAGGGACGCACATCCACAAACTGTCCTTCACTCATCCATCTGCCCCTGACATCCTGTATCACATAGTAGTAATTCTCCTTCAGGAAATATTTCCGTGTGCTGTACCATAGAGGTGGCATCTTGTCTTCTCCGTAGGGCGCGCAGGAATAAGGCGTCCTTGTGAGTATGATAGGATGTTTCTCATCCGTACTCTTGGGAGCATACACCACGGTGAACAGTTTTACCCCGTCGCGCATGGGTATGTACAGTTCTTTTTTTGTGTAGTTATTCATGATCCATACAGAATCCGCATTCTGTGCCAATACCGTTAACGGAAGGATCATCACAAGCAAACCGAAGATCTTTTTCATAATCAGGGATTAAGGTCTCAAAATAAAAAAAGATTCCCGGTGAGCAGGAATCTTTTTTACACTTTTCAGCACATGTTATTAATTAACTTTTGTGAGTTTGATGATATTGGTCGGCAGGTGCAGGTCAACCGGTGTACTTCCGGTATTGATCACTACATCGCCTGAATTGATGAAGCCCCTTTCTTTCAGGATATCGATCTGGTCCTGTATGATATCGTCGAGACTTTCCTCTTCCGCATAGTAGAATGCCCTTACACCCCAGCTAAGGCTCAGCTGGTTCACCAGCGATCTTTCTTTGGTGAAGATGTACAGCGGCGATGAGGGGCGGTAGCTGCTCAGCATGAAAGCGGTGTATCCGCTTTGTGTCATTCCGATCAGTGCTTTGGCCTCCACATCATCGGAGATTTTACAGGCATTGTAACAGATCGCATCACTGTGGAAGGAAGGGGAGTGGGGTTGGGGTTTCAGGTCCTCTTCCCGGTTATAACGGTATTCTTTTCTTTCTACTTCTGCAATGATCTTGCGCATGGTCTGTACCACCAGTACGGGGTGCTGACCTGCTGCGGTTTCGCCGCTCAGCATCACGGCATCGGCGCCTTCCAGTACTGCGTTGGCCACATCCGTGATCTCACTGCGGTTGGGTTTTACGCGGTCGATCATGCTTTCCATCATCTGGGTAGCCACGATAACGGGTTTGGCGCGGTGGATACATTTGCGGATCAGTTCTTTCTGGATTAGCGGGATCTGCTCTACCGGCAATTCAACACCCAGGTCGCCACGGGCCACCATGATGCCATCACTCTCCAGGATGATGTCGCGGATATTCACCAATGCTTCCGGCTTCTCTATCTTGGCAATGATCTTGGTCTTGCTTTTCTTCTCGTCCAGTTTGCTGCGCAGGATGATCAGGTCCTTCACATCCCTCACAAAACTCAATGCCACCCAGTCACACTGTTGTTCAATGATGAATTCGAGGTCGGCCAGGTCTTTATCTGTCAGGGCCGGCAGCGAGATCTTCGTGTCCGGCAGGTTGATCCCTTTTTTGGAAGAAAGGATACCGCCCAGGGTAACCGTTACTTTTACATCGCCGTTCTTTTCGATACCTGTCACTTTCACTTCCAGCTTACCGTCGTCGATCAGGATGATATTGCCCAGGGTAACATCGCCGGCCAGGTTGGGATAGGATACATAGATCTTCTCCATGGTGCCGATGCATTTTTCGTTGGTGAAAGTGAGCACATCACCCACTTTTACTTCCAATGCATTGTTAGCGATCTCTCCAACGCGGAGTTTGGGTCCCTGCAGGTCGGCCAGGATGGCAATATTATAAGGCTCCGTATTGTTGATGTTACGGATATGTTCAATGATGCTGAGTTTGTCTTCGTGACTTCCATGTGAAAAGTTCAGACGGAAAACGTTAACACCGGCTTTCACCAGTTCCAGCAGTTTTTCGTAGGTGTCGCAGGCCGGGCCTACGGTGGCTACGATCTTGGTTCGGTGATCCACATGCGCAAGACCTGCTTTCTTGTCCATTTCTTTGTGCAGGTACTTCTCGAGGTTTTTAGACATGGTGTTTTTGATTAGTGGTTGCTTGTAATGGTTGTGTTGTACAGTACTTGATCCAGGTTCATCAGCTGGCCAGAATCTTGACGATCTTGAACCAGTCGTCAGATATCTTTTGTTTGGCTTTTACTGCATTGTCCAGTGGTGTGTAGTGCAGTTTGTTGTTCAGGATGCCCACCATCACATTGTGTCTGCCATTGATCAGGCATTCCACGGCGTGGTAACCCATGCGGCTGGCGATCAGCCTGTCCAGGCAGCTGGGTGCGCCGCCACGCTGTATGTGACCGAGGATGCAGACACGGGTATCCGCATTGGGCAATCTTTTTTTGATGATGGCAGCGATCTCATTACCGCCACCGAACTCATCACCTTCAGCCACTACGATCAGGTTCACCAGTTTCCTGCGTTTCTCCTTTTCTGTGAGGGATGCGATCAGTTCTTCGATATCGGTCTTGGTCTCGGGGATCAGGATATTCTCCGCACCGGTGGCAATACCACTGTGCAGGGCAATATAACCGGCATCACGGCCCATCACTTCCACAATAAAGAGGCGGTCGTGCGCATCGGCGGTATCGCGGATCTTATCAATGGCATCTACAGCGGTGTTCACAGCGGTATCGAATCCGATGGTAAAATCACTGCCGGCGATATCCTTATCAATGGTTCCGGGCAAGCCGATACAGGGGATATCGAATTCGTTACTGAATTTCTGTGCGCCACGGAAACTGCCATCACCACCGATCACCACCAGCGAATCGATCCCTCTTTTCTTGAGGTTGTCGTATGCTCTCTTACGGCCCTCATACTCAAAGAATTCCTTACACCTCGCCGTTTTCAATATGGTACCGCCACGCTGTATGATATTGGCAACGGAGCGTGAATTCATTTCGAAAATATCGTCTTCAACCATACCACTGTAGCCCCTCATGATACCATAGATCTCCAGTCCGTGGTAAATTCCCGTTCTAACTACAGCCCTGATAGCGGCATTCATACCCGGGGCGTCGCCACCGGAGGTAAGTACGCCAATCTTAGTTACTTGTTTAGCAGACATTGTGATTTTGCAATTCTTCTTTAAAGCGGTGAAACATTAACGGCAATCATTCGTAAATGCGTGTGTATCAAATACACGGAGTTCCAAAAATACGCATTTGGCAATAAATGCCAAGTTCCAGATGGACGTAAATGGCGTAAACAGCTTTTCTGAAAACGATATTTTGTGTACAATTCTGCAGGTTATTTTCCTGTTATAGCGCAGACTCTTTGCTGTAAAGGCTTTCCGGTGAACGTTTTTCCTTCTGAAAATAGGATCGACCTGAATAAAAAGGAAATATATTTTTAATTTACAACTAACGTGTGTTAGTAACAATCGTTCCCGGAAACCTTTAGTGATGGACTTTTAACGGAAGAAAAATTTCTGCCAGCATACAGCGGGCGCTGCCACCTCCGTTGGCTTCAATGGTACCGATATCTGCATGAAGGATGGGATTGTATTTTTCAATGGCTGCCACCTGCTCTTTCGACAAACTGACATACGCCTGGGTGGACATGACCAGGTAAGTGGTGTCCTGCTGGTTATGGACCTGAAGCATATTTCCTGCAAACTGGTTCATCTGTTCCCTGCTGATGGTGATGACCTCTTTGTGGCTTTGCCGGAACGAATCCAGCAGTTCCTGCCTGTCGTCCGCATCCGGGATAGCGTCGAGGCAGATGATCGCATACCTGTCCGCCACACACATCATCACATTGGTATGGTAAATGGGAACGCCTGCCTGATCGACTGCCACAAAACTGAGTGGCTGGTAACCGGTTCTTTTGCAGAATGCGGCCAGCACGGTTTCATCCGTCCTGGGAGATAGGCAGGCATACACGATCTTATGTTCACGGTCCAACACCATACTGCCCGTTCCTTCCAGGTACAGATGGTCCTTTTCGAAATGGGTGAGGTCGATCGTTTTGCCGATCGTGAATCTTTCCTGCAGCCGGTCAAGTACTTGCTGTTTTCTTTCCAGTCTCCGGTTCTCTGCAAACATTGGGTAAAGCACCAGTGTACCATCTTCGTGCATGGAGATCCAGTTGTTGGGAAATACAGAATCCGGTGTATGCGGTTCGGGGCTGTCTTCCACAACGGTCACATCTATGCCATGCTGCCGGAGCAGTGCCACAAAGTGTGTGAACTCTGCCAGGGCTTTCTCCTGTTTGTTGTTATCACCAGACCTGGCCTGGAAACGGTTGTTCACAGCGGTCTCGCTGTTGAAATCAAAGTTCACCGGCTGGATCATCAGTATATGTGAGGTATGCTGCATGTTGTCGGGTTTCGGAGATTCAAGATACGGTTCACTTATCAGGGTTCAAAGGCTCGCGCCACAACGGCATACTCATGCAGTGAAAACCACCCCGTGCCCGGGATAGTTCTGCCGATGGCATCAGTATCAGCGTATCGCTGATGGTATCCGTCTGCAGGGAGCCCGCTTCCAGTTGCTGTAACAGCTCACTGGCATGTATCACCTGGAAACCGGCATGCCTGAATGCTTCCGTGGTCTTGTCGTTGCGGTCGTATCCCAGTACCACACCTTCTTTCAGGGCCAGCAGGTTGCAGGAGTCTGTCCATTGTTCCCTGGCACTGTACGGGAACTCATTGTTGCCTGAATAGATGAAACGTATGTCACCGCTGCAGTTCAGGTCCTTCCGGCTGATGTCGGTCAACAGGTCTTCCAGGCTGTCGAACGAGACCGGGTTGTCGGGATGTTTTTTATGGAACTGCAGTATCTTGATCTTCTCTTCTTTTTTCACTTCGAGTATGCGCTCAACGGCATCTTCATCCTCGTGTTTCATGGCTTTGCGCGAGAAATTGCCCAGCATCACCCAAACATCCCTTTTTATCTGCGTGAATACGGTGTCGATATGCATGTAGTCGCGCTTCTTGGGTATTTTAACGATGGTGACCTTCTCCATCAGCCCTTTGGCGAACAGGGTATTGGTGATCTTTACGGCGGCTTCCGAGGATGTGCGTTCACTCACGCCCACCAGCAGGTGCTGGTCACTGACCACCATGATATCGCCGCCTTCCAGTGTGATCTTTCGTTCATCATCGTCCTTGGGTACCAGGAAGCTGTGATTGGAATCGGCCAGCTCAATGATATTGTCACGGTACCTGCTGAACATGGGGTGATGGAAGAATATGTATTTGGCCAGCAGGGTCTCTCGGGTACGGGCTTTTTTGGCGGGTTTGTTCAGCAGCACATGGTCCTTGATGGTGATGCCGATATCACGCGTAAAAATGAAATTGGGTATCGGGGCAAACAGCAATTGCTTGTTGCGCGATGTGCCTGAAATGAAGGTTTTGGCCAGTTCGGCAGGTGTATATCCGAGTAAGTCGTTCTGCACCTGGTAGGTGCAACCCTCGATGGCGCAGACCGAAGCCACCAGTTTGGTGAGGATGTCCTTATCGCCCAGCACCTGTGCCAGCAGCCATTCCAGCTCCACCACATTCTCCGATGCAAAGAAATCAGGATGTTCGGGTTTGTAAAAATTCCGGTTGGCTTCGGTGGCATCTATTTTGCCCAGGTGCCCTTTTATTTTTTCCGGGTCAAGAAAATACAACAACAGTTTGGTGTAATAATCGTATTCGTTCCGGCGGATGGTGTCGAGGTGCACAATGTCTTCGAACAGCCAGTCCTGCGCTTTGGACGGTACTACTTTGCCCAGGCCGCTGTCCGGACTGTGTACCAATAAACGTCGTAAGGTTCCTATTTCGGAGTTTACAGATAATATCTTATCCATACAAAAGAATTAAGCTGGGATCAATGAAAAAAACGGGTTGACAATAGGGGGGATCTGTCGTTGTCAATGATCCGGCATAGCGTTCAGTCCGCGGTACATCCAGGCGAAATGGGCGATCAGGAGTGATATGGTGCTACAGTGGTTCATAGGTTGTTGCAGCAAGTTACAACTTTCCCTGCAAAGGGTTATGGCCTTGCAGACTGCCATTGGCAGCGAGGATCCGGAATCGTACGAACATGTCTTCACTGTACCAGTCCTCTTTTCTCGTTTTACGGACCACTTCGGCATGTTCCTGCATCTGGTAGGCGAACTGTTTCATCTTTTCCCGGTTCTCCCATATGCTGAAAGTGGCTTGTTTGATCCAGGGAACTTCCCCAATGCCCAGGGAAGTGATAAACCCATCAGCTGTGGTCATTTGGCTGGCTACCCCGTCAACATGTTTCCAGAACCGGCCCAGTTTGCCGGGTCGTATGGTGGCCCTTGTCAAGATACCGATCAGGCCCTCATGACCGGTCTGTTTGGGTAGGTCGCCAAAGCAGTTTTTGCCGTCCCAGGTGCCATGTCCTTCTATGGGTTCCAGCAGCAGTTCCCATTTTTCGCAGCCAAAGAATTGCCACCAGCTACTGAATGATCCTGGGATTTTTCCTGCCATGTCTGAGGGTGAAGAGGTATCGCTGGCATCGGTTCGCTTTTGCCATACCAGTAAGACCGCCCACTGCCGCCAATCAGGTGTTTTATCGAATGTACCATTGCGGCCGCAACCCATCAGTTTCCAGAAGCTGATACGGGGGGAAAACCAGAGCGGTAAACGAAAGACAGCCATTGACAGGAACCCGGCCCAGCCCAGCCATTTGGGGTATCTAACCACGATGAGTTGACAGATCATATCTTAAAATAAAGCTTTATTGGGGATTCCTGAGTTTCTGATTAATTTGCCTGTATGAACCTGTTCATCACCAACATCCGGCAACTGGTAAATGTTCGCGAGACCACTGCTATATTGCGTGGCGCCGAATTGGCCTACCTGCCGGTAATGGAAGATGCCTGGTTGCTGATCAGGGATGGCCGGATCCAGGAATACGGCAAGATGGCAACCCTGGCCAACCGTGAGTTCCTGGAAGGAGAAGACCTGTACGATGCCCAGGGAGCTACGATTCTGCCTGCCTGGTGCGACAGTCATACCCATATTGTATTTGCCGCCAGCAGGGAAGAGGAGTTCGTTGATAAGATCAGGGGCCTTTCCTATGCCGAGATCGCTGCCAAAGGTGGCGGTATCCTGAATTCTGCACAGAAACTGAATGATACGCCGGAAGACATCTTGTTTGAGCAGGCATGGGAGCGTTTACAATCGCTGATGCGTTTGGGAACCGGCGCCATTGAGATCAAGAGTGGTTATGGACTTACCGTGGCCGGAGAATTAAAAATGCTCCGTGTCATCAAACGCCTGAAAGAGAAAGCGCCGATACCGGTGAAAGCCAGTTTCCTGGGGGCGCATACATTTCCTGTTGCCTACCGGGAAGATCATGAAGGATATATTCGTTTGATCATCGATGAAATGATCCCCGCCATTGCGGCGGAAGGATTGGCAGATTATATCGATGTGTTTTGTGAACAGGGGTTTTTCAACCCCGAGGAAACGGAAAGGATCTGCCGTGCCGGTATGGCCATCGGCCTGAAACCCAAGATACACGCCAACCAGTTGCATGTTTCGGGTGGTACGGAAATGGGAGTAAAGCTGGGTGCCCTGTCTGTTGATCACCTGGAGACCATGGATGAACATGCCATGAATACGCTGGCCGCCTCCAATACGATCGGCACTTTGCTGCCCACCGCTGCTTTTTTCCTGCGTATGCCGTTTCAGCCTGCCCGGACCTTGATCGAGAAAGGTTGTGCCATTGCGCTGGCTTCCGATTATAATCCAGGATCAAGTCCCAGCGGGAACATGAACCTGGTGCTTTCCATGAGCTGTATCCAGATGAAACTGTTGCCGGAAGAAGCCATCAATGCTGCCACCATCAATGGGGCTTTTGCCATGGAACTCGGGGAGGAACTGGGCAGCATCACTCCCGGCAAACGGGCCAACCTGATCATTACCCATCCCATTCCTTCACTGGCTTACCTCCCGTACGCCTTTGGCTCGAACCTGATCGATAAAGTGTTGATCAACGGGTCGTTTATTTAAGTATATTTAGGATAGCTGTCGGCATCCTATTATCTTATCCGGGAAAACATTGCCATATGAGTCACTTCAGGTTCTACAACAAAGAAGATATCCTCTCGGTTACACGTATCCGTCGTTTTGAGACCAAACTGGGAGAGCGCCTGCAGGTACTGGCCGATCCCGGTCAACTGGAAACTTCCTTACAGCGATCCAACGCAACTTTCGTGTTATTCGGTATCCCGGAAGATATTGGTGTGAAAGCCAATATGGGCATCGGGGGCACCGATTCGGCCTGGCTGGCCTTCCTGAACGCATTCGCTAATATCCAAAGCAACGATTTCCTGGAAGGGAGTAATGTGCTGTTGCTGGGCCATTTTGATTTCTCGGATATGGAAAAACTGATCGAACAGCATGCACATGATCACGAAGAGCGGCTGGCCGCTTACCGGCATGCGGTGAATGCGATCGATGACGAAGTGGAGCAACTGGTGCATATCATCACCCAGAACAAGAAGATCCCGATCGTGATCGGTGGGGGACATAACAATTCCTATCCCTGCATCAAAGGTGCTGCCAAAGGATTCTATAAAGCGGGTGTACTGCCCATTGCACAGATCAACGCCATTAACCTGGATGCCCACGCTGATTTCAGACCGATGGAGGGACGGCATAGCGGCAATGGTTTCAGTTATGCCGAAGCGGACGGGTACCTGGAAAAATATTTTGTCCTGTGTTTACACGAAAATTACCTGCCCCAGAATGTGTGGATGGATGTGGTGAACAACCCGTTTGTGGATTGCATTACGTATGAGGACATTTTCATCCATGAAAAAAGAACCTTCCTGCAGGCGATAGGGCATGCCACCAATTTCACCAACGACACCTTATGCGGCCTGGAGCTCGACCTGGATTGTATTGAACATGCGTTGAGCAGTGCTACCAGTCCGGCTGGTGTTTCGCTGAACCATGCCAGGCAGTTCCTGAATTTTGCAGCAGCCGACAGTAAAGTGGCGTACCTGCATATCTGCGAGGGAGCGGTGCAGTTGTCTGATGGAAGGAGCAATCCTGCAACCGGCAAAATGATCAGCTATCTCGTCAGCGATTTTCTAAAAGCCATGTCCATCGTCTAGAGCTGCGATTCAAGTTCCAGCACTTTTTCAAAGGCTGTTTCGTATTCCTTTTCCAGTCTTTCCCGTTCTTTTTTTGCCTTTGTGTAATCAGCTTCGATCTGAACGAACTTGCCTTTATCGGCATAGTTGTCGGGATTGCCCAACGCCTGTTCAAAGCGGCTCTCTTCTTCTTTGGCCTTGGTCAGCTGCGTTTCCAGGTTGGTTAAGCGGCGCTGTTCCTTTTGCAGTTCTTTCTGCAATTCGCGGTTGATGGGAGCAGGGGCTGCCTGTTTTTCAACTACCGCGGGTTTGGCAACCGGGGCAGGTTCGGGTTTACTGTCTGTAATGCCTTGTTTCTGTTTTTCTGAATTGATCCGGGCCATGCGTTCGTTCCAGTCAACCCATTCCTGGTAGGTTCCCTTGAATTCCTTGATCTGGTGATCAACGATCTCCCAGATCTTATTGGCGGTCTTGGAAATGAAATAACGGTCGTGGCTCACCAGGATATAACTGCCTTCATATTTATTCAATGCCTCGGCCAGCAGTTCTACCGAGTGCATATCCAGGTGGTTGGTAGGTTCATCCAATAGCAGGAAATTGGCCTTGCTCACAATGGTCTTGGCCAGTGCCACGCGGGCTTTTTCGCCGCCACTCAGCACCCTGATCTTTTTGTCAACATCATCTCCGCTGAACAGGAAGGCACCCAGCAGGGCACGCAGTTCCACATCTGTTTTTTTGCTGCCGCATTGCTGCAGCTCTTCCAGCAGGTTATTGTTGAGCGTCAGGGCCTCCAGCTGGTGCTGTGCATAGAAGCTCTCTTCCACGTTATGGCCCCAAACGCGTTCGCCATCGAATTTCTCCGTGCCGGCGATCATTCGCAATACCGTGGATTTTCCTTTTCCGTTAGCACCGATCAAAGCGATCTTATCGCCTCTTTCAATCTCGGCACTTGTATGGTCCACGATGTTCAGTTTGCCAAAATGTTTACTCACATCTTTCAGGTGTACCAATATCTTTCCGGGAACCTTGTCCAGCTGGAAATTGATGCGCAGGTCGGGACGTTCCAGTTTCACATCTTCGATCTTTTCGATCTTGTCAAGCCGTTTCTGTACGCTTTGTGCCTGTGCGGCCTTGCTGGCTTTGGCCTTGAAACGTTCAATGAAGCGTTCCTGCTGGCGGATATAATCCTGCTGGTTCTCGTAGGCCTTCTGCTGCATATCTATGCGGATCATCTTTTCCTGCTCATAGAACTCGTAGTCGCCGGAATAGATATGCAACTGCTGTTGGTACAGCTCCACGATCTTGTTCACCATCCTGTTCAGGAAGAATTTATCGTGACTCACGATCACCACACTGCCTTTGTAATGCAGCAGGTATTTCTCCAGCCATTCGATAGAAGGGAGGTCAAGGTGGTTGGTAGGTTCGTCCATCAGCAGCACATCCGGCTGCTGCAGGATCATTTTTGCCAGCAGCACACGCATGCGCCAGCCACCACTGAACTCTTTATAGGGCCGTACCAGGTCCTCATTGCTGAAGCCCAAGCCATGCAATACCTCTTCGGCCTTGTGGTGAATATTGTATCCGTCCAGCACATCCAGTTCGTGCAGGGCATCTGTATAGCGGATCAGCAGTTCTTCGTTCTCAGAATCCTTTTCCAGTGCATGCCCCAGTTGTTCGATCTCTTTCTCCAGTTCGCGAACGCGTTCGAAAGCACTCAGGGCCACTTCGGTGATGTTGTCGTTGGTATCAAAACTCAACAGGTCCTGGTGCAGGTAACCGATCGTGGTGTCCTTGCTTTTCTCCACGCTTCCTTTGGAAGGGGTGTATTCGCCCACGAGCACTTTCAGCAAAGTGGATTTGCCGGTACCGTTATAACCGATCAGACCAATACGGTCGCCGGGCTGTATATGCCAGGTGGCATCTTCTACGATCACCCTTGCCCCAAATTCAAACGTAACATTCTGGAATCCTATCAACATCTATTAACAAGTATTTAAGGCCGCAAAGGTAAATGCAAACAGCTCCCAATTCCATTTGCGTTATTTTTGTTATCTAAATTTTTTCCTATGCGGAAGTATTTGCTGTATGGTATCGCCGTTTTGCTTGCTTCCTGCCAGAACAGCGACCAGAAAACCACCCAACCGGAGGCTGTACATCAGCAACCGGTAGCTTTGTCGCAAAGCGCTAATTCCGAACCCTTTAACCTGTCTTTTGGGGAGGTGATGACCCAATATTACGCACTTGCCGACCATTTTATAGCGGAAAATGATACGGGTATCACTGCTGCATCCCAACGCATGGTGTTGGCCACGGATAGCCTGAAACTGGATGAGCTGAAGGCTGATACCAACATTGTGGCCACTGCCCGCAGTTATGCGATTGGCATATCCGCCGAATTGAAGGGGTTACTGGGCGAAACGGAACTGGAGCCCAAACGGAAATCCTTCCAGTTGGTGAGCGACCAGTTGTACGACCTGATCCGTACCGTTCATTACGACCGGCAGATCATTTACCAGTTTTACTGCGCGGATGCATTCAGTGACCAGGGCGGGACCTGGTTAAGCCATGGAAAACAGGTGCGCAACCCTTATCTGCCCAAGAAGAAGCTGGACTGCGGTGAATTGAGGGATTCACTGGATTTCAGACATTGATATTGACCGGAAGTCAACTTTCGCCCTGTTGTATTGTTGGTTATACACGATTATGCAGAAATTATTGATTTGGGTATTGGCCTGTTTTACCCTAGCAGAACTCCAGGCCCAGGATAAGTTCACTTTTAACGGTTATATCAAGGATTCCCTGACCGGCGAAACGTTGATCGGCGCCAATCTCAGCTGCAGACCGGAAAATAAGACCGTGGTCAGCAACCAGTATGGCTTTTATTCCATCACCCTCAAAAAAGGTGTTTATACCCTTACCTGTTCTTTTGTGGGGTACCAGACCCGTGAATTTGATCTGGACCTGAACACCAATCTGCAACAGAACATTTTACTGCTGCCCAATTCCACCCAGATCAGTAATGTGACCGTATATGGCAGAAAAAGGGACAATAATGTCAAGACCGCCCAGATGGGCAAGTTTGAACTGAGTGTGAATACGTCCAAAGCGCTACCTGCATTTTTGGGTGAAGTGGATATCCTGAAAACCCTGCAATTGCTGCCGGGCGTGCGGAATGCGGGGGAGGGCAATGCCGGTTTTTATGTGCGTGGCGGGGGACCAGACCAGAACCTGATCTTACTGGATGATGCGGTGGTATACAATACGGGCCACCTGTTCGGTTTCTTTTCCGTATTTAATTCCGATGCCATCAAGAACGTCACCCTGATCAAGGGTGGTATGCCCGCACAGTACGGGGGGCGTATCTCCTCCGTGGTGGATGTTGCGATGAAAGAGGGGAACCAGCATACCACACAGGTGGATGCGGGTATCGGGCTCATTGCATCGCGTTTTTCCATACAGGGGCCGATCAAAAAGAACAAGGCATCGTATATGATCTCCGCACGCAGGACCTATATCGATGCGCTGGCCAAACCCATGATCAGCAAGACCAGTGAATACTATGGCTCCGGTTATTATTTCTACGACCTGAATGCCAAAATGAATTACCAGTTCTCTGAGAAGGACAAGCTGTTCCTGAGCGGGTATTTCGGTAAGGATAAGTTCAATTTCAATAATTCCAAGCGGTCTTTCAGTACCACCATACCCTGGGGTAATGCCACGGCAACACTTCGCTGGAACCATATCTTCAACAAACAATTGTTTGCCAATACCACGCTCGTGTACAACGATTACCGTTTTTCACTGGATGGCAGACAGAACGACCTGAACCTGCGCCTGTCATCGGGCATCCGTGACCTGACGGCCAAAACGGATGTGGACTTTTACCCGGTTCCCGAACATAAGATCCGGTTCGGTCTGCAGTACACCTATCATACTTTTTTGCCCAATATTCTCAGTGGTAACCAGGATAGCGTGGTGTTTGCGCCCAATAACTCCACCCGCAAATTCGCCAATGAAGTGGCAGTGTATGTGCAGGATGACTGGGAGATCAATCCCAGGCTCAAACTGAACCTGGGACTCCGGTACAGCCTGTTCCAACAGGTGGGACGTTTTACCTGGTACCAGCGCGATGCCAACGGTAATAAGACCGACAGCACGGTATACGGCCCCGGACAGAATGTGAAGACCTATGGCGGCCTTGAACCCCGTGCTACTTTACGTTTCAGTATCAACGAGAACGAGTCTGTGAAAATAGCTGCCACGCGTAACCTCCAATACATACACCTGGTGACCAATGCAGGCTCCACTTTGCCCACTGATCTCTGGGTACCCAGCACGTTACGTGTAAAACCCCAGATCAGCTGGCAATATGCTTTGGGATATTTTAAGAATTTTGGGAATGGCATGTTCGAGACCTCTGTGGAAGCCTATTATAAGAACATGGAAAACCAGATCGAATACCGGGAAGGATATACCCCGTCTCTCAAAGACCCTGAAGAAGAATTTGTGTTTGGCAGGGGCTGGAGTTATGGCGCTGAATTTTTTGTGAACAAGCTGAAGGGCAGGTGGACCGGCTGGATCGGTTACACGCTCAGTTGGACCTGGCGAAAGTTCTCCGATCTGAACGACGGATTGAAATACCCCAGCCGTTATGACCGTCGGCATGATCTGTCCATTGTCAGCAGTTATGAACTGAACAGGAAATGGAAACTATCATCGGTATTCACCTATGGTACCAGTAATGCCACTTCCTTACCCGAACGTTTTTATTTTGTGGGAGGGGTGCTTACCCAGGAATACAGCCGCATCAACGCATATCGCATGAAAGCCTACCATCGGCTGGATGTATCGGCCACCTATACGCCACAACCCAAAAAGCAGCGGAAGTACAGCAGTAACTGGGTATTCAGCATCTATAACCTGTACAGCCGCATGAATCCGTATTTCATTTATTACGACCAGGAGGGTAGTGCTACTGCCGGAACCTTGAAAGTGGTGGCCAAGCAGGTGTCCCTGTTCCCGATACTGCCTTCAGTGACCTGGAACATACGTTTGTAAAACCGGTATTGTTTATTCCTTGGGAACATAGTTAATGACCACTTTGGCATTGCGCTGCTCATCGGAAGCCAGGAATACTTCGTAGCGCTCTTTGCCGGCAGTGATCACCATCATGGCAGAATTGGGCGGGATCTCGCCCAGGTTCTCGGCAACCATCACCAGCTCATGCCGGTTATCGGTCTTGCTGCATTTGATCTTCAGCGTAAGCGGCCTGATATCCAGTTTTGCATTGCTGATCACCAGTGCATTATTGTGGTACAAGGAAATGGTGTCGTTGTCGATGGTGCCGTTATCGAAGATATTGATCTGGATATTTTCTTCAGATGTGGTAATGGTTCTGACAAGCCTGTTCTCCCTTTCCATCAAAACACGTGGAATGGGTGCTTTGCGTTCCTGTTCTTCCTGCCTGGGTGTGGGAACCGCTTCTGCAGGTTTAGATTTGACCAGTTGTTCCGGTATCCGGTCGGTTGGCTTAGCAGGGGGGGCAGGAGCAGTTTTGGCGGGACTGCTGTTCTGCGGTGATTGCTTTTTAGTGCCCGGTGCAGGCGTTTTGACAACAGGTTTCTGAACGGGTGCCGGAACAGGCGGTGTTTTCGGTTGCGGAACTTTTGCGGTTGTATTGTTTTTTGCGGCAGGACCCGGTTTGCCCGTAACGGTTGTTTTTGCTGTATTTGGAGAAATGCCCGTTTTTTTATCGGTCAGCTTAGATAAGATCTGGGTACTTTTTTCCGGTTTGGTTTTCAGCAGAAAATCCTCCTTTTTGAAATCAGAGGTCGGCACTCTTTCCAGGTACACTTTCCCACTGCCGCAATCGCCTTTGTCCTTGACATTGGTGGAAATGAACGTTCCTTCCAGCACTTCCAGTTTACCGATCTTGGTGTAATCCAGGTAACAGGTCATCAGGCAGGGCTCACTTTTATCCCCGATCTTGAGGTCTACCAGTTTGATCTCTTTAATGATCAGGCTTTTGGAAGTAGGGGTATAGATCCCGTTCAATTCCGCTTTTCCGTAAAAAACGGTGCTTTTGTAGGAGTAGGTCACACCTTTTACGCTGTTGTTGGCCTGTTGATCCAGCTGGATCTCGTATTTATAGGTCTCTTCCTTATAGCCCTCCCGGTACAGACCGGTCGATGAGCTGAAATACCCCCGCCAGATACCCGTTAACTGCTGGGCATTGGATGAAAAACTGATCAGTAAAAGAAAGAAAAGGGTCAAATTCAATCTCATAGGGCAAATCTACGCGTGCAATATAGTAAGCCTTACTAAAGAAGCGTTAAGGTTTTTCGGGCCAAAACCTGTCAGAAGCACGTTTTGGGTACCGTTTATTCTTTACTTTTGCAGTTCTAAAAAAGAGGTTGATTTACAAGAACATGATTAGTATCAGTTTCCCGGATGGCGCAGTAAGACAATATGAAAGTGGTGTTACTGCATTGGATATCGCTAAGTCCATCAGCGAAGGCCTTGCCAAGAAAGTGTTGGCCGCAAGTGTGAATGGTCAGGTATGGGATGCTACCAGGCCCATTACCAGCGATGCTTCACTGAAATTACATACCTGGAACGATCCGGAAGGACAGAATACTTTCTGGCATTCTTCTGCCCACTTGATGGCAGAGGCTGTGGAAAGCCTGTATCCCGGTGTGAAGTTCTGGGTAGGACCTGCCTTGGACAAAGGTTTTTATTATGATATGGACCTGGGCGACCGCAAGATGACGGAAGACGACCTGCTGGCGCTGGAGAAGAAAATGAACGAGCTGGCCAAACAGGGCAACCGCTATATCCGCAAGGAAATACCCAAGGCGGAAGCCGTGGCCTATTTTGCAGAAAAAGGGGACGAGTACAAACTGGACCTCCTGCAGAACCTGAATGACGGTGAGATCACTTTCTATACACAGGGCTCCTTCACAGACCTTTGCCGCGGACCGCATATTCCGGAAACCGGCCTGATCAAAGCCATCAAACTCACCAACGTATCCGGTGCTTACTGGAAGGGAGATGAGAAGAACAAGATGCTGACACGCGTGTATGGCGTTACCTTCCCCAACCAGAAAGAACTGGACGAGTACATCGTGATGCTGGAGGAAGCCAAGAAACGCGATCACCGAAAACTGGGTAAGGAACTGAGCATCTTTACCATGGATGAGGATATCGGCCCGGGCCTGGTGCTCTGGATGCCGAACGGTAGCATCATCATTGAAGAACTGGAAAAGCTGGCCAAGGAAACCGAAGAGGATGCCGGTTACAAACGTGTGGTTACCCCACATATCGCCAAAGAGAATCTATACATTACCAGCGGACACCTGCCTTATTACCAGGACAGCATGTTCCCACCCATGGAACTGGACGGGAACAAATATTACCTGAAGGCGATGAACTGTCCGCACCACCATAAGATATTCGATGCCGAACAGAAGAGCTACAAGGATCTTCCGTACCGTTTGGCCGAATATGGTACCTGTTACCGTTATGAGCAGAGCGGAGAGCTGTTCGGGCTGATGCGCGTGCGTTGCCTGCACATGAACGATGCGCATATCTATTGCACCAAGGAACAGTTTGCCCAGGAGTTCAAGGCGGTGAACGATATGTACCTGAAGTATTTTGAGATCTTCGGTATCGATAAATATGTAATGCGGCTGAGTTTGCACGAACCCTCCAAACTGGGACAGAAATACATCAATGAACCCGAGCTCTGGTTAGAGACCGAACAGATGGTTCGCCAGGTGCTGATCGAAAGCGGTACCCCATTCGTGGAAGTACAGGACGAAGGCGCTTTCTACGGACCTAAGATAGACGTACAGATCTGGAGTGCCATCGGCCGTGAATTCACGCTGGCGACCAACCAGGTGGATTTTGCACAGGGCCGCCGGTTCAACCTTTCCTATACCAATAAGGACAATGCACCTGAAGTTCCTTTGATCATTCACCGCGCACCGCTGGGTACCCATGAGCGTTTCATCGGGTTCCTGCTGGAGCACTATGCCGGTAAATTCCCGGTATGGCTGGCACCGTTGCAGGTGAAAGTGCTGCCGATCAGCGATAAGTTCATGGATTATGCGCAACTGGTTCAGAAAAAACTGAAAAAAGCGGGTGTAAGGGTGGAGATCGATGACAGGCAGGAGAAGATCGGCAAGAAGATCCGCGACACGGAGCTGCTGCGGGTGCCTTATATGCTGGTAGTGGGAGAGAAGGAGATGAACGAGAACAAACTGTCTGTGCGTCGCCAGGGTAAAGGTGATCTGGGCAGCCAGGATATCGATGCTTTCATTGACATGATCTCCGATGAAATAGAACACCGTAAATCAGGCGAATAAACGCCAATGACATATCTTTAACAACAAATCAATTATTCACTAAACAAGTTTTAATGGCATTACCACCAAGAGGGGGCGGAAGATTTAATCCCAGGTTTAACAGGCAACCCGAGCCTGAACATCGTATCAACGAAAGAATACGGGTACCACAGGTTCGACTGGTAGGCGATAATGTGACCGTTGGCGTATATTCCACCATGGAAGCGCTGAAGATCGCACAGGAGCAGGAGCTGGACCTGGTAGAGATCTCTCCAACCGCCGATCCCCCTGTTTGTAAAGTGATCGATTACAAAAAGTTCCTCTACGAGAAGAAGAAGAAGGAAAAGGAAATGAAAGCCAATTCCAAGCAGAGTGAGGTGAAGGAGATCCGTTTCACACCGGGAACCGATGATCACGATTTCGATTTCAAAGCCAAACACGCAGAAAAATTCCTGAAAGACGGTAATAAGGTGAAAGCCTATGTTCAGTTCAAGGGACGTGCCATTATGTTCCAGGACCGTGGACAGCTGTTACTGCTGAAATTTGCAGAGCGCCTGGCAGAATCCGGTGTACTGGAAAGTATGCCCAAACTGGAAGGCAAGCGTATGTTCGCCATCTTCACTCCCAAGACAAGCAGTAAGAAAAAAGCCGCATCTTAGGGCGATTGGTAATTAATAATTAGTAGTTAGTAATATATTTTTTAATATATAAGACTGCTAATTATTAATTCCTAATTATGAATTACGAATTTTCTCCTCCCTCTGCTTGAAATATAGCCATCTCTTCTTACTTTTGCAGCCCATTTCCCGTATGGCTCAACAAGTTCACACCCGGTGGTGTGGCGCCAGCAGGGTGTAATCTTCTGATAGATTATTTTTATGCCAAAGGTAAAAACCAACTCAAGCGCCAAGAAGCGCTTCAAGGTGACTGGAACCGGAGAGATCACTTTCCAGAAAGCTTTCAAACGTCACATCCTGACCAAAAAATCTAAAAAACGTAAAAGGGCTATGCGCCAGAAAGGCCTGGTAGGTTCTACCAATAAGGATTTTGTGCTGCGTCTGTTGCGTTTAAAAGGTTAATCCAGCGATCAGAAAGTCATCCACCCATTTAAAAAATCAACCAGCCTGTTACTGACAGCCGGTTCCAAAAAATTATAGTATGCCACGTTCAAAAAATGCAGTAGCATCAAGAGCCAGGAGAAAAAGAATCCTGAAGCAAGCAAAGGGTTTCTACGGTAAGCGTAAAAATGTATATACCGTAGCCAAGAACATCGTTGAAAAAGGTATGACCTACAGTTATGTAGGCCGCAAGCTGAAAAAGCGTGAATATCGCCAGCTGTGGATCGCGCGTATCAACGCTGCGGTACGTGCCGAAGGTTTGACCTACAGCCAGTTCATCAACAAGCTGAGCACAAAGGGTATCGACCTGAACCGTAAAGTACTGGCCGACCTGGCCATGAACGAGCCAGCCAGCTTCAAGGCACTGGTAGATTCTGTGAAATAAGGTCGCCTGAAAATAGATCGAACCGGGGTGTTGAACGCCCCGGTTTTTTTTATGTGTAGAACTGAACAAACTGTTATTTTTGTGCATTGTAATGTCTTCTGTTCACCGTATAATAGCTAACCCCTAAATGAACAACACCTATACTTCGCTGGTTAACCAGACTTTCCATTTTCCGCAAGAAGGGTTTGACCAGAATGATGATGGTTATCTCGAATTCAATGGACTGGACCTGAAAGCCCTGATCGACAAGTACGGAACACCGATGAAGCTGACCTATCTGCCCAAGATCGGCATGCAGATCAACAAGGCCAAGAAGATGTTCGAAGCGGCTTTCAAGAAGCACAAGTACGAAGGAGAGTATTTCTATTGCTATTGTACCAAAAGTTCTCATTTCTCTTTCATCGTGGAAGAGGCGCTGAAGCACAATATTCACCTGGAAACTTCTTACGCGTACGATATCGAGATCATTAACCGTTTGTACCAGCGCAGGAAGATCAACAAGGAAACCTATATCATCTGTAACGGCTACAAGCAGAAGAACTACACCTCACGTATCGCCAAACTGATCAATTCAGGTTTCAAGAACGTGGTGCCGATCCTGGATAACAAGGAAGAACTGCAGGCCTATAAAAGAAGTGTCAAAGAACCTTTCCGTTTGGGGATCCGTGTGGCTGCAGAAGAGGAGCCCAATTTCCCCTTCTATACATCCCGACTGGGTATCCGAGCAAAAGATATCCTGGAATTTTATGTGGATGAGATAGAGGGCTATGAAGATAAGTTCCAGCTGAAGATGCTGCATATCTTCCTGAACAAAGGTATCAAGGATGATATCTACTACTGGTCAGAGCTGAACAAGATCATCAACCTGTACTGCCAGCTGAAGAAGATCTGCCCCGAACTGGATTCGATCAATATCGGTGGCGGTTTCCCCATCAAACACTCACTGGGTTTTGAGTATGACTACCAGTTCATGATCAACGAGATCGTGAGCAATATCAAAAAAGCCTGCAAGAAGGCCAAAGTGCCGATGCCGAATATCTACACCGAATTCGGCAGTTTCACCGTGGGCGAGAGTATGGCGCATATCTACAGCGTGATCGGCCAGAAGATCCAGAACGACCGTGAGTGCTGGTACATGATCGATTCCTCGTTCATCACCACTTTGCCGGATACCTGGGGTATCGGGGAAAAATTCCTGATGCTGCCGGTGAACAAATGGAACAATGAATACCACCGGGTGGTATTGGGTGGTATCACCTGCGATAGTCATGATTACTACGATT
The DNA here is from genome assembly GCA_964460235.1 of uncultured Sediminibacterium sp. GTDB lineage: Bacteria > Bacteroidota > Bacteroidia > Chitinophagales > Chitinophagaceae > Sediminibacterium. Next base: position 15,786 of record CAYWPM010000014.1, on the reverse strand, counting down.
CAGAGGAACATATCAACGAAGTGTTCCTTCCGAAAATAACTTCATCGGATCCCAAAGATGCCGCTGAAAATAAAGAGCCATTGTATGTTGGTTTCTTCCATACCGGCGCTTACCAGGACCAGATCAGCGGTTATGGTGGTATCAAACACTGCCTGATCCCTTCACCCAAACACGTGATCGTGGAATATGACAAGAACGGTAAACTGATCGATTGGGTATATGCGAAGGAACAATCCGCACAAAGCATGCTGAAAATATTGGGATACCTGAGATAGGGCTCTCTCAAAACGATCGTAAAACGGAGTGCTGCTAATGAGCGGTACTCCGTTTTGCTTTTTCCCAGAGACCGTTTTGTGGTCTGTGGTACAGGTACCGGTACAGGCCGGCCAGTAAGGCATAATGCATGACGCAGAAATAATAGGGCAGAAAGACCAGGGTAAACCGGGTTCTGTTATTCCGAAACAGATAGCCCAGCAGGGCGGCTGCATAAAAAAACAATTGCAGGTTCATGAATACACGGTAAAGGGCATTACCCGACATGGCCAATACCAGGTTCAGCAGCAACAGCAGGATCAGCAGGAAAGGAGTTACGGCCCAACGCAATACCCTGTGTGAAAAATACTGAAAACAGAGTAGCGGTGTTTTACGGATCCTGAGCCATTTGCCCAGTCTGAATAGTGCCTGCCAGCTGCCGGTGGCAATACGGATCTTCCTTTTCAATTCTTCGGCTACATTGGCAGAGGCTGTTTCTATGGCATAGGCATCAGGTTCGTAGGCGATCCGGTAACCCGCTGACGCGATCTGCATCGACTGCGTAAAATCATCCAACAGGGTATTTTCCGGAAGTGCTTGATATAGCGAGGTTCGGAGAGCCATCAGCTCGCCTGCGGCACCTACAGCGCTGTTGCAATCGGCATCCAGCTGTTTCAGGATCGATTCGTATCGCCAGTACAGGTTTTCCCCAGCGGCACCTGCTGTATCGCTCCGTTGTACGGATACCCTTTTTTCTCCGGCAACACAACCGGTCTTGGGGTCGGCGAAATGTTTCACCAGGTTGCGGATGGCTTCTGGGTTGAGCATGGCATTCGCATCGGAAAAGATCACCACCGGTGTTTGTACAAAACCGATCGCCCGGTTCTCGGCAGCGGTCTTTCCTTTACGTGCTGGCTCATGCAGGCATTGTATATCCGGATGTTTTTTCAGAAGGGTTGCCGTTTGATCTGTGGATCCATCGGTGATGAAGAGCAGTTGCAGTTTTTCTTTGGGATAGGATAAGGACCGGCAGTTGCTGATCTTCTGCTCCAGTATGTCGGCTTCGTTATAACAAGGCACGATCAAGGTTACGGAAGGCTCAAAGGAGGGATCGGTGATGCGTTCGTTGTAGCCGAATAGTTTTTTGCATCCGGACCAGCACCATAACACCAGGCCATACCCGAAAAAACCATAGCTGAGGATTGCTGCGGATAACCAGAAGATAAGTGCTGACAGGGACATATGCAGTGTTTACGATACAGGCCAATTCAGTTACAATTTAGGTATATTCTGTGCTTCACTATCGGATTGAAGACCCGGAATATCCATTCATCCAAAATAAAATATACGATGCCGGAAATCGCCTTATTTTTAAAGAAAATCGGTTATGTATAAATTCCTGTTACTAGTTTTCCTGTTTGCGGCCACTGTTCAGACCGGCCATGCCCAGTCAGCTGAAGATTCTGTAAAGATCACGATCGGAAATCTCTTCAGCGCCATGCGGAATGCAGATGGCAAAGCGGTGATGTCCTGTTTTGCCGACAGTGCCATCATGCAGACCATTGCCCGCAACAAGGAAGGGGGAGCGGTGATCCGGAATGAGCGACCGGCCGATTTCGCCACGGTGGTGGCTTCCATGCCGAAAATGGCGGCTGATGAAAGGATCACTTTTGAGGTAGTGAAAGTAGATGGAGCGCTGGCCATTGCCTGGACCCCTTATAACTTTTATTATAACGGAAAATTCAGTCACTGTGGTGTGAACTCCTTCCAGCTGGTGCGGCAGAACGGTAGCTGGAAAATACAGTACCTGATCGATACACGGAGAAAACAGGGCTGTAAAGAATGATCAGTCCTGCTCTTCCAGTTCCCGGATACATTGTTTTAATTGCTCCACATAACGCCCGTATAATTTGTTGAGGTACCACCGGGTAAAATAATAGATACCTGTGGCCAGGATGGCTACATACACGGTAAGGAACAGTACCATCTGCCAGCTTGATTTGAAGTAAGTGCCGAAGATGGTTCCGGCATCAGGGATCGATCCGTGATCATGGTAGATCAGTATAAGGGCAAAGATCAAACAGGCCGGCATCAACCCCATGGTGAACTGGAAATATCTTTTCATGAACGACTCAATGATCTGTACGATCGTCTGCAGGTTGCTTTTTACCGGAAGGGCGGTAGCGCTCAGCTGCTGTGTTCTCTTGAGCAGGTAAATGACGATGACCAGGAAGATCACCGTTAACACCGTAAAGACAGAAAAATAGACCTGGTAAGCATGGTTGTATCCGGTAAACCCGAAATAGGCAAACAGCAGGATGGCCCCGATACAACAGATGATCTCTATCCAGAGGCTGCGTTTTAGTTTATCGACGACTGAAACGGTCTTGCGTGTCAGGAGCTGAGCAATATCATCCCCCGACCTTCCCGCATGTGCAGTGGTCAGTTTCTGGTTGATCAGCGATTTCAGTTCATCTAATTCCATCTTGATTAATAATTATAATTCGCTTCATTTTTTTGTGTTTCTTCCTTCAACCTGGTTTTGATACGGTTCATCTTCACAGCTACATTGTTGGCCGTGATGCCCATCATTTCCCCGATCTCCCGGTAATCATAATCTTCCAGGTATAACATCACGATGGCCTTGTCGATCTTTGACAGGTTGCCGATAGCGGCGTACATGGCTTTTACCTGTTCTTCAATAGGATCGTGGGTGTTTTCATGGTTGTCCGGCACCTGGTCTGTTGCGTAGATATCTGGTTGTCTTTTTTCCTTGCGGAAGAAAGTGATGGCCGTATTCAGTGCCACCCGGTACAGCCAGGTGGAGAACTTGGCATCGCCCCGGAAATTCCCATAAGCCTTCCATGCCTGCAGGGTGATCTCCTGGAAAAGGTCTTCCCGGTCGGCATGCTGATCCATGTACAGGTTGCACACCTTGTATACGATCTTCTGGTGCTGGTTCAATAATGCAATGAATTCCTTTTCGTCGGGCATCCGGCTAAATTAAAACTTTAGAGGGGTTAACCGGTAACCCCGTTTCCGTAATAAACTGATCAGTCCTTCTGCACCTCCCAGGTGCCCGGCACCCACGGCAAAAAAGCAGGGTTGGGCAAACATGGCCTGCTGCATCAGGGGTACCCATTTTTCATTCCTTTGGGTGATCATATCTGTTTTAAAATCGTCGTCCATACCCGCTTCCTTCATGAACCGGTAGATCGAATCAATGTCGCGTAACTTGTATACGGCAACCAGCTTCGACATGACCTGCTGTACACTGTCGAAATTCTGCACCATTTTTACCAACGAATGCAGTTGTGAATCCAGGGGCTCCTTGTCGATCGCTGCTATCTGGTCGTTGATGGTTTCAAGACCTTGTACCTTCATCCGGTATTGTTGTGCCAGTTTCATCAGCTCTGTTTCCGGTTGAACCTGGTCGGAACAGGCAATGGCTTTCTGGGCCAGCAGGCTCAGGTGTAAAAACGGTTTGAAATGGTTCAGCATGGCCATGGGCATGCCGGTGATGGACTGGAACTGCGGACTGATCCTGTTATATTCCATTTCGCCCACCAGTTGTGGAATGTTCTTTCCGGTCAGTGTCATCTTTGACATCAACTGGAGCTGCAGGCCAGGCTCGTCCATCTTGATCTCCCCGTAAAAACTGGTACAGCTCTTCAAGGTATTTTCCAGTTCGGCAGAAATGGAGAAATCGGGTTTGCAAAGGATGTGGAAAGTACCGAACAGGTAGGAGGGTTGCTGCAGGCCATTGCCGCTGACCTTCCACAAAAGTGAGGAAGGTTCTTGGCCATAGAGCGCAGGTGCCAACAGAATTGCCAGCAGGTAGCCAGAGATCAGCTTCATACAACCGGTTTGTGCATAGGTAGCTGTTTCGGCAGAAATATTACCGTTCCGGCAGTTTTTTTCAAAAAAAAGCCCTGAGTGGAAACCCGGGGCGTAAACCAAAACCAACTGCTTGTGAAACAGTATGCTTAATATGTTGTGATCCGATTACTGGATAGAGATCTGCTTTGGTGTGGCAATGATCTCTTCTTTTTTGGGCAGGTACAGTTTCAAAACACCATTTTCGTATTTGGCCTGTATGCCTGCAGTATCGATCTTGTCATCTACACTGAAACTTCTGGTAAAGCTCTGGTAGCTGAATTCCTTACGGATGGTCTTGTACTCTTTTTTCTCTGTTTCTTCTTTTTTCTCGAAACTGATGGTGAGTAATCCATCTTCCAGGTTGATCTGGAAATCTTCTTTATTCCGGCCTGGTGCATTCATTTCGATATGATACCCTTCTTTGGTCTCATGAATGTTCACAGGTACTGAACTGAGGGTCTGTACATCCTTGCCCCAACTGCTGGGGAACTGGTTGAAGAAATCGTCGAACAGGTTGCCGAAATAAACCGGTTTTTGTTGTTTTACGAGTGTCATGGCTATTCGTTTTATGCGTTGATAAATAAGTTTGTAGAAAGAAATGTCCAAATGCTGTACCAGTCCTTTTTTTGATATTTTTTGCCTACTTTTTGTCATTCCCAATTTCTAAAAAGTGACACAATGTCAATATCTGGGATTTAAGCAGGACATAACGGCATTTTGTAAGCTTCTCGGTGTTTCAACTTTTGTTGTAACTTTGTGTTATTAATAAAAACGACGAAGAATATGTATCCAGCAGAGATAGTTTTACCGATGAAAGCCGAGTTGACCGACAATGGCTTTGAAGAAATGGTTTCAGCCAGTGAGGTAGATAAGACCCTGGCCGAAAAAGGCACCACTTTAGTAGTCATAAATTCCGTATGTGGTTGTGCAGCAGGCAGTTGCAGGCCAGGTGTGGTGATGGCGGTACAGAACGCCACGAAGCGCCCGGACCGTTTGACCACCAGTTTTGCAGGCTTTGATACCGAAGCCGTTAACCAGGTAAGGACCCATTTACTGCCTTATCCGCCCTCTTCACCTGCTATAGCCCTGTTCAAGGATGGTCAGCTGGTAAGTATGGTGGAAAGACACCAGATCGAGGGTCGTCCCGCACAGGTGCTGGCCCAGCATTTAATTTCTGTGTTCGATGAGTTCTGTAATTGATTTTGACTTAGTTTTGTTATAGATGGGTTAGTAAGTATGGGCTCCACTAAAAAGTGGGGCCTTACTTTTTTAGGAAGCTTTTATACACTGTCACCATTCGCCACACATCAGTATCATTATTTCTGAGTAACATTGCAACGTTAATACGCTAACGATTTATTAAGACCTGATCCTACATGTATCCCAACTTATATTACGCTTTCAAAGACCTGTTCGGCATAGAGTTGTCCGGCCTGAAACTGGTGAACTCGTTCGGTTTTTTTGTGGCACTCTCTTTCATCATCTGTGCCTGGGTGCTCACGCTTGAATTAAGAAGAAAACAACAGCAGGGACTTTTCTTGCATACGGAAGAGACCCTGATCATCGGTGCACCTGCCAGTGTATCTGAATTATTGATCAATTTCCTGGTAGGATTCATTTTCGGTTACAAGATCATCGGTGCGTTCACCATACCCGATGCGCTCGGTGACCCACAGGCATTTATCTTATCCGCAAAAGGAAGTTTACCCGTGGGGCTACTGGTTGGTTTGTTGTTTGCCGGAATGAAATGGTGGGAGAAGAACAAGCAGAAATTAGCCAAACCTGAAAAAAGAACGATACGCATCTGGCCGCAGGACAGGGTAGGAGATATCGTGATCTATGCAGCCGCATTCGGTTTCCTGGGTGCCAAGATCTTTCACAACCTGGAGAACTGGAATGATTTTGTGGCCGATCCCGTAGGCTCGTTGGTCTCTTTCAGCGGGCTCACGTTCTATGGCGGATTGATCTGTGCAGGTATTGCCATCATTCTGTATGCGCGTAAGAAAAAGATCAGCGTGGTACATCTCTGTGATGCCATGGCGCCAACCATGATGCTGGCGTATGGACTGGGCCGTATCGGCTGCCAGGTGAGTGGCGATGGCGACTGGGGTATTGTAAATCTGAACCCCAAACCCTTCAGCTGGCTGCCCGACTGGATGTGGGCCTATACCTACCCGCACAATGTGGTGGGAGAGGGTGTACCCATTCCGGGTTGCGTAGGCCCCTACTGCAACCAATTGCCTGCTCCTGTCTATCCAACGGCATTGTACGAGATCATTACCTGTCTGATCCTGTTCGCAGTATTGTGGGTATTGCGTAAACGCATCAAAGTACCCGGACGCATTTTCGGATTATACCTTGCCCTGAATGGACTGGAACGTTTCTTCATTGAAAAGATCCGTGTCAACACCAAGTATGAACAGCTTCCTTTCCAGCCAACACAGGCAGAGCTGATCTCTCTCGTGCTGGTCATTGCTGGTGTGGTATTGATGGTTCGTTCTGAAAAATGGTTCTCCAAAAAATCTACTGAAGGGTAACTGCTCCCCAATAGCGGCTGTATAAACGTTCCAACATGAAGCAACTTGTTAAGTTCTGTAAAGATTTTCTTCTTTTTGTTCCCGTTACATTTTTGTTCAAACCTTTTACCAAGGCATTCCTGTTCATTGCCTATTTCAATAAGCTGGTAAGCTGGATCCGCAAACACAAGCATGAATTTGCCTTCAACGACTATTACACGCCTGTCCGGGAGTATAACAAACGATACCAGTTATATGAGTTTGTGCAGAAACGTAATGCACAAGCAGATGAACCGCTGATCTATCTGGAATACGGAGTGGCCGAAGGTGAATCCTTCCGGTGGTGGCTGCAACATAACCAGCACCCTGATTCCCGGTTCTTTGGTTTCGATACTTTTGAAGGACTTCCGGAAAAATGGGGAAGTTTCTACGACAAGGGCTCCATGAAATTTTCGATGCCCGAACAGACCGATGCGCGGGGAAGTTTTGTGAAAGGACTTTTCCAGGATACGCTACCGGGTTTTATTCAGGAGAACCGTGCGCTGCTGTCGTCCCCGGCCCGTAAAGTGATACTAATGGACGCAGATCTGTATTCTGCTACCATCTATACCCTGTCACAATTGTACCCCATGCTCCGGAAAGGGGATGTGATCCTGTTCGATGAGTTCTCGGTAGCCCTGCATGAGTTCAAGGCCTATCTCGAGTTTACGGGCAATTTCTACATCCAACTGAAACCTTTGGGGGCTGTCAACAACTTTTACCAGGTTGGTTTTGAGGTTGCCTGACATACATATATTATAAAAAATTACTTTATTCAAAAACGTCTTACAAGCGCTATTTGTGCGTGGTAAAAAAGGGGAAAATTATCGATTTTCCCTTTTTAATTTGATTATCATTCTGTTTTATAAGTTGTATTTATTTAATCTTTTTCTTTTCCCAGCTACGGTTACCACTTATCCTGCCTAATTACCGTTAAATACAAAACTATGTACTATGCATTGCATAGTTCATAGTTTTGACCTGTAATCAGTAACAACTGGAACTAAATCAACACGAATAAAACAATCTTATGAAAAAAATGCTAACCATGCTGACAGCTCTGGGGATCGTCGGTTTCTCCTTTGTTGGCCATGCCCAAAACACCCTGGCAGGTAAAGTGAACGGATCGGTGTATTCCGCTCAGAAAGCCGTTGAATCCGCCTCCATCAGCCTGTTGCGGGCAAAAGATTCCTCTGTGGCGAAACTGTCTGTTTCCGACAAGAATGGTGTTTTTGAGATGGAAAACGTTAGAGCAGGTAAATACCTGGTGTCTGTACAGGCACTGGGATATACCAGGTACTACAGTAATAGTTTCGAGATCAGTGCCGAAAAGCCGCAATATTCGCTGAACACAGTTGAGTTGAAACAGGCCGCGGGTAATCTGACTGCGGTGACCGTGGTTTCACAGAAGCCCCTGGTAGAGCAAAAGATCGACCGTACCGTTGTGAATGTGGAAGCTTCGGTTACCAATACCGGCAGCACCGCATTGGAAGTGCTGGAGAAATCGCCCGGCATCAGTGTCGATAAGGATGGCAACATCAGTTTAAAAGGAAAAACAGGGGTGCAGGTATTTGTAGATGGCCGTCCCACCTATCTTTCTGGTCAGGACCTGGCGAACATGCTGCGTAACATGCAGAGTGCCCAGATGGACCAGATCGAGATCATGACCAATCCGCCCGCAAAATATGATGCAGCCGGTAACTCGGGTGTGATCAATATCAAGACCAAAAAGAACAAGCAGGTAGGGTACAACGGAAGCATCACCGCCGGTTACGGCCAGGGTGTGTACGGCAGGACCAATGCCAGTGCCAATATGAACTACCGCACCGGTAAAGTGAACCTGTTCGGAAACGTGAGTTATGCTTACCGGGAACGTTTTAACGACCTGTTCATCCAGCGGAAATTCATGGATGCCAGTAAAGTGGTGAAATCCCATTTCTCCCAGGAGAACAATCTCTTCAGCAGGGATGAGCCGTTGAACCTGAAACTGGGCATGGATTATTTTGTTTCGAAGAAGACCACGGTGGGTATTGTACTCAATGGCGGCGTAAGCGATCAGCAGTTCAGGAGTAAAGGACTGATCAATATCGCCGATCCGAACAATGTGCTGCAGAGCCGGACAGTGGGTCTTTCTGAGAACAGTCAGGACTGGAAGAACTTCAGCACCAACCTGAACCTTCGCCAGTTGCTGGATACAGCCGGCGCGGAACTTACCGCCGACCTGGATTATATCAATTACAACTCTACGAACTATATCAACCTGTTCAATGCCTATTACAATGCAGGTGGCGCGCCTTTACCAGGTTCAAAACCGGATTCCTTATTGGGCAGGTTACCGCAGGATATCACCATCTACAGTGCAAAACTGGATTTCCTGAAACCTTTGAAAGAAGGTGCACGTTTTGAGGCCGGTGTTAAATCCAGTTTCATCCGTACAGATGCCAATGCCATCTACGACAGTGTGATCAATGGCTCAGCTGTCAGGGATCTGAACCGCAGCAACCATTTTGTGTACAGTGAGAACATCAACGCCGCGTATGTCAACTACAGCCGCCCGTTGAGCAAGAAACTGACCGCCCAGTTAGGTCTCCGACTGGAGCATACCCACTCTGATGGTCAACAATTGACCACTGGTGTGAACTTTATCAGGGACTATGTACAGCTGTTCCCCACTTTGTACCTGCAATACCAGCCCGACCAGAAAAACTCTTTCGTGCTGAATTACGGAAAAAGGATCGGTCGCCCCGACTACCAGAGCCTGAATCCGTTCGTATACTTCCTGGATAAGTACACTTACGAACAGGGTAACCCCAACCTGCGGCCGCAGTTCAGCCACAATATCGAATTGTCGCACACGTTCAACAATTTCCTGACCACTACCCTGAACTATACCAAGACCACGGATATCATGCAGCAGGTGATGGAACAGAATGCAGGACAGAACGAAACCGCACTCAAGCAGTCCAATATCGCTACCCAGCGCCAGTTCGGCCTGTCTGTGAATGCCATGGTATCGATCAAAAAATGGTGGACCTCTAATATCTATGCCAATGTGTATAACAACCGTTTCAGCGGGATCGTAAACGGTGAGATGAATACTTTCGGAACCACGACCGCCATGTTCAATGTAATGGAGCAGTTCAAACTGAACCAGGGCTGGGGACTGGAAGCCAGCGGGTTCTATCGTACGGCTGCCGTGGATGGCGTGATGGGCATCAATGGCCTTGGTGGTGTGAACCTGGGTGTCAGCAAACAGGTGATGAAGAACAAAGGATCACTGCGACTGAATATCCGTGATATCTTCTGGACACAGCGTGCCAGCGGAGGCAGCAAATTCGGAAATATCGATGCACAGTTTCAGCAGCGGAATGATTCCCGTTTTGTGAACCTCTCATTCACGTACCGTTTCAGTAAAGGTAAAGTGGGAAATGTGCAGCGCAAGAGGGGTGGTGCCAGCGAAGAAGCCAGTCGTGTAAAAGGAGCAGAAAACCAATAACGCGAAAATGAGCAACAGCCGTTGTTACAGCAAGCGGCTGTTGCCATTGACATTTGTTTAACACCACTCATACCATATCTCTCGTTCAATTGGTTTTGAGGAAGCAACTTTGGCGTATACAATTCTTTTTTCTCATGTGCATTATATAGATCCGGCCCCGATGTCTATCGGGGCCTTTTTATGGTGGCTCCCGATCATTCCCGATTCCTTATTCAACATACCCTTGTTTGTCCCCTTGTTTCTTGTTCAACATTCCCCCCGTATCTATACCTTTGTGAAAATCCCTGCTTATGCCATCTTTTGATATTGCCAGCGAAGTAGATATCCAGTTACTGGATAATGCGGTGAATACCGTAAAAAAAGAGATCAGCACCCGTTTTGATTTCCGGGGTTCTCCGGTCACCGTAGAACTGAACAAAAAGGATTACCAGATCTTACTGGAAGTAGAGAGTGATATGAAAATGAAACAGCTGATCGATGTACTGATCGGCCGTGCCATGAAGCAGGGCATCGATGCGGGTGCATTCGATTTCAGCAAGGATGCCTACCCCAGTGGTAAAGTAGTGAAGAAGGAAGTAGGGGTGAGGAACGGCCTCAAACAGGAAGATGCCAAGAAGATCGTAAAGATGATCAAGGACAAGGGCTTCAAGGTCCAGGCCGCCATCATGGACGATATTGTGCGGGTGACCGCCAAAAAGATCGATGACCTGCAGGCTGTGATCGCCGAGTGCCGGGCCGCAAATTTCGGTATTCCGCTGCAGTTTGTGAACATGAAGAACTAGTAACTTGTTGAAAATGAGGTTGTTACTTTATTTTCGATTTGATTTATTTGGTTGAAAGCAGTAGAAATCGTACCTTTGCCGTCCTAAAATAATCGCACGGCCAAATCCGTGCCACCTAAAAAAGAAAATATGAAACAAGGTATCCATCCTGAAAATTATCGTTTTGTTGTGTTCAAAGACATGAGTAATGGACACACATTCCTGAGCCGCTCTACAGCCGCTACCAAAGAAACCATCCGATGGGAAGATGGTAATGAGTATCCACTGATCAAACTGGAGATCTCCAACACTTCTCACCCTTTCTACACTGGTAAGAATGTACTGGTGGATACAGCGGGTCGTATCGACAAGTTCAACAAGCGTTACGCCAAGAAAGCTTAATCACTTTCTTTACCATATCCGGGAACCCAACGTTACACGTTGGGTTCTTTTTTTGCCGTTCGTCACCAACCACACAAATATGCGATAGGCCTACGGAGTGGGTGTAGATACTTTTGATTTCATTATGTAAAGAAATCAAAATACTATGAAGAAATACCTTGCTGCATGCATTTGCCTTTTGCTGGCTTTCACTGTGTTATCCTGCCGTAAATCGACCAATCAACCACCGGATCCCGTTCCGGTAATGGGAAAACTCTCCAAACTGGCGTATGGTAACGGTGGCTATGATTCCATTTATTACCATACCGACGGGACCATCCGGAAGATCGTGTCGCATAACGTACAGCCTTTTCCTTATGATGAGGTCTATACTTTCGACTATGATGCTGCTAAAAAAGTGACCCGGATCACCGATAACAATGGGGAATATTACGACTACAGGTATATCAACGGGGAGCTGGTGGCTGTTTTGCATTATGTGGGCGGCTCCAAGGAAGATTACAGGACCTATGTATGGAACAATGGCAAACTGGCTGAAGTGGAGGAACATTACCGTCCGGGGATTTCCGTACCTGGTCACCAGCTGATGACACGCAGGGAGTTCGCTTATTATGCTGATGGTAACCTGCAGAAAGAGACGGTATACAACTGGGATGCGCAGGCGCAGGCCTTGGTGAAGGATTATTCCAGGACCTTTCTGGATTACGACGCCCATGTTAACCCTGAGGAAAGCCTTGGCCATTTCCTGTACCTCTCGCAGGTAGTGCTGAGCAACAGGAATCCGCGGAAAATGATCAGTGTAGATGAAAGGACCAGTGTGCCGACCGAGTTCCATTTCAGTTACACCTACAATGATTTTATGAACCCATCTTCGAAGAAAATGACCTATACCAGCGGTGGACAGCAGTTACAGGAAACCGTGACCTATCATTATTAACAGAACCTGGATGGTGCCAGGACAGCAGAAAAGCCGGAACCCGATGTTCCGGCTTTGCCATTGATAGAACCGCAGCAAACATTACCTTTGCCAACGATAAAAAATGACCATGAAACTTGACATATTAGCATTTGGCGTTCACCCGGATGATGTGGAACTAGGCTGCTCCGGCACTTTGCTGGCAGCGATAGCAGAAGGGAAGAAAGTAGGGGTGGTAGACCTGACCCGTGGCGAACTGGGCACCCGCGGTACCGTGGAGACCCGTAAGGAAGAAGCCGCCAGGGCAGCCGAAATTATGGGCATACATGTGCGCGAGAACCTGGGCATGGCAGACGGCTTTTTTCAGAACGATGAGACCAACCTTCGGAAAGTGATCGAAATGATCCGTAAATACCAGCCCTCCGTGATCCTGGCCAATGCTTTTGAGGACAGGCACCCCGATCATGGAAGAAGCGCCAAACTGGTAGCCGATGCCGCATTCCTGTCCGGCTTGCGCAAGATCGAGACCTTTTCAGAAGGGCAATTGCAGGAAGTCTGGAAGCCCGCCTACGTTTTCCATTATATACAGGACCGATTCATAGCGCCGTCATTTGTAGTGGACATCACAGCTTTTATGGATAAAAAAATGGAGGCGGTGCAGGCATACAGTACACAGTTCTTCAACCCGGACCTGAATGAACCCCAGACCTATATCTCTTCTTCCCAATTCCTGGAAACCGTAAAAGCCAGGGCATTGATGATGGGCAAAAGGATAGGAGTGGGATATGCAGAAGGTTATTACACAGAAAAGACACCCGGCATCAAAAGTTTTGATGCCTTCATCCAGCAAATCACTTAAACCCTGAAATCCAGCATCCAGTATCCAGAACCCATTATCAACCCAACCTCGTAATATGTCAATTGTAAAAACAGGCCTGGTACAGATGAGCTGTTCGGCCGATCCGAAAGCCAACCTGGCCAAAGCCATGCAAAAAGTGCGCGAAGCCGCTGCCAAAGGTGCGCAGATCGTTTGTCTGCAGGAGCTGTTCACTTCGCTGTATTTCTGCGATGTGGAAGATTATGAAAATTTTAAACTGGCGGAAACGATCCCAGGCGCCACCACCGATACACTGGGTGCATTAGCCAAAGAACTGAATGTGGTCATCATTGCCTCCCTGTTTGAGAAAAGGACGCAGGGGATCTATCACAATACCACTGCCGTGATCGATGCGGACGGAAGTTACCTGGGCAAGTACCGCAAAATGCATATCCCCGATGATCCGGCCTATTATGAGAAGTTTTATTTCACACCCGGTGATCTTGGTTATAAAGTGTTCAAGACCCGTTATGCCACCCTGGGGGTGCTGATCTGCTGGGACCAGTGGTATCCCGAAGCGGCCCGTATCACTTCCCTGATGGGAGCGGAGATCCTGTTTTATCCGACCGCTATCGGCTGGGCCACTTCGCAGGACGAAGCCACCAATACCGAACAGTACAATGCCTGGCAGACCATACAGAGAAGTCATGCCGTGGCTAATGGCGTGCATGTGGTGAGTGTGAACCGGGTAGGGTTTGAGCAGGATGGTGCCATGAAATTCTGGGGAGGTTCCTTTGTGAGCAATCCATTTGGAACCTTATTGTACAAGGCGTCGCATGAGGAAGAAGAAGTGACGGTGGTGGAGATCGATACGGCAAAGACAGACCGTTACAGGACACACTGGCCGTTTATGCGCGACAGGAGGATCGATTCATACCAGCCCATCACCAAAAGATTCATTGACGAAGACTGATCACCGTATAACAGAGGGATCCAGAGAAAAACAGCAGCATGAAAACACCCAAAGAATCAGGTTATTATTTTCCCGCAGAATTTGCACCGCATGAGGCAACCTGGTTAAGCTGGCCGCATAAGGAAGCCAGCTGGCCCGGTAAGATCGATGCGATCTATCCCAACTACAGCCTGTTCGTGAAATACCTGGCCGAAAGTGAAAAAGTAAGGATCAATATAGCTGATCCCGCCATGCAGGCTGCCGCAACCGCGCATCTGCAGAAAGCAGGCGTGGATCTTTCGCAGGTGGAATTCTTTGAACATCCCACCAATGATGCCTGGTGCCGCGATCATGGTCCTGCCTTCCTGGTGAATCCTGGTGCAGCCATCAAAAAAGTGATTGTGGACTGGGGGTATAATGCCTGGGGCAATAAATATCCTCCCTTTGATCTGGATGATGTGATCCCGACACTGATCGGTAAACATTTTGGTTTACCGGTATATCATCCAGGTATTGTTATGGAAGGAGGTTCCGTGGAATTTAACGGTAAGGGAACCCTGCTTACTTCCACAGCCTGTTTGCTGAATGAGAACCGTAATCCGCACCTGAACCAACAGCAGATTGAAGAATACTTATACCAGTATTATGGGGTGGAACAGGTGTTATGGGTGGCAGAAGGTATTGTAGGCGACGATACTGACGGACATATTGATGATACCGTCCGTTTCGTGAATGAAGACACGGTGATCACCGTGGTAGAGGAAAATGTACATGATGAGAACCACGAACTGCTGCAGACCAACCTGAAGCAACTGCACCAGCTGCGTTTATTGAATGGCAAACAACTGAACATCGTTGAGCTTCCCATGCCTGATGCTGTAATCTATGAAGACCAGCGTTTACCCGCTTCTTACGCTAATTTTTATATCAGCAACAAACACGTCATTGTACCGGTATTCAACTGCGCCAAAGACGAGAAAGCCCTTCAGGTCATCGCCGGTTGTTTCCCGGAAAGACAGGTCGTGGGTATCGATTCAACCGATATCATCTGGGGACTGGGAAGTTTCCATTGCCTGAGCCAGCAGGAACCACTTGTGTGATCACAAGTGATCCCTGCCGGTATCAGAACAGGTATCGTTAACCGGTAACGGTAAGGGTATCCCCGGTAATGGAAACATTGTATTGTTTCAGGGCTTTGGCAGCGGGTCCCAGTGTAACGGCGCCGGAAGTGCTGAACGTACTTCCGTGGTTGGGGCATACGAACTGGTTGGATGAGGAATTGAAATTGATGGAAGTACCCTCATGCGTACAAGCCACCTGAACAGCTGTAAAGGATGCCGGTACATTGGAACTGGCAAGTCTTACAATGATCACCCCGTCCTGCACCACTGATGAGCCCACTGATAACAGGCTGGTAGCAAGGTTCACCGTAATGTTGGCATTGGTTGGTGGATTTACGCCACCTGTGTTGTTACTGGTAGTGGTTCCGCCTTTGCTGCAGGCACCCATACAGGCTGCGCAGGCCACCAGTACGGGCCCGGTAAGATTCCCAAGGAATTCTCTTCTTTCCATTGTCAGGATATTAAGGATGATGAATACAATGAAACACTTGCGTGTCCTCATTTTTGAGCCATGAGGAACAATTCATTGCCGGCACGCTCCGGAATGGAATTGTAACATGGCTCCAACCTTATCATAAGGAAGATGGGAGAGAATAGTTGCCTGTACTCACCGGTTTTTCCGCCAAAAGGAGGTG
>CAYWPM010000013.1:2133-106523 GCA_964460235.1 uncultured Sediminibacterium sp. | reverse complement strand
TGAAAGTGTCTGATACCACTTCTATGCTGAGTGGTTATGCAAGGAGTGGTCAGTTTGTCAAATATGCTGATACCGCAGCCATGTTGCAGGTAAAAGCCTCGCTGTTATCTCCGGCTTTCACCGGAGTGCCCACGGCTCCCACTGCAGCAGCAGGTACCAATAATACCCAGGTGGCCACCACCGCTTATGCAGATGCCGCCGTAGCATCCGCCACTCCTGCCGGTACTTCCCTGACCGGTTCCACACTTGCCGCTAATATCACCAGCTCTTCCCTGACAGCTCTTGGGACACTGAATGCGCTGTCTGTATCCGGAGCGGCAACCGTTACCGGGACTGTTACAGCGGATGGAGGATTGAATGCATCCGCTTCCTCTTCCTCAGCCGGTATCGGTTATACTTCCAATGGGGGAGCGGTTAGTCAGACCAGCAATAAATCCAGGTCGGTCACCATCAATGCCTACTCAGGTCGCATTACTACGGATAACGCGAGACTCAATGCCGGTTCAAATGTGTCTTTTGTAGTAAATAATTCGGTTGTCAAAGCCAATGATGTGCCTTTTGTGGCGATCGCTTCGGGTGCAGGCTCCGGCCGCTACCAGGTTCAGGTGGATGCGGTTACGAATGGCTCTTTTACCATTACCTTATATAACACTACGGGTAGTAACCTTTCGGACAACCTGGTGCTGAACTTTATCATTTTCAGGGGTGATTGACCTTGCCCCTGCAAATAAGGGGGGAATATAAAACCTTTCATATTAATGGCAGTGGACGTATTTTTGTGTATTGTTCTGAATTCACTACTTTTATCAAGGACTCAGAGCAGTCGATGTTATGCGCCATTTAAAGGATTATGAGGATGATTGTTTGATTCCCCTTATTATAGAAGGTGACAGGGCCGCGTTTGAAGAGGTCTACCATCGTTACCATGCGCCACTTTTTCAGAACATTCTCCGTTTGACCAAAGATGATTCCGCTGCCGAAGACCTGGTTCAGGACTGTTTTATCAGTTTCTGGCAGAAAAGGGATCGTATCCGTACCGGTAAATCCCTGGCAGGCTGGTTGTTTGTGATCAGTTACCATCATGCAGTGAACTGGTTGAAACGCAGGCTGGTAGATGCCAAAGCCCGGCAGAACCTGTCCTTGTCCATTGTGGATACCGACCCGTTGCCGGATTATGACCACCAGATGGAACTGTTGGAACAGGCCATACAGCAATTATCTCCACAGAAAAGACGGGTTTTTGAGCTCTGCAAACTGCGGGGACGCACTTACCAGGAAACTGCCCGCGAAATGAACATTTCCGGTCATACCGTAAAAGAATACCTGTCCGGCGCCATGCAGGTGGTGCGGGAGTACGCAGTCTCTCACCCGGAATACAAGATCCTGCTTCCCCTGATCTGGGTTCTTTTTTCCTGAAAAAAAATCTGTCATACCCCCCCCGATAGGGTGATGTGTTTGTATTTACTAGACAAACGCTTGCCCGGTGTCGACCCAACCCTTTCACCCCGAAGAGTTATTGAACAGGTCTTCTCTTACCAAAGAGGAGCTGCACCTGTTATTACAGTACCTGCAACAGTCAGATCCCTCCGCAATCCGCAACCTGTTACTTGAAAAATTTGCTGAAGATATTTCTGCCGCTGGTTCTGTGGCGTTACCCGATGAACTTTCAGCCAGGATGCTGGAAAATATCCGGCTGGCGACCGCTCCTCAGAAGGAACCTGCCCGAACCCGTTTTTGGCGACCAGCAAAAGTGGCGGCGGCTGCCGTTATTGTATTGCTGGCATCATCTGTTTTCTGGTTCCTTCGTCCTGCCAAACAGCCAGAACCTTCGCTGGCGGCTGTGCAGAACCAGGGTTCTGATGTGGCTGCGCCATCCGGTAGCAGGGCAACCATCACACTGGCCAATGGCCAGCAGATCCTGATCGACAGTAACCAGAGCGGCACACTGGCCAGCGAAGGGACTGTGCAGATCGAGCGTGCTGCCGATGGTTCCATTGCATATCATGGTTCCGCCACGGAAGTGGTATACAATACACTTGTCAATCCGAGAGGCAGTAAACCCGTATCGCTTACCCTGAGTGATGGCAGTAAAGTATGGCTGAACAGCGAAAGCTCGCTCAAGTATCCTGCAGGATTCAATGGAAAGAACCGCCCTGTGGAAATTACCGGAGAAGCCTATTTTGAAGTGGCCAAAAATCCCGCCATGCCTTTCCGTGTCTCTGTTGCGGGCAAAGGAACCGTGGAAGTACTGGGTACACATTTCAATATCAACAGTTATGGGGATGAAACACATACCCATGTGACCTTACTGGAGGGCAGTGTACGTATTGCATTACCCGAAAGCCAGCCTGTGGTGATCCAGCCGGGACAACAGGCTTCTTATGCCAATGGTCTTCAGCCGGGTGCTGGTATCTCAGTGAGGAAAGGGGTAGACCTGGCAGCCGTGATGGCCTGGAAGAATGGATATTTCAATTTCGATAATGCCGATCTGTACCAGGTAATGCGACAGTTGGCAAGATGGTACAATATTCAGGTGAAATATGAGGGTAAGATACCTCATAGGATCTTTGGGGGTGAAATGCAGCGCGACCTGAATCTGTCGGAAGTGTTGAAACTGCTGGAAAAGAACAATGTGCATTTCAGGATCGAGAACGACCAGCTTTTTGTGAGACCTTAAAACAACAACTATGATATAAACAAGACGAATCATACGGTATAAAAAAGCCGCCCCGACTGCAATCAGGACGGCCATTCAGATTACCGGTGAATTTACTGTCGAGGCAAATCTTTCCATAACCCAAACATTGCTAATGTATGAAAATTAATGCGGAAAACCGGTGTTCAGCGCCGGTGGCAAGGGCTGCAACCGCCCCTGTATCTGCCCGGCTGGGAATTCCGGATTCCCCCGTCGGCCAACGATCTAAAATCTTACGTATCATGAAACTGACAACCCTGCTGCTTTTAGCGGCTGTTCTCCAGGTGTCGGCCAGAACAACTGCCCAAACGGTATCCATTTCCGGAAAGGAAATGCCATTGGTGAAAGTGTTTGAAACGATCAAGTCTCAAACAGGTTTCGTGTTTTTCTATGATGCGGTATTGCTGCAGCAGGGAAGACCGGTGAGCCTGAAAGTGAAAAATCAGCCCCTGGCAGATGTGTTGCAGCAGATATTCAGCGAGCAGCCCCTTTCGTGGAGCATTGTGAACAAGACCATCACCATTACCCCCAAGCCTGTACAGGCGGCACCTGCTGAGAAAGCGGTGGAAGCCGTTATGGCCAATGTGGTTAAGGGTAAGGTAGTGGACGCAAACGGTTCGCCCCTGGCCGGTGCCAGTGTGCTGGTCAAAGGAACCAGTAAAGGTGTGAAGGCTGAAGCCGATGGTAGTTTCTCCATTGATGTGACTGCAGATGCCACCCTGGTGATCTCTTATGTAGGTTATGAGACCAGCGAAGTGAAAGTGGGTAACCAGACCAATATTACCGTACGACTGAAACAGGACGTGGTATTGATAGACCAGGCAGTGGTTGTGGTAGGTTATGGTACACAACGCAAAAAAGACCTTACCGGAACCATCTCTACCGTAAAAGGAGAAGCGGTGGCCAAAATGCCCGGCACCAATCCCGTGTCTTCATTGCAGGGTAAAGTGGCTGGTCTGACCATTGCCAACTCCGGAAGGGCGGGAGCCAGTCCGGTAGTTCGTATCCGTGGTGTCAACAGTACCAACAGCGCTAACCCGGTATATGTGGTGGATGGTATCCTGCACGATAATATCGATTTTCTGAATCCTTCCGATATTGAAACCATCGACGTACTGCGTGATCCTTCCTCCATCGCTATCTACGGTCTGCGTGGTGCCAATGGTGTGATCGCCATCACTTCCAAAAAAGCCAACAGGGGAGAGACCCGTGTGAACTTCCAGAGCACCGTAGGTATCCAGAAAGTGAACGATCGCATCAAAGTGGCTGATGCGGCTGGGTTCAAGAAATTATATAATGCGCAGCTGGCCAACCTGAATGCCGCCGCATTCGACTATACCAACTATACGGCCAATACCGACTGGCAGAGCCTGATCCTGCGTGATGCGGTGTTGACATCCAATAACCTCAGTATCGCCAATAACGCGGAGAAAAGCAGCACTTACCTGAATATAGGTTATACCAACCAGGACGGTGTTCTGCGTAACGATAACTACAAACGTTATCTTGCCCGCCTGAACGAAGAGATCCGCTTTTCAGATAAGATCAAAGTAGGTGCTGAAGTGACCGGTTATCACTGGATCAGCAATCCTCCAGCTGCTTCTATCAGCAATGCACTGTGGGCAGCTCCCATTGTGGATGTGCAGAAAGATCAGAATACCTATTACAGCATGCCGTCTTTCCAGCGTGCCCAGGTAGGTAACCCGGTAGCTGCTCTGAACAGGGGCGATGGAACCAGCATCGACAAAGGTTTCCGTGTGATCGGTAATATCTATGGTGAGATCAAGTTCGCCAAATATTTCACCTGGCGTTCTACTTTCTATGCTGACCTTGGATTCAACACCGGAAGAGGTTTCAGCAGGTTGCCTTACACATTCATCAACCTGGGTGAAGGGGCAACGCCAACAACGACCACTTACGATAATTCTGTAAGGACCTCCGTTTCACAGAGCCAGAGTGAATCTAAGCGTTACCAGCAGGATCATACCTTGAACTTTACCAAAAACTTCAATGGCAAACATTCACTGACCGCACTGGCTGGTTTCACTTCTATCTATAGTTACAGTTCCTATGTGAACGGAACCAGAAGGGATACATCTGTGAACATCAATGATAATCCGGATTTCTGGTATCTCGGTGTTTCCAACGCCAACAACCCCGGTAATTTCGACGGTGGTGGCGGTGAAAGTTCCATTGCCGGTTATTTTGGAAGGGTAAGTTATTCTTACCTCGGCAAATACCTGCTGAATGCCACCGTACGAAGAGATGGAAGTTCCAAATTCGCACCCAGGAACCGCTGGGGTACTTTCGGTAGCGTAGGTTTGGGCTGGATCGCCAGTGAAGAGAATTTCTTCCGTAAGATCAAAGGCATCGATTTCCTGAAGATACGTGGTGCATGGGGTTTGACGGGTAATGCCAATGGTTTTGCCGACAACCTGTATAAGCCGGGTATCTCCAACGCTTCCACAGCTGTGTTCGGCGATAATGTGTACAGCTCTATCCAGGCCGCTTATATCCCTGACCCCAACCTGCACTGGGAAACCGTGAAAGGTATCGATCTCGGATTTGACCTGCGTACACTGAACAACCGGATGAATGTAGAGTTCACCTGGTACAACAGGACCACTACCGATATCCTGACCGCAGTGGCACTGCCTAATGACAGCAGAAGCTATTTCACCAACCTCGGGCAGATCACCAACAAAGGGATCGAAGTATCACTGGGCTGGAACGATAAGGTAGGCAAGGATCTTACCTATGGCGCTGCACTGAACTTCAGTTACAACCAGAATGTGGTGAACTCCATCGGTAACAACTTCAATTTCTCCATCATCGGAAACGGTGGCACCAACCTGACCACGACCGGTCAGTCTATCGGTTATTTCTATGGTTACAGGCAGGTAGGTATCTACCAGTCCTCTGCTGATATGGCCAAGACCGCCACATTCACCAACTCACTGCCAGGTGACATCGCCTATGCAGATGTGAATGGTGATGGCATCATTTCACCAGCAGACCGTGGTTATATCGGTACCCCATTCCCTCCTTACAGCTTTGGTGGAAATTTCACACTGGGCTACAAAGGATTCGATGTGGAACTGGATGTGCAGGGAATGGCAGGTCATAAGATCTATGCGCAACGCCGTACTTCCACTTTCGCAGTGCTGAACTATGAAGTGAACCGTTTGAATGCGTATACCACACCCGGTTCTTCCAATATCGAACCCATACTGGATAACACCAGGGGTAATAATTTCCTGATGAGTACCTACTACCTGGAGCCCGGAGACTATTTCCGTATCCGCAATTTCCAGATCGGATACACATTCAGCCAGGGATTCCTGTCCAAGGCAGGCATTAAAAAAGCAAGGGTTTTCGTTAACGGCCAGAACCTGAAAACATGGAGTAAGGTAACCGGTTACTCACCGGAGCCGATCATCGGTTCTATCCTGGGTGGTGGAGCTGACAATGGTTCTTATCCTGTACCTGCCGTGTATTCCTTCGGTCTTAACCTGACTTTTTAAACCTGTCAAAACATGTATACAATGAAAAAGATAAATACATCCTTACCTGCGGTGCTGCTGCTGGCCTTTGTGTCTGTGCTGATGACGCTGACAGGTTGTAAAAAAGACTTCCTGGATACACAACGCCAGGGAGCATATGATGCGGATAACTATCCTTACCCCGGAGGGTCTGGTCCTTATGACCAGTTCATCTTCGGTGCTTATAACGATCTCCGGAGTTTTAACGTGCATAGCCAGGCTTTCATCACGGCTACCAGCATCCGCAGCGATGATGCGGATAAGGGAAGTACGCCGGCAGATGGTGGCGCTAATGCCATCGATATGGACAATTTCCCAGTTACACCCAGTAATGGTTTTGCCAACACGTTGTGGCTGGGTTATTACAGCCTCATCAATAAGTGTAACACTACCATCAAGGAAGTGAACACCAATACCACCATCACAGCATCTGACGCCATTAAGGCCCAGACCATCGGGGAGGCTAAATTCCTGAGAGGATATGCTTATTTCATGATGGTTCGCCTGTTCGGCAATGTTCCGGTCATCGATACCGTATTCGATAATCCTGCTGCACAGAACAACGTACCGCAAAGCACCGCGGCACAGGTATATGCGTTCATTGAAAAGGACCTGACCTATGCGGCCGGTAACTTGCCGTTGGTATGGGATAGCAAATTCGTGGGTCGTGCCACCAGTGGTGCAGCCAACGGGTTACTGGCCAAAGTATACCTGACCCAACAGAAATGGGGTCTGGCAATGAATGCAGCCAACCTGGTGATGAAATCAGGCCAGTATGACCTGTCTACACCTTTCGACAAGGTATTCCGTGAAGAAGGGGAGAACAGCAAGGAATCCGTATTTGAAGTGCAGGCAACTGCCAATGCATCCTTTCCAACCAGCAATGGTGTACAGTATGCGCAGATACAGGGTGTGAGAGGATCCGGTGTGTTCGACCTGGGATGGGGCTGGAATACGCCCAGTACGCAACTGGAAGCGGCTTTCGAAGCCAATGATCCCCGTAAGAACCGTACGATCCTGTATACCAGTACGGCTACCACCACTTACCAGACCTTATATGGTGAGACCCTGCCGGTAGGTTTGCCCAATCCGCGTTACAATAACAAAGTGTACACCAATCCGGCATTGCGGGCTTCTATCGGTAACCGTTTTGGTTACTGGATGAACATCCGTATCCTGCGTTATGCAGATGTGGTACTGATGTATGCAGAAGCTGCCAATGAACTGGGCGGAACCGATAATATCACAGCCGCCAGGACCGCACTGAACTCTGTACGTCTGCGTGCTAGGAACGGCGTGGCCGGTATCTTACCGGATGTGACCACGACCGACCAGGCAACACTGCGTGATGCTATCCGCCGCGAGCGCCGTTCAGAACTGGCCATGGAACATGAACGTTTCTTTGATATTGTTCGCTGGGGTATTGCACAAACCGTGCTGAATGCCGCAGGTAAGAACAATTTCATCAACAGCAGGGATGTATTACTGCCCATACCGCAAACACAGATCGACCTGAGTGCGGGTGTGTTGAAGCAGAATCCCGGCTATTAATCACTGACCATTAACCTACTAACATGAAATACGATCACAAACAGATACCACTACGGGAAAGCATGATGGCCATGTTCTTCCTGTTTATACTGGCAGCATCCTGCACCAAGGATGGTAATCCCAACAAACTGCCATCAGTAAGCACGGCTGCTTACGATGGAAAGATCGACGGGTACAGCAGTTCCAATGAAGTGTTCCCCGACAATCTCATTGCCTACTGGAGTTTTGATGACACCAAGAACGAACTGGTAAGCGGCACGGCACCCGGTTCATCTGCTAACGATAGTTATGTAGCAGATGGCGTAAGGGGCAAAGCGCTGAGCCTGGCTGCCGGTTACCTGTACTTTCCCACACAGTTCCAGCGGTTCAAGACCGATTCACTGAAGAGCTTCACCATCAGTGCCTGGATCAGGATACAGAACAACGGTTCCAAGAAGACCATGTTGTTCCAGTTGGCGCGCCCGGGGATCTTTACGGGTAATATCAACTTTATCCTGAACACCAACGCCAATCAGGCCTCCAATACCAACCTGGTGATCCAGCCCACTTTCACAACTGTGGGTGGCGGTACACAGGATAACCTGAACAATGCACTCTATCCAACCATCGGCGCCACCAGGTGGACGCATGTGTTGCTTACCTATGACGGAAGCAGCGGTGTGTTCAATATCTGGGCAGACGGAGTGAAAATTGGTGGATACCCCAACAGAGGTACCGGTAACAACCTGTTCAAATCCTACGAGCCGAGCGAGATCATCATCGGTGCCAACTACAACGGTATTCCCGGAAAAACCGTTAGTGCTGATGCCAGCTTTGCACCTATGACCGGACAGATCGATGAAGTGCGTGTATACAATAAAAGCCTGGGCGATGCTTATGTCAGAGCATTATACAACCTGGGAAAAGCCAATAAGTGATCCTGAACAGAGGCATAACCCCAAAAGTTATGCCTCTGTTTTTAATAAGTCTTACCAACCAATCAAAAGCCAATGCAACGCAGATCCTTTATTCCTGTTCTTGTTTGGGTATTGCTGGCACCATTGCTGCTGCAGGCCCAAACGGTAAAACTATCGGCCGAAGATGAAAAGATCTTTACCGATGTACAACGTGCCACTTTCCAGTATTTCTGGGATGGGGCAGAACCCAATAGCGGCCTGGCCAGGGAACGTTTTCATGCAGATGATGTGTACCCGCAGAACGACAAGAACACTGTGACCAGTGGTGGTGGCGGTTTTGGCGTGATGGCGATCCTGGTAGGTATCGAAAGGAAATTCATCACGCGTGAAGCGGGGGTGAAACGGCTGGAGAAGATCGTTCACTTCCTGGAAACTGCCGACCGTTTTCACGGTGCCTGGCCTCACTGGTGGAATGGTGAAACAGGCAAAGTGAAGGCTTTCAGTAAAAAGGACAATGGGGGAGACCTCGTGGAAACTTCGTTCATGATCCAGGGACTGCTTTGTGCCAGGCAATACCTGCAAGCGGGAAATGCCACAGAAAAAGCATTGGCTCAAAGGATCGACACGCTCTGGAAACAGGTGGACTTCAACTGGTATACGCAGGGTAAAAATATTTTGTATTGGCACTGGAGCCCGGAATATAACTGGGATATGAACTTTGCCGTAACCGGTTATAATGAATGCCTGATCATGTATGTGCTGGCAGCGTCTTCACCCACCTATGGTGTGGATCCGAAAGTATACCATGAAGGATGGGCACAGAACGGAAAGATCAGGCTGAGTAACACAAAGGCAGCAGATGCCCTGCAGTTACGCCATCACGGCGATACGGTCAATGGGGGGCCTCTGTTCTGGTCGCATTATTCTTACCTCGGACTGGATCCGCGTGGGTTGAAAGACCAATATGCTGATTACTGGAAGGAAAATACCAACCATGCCTTACGTAACTACCGTTGGTGCGTGGAGAATCCGAATCATTTCAAAGGGTATGGGCCGGATAGCTGGGGACTTACTTCCAGTTATTCTGTGAGAGGTTATGCCGGGCATGCCCCTTCTGCCAAGAGGGATATCGGCGTGATATCTCCCACAGCCGCCTTGTCATCCTTCCCGTATACCCCCAAAGAGTCGATGCAGGCCATGAAACATTGGTACAACGACCGCAAAGACAAACTGTTCGGTGTCTATGGTTTTTATGATGCATTCAGCGAAACAGAGAACTGGTACACGCCCCGTTACCTGGCCATTGACCAGGGGCCGATCGTGGTGATGATGGAAAATTACCGCAGCGGACTGCTTTGGAAATTATTCATGAGTAGCCCGGAAGTGAAAAATGGGTTACAGAAACTAGGATTCTCCAGCCCGTACCTGTCAAAGAAATAACAGGTAGGCATTCAACCATAATGGCCAGGTTATTAAGCACGGGTTTCATTATATCAGACCGAATGAACCATTGGGTTGTTTGAGAAAGGTATAGCAATCATAATTGAACACCAGGTCATTCGCACGGCGTCTCTTCGGGGGCGCCGTTTTTTGTTGATGGTGTTCAGGATGGCCGGAAGTGGCGGGAGCCTTTGGCCTGGGGATAGTGGCAGCTATTTTTCGCCGAAAGAACTCCCTGGCCACATTTGATCCGGCTGTTCGTTGCGATCACGCTTCTAATAGATCTTCATCGATTCCAGTCTGATGATACCTACATCGGTTGTAGTGCCATCCGTTACCTGTACGCCGGACTTGGCGGTAGACCGGTAAGGTGGAACTGCTTCAATGGAAAGACTGTACTCGCCCGGTTTTACATTGCCGATCTCGAAAGATCCGTTCACCACGTTCACGCTGAACGTGTCACTGGCAGAGATCGCCTGCACTTTGGCGGCGCCGTTGGAGGGTTCTATCTGTCCCTTGATCTTACCGGTGGTGACATCTGTAAAACGAAGCGACAGTACGCCTGCTGTGATGAGGAGAAGGGTCATCATACCCCAAGGTGTTTTTTTCATGATACTGGATTTTAAGGTGAAAAATGCGAGAAGTAGAAAAAGCCGCAAGTATTGTGCCTGTAAGGAAACGACTCGATTAATGTTTTGTGAATACAGCTATGCGAACCATAACAATGATTTGTTGCTACAGGGAAAGAGATCTTCTGCAACAGGCTGCAATGATCAGATAAGAATCTATCTTTTTAGTTTGATGAAAGAAGGGTAGGGAAGGTATTTCATCACGGTGTCCAGCATGCGTGTGAGGATAAAACGTGCCGGTAAGAAGTTGAGCAGCGCTTTGGCATCGTCTATCGCATCCAGGCAGAAGCCGGCTGCTGTCCGGTTGGTGCCTACCTTAATGGAGATACCTCTTTTACCGATCGCTTTGAACATATCCTCGTCTGTCACATCATCGCCGATGGCAAGGATGAAATCATAGGACTCATTGGAAAGGTAGGGTTCAATGGCTTTTCCCTTATTCACTTCCGTGCTTTTTACTTCCACCACTTTGTTGCCGGCAAGAATGTTCAGCGGCATATCGGCCACAAAATAGCGCAGGTGGCTGATCAGTTCGTTGGCCCTGTATTCGCCCAGCTCTTTTTCGGCATTCCGGTAATGCCAGGCCAGTGAATGCGATTTTTCTTCCACCAGCGATCCGCTGGTCCGGCCTGTGTAACTGTGTAATATGGGTAACAGTTCCTGTTTCCAGTCGCTTTCTATCTTCACCGTTTCTTCCCAATCGCCATTCTCTTTTTTCTGCCACATGCCATGTTCTGCGATCATGTGTACCGGTAAGTGCCCCAGCCATTTCTCCAGGGTGCTGTGCTGCCTGCCGCTGATGATGGCAACGGTGTTTTTCTTATCGGCACAGAGTTCTTCCAGAATGGCCAGTAACGAGGCATCGGGGAATGCAGCCATCAGGTTGCTGTAGAACCTGACCAAGGTACCGTCGTAATCCAGCAGGATCAGTCTTTTTTTGGATTTGATGTACCGGTTGCGGATGTATGCCTGCGTAAATACGCCGATCTGCCTGGCAGGTCTTTGCTCCGGTTTGTTGGTTACGTCCAGCAAACGTTTCATGAAGATGTCGAGCCAGTGATGCACATTGTACCTGGAAACCAGTTCCCGCATCTGTTTCATACGTCTGTGCTGTTCTTCGGGTAACATATGCAACGCCGTGACCATGGCCTCACAGATCTCCCTGCTGTTATTGGGATTCACGATCAGTGCGTCTACCAGCTCTTTGGAAGCGCCGGCCATCTCGCTCAGGATCAGTACGCCATCGTGGTTCACCCTGCTGGCCACGAATTCTTTACAAACCAGGTTCATCCCGTCACGTACGGGTGTGACCAGGCAGATATCTGCCTGTTGGTACAAGGCGGATAAATGTTCCAGCGGGAAAGAACGGTAAAAATAATTCACCGGTACCCAGCGGTTGGTACTGAACCTGGCGTTGATGTTGCCGGTGAGTTTGTCTATCTCGTTCCTGAGTTCTTTGTACATAGGGACCATATCCCTGGATGGCACCACGATCATATAAAGGCTTACCTGTTCCCGGTATTCGGGATATTGTTGCAGTAACAGGTCGAATGCCTGTAACCGCTGCAGGATGCCCTTGCTGTAATCAAGTCTGTCAATGGAAAGAATGATCCTGATGCCACTGAAATCTTTTCGCAGCTGATCCAGGTGTTCCTGAACGGTGAGGTGATTGGTGAGCGCCACCAGTTTTTCGTCATCAATCCCCATGGGAAAAGCTTCTGCAACAACATTCCTTTCCTGGTAACGGATGGTACTGAAAGTGGATTGCGTATTCAGTAAACGGCTGCAGGCCGATAAAAAATGCCGGGCATCATCGTATGTATGAAAACCAACCAGGTTGGCACCCAGTATGCCTTCCAGCAGTTCTGTCCGCCAGGGCAACAAGCGGAACAGCTCGAACGATGGGAATGGAATGTGTTGGAAAAAGCCGATGATGGCCGCCGGTTTTTCTTTGCGTACCAGGTTGGCCAACAGCAGTAACTGGTAATCATGTATCCAGATGATATCACCCGGCTGGTACAGTTCGAGCAGGGCGTCACAGAATTTTTGATTGACGGCCACATAGGCATCCCAGTACCGGGTATCGTACCTGGCATAGGTTGCCATATAATGAAACACGGGCCAGAGGATCTCGTTCGAGAAACCTTCGTAATACTGGCTGATCTCGGTAGCGGTCAGGTATACCGGGTACAGGTTCTTTTCTGCCAGCAACTGGCCGATCTCTTTTTGTTCGGTTTCATCTGCTGCACAAATGCCCGGCCATCCCAGCCATCGAGTGTCTCTTTCTGTATAGATGGCTCCCAGTCCCGTAGCCAGCCCGCCCTCACTCGTTTGCAAAGTGAAGGCGGGGGATTCTCCTGTGATCTTAACCGGTAAACGATTGGATACAATAAGGATACGGGGCATAGGCTACGGTATTTTTTTACTGTAAGCTGATCTTTCCAATATCTGTTGCCACACCGTTGGTTACGGTAATATTCGTTAACGTGGTATCCTTATAGCCACCTGCTGCAGCATGTATAGCCACTTTGTATGCAGCACCTGCTGCAATGCCCTGCAATAAGAAACGGCCGGTCAAGGTATCCGCCTGTGTGGTAGCCAGGGTATCAGCCTGGTTGGCAATGGCGTATACCCATGCTTTTGATGAAGCAGGATCCACCAACCCTTTGATAGCGCCTGTAGTAGATTCGGTAAAGATGCGGATCACGGGTTTGAGGATATAATTGCCATTACCCGTTTTTACAATAGACCTGGCTCCGTCAAAGTCCATGGTGAAATGGTAATTGATGCCAGCCGATAATGTAGTGTTGATCAGCAATTTTAAACCACTCTGTTGTGCAGAAGGCGTTTGCAAGGGAAAGCTTACGCCATCCACCACCACGCTGTTGTTGCTGCCGAGTACCAGCCTCAATTGGCCGACCGGACCAGCTGGTACCGAAAGGCTACCGAGGATGGTGTCAGCACCGTTCCTGTAATCAAGCAGGTTGTATACGCCGGGTCTTACGAGGTTGATGGATTGCCAGCCGCTATCCGATCCGTCTGCGGTCAGTTTTACCTGTACGTCTTTGATGTCGATGTTCACTTCGTCAAAAAGCCCCGGGGCATCGGTCAGGTGTACATGGATATTGGCTTTGCCGCCGTTCTGTTCGGTGGTGGCGGTCTTCATACAGCTTACCATTGCGACAATAACACCGGTTGTCAGCAAGAGAAATAGCTTCTTCATGGGATATTGGTTTGATGAACCCTGTCAAAAACAAATTGCATGCCGTAATGCCGGTCGATATCTATACAGTTTTTTCCCTTTGTGAATTAGCATTTTATTAATAGTGAAATATTGTATCGATAAAAGATTCTTCTACAGTTGGTTGTAGCAATTTGATTGCACCATCAGTTGCATGCAACTCTCTGTTGGTGCAGGGGAAGGTAGACCTGGGTGAGCCTGTCAAACGGGTGAGAAACAGATCAGTACAGTTTTTGGATACGATAGAGACCGGATAGGGATAGCGATAACTTAACTATCAGTTCGTTGTAACATTAGCTTTTCGCAAGCTTATCAACAGAGGGAGGACTTTGCGAAATGTTACATCAGCTACGAGGTGTTTTTATTGCTCATCCGGTTGGAAATGTTCCTTTTCGCTGTTTGGGTCCTTATGAAATCTTGCGATCAACACAGGAGTCAGGATACAGGCTATTCCAATGATGTTTAATGCTATATGGTCATTGAAAAAATTCATGACAATTAAAAAAGCCCCACAGGCTGTTATGCTGATTTTTACAAACCGGTTACTCCATACGGTTCCCATGACTATGTAGGCAATTCCGATCAAGCTGAACATGATCGTGTTCAAGATCTGGTTTGTTGTGTGGTTGAAATGCAGGAACCAGTTCAGGATTTTTGCAATGAGTACAAGCGCGATCAGAATTCTGAAGGTTTTAAAAGCGATCTGTTTCATGGGATGTATTGTGCTGAATTAAATTTATTAATAAAAACTCAATTCTTTCCATGTGTTTCTACGTTCCGTAAGATCTATTGGAACAGGAGAGAGCTTCGCGGAGAGCTATATGGTTTGCAGTAAACCTGCTGCCGACAATATTTTAGTGGGACAGAGGTTTGAAAATCAGGTAAGAAAAAGCGGGTTCCGGGTAATAAAAAACCACCTTGAACAGGTGGTTTGTGCCCAGAACAGGAATCGAACCTGCACTCCCTTGCGAGAACAAGATTTTGAGTCTAGCGCGTCTACCAGTTCCGCCATCTGGGCCTTGGTTGCGGGTTGCAATATTACAGTATCGGAGCATACCCACCAAATATTTAGCCTATCGGAAACGGGCTCCCAACCGCGCCTTTGCGCCTTGGCGGGAAAATATGCTCGCCAAGGCGCAAAGGCGCGGGGAAGCTATTGCAGGCCTGCCAGCAGCCTGTCCAGGTATTTCTTGCGGAAATAGTATTCCTTTACTTGCAGCAGCTCTTCCGGGGTAGTAACACCTTCCTGATAATCTGCCACAATTTTTGCCACAGGTTCATAGATCTCGGTTTGAAGTTGTTGAATGGTTTGGGTAAGCCTGTCCTTATCCGCCTGATCCGATAGTTCCATGGCCTGTTCATTCAGGTCCATCATCTCCATCAGGAAATCGGGCGATAACTGGTATTTTTCTTCCTCTTCCAGCAGTCCCTTCAGCTGTAACACATATTTGAGGGTGGCTTCCCGGTTCTGGAACACTTTAAAAGCCATGTTTACCTGCGAGGATCTCTCCAGCGCCTCGGCCTGTTCTTCCTCGGTTGACTGCCCGTAAAAATCGGGGTGGTATAAGCGGCTCAGCTCATAAAATCTGGCCCGCAGTTTTGCAGGATCGGGTTGCAGGGAAACGGGTAATCCGTATAGTTCGAAATAGTTCATGGGTGAATGGGCAATGGTGAATCGTGAGTAGTGAGTGGTGAGTAGTGAGTCGTCAGTGGTAAGTAGTGAGTAGGTAGGGGGTAGCGGCACTGGAAAGCCCTTACTTCCCACTCACCACTCACTACTCACGATTGACGTCTCACGCCTCACCTCTCCCTAACAAGGCGTATCTTGCACAAAATTACTACAATGCTAGTCATAGGGCTTATTAGAGAGGGAAAAGTTCCGGCGGATAACCGGGTGGCGCTTACGCCGGCACAGTGTAAATGGCTGGTGAAACATTATCCGGAACTGCGGATCCTGGTACAAAGTTCGCCCAACCGCTGTTTTACGGATGATGAGTACCGGCGGGCAGGTTTACAGGTGGTGGATGACCTGTCGGAATGTACCCTGCTGCTGGGCATCAAGGAAGTGCCTGTTGATCAGCTCATCTCCGGTAAGACCTATCTGTTCTTTTCCCATACCAAGAAAAAACAAGCATATAACCAGGCGTTGATGAAAGCCATGGTAGAACGTAAGATCACCCTGATCGATTATGAATGCCTGGAGCATGAGGATGGACAGCGGATCATCGGCTTCGGTTTTTTTGCGGGCATTGTAGGGGCACATAACGGCATCATGGGCTATGGCAACCGTACCGGTGCCTACCACCTGGGCCGTGTGGGCGAAGTGAAGGATTACCGGGAACTGATACATACCTATTTCGGGTTAAAACTGCCCAGGGTCAAGATCGCCATCACCGGCAGTGGCCGGGTGGCCCATGGTATACTGGAGATCATGACACTGATGGATGTGCAGGATGTGGAGCCCGGTGAGTTCCTTTCAAGGAATTTCGACTACCCGGTATATGTGCACCTGAAAGGCGCACAGCTCTATCGCCACAAACAGAACGGTTCTTATGACCGTGAAGATTTTCATGCACATGCTGCCGATTATGATTGCCTGTTCGAAGAATACTGTGCCCACACCGATATCCTGATGAACGGCATTTACTGGGAACCTTCCATGCCCCGTTTGTTCTCGATGGAAACGATGCAGCGGCCCGATTTCCGCATCCAGACCATTGCTGATATCACCGACGACAAGAACGGCAGTGTGCCCTGTAACCTGGGCGATGCCACCATCGATGACCCGATCTACGGCGTCAATAAGCTGACAGGAGAGAAGACCGCTCCCTATATACCCGGCTCCATCGATATCATGGCCGTAGGTAACCTGCCCAATGAACTGCCCCGCGATGCCAGCCGCTTTTTTGGGGAACAACTGATCAAATACGTGCTGGAAGATATCCGGAAAGGAGGCAGCAAGATCATTGAACGTGCCACCATCCTGCAGGAGGGTAAACTCACCGCTTATTATGACTACCTGAGCGATTACGCGTATTAAGTGTACAGCTAAAAGTGTGAATCAACTGGTCAACGGTGCCCAATATTTTGCCGGATCTTACAGTTTCAGGTAATAAGGAGACAGTAAGTTTCGGAAAGGTTCTGTATAGGCCGATCCCTCACGGATGATCATGGTTTGAATCAGTGGTGTTGTTTTTACTCTGCCGAACAGCAGCATCGCCCTGAAACAGGGATGTGCAGGTGTTTGTTTGACCGAGACCTCTTCCACCAGGTAGCATCCGTTCTCTGCAGCCAGTTCTTCAAATGCCTGTTTGCGGTGGTACGGCAGCAGTACGGCCAGTTGGCCATGATCTGTAAGGTGGGCCAGTGCAGCTGTCAGTAATTCTTCCAACGACAAGGCTTCACTGTGGAGGGCCAGGTTGCGGCGACTGTCGGCACTCTTCAGGTCGTTCTCAAAAAATGGTGGGTTGCTGATGATCAGTTCGTATTTTTTTCCAAGGTGCACTGTTCTGATATCGCCACAGATCACCTGTAATCTTTCCTGCCAGGGTGATGCCTCAAAATTTTCGGCAGCCTGTTCTGCAGCGTGTTCATCCAGTTCTACCGCATCGATCCTTGCCCTGTTCTGTTGTGCCAGCATCAGGCTCAGTAAACCCGTGCCTGTGCCGATATCCAGGATACTTCCATCTGGCCCGATACGGGTTGTTTTGGCTGCCATCCATGCTCCAAACAGGCAGGCGTCGGTACACACTTTCATGGCACAGCGTTCCTGGTGAATGGTGAACTGCTTGAACTGGAAAAAACTGTTCGACATGGACCTAAAATTACAATGTTTCTGCCGGTACTGTCCCGGGTAGGCGATTGTGCTGAAAACAAAAGCCTGTTCCTTTAACGAAACAGGCTTCTGTAACAGTTCCTTTTCAGGATAACCTTGTATTATTTATCGGAAGTGAATCCGGCGCCCAGGTATTCTTTGTTCAGGCGGGCAATATTGGTGATAGAGATCTCTTTCGGACAGGTAGCTTCGCAGGCACCGGTGTTGGTACAGGAACCAAAACCTTCTTTGTCCATCTGTGCCACCATGTTCATCACACGGCTCTTTCTTTCGGGGGCACCTTGTGGCAACAGGGCCAGGTGAGATACTTTGGCGCTCAAGAACAACATAGCACTGCTGTTTTTGCAGGCAGCCACACAGGCACCGCAGCCGATACACATGGCAGCCGCGAATGAAGCGTCCGCATCGTCTTTCGGGATGGGGATGGCATTACCATCTACGGCATTACCGGTATTGACGCTGATATAACCACCTGCCTGAATGATACGGTCAAAAGCAGAACGGTCTACCATGAGGTCTTTGATCACGGGGAAGGCATCGGCTCTCCAGGGTTCTACCACAACGGTGTCGCCATCGTTGAAGGCGCGCATGTGCAACTGGCAGGTAGTGTTGGCCTGCCAGGGGCCATGGGGTTTACCGTTGATGTACATAGAGCAGGCCCCGCAAATACCTTCGCGGCAGTCATGATCGAACGTGATCGGGTCATCCCCGTCGCGGATCAGTTGCTCGTTCAGCACATCAAACATTTCCAGGAAACTCATTTCAGAAGAAATGTTCTCTACCCGGTACAGTTTGAACTCGCCTTTTGATTTGCAGTTTTTCTGCCTCCAGACTTTCAGGTTCAGGTTCATGTTATAATGTTCCATATAAAAATTTGAGCATTTGAAAATTTGAAAATCTGAAAATGCTGACATGTTATCCTTTTGCCGTGGCGATGATCCTGGAAAGGATCCTTATCAACTCTTCGAGGTGACAAGCTAAGTTCGGGTCAAAGGGATAAGACTCGCTTTTTTCACAAATCAGCAGCCAGTATTCTGTTTCACTCGCTTCCTTAGCTGCTAATTTCATTTTGTGAATGAAGTCTGCCTTGCTTTCTGCGTTTTGCGCTTCGAATATGTTTGCACCTATCGAGGTCGCGGAACGTAAAAGCTGTTTTGCAATCACAAATTTCCGGTCTTGTTCAAGAACTTCTGTGAATCGTATGATTGAGAGAGAAAACGCAACGGATTTCTCGGCAACCACATTTCTTCTATCATTACGCATTTTATCAGGTTTTGAAGTGCTTGTGTTCAAATTAGCACACTTTCAAATTCCCGAATTCAAATGCGTCAAATACCAGGTATAAATACTACTTGTAATTCCGTTGTGTCGGTTTGATCACTTCGTAGTTCAAAGCTTCCTTATGCAGGTTCCATTTGCTTTCACCGGCATACTCCCAGGCAGCTACATACATGTAGTTGGCATCATCGCGCAGCGCCTCACCATCTGGTGTCTGGTACTCTTCGCGGAAGTGCCCTCCACAGCTTTCATTGCGGTTCAGTGCATCGATGCACATGAGTTCTCCTAGCTCGATGAAGTCGGCCACGCGGTTGGCTTTATCCAGTTCCGGGTTCATTTCTTCGATCTCACCGGGTATACGAACATCGCTCCAGAATTCTTTTTTCAGCGCCTGGATCTCGGTAATGGCTTCCTGTAATCCTTGGGCATTACGTGCCATACCGCATTTGTCCCACATGATCTTGCCCAGGCGTTTGTGGAAACTTTCCACAGACTGTTTTCCTTTGATGCTCATCAGCTTTTCGATCCTGCCGGCCACTTCTTTCTCCGCCTCTTCAAAAGCAGGATGTGATGTTTCTACAGCTTTGGCATAGATCTCGTCCGCCAGGTTATTACCCAGTGTATAAGGGATCACGAAGTATCCGTCGGCCAGTCCCTGCATCAGTGCAGAAGCGCCCAAACGGTTGGCACCGTGATCGCTGAAATTCGCTTCACCCAGTGCATACAGACCGGGTACGCTGGTCTGCAGTTCGTAGTCGACCCACAGGCCACCCATGGTATAGTGTACGGCAGGGTAGATGCGCATCGGAACCTCGTAAGGGTTCTCACCTGTGATCTTCTCGTACATATCGAACAGGTTACCATATTTTTCTTTCACTACTTCCTTACCCATAGCGATGATCTCTTCCTGGGAGGCATTGTCCTTACCCTCTTTGCTGGCTTCGATCTTTCCATAACGGATGATGGCCGCTCCGAAATCCAGGTATACCGCCTGTTTGCTGGTTCCTACGCCGTAACCTTCATCGCATCTTTCCTTGGCGGCGCGTGATGCCACGTCGCGGGGTACGAGGTTACCGAAAGCAGGGTATCTTCTCTCGAGGTAATAGTCTCTTTCTTCTTCGGGGATATCGCTGGCTTTGCGGTTATCGCCCTTCGCTTTGGGAACCCAGATACGGCCGTCGTTACGCAGCGACTCAGACATCAGGGTCAGTTTTGATTGGTGGTCTCCGCTAACAGGGATACAGGTCGGGTGGATCTGCGTAAAGCAGGGGTTGCCGAACGCTGCGCCTTTTTTGTGGGCCTTCCAGGCGGCGGTCACATTGCTGCCCATGGCGTTGGTGGAGAGATAGAATACGTTTCCGTATCCGCCGGTACAGAGCAGTACGGCATGGCCGAAATGGCGCTCCAGTTTACCGGATACCAGGTCGCGGGCAATGATACCGCGGGCTTTGCCATCGATCTTAACGATCTCCAGCATTTCGTGCCGGCTGTACATTTTTACATTACCCAGGGCTACCTGGCGCTCCAGGGCCTGGTAAGCACCGATCAATAACTGCTGACCGGTTTGTCCGGCAGCATAGAAAGTCCTTTGTACCTGGGTACCACCGAATGAACGGTTGCTCAGTAAACCACCATATTCACGGGCAAAGGGTACACCCTGTGCCACACATTGGTCAATGATATTGGCACTCACTTCTGCCAGACGGTGTACGTTGGCTTCGCGTGCGCGGTAGTCACCACCTTTGATGGTGTCGTAAAACAAACGGAAAACGCTGTCGCCATCGTTCTGGTAGTTCTTGGCGGCGTTGATACCACCCTGCGCGGCAATGGAGTGAGCCCTACGGGGAGAATCCTGGAAGCAGAAAGCTTTCACTTTATAGCCCAGTTCACCCAGGGAAGCGGCTGCAGAAGCACCGGCAAGACCGGTTCCCACTACGATCACTTCCAGCTTACGTTTGTTGGCCGGGTTCACCAGCTTGCAATGCCCCTTATACTCGGTCCATTTCTCATCTAAAGTTCCGGCAGGAATTTTTGCATCTAACATATTTCTATGGTTTGGCGCCCACCTCGCGGCAGACAGGTTTTTGTTTTTTTGATTAACATTCACTCATCCTATCATCCACTCATTCACTCATTAAATACTGCTACACCCATCCCATATAAAAGCTCACCGGCATCATAGCGAAGAGCAGGGTGATGATGATGGAGAACGCATATCCTGCAGAGGTCAGCAGGGCATTGTAGCGTTTGTTATGGATACCCAGGGTACGGAAAGCGCTCTGGAAACCGTGTGCCAGGTGATATCCCAAAGAGATACAGCCCAGCACATATACGATCACTACCCACAGTTCGCTGAACTCTAACTTCATTTTTTCGAACAGGTTGATCTCTTCACCCAGCAGAAAACCCTGGCTGGCGCGGTTGGGTAACCAGAAATGATAGAGGTGCAGTACCAGGAACAATAAGATGAGCGTACCCAGTAAGCCCATACTTCTGCTGTACCATTTGCTTCCTTCGTTGCCATAACTTACCGCATAACCCACAGAGCGTTTGCTGCGGTTGGCGAATTCAAGCATCAGACCCTGGATGATGTGTAAAAGCAGTCCTGCAAAGAGACCCACTTCCAGGATACGCGGCACCCAGTTGGATCCCATGAAGTGCGCACCTTTGGTGAACATCTCACCGTTATCACCTGCCCAGATGCAGGCATTCAGCCCCGCATGAACAATCAGGAAAAGAATCAGGAAAATGCCGGTGAAACCCATAACCAATTTCTTTCCTACCGACGAAGTGAAGACTTGTTTCCAGGTCATATTGCAAGTTTAAGTTTGTAAATCGCTGCAAAAATAGGATAGTATCCAATGCTGTGCGTTCCGTATTCACAACTTTTTTGCACGTAGGTTCATAAGTTTTTGCGGAGCGTATGCAGCTGAATTCCCTGAAAACGCACAGCCAGACCATTGCCGCCTTTTTGAGAAGCATGACCTGTTGAAAGATGCCCCTGGTAACGGCTGCTGAAAACTCCACAACCGTTCACATAAAAATACTTTACATAAAGCGGTTACTCACTTACATTTGGTACATGTTAAAGCTATTGAGCATCTTATGGAACAGTTTCCGGATGGCCCTGCAGGAGTTACGGGTGAACAAGCTCCGTACCTTTCTCTCGCTCTTCGGTATCACCATCGGTATCTTCTGCATCATCGGCGTGCTGGCAACGGTCGACAGCCTGGAACGTAAAGTGCAGAACGACATCAAATCTTTTGGCAATAACACCATCTACATCGATAAATGGAACTATGGCGGCGGTAATGATTACCCCTGGTGGAAATACATGAAACGCCCGCCCATGCGGATCGAGGAGATGAAGTTCATCAAGACCAAAAGCCAGCTGGCGGCCAATTCGGCCATGTTCGTTTCGAGTAATGTGAAGCTGAGTTACAAGGATAACATATTAAATAATGTAAATATATACGGTGTCTCTGAGGAGTTCAACGTCATCCAGACCATCGATATCGATCATGGCCGTTACCTGAACGAGTCTGAGTTTCTACGGGGTAATCCCACGGGCATCATCGGTTACCAGGTAGCTGAAGAACTGTTCGGTAACCCGCAGATAGCGGTGGGTAAGGAAGTGACCTATAACAGCAAGAAAGTGACCGTGGTAGGGGTGATCAAAAAGCAGGGCCAGAGTTTTGTGGGAGGATTTGATTACGACCAGAGCCTGATCGTTTCTTACCGTTATTTCGCCAGCGTATACAATCCTGATAACAGCAGTCCCTTCATCATGGTGCAGGGAAAACCCAATATCGCTTCCAAGGCCTTGCAGGATGAGTTAACGGGCATCATGCGCCAGATCCGAAGGCTGAGCCCGGTGGATGAGGACAATTTCTCCTGCAACGATGTGGCTATGTTCAGTGAACAGGTAAAAGGGTTCTTTGGCCAGGTAAGTGCCGGAGGTTGGGCCATTGCCGGTTTAAGCCTGATCGTGGGTGCTTTCGGTGTGGCCAATATCATGTTCGTGACCGTTCGGGAACGGACCAGCCAGATCGGCCTGAAAAAGGCCCTGGGAGCAAAACGCAGCACCATTCTGACAGAGTTCCTGATCGAAAGTGCTTTCCTGTGCATCATTGGTGGTCTGGTTGGACTGGCACTGGTGGAAGTGCTGTCGCTGGTATTGAGTACCGTATTGCCTTTCCCGATCTTTATCGCACCCAATATCATCATACTTGCTTTGAGTATCTGTATCGTTCTGGGGATCATTTCGGGCATTATTCCGGCTTCTATCGCCGCCAGGATGGACCCGGTGGTGGCCATCCGGACGAAATAGGCTGGGGAAGAAGTTGCCTCTTGATGCTGGATTCTTGATACTGGATCCTTGTTCCTTGATTCTT
This sequence comes from uncultured Sediminibacterium sp., assembly GCA_964460235.1. Classification (GTDB taxonomy): domain Bacteria; phylum Bacteroidota; class Bacteroidia; order Chitinophagales; family Chitinophagaceae; genus Sediminibacterium. The sequence goes on along the minus strand of CAYWPM010000013.1, from coordinate 83,022 downwards.
GGTTTCTGCGCTGGTCTGCCTACATTTGCACCCGTTCGTGATACCGGTTATCCGGAACGGATAGTCAACGATCATAGCCATCAACCCGTAAACACCCAGTAATCTTGCCAACCATCCTAGCCATAGAATCTTCCTGCGACGAAACTTCGGCCGCTGTATGTGTGGATGGGCAGATCCTGTCCAATTTCATAGCCAACCAGACCGTACATGAGAAGTATGGGGGAGTGGTGCCCGAACTGGCCAGCCGGGCGCATATGCAGCATATTGTTCCGGTGGTGGATGCCGCGTTGGTGCAGGCGTTTCCGGCATTGCCGACGCCAGCTGAGCGGTTGCAAAAGCTCGATGCGATCGCGTTCACGCAGGCTCCGGGACTTATCGGGAGTTTGCTGGTAGGGACCCAGTTCGCCAAATCGCTGTCTTTGTCGTTGAACAGACCGCTGATCGCGGTGCATCATATGCAGGCCCATGTACTGGCCAACCTGATAGACGATGAGCGGCCCACATTTCCTTTTCTCTGTTTAACGGTGAGTGGCGGTCATACGCAGATCGTACTGGCGCGTTCGCCGCTTGACCTGGAAGTGATCGGTGAAACGATCGATGACGCAGCCGGTGAGGCTTTTGACAAGAGTGCCAAATTACTGGGACTGCCTTATCCCGGCGGTCCGCTGATCGACAAATATGCGAAAGAGGGGAACCCGCTGGCGTTCAAATTCGCGGAACCCCAGATCCCTGAACTCAATTTCTCTTTCAGCGGGTTGAAGACCTCTGTTCTCTATTTTTTGCAGAAACAGGAGCCGGGTTTCATTCAAGACAATCTCGCAGATATCTGTGCTTCGGTGCAACATACCATTATCAGCATATTATTGCGGAAACTGAAAAAAGCGGTTCAGCAAAACGGTGTACGTCAGGTTTGCATGGCAGGTGGCGTAAGCGCCAACAGCGGCCTGCGCAAAGCCCTGCAGGAGGCAGGTGCGAAACACGGCTGGAAAACCTTCATACCCAAATTCGAATACTGCACCGATAACGCTGCCATGATCGCCATCACGGCCTATTACAAATACCAGGCGGGCGAATTCAGTGACCTCTCGGCAGGCCCCAGTGCCAGGGCAGAATGGTAGATCATTGCTAATTAGAAATTAATAATTAGTAATTAGTAATGCACAACTTGTCTGCAGGAGGCGTCGTTTTTCACTACTCACTACTCACTACTCACTACTCACTACTCACTACTCACTACTCACTACTCATTACCCGTTCTAATACTTCATCTCATTCAACTTCTCTGTCGGGTTCATCATATAGGTGACCATTGAGGCATCTTCCATCAGTTCCACTACGCGGAATCCTTTGTATGCTGTGCCCCAGTTGCCGCCAACATGTGCATCGAAGAAGAATGGGATGTTGTGGCTCATCTTCACACCGTCCTGGTCGTGCTCATGCCCGTGGAATACGGCTTTGAGGTTGGGATAGTTTTTGATGAGTTCAAAAAAAGCAGGCGTGTCGATGGCATTTTTGGTCCATTTGGCCTGTGGTATGTGCAGGAAAAGGAAGACCCGTTTTTGCTGCTGGTGTTTGTCCAGTGCCTGTTTCAGCCAGTTAAGGTCCGGGGAGAGGTATTTGCCTTCTTCGTTGGAAGTATCTCCGAGAAGGATGCCATGGTGTTTGATGGTGACATCATGGTTCAAAGGGGTACCCCATACTTCTTCCCAGTAAGCGGGACTGACCATATCGTGGTTGCCGCGGGTCACGTACCAGGGCATGGTGAGTTTCTCGAGCTGTTTTTTGGCAAGCGGCAGCAAGGTTTTTTCGTTGTGGATGATGTCGCCGTTGAACACGCAGAAATCGAGCGGGCTCCCGTGGTGAAAAGTATTGATCTGGTCAATGACCTTTTCGATCATCCCGTCAAAATCGGTCTGGGGCTGCCCGTAGTGCGAGTCGGATGCCACCACAAAACGCAGGCTCACTTTCTGGCGTAAACGGTACACTTCTTCGGCCGAAAGGGCGCGAATGCCACCACCGAGCAAAAAGACAGAAGCAAAAGAGACATTCCTGATAAAAGACCGGCGGGAAACGGTTGGGTTATTGTTTTCTGACATGAGCTGGAATTATAGCGTAAACTTATCTTTTTTTCGGATGGAAGCAGGCTGGAACTGCATTGATAACTTTAAGTTCATCCCCTAAAATCCGCTTGTAAGCCTTACTTTTGCCGCCGAAAACAGCGTTAGAAACATGATCAGTGCAAGAAATATCACCCTGGCCTATGGTAAAAGGGTACTGTTTGATGAGGTAAATATCAATTTTACCAAGGGGAACTGTTATGGTGTCATCGGGGCCAATGGTGCCGGTAAATCCACTTTCCTGAAGATCCTCAGCGGCGAGATAGAACCCAATAAGGGAACCATCGAGATCACCCCGGGTGAGCGTATGGCCGTCCTGAAACAGAATCAGTTCGAGTTCGATGATTGCACTGTTCTGAATACCGTACTCATGGGCCACAAACGCCTGTGGGAGGTCATGCATGAGCGCGATGCCATTTATGCCAAGGCCGATTTTACCGAGGAGGACGGCATGAAAGCAGGTGAACTGGAAGGTGAGTTCGGCGAAATGGGCGGTTACGAGGCGGAAAGCAATGCCGGAAGCCTGTTGAGCAGCCTGGGTGTAAAAGAAGACCTGCACCAGAGCCTGATGAAAGACATCCCCAGTACGTTCAAAGTGCGTGTATTGCTGGCACAGGCCCTGTTCGGTAACCCCGATATCCTGTTATTGGATGAGCCTACCAACGGTCTGGACATTGAGACCATTGGCTGGCTGGAGAACTTCCTGGCCGATTATGAGAACATCGTACTGGTAGTGAGTCACGACCGTCACTTCCTCGATACCATCTGTACCCATGTGGCGGATGTGGACCGTTCCAAGATCAAAGTGTTTACCGGTAACTATACTTTCTGGTATGAGTCATCCCAGTTGATCGCACGCCAGATCAGCGATAAGAACAAAAAGAACGAAGAAAAGCGGAAGGACCTGCTCGACTTCATCGCCCGATTCTCAGCCAATGCATCCAAGAGCAAGCAGGCTACTTCCCGTAAGAAAGCCCTGGAGAAACTGGTCATTGAAGAGATCGAACCTTCAAACCGTAAATATCCCGGTATCATCTTCCAGCCCTTGCGCGAAGTGGGTAACCAGATCCTGAACGTGGAGAACCTGAGCAAGAGCGTTGACGGAAGGAAACTGTTCGATAAAGTGTCATTCAGCATCAATAAGGGCGAAAAGATCGCCTTCCTGAGCCGCGACCCGCTGGCCGTGACCAATTTCTTCGAGATCATCAACGATCGCATGCAGCCTGACACAGGTAAGTTCGAATGGGGTACCACCATCACCAAAGCCTATCTGCCACAGGAGAACCAGGAATTCTTTACCGAGGGACTGAGCCTGATGGACTGGCTGCGACAGTTCGTGCCAGCGCATGTGACCGACGCCGATGAACCCTTTATCCGTGGATTCCTGGGGAAAATGCTCTTCAGCGGAGATGATATTCAGAAAAAAACAAATGTATTGAGCGGGGGAGAGAAGGTACGTTGTATGGTAAGCCGTATGATGCTGCAGAACCCCAACCTGATCATCCTTGACCAGCCCACCAACCACCTGGACCTGGAAAGTATCCAGAGCTTCAACGAGGGTTGTCAGAGTTTCCCGGGGGTGGTATTGATCACATCGCATGACCATACTTTCATGCAGACCGTGGCCAACCGGATCATTGAACTGACCCCTAAGGGCATCATTGACCGACTGATGACCTTTGATGAATACATGGAAGATGCAAGGGTGAAGGAGTTGAGGGCGGAAATGTATGGTTAGGTAGGCAAAGTATATAAAGTAAATAAGTATATAAGGGCCGGGATTCCCCGGCTTTTGTTTTGGGGGGAGAGTAGGGGGAATAGGCTGCAGGGCTTGGAGGCAACAAAAAATGTGGATAAACCTGGAAAAATCAGATTTCCAAGCAGGTTTTCTACCCGTTTGTGAAGAAAATATTTAAAAAAAGGTTTTCTGATGTTGGTTTTTTGGAGCATTTCCTTACCTTTGCCTCCCGAAAAAATCGGAAAAAAATTCAGAGTCATGGCAAGAGTATGTCAGGTTACAGGTAAAAAGCCCATCGTTGGTAACAGTGTTTCTCACTCAAACATCAAGACCAAGCGTCGTTTCTTACCTAATTTACAAAAGAAGCGTTTCTTTTTTGCTGAGGAAGACCGTTGGGTAACCATTAAAGTATCAGCAGATGCATTAAGGACCATCAACAAGAATGGTCTGTCTACTGTGATCAAATCCATGAGAGCAGAAGGCGTTAAAATCTAACTTATTCACAAAGCAAACTACGCAATACAATGGCAAGGAAAGGTAACAGGGTGCAGGTGATTTTGGAATGTACAGAGCATAAGACCAGTGGTCAGCCCGGTACAAGCCGTTATATCACTACCAAAAACAAGAAAAACACACCAGAGCGTGTGGAGTTAAAGAAGTACAACCCGATTCTGAAAAAAGTAACTGTTCATAAAGAAATCAAATAATCATGGCTAAAGTAGCTTCTAAAAACGCGAAAGTAAAAGACCTTAAGGCTGCAGCTGAAGCAAAGAACTGGACCAAAGTGATCAAGGCTGTACGCAGTCCTAAATCCGGTGCCTATACTTTCAAAGAGCAGATCATCCACAAGGATAAGATCAAGGATTTCCTGTCTGAGAAATAATCGATCTCAGCGTATAAGATATTCAGAAAGCTTTCCCCTTTGTGTGGAAGGCTTTTTGTATTTAGGCGCAGGGGAATTTGTGAATGAGCCAATTTGAAAATTTGAAAATTCAGCTATGAGTTTTTTAGGCAAACTGTTTGGAAAAAAGGAAAAAGAGAGTTTAGACCAGGGGCTGGAGAAGACCAAGGAGAGTTTTTTCTCCAAGATCACCAAAGCCATTGCCGGCAAGAGCACGGTGGATGAGGAAGTGCTGGACAACCTGGAAGAAGCCCTGGTTAGTGCGGATGTGGGCATCGAAACCACGATCCGGATCATTGAGCAGATTGAAAAGCGGGTGAAACAGGATAAGTATGTGAACACCGATGAGCTGAACAGGATATTACAGGAAGAGATCGCTGCCATGCTGGTGGATGCGGCGGAACAGTCGTATAAGGACTTTGGCATCCCTGAAGGCAAAAAGCCCTATGTGATCCTGGTAGTAGGTGTGAACGGCGTTGGCAAGACCACTACCATCGGCAAACTGGCGCATAACTATAAAAAAGCCGGTAAAAGCGTGGTACTGGGCGCGGCCGATACATTCCGTGCGGCAGCTGTTGACCAGTTGACCATCTGGAGCGAAAGGGTGGGGGTACCTATTGTAAAACAGGCCATGGGTTCCGATCCCAGCGCTGTGGCCTACGATACTGTTGCCAGTGCGCTTGCCAAAGGAGCGGATGTGGCCATCATTGATACGGCAGGACGTTTGCATAACAAAGCCCACCTGATGGATGAGCTGGCCAAGATCAAAAGGGCGATCCAGAAGATCGTTCCCGGTGCGCCGCACGAAGTGATGCTGGTGCTGGACGGCTCCACCGGTCAGAATGCGTTGGAACAGGCCAAACAATTCACGGCAACCACCGATGTGTCCGCCATTTCCGTTACCAAACTGGACGGCACCGCCAAAGGCGGCGTAGTACTGGCCATCGCCAATCAATTCAAGATCCCCGTAAAATACATCGGCGTAGGTGAGAAGATCGATGACCTGATCATCTTTGATAAAAATGAGTTTGTAGACAGCCTGTTCAATCTCAAAGAATCATGAACAGACGAACAAGGAATGTTGAATGATGAATTGGATACTCCTTTACTTCACCATTCAACATTTCCCGCCGAGGCGGGATTCATTATTCAATATTCCTAAAAGGTATACCTGATCGCCAATCCTCCCCAGCCACCTTCAAAATAATTGTAGCCGATGATGTTGAATGAGGGCTGCCAGTCGAAGCTAAGGTTCAAGGGGGCTCCCTTGATCTTGTAATCCAGTCCCAATACACCATCCACGCCGATCGCCAGTCCGCTTTCACGGGTAGGGTAACGGTTTTTCCAGCTATCGCTCCAGACGCCAACGTGGCCACCGCCACCTACGTACCATTTCAGTCCTTCCACATTTCCCAGGTTATTGTGGATCTCGTAAAGTCCGGTAAGCCGGAAGCCGTCGGAGGAAATATACCCCAATCCTTCAATTGCGTTCTTGTTGATGAAGTGTTTTACGGTAACGGCACCGGGGTACACTTTTACGCCCAGGGCGGTACGGTAATCGGTTCCCATGTTCTGTTGTGCCTGCGCCTGTACAAAGCCTGTAAGTATCAGCGCTACTACAAATAGTCGTTTCATAAGCGAATTTTATGTCCTTTAATACAAAACCGTGCCAAAAATATAAAATGACCCGGCAAAGAATAGTTAAGGTTCAAATGCGGCTGCTTTTGGTTTTATAATTAGGTTTGTAGCATGCATACATTTAAAGAACTGGTAGCCGGTTTTGGAGAGCGTTTTGGTGTGCGGCATTTTCCGGAAACACCTGCAAGTCTGTACGAGCCTGGTGAGTATTTTCTGTCCTGGGGAGGAAAACGTATCCGCCCGGTCATGTGTTTGATGGGCAATGAATTGTTTGCTGAGATCAGTAAAGATACCTGGCATGTGGCCACGGCAGTGGAGCTGTTCCACAACTTCACCCTGATCCACGACGATATCATGGATGAAGCGCCGCTACGCAGGGGCATGGAAACCGTACACAGGAAGTATGGGGTGAACACCGCTTTGCTGACGGGCGATGTGATGATGATCCGCGCCTATGAGTACCTGAACCTGGTCAACCCGCAGTACCTGCCCCGTATACTGGAACTGTTTAACCGCACTGCCAGGGAAGTATGTGAAGGCCAGCAGCTGGATATCGATTTTGAAAAGATGCCCGATGTGTCGCTGGATGCCTATATCCACATGATCAGTCTGAAGACGTCCGTATTACTGGCGGCCACGCTGGAAATGGGCGCCATACTGGGTGGTGCCAGCGAAGGTAACTGCAGGCATATCTATGAATTCGGGAAAAACCTGGGTATCGCTTTCCAGGTGCAGGACGATTACCTGGATGCTTTTGGCGATCCTGAGAAATTCGGAAAGGAAGTAGGCGGCGATATCCGCCAGAATAAAAAGACCTTCCTGCTCATTCATGCACTGGAAGTGGCCAATGCGGAGCAGAAACAAACACTGGAAACGCTGATGCAGCAGAACCCGGCCGACAAGGTGGAAAAAGTACTGGATATTTTCCGCCAGTGTGGTGTGGATGCCTGGGCAGTGCAACTGAAGGAAAAATATTTGCAAACAGCATTGCAACACCTGGAAGACATAGCCGTCGTATCCAGCCGCAAAAGACCGCTGGAAGAGCTGGCTTCATTTTTAATTCAGCGGGAGTACTGATGTGCGGAGACGGGGAATAGTTAAAATGGTTAAAAGGGTTAAAATAGTTGAAGAAGGAATATCCCTTGTAGCCATGTAACCCGTTTTAACCCCTTTTAACCCATTTAACCAGTTTAACCAGTTTAACCAGTTTAACCCCTTTTAACCCTTCTATCCAGCGTAACCTCTATAACTTTTTCCTATCTTGATCACCCAAAACCAACTTCATGTCTGATTCTGTTTTCAGGAAAAAATCGATAGAAAAAATAGTGGCCGATTCTGCGGCCGGTTTGAGTGACGGTCACGGTGGTGGCGGTTTACGCAAAGTGTTGGGAGTGAAGGACCTTACTTTTATGGGTATTGCGGCCGTGATCGGTGCGGGCATATTCTCCACCATCGGTACGGCTGCGTACAATGGTGGTCCGGGTATCGTGTTCCTGTTCATGATCACGGCAGTTACCTGCGGCTTCAGCGCCCTTTGTTATGCAGAGTTCGCAAGCCGTGTGCCGATCGCCGGAAGTGCCTATACCTACGCTTATGTTTCTTTTGGAGAGCTGGTGGCCTGGATCATTGGCTGGGCGCTGATCCTGGAATATGCGATCGGCAATATCGTGGTTGCGATCAGCTGGAGCGGTTATTTCAACAACCTGCTGGAAGGATTTCATATCGGACTTCCCGGATGGCTGGCCACCAATGCAGGCAATGCACAGGCAGGTTATGAGGAAGCCATGAAAGGGCTTGCTGCCGGCCAACCCCTGGAGTCGCTGAGCAAGAATGCCAAAATGGGATACGATGCCATCATGCATGCACCTGTGATCGGTGGCTGGAAGATGATCCTCAACATACCGGCGCTGGTGATCGTGTTCCTGATCACCATACTGGCTTATGTAGGGATCAAGGAAAGTAAGAAAAGCACCAACCTGATGGTGATCTTTAAGGTTTGTGTCATCATTTTCGTGATAGCGATCGGGTTCTTTTATGTGGACACCAAGAACTGGGATCCCTTTCTCCCCAATGGTTTTGGCGGGGTGCTGGCTGGTGTTTCAGCCGTATTCTATGCTTATATCGGGTTCGATGCGATCTCTACCACTGCCGAAGAGTGTAAGAACCCGCAGCGCGACCTGCCACGGGGCATGATCTATTCACTGTTGATCTGTACCATCCTGTACATCCTGATCGCGCTGGTATTGACCGGTATGGTGCATTTCAGCGAACTGAAAGTGGATGATCCGCTGGCCTATGTATTTGAAAAATTGCACCTCAACAAGATCGGTTACCTGATATCGGTGAGTGCGGTGGTGGCCACTACCAGCGTGTTGCTGGTGTTTCAGCTGGGTCAGCCGCGCATCTGGATGAGTATGAGTCGCGATGGCCTCCTGCCGAAAAGGTTTGCCAAAGTGCACCCCAGGTTTCATACGCCTTCTTTTGCTACGATTGTTACAGGATTCATGGTGGGGATCCCATCGCTGTTCGTATCCAGCAGCACAGTAACTGACCTGACCAGTATCGGAACCCTGTTCGCATTCGTGCTGGTCTGCTTTGGTGTGCTGGTGTTGCCTAAACTGACGGATCCAAAAAAGACCGGCGCTTTCCGTTTGCCGTATATCAATGGCAAATACCTGATACCCCTGCTGGTGCTACTGGCGATCTTCCTGTTCCGTGACCGGATCGGGGATGCGCTTGCGAATATGGGATCGGAAAGTTACCAGGAAGTGTTGTTCCTGGTATTCATACTCATCGCTGTGGTTACTGCTGTTAAGAGTTTCATCGGCAGTTATTCCGTGATCCCCGTGGTAGGCGCTTTGAGCTGCCTTTACCTGATGATCGAGATCCCCGCCATCAGTTGGTTATGGTTCTTTGCGTGGATGGGATTGGGACTGCTGATCTATTTCTTCTATGGAAGGAAGCAGAGCAAACTGGCAGCTTAGGAATATCGAATATTGAATCCCGCCTCGGCGGGAAATGATGAATGTTGAATGTGACTGTTGAATTGGTGGAAAGTGTATCCGTCATGGATAGGATACTGGTGGGCAAAACCACTTCTTCTTTGTAATTTTACCGTATGAAATACCAGGTGGGTGATGAAATTATAGTACTGCTGAGCAATGAAGAGGGCAGGGTGGTAGAGATCATGAACGATCAGATGGTGATGATAGAAGTGCGGGGCGTAAAGTTCCCGGCTTATATGGACCAGATCGATTTCCCTTATTTCAAACGATTCACGGAGAAAAAACTCTTTGCGAAAAAGCCGGAGCCGAAAGTATATGTGGATCAGTTGCCCAAAGAAAAACCCCAACCCAACCAGATCAAAGTGGCAGATGGGGTTTGGTTATCATTCATTCCCAAATTCTCTCTTGACGATTTCAATGACGAAGTGGTTGACCTGCTCAAGATCCACCTGGTGAACAGGACCGGTAGGGCCTATCATTTCGTGTACACGCAGCAGTTCCTGGGTGAGACCGATTTTGAACTCCGTGCCGATATCGCTGCTTTTCATGATTTTTACCTGCATGACATTCCTTTTGAGCGCGTGAACGACAGCCCCTCCTTTGCTTTCGATTTTTCGCTGGTGAACCCCGAGAAAAAGAAAGCGCCGCATTTTGAGACCCAGCTGAAGCTGAAACCCAAGCAGGTGTTCAAGCGTATTGAGGAAATGAAGGAGAACAACGAACCGACCCTCTCGTACCAGCTGTTCACCGAATACCCTGAAAAAACAGAAGAACCTTATTTTGAACTGGGTTCGCTGGCTGCCAAAGGATTCAAAGTGTATGAGGCTTCCAAAGCCCGTCAGCATATGGAACCGGCCCGTTCGGTGGTGGACCTGCATATTGAAAAGCTGACCCATAACTGGGAAAAACTGAGTAACCTGGAGATACTGGGCATACAGCTGAATGAGTTCCAGAAATGGTACGACCTGGCCATTGCCCATCACCAGCCATCGCTGATCGTGATCCATGGTGTGGGTACCGGTAAGCTGAAGGATGAGATCCACGATATCCTGAAGACCAAACGGGAGGTAAAAACCTTCATCAACCAGTACGACCCCCGCTTCGGCTACGGTGCCACCGAGATCTTTTTCCAGTACTAAGCCAACATCCACTCATTCACTCATTCACTCATTCACTCATTGAAAAGACCCGTATATTTGTATTTGCTACAAACCCGAACCATCGTGGCGCTTCAAGCGCCAAGGAAAGTCCGGACAGCGCAGGGCGACCCACCGGTTAAGCGCCGGCTTTCTGCAGCAATGCAGGAACGAGAAAGTGCCACAGAAAATAACTACCATGCTTCGGCGTGGAAAAGGTGAAAATGTGAGGTAAAAGCTCACGGTCTTCCGTGGTAACACGGAACACGGGTAAACCTTGGGTGCTGTAATGCCATGTATAGGATCGTTCGAGGGCGGCTCGTCCGAGTTCACGCTTCACGGCGGGGCGCGGTCCAGGGTAGGCAGCAAGATCACGGCAGTAATGCCGGGGCCAGATAAATGATGGTTTAGAAACAGAATCCGGCTTATGAGGTTTGTAGCTGTTTTAGCTACGAGCTGATAGCTGTGAGCTACGAGCCGAACAAGCTCATAGCTCGCAGCTCATCGCTCATAGCTTTCCCTTACATTTGCACCTATGACACAGGAACAGATCAAGATTATGAGGGACCGCGTTTTGGTCCTGAGGAGGTTTCTTTGACGTCGAGAACCGCACATACAAAGTAGAAACCGACAGACAACTCTCGCTTTCGCCGGGTTTCTGGGATGATAATGCCCGGGCTACGGCCATCATGAAAGAGATCAAGGTAAATGAATACTGGTTAAAGCTGTACAAGCAGGTAGATACTGCTGTGGAGGATTTTGCCGTGTTGTTTGATTTCTGGAAGGGAGGCGACGCAACGGAAGAAGAAGCCAAGGAGGCTTACGACCATGCCATACAGCAGATCGAAGACGCCGAGTTCAAGAGTACCTTGAACAAACCGGAAGACGAATTGCCTGCCGTATTGCAGATCAACCCCGGGGCTGGTGGAACAGAAAGCCAGGACTGGGCCGAAATGCTGTTGCGGATGTACCGCATGTACGGCGAAAAACAGGGATGGAAAGTGACCGAGATCGATTACCAGGAAGGGGATGGGGCCGGCATCAAAAGCGCCACCCTTCAGTTCGATGGAGATTTCGCCTACGGCTTTCTAAAAGCGGAAAGCGGGGTACACCGGCTGGTGCGTATTTCGCCTTTCGACAGTAATGCAAGAAGACATACCTCATTTGCATCGGTATACGTATATCCGTTGATAGATGACAGTATCGAGATCAACGTGAACCCCAGCGACCTGGAATGGGCTTTTTACCGGAGTGGTGGCAGTGGCGGACAGAACGTGAACAAAGTAGAGACCGCCGTCAGGTTAAAACATGCACCCAGTGGCTTCATTGTGGAATGTCAGCAGGCGCGTACGCAGGGTGAGAACCGTGAACTGGCGTTGAAGATGCTGAAAAGCCGATTGTATGAAGAAGAACTACGCAAACGGCAGGAAGCGATGAATGCGACCAATGCCAATAAAAAGAAGATCGAGTGGGGCAGCCAGATACGCAGTTATGTGTTCCATCCTTACAAGATGATCAAGGACCACCGTACCGATTATGAAGTAGGTAATGTGGGTCCGGTGATGGATGGGGAACTGGATGGATTTATCAAGGCTTATTTGATGATGGAGAAGGAAAGTAGTTAGTAGTTAATAGTTAATAGTTAATAGTTTAATGGGAGACATGTAGTAGCTCCAACTATTAATTATTAACTATTAACTATTAATTTCCTTTCGTCGTTATATATCTTACCAGGCTGCGTTTGGCAATGGGTAAGAGCGTTTCTTCCATAGGGAGGCTTAGTTCTGTCTCGACCGCGTATACTGCCGGGTTGGGCAGGTCGGAGCGGTTTCGGAGCAATTCTGCTTTGATGTTCTGGTAGGAGTTCACGATGTTGCGCTGCCACACATCTACGAATTCAGTTTTGATGCTCCGGTATTTTTCATCGTGTTTCTCAAAGATGCTGAGCCGGTACTGGTATACCCAGGTATTCCGGCTCTTTCCCTCGCAAAGCATAAAATAACCTTCGTTGTGATCCAGGGGGATCAGGCCAACGGGTTCTATACTGATCCGGTTTTCAACAAAATCATAGATCTCCGAACCGCTGGTGATGGTCCGTTTCATGGTGGAGGAAGCGTAGTTGATGATGTCTTCCAGTTCCTGCATCAATTCATCATCTTCTATCAGTGATTCGTATAATAATTGCAGTTTTTCGATCTGGACGCCGGTAAGCCGTTTGGGAAACTGCTCCTGCAGGTATTTTTTGTTCTCTTTGAATGCCACCAGATTGTTGTAATGAAAGATCAGGTCGGCAAACTGGGGATACAGTTTGTTCTCGCAGAAATAACGGTTGATCTCCTGCAGGTAAGCCAGTAATGTGTACTTCTTGAGCTCAAAATCAATGTACCCATCGGCAAACCAGGTCTGTGATAAGGTCTTCATATTGATCTTTTTGATCATTAATTTACTTTACTGACTTTAGAAAGTCCAATATTGTTTACTAACAGTATGTGAAAAACCCGGAGTGAATACCGGTGACCTATTTTTTAGAAGATATTTTAACGAATACTGTTATTTTTGATCATTCACCTGAATCCATTCATGCGTTTTCAAAAAAGACAACAGATCAATTGGTTTTACAAACTGCCTGTACTGGTATTGTACCTGTTGTTCTTTACGGTTCAGCTTTTTTTTAACCACGATGTTTCATCCAGGCCATTCTCTTCTGTTCAGCTAACGCAGGATAGTAAGCAATCATCGGCTTCCTCTATAAAGGAAGCGCCGGCCAAAGACCCTCTCAAACATAAGGTTCGTCTGAACAAACGGTATGAACCGTCTGTGATCCCTCCTGTTCTGTTTCAGGGCATGGTGCTTGCCGTATGTTATGCCTCACCGGTGACACTGGGTGTTGAGTTATGCCAGTTTTACCCGCAAGTATTTCTTTCCGCCTGCTCTCTCCGCGGCCCGCCGGTTGTAGCCTGATCTTGCAGCTAACAACTTTATTTCATTATTAACTTATTGTGTATGACAGCTTTCTACGCGAGAAAGCGTGTATGGACATTGAGTATCTGTGTACTCTTGTTCTCTTATACGGGCATCGCTCAAAAAAAAATATCATTGGGGGAACTGGTGGAAGCTTCACGTTTGCACCTTCCGGTCTTGTTACAGAAACAGGCATTGGTGAAAAGTGCCCAGGCTTCTGTATCGGATGTGAAACAATCTTTTTTGCCGCAGGTGAAGTTCAGTGAGCAACTGAACCTGGGTTCTGATAATTCCCTGGCGGGCAGTTTCTTCTCAATGGGTATGACACCTTCTACTTCTGCCGGTGTCAGGTCCGACAATACTCTGCAGGCTGCTACCGGTAATGTTGCGGTACTGTATGGTGAGTACGACCTGGTGAATTTTGGTTTGAACCGTTCCAAGGTCCGGTATGCCGAATCCATAACAGGCCTTCAGGTGGCTGACCAGCAGCGGGAGGAATTCCTGGTTGCCTGGCAGGTGGCCAAACTTTATTTCGCCATCCTGAAACAGCAATACAGGCTGGATGCCGACAGGCAGAATGTTCGTCGTTATGATAGCATTTTTACTGTGATAAGCGCATTGGCACAAAGCGGGTTGAAAGCGGGGGCCGACTCATCACAGGCAAAAGCTGAACTGTCTAAAACAAGGATCACCTATAACCAGACAGCAGCACAGGTGGAACAGCTGAAAGAACAGCTTCATTTTTATACGGGTGTTCCAGTGACCGAACTGCAGGCAGATGGTTTTGCAAAGCAGTTTCTGATCCATACGCCGTTACCAGTTGACATGACTGACTCCGTAACGGCTAACCCGCTGGTGGATTATTATATCAAACAGCGTGACCTGTTATTGTCCCGGGAGCAGTTGATCCGTAAAAGTTACCTGCCCAGGATCCTGTTGGCGGGTAGCATATGGGGGCGTGGGTCAAGTATCCAGTACAACGATAAGTTCACCCCTCTTTCCAATGGCCTGGGTTTTCAGCGTTTCAATTATTCGGTCGGAGTGGCTTTTACGTATAATCTTTTCAATGGCCTGTATCGCAGGTCGAAATTGGCCATCAACCGTTTTGACACAGAAGCGAGCAACTATGCATTGGAACAGGAACGCGCTTTACTGCGATCTGCCAACCGGCAAACGGAGACGGTTCTGCATACACTGCAGGCCAATCTGGTTGAATACCCGGTTCAGTTGAGGTCGGCGCTCGATACCTACCATCAGAAACTGGCGCAATACCGCGCAGGACTGATCTCGCTGATCGATCTCACGAATGCTTCATTCGTGTTGTACCGTTCGCAAACGGATTATATAGAAGCGATCAGCGACTGGTACCTGGCGCAGTTGAATAAGGCCGCACTGAGCGGCACCCTCAATCAATTCATTCAAACCCTAAACTAAACAATCATGGTGCGTAGTGCATTGAAAAGACCGATAACGGTATTGGTCCTTTTCACGGGGTTATTGCTGTTCTCCTTCCTGGCGATCCGGAAGATCCCTATTGATATTTTTCCGAAACTGAATCTGCCCACGATCTATGTGATAGAATCGTACGGGGGAATGTCGCCACAGCAGATGGAAGGCTTCTTTGCTACACGTATGCAGGACCAGTTCCTGTATGTGAATGGCATCAAGAACATGGAGAGCAAGAACATACAGGGACTGACCCTGATCAAACTCAGTTTTTATGAGAATACGGATATGGCCGAGGCTTCGGCGCAGGTGGCCTTACAGGTGAACCGTGCGTCCAAGTTCTTTCCTCCCGGAGCCTTACCGCCCCAGGTAATCCGGTTTGATGCATCGTCTTTACCCGTAGGGCAACTGGTGTTCAGCAGTTCTACCAAGTCGCTCAAAGAGATCTACGATATGGCTGTAACCCGGGTAAGACCCATGTTCTCCACAGTGGCCGGTCTGTCGGCCCCGCCGCCTTTTGGTGCCAACTCAAGGTCCATCGTGGTGAGTGTGGATCCGGAAAAGCTCAGGCGGTATAATATCTCACCTGACCAGGTGGTGGAATCGATCACCCGTAACAATGCCATCACACCATCCGGAAACCTCCGTGTGGATAGCCTGATGTATGTGACCACATTGAATTCGCTGGAAGAGAAAGTGCAGCATTTTGAAGACATTCCCATCGCCACCAACGGGTCTGCCTCTGTTTTTATTCATGATGTGGCAACCGTGGCAGATGCGGCTGATGTAACAGTGGATTATGCCTTGGTGAACGGCAAAAGATCTGTTTATATACCGGTGGTAAAAACCGCAGATGCATCTACCTGGGATGTGGTACAATCCCTCAAAGCCAGGATCCCGGAGATGCAGAGCCTGCTGCCGGAGGACGTAAAAGTGAGTTACGCATTCGATCAGTCCGTATTTGTGATGAATGCCGTAAAAAGCCTGATGACCGAAGGCGTGCTTGGGGCTTTGCTTACAGGTCTGATGGTGTTGTTGTTCTTACGTGATTGGCGCAGCAGCCTGGTGGTAGTGATCACCATACCGGTTGCGGTGATCGGTTGTGTATTGTTCCTGCACCTGTTCGGGCAGACCATCAACATCATGACACTGAGTGGACTGGCGCTGGCCATTGGTGTGCTGGTGGACCAGGCAACGGTAACGATCGAGAACATACACCAGCATCTTGAAATGGGAAAAACCAAGCGGCAGGCGATACTGGAAGCCTGTGAAGAAATTTCTTTTCCGCTCCTGCTGATCCTGCTATGTATACTGGCCGTATTTGCGCCCTCCTTTGTCATGACGGGTGTGCCGGGGGCTATGTTCCTGCCATTGTCGTTATCGATCGGTTTCGCCATGATCATCTCATTCGTGGCTGCACAGACCCTGGTACCGGTCATTTCGAACTGGTTACTGAAGGAGGAGATGTTCCAGTATCATCATGACCAGGAACATGCGCATGCAGGTTTGGCATTGGATCCGCAGGAGGTGCAGGAAGTGACCTTGCATACGGAGGAGGACAGGAAACATCCGGATGAGAACGGTTTTTTCCAGCGCATCAAAATGCAGCTGGCCAACCTGCTGGAAAAATGGATGCCCAAACGTAAGCTGATTGTGGTGGGATACCTGTTTGCGGCAATGATCGCGGCAGGGACCTGTTTCCTGGTGATCGGGAAAGATCTGCTACCCAGGACCAATAACGGACAGTTACAGATCCGCATCAAACAGCCTGACGGCACCAGGCTGGAGAATACAGAGAGGACCGTGAAAGGCATCCTGGCGTTGATAGACAGTTCGGTGCATGGTAACCTGGCGGTGAGTTCAGCATATGTTGGGTTGATCCCCAGCAGTTATGGATCAAGTAACCTGTACATCTTTAATAGCGGTACGCATGAAGCGATTGTACAGGTGAATCTTTCGGAAGATTACCATGAAAATCTGGATGAACTCAAAGATCGCCTCAGGAAAAATATTGCCAGGGTATATCCCCAGACCCGCATCTCCTTTGAACCTATTGAACTTACCGAGAAGATCATGGCACAGGGAGCAGCCACACCTATTGAAATAAGGGTGGCAGGTAAGGATTTCGGGGAAATCAAAAGTTATGCGGAACGGCTACGGGATAGTTTGCAAAAGATCCCTTATCTGCGAGATGTTCAGATAGCACAGCCATTGCATTTTCCTACGGTGAAAATCACTCTCGACAGGTTCCGGTTGGCACAGATGGGACTGAACCTGTCCGAAGTGGCAAAAAGCATCACCGATGCTACGTCATCCAGCAGGTTCACCGAAAAGATCCAATGGCTGGATACCAAAGTTGCGTATACCTACCAGGTACAGGTGCAAGTACCTGAATACCTCATGAATTCATTGGAGCAGTTGGGATCCATTCCGCTGGTAAAAGGAAAAGTAAGACCGATTCTGTCGGATGTATCGCAGATGCAGGTCGATACAGTTCCGGGTGAATACGACAGGGCAGGCCCCAGGAGGTTCCTGACCATCAGTGCCAACCTGCATAAAAAAGACCTGGGTACGGCCACTTCAGAAGTGCAGAGCGTGATACGGTCGCTGGGAGAGCCGCCTCGCGGGTTGATGGCCGAAATGAAGGGTATGTCGTCGTTGCTGACAGAGACCCTGGGATCATTGCAAACCGGTCTGTTGGTGGCCATTGTAGTGATATTGCTGTTGCTGGCTGCCAATTACCAGTCGTTCGGGGTATCCCTGGCCGTACTTTCTACAGTTCCGGCTGTATTGTTGGGAGCGTTGCTGCTGTTACTCGCCACCGGTTCTACGCTCAACCTGCAATCGTATATGGGTATCATCATGAGCACCGGTGTGTCGGTAGCTAATGCCATTTTGATCGTGACCAATGCGGAAAGCTTACGGATGGAATACAGGAATCCTTATAAAGCTGCCATTGTTGCTGCCAGTATCCGTTTACGGCCCATCTTAATGACCAGCCTGGCAATGATTGCGGGCATGTTACCCATGGCAAGTGGCCTGGGTGAAGCCGGAGACCAGTCTGCACCTTTGGGTCGCGCGGTGATCGGTGGATTGATCGCATCCACATTTGCCGCTTTATTCATTGTGCCGTTGGTGTATGGCTGGATCAGACAAAACGCCTCCTACCAGTCAGTATCACTATTACCAGAAGACGTTCATCATTAAATCAACAACATGAAATATTATATCAGCATTTTCTGTGTGTATATCCTGCTGGGGTGCTCACAGAAAAAAAATGAAACAGCAGAAGCTTCCGCAGGAAAGACAACTGTCATGGATTATGAAAAAGTTGCCGTAGATACAGGCGGCGTAGCTTCAGTGATCAAACTGCCGGCACAACTTGCGGCCTGGCAGGAAGTAAGCGTGTTCCCCAAAGTGAATGGGTATGTCAAAACCGTAACCGTTGATGTAGGCTCTGTCGTCAGGAAGGGGCAGCTTTTGATGACACTGGAAGCGCCGGAGCTGGAGCAGGCGGTGGTACAGGCCAGGGAAAGATATGCAAGAAGCAAAGCCGATTATGCCCTGGACCGGGAACATTACCAACGACTGCTGGATGCAGCTAAAACAGCCGGTGCGGTTTCGGCACTGGATATCTCCACCTATAAAGCAAGGGTAGAGGCGGATAGTGCCATGTGTAATGCAGAACATGCCAACTGGAAGATGCAGCAGACCATGCTGGATTATGTAAAAGTGACCGCACCGTTCGATGGGGTGGTCACGGAACGGAATGTGCATCCCGGGGCGCTGGTAAGCACCACTGCCAAGGACAAACCGATGCTGGAACTGAAACAGGTAGATCATCTCCGATTACAGCTTGATGTGCCGGAAACGGTTGCTGCCAATATCAGGAACAGGGATACAGTTTCCTTTTATGTCAGCGCGCTGCAAGGTGTAAAGCTGACTGGATTCATCAGCAGAAGGTCGAACAATGTGAATGCTCAATACCGCAGTGAAAGAATGGAGATAGATGTGAACAATCCAACAGGGCAACTGTCGCCAGGTATGTATGCAGATGTGGTACTGTATTCCAAGGGAAATCTGTCGGCTTTATGGGTTCCCAGGTCTGCGGTAGTGAGTTCAACGGAAAGAAAATATGTACTGCTTGCCAGGAATGGAAAAATTTGGAAAGTGGATATCAGTACCGGTAACCAGGCGGCTGATAAAACAGAAATATATGGTAATTTGAAAGCAGGCGATACGGTCCTGTTAAAGGCCAACGATGAGATCAAGGAGATCCATTGATCCAGTATTTTGATCGGATATCCCGTTGCATTATGGCCACTCTGGCAACCTGCAACGGGATATTTGATCAAATCCATCGGTTTTCTGTTAACTTGTCTTAAGATTTATCAAGCAGCAGGTAATTTTATGAAAGAAGATATCATCATACAGATCAGTAACCGTCTTCGCGATCTGCGAAAGGAAAAGAACATTACCTTACAGGAACTGGCAGAAGCCGCCGGGGTGTCTAAAGGCATGCTGAGCCAGGTAGAGAATAGCCGGGCCATCCCATCCTTGCCCGTACTGCTGAACCTGATCAGTTCTCTGCATGTTGATTTCAACGACTTTTTCAAAGACATCAACCTGCTGACTCCCGATAGTAAAGTGATCTTCCGGAAAAAGAACGAGTACCAGCCTTTTGAGAAAGAAAACGCAGATGGTTTTTTTTACCAGCGCCTTTTTTCTACTACGGTGCACGATTACCATGTGGATTTCGTGCTGTTACGCCTGGCCAAAAATGCCCAGCGTGCTCCGGTCAGTACCGATGCCTTTGAATTCAAGTACCTGATCAGTGGAAATGTCCGTTACCAGATCGGTGAGGAGTTGTTTGATATGGAAGCAGGGGACTCCCTTTTTTTTGATGCCACAGAAACACATAATCCAACCAATACAGGTGAGGGAGATGCATTGCTGCTGGTAGTGTACCTGTTTAAAGAAAGGGTGATCTGATTTAGGCCTGGTTAACAAATTCTTTACAAAAGTTTAATATTAGTAGATTAATGCTGGTATATTCTTTCAAAAGTTTAATCTGACTTTACTTTTACTTAACATTAACAACATCTTCCCTTAACACTGCCCGGATAGTTTTGCCTTCATCAAACAACTAAAACCTTGTTTATGAAGTTGAAACACATCCATTACCTGAAACGGGTATTGCCAGTCCTGGTCATCCTGTTTCTTTCCGGCATGCTGCATGCCCAGACCTTCCAGATAAAAGGGAAGGTGACCGATGCGGTTACCAACAAACCGATCGAAGGGGCCAGCATCCTTGTGAAAAATGCAAAAACCAGTGCCAGTACCGATGCAGATGGACAATTTTCCATCAATGCATCAAAAAATGCCCAGTTACAGGTCAGCTCTGTTGGTTTCCAGACCAAACAGGTAACTGTAACTGGAGAATTGTTGTCTGTCAGCCTCGAAGCTTCTGTGAAACAACTCGATGAAGTGGTGATCACTGCATTGGGTATTAAAAAAGAAAAGAAGCTGGTAAGTTATGCCACCCAGGAGATCAAGGGTGCAGACCTGATCAAAGCCAGGGAACCCAACCCCATTAACTCACTGGTGGGTAAGGTTGCCGGTCTGTCTGTAGGTGCTTCTGCTGAATTACTGGGCCGTCCGCAGGTATTGCTGCGCGGCTCCAATATTGATCTTTATGTGATCGATGGTATTCCGATCAATTCCGATACCTGGAATGTTTCTCCGGATGATATTGAAAACATTACTGTACTGAAAGGGCCAGTGGCATCTGCTTTGTATGGATACCGTGGTCAGCGTGGTGCCATCATCATCACCACTAAAAAAGGTTCCAAGGACAAACGTGGTTATGCGATCGAGTTCAACAGCAGTACCATGTTTGATAAAGGATTCATTGCCCTGCCCAGAACACAGGACCTGTATGGCCCAGGCGACCATGGTAAATATGCATTTGTAGATGGCAAAGGCGGTGGTTTGAACGATGGCGACTACGATGTATGGGGACCAAAATTCGAAGGCCAGCTCATACCGCAGTACGACAGCCCGGTGGATCCCGTTACCGGCGTACGTAAAGGAACGCCCTGGGTTGCCAGGGGTAAGGATAACCTGAAACGTTATATCCGGACAGGTATGCTTACTACTAACAACCTGTCGGTCTCTTCCAGCAATGATAAGTATGATATCCGTTTCTCACTGTCGCATTCTTACCAGAAAGGTATCGTACCTAATACACAGCTGAACATTACCAATTTCAACATTAACACCGGATACCGTTTCAATGACAAACTGAAACTGGATGCGCAGTTGAATTATAACCGCCAGTACACGCCCAATTTCCCGGATGTGAACTATGGTCCCAACAGTATCATCTATAACATGACCCTCTGGGGTGGTGCCGACTGGAATGTGGATGATATGCGTAATTACTGGCAGCCGGGTAAAGAAGGGGTACAGAGCATTTATGCAGAGTACCAGCGTTACCATAACCCTTATTTCATGGCATATGAGTGGCTGCGTGGACATTATAAGACCGACGTGTACGGATACGTATCCCTGACACAAAAGATCGGCAATAACACGGAACTGGTAGCCAGAACAGCAGTGACCACTTATGACGTTCTGCGTACAGAAAAAATGCCTTTCTCTGCTCACCCTTACGGAAGAGAGGAAGGGCGTGGCGACTACCGTGAAGACAAACGTAACCTGTTTGAGAACAATACCGAGCTGATGGCCAAGTACAATAACCGCTTTGGACAGATCAGTATCAACGGATTTGTGGGCGGTAACGTGCGTAACTTTTCTTATAAGTCCAGTTTTGTTACTACCGATTACCTGAATGTACCGGGTGTCTATTCTTTCGCCAACAGCCGTAACCCGGTGAGGGCGTATAATTTTGGAAGCGATATGCGTGTAATGAGTGCGTATTACTCATTTGATGTTGCTTTGAGCAAATATTTTAACCTGAACACGACCGGTAGGGTCGATAAACTCTCAACCCTGAACGAGTCGTATTTCTATCCCTCTGTTTCAGGTAATACCATTCTTTCTGATTACCTGGTGATGCCCAAAGCCATTTCTTTCCTGAAGGCCCGCGCATCTTACGCGAATGTAAAAAGTGGTGGATCCAGTGTGACTTCTTATATCGGAGCAACGCCTAACGCGGGTTACCCGCTGGGGTATGGAGCAGAATACACTTCTTCGTATGATGGACCTACCTATGGCCTGGCTACTCCGTACAATACGGCTCTGGGGTATAATAACCAGCCATATGCGACCTACCCCAATAACCTGATCGATCCGGCGATCAGTCCGGACAGCCGTACCACGTTGGAATTGGGCCTGGATATCAAGTTCCTGAAAAACCGCCTAGGCCTGGATATCGCCTATTATACCAATATAGATGGTCCGCAGATCTATAACAAACCTTTGTCACAGACCACCGGATACAATTCCTTCATCACGAATGCGGTGAAGAACAAAACAACCGGTATCGAAATCTCCATCAGTGGACAGGCCATCAAGAGTAAGGATTTCTCCTGGGATGTGTTGCTGAACCTGAGTAAATACCGCAGAACATTGGCCGAATTGCCAACAGGGGTGGATGTGTTGAATACCTTCTACCGCAAGGGAGACAGGCTTGATAAAGTGTATGGAAGTGCTTTTGTAAGAACACCTGATGGGGCGATCATCAATGATGCGGGAGGAAGACCGATCGTGGCTCCTGTTGCACAGTTCCTCGGCTATGCGGATCCGGACCTGGTATGGGGACTGAATAACCGCTTCTCTTATAAAAATTTCACATTCTCTTTCCAGTTTGACGGCCGTATCGGCGGTGTAATGGAAGATTATGTACGTAAGCAGTCATTCCGTGGCGGACGTCACATTGAAACCACAGAAGGCGCTATGGGTGAAGCCCGTTACCAGGATTACCTGGGTGTGAAGTCCTATGTAGGGGAAGGGGTAGTCGTATCTAATGGCGTGGCCATCAAATATGACCCTGCCACAGGTTCGGTAACCAATTATGGTGATCTGAAGTACTCGTCTAATGGCACCAAGACCTTCCTGCAGGATTATATCAGCCGTTATTACAATACTTCAGAAGGAAACATGATCAGCAAGACCTACCTGAAGCTGCGCGAAGTGGTTCTGACATACAATATCCCTTCGGATGTTTTTGGCAAGAAAGGATTCTTCAAATCAGCTACGGTTTCACTGGTAGGACGTAACCTGCTTTATATCATGAAAGACGGTAACCGTTACAAAGATGTGGATATAGACCAGTATGCCGGCGGACAAACATCCTCCAGTCTGCAAACACCTACCACCCGCCGTTATGGTTTCAACTTAAACTTAACCTTCTGATCCATTCAAATAAAAACAGTATGAAAAAGATATTAATCTGTTCATTGATGGCAGCGGCTGCTTTTACTACCGGCTGTACCAAAAAATTTGATGAACTGAAGATAGATACCAACCGGCCAGAGAGTGTGCCGCCATCACTTGTACTGAGTGGTGTTGAGAATGATTTTACCCAAGGTGCCTGGACATTGGCGCATCGATGGAACCAGTTCAGTAACTGTAATTACAATTATTATGGTAATCAGGAATATAACTGGACCAATGTTTCTTTTAATCCCTACAATACGTTGAAGAATATCGGGAAAATGGAGCAGGAAGCGGCCAAGATCGCTGCTGCACAGAATCCGTATTCGGCATTGGGTAAGTTTTTCCGGGCATTCTTTTATTACGATCTTACCATGCGTGTTGGCGATCTGCCGATGAACGAGGCCGTAAAAGGTCTGGAAGTGAGCACACCCAAATACAATACCCAAAAAGAAGTGTTCATCCAGGTACTGAAATGGCTGGAAGAGGCCAATGCGGACATGGCTGCACTGATAACTGCCGGCGACAAAACCCTGGCTGGTGATTATTACTACAACAACGATCTGAAAAAATGGCAAAAAGCGATCAATGCCTTCAAATTACGCGTACTGATCGCTTTGAGTAAAAAAGAAGCCGATACGGACCTGGCCATCAAACAAAAGTTTGCAGCTACCCTGGCTGATGCCGCAAAGTATCCTTTATTCACTTCTATGGCAGATAACCTGCAATATGTGTATAACAGTACGTTTAACAAGTATCCCACCAGCCCGGATAATTTTGGTTTCGACGCTACCCGTTACAATACCAGCGCTACTTACCTGAATAACCTGGTGGCTTTGCAGGATCCCCGCACGTTCGTTACTGCAGAACCTGCTGCCAAAAGAGTGTCCGGCGGTGCTGCCCCTAACTCATTCGCTGCTTTCCTGGGTGCCAGCAGCGGCGAGGACCTGGCAGACATGAGTTCAAAAGCTGGTAATGGAGAGTATTCTTTCATCAACCGTAAACGGTATTACAGCACATACACGGCCGAGCCCAATATACAGATCGGATATCCTGAAATGTGCTTCAATATTGCTGAAGCCATCAACCGTGGCTGGGTTACGGGTGATGCAGAAAGCTGGTACCAGAAAGGGCTTACGGCTTCGATCTCATTTTATGGTATCGTGAACGGGAACAATACCGTGTATTTCCAGAAACCAGGCGGTACATTGAACGATTATAACACGTATGTGATCAATTACGATGAGAATGCCTATTATAACCAGGCAACTGTGAAATATGCAGGTAATACGGCTGCGGGGCTTAACCAGATCCTGTTACAGAAATACCTCGCTTTTTTCCAGAACAGTGGTTGGGAAGCCTATTATAACTGGAGAAGGACCGGTGTGCCTACTTTCCTTACAGGGCCTGGAACCGGAAACAGTCAGCGTATTGCCAAACGTTTCCTGTATCCTACCTCAGAAAGCGCCACCAATAAAACCAACCTGCAGGAAGCGCTGCAACGGCAGTTTACGGGTGGTATTGATGATATCAATGCTGATATGTGGGTCATCAAGTAATCACTAAAATAGCATAGGTGCAGTTTTCAAAAGCGGAGCCCTCCGGGGCTTCGCTTACCTTATTCATGAATGGAGCCGTAAAACGGCTGACTTGATGGATGGTGTTTGTATATTGGCCTGATGAAACCACTCTTTATGCATTATATGAAACTGTTGTCTTTTTATCTGTTGCCCCTGTTCGCTGCAGGACAGAATCACCCTGTTCCTGTAAAAGACACGGCCGCTTCCCTGGAGCCGGTTGTGGTCACAGCAACGCGTAAATTGACGGACGGGTACCTGTTGCCCTATTCATATGCAGTGATTGACTCGCAAACGATCCATCAATCAGGCGCCCGAACCACGCCAGAGCAATTGATGGGCACCACAGGCGTGTTCGTGCAAAAGACCAATCATGGAGGTGGCTCGGCATTTGTAAGAGGACTCACCGGCAACCAGGCATTGATCATGCTGGATGGGATCCGGTTCAACAATGCCACTTTCCGTTACGGCCCCAATCAATACCTCAATACCATCGACCTGTATACGATAGATAAAATAGAAGTAGTTAAGGGTGCCGGTTCTGTACAATATGGATCCGATGCACTGGGTGGGGTGATACAGTTGTTCAGTCGCGACCTGTCATTTGGAAAAAGGTCCTTTCATGCCAAAACCTTTGCCAAAATGGTTTCTGCCGATATGGAATATACGGGCAGGGGAGAACTTTCTTACCAGTCGAACGGGTTTGCTTTTTCTGCCGGTTATACACAGCGCAAGTTCGGGGACCTGTATGGAGGAGATACCACCGGGCGACAAACGCCTTCCGGATACACAGAGCGGGCTTTTGATGCGAAAATGAAGTTTCGCCTGGGTGACAATACTTCTTTGTCGTTTTCTCACCAGTACGTGCGCCAGGAAGATGTGCCGCTGTATCACCGGGTTAAACTGGAGAACTATGCCTACTACTTTTTTGCACCCCAGCAGCGTTCTCTGACTTACCTGAAACTGGAAACCAAAACAAACCATCGCTGGATGGATCGGATACAACTGATCCTGTCTGCACAACAAAGTTTCGAACGCAGGAACTACCTGCGAAACGGAAGTACAAACCGTTTTTCTGAGGAGGATAAGGTTCGTACCCTTGGCGCCAGCTTTGATATCGCGTCTGTATGGAGTAAACGATGGTACAGTAATAGCGGGATCGAATATTATCGTGATGCAGTGAACAGTGTTAAGTTGCAAGAACCTCTTGCCGGTACTGCTGTGCAAACCTTGCGTGGCCTGTATCCGGATGGTGCCAGTAACCAGAGTTTTTCATTGTACAGCCTGCATCACGTACAGGCAGGGAGTTTCTCCGTAGAAGGTGGTGTGCGCTACAATACATTGGCTATCCATATATCCGACACCAGTAAAACACCGGGCAGCCTGGGTAAAGTGACCATACAGCCTTCTTCGCTGGTGGTGAATATGGCGGTGGGCTATCAGCTCAATACAACTTCCCGTTTATATACCGCATTCAGTACCGGGTACCGCGCACCGAATATTGACGATATGGGTAGCTTGGGATTGGTCGACTTTCGTTATGAAGTGCCTGCTTACGGGTTGAAACCTGAAAAAAGTTACCATACAGAAATTGGCTACAGGTATAAGAACGGGCGGATGTCCACATCAGCAGCTGTTTTCTATATGCACCTTTCTGACCTGATCACGCGGGTGCAGGTTCCGGGACAGCAAGTGAACGGGTACAATGTATACACCAAACAGAATAGCCAGGAATCTTATCTGAAAGGGGCTGAGTTCGAATTCAGATACCTGTTAACGGCTACACTTACCTGTGAGATCGGAGCCACTTACCTGTTTGGACAGAATCTATCGGCCAATGAGCCAATGCGTCGGATCCCGCCTGCGAATGGGAGGGTTGTCTTGCGTTACCAACACCAGCAGTGGTACGTGTCGGTCGAGAACCTGGCTGCGGGTGCACAAACCAGACTGGCGCAGGGCGATAAGGATGATAACCGTATTCCTGCAGGAGGAACCCCTGGATGGAACCTGGTGAATATGCAGGCTGGCTATTCTGTAAAACAGTTCAGGATACAGGCCGGCTTGCAGAATATCGGAAATGTTGATTACCGCACCCATGGAAGCGGTATCAACGGAGCCGGCAGAAATGCATGGCTTTCTTTTCAATTCATGTTATAAATCGGAACAATGACAATACCAGATCAAGGGATCGCAGCGATCGTTGACGAAGTTCTTTCACTCTATAAAAGATTTGGCGGGGAAGATTATATCGGAGAACCCGTTTCACAGATAGAACATATGTGCCAGTGCGCACAGTTGGCAGAAAAAGAAGGATATGACACGGAAGTGATCCTGGCTGCTTTTTTTCATGATATCGGTCACTTGTGCGAGCACATCGCCGAAGTAGAACTCATGGATGGGTATGGTGTGGTGGATCATGAAAAACTGGGGGCGGATTACCTGCACCAAAAAGGCTTTTCAGAAAAGATCACGAAGCTGGTGGCTTCTCATGTGGCAGCCAAAAGATACCTGACCCGTCGTTATCCTGATTATTATGAACAATTGTCACCTGCCAGTAAGGAAACCCTTGCGTTCCAGGGTGGAGTCATGACGGAAGAAGAAGCGCTAAGCTTTGAATCAGACCCACTGGCAGAATTGTACATCCGGCTGCGTAGATGGGACGAGCAGGCCAAACAAGAACATATCCCGTTGCCCTCTCTTGCACATTACCGGGAATTGATGCAGCAACACTTAACCGAACAAAGTAAAACGATCGAAAACAGATGAGAACAGCATTAGTCGTATTTGATATTGCAGGAACCACCGTATCCGATAAGGGTAATGTAAACCAGGCATTCCGTGAGGCACTGGCCGAAGAAAATATCCATGTGCCCATTGATGAAGTGAATACCTTGATGGGCTACAGGAAAATAGAAGCCATCACGCGGATGGTGGAGAAACATGTGCCACAGGTAACCGGTTCAGACCAAACAGTACTGGTAAACCGGATCCACGACAGGTTTAACCGGATCATGGTCGATTTTTACCGGAATGATGCTGGACTTGCACCACTTCCTTTTGCAGAAGACCTGTTTATGTTGCTCAGGGAGAAAGGGATCAAAGTGGCTTTGAATACCGGGTTCACCCGGTTAATTACAGATGCCATCCTGCAAAAACTGGGATGGGATACAGCCACTTTCATTCATGCAGTGATCTGCAGCGATGAAGTTCCGGAGGGCAGGCCTCATCCGTACATGATCCGATCACTTATGCAACGGCTGAATATTGCCGATGCAGCTACAGTAGTAAAAGTGGGAGATACGGAAGTAGATGTGAAGGAAGGAAGAAATGCCGGTTGTGGTTATGTGATATCTGTTACCACCGGTGCCTATACACGCGAGCAACTTTCCGTATACCAGCCGGATGCGATCATTGATTCATTGCAGGAATTACCTGCACTAATCCTGTAATACATGTTCCTTTTTCCTGGAAAAAACCTCACTATTCAGCAGAAAGAGACCCTGGTGGCATTGTATGCTGCATTGGTTACGTTCCTTGCCTATGCTACTGTATACGCGTTCCGTAAACCATTTACCGTAGGTGGTTTTGAACAACAGCCCATGGTTTTGGGAATTCATTACAAAGATGCGCTGGTGATCAGCCAGGTGCTGGGTTATATGATGAGTAAATTCTATGGTATCCGTTTCATTTCGGAACTTAAAAAACATGGCAGGGGAAGGGTCATCCTGTTACTGGTAGCTGTTTCGTGGATGGCTTTGTTGTTGTTTGCGTGGGTACCGGCTCCCTGGAATGTTATATTCCTATTCATCAACGGGTTTCCCCTGGGAATGATCTGGGGTGTCATCTTTTCTTATGTGGAAGGAAGGAAAGCCACCGACTTCATAGGAGCGGCACTGGCGGTAAGTTTTATCTTTTCTTCCGGTTTTGTAAAATCAGTGGCCAAGTGGCTGCTGATCGATTTTCATATAACGGACCAGTGGCTGCCTTTTGCTACCGGACTGGTATTTCTCATTCCGCTCTTATTATTCGTGTTTCTGCTGGAACGTATTCCGCCGCCATCGGAGTCGGACATACAGTTGAGGGTTTCCCGCCAACCCATGGACCGGCAGAAACGAAAACAGTTTTTCAGTAAGTTCAGTACAGGGATCATATTGCTGATACTGATCTATGTATTCCTGACCTTGTTCCGGGATATCCGCGATAACTACGCCGCTGATATATGGAAAGAACTGGGTTATGGAAATCAACCATCTGTTTTCACTGCCACGGAGGTTCCCATCACTATTGCGGTACTGGCATTGATCAGCAGTATGATGCTGATCAGGAATAACCGCCAGGCTTTTGTTGTTACACACTGGATAATTGTGGCCGGCTTCCTGATAGCAGGAGTGAGTTCCCTGTTATTCGTATCAAAACTGTTGCCCGCATTCGAGTGGATGACATGGGTAGGGATGGGGTTATACATGGGGTATATCCCTTTTAACTGTATCCTCTTCGACAGGATGATCGCCACATTTCGCCAAACCGGCAATGTGGGTTTTCTGATGTACCTGGCCGATTCTTTCGGATATCTGGCCAGTGTTGCGGTCATCGTTTCTAAAACCATTTTCAATCCTGACCTGTCCTGGACGGCTGTTTACAGCAATGGCGTTATCCTGCTCTCTGTTGCAGGTATCGCTGCCACCGTTTGGGCATTGGGTTATTTCAATAAAAAATATTCTCTCTTATTTAATCAACAACTATGAATCAGCAATCAGCCATTGTGATCGGGGCCGGTATTGTGGGATTGGCCACAGCCAGAGCACTTGCCTTGCAAGGGTATCGTGTAACCGTGATCGAAAGAACAGAAAAGGCTGTGGGAGCGTCTATCCGAAACTTTGGTATGGTATGGCCCATCGGGCAGCCGGATGGCAAATTATACAACCGCGCTTTGCGAAGCCGGCAGATCTGGAAGGAGATCGCAGATAGTATTGGTCTTTGGTACGAAGAGGCGGGTAGTCTGCATGTGGCCACCGAAACAGATGAATGGCAGGTATTGCAGGAATTGCATCACCATTTCTCTGGCAATGGCAGAAATACGCAGTTGTTATCGACCGACCAGATCAGCCAGAGATTTTCCGGCATTCAGACCCGGACATTACTGGGAGGTCTGTACAGCGATACCGAACTGATCGTAGATCCCCGCGAAGCCATCTCCTCCATACCCGCCTATCTGGAAGAATATTTAGGCGTAACTTTTCTCTGGCAAAAACCGGTGAACAGGGTGGAAGCGGGTAAGGTATACCTGGGACGACAGGTATTGCAGGCTGACCTTGTATGTATTTGCAGCGGTGCAGATTTTGAGACCCTGTATCCTGAAGTATTTGCAGACGTACACATCACAAGGTGTAAACTGCAGATGTTACGTTATCTTTCAGATAGGTCAGATCAGCGTATCGGTACTTCGGTATGCGGCGGCTTGTCGCTGATCCATTATCAAAGTTTTCAGTCGGTGCCTTCTTTGCCCGCATTGAAAAAAAGATATGAAACGGAAATGCCCGAATACCTGAAATGGGGTATCCATGTCATGGTTTCGCAAAACAGCCATGGTGAACTGACCGTGGGCGATTCCCATGAATATGGGCACACACTGGATCCGTTTGACCGGGCAGAAGTGAATCGTTTGATCATGGATTACCTGGAACGTTTTATGGTCACCAACGACTGGAAACAGGTACAGTCATGGAATGGTATCTACCCCAAAATGACCAATGGACAAACAGAGGTCTTGCTGAATCCCGAACCGGGAGTGTATATCCTGAATGGTTTGGGTGGGGCTGGTATGACACTTTCTTTCGGATTGGCCGAAGAGTTCGCTGCCGGTCTTTGATTACTTGATCACTTTATAATCTCTATATGAAAAAAACAAGTTTCGTTCTGGTGTTTTGCTGTCTTGCAGTTATCCGTATGTATGCACAAGGGCTTGCTTCGCTGGAAGCAAAACGCATTGGTCTACCTAATGGATGGAGCCTTACACCGGTAGGCAAATCGTTACCACTGGGTGATCTTCCATTAAATATGGCCGTTTCGCCTTCTCAAAAATTACTGGCTGTTACCAATAACGGACAAAGCAAACATAGTCTGCAATTGATAGATGTGGTTACCGAAAAGGTATTGGACCATCTGGAAGTGCCCAAAGCCTGGGTAGGACTGGAATTCAGTTCCGATAACAGGTTCCTGTACGTTTCCGGCGGCAATGATAACCGGATCCTGAAATATGAAGTAAAAGGGCGGAAGCTGACACTGGCAGATAGCATTCTGTTAGGCAGACCCTGGCCTGAAAAGATCTCACCTACAGGTCTGACCATCGATCACAGTAAACAGATCATGTACGTGGTCACCAAAGACAATAACCGTTTGTACGTGATCGACCTGGTTACCAGGAAGATCCAAAAAGAACTGGCATTGCCCGGCGAAGCGTATACCTGCCGCCTCTCGCCTGATAAAAAAGAATTGTACATCTCCTGTTGGGGCTGCTCCAGGATATTGGTATATGGGGTAGAGGGGCATACGATCCTATCGGAGATCACAGTAGGCAGTAATCCGAACGATCTATGCATTACCGCCAACGGGCGTTGGTTGTATGTGGCCAATGCCAACGACAATTCTGTATCGGTGATCGATACCAGGCAACGTAAAGTTGTGGAAACACTCAATGCGGCCCTGTATCCTGATGCGCCTACAGGTTCCACCACCAATGGCGTGGCCCTGAGCAGCGATGAAAAAACACTGTACATAGCCAATGCCGATAATAACTGCCTGGCGGTATATGATGTGAGCCAGAAAGGAAGCAGTGTGTCGAAAGGGTTTATTCCTGTTGGCTGGTATCCCACTTCGGTCAAGACCATCGGTTCGAAAATATATGTTTCGAATGGAAAGGGCTTTACCTCGCAGGCCAACCCGTTTGGTCCTAACCCCATCAGTAAAAAGATACAGCTCGGTTTTCAAAAAGGAGATACATCCAAACCCAAGGAAGTGCAATACATCGGCGGCCTGTTTAAAGGAACCCTGAGCATTCTGCCAGTTCCTTCGGCCAGCCAGTTGAGCGTGTATTCGCAGGCGGTCTACCGGAATTCACCCTACAGTAAAAACAGGGAGCTGGTATCGCATGATGCGGTCGGTAATCCCATCCCAAGGAAAGTAGGAGACCCTTCTCCCATTAAATATGTTTTTTACATCATCAAGGAAAACCGTACCTACGATCAGGTATTGGGCGATATGCCCGAAGGTAATGGAGACAGCTCGCTTTGTTTGTTCGGTCAAAAAATAACTCCCAACCAACATGCATTGGCCAAAGAGTTCGTACTGCTGGATAATTTCTATGTTGACGGAGAGGTGAGCGCCGATGGCCATAACTGGAGTATGGGCGCTTACGCTACCGATTACCTGGAAAAGACCTGGGTGACCAGTTATGGTGGTCGCGGAGGTAATTATGATGCAGAAGGTAACCGCGCCATTGCCAATAATAAGAACGGGTTCATCTGGGATCATTGTAAACGGGCCGGTGTAAGTTACCGGACCTACGGTGAGTTCGCCGATGATTACAAACCCAATATCCCGGTATTGAAGGATCATTTTTGCCCATATTACACCAGTTGGGATGAAAGCGTACGCGATACCACCCGTGTAGGTCAATGGAAACGGGATTTTGATTCATTGCTGGCCAACAACGCCTTGCCCAGGTTAAGTACGCTGCGCCTGATCAACGATCATACTGAGGGACTGCGTTTGGGAAAACCCACGCCCTTTGCCCATGTGGCAGATAATGATCTGTCGGTAGGAATGTTCGTGGAATACCTCAGCAAAAGCCCTATCTGGAAAGAAACCGTGGTATTCATCCTGGAAGATGATGCACAGGATGGCCCTGATCATGTGGATGCACACAGGAGTACGGCCTATGTGGCAGGCGGTTTGGTGAAAAGAGGATTTGTGGATCATACCATGTATTCCACATCGTCTATGCTGCGAACCATTGAACTGATCCTGGGAATTCCACCGATGAGCCAGTACGATGCGGCAGCCACACCTATGTGGCGCTGTTTCACCAATGAAGTGAACCTGACACCTTTCACGGCAAGACCAGCAGGAGTGGACCTGAATGAGAAAAATACCGGTATGAATGAATGGCAGCGGAAAAGTGAAGCCTTTGATTTTTCAAAAGAGGACCGGATCCCGGACCGGGCATTTACCGAAGTGATCTGGAAGGCGGTAAAAGGATTGGATGCGGTTGTGCCTGCACCCAAAAGGGCCGCTTTTGTAAAACTGAATACAAAGGATAAGGATGGGGACTAAGGGAGTATCGTTATACATCAAGTAAAGTATACCCAATAAGTTCTCCTTTGCTAACGTGATTTTGGTATTGGTATAATGCAGGAGCAATCACTGATATAAGCGAAACTGATTGAAAAAGTAAAGCCATTACAAGAATGGCTTTACTTTTTCAATATTAGGAAACAGGTATGGAATAGTCGAAATTACAGGTACTGGAACCATTGTTTGTTCAGATCCCACTTCTCGAATTCAAGGGCCACTTCTGATAAGAACTTGGCGCCGATGCTTCCGTCCACGATCCGGTGATCGTAACTCATGGACAGGTACATCATGTGACGGATGCCGATGGTATCGCCTTCCGGAGACTCGATCACCATCGGGCGTTTTTTGATCGCGCCAACGGCCATGATGGCAACCTGTGGCTGGTTGATGATGGGCGTGCCCATCAGGCTGCCGAAAGTGCCTACATTGGTGAGGGTGAAAGTACCTCCCTGTGTGTCTTCGGGTTTCAGTTTGTTGTTACGGGCAGCATCGGCCATATTGTTCACGGCTTTGCTCAATCCAACAATATTCAACTGGTCGGCCCCTTTGATCACGGGTACGATCAGGTTGCCTGTCGGTAACGCCGTGGCCATGCCGATATTGATGTCCTTTTTAAGGATGATATTATCACCTTCCAGTGAGCAGTTGATCAATGGGAAACGTTTGATCACATTGGCGATACACTCGATGAACATCGGTGTGAACGTGAGTTTGGTTCCTTCGCGACGCTCAAATTCATCCTTTACTTTCTGGCGCCATAATACCATATGGGTCACATCGGCTTCGGCGAAACTGGTTACGTGCGGACTGGTCTGTTTGCTGTTCACCATGTGTTTGGCGATCAGTTTCCGCATCCTGTCCATTTCCACGATCTCCGTAGCGCCGGATAAGGATACCATTGACGGATCCGATAATTTGCCCGAGCTCACCGGTGTGAAGCTGCTCACAACAGCAGGTGCCGTGGTGAAAGCTACTACAGGTGTCGCATTCACCTGGCCAACGGCAGGAACTGAAACAGCCGTTTCTGCTACCGGTGCGTATACCGGAAGTTTTCCGGCTTTTTTATCAGCAACATATTGAAGGATGTCTTTTTTGGTCACCCTGCCTTCGTTACCGCTGCCAGGGATCCTTTCCAGTTCGCTTAAGGCAATGCCCTCGCTGTTGGCTATATTAAGTACCAACGGGGAATAAAAGCGGTTGACAGCAGCTTTGGCTGGTTCTGCTGCAGCGGCAGCCGGTGTATAGGGTACTTCGGCTACTTCAGGGGCAGCATAAAAAGCTTCCGCAATTTCAGGGGCAGCTGCAGGTATGGCAGCTTCGGTCACAGGCTCTTCTTCAACAGGGGCCGGAACGGTTACAGTGGCCGGTGCTGCAGTCACCTGCGGCGTTCCATTGTCACTGGTGTCCTGACCGGTACGGATCCGGGCGATCACGGTTCCGATAGGCACCACATCATTGATGTTGAACAGGATCTCGGTGATCACACCCTCAGCGGTAGAGGGTACTTCGCTATCTACTTTATCGGTAGCTATATCCAATACGGTCTCGTCCTGTTTTACAGTGTCGCCAACCTGTTTGTGCCATTTCAGGATCGTGGCTTCCATGATGCTCTCGCCCAGTTTGGGCATAACCAATTCAGCAATTGCCATACTGTCGTGCTGTTTTAATTCGGATAGGTCTCTATACGCTGTTGATCCGTTTTTCTTCCAATACCCCGGTAAAATACACACAGAAAAACGAAAGTGCAAATGTATCGTTTGCTAGGCAAATACGAACACCTGTTAGCGGTTTTCATTGATAAAGATACGCAAAAGGTTGAGCGCATTGGTAGCGGTCAGCTCAATGTTCCGTTTCCTGTCGTACCGGAAATGAAATAAACGGGTTTCCGTCCTGTTTGCACCGGCCACGGCCACCCAGACCATACCTACAGGTTTTTCAGGAGTACCACCATCCGGCCCCATGATACCACTTACGGCAATGGCATAGTCTGTTTGCATGATCTCCCTGACCGATGTCGCCATCTGTAGCACCGTAGCTTCGCTTACCGCTCCCACGGTCTGCAGGGTTTCGTCACTCACCTGTAATACCTTTTGTTTGATGCGGTTATCGTAACTCACCACACTTCCCGTAAAAAAGGCGGAGGATCCGGGATAACTGGTGAGTACATGGGCAATATATCCGCCTGTACAGCTTTCGGCCGTGGACAGGGTCTGGCCTCTTTCTTTGAGCATGCGCGACACTACCTGTTCCATCGTCAGGTCCTCGGCTACCACCAGATGCTCTTTCACTCTTTCCTGGAAGAGGTTAAAATGATGTGTGACTTCTACGGCCAATTCGGTCTTATTGAATCCGAATGCCGTTAAACGTAATCTCACCATGCCATAGTTGGGCAGGTAAGCCAGTTTGATATGCGCTGGTAACGCTTCTTCCAGGTCTTGTATGAGGTTGGCCAGGAAAGATTCGCCTATACCGGCTGTCAGCAGGGTACGATGCTCAATAAAACCGGTCTGGAACAGTTCAGGTATCCGGGGAAGTACCTCATGGGTCATCAGCCATTTCATCTCATGCGGTACACCCGGAAGCGAAACAAATACGGTGTCTTCTTTGGTAAATAGCATACCGGGTGCTGTGCCCTGTTTGTTCAGCAATACCGTACATACATCCGGTACTTCGGCCTGTTTGGCATTGCGCTCGATCATCGGCCGTTTGAGTACATTTTCAAATATATGGGTGATATGGTCCAGCGTAGGCTGGTGCACCACCATCTTTCCTCCAAAATAATCGCAGAGCAGGGGTTTGGTAATGTCGTCTGCCGTGGGGCCCAGTCCGCCGGTGATGATCACCAGTTTTACCTGCCGGCTTTCCTCATCAAGCGCCTGCCAGATATCCTCCCGTACATCACCTACGGCCACCCTGTGCTTGAGCAGGATCCCCATTTTGTTCAATTCCTGGGCGATCCAGGCACTGTTGGTGTCAATCACCTGTCCAATCAATAATTCATCTCCAATGGTAATGATCGACGCAAAAACTTTTTCCATAGTCTGCTTACGCTTAATTTTAGTGCAAGGTAAAGGGCAAATATGAAAACAGCTTATTGGTTGATAGGTTTATTGGTCTGTTCATTTTCTTTGGCGGCACAGCCGGTACAGGATCGTTTGGCCAGGGCCGTGGAAAAACTGCAGGCCGATGCTCAGATGAAACATGCACTGTTAGGTATGCGTGTAGTGAATGCGGCAACAGGCGAAAAAGTATTTGAAGTAAATGCGCAAACAGGCTTAGCACCAGCGAGTTGCCAGAAGATCATTACCAGTGCTGCTGCCCTGGAATTACTGGGGCCGGCCTATCGCTATGAAACGGTGCTGGGCTATACCGGCCGCATTACCCGCAATAAGCTGCATGGTGATCTGTACCTGCAGGGCAGTGGCGACCCCAGCCTGGGCAGCTGGCGATATGAGAATACAAAAGAAGACCGGCAACTGCAACAGGTACTGGCGCTGCTGCAGCAGAAAGATATCCGGAAAATGGAGGGTGAACTGGTAGGACTGGCAGGTAAATGGGAGCAGGAGACCCTGCCTGGTGGATGGATCTGGGACGATATCGGTAACTATTACGGGGCCGGTTCTGCTGCGTTGAACTGGCATGAGAACCAGTACGACCTCATATTACGTTCCGGTAATTCGATCGGTGATACGGTTGAGGTAGTAGATGCAAGACCTGCTCCGGTGGGGGTGGCAATGCAAAGCCAGGCGCTGGCAGCAGCTAAAGGCACAGGCGATAATGCCTATATCTACCTTCCCCCGTTTGCGAGCCTGGGTTTTGTGCGTGGTACGATACCGGTAGAAGAGAAATCCTTCGTGATAGCAGGTTCCTTTCCCGATCCCGCGCTGCAATTGCTGGCGACCGTACATGGTTTCCTGGGCAGATCCGGCATTACACCTGCCGGTTATCGGGTGTCATACGGCAAAACCCTTCCGGGAGGACAGGAACTGGGAAAAATATATTCTCCACCACTGGACAGCCTGAATTACTGGTTCATGCGGAAAAGCATCAATCTCTACGGAGAAGCTTTCCTGAAAACGATCGCGTTTGAGAAAACAGGTAAGGGGGCTACGGACAAAGGGGTTGAACTGGTTAAGAAATTCTGGAAAGAACAGGGCATTGAATCTTCGGCTTTACGCATCATTGACGGCAGCGGCCTGTCTCCGCAGAACCGTGTAACGGCCGATGCCCTGGTGGACGCACTGCAATATGCCCGTGGCCGCAGCTGGTTTCCCGCTTTTTATGAGGCATTACCCCTGTTCAACCAGATGAAACTGAAAAGCGGGACCATTGGAGGGGCCAAAAGTTTTGCCGGGTACCATACAGCAAAGGATGGCACTACCTATACCGTGGCCATCATTGTCAATAATTATGATGGTTCGGCGGGAGAGATGGTCCGTAAAATGTTCCAGGTGCTGGATGAGCTGAAATAGACAGGCACTGCCTGTTTCGATGAACTTACCAGAACTGAATGAAAAAGCTAAACCAAAACAAACATATCTCCATGAAAGAACAAAACTACCGTAATCACATACGTTATGTGCCCGGGTTCCATTTTGTGACCTCTGTTGCCATGCTGGCATTGCTGATCGGTTCCTTTATCAACCTGGCCCATTCTGCCAAAGAGAACCTGTATTCGGCTTCCCTGATCTGTCTTGTCAGCGTGATCTTCTGTTTTCTGTTCTGGTATACCCGTTCTTTTGCGTTAAAGGCGCAGGACAGGGCCATCCGGGCAGAGGAGAATTTCAGGCATTTTATCCTGACAGGTAAACCGCTGCCTGCAGGCATCCGTATGAGTCAGACCATTGCATTACGTTTTGCCAGCGATGCGGAATTGCCTGTACTGGCCGAAAGAGCTGTGAAAGAAAACCTAAAAAGTACAGAGATCAAACAGGCCATCCTTCACTGGCGGGCCGATCATCACAGGGTCTGACCTGTGAAAAATGGAGCCAGTTTTTGCTTCAGGTCCTCCGGCATAACACTCCGTTTACCGGTATGGCTGTCGATAAAGAAAAGAACTACTTTCCCCGTGGTAAGTAGTTTTTTTCTTTCATTGTATACCTCGTGGTGAAATTCGATCTCATGCTGGGCCGGCAGGGTCCTCAGTTGTGTTTTAATGGTGATCAGGTCATCGTAATGTGCTGGCCGTAAAAACCTTGCTTCCATGGATACCACAGGCATCCGTACCCCCATCTCTTCCATTTTCTTATAGGTAAAACCCAGTTCCCGGATGCATTCTGCACGTCCCACTTCAAAATACTGGGCATAGTTGCCGTAATACACGATATCCATCTGGTCTGTTTCGGCATAACGTACCCTTACCGTGGTGATATGTTCATACATGGGATCTTAATTTGTTGACAAACTTACGCCGCTTATCTGTTTTTCCACAAATCATGGAATGATGTTTGCTTACAAAACCCGAATACTACCTTTAAAACAGGTTTTCGCTTTTCATTAAGAAACTAACTGAAATCTTTGCCAGGCTTTTATCGTTTCAATGACCGGGAACGCTGGCAGCAGACCGTATGAGACGGGTCACCGTTACTATTTAACAGATGTAAACCTTCCTTGCTCTATGAAGAAAAGTTTTCACATATTTCTCCTGGTGCTGGTTTCCGGGTTCAGTGTGCAACTGCCGGCTCAGTTCACCAAGATACACCTGGATGCCGATGCGGAGTTCAAGAATGCCAAAGAGCTATACCAGAAAGAACAGTTCAGTCTGGCTTATCCCGTGTTCAAAAAACTATACAGCAATGGAACAGGGCAGGGGCTGTTGCCCGATATGATCCGGCTGGAGAGCAGGTACTATTACATCATCTGCGGCCTGCAACTGAACGATAGTACGGCAGTACCGATGGCCCTGGGTTTTATGGAACAGGAGAACCATCCCGCCCGTCTGCAGATGATGCGATTTCATCTGGGCGAATATTATTTTCGCAAGCAGGACTTTGCCAGTGCGCAGGTGCAGTACGCTGCCACCAATATTGCCAATCTGAGTAACCATGAGATCGCAGACATGAAATTTCACCAGGCATATGGTTATTTCATCACGCAGCAGTTCGATAAGGCCAAACCCCTGTTCAACGCCATCCGCCAGTTGCCGAAAGACCCGAATTACATCGATGCGAACTACTATTTCGGATTTATCTGCTTCAATGATAAGAACTATGCTTTGGCACTGGAAAGTTTTCAGATAGCTGAAAAACTTCCCGAATACCAGCCGGTAGTTCCTTTTTACATTGCCGAGATCTATTATTTCAAGGGCGAGCGCGAAAAAGCGCTGGAATACGGATTGGCCGCCTTACAGAAGAAAGGATCCTTTTATGACCTCCAGTTAAAACAGCTGGTGGGCCACCTCTTATTTGAAAAGCGCGAATTTGCGCGTGCCCTGCCTTACCTGCAGGAGTATGTTTCTGCCAACCAGAAAGTGAGAAGGGAGGACCTGTATGAACTTTCTTACTGTTATTATGAGGCCAAAGAATGGTCGCGTTCGATAGACGGGTTCAAACAATTGGGTGGTGCACAGGATTCGCTGGCGCAGAACAGCATGTACCTGCTGGCCGATGCCTACCTGAAAACCAACGATAAGCCCAATGCACGTAACGCCTTCCAGTTCTGTGCTGCCAATAACAGCAATGCGGTGCAGAAAGAGGTGTCGGCCTACCACTATGGCAAACTTTCTTATGAACTGGGATATATGGACGCGGCTCTGCAATCTTTCCAGTCCTTTATCGCAGCGTATCCCGCATCAGCTTATAATCAGGAAGCCAGGGAACTGCTGGTGAATACCCTGGCCAATACCAGCAACTATAAAGCAGCCTTACAGCTGTACGAAAGCCTGGGCACGAAGAGCGACCAGGTGATCAAACTGTATCCCAGATTATTGTATGGCAGCGCGGTGGAAAGGATCAATGACCAGCAGATGGACCAGGCAGATGCCCTGCTGACCCGGGTATTGCAGGTACCGTATAACAATGCACAGTTACCGCTTACCTATTTCTGGAAAGGAGAGATCGCTTACCGCAAAGGGCAGACAGAAGCTTCCATCGCTTTTTTTCAGAACTATCTGAAGAACCCGGTGATCAACGGGGAAGTGAACATGGTGAACGCCAAGTACAGCCTGGCATATGGCTACCTGAAAAATGAACAATACACCATGGCCCGTGACTATTTTGAGCAGATCGCCAGAACGGTCTCTGCTGCTTCTACGGCCATCGAGCAGGATGCCTATCTGCGTGCCGCGGATTGTTATTTTATGGGGAAAGATTTTAAACAGTCCCTGAAGATGTATGAGCAGGTGCTCGCACAGCAATTGCCCTCAGCCGATTATGCCCTGTACCAGAAAGGGATCATAGCCGGTGCCACCAATAAGAACCAGGATAAGATCAGCCTGCTGCAATCGCTGGAAAGGATCTATCCGAATTCAGCATTGGTACCCGATGCCAACCTGGAAATGGCCAATACCTACCTGGCAGATGAGAATTTTCAACAGGCGATCGTACCGTTGCAGAAACTGGTCAAAGACCCCAAAGCTTCCAACATGGGTCCGCAGGCATACCTGAAACTGGGTGTGGCCTATTTCAACATGGATAAGAACGAGGAATCGCTCGCCAGCTTCCAGAAACTGGTGACCACTTACCCGGATACACAGGAGAGCAACGATGCCATCGAGTATATCCGCAATATTTTTATAGAGAAGCAGCAGCCGGGCGAATTTGCTTCCTTCATGAAACAGAACGGCAAACCGATCACACATTCGGAAGAGGATTCGCTCACATTCCGATCCTCCATGCTACGGTATGAGGCCCGTGATTTTGCTGCTGCAAGAACCGGCTTTACCGATTACCTCTCAAGGTTTCCCGATGGCAGGTATTCGCTGGAGGCCAGCTATTTTACCGCTGAGATACAGGTGTCCAATAAAATGAATACGGAAGCACTGCCTTTTTACAAGGCCGTTGCAGACAGGGGACAGAGCCGTTACGCAGAACGCAGTGCCCTGCAAACGGCCCGCATCTATTATTTTGACTTGAAGGATTACCCCAATGCCGCCAGGTATTTTGCACAGCTGAAATCAATAGCCGTGCAGCAGGAGAACCGGTTGGAAGCCATGCGTGGGTTGTTACGTTGCCAGTTCAAGGCGCAGCAATGGAAGGAAGCCGCGACCAATGCATCTGAACTGTTGCAGGAAAAAGGTATTGCCACCGACGATCGTATGATGGCCAGCATGGTAGTGGCCAAGAACCACCAGCTGAGTAATGAACCAGAAGCAGCCATCTCTGCCTATAAACAGGTGATCGCTGCCGGCAGATCAGAATATGCCGCAGAGGCCCAGTAC
This sequence comes from uncultured Sediminibacterium sp., assembly GCA_964460235.1. Classification (GTDB taxonomy): domain Bacteria; phylum Bacteroidota; class Bacteroidia; order Chitinophagales; family Chitinophagaceae; genus Sediminibacterium. The sequence continues at coordinate 41,374 of CAYWPM010000013.1, read as the reverse complement.
CGGATCGCAGAGATACAACTGCAGCAGAACAAGCTGGCCGATGCGGAAAAATCCGCATTCGAAGTGATCAAAAAAATGGGTTCCTACGAGTTCTGGGTGACCAGAAGTTATATACTGCTGGGAGACCTGTTTGTACAGCAGAAGGACTGGTTCAATGCGGAAGCCACTTTCAAAAGTATCGTAGAGAATGCAACCATTGCAGAACTGAAGACAGAAGCACAGCAACGACTGGACAAAGTGCTTGCAGAGAAGAATAAAACCAATCAAGTTGAACAACAGTAAAGCGGATCCATACATGAAGTACATCATCAGAACCCTGCTGATCTTTTTCCTGGTAGCTGTTGCTGCTGGTTCTGTGCAGGCACAGAAGAAAAAGAACCGCAAGAAGGCAAAAACGCAGAAAACGTTTTCCCAGAAAAAAAAGAAAGTACGTGGCAAGACCGCTGCGGTGAAACCGGCTGCCAAAAAAACGGCAAAGACAACTGCCGGTAGATCACAGGTACAGGAAGCGGTATCCGATAAGGTCAGTGTGTTACAAGGTTTGGGTGATACCACTTCTCCTAAAATGGTCACCATCACTTCCGCCTTCAAGCCCTACCTGAAGAATGCGGCCAAAGTGAATTTTACGGCAGCTACGCCTGTGATCGATTCTTCGCGTATGGCCGTTACGTATGTTATTCCATCGCAGAACCTGTTCTTTTCCTATCAACCGGTACCCATCAAACCATTGGCATTGGCGGTAGACTCGGGTTATATCTGGGAGAATCACCAATACATCAAAGTAGGTGCCGGTAATTTCAGTTCCTACCTGGCCGAAGCAGGCCTGTCGTTCGGTGATGGTAAGACCAATATCACCACCATCCGCGGGAATTTCCTCACTTCCACCGGCCATTTGTTTGCACAGCAGACAGCCAAATGGGGGCTGGACCTGGTATCGATCCTGAACACCCGGACCGATCATGAATGGACCACACATGCCTATTACCAGAGCTCTACCCAATATCAATATGGATATGAGCCAGCTACCCTGAACTTCAATAAGGAAGACCTGCTTGAGCGTTATTCTGCGATCGGGATAGACCTGGGCATGCGGTCCAAGAAAGCCAACGCATTCGGGATCACCTATCATCCGCAACTGAAAGTGTATCGATTCTTTGATAACAGGGAGGCACATGAGAACAGTGTGCGTTTACAATTACCCATCAACAAAACATTCGGCAAGAACCTGGCATTGGATCTGGGCGTTACGGCGGATATGTCCACCGCCCGCTTTCCCCTGATACCGACAGAGCGGGTGCTGAAGAACAACCTGTATTATGTAAACCCTTCGGTGCAGTTCCATAGCGGTTCGGTTAAGATCAATGCCGGGGTACAGCCTTCCTGGGACAATACCGCTTTTTCATTATTGCCCAACCTGACGGCGCAGACAAGACTTGCTGACCTCAACCTGATACTGGAAGCAGGGTGGGTGGGCTATTACCAGAAGAATACTTTCCGTTCGCTCGCGGGTTTTAACCCATGGATTGGATCGCTGAACAATTTGGCCAACACCCGCATCACTGAACAGTATGCAGGTATCCGTGGGGCTTCCGGAGATCATTTCACTTATCAGGTAAAAGCTTCTCTGCTGAAACTGAAGAACCAGGCATTGTTCCTGAACAATGCCACAGATGGCAAGACCTTTGACGTGGTATATGAACCCGAAATGAATGCGGTTCGTTTGCACGGTGAGGTTGGGTATACGGTTCAGGAGAACGTATCTTTTTCGGCCGGTGCCAGTTTTACGGAATACAGCAATCTTTCTGTCAACAGCAAAGCCTGGGGATTGTTACCCCTGGAAGCCAATGGCTCGGTAAAATGGAAACTGCTGAAAGACCTGCAGGTGAAGGCTGATGTATACCTGTGGGATGGCAGCCAGTATCGCGACAAATCCATGCAGGCCAAAAAAGCGGCAGCCGTGGCCGACCTGAACCTGGGTGCTGAATTTGCCGTGATGCCGCGTTTGAACCTCTGGTTACAGATGAATAACCTGCTCAATACCCGTTACCAGCGCTGGAACCAATATAGCGTATTGGGTTTCACTGTTTTGGGAGGAGTTGTATATTCGTTCCGGTAATTCAACACGATGATGGAGCAACTCCTGCATAAATACCTTGTTTTACATGGGCAACTGGTCATACCTGAGCTGGGAATGTTGTATGTTACAAAACAGCACTCAGAGCTGGATGCCCAGACCAGCCTGCGCACGGCACCCCGGCCCATGGTGGTGTTTACCACGGAGAACCTGCCTGTATCTGATAAGACATTCTATGATTTCCTGTCGAGGGAAACAGGCTGTGATGAAGCCACCGCCGTTCAGGATTTCCAGAACTTCGCCAAACGTTTTACTGCCGGGTTGCGGCAGCAGCAGTCAGCTGTGTTACCCGGTATAGGAACACTGTTCACTGAAGAGAACGGGCATGTCCGGTTTGAAGCCGCTGCTGATCTGTCCGCATTGCTTCCGCCGATCTTCCTGCCTGATGTGGCTTCTTTGTCAGAAGCGGAGCAGGAGGAGGAACCGGTTTTAGAAGAAGATGACAATTGGTGGTACTATGCGCTGATCCTGCTGATACTGGGTATTGGTGCACTTTTATATTATTATATATGAACTTATAGGGCCAGTTGGTCCTGGTCTTACTGAAATCTATGCCTGAACTGATCACATATCATCAATGCCCTCTCTGTGGATCTGCTTCTGTGTACCCGGCCCTGTCGGCCAAAGACCATACGGTGTCCGGTGAGCAGTTCGAGATCTGGCATTGTGATGATTGTACCGGCCGTTTTACCCAACGGGTACCGGTGGCAGCAGCTATTGGCGCTTATTATCAATCTGCCAGTTATGTGTCTCATTCCGATACGGAAAAAGGATTGGTGAACCGCCTGTATCACCTGGTCCGGAACTATACGCTTACCACCAAACGAAAACTGGTGCAGGAAGTGACCGGTACAACGATCGGTGCATTGCTGGATGTAGGCGCCGGAACCGGGGCTTTCTCCAATGCCATGCTGATGGCCGGCTGGCAGGTAACCGCACTGGAGCCGGATGAAACGGCCCGTGAGAATGCCAAAAAGAAATACGGACTGGAACCTTCCTCACCTGATCAGTTGTTTTCCCTGCAGCCAGACCAGTTTGATGCCATCACGCTCTGGCATGTGCTGGAACACGTGCACGACCTGCATGGGTACCTGTCTCAGTTTCACTGCCTACTGAAACCTGGTGGCCGTTTGCTCATCGCTGTTCCCAATTATACCAGTTACGATGCCAAAGTGTACGGCGGTTTCTGGGCTGCATACGATGTGCCCCGGCACCTGTACCATTTCTCGCCCAAAAGCATGCAAATGCTGGGAAATGCCAAAGGGTTTGATCTGAAGAGCACAGAACCGATGTGGTTCGATAGCTTTTATGTGTCGATGCTGAGCGAACAATACCAGAATGGCAGCGGTAATATTTTCGGTGCACTCTGGAACGGGCTGATCTCAAATATCAAAGCCCTGGGCGACCGCAAACGGTGCAGTTCAGTGATCTACGTATTCGCCAAAAAATAGCGTTGGCTTATCTGGCTTTCAGCGGTTCTGTTACTGGAATTTTACTTCGAACAGTTTTGGCCAGTGTTTGCCCGTGATGAAAAAACGTTTGCCTGCACTGTCATAGGCAATACCGTTCAGTACCTCATCGGATGCCTGTGATTCGGCACTGATGGCCCCGGGTGCATATTTGTCCAACACATAAGAGAAATCGGCCTGCGCCACCACTTTGCCTGTAGTGGGATCGATCTTGACGATCTTGTTGGTCAACCATACATTGGCATAAATGAATCCATCCACGTATTCCATTTCATTGATGTTCACCAGGGGGCCGTTGTTGTCTGTGACCGCTACGGTCTTCACTACCTGGAAGGTCTCGGGATCGCGGAAATACAGGTTGTTACTCCTGTTGTTGTTGATGAGGTATTTGCCATCGTTGGTCATGCCCCAGCCTTCACCCTCGTAGGAGAACTCCTTGATCTTATTGAACGTTTTGAAATCGTACACGAAACATTTTCCATGCTCATAGGTAAGCTGGTAGATCTTACCGTTGAATACGGTGATGCCTTCGCCAAAATATTCCTTGGGTAGATCGATCTTTTTGATGTCCTCACCGGTCGTTAAGGATACCCTGGCCAGTTTACTCCTGCCTTGGTGCCCGGTGCTTTCGTACAAGGTGCTGTCGTGCCATTCCAGTCCTTCGGTATAGGAGCCGGTATTGTGCGGATACACATTCGTAATGGTATAATTCAGCACAGCCGGCATATCTGTGGCAGGAACGGCTGTTGCGTCTTCTGTTCCGGTATTCTGGCAGGCAGCCAGTATCCATAATGAACCAATAACAGGTAGCAGTTTCTTCATACAGGTAAATTGCAATAAAAATAGATAAGTTGGGCCATCGGTCCGTTAAAAATAATCCAACAACTGTTGTGATAATTTCTCGGCCACAATGGGGGTCAGGGCCACACCCATGCCATTACAGGCTATGGCAGCGGTAACCCCTTCCTTGACCAGGGCTGTGTATGGGCGTTTGTCGGCAGTGAATCCCATGATCCCGCTCCAATGATGATCGATCCGGTACTGAAAGGAAGGGTGAAGGTGTTGTGCAAGAAAATCTTCCAGCGTTTTACGTACAGATGCCGAACTGGAAAGGTCGGTCGTTGCTTCCGCTTCGAAAGCAGTGTTGCGGGCGCCGCCCAACAGGATCCGGTCACCCAGGTTACGCCAGTAATAAAAACCTTCGTCAAAATGGAAAGTGCCTTTCATGGGCAGGCCCGGAATGGGAGAGGTGACGATCACCTGTCCGCGTGCCGGTTGTATTGCCGCCTTTGGCGCCAGTTCATTCGTAAAGGCATTGGTGCAAAGCAATACATGAATGGCTGTAAACCGGCGGTTCTGCCGGGTAGTAAGGCAAACCGTATCATTTTGTTGTTCAATGGTGCTGACTTCCTGTCCGGATAGGATGGTTACCCCCGCTGCCTGTACTTTCTGTGTAAGCATCTGTACCAGCTTGCCACTGTGTAAAGCGGCTTCTGTTTCATTTTCTACCAAGGTATCGAAACCCTGTAGTCCCATCGCAGCCAGTTTGTGGTTCACCTGTTGAAATAGTGCCGGTTTGCCCGTGATCCCTTTCAATAATCCGTTCAGCCAGTTGATCCGCTCAGGCAGTTCCTGCCAGTGGACATAATCCTGGTTGATACACTCATAACCGCCACAGGCATCAAAACCGATGGCCGCATCGGTGAAATGTGCGCGGATCTTCTCTATACCTCTGTAACGCATTTCGGCAATGGCCAGCATTTCATCGGCACCCTGTGTATCAGCGTCGTGTATCAATTCGGTGGGACTTCCAAAGCAGGCAAAACCTGCATTACGGGTAGAAGCGCCCAGTGGAGTGGTGTTTCTTTCTAGAAGGGTCACCCGCAGCGAGGGACGCAGTTCTTTCAGTTCAAGGGCAGTCCAGAGCCCCATGAGACCAGCCCCCACAATGATGATGTCCTGCGGTGCGTAGAAACTTTCTTTTTCCCATATCGACAAAACAACAGACATACTGATCGATTGAGCATGATGGGGATGGCTGCCAGGCAGGAGCGATCCTGTGTTATACGTTAAAACGGAAGTGCATCACATCTCCATCCTGAACCACATATTCTTTCCCTTCAATGCGCAAACGACCGTTCTCGCGACAGGCGGCTTCGCTACCGTATTTCACAAAATCTTCATAAGCGATCACTTCCGCTTTGATGAATCCTTTTTCAAAATCGGTATGGATCACACTGGCTGCCTGTGGAGCTTTCCAGCCCTTGTGTATGGTCCAGGCGCGCACTTCCTGCACACCAGCGGTGAAATAGGTATCCAGGTTCAATAATTTATAGGCAGAATGGATCAGTCGATTCAGGGCAGGTTCGGTCATCTTGTATTCTTCCATGAACATCTGCTTGTCATCCTCAGCTTCCATTTCGGCGATCTGTGCTTCAATATTGTTGCACATCACAATGACTTCAGCACCTTCAGCTTTCGCAGCTGCAGCAAGGGCTTCAGAATATTTGTTGCCGGTGTGCATGCTGGCTTCATCCACATTGGCCACGTACAGCACGGGCTTGTCTGTCAGCAGGAACAGGTCTGCCACCGCAGCCTTCTCTTCCTTGCTCAGACCGAGGGTGTGAATGTTCTTTCCTTTGTCCAGGTGCTCCTTGCAACGGGTCAGTATCTCAAATTCTGCTTTGGCTTTGGTATCGCTACCCACGCGGGCCATTTTTTCTACGCGCTGCATCTTTTTCTCCACACTTTCCATGTCTTTCAGCTGCAGTTCGGTCTCGATGATCTCTTTATCGCTGATCGGGTTGATGGCGCCTTCTTCACGTAATACGTTCTCATCTTCAAAACAACGGATCACATGGATGATGGCATCCACTTCACGGATATTGCCCAGGAACTTGTTTCCCAGTCCTTCGCCTTTACTGGCCCCCTTTACCAGGCCGGCAATGTCTACGATCTCCATCTGGGTGGGTACGATACGGTCGGGCTGCACCAGTTCGGCCAGTTTGTTCAGTCTGGCATCGGGTACATCCACCAGTCCAACATTGGGTTCAATGGTACAGAAACGGTAATTGCTTGCCTGCGCTTTGGCGCTGTTGCTGACCGCATTAAATAAGGTTGATTTACCCACGTTCGGTAATCCCACGATGCCTGCTTGTAAAGCCATGATTCAGTTGTTAAAGTTAGATGGCAGATGCCTTCGCACCTGATTTTCGAGCCGCAAATATAGCCTGATTTAGGGGTAAAACACAGACAATTTGTGACAGCTGTCAGCAAGGCTGCGTTCACGGTCTCCGGAACCGGCAGGCATGTTTTTCCAGGTGGATCGCTGCCTGGGTATTCCTGTAGTTTCCCTGTTCAAAAAATCCGATTTACCTGCTGAATTCGTTATTTTCACTCCACAAACTACCCCTATGGCGCTGAATTATGTCTGGATCGTATTTTTCATAGTTGGCCTGGTGATCGCCCTGTTCCGTCTGATCGTTTTTCATGACTATGAGATCTTCAAGAAACTGGTCGAAGGCATATTTGATGCGTCCAAATCTTCAGTCATGGATATCGGTCTTCCGCTGGCCGGCGCTATGATCTTCTTCATGGGATTGATGAACATAGGGGAGAAAGCGGGAGCGGTCAATTTCCTGGCCCGGATCCTGAACCCTTTTATGAAACGCCTGTTCCCGGAAGTGCCCGACAAACACCCGGCCATGGGAGAGATGGTGATGAATTTCAGTGCCAATATGCTCGGCCTTGACAATGCGGCCACACCTTTTGGCCTGAAAGCCATGGAGAGCCTGCAGACATTGAACCCCAACAAGGAAACGGCCAGTAACTCGCAGATCATGTTCCTGGTGCTGCATACCAGCGGACTCACCCTGATACCTTTGTCGATCATTGCCTATCGGGCCAGTGGCGGCAGTACCAATCCCACCAGCGTATTTGTGCCGCTGATGCTGGCTACCACGGTGGCAACGGTAGCTAGTATCATCATTACAGGCATTTACCAGCGTCTTCGTTTTGATAAAGTACTCATATTATGGCTCGGCGGGATCATTGTGAGCATTGGGTTGTTCGCGATGTTCATCAACAGCCTGCCTTCGCAGAAGAACGTACCTGAGCCGAGCCTGTTTACCAAGGAGACCTTCAGTAATGTGCTGGGCAATTGTATCCTGTTCTTTATCATTTCGGCATTCATCATCGGAGGTTTTGTGCGTAAGATCAATGTGTTCGATGCGTTCATCGATGGCGCCAAACAGGGATGGGATGTGATCATCAAAGTGATCCCTTACCTGGTGGGTTTGCTGGTGGCCATCCGTGTGTTCCGTGACAGCGGTGCGCTGGATGCGATCATCAACGGGATCAGCTGGTGTTTTATACAGGTGGGTATCACCAGTGATTTCGTGCCTGCATTACCCGTGGCCATCATGCGCCCATTCAGCGGGGGCGGGGCAAGAGGTCTGATGCTCGATATCTTCAAAGTGCATGGGGCCGATAGTTTTATCGGTCAGCTGGCATCCACTTTCCAGGGCAGTGCTGACACCACTTTTTACATCATTGCTTTGTATTTCGGCAGCGTGGGTATTAAAAAAGTACGGTATGCCATCTGGGCAGGTATGCTGGCAGACCTGTTAGGGGTTATTTCAGCCATCATGATCGCGTATATCTTCTTTGCCTGATCTTATAAAAATTGCTGCAATCGTTCTGACAGTATCTGCACACCGGCAGATGCGGGCGCTTCAATGGCCGTGAGATGGCTGACCGATCGGGTAGGCGGTATATTCTTATCGATGATGAATTTGGGAATATGGGCAGGTGCATAGTGCAATAAGCCCGCAGCAGGATACACTGCGAGAGAAGTGCCGATCACTACGAAAATATCTGCCATTGAACTGATATCCGCAGCCAGTTCGATCATGGGTACCGGCTCTTCGAACCATACGATATGTGGTCGCAGCTGCCCGCCATCCGGTGCAAGGTCTCCCAAACGGATATCGCCCCTGATCTCGTATACTTCCTGATCGAATCCGAGCTGCAGGTCATGGCCCGATACTAGGCTGCTCCGCATTTTAAAGATCTCTCCGTGCAGGTGTACCACTTTTGAACTGCCAGCCCTTTCATGCAGGTCATCGATGTTTTGGGTGATGATGGTCACATCAAACTGTTCTTCCAGTGCTGCCAATCCGGTATGTGCTGCATTGGGTAATGCCCGGGCCACATCCTGTCTCCGCATGTTATAGAAATCAAGTACCAGCTGTGGATCCCTGGCCCAGCCACGGGGAGATGCCACTTCATACACATCGTATCCTTCCCACAGACCATCACTATCTCTGAAAGTGCGTAGGCCGCTTTCTGCACTGATGCCAGCGCCGGTGAGTACCACCAGTTTCTTTTTTTCCATTTGCCAAAATTACAAATAGCAGCAGGTTGTCAGCTAAAGAAAACTGCCGGAAAACCTAAGCTGTCCGGCAGTTTTGTCATTGTATTCGCGCTGTTATCAGTCATTTGGTGTCCGCCATCTCTAGAATGATCTTCCATTCTTCTTCCCGAACGGCACCTACCGACAGTCTGCCCAGTCTTACCAGGTCCATATTGGCCAGCCTTTTATCTGCTTTGATCTGTGCCAGTCCAACTGGATTCTTTAATTTTTTATGGGGTTTAAAATCCACCACCACCCAGGCCTCATCGTCGGTAGTAGGATCCTGGTAGGCTTCTTTCACCACTTTGGCTATACCTACGATCTCCATCCCTTCATTGCTGTGGTACCAGAAAGCGAGGTCGCCTTTTTTCATAGACCGCAGGTTGTTGCGCGCCGCGTAGTTGCGTACACCGTCCCAGAAGGTCTGTCCGTCTTTTTCAAATTGCTCCCAGCTGTACTTGAACGGTTCTGATTTAATGAGCCAATAGTTCATAATAATTAGTAATTAATAATTTTTAATTAGGAATTGGCTGTTTTTCGATAGGAGGCAGGGATCAACGCTTCAAACAATTATTAATTACCAACTACTAATTAATAATTACTAATTGCTAACGACAGCATCACCATCCGCTGGCCAGCACATCGGCCAGGTGCATTACCTGTAGGCCGGCATTCTTGTGTTTATTACATCCGTCTATATGCATCAGGCAGCTCATATCCGTGCTCACGATATATTCGGCGCCGGTAGCGGCGGCATTGGTCACTTTCTGGTCGCCCATGGCAATACTGATGGGTTCGAATTTCACGGCGAATGTTCCGCCAAAACCGCAACAGGTTTCCACATCGTTCATCTCTATCAGTTCCAATCCCTTTACCTTACTCAGCAATTGCCGGGGTTCGTTTTTGATCTTGCATTCACGCAGGCCGGCACAGCTGTCGTGGTAGGTCACTTTTGCAGGGAAGCTGGCACCCAGGTCATCGACCTTCAGGATATGTATCAGGAACTCTGAAAACTCGAAGATCCTTTCCGCTGTTTTTTTGGCCAGGGCGCTTTCGGGGGCATTCTCAAATAGTCCGGTATAGTAGTTCCGTACGAAACCAACACAACTGGCGCTGGGAGCAACTATGTAATCAGAGCCGGAAAAATCGCCCAGGAATTTACTGCAGACCTCTTTTGCCTCGCCCCAGAACCCGGCGTTATAGGCAGGTTGCCCGCAACAGGTCTGTCCGGTATTGTACGATACGGTACATCCTGCTTTCTCCAGCACTTTTACCATATTGAATGCCACAGAAGGATACAACTGGTCAATAAAACAGGGGATGAATAACTGAACGTTCATGGCCTGAGAGAATTACTGTTTGATTTTCCTGTTTAAAGCTATCATTTTTATGGCAGTAATAGCTGCTTCCTCACCTTTGTGCCCGTGTTTGCCGCCGATCCGTTCCATGGCCTGCTGTTCGTTGTCTACGGTGAGTACGCCAAAGATAACAGGACTGTCCAGCGAAAGGTTCAGTTGCACCACGCCATCCGTAACGGCTTTACACACATAGTCAAAATGGGGTGTATCGCCCCGGATCACTGTTCCCAGGGTAATATAGGCATCGGGTAGTTTGTCTGCATAAGTGTAATGGTTCTTCACTGCAAACGGGATCTCGAATGCGCCTGGAACGGTCAGTGTCTTACAGGCAATATCATGTGCTTTCAGCACTTTTTTTACGCCTGCTTCCAGTTTGTTGATGATATGCGCGTTCCACTCGGTCTTCACGATTACAACAAAGGCATCCTTGATTGCCGGGATGCCTTTGTTTACATTTGTATTGCCTTTGGTAGCCATGTTATGGGCCTAGTTTTTTTCGATACTCAAACGATAGATGTATTTATCGGCCTGGAATCCTTTTTCTGTTCTGGGGAATTTTTCTTTCAGCTCTTTGTACAGATCCAGTGCCTCTTTGGTTTTACCGGCGCTCTCCTGTAACAGGGCCGCACGGAAAAGATATTCGGCAGAATTGCTCTCATCCTTTTCAAAAGTATGGGCCGCTTTTTTATAGCTTTCTACGGCTTCCTCTTTTTTGTTCAGTTCAGCATAAGCATCTCCCAGGCAACCATAGGCCATCAGTTGTACCTGCTTGGCATCGGTTGTAAAATCCTTCAGGTATTTAACGGCGTTGTTGAAATCGCCCAGTTTCAGGTAGCTCACACCGGCATAGTAATTACACAGGTTAGCTGCTTTGGTTCCGCTGTAGTTCTTCAGCACATACAATACGCCCTTGCTCTGTCCGTCGCCGTCCAGCACCAGTTTGGAAGAATCCATGGCAAAATATTCCTGTGCCTTGAACAGGGCATCAGCAGCTTTCTCTTCTTTGGGTTTCAGAATGTATTCATTGTATCCGAACCAGCCACCTAATACTACCACAATGGCGGTCACTACGATCAGAACCGGTTTTTGAAATTTCTGCCAGAATCCCTGCGCTTTTACCAGGGCATGGTTCGTTTCTTCGTGCTTCTCAGTCATACTGTATTTTTAGATTTGTAGTTGAAAATGGGTTAGGTGATCTTAGTCCTGTTCAAAAACGTATTCTGTATCCAGGTAAACGTCTTTTAGCAGTTCGCTGTCGTCCGGCCAGGGACTTTCTTCCGCAAAACGAACGCTCTCATCCACTACCAGTCCGATACGGTCATCAATGGCTTTCAGGTCGGCTTCAGATGCGAATTGATTCGATAAGATGGTGGTACGCACTTTACTGATCGGATCCTGGTCCTTGTACTCATCCACTTCTTCCTTAGAACGGTATTTCTGTGGGTCTGAGATAGAGTGTCCCTTATAACGGTAGGTCTTTAATTCCAGCAGGGTAGGACCATCGCCGGAACGGGCCCTTTTAACCGCGCGTGATACGCTTTCGTGTACGGTCTCAGGTGTCATACCATCCACCATGTCTGCCGGCATATCGTAGGCATCAGCCAGTTTATAGATGTCAACCACGTTACTGGTACGTTCCACAGAAGTACCCATTGCGTAGTTATTGTTCTCGCAAATAAAGATCACCGGCAGTTTCCACAACATGGCCAGGTTGAATGATTCGTGCAGGATACCCTGACGTGCGGCTCCGTCTCCGAAGAAGCAGAGTACCACGTTCTGTGTGCCCTTGTATTTTTCAGCAAAAGCCAGTCCGGCACCTGTACCGATCTGGGCGCCCACAATACCATGGCCCCCGAAAAAACGGTGTTCCGCGCTGAAGAAGTGCATACTGCCTCCTTTTCCTTTTGAACAACCGGTGGCCTTACCGTACAATTCTGCCATACAGGAGTTGGCCGACATTCCTTTTGCCAAACCCAGACCGTGGTCGCGGTAGGCGGTAATGAAGGGATCATCTGGCCCTGTGGCGGTCATACAACCGGCAGCAATGGCTTCCTGGCCCACGTAGGCATGGAAGAATCCACGGATCTTACCGGCCATTTTATACATTTCTTCGGCCTTTAACTCGAACTGACGGATCAATTGCATCAGTTCATACCAATACAGATAGGTTTCTTTTGAGAATTTGGTTGCCACGTAAGCTGAATTTTAGAGGGGCAAATATAGGGATAGAATGATGAATATCGAACAAGGAATGTCGAAGGACCACGTATAACTCACTTATCCTTCGACATTCCCTGATTTTTACCGGAACCATGGGCAGGCCGGTAGTCTGATTCCTAGGCTTCCTGTAAGAAAGGGTATTTATAATCAACCGGCGGATTATAGGTTTCCTTGATCGTTCTGGCGCTCAACCAACGGTATAAATTCAGCATGCTGCCGGCCTTATCGTTGGTTCCGGAAGCCCTGGCGCCGCCAAAAGGCTGCTGACCCACTACGGCACCGGTAGGTTTATCGTTGATATAGAAGTTGCCTGCTGCATTCCTGAGCCTGTCGGTGGCCAGTTCTACCGCGGCCCTGTCCTGGGCCAGTATGGCGCCGGTAAGGGCATAGGAAGAGGTATTGTCCAACAGTGTCAGGGTCTCTTCAAATTTATCCGCATCGTACACATACAGGGTGAGCACCGGCCCGAAGATCTCTTCGCACATGGTCACATATTTCGGGTCCTTGGCTTCGATCACGGTCGGCTCTATGAAATAACCTTTGGCCTTACTGTAGGTGCCGCCAACTAAAATTTTAGCTTTCTTGTCCTTTTTGGCATTGTCGATGTACTTCGTGATGCTGTTATAGGCCTTTTCATCGATCACAGCGTTGATGAAATTGCTGAAATCCTCCACTGTGCCCATTTTCATCGATTGGATGGCGGCTACCAGCTTGGTCTTCACTTCTTCCGCCAGGTTGCTGGGGATATAGGCCCTTGATGCGGCGGAGCATTTTTGTCCCTGGAACTCAAAAGCCCCCCTGGCCAGCGCGGTAACCACTGCATCCACCTGGGCACTCTTGTGTGCGATCACAAAATCCTTACCACCGGTTTCTCCCACGATGCGCGGATAAGAGCGGTACTTGGCCACGTTCTCGCCGATCACTTTCCACATATTGTTGAACACACCTGTTGACCCTGTAAAATGAACCCCGGCGAATTCACGGTGGGCGAAACAAACTTTACCCAGGGTTGGACCATCCACATAGATCAGGTTGATCACACCATCCGGCAGACCGGCTTCTTTCAGGATGCGCATGAACATCTGCGCAGAATAGATCTGCGTATTGGCGGGTTTCCATACCACGGTATTGCCGCACATGGCAGCGGATGTGGGCAGGTTACCTCCAATGGCGGTAAAGTTGAAGGGGGTAATGGCCAGCACAAATCCTTCCAGCGGGCGCCATTCCATGCGGTTGTGCATGCCTGGTGAGGATACGGGTTGCTGCTTATAGATCTCACTCAGGAAGTGAACATTGAAGCGGAGGAAGTCGATCAGTTCACAGGCACTGTCGATCTCTGCCTGGAAAGCATTTTTGCTCTGTCCCAGCATGGTGGTACCATTCATGTGAAAGCGGTACTTGGTGGCCAGCAGGTCGGCAGCTTTCAGGAAGATATGTGCGCGGTTCTCCCAGCTCATGGCTGCCCAGGCCTCTTTGGCTTTCAATGCTGCGTCAATGGCCTGGTGCACATGTTTTTCCTCGCCTGCATGAAAATGGCCCAATGTGAAACTGGTCTCATGCGGGGGATGTATCGCAACTTTTTTCCCGGTTTTCACGGCTTTGCCGCCGATGTACATCGGGATATCGATCTCTTTCTTTTTCAGTTCGGCCAGTGTTTTCTTTAAGGCCGCCCTTTCGGGACTTCCGGGTGCATATTGCAGAACGGGTTCATTGGCCGGTAACGGGTATGAAAAGTATCCAAGACTCATACAGTATGTTTTTATCAGTTTGAGTGCGCAAGGTAAGAAGTTTTTGGTAGCTTACTGATGTCCGATGTCGGTGGATGGGGGCATCTATGACCGCTTCACCAGGCAGTATCTGCCGGCCGCCAACGAAACATTTTCAGTTACTTTGCAACATGGCCATCATATTGTTCGATAACCACCAACGCAAGGCTTTGTTCCCTTTCACCTTGACCAGGGCCCTGGCCGATCTGCGATTCGGGATCCTGACCATCAAAGAACGATGGGAACAACTTTCTGGTCAGACCGCCTATGTGGCAACGGTTCCCTACCTGCAGCTGTTATATCCGGCCATGCCTGTCGGCGACCATATTTGGGTGGATGCATCTGTGATGCCCAGCCGGTCTTTGCTGGATGCAGTGCTGTCCCTTGCACCGGGCCGCTGCCTGGCGGATGAGAATGGATTGATCGCAGGGCGAACGGTTCAGCCTTTGAAAACATCTGATAACAACTTGCTTGCTGTGTTTGAAAACATTACCGATCTGGCAGGAGTACAACGCCTGGAACACCCCTGGCAGTTGATGCAGTGGAACGATCGCATGATACGGGAAGATATGATCCTGTTGACCAAAGACAGACAGTCGCAACCCATACCAGCAACTGTACAGGCGGTGCAGCCGGAGAATATTTTCATAGAGGAAGGGGCAAGATTATCTCATTGTATCCTGAATGCCGCTACAGGCCCCATATACATTGCCAGGGATGCAGAGATCATGGAAGGATCTGTGGTTCGTGGCCCCTTTGTGCTGGGACAAGGTTCTGTATTGAAGATGAACAGCCGTGTATATGGAGCCACAACGCTAGGACCCTATTGTATGGGAGGCGGCGAGATCAAGAATACGGTCATGATGGGGTATAGCAACAAAGCCCATGATGGTTATCTGGGTGATTCCGTGGTGGGGGAATGGTGCAATTTTGGTGCAGGCAGTACCAACAGCAATATCAAGAATACAGCAGGAGAGGTGAAGCTTTGGGATATGGGTGCGGAAAAATATGTAGGTGTTGGACAAAAATGCGGGGTCATCATGGGGGATTATTCACGTGTGGCCATCAATGCTGCCATCAATACCGGTTCCATGATCGGGGTGAGCTGTAATGTATTCGGGGCGGGGCTATTACCTACCATCATCCCCAATTTTGCCTGGGGTGTGGGCGGCACCCGTTATGAACCTAAGAAAGCCCTGGAAGCCATTGATAACTGGAAACGGCTGAAGGGCCGGCAACTGAGCGATTCGGAAATTGCTGTGCTACAGCATATCTTTGCGCATTATTAACCAACAAACGACCAATTTTTTTCAAGCATGAGAACACAGATCGCAGCAGCCAACTGGAAAATGAACCTGACCCTGCAGCAGGGAGAAGCTTTGTTAGACGCTATCATCGCTCAGCCGCATTCCCTGAACGCCAACCAGCAGGCGGTATTTGCCGTTCCTTTTCCATACCTGGCCATGGCACAACAGAAACTGGCAGGTAAGCAGAATGTGTTCGTGGCTGCTCAGAACTGTTACAGTAAGAAAAACGGTGCCTATACCGGTGAGACTTCTGTAGAAATGTTACAGTCTCTGGGTATCCAATATGTCGTACTGGGGCATTCTGAACGTCGCGAATATTTTAGTGAGAGCAACCAGTTCCTGGCCGAGAAAGTGAATATCTGTCTTGAATACAAGATACGTCCCATCTTCTGCTGTGGTGAGCCATTGTCCATCCGCGAAGCCAATACACAGAACGATTTTGTGGCCAAACAACTCGAAGAATCCCTGTACCATCTTTCTGCAGAACAGCTGCAACAGGTAGTGATCGCCTATGAACCCATCTGGGCCATCGGAACCGGTAAAACTGCCACCAGCGCACAGGCGCAGGAAATGCATGCTTTTATCCGGTCGCAACTGGCTGGTAAATATGGTGCTACAGTAGCTGATTCTATTTCTATTTTATATGGAGGTAGTGTAAAAGCTGCCAATGCAGTGGACATTTTCGGTCAGCCCGATGTAGACGGCGGACTGGTAGGCGGCGCCTCTCTGGTTGCCGATGAGTTCGCGGCCATCATCAACGCACTGAAAAAATAGTAAGTTCCCGGTCATTTGTACATGGCCTGTGCGCGGTTCAACCTGTCGTTGATAGCAAGTCCGATACCGCTATCAGGGAAATCCTCCGCCAGAATCAGGTCTACATCCATTTCGTCGATCTGACGCATGGTGGCGAATAGTTTTTGTGCGGCCTCGCCAATATTACCCGTAGGAGAAAGTACAAAAAGATGGGAACCGGTCGCTACCGGGTAGGATTTTGTAAAACTGATCACAGCCATTCTTTTATCCTGAAACTGCTTCATCAGGGCAGGCACATCTCCCTTGTATAAAGGGATTCGGGTGGCATAATGACTTTTTAATTGTCCGGGCGTGGCGGGTGTCGCTGTATGAACGCCGCTAACCACAGGAAGCCCTGTCACAGCGGTGATCATTTCTGCCGAGATACCTCCGGCCCTGTGCAGGATCACTTTGTCGCCACTGACTTCTGCAATACTCGATTCTACCCCTACCTGGCAGGGGCCTCCATCCAGTATGTAGGGGATCCTGCCATTCAGTCCTTGTGATACATGTGCAGCAGTGGTGGGACTTACATACCCGAATGGATTGGCACTGGGGGCCGCCAGCGGGAATCCAACCACCCTGAGCAGCGCCCTGGAAACTTCGTGTGCCGGGATCCGGATGGCTACTTTGTCACTACCTGCCGTTACCAGGTCAGGTACGATCTCTTTTTTGCGAAGCAATAAGGTGAAAGGGCCTGGCATAAAAGCCTGTGCCAGTTGCCGGCTCACCGGATCCACAAAAGCATAGGTTTCTATGTCCGGGATATCTGCCACATGTAATATCAGGGGGTTGAACCTGGGTCGGTTCTTGGCTTCATAAATGGCTACCACAGCTGCTTCATGCAAGGCATTGCCTGCCAGCCCGTACACGGTTTCTGTGGGTATGGCCACCAATGCATCCTTACGGAGATGGTCGGCAGCTATTGCAATATCATGTCCAATGGTCGTCTGCATCAGGCTAATAGGCGGTCTGGTCAACAAGGGTTGATGTATCCGGTTTGCCCGGTTCCGGAACAGGATCATCCATGGTGCGAATGTAGCACCCTCAGTGAAATTCCCGAAATGAAGGATAGCGGGAGCTAAACGCGCCACTGTGGAAAATCATACCGCTTACTTCATGCTTCGCACTTATCTTTGCAGACTATGAAGCATATCAGGAATTTTTGCATCATCGCGCATATTGACCATGGTAAGAGCACCCTGGCCGACAGGCTGCTGGAGCATACCCAGACCATTACCGAGCGGCAGATGATGGACCAGGTACTGGACGATATGGACCTGGAACGTGAAAAGGGGATCACCATCAAGAGCCACGCCATACAGATCAACTATCCTTACAAAGGAGAACAATACGTATTGAACCTGATCGATACACCCGGACACGTGGACTTCAGCTATGAGGTAAGCCGTGCCTTGGCGGCCTGTGAGGGGGCTTTGCTGCTGGTAGATGCTTCGCAGGGTATTCAGGCTCAGACCATCAGTAACCTGTACCTGGCCATCGATAATGACCTGGAGATCATCCCTGTGATCAACAAGATCGACATGGACGGTGCCAAGATCCCGGAAGTGACCGACCAGATCATTGACCTGATCGGTTGTAAACAGGAAGATATCCTACTGGCCAGCGGTAAATCGGGCATCGGGATCGAAGAGATCCTGCAGGCCATCATTGAACGCATACCTGCCCCTGAGGGAGATCCGGAAGCGCCATTGCAGGCGTTGATCTTCGACAGTGTGTTCAACAGTTTCCGCGGTATCATCGTTTATTACCGCATCATGAACGGCGTGTTGCGGAAAGGGGATAAGATCCGGTTCGTGGCTTCCGGCCAGGATTATTATGCGGATGAAGTGGGGGTTCTGAAATTGAATATGACGCCCAAGGAGGAAGTGCGTGCGGGAGATGTGGGATATATCATCACCGGTATCAAAAATGCCAAGGAAGTGAAAGTGGGTGATACCATCACCCTGGCCGGTAACCCTGGCGAAATGATCCATGGTTTTGAAGAAGTGAAACCCATGGTGTTTGCCGGGATCTTCCCGGTGAATACGGATGAGTTCGAGGAGTTGCGCGATTGTATGGACAAACTCCAGCTCAACGATGCCTCGCTCACATTTGAACTGGAGACCTCACAGGCCCTCGGTTTCGGTTTCCGTTGCGGTTTCCTTGGATTGCTGCACATGGAGATCATCCAGGAGCGACTGGAACGTGAGTTCAACCAGACCGTGATCACCACGGTGCCGAACGTAAGTTTCAATGCCTACACCACCCGTGGCGAAAAGATCACCGTGAACAACCCGGTAGAGATGCCGGATCCCGTTAAGATCGACCGCATTGAAGAACCTTTTATCAAAGCGCAGATCATCACGCTGCCTGAATATATCGGTAATATCATGACCCTCTGTTTGGGCAAACGGGGTATACTCATCAACCAGAGTTATCTTACTCCGACCCGCGTGGAGCTGATCTTCGAAATGCCGCTGACAGAGATCGTATTCGATTTCTATGACAAACTGAAAAGTTCTACCCGCGGATACGCTTCGTTCGATTATACGCCGATCGGCTCAAGGGATGCGGATATCGTGAAGATGGATATTTTGCTGAACGGGGATAAAGTGGATGCTTTGAGCGCCCTGATCCACCGCAGCCGTGCCCAGGATTTCGGCCGTAAACTTTGTGAAAAACTGAAAGAGCTGTTGCCGAAACAGCAGTTCCAGATCGCCATCCAGGCTGCCATCGGCGCCAAAGTGATCGCCCGTGAGAACATCAGCGCCATGCGTAAAGATGTGACAGCGAAATGTTACGGAGGTGATATCAGCCGTAAACGTAAACTGCTCGAGAAACAGAAAGAAGGTAAAAAACGCATGCGCCAGATCGGTAACGTAGAGATCCCGCAGGAAGCTTTCCTGGCGGTGTTGAAACTGGATTAGGGCTGTTGGTTAAAATAGTTAAAAGGGTTAAAGTGGTTAAAAGGGTTAAAGTGGCTTTACTGCCTCGACCCTTTTAACCACTTTAACCTTTTTAACTTCCCTATCCCTTCCCGTTTTTCTTCCTCGTATCCGGAAAGCTGTTGCCGCCTCTCTCAGCGCCAGGCTGTGGTGGGTTGATGTTGGATCTGGGATCAGCTTCCTTTACAACGGGTACGTGCACCCACTTACCATTGACCCACCTGAATCCTTCATAACTACCCATGGGGATCAGTGTGTGCCGATTCTCGGGTTCACCCGTTTCGCTGGTGAGATGGGCGAAAGTGATCATGCCCAGTTCCTCGTCGTAATTCAAACGGGCATTGGCCTGTTTCTTGAACTCCAGGCAGAAACGGTATGCGGGTTGGGCCGGTTTTAGCGGGTCATTGGCATAGGTAAAATACCGGCCACCGAAGAGGGGACGGTTCTGCTCGTCAAAAGTCAATACTTCCACCCATTTCTTGGTACTTCGGGCATCGTTCTCATCGTAACCAAACAGGGTATAATAGGTTTTGTTGTTATAACTGTTCTGGATGATGTTATAGTAGACGGCACCGATCCACTGCTGGTTGGTGCGGACAGAATCTACCGGGTTATCGGTAAAAGGAGAATAGTCGTACAGCGGTATCAATTTCAAAGAACCATCCTTTGTGCGGAACTGGATGGCCCCTTTCTGGCGGTAATAGGAGAAATCCTTCATTACCTGCCAGGTGAATATGCGGAAACTGCTGTCAGGCGCATAGATATGTGAGATCGTTTTCAGGGAGTCGAAAGGGTAGGAGAACGAGTACGGGATCTTTAATGCCTGTACCAGGGCCCTGGTAAAAATGCTGTCGGCCGTGGTGCGGTCGCCCACTTCTTCTCCGTTCACGATATCATTGGCATAATTCCGCATGTTCTCTTCCAGCTGCATCAGTGCCTGGACAGAAGCAGGTAACTTCTGTTGTGCGTTAGCTGTTATGGCCAGACAAGAAAATAACAGGGAAACCAATACTTGCTTCATACACCAATATTACATCCTATCTGCGAGTGCCGGACAACTCCGGCATTCCGGAGAATGAATTTTAAGGTTTTCTTAGCCCTGAACTGCTTTGGCAAAACCCAGCAGGTCATCAAAACGCAGGTCGATCCTGGGATCAGGGAACGGCGTTTCCGGGTGGGTAGATGCGATAAAGACCGTGTGCATGCCTGCATTACGGCCGAATTCCATATCGCTGGTACGGTTACCGGCCACAAGGCTCCGGGTAAGATCGATTTCCGGGAAATCGGTCTTGGCCTGAAAAGCCATGCCAGGATTGGGTTTCCGGTTGATGGAATCATTGTCGAGGTCGGAGCAGAAGTATATCTTGTCAATACGTCCGCCATTCTGGATAACCGCTTCGAGCATATTCGTATGGATCCGCTGTAGGTCTTCCAGGGTCATTAGACCTCTGCCAACCCCTTTCTGGTTGGTAACGATCACGATACGTGTAAACTTTTTTGCGAGAATGGCCAGTGCTTCCAGGGTGCTATCGTAAAAACGGAATTCTTCCCAGTTACGGATATAGTCATTGTCCTTGTCGTGATTGATCACGCCATCCCGGTCAAGGAATAGGGTCCAGTCTTGGTTGATCTTTGTCAGGTCCAGCATCTTAGTACAGTAATTCAGTTTGTGCCCGTTGGTAATCTTCAGGTATGCCAATATCAATAAAATATCCTTCCTGTTCTATGCCATAGATGTTGCCATCTGTGTAGAACCGTTGCAGGAAATCTGTTTCAAAGGAAAATTTCTGCGGCAGCTGTTTGCTTACCAAACAGGGTTTGTTGATCAGGTATACCCCACCATTGATCAGTCCTTTCTCAAAGAATTGTTTTTCCCTGAAACGGGCAATGCTTCCGTTATCGGCCAGTTCTACCGAACCGTACCTGCTTACGTTCTGCATGGCTTTCAACGCCAGTGTACAACAGCTTTTATGGGCAAAATGAAAAGCTGCCTGTGCGGGTATATTTGTCTGGAAGAGACTATCGCCATTCACCACCACAAGATCATCCTGTTTGGCCTTCTGCGCTGCGTATTGTATGGCGCCTCCTGTTCCCAGCGGTTCTTCTTCCACCACAATATCATAAGACCCTGCCGGCAGTTCTTCGGAAAGGAACCCGATAAAAGCTTCGGATTTATAGCCCAATGAAAAAATAAAATGCGTGATACCCTGTTGTAACAGGTGTCGGATCACATAAGCTACAAAGGGTTTACCATTTACCGGCGCCATACATTTGGGCAATTCCGGAACGGCTTCACGTAAGCGGGTGCCTAAACCGCCTGCCAGTACAATTGCTTCTGTCACCTGCATCAGCCGAAAATTTTAGCTTCCACCAGTTCGCAGATGATATGACCCACCATGATATGGCTTTCCTGGATCCTGGGCGTATCGGAAGAGGGTACATTCAGCAGGTAATCGCCGGCATCTTTCATCTTGCCGCCGGTAGCACCGGTAAAACCGATAGTGATCGCTTTTTTGGCTTTGGCAGCCTCAAATGCATTCAGGATATTTTTAGAATTGCCCGAAGTGCTTAATCCGATCAGTACATCGCCTTCTTCGCAGATGCCTTCCACCATGCGCGAGTAGATCACATCGTAACTGTAATCATTGGCCACGGCCGTCAGGTAAGACGAATTGCAATGCAGTGCTTCGGAAGGCAATGCTTTCCTGTCTTTGTAGAACCTGCCCGAAAATTCAGCGGCCAGGTGTTGTGCGTCTGCAGCACTGCCTCCATTACCGCAGAACAGTACTTTTTTCCCGTTCTGAAAAGCGTTGGTGACCACTTCAATTACCTGCTCAATGGTCTGCAGAAAAGCGGGATCTGCCAGTATCTGTTGTTTTACATCGATGGATGCACTGATGATGCTTGCTATCTTCGGGTTCATGGTTAGTTATTTTGCCGGAATATCATTGTATGGTCCGACTGTCTGTACTTGTTGAGTGAATTGATAAATGTTGATTTGCGCGTAAAGGTATCTAATGTCTCATAATCTTTAATGTGTTAATCTTTAATGGGTGTTGTCAGGGCAGGGCAATAACAGATTGTAAATATGTTGCCAACAGCGCTCTTGATCCTGCCCTCGCGCGTTAGACCATGGGGGATCAGTTTTTCCTATCTGTAATGCTTCTTTCATCATCTTTACAGTGGGTTAATGCCGGAACCTCCTTAAACTGATAGTTGGGCCATTTCTTCAATGGCTGCGGCCAGTTGATTCCAGCTGTACTTTTTCTTTTCTTCGCGAAGATGGGGCAAAAAATGGTCTTCGCCTAATTCATAGAGGCGCAGGATGCCGTTGGCAATGGATCCGGGGTCGGGCTCTGTAACAATGCCCACTTTGCCATCCGGAACCAGGTCGGGCAGGCCACCCACATTGGTCACCAGCATGGGTTTTTCAAAATGATAGGCCAGCGGGGTCACTCCACTCTGGGTGGCATTGCGGTAAGGTTGTATCACAAAATCGGCAGCGCTGAGGTAATAACGCACTTCGCTGTCGGCAATGAAATCGGTCCGTAGGATCAGTTGATCAGCTATACCCAGTTTTTCGATCAGGGCATCATATTCTTCGCGTTTCTCATAGAACTCGCCCGCCACCAGTAACCGGATGCCTGCCTGTTGGATCCTCGCATCCTGCATGGCTTCGAAAAGCAGGTCCAGACCCTTGTATTTCCGGATAAATCCAAAGAACAGGATGATCTTTTCTCCGGCAGGTAGCGATAAATGTTCGCGGGCCTGGTTCTTGGCAACGGCACCTCCAAAATTATCATACAGCGGGTGTACCACTTGTTTGGCAGCCTTGTCCGTAAACAGCGCCAGGTCCTTCTTCACTTTCTCACTCATGGTAATGAAAGCGTGGATCGGCTGAACAAAATACTGGGTAAAGGCTTTGTCGCCTGGACGGTGTTCATGCGGGATCACATTATCAGCGATACAGATCACTTTGGTGAAGCCGTTCTTACGAACTTTTCGCAGGATGGTTCCCAGGCAGGGGCCCATCAGCGGGAGCCAGTAACGTACGATCACCAGGTCGGGTCTCAGCTTCTTCAGCTCGTTACCGACTTTCAGCCAGTTCAGCGGATTGACGGAGTTGATGCAGACCTTGATCTTGAGGTCTGCCGGTGCAGGTTCAGTGGAATATTGCGTGGTCCCGGGGAACAGGAAATCCGGATATTGTAAGGAGAAGGTATAGATGGCAGCATCATAACCCTGTGCCATGAATTCGCGGGCAAGCCTCTCATCAAATGAGGCGAGACCGCCACGCAGTGGCCAGGCAGGTCCGATGATGATGACTTTTTTCGACACGGTGTAAAATTCAAAAGTGAAAAGTCAGAATTCAAAAATCAAAAGTCGAAATTCAAAAGGGTAGGATACTTGTTTAAGTTTTTACTTTTGAATTTTCACTTTTGAATTTTGAATCATTCCAATCCTAATTTGGTTTCGATCAGGTAACTGTTTCTTTCCGGGGCATTACGGGCGATCAGTTCGGCAACGAATCCGGTAAGGAACAGTTGCATACCGATGACCATGGTAGTAAGGGCTATATAGAAAGAAGGACGGTTGGTAAGACTGAAATCCTCTGCCATGAATTTGGCCGCGATCAGGTAAACGCTTGAACCCAGGCCGATCAGGAAGAACAGGGTACCCAACAGGCCGAAGAACTGCATGGGTCTTTTGCCGAATTTGCCCAGGAACATGATGGTGGCCAGGTCGAGAAACCCATTTACAAAACGCTGCCAGCCGAATTTGGTGACACCGTATTTGCGCGGACGGTGCTCCACCACTTTTTCACCGATCTTACGGAACCCGCTCCATTTGGCCAGTATCGGTATGTAACGGTGCATCTCACCATATACTTCGATGCTCTTGATCACTTTGCGTTTGTAGGATTTTAGACCACAATTGAAATCGTGCAGTTGTATACCCGAATTGAAACGGGCGGCTGCATTGAACAGTTTGGAAGGCAGGTTCTTGGTCAGGGTATTGTCGTAACGTTTCTTTTTCCAGCCGCTGACCATATCATATCCATCCTCAATGATCATCCGGCGTAACTCGGGGATCTCATCGGGAGAGTCCTGCATATCTGCATCCATCGTGATCACCACATCGCCATGGGCAGCTTTAAAGCCTTCGTTCAAAGCAGCTGATTTGCCATAATTGCGCTGGAATTTGATACCCTTGAAATTCGGGTTCTCCCGGGATTTCTTTTCAATGAAAGCCCAGCTGTCATCCGTACTGCCATCATCTACCAGGATCACTTCATAGGACAGCTGGTTGCTGGTGACAACCGATTCTATCCAGCTGCATAATTCCGGCAGGGACTCGTCCTCGTTGATCAGGGGTATAACGATTGATACATCCATAATACTAAGTTAGTCGACAAATTTTTCTTCCTTACGGATCACCAGTGAGATCAGCAGGCTTTTGATGAAATCCCAGATCAGGAACAGGCCTGTGCCGAGCAGGATCTTGCTGAATCCGGTGCCTTTGGCGCCTTCTTCCATACCCGACTTCATGGCTTTTTCGATATCATCTTCTGATGCACCGAATTTCTCCATCATTGCACGGGTCTTTTCCAGGCCTACCTGTACCGATTTTTGTGTCAGTTCTTTGTCGATCAGGTTATACAGCACATAAGTGGCAATAGCCGTGATGACCGCTACCACCACATAACTCAGAAAAGTGAATTTCAACGCCTGAGAAAAGGGCAGGAGCCCGTCATTCTGTTTCTTGATCTGTAATCCGGCAAAGATCAGGATGGCGATCATGAAGGGAACAAAGTTGCCCCAGAACTGGAATGACACAAAAGTGTTCAGTCCTGCGGCCCAGGATCCGTACATGAGCAATACGGCGATCAGGCCGTTAATGCTTCCCCATTTGAGGCCTTCGTTTACAATATTGACTTTCATATGGTATCAGTTTTGGTTGATGGTGAGTTTTCCCTTGTGTACAATACCCAGCACTTTTCCGTTCAATTCCCGTTCCAGGAAGGGGGTGTTGGCTGATTTGGTTTTCAGCTGCGTGCGGGAAAGCAGGGTCTGTGCCGTTCTGCTGAAGATCGTCAACTCTGCAGCAGCGCCTTCTTTGATCGGCGTTGCCGGCAGGTGAAAAAGGCTTCGGGCCTGCAATGAGAACAGGCGTACCAGTTGATCGGCCGGCAATTCGGGTAACAGGTGATTCACTACGGCAAAACTGGTTTCCAGGCCGGTCATGCCGTTTTTAGCGTATTCAAATTCACAGGTCTTATTGTCCCAATCCTGGGGGATATGGTGCGATGCGATACAATCCACCAGGCCATTCACCACGGCTTCGCGCAAAGCCAGCATATCTTCCCGGGTGCGTAAAGGCGGATTCACTTTCAGGTTGGTATCGTAGGATTGCATGTCCTCATCACAGAAGAACAGGTGGTAAGGCGTAACACTGCAACTGATGTTCAGTCCTTCTTTTTTGGCTGCTTCAATGAAACGCATTCCGTTCCGGGTTGAAACGCCGGTGATATGCAGTCTTGATTGCGTGTACCGCAACAGGTCAATATCTCTTTTGATGATCACTTCTTCCGCCAAAGCCGGTATACCGGGAAGTCCGAGGCGGGTAGAGATCACACCTTCATTGATCAGTCCGCCTGCACCAATGCTTTTGTCCAGTGGCACCTGCACCAGTGTGCCATCAAAGGCTTTTACATATTGCAGGGCTTTTACAAACAACCCGGGTGACTGAACCGGTAACATGCCATCCGAAAAAGCAGCGGCACCGCTTTGTTTCATATCGTACATCTCTGCCAGGTCCTTGCCTTCCGTTCCGCGGGTAATGGCGCCGAGTGGCTGGATGGTCACCGGTAAGGATCTTGATTTATGGCAGATGTATTCCACCTGCGATTTGCTGTCCACCACCGGTAAAGTATTCGGCAGTACAAAAACACGGGTGAATCCACCCGCAGCAGCAGCAGCAGCCCCGGTTTCCAGGGTTTCCTTGTATTCGTAGCCCGGGTCACAAAAATGGGAGAAGATATCTACCCATCCCTGCGATACCAGTGCGCCGGCGGCGTCAATGATCTCATCAGCTGTATCGGTAATATTCGGAGCGATCTTACTGATCTGTTCTCCATTGATCAAAATATCGGTAACCTGTCCATGATAAGGGGAACCCGGATCGGCAATAACCGCCTGCTTTACAAGTATCTTCATGTAGCGGTGGGAAAATTTTCTGCAATATAACCTGAATTTTTCTTTTACCCCCCTATATTTGCAACCCATTTACTGGTTGCTGGTTACTAGATGCTGGATACTGGATGCCAGATACTGGATATTAGCAACTAAATGGTTTTCGGGACGTAGCGCAGCCCGTTAGCGCATCCCGCCGTTAGGCGGGAGGGGGCGAAAAAAGTTCATTGAAAGGGAAAGATAACATGGATTTTGTGGTCTACATATTATTCAGTGATCACCTTCAAAAGTACTATGTTGGTCAGACCGGAGATCTGGAGAAGCGAATAGAGAATCACAATCTTGGGAAATCTGCCTTTACAGCAACAGGCATTCCCTGGAAACTAGTACATATTTTTGCTTGTAATAATAGATCGGAAGCCATTAAATTGGAGAGTTCGATTAAGAAAAGAGGAATTAAGCGATACTTACAGGATAAACACATTCTGTAATTTTTTCGGGACGTAGCGCAGCCCGGTAGCGCACACGTCTGGGGGGCGTGGGGTCGCAAGTTCAAATCTTGTCGTCCCGACAAGTAGGCCTCGTGGAGTTTATCCACGAGGCTTTTTTATGGGTGCTGTTTTCTGCGGGACATAAAAAAGCCATCTTTTCAGGGATGGCTCTTTCATTCATCAGTATAGTTGTTCCAATTAGAACCTTTCCAGTTTCGAGAAGAAGAAATCTCCTTCGATCACAGCATTCTCATCGCTGTCGCTTCCGTGTACGGCGTTCTCACCTACAGAAGAAGCGAATTTTTTACGGATGGTACCTTCTTCTGCCTGGGCAGGGTTGGTGGCACCGATCAGTTTACGGAAATCAGCTACGGCATTCTCTTTTTCCAGGATAGCGGCTACGATCGGGCCACTGCTCATGAATTCAACCAGTTCACCGTAAAAAGGTCTTTCTTTATGTATCTCGTAAAACAGACCAGCCTGCTCTTGGGTCAAACGGGTCCATTTCATCGCTTTTACGGTAAAACCCGCTTTGATGATCTGGTCTAAAATAGCACCGGTATATCCTTTCTGGGTGGCATCCGGTTTGATCATGGTAAATGTTCTGTTACTCATATAGTTTGTAAAATTTCGGGCGCAAAAGTAAGCATTCGGCTGTCGTTTTAAGGATAATAGGGGTTGTTTTTTGTTAAAGTGGTACAAATTGATTTGATAGAATAGCCCGGAAACCGCAATTTTGCCGGCATCATATGCTTCCGATCGATCAGTTTTACCCCCAGCTCAATACCCCTGCCAGGGTTGTGGTTACCATGCACCAGAAGCCTGACGGCGATGCCATGGGATCCGCCCTCGGGCTCTACCATTTTCTCATAGCCATGGGGCATGAGGTTACCGTGATATCACCCACCAACTGGGCCAATTTCCTTGACTGGATGCCAGGGATCGATACGGTGATCGATTTTGAACAGCAGCGGGAGAAAGCCCTGGGTATTATACAGTCTGCCCACGTGATCTTCTGCCTCGACTTCAACGTGCTGCACCGCACCAAGAACATGGAACAGCCGCTGCTGGACGCCAACTGTACCAAGATCCTGATTGATCATCACCAACAACCGCAGGAAGAGGCATTTACCTATGGCATCAGCAATACTGCCAAAAGCTCTACCTGTGAAATGGTGTATGATTTCATTGTGGATTCAGGCAACCTGGATAAACTTTCCCTGCCTGCAGCGGAATGCCTGTATACCGGTGTGATGACCGATACCGGTTCTTTCCGTTTCCCGGCCACTTCCGCAGGGGTACACCGCATGGTGGCCACTTTGAAGGAACTGGGACTGAAACATACCAAGGTGCACGATAATATTTACGATAACTTTCTCGAGAACCGTCTCCGCTTCATCGGTTACGCCCTGGTGAACAGAATGGAAGTTATGTATGAATATAACACGGCTTTGATGTATATTACCCGCTCGGACCTGCAGCGGTACAATATCAAAACAGGGGATACCGAAGGCCTGGTGAATTACCTGTTGACGATACAGGGCATCCGTTTCGGGGCGTTGGTGATAGACAGGGAAGGGGAGCGCAAATGGAGCTTCCGCAGCAAGGGCGCTTTTGATGTGAACAAGTTTGCCCGGGAGCATTTCAATGGTGGCGGACACGTGAATGCCGCCGGTGGAGGCAGTTACGACAGTCTCGATGCCAATGTGGCCCGGTTCAAAGAAGTGATCAAAGAATATCAACATCAACTACAATAAAAACAAATGATGAGAACAACCAGCACGCTGTTACTAGCGATCGTATTGCTTACAAGCTGCAATCAATTCCAGAAAACCCCATCCGGTCTTTCTTATAAGATCACCAGTGGCGGCAGTAAAGACAAATTGAAACATGGCCAGTTTGTGAAATTCAATATCGAGTATAAGGTTCCGCCAAAAGATTCTGTCCTGACCTCTTCTTATGGTCATGTGCCCGCTTACCTGGTGATCGATACCTCACGCCCCAACAAACACAGTTTCCTCGAGATCATCACCAAATGTGCTGTTGGCGACAAGATCGAATTCAGCATGAGCGTAGATACCCTGAAAAAACTGGGTATGATCGAGTACAACAATATCTTCCATGCAAGGGATATGATCAAAGGACGTGTTGAGATCCTGAAAGTATTCGACAAACAGGAACTGGCTTCAGCCGACCTGGCCAAAGAACAGGAACTGGAAAAACAAAAAGAGATCAAGGAACTGCAGGAGTTCACCGCCAAAAAAGGGATCAAGACCGTGTCAACCCCTTCAGGTGTGCTGGTTGAGATCCAAACACCTGGGGATGCCCAGTTCAAAGCCGATTCTGGCAAACAGGTAACCCTGATGTACAAGGGAACTTTCCTCAATGGTAAGGAATTCGACTCCAACATGGATAAGAATTCACCCAATAACCAACCTTTACAGGTGGTAGTAGGAACCCAGGGTGTGATTCCGGGTATGGACGAAGCGCTGCGTTTGTTCAGCAAAGGTGCTAAAGGTAAGATGTACATCCCTGCTATGCTGGCGTATGGTCAGAATGGACAGCCACCGGTAATTCCTCAATATTCCAACCTGGTGTTCGAAATTGAAATGCTGGATGTGACCACACCTGCACCGCAACCTGCACAACCTGCAGGCCCGCACGGTCAGCCGCAACAGCCACAGAGAAAATAATCAGGTCTGACTGAGATCATAACACAAAGGCTCCGGATCCCGGAGCCTTTGTCATTGTATACGGATGGGAAATCACTACAAAAGATGTTGGGTCAACTCGATGGCTTCTGCAGCTTCTCTCACATCATGTACCCGGAGAATGGCTGCACCTTTTAATAGTCCGGCTGTGTTCAGTACCGTAGTGCCGTTCAGTGCCTCATCTGGGGTAATGCCCAGGGTCTTATAAATAGAAGATTTGCGGGAAACCCCCAGCAGTAAGGGCTTTTCAAGCATGGAGAACACTTCCAGGTTCTTCAGTATCTGAAAATTCTGGGCAATGGTCTTGCTGAATCCGAAGCCAGGATCGATGATCAGGTCTGTGATCCCGAGATCGATGCAGGCCTGTTTTCTTTCAATAAAATAATCCAGCACTTCTTTGGTGATATCTGACGCGGCATCTGCCTGGTGCATGGTATCCGCAGTGCCTTTTACGTGCATGCATACATAAGGCACCCGCAATGCTGCCACGGTAGCAAGCATCTCTTTGTCGAAATTGCCACCGCTGATATCGTTCACGATCGCCGCACCTGCCTCAACGGACGCTTTGGCTACCGCCGAAAAATAAGTGTCTATCGAAAGAACAGATTCCGGAAACCGCTGGCAGATGGCTTCGATCACCGGTAATACCCTGGCCATTTCCTCTGCAGCCGTAAGGGCCTGGCTTCCGGGCCGGGTGCTTTGTCCGCCGATATCCAGGATCCGGGCTCCTTCGGCCAGCATGTTCTCGGCAATTCGCAGGGCACTGTCTACCGTGAACCGGCGGCTTTCCGTATAAAAAGAATCGGGTGTAACATTGATGATGCCCATGACAACGGGCCGGGATATTTCCAGTAACCTTCCTTTACAATTCAGCGTGTACATACAGAGGGATTCATTTATCTTGCAGTCAGTCAAAGATATTACCAAAGCGACGATAAATTGCGCAATAAAAAATGAGCAGAACGAATGTACAATACGATGAGGCGGTAAGCCAGTGTAAGGATATCTTTATCAAGAAGACCAAGGATTACGGAACAGCCTGGCGGGTACTGCGTACCATTTCGGTGGTGGATCAGATCTTTATCAAGGCGCTCCGCATCCGTACCATACAGGACCTGAATACGCAGAAAGTAGGGGATGATATCCCATCAGAATTCAAAGGTATCCTGAATTATGCGGTCATTGGCCTGATGCAGCTGGAACTGGGCAATCCCCAGGTAGAGGAACTGCCCGTAGAAAAAGTGGATGAGTTATACCGGAAGAACATCGAACTGGCCAAAAACACGATGCTTGATAAGAACCACGATTACGGCGAAGCCTGGCGCGAAATGAGCCAGCAGAGTTTTGCCGACCTGATCCTGATGAAGCTCATGCGCATCAAACAGATCCTGGCCAATGATGGCAAGACCCTGATCAGTGAAGGGATCGATGCCAATTATGTGGACATCATCAATTACGCCGTTTTTGCACTCATATTGATCGCCGAAGGAAAACATTAATCCATATGAAGACATTTCTGCTGCTCATCCGCTGGATCGTAGGCCTGTTATTTATTTTCTCCGGACTGGTGAAAGCCAATGACCCTTTGGGCCTGAGTTATAAGATGCAGGAATTCTTTGAAGTATGGGGCCTGCATTTCCTGAACGATTATACCCTGGCTTTCGCGCTCCTCATGAACCTGTTCGAGATCGTTGCCGGCGTGGCCGTCATCATTGGCTGGCGGATGAAACTCTTCAGCTGGCTGCTGTTACTGCTGATCATTTTCTTCACTTTCCTTACCGGGTATGCCTTGTTCTCCGGAAAGATCAAGACCTGTGGCTGTTTTGGTGATTGTTTGCCCTTGACGCCAGCCCAGTCCTTCGGAAAGGATATTTTCCTGCTATTGCTGATCCTGATCCTCTTCTTCAGCGCCAAAAAGATCAAACCGGCGGTAAAACCGATCGGTGCAATGGTGTTGTTATTATTGGCTACGGTTGGCGTGGGATATGGCCAGTATTATGTACTGCAGCACCTGCCCATAGTGGATTGTTTGCCCTACAAGAAAGGCAATAATCTGCTGGAACAGATGAAGACCCCGGCCAATGCCATACCGGACAGCTTCTCCATTGTTTTTACCTACAAACACAAGGGCAAACTATTGGAATTCGACCAGGCCAATTTTCCTGCAGATTTTGATTCTACCTATGAATATGTTGACCGGAAAGACAAACTGATCAAAAAGGGGAATGGCTTACAGGCCAGGATCACTGACCTCTCCCTGCAAACATTATCAGGCAATGATACTACCGCCGCCGTATTGGGTACGGAAGCGAAGTACCTGTTGTTGCTGGTAAAGGATTTCGATCATTCTGCCGACTGGCTTTCGGGTTTTGACCAGGTGAAGGAAGCCGCCAAAAAGAAGAACCTGCCGGTACTCATCGTAACTGCGGATGCCGACAGGGCACAGGCCAGTCTCCCCAACAGCATCATCCTGAAATGTGACGCTACCGTACTGAAGACCTTCGCCCGCGTAAACCCCACCTACGTCCTCATGCAAGGGGCCACCGTACTATCCAAGACCAGCTACGTAGACCAACCCCAACTGCTCACCCAAATAAACACTCAACCCTGATCAAACGCATTCACTCATTCTATCATCCACTCATTCACTCATTAAAAGATGTCTTACCTCGCCAAAAAACTGCTTTACGGTCTCCTGGTATTGGTAGGCGTGGTGATAATGGTATTCTTCCTGTTCCAGGGTTTTGGTGACCCTGCCAGGCTGGTACTGGGGCAGGCGGGAGACAGTACCACCATCCAGAATATCCGTAAGGAGCTGGCACTGGATCAGCCTAAATGGAAGCAGTTCGTATTATACCTGAATGATGTTTCACCAGTTGCTGTGCACAGTGCCGCTGATATTGAAAAGAAACAGTTGAAAGGTTTTTTTGTAGGAGGAGAGAATAAACTGGGCATCAAATTACCTTACCTGCGCCGTTCCTATCAGACCAAAAAAGATGTGGGCGAAGTGTTGCTGGAAGCGTTGCCCGGTACAATGGTGCTGGCCCTGGCCGCCATGTGTATCGCAACAGTGATCGGGATCTTGCTGGGGATCCTTGCTGCAGTCAAACAAAATACCTGGCTGGATACTTCTTCTGTTTTTGCCAGTGTACTGGGTATTTCGGCGCCTTCTTTTTTCATGGGTATCGTACTGGCTTACCTGTTCGGTTTTGTGTTCAGTCAGTATACGGGTTTGCACATGACGGGCAGTCTCTACAATATCGATCCCTTCACAGGTAAGGACCTGCAGCTCAAGAACCTGGTGCTGCCTGCTATTACCCTGGGGATCCGCCCATTGGCCATTATCACGCAACTCACCCGGAGTTCCATGCTGGATGTGCTCGATCAGGATTATATCCGCACAGCGTATGCGAAAGGATTGCAGAAAAAAATGGTCATCTTCCGCCACGCACTGCGCAATGCCCTGAATCCCGTGATCACCGCCATCACCGGCTGGTTTGCTGAATTGCTGGCGGGCGCTTTTTTTGTGGAATATATCTTTGGCTGGAAAGGCATCGGTAAAGTGACCGTGGATGCACTGGAAAAGCTAGACTTCCCGGTGGTGATGGGCAGTGTGCTGCTCACGGCCACTTTCTTTATCCTGGTCAATATACTGGCCGATCTTCTTTACGGAATGGTAGATCCAAGGGTTCGGGTAAAATGAAAAAGGGCTATTGTATGATCACTTCATTGATCACTTTCTCCCCGAATGCTTCATTTACACGGTCAATGATCTGTTGCTTCTGGTAAAGCAACTCATTTTTCAGCGGACCCACCGCCGTATGAATGAACAATTTCTGGTTGATGATCTGGATCTTATCGGTGTATTTGGCAATGGTCTTACCCATCAGCTGTTCCCAGATCTCCTCGATCTGTACCGCACGGATCCCGTTACGCAGGTTACTCTTGTGCAGGAACCCCTTGATCGCATCGCCAATATGAAACTCAGACATGGGGGTGAAATTAGTAATTAGTAGTTAATAATTAGGAATTAGGAATGATTGTTCTTGAATGATTTCAGAAGCAACCGCATCTGCAAGTTCAGCTACCTCATAACTATTAATTATTAACTATCAACTATTAATTATTCTTCAACTCCACCACCTGGTACGGCACATTGACCTGGGAGAGATGGGTTTGCAGCCTGTCTGCATGGGTATCGGTGATGAATACCTGGCCGTCGCTTTCTGTACAGACCCAGTTCAGTAACTGGAACATGCGCTGTTCATCCAGTTTTTCAAAAACATCATCCAGGAGCAGGATGGGGGTGAAGCCTTTTTTCTCCTTTAATACCTGCCATTCGGCCAGTTTCAGGGCAAAGAGCAGGCTTTTGCGTTGCCCTTGTGAGGCTTCGGTCTTAAAAGGGGCGGCTCCCATGAAGAATAAAAGATCGTCGCGGTGGATGCCCACCGTGGTGCGTGTCAGTGCCAGATCCTTTTGACGGGACTGCTGTAGCAATGAGGCAAGATCGTCTTTCAGCAACTGGCTTTCGTATGCCAGGCCAAGCCCGTCATCTTTTCCGGCAATGCGTTGATAGATGGATGCGACCAAGGGCAGGAGATCCTGCAGGAAGTTTTTTCTTTCTGCAAAGATCAGGTTGCCTTTCACACATAACTGTTCATCCAGTATCTGAAGCAATGCCTCATCGGTATCACCTGTTTCTGCTGCCTGTTTCAGCAGGCTGTTGCGTTGCTGCAGTAATTTCTGGTAATCGATCAGGGCCAGCAGGTAGGTCTTGCTGATCTGCGATAACAATGTGTCCAGGAAGGCCCTTCTTTCCTCGCTGCCGCCTGTTACCAGTATCACATCGTCCGGAGCGATCATCACACAGGGGATCTTGCCGATATGTTCCGAGAATTTCTTGTAGGTCTCTTCGTTCAGGGATAATTCTTTCCGGTTATTCTCCCGGAGTATGCAGACCAGTTTCTGCGGCTCATCCTGCAGGGAGTATTGGGCTTCCAAACGCATACCTGCCAGGCCATGATGAACGTTCTGGCTATCGGGACGAGAGAAATAACTTTTGGTGAAACTCAGGTAATAGACGGCATCCAGCAGGTTGGTCTTACCGGTGCCGTTCAGACCGGAGATACCTACGATCCGTTCCGAGAACGAGAACTGTTCCTGTACATAATTGCGGAACTGGACCAGCGATATGGAATGAAGCCGTAACATTTGCGGGCAAATTAAACCAGACAGGCTGAATTATTCCCATCGGGTATGCGGGAAAGCATTTATTTTTATAAAAAATTCGGTTTTGAAGACGATATTATCCGAGCAACAACTGGCATTGACCGTTAAAAGGCTGGCACACCAGATACTGGAGAACAACCTGCAGTTAACCGATACCGTCATCATTGGCCTTCAGCCGCGTGGCGTATACCTCAGCGACCGGATCGTACACGAACTGAAAACGATCGTAGCGCCTGAACTGGTGAAATATGGCAAACTCGACATCACTTTTTACCGTGATGACGTGCGCAAGAGCCTGCACATCGCCAACCAGACCGATATCCCGTTCAGCATTGCCGAGAAAAACGTGGTATTGATCGACGACGTACTGTATACCGGCCGCACCATACGCGCGGCACTGGATGCATTGCTGGATTTCGGCCGTCCCTCAAAAGTGTCGCTTTGCGTACTGGTTGACCGCCGTTTCAACCGGGAACTACCCATTCAACCCGATTATGCCGGCAAGGTCATCGATACCATCATTTCCCAGAAAGTGAAAGTGAACTGGCGCGAAAAGGACGGAGAAGATGCCGTGGTCTTGATCTAACCCCCTCAAAAAAAATCCAGCATCCAGTAACAAGTATCCAGTATCCAACATCCAGCACCCAGTAACCAAATTTGCTACTTATACCCAGATTATATTACCTTTGATTTTTAATGAAACTATCTACCAAACATCTCCTTGGTATCAAATATCTCAACAGGGAAGATATTCAGTTAATTCTCTCCACTGCACAGCAATTCAAAGAAGTTTTACAACGGCCGGTCAAAAAAGTTCCTTCACTCCGTGATGTGACCATCGTGAATCTCTTTTACGAGAATTCCACCCGTACCCGTATGTCTTTTGAGCTGGCGGAACGAAGGTTATCTGCCGATGTGCTCAATTTTGCCGCCAGCAGTTCCTCTTCGGCAAAAGGAGAGACCCTGCTGGATACGGTGAATAATATCCTGAGCATGAAAGTGGATATGGTGGTGATGCGTCACAGCGCTTCCGGCGCACCGCATTTCCTGGCCAAACATATCCCTGCTGCCATTGTGAATGCCGGTGACGGTATCAATGAACACCCCACGCAGGCCCTGCTGGATGCCTATTCCATGCAGGAGAAACTGGGCAAACTGGAAGGCCTGAAAGTGGCCATCATCGGAGATATCATGCACAGCCGCGTGGCACTGAGCAATATGTACCTGCTGAAGAAGATGGGAGCTGAGATCATGGTAGCGGGGCCGCCCACGCTGATCCCCAAATACATTGCCGAAGCCTTGGGCGTAAAAGTGGAATATAACCTTAAGAAAGCCCTCCAGTGGTGCGATGTGGCCAATGTGCTCCGCATACAGCTGGAGCGTCAGAACCAGCCGCTGTTCTCTTCCCTGCGCGAGTATAACCTGGCTTATGGTATCAAAAGAAAGGTACTGGAAAGCCTGGGCAAAGATATCGTGATCATGCACCCGGGACCCATTAACCGCGGCGTGGAGCTGGACAGTGATGTGGCCGACGGACCTTATTCCATCATCCTGAACCAGGTAGAGAACGGCGTTGCGGTAAGGATGGCGGTACTGTACCTGCTGGTAGGCCGGGAAGAGTAATTCCCGAACATTAAATCATACGGGCCGGTATTTTGTACCCTGTACTTCGTACTTTCACGCCCAGAATGCTGCACTATGGAAAGAATCTGCCTGTTTCCCGGAACCTTTGATCCCGTAACGCTCGGGCATACCGATATCATTAACCGGGCTCTGCCTTTGTTCGATAAGATCTATGTGGGTATCGGTATCAATTCTTCCAAAAGCCCCATGTTCAGCGCAGAGCAGCGGATGCAGTGGTTCAGTGAGATCTATAAGGACGAACCCAAAGTACAGAGCGTGGTCTACGACGGACTGACCGTCAATTACTGCCGCAGCATCAAAGCCAACTTCATTTTACGGGGGATCCGTTACGTGAGCGATTTCGAGTACGAGAAGACCATCGCTGATGCCAACCGTACGCTCGACAAGCATATTGAAACGATCTTTCTTACCGGAGAGCCAAAATACACGTCCGTGGCATCTACCATCGTCAGGGATATCCTGCGTAATGGGGGGGATGCTTCGCCTTTCCTGCCGGACGCGGTGAACCAAACCTTGTATCCTTCCAAAAAATAAGCGCATGCCTATCTGGTTCAAAAAAGACCTGAGCCTGGCCGACTTCGAAAACCTGGGCAAGGATACCATGGGAGACCATATCGGGATCCGGTTCTCAGAACTGGGCGATCACTACCTCAAAGCCACCATGCCGGTCGATCATCGTACCAAACAGCCTTATGGTCTGTTGCATGGGGGCGCTTCGGTGGCCTTAGCGGAGACATTGGGCAGTGTGGGTTCTGCGCTGGTGATAGATCCGGAACAGTTCATCTGTGTAGGACAGGAGATCAATGCCAACCATATCCGCAGCGCCCGCAGCGGTCAGGTGACCGGAACCGCAATCCCCATCCATCTCGGCGCCACATCGCATGTGTGGGAGATCCGGATTCACGATGAACAGGACAAACTGGTCTGCATAAGCCGGCTAACGGTCGCGATCCTGAAAAAGCGGTAAAAATTTATTTTATAGCAGCCCGGCTTTGCCGATCACATCAGTGACATTGTCGTAGGTGTTTTGCAGGCAGTCAGCCAGGCTTGCCCCTTTTACCCACCTGATCTCGAGGATATCTTCTTCTGTTTGCGGTACCAGGTTCTGAACCCCTTTGGCGCGCATGGAAAACCAGTGTGTTTCCTTGATCACTTCTTCCTGCAGAAAACGGTCGAAATATTCGTGGTAACCGATGTCGATCAAAGCACCCAATTCCAGGTTGGTGGCACCGGTCTCTTCGGCCACTTCCCGTAAGGCGCAGGCTTCGATGGTTTCACCTTCATCCAGTTTACCCTTGGGCAGGTCCCATTTGCCTCGACGGAAGATCATCAACAGTTCACCCGAATCGTTCAGTACCAGTCCGCCACCGGCGATTATTTTCTTTTTCACCATGATGCGTCAAATGTGAACAGTTTTTCTCAATTTCCCAAACCGGCCGGTGGGTGTTGGGCGGTAATTATCTTATTTTCGCTGCATGACAAACGAAAAAGCCGTAGCTGAGAAACTGCTGCAGGTAGCTGCTGTAAAACTGAGTCCCGAAAAGCCCTTTACCTGGGCCAGTGGCTGGAAAAGCCCTATCTACTGCGATAATCGCAGGGTCTTATCATTCCCTTTTGTACGCGATTTCATCAAAAGTGAAATGTGTAATGTGATATTCGAACATTTTCCTGCAGCCGAAGTGCTGGCAGGTGTGGCTACAGCGGGTATTCCCTGGGGGGCCATGGCTGCCGACCAGTTAAAGCTGCCATATATCTATGTGCGGCCGAAGCCCAAAGAACATGGACTGGGTAACCAGATCGAAGGGCATTATACCCCCGGGCAGCGGGTGCTGGTGATCGAGGATCTGATCTCTACCGGCAAAAGCAGTTTACAGGTAGTGGACGTGCTTCGAAATGCCGGCGTGGAAGTGGTGGGCATGGTGTCTATTTTTACTTACGGTTTTGCTGTAGCCGATAAGGCTTTTGCAGATGCCGGCGTACCCTACCGATCGCTCACCAACTATGCCAACCTGATCAGCCTGGCGGTTGAAAAGGGACAGGTATCGGCCGATACGGAACAGCTGCTGCTTTCCTGGCGCAATGACCCCGCCAGCTGGCAGGGGATCTAAATAGGGATGTATAAACCTCATCGTATGAAAAAACTATTCGTACTGGCCGGTTTCTTACTGGCAACTGTGTCCGTAGTTCAGGCACAGCAACCCAAACCGGAATGGGTGACCATCAAATCGGCCAATCTGCGTTGCTGGGAGTGTAAAGAACGTCTGGACAAGTACCTGCTGATGGAGAACAAAGCCCAGATGGAAAGTGGTATGATGCAGTGGAAGATCAACCTGCTGCAGGGCGAGATCAAGGTACAGTTCCTGCCCGATCGTACCAATGCACTGGCCATCAAAGCCGCCCTGAACAATGCCGGTTTCGATGCCGATGCTGATAAGGCCGAACCTGAAGCCTACCAGAAATTACCTCCCATCTGCAAACGCGCAGAAGACGGCGGAGGCCCGCAGAAAGGCAAACCCTGTCATATGCAGCCGTATTGAATATTGAATGATGAACAAGGAATGATGAA
>CAYWPM010000013.1:0-2033 GCA_964460235.1 uncultured Sediminibacterium sp. | reverse complement strand
CAAGGAATGATGAATGCTGAAGTGGGGAACTTTGGCGTTTTATGTTTTGAACATGGGAACAGATGAGCAAGGAACAGACGAGGGGGAATATTGAATGATGAGCAAGGAATATTGAACGCTGAAGTGGGAGACTTTGGCGTTTTTTTGAGTTGCCAGAGGAACCATTAGCCTGCCGACCCCCTCACACTTCAACATTCATCTGTTCCTTGTTCCACTGTTCATCTGCTCAAAAAACACTCATCATTCATCATTCCTTGCTCATCATTCATCATTCAAAAGAGATCCAGCTTGTGCCTGGATTCATAACTGAAGGGTACATTGGTGAAAAAGCCGGCTTTGCCAACCCGGGTGGTGCCTTTTACCTGAACCAGTACTTCCTGGCTGAACAGGAGGTTGAGCCCGTTCTTCAGGATGGTCTTCATGTCTACCGCGATCCGGGAGGGTAGGTTGAACTCTGCTTTCCGGGGAATATGCATCAGCGTGTCCAGCTGGTACCTGCCCAGGTAACTGTTATCGATATAGATATCACAATCCACTTTTTTCAGGTCCACCCCAAAACCGTTGGGGTTATAGTATACCAGGTCCATGGCCAGGAGGGTCTTGTCGAACCCCATATTCTCGATCTTGACATTTTTGATAGAACGGTAATCGAAGCCTTGCGGTTTCTGGCAGGCGAACAGGAAAAGGGCAAATAAGGCGAATAGAGGGCTTTTCTTCAAGAGGGAACAATTTGTCTGCAAAATAGGAGAGACTCGCCGATTTTCAAGAAACCGTCTTGTTAAATGGGTAACGATATACTACTTCCCACAACTCTAACTAACTTATTATAATACAGTTATATAATGTATTAGAAGAAAGTACACGCTTTAGGAAAATTTATAACGATAAGAAAGTATTCGTACTATTTAATTAGATTGTTTATATAAACTCCGCGTTTTCATTTTATTTATATATTTATTATATAATCTTTATATAATATTTCCATATTTTTTACAATCCTTTTACGCAACAATATATAAATTGGTTCGTTTATTGACTATAATTGTACTTGCGATTAGTACAATATTCTATACTAAATCGTAACTTTATATTATTATTACGCTATGGAAAATATGGAAGCAAATATTGTTATTACTCGCAACGAAGGCAAATTGGCTTCAATTTCCGTTCAAATGCCAATTTGGAGCAAAGAGTCTGAATTTGATAATAATACTATCGTAAAACTCCCTTTATTGGGCGTGGAAACTATTGCGAAAAACGAATATGACGCCGAAATAGCTATTAAAGAAGCTATTCAGTCTTTTTGCGTAGTAGCCGAGAAATTTGGGCAGGGTGTTGAGGCCGAGTTGCAGTCTTTAGGATGGAAAATAGTTGATTCGAATGGCAATCCTATATTAGGATTTTGTGTTTCTGAAACAGATGCTCTTCTTGATAGATTGTTACAGACAGGGGATAATTACATAAACGAGAAGTTAGAAATAAAAGAAGAATTAGAGCATGCCTGATCCTTTTTATCCATCTGTAGACCTTTCTTTCATTGAAGAGCAATTAATTCTTACAGGTAAGTTTGAAGGACATACTGTAGTTGGTCAAACGGTTACATTTGTTATGAGTGGCACTAAGGCAATTCATAAAAGAAGCATATTGATACGTCAATTATCCCCCGGTAAAGTTTGTTATGAACAAGCGAGCGGATTAGCTGCAAGATTTGGGTTTATTGGTGTTTTGTTAGCGTGGTTGGAACAAAATCATAACTGGAAAGAAGGGGCTTATGTTGAAAAAGATAAAAAAGGCTAAGATTTTTTCTTAGCCTTTTTCTTTGATAATGGAGTATTAAGAGCCTTTTTCATGGCTTCTTCAAAAGTCATGTTTAGTTTAATGTTCTTATCCTTATGAGGGTAATTTGAATTAGATATTTTAGCTTTCGTAGCCATTATTTTGTGATTCTATTCAAATTTACTTAATTTTCTTTCCCCCCTTGAAGACTTACTCTTTTTAGGACAGTACTAATTTAGACTAATTTCTTTTGATTG
>CAYWPM010000012.1:0-124138 GCA_964460235.1 uncultured Sediminibacterium sp. | reverse complement strand
TCAATCAAAAGAAATTAGTCTAAATTAGTACTGTCCTAAAAAGAGTAAGTCTTCACTATTAATCTTAAAAATGGAGGCGGTAGTTATAATGAAGGAAGTAGTTATTATATTTTAAATTATCGAGGCTATATGCTGGAGATTAATAGGACAGGTGACGCACAAACGCGAATAGTTTACGAGAAGAAATAAAGGGTTAAAAGCTAGAAATGCTAACTATTGAGAACTCACATATTATTCGGCATAAAATTATCATTCCGGTAGCGAGAGCCAATTGTCTGTGTATTGACCCCCTAAATGGCTGGACAGAATTGTAACAAAATGGGTTAGTAAGGTCTATTGCTTTTGGGAGTTTTGATTTTGATAAAATAAGTAGCTGTTCTAGAATCGTTCTGATGTTTATCGGTGCTCTGTGGCAGCGTAGCGGATTTCATCGTACCAAGATAATCAGTCACCACCCTACTACTCGTTTAAGCCTGTTCGTTCAATTTTTTCATCCAATATTTCAAAGGCGTTTGATAGTCTTTCTGCCCCTTGCTTTTATAATGCCAGTCCATAAAAATATCTTCATGAATAACTGTGTTAATAGCATCATAGCTGGGATAACGAAGGTTAAAAGTTTTTACCTGGAGTATCATTTGGTTGATATGCGCCAGCATGGATTTGTTACTGGTTTTTCCAATGATGTATGCTTCGGTATAAAGTAGCTCTTTTTCAATAAAGTATTTGGGAAATTGGTGGCGCTCCAGCAGGTTTTTCAATTGTATGCGAAAGTTATCGATTGTGGAAGCTATCGTTTTGCCTTTTACGACAACCGTCAATAAGGAGGGTTCGTGGATATAGAGTAAAAGTGCCTTCCCCGTAAAACCGCTCCCGCACAAAACTACGTACCAGTAGTGTAAATGCTGATCCGGGTCGGCCTCACTCAAATACTGAACAGGTTTGATCCTGCTTGTATTTAATAACTTTTGGGTTGCTTGAAAGTGTAAC
The DNA here is from genome assembly GCA_964460235.1 of uncultured Sediminibacterium sp. Lineage (GTDB taxonomy): Bacteria > Bacteroidota > Bacteroidia > Chitinophagales > Chitinophagaceae > Sediminibacterium. Next base: position 123,151 of record CAYWPM010000012.1, on the reverse strand, counting down.
ATATCTGCTTGAATGAAAATTAATGCCTTCCATTATAAGAAAAGCCTACTGACGCCTGTATAAACGTGCATCTCCACTATACTCTGTCTAAATAGCTCATAGTCAATAATAAAACAAAGTCTTCCATCCTGATTTTCTTTATAGTCAGGATCTTATTTAAAAAAATTGTGAAAAGCTGTAATTAAAAACCTTCTTGTTAAAGAAAAATCAACGAAACTTAAATAAAGATCGTTGGAGGTGGTTATATAGATAAAATAAGGATAAAATATAGATATTTCATTTCAAAAACTTATTTTTATGGATAAAATAAGGATAAATTTAAGATAAATGCATACGGCAAAACTCGATTTTGATAGTAAAACCACGCAAAAGGTCATCCAGTCAATTGGTAAGATTGACGCTTTTAAAGGCAGATGGGGAAGTATTGAAAGCAAAAGCGACCGCTACCTGCGCGAACTAAGAAAGATCGCCACTATTGAAAGCATTGGCTCATCAACGCGGATAGAAGGGGCTGTTTTGACGGATAAAGAGGTGCAACAGTTGATAGGCAACATCAAGGTTACTGAATTTAAAAACAGGGATGAAGAAGAGGTGTTTGGCTATTACGAAGCATTGGATATTATTTTAGATAACGCATCTGATATTGAATTATCAGAATCTTATATTCTGCAACTGCATACCATCCTCTTAAAGCATAGCAGTAAAGATCAAAGACACAAAGGTGCATATAAAAACCTGCCCAATTCAGTTGTTGCCAATTACCCGGACGGTAATCAAAGAATCCTATTCAATACAACTGCACCGCATCTTACCCAAAAGGAAATGCAGGAGATGATAGACTGCGTAAATACATCTTTACAACATTCATCTGTACATCCATTATTGGTTATCGGGTTGTGTGTCTATGAGTTCTTATCTATTCATCCTTTTCAGGATGGCAATGGGAGAATGTCGCGTTTACTTACAACTTTGTTGTTGTTAAAAACTGGGTATGATTTTGCACAATACATATCATTTGAACATATCATCGAAGAAAGAAAAAAAGAATACTACCAGGTGCTGATGCATGACCAGCAACATCGTGGAACAGATAAAGAAATTATAGGCGAGTGGATGCTTTTCTTTTTAAGCAGTCTTGAAATATTGATAGAGAAACTGGAGCATAAATATGCTTCCTATAAAGAACGTGGTAACTATACCAACGAAAGACAACAACAGATTATACAATACATAGAAACAAAGCAGCCTGTTAAACTGAATGATATTGTAAAAGGGTTTCCTGACCTTTCCATTCATACCATTAAAAAAGACTTACAGTTGTTGGTTCAACAGCAAATGATTAGTAAAGCGGGTGAAAAAAAAGGAACTGTGTATATAAAGCTGATCAAAAAGTGATAGCACTTGAATCAAGTAAAGATTGCAGTAATAAATTAAAGTTTTAGTCGAAATCTGTTACTATACTGTCACTAATTTCTCTGTAAGCCACTAAAATCAGGCCTCGTTACTTTCTGTATCGGGAAGTGACGAGCGTTAGCGAGGCATCCCGCCAGCGGCGGGATAAGCAACATACATCCATCCATTCATCCTACCCTCTCTCCACACTGATAATCAACACCTTAATCTCTGTTCGATTCCGAATCGGGTCTAACCCGTTGATTGTCCGTATCTAACAGGGGGATAACCCGTAGATAACCCGCCAATAACCCGCCTATAACCCGCCCATGACCCGCCTCTTAAAAGGGGCGGATCATGAGCGGGTCAATGATGGTTTATGGGTGGCTTATTGGGCAATGATGGTAGGATAAACATCGGGTAAAAGCAGGGGCAGGGATACTGCCGATAAGGAGAATGGGCGTACCTGGCACAGGTAGCAACCAGTGGTTGCAGCTCATGCTGTGTCTGTAATGAATGTGAGGCAGGTCTTATAGGGAGATATTCTCTTCCACCACCAGGCCGGTGGCCAGGTCAATACCTTTTAGTTCTACATAATCGATCTTGGGTTTGAACAGCGTACCACCGTTCACCGCAATGAAGATGCGGCTGACCATGAGTTGTTTGTTGTTGACGGTGCTGTAGATATGGTAACGTTTGTCATCGCCTTCTTTCAGGTAGAGTTTCAGTTTTTTGTAAGCGGTCAGGTAACATTCATAACTGTTCTCATCGATCGGTGTGGTCTTGATGCCGTAAGCGTATTTGCGCTGGATATCGGTGAGTTCCTCGATCTGTCCTTTTTTGGCATAACTGATCCAGTACACATGAATGGGTTGCTTTTTGTTGAGCACGCCATTGTCCAGGTTCAGCTCATAGATCAGGGTATTGGTATTGGGCGGACGCTGCAGATAGAACAACTGGTTGGGATTGTGCGGTGGTACGGGATATTCCATATCCTGTGCAGATACCGGTGTAAAAGCCGTTACCCAAAACAGGGCGACCAGGTAAACAAGACTGCTGTATATCCTTCCCATAATGAACGCAGTGATCTTTGGTTAGCGAATAGGAGCTTTACAGGTGTATAGCAATATACTGTTGTTTGGGCAGATCTGAACAGGGGGAGGGTATGGGTCAATAAGCCGTCCACCCGCCATCGGCCACCAGTACGGCGCCATTGATGAAACTGGCTTCTTCCGATGCCAGGAACAGGGCCAGGTTGGCCACTTCGGCCGGATCGGATGCCCTCGGGTTCAAAGCCATACCGGGCATGATGCGCTCCTGTACGATGGCCGGCACTTTGCTCATATCGATGGTGGCGCCGATCTCTGTGTCCATGGCGCCCGGCGCAATGGCATTACAGCGGATGCCTGCTTTGGCATACACATAACCGGTATTTTTGGTCAGTCCCACCAGCGCATGTTTACTGGCTGTGTAGGCAGCACCTGCCCTGGCACCTTCCAGTCCGCCCACCGAAGTTATGTTCACGATCACACCGGATCCTTTCGCCAGCATTATCGGCAATACTTCGCGCATGGCTTTGAAGGGTGCATCCAGGTTGATGCGCATCACACGGTCCCACAATTCATCGGTCACATCTGCCACCGGATAAAAATTATCCATGATCCCGGCATTGTTCACCAGTATGTCCACGGTTCCGTAAGCAGCCACTGCGGTCTGTACCATTTTCACGATCTGGCTGCTATCCAGTAGATCTGCCACCACGGTGGTGATGGTTCCCTGTTGTTGTTGCACCGCATCGCTGAGTTCGGCCAGTTTCTTTTCGTTCTTATCGGCAGCCACCAGTTTTGCCCCTTCAGCGGCGTAACGCAGGCTGATGGCTTTGCCCAGTCCCGAAGCGGCACCGGTGACAATGGCCACCCGATCGGCTAATCTGTTCATCGGAGTTTTTTGGAAAGTTACCGGTTTCTGCGGCCCTAAAGAATGATATACATCAGCAAACGGGCCGGTAAGACCAGCGGGTTGGCAGCAGTCAAAAAATAAAAGACGAAAAAGTATTTTACTGACCGATCTTTCTTAGTTTTGCGTTCAAGAAAACTGCGTATGGTATCAAAGACCTGCGAAAATGCGATCAGGGCCCTGTTGTTCGTAGCACAGAAGTCAAAGGCCGGGGTCAGGGTAGGGGTCAAGGAGATCGCCAGATCGATCGACTCGCCCGAACCCTTTATCGCCAAGATCTTGCAGGACCTGGGCCGCAAGGGCCTGGTTTCCTCCGCCAAGGGTCCCAATGGAGGATTTTACCTGGATGCCAACGGGTTGCGGCAGAGTCTCGCCGATATCGTCAATGCCATTGATGGCGACAAACTGTTCACGGGTTGCGGACTGGGTCTGCGCAGCTGTTCGGCCAAAAGGCCCTGTCCCATACACGATGAGTTCGTGGAAGTGCGGGCCAGGATCAAGACCATGATGCAGAAAGCCACCCTGGGCGATTACAATACGGCGCTGGAGCTGGGCGAACGCTATTTAAGAAGATAATTTTTTTTGAACCAGTAAAAGAGTAAAAGGTCTTAAATTATTTTATATGCTGAAAAGATGGATGTATACCCGTATCAAAGCTATGTTGATAGCTGCCTGTTTCTTTCCTGTAGCCCTGTTTGCGCAGGGGGCAGGCGTTACCGGAAGACCCGGGGGTGCGGTGTTGCTGGTATTGCTGGGGGTATTGTTGGCCGTATTGCTCGCGGCATTTTTTCTGTCTGTCTCTGTGAGTAACCTGGTTGAAAAACGCCGGAACCTGACGGACGATTCAAAAAAACAGCGACTGCAGGGATACCTCACCAACTTCAGCAGCCGGCAGATCCGGCAACTGTTAGCGATCGCCCGGCAAAAAAGAACGGGCGGCCAGAAATTGGTCACCTGCCTGGTGATCCTGTTCCTGGGCAGTTTGCACAGTAATGTGTTGCTGGCCCAGACCGGTGCTACCAAAACCAACCTGTTCAGTGAGACCGGGATCATCATCACCATCACCCTGATCCTGGTGCCGATCCTGGCGGGGATCGGGATCATGATCGTGAAACTTTCCGCCATGCTGCGCAGGCAGCGTAACCGCGAAGTGCTGGATGAGGCCGAACAGCTGGCCGCCTATCTGGCCACACTCACCGATGAACAGGCGCTGGCGGAACTGGCCAAAAGACAAGAAGCGCTCGACTATCACCTGAGCGATACCGAATTGTCGGGTCAACAGATCCCCGCAGACAACAAGGGATTGATCAGTAATGTGAACACGCGTACCTTCCTGCCCTTTGTATCTCCGAAAAAGAAAGCACTCAAACGTCCCAATATCGATCCCGAACTGTCCAGGCTGATCCTCTGGTACATGGGCTGCGCCGTATTCTGGTTGCTGTTCGGTACCACCATCGGCGAATACCTCGGCATCAAATTCGTATCGCCCGATGCGGACCATCTCAGCTGGTTGAGTTTTGGGCGGTTACGTCCCGTACATACCAATGCCGTATTCTGGGGCTGGGCATCGTTGGGTATGTTGGGATTGGGTTATTATGTTGTTCCCATGGTGAGCAATACCCCGCTGGCCAGTATCAAAAAAGGATGGTATGCGCTCTGGCTCATAAATGCGGCCGTTGTGTTGGGTACACTTTGCCTGATGGCGGGCATCAACAATGGCGGTGGTGAATACCGGGAATATATCTGGCCGGTGATGCTGCTGTTTGGCCTGGGCCTGGTGCTGACGCTGATCAATTTTTTGCAGACCATCGCCCGGCGTAAGACCAAAGAGATCTACATCTCCAACTGGTACATCGTTTCGGCCATTATGTTCGCACTCACCATTACGGCCGTGGCCTATATACCTGCCTGGCAGAATGGCCTGGGTGAAACCATCATACAGGGCTATTATATGCACCAGGGTGTGGGCATGTGGTTCATGCTGTTCACACTGGGCATTGTGTATTATATGTTGCCGCAACAACTGAACCAGCCCATCTATTCTTACAGCCTGGGTATACTGGCATTCTGGACGCAGATCCTTTTTTATACGCTCATTGGTACGCACCATTTTGTGTTCAGTTCCATACCCTGGTGGTTACAGACCGTGGCCATTGTAGGCAGTATGGGCATGGTGATACCGGTAGTGGCGGGTACCACCAATTTTATCATGACCTTCAAAGGTGCCTGGCATAAAGTAGCAGGTAGTTATACGCTTCCGTTTTTCCTGGTGGGCATTATTTTTTATTGCACAGGCTCGCTGCAGGGAACGGCAGAGGCTTTCCGTTCCACCAACCTGATCTGGCATTTCACTGATTTCACGGTGGCGCATTCGCACCTGACCATGTATGGCATCATCTGTTTTTTCCTGTGGGCGGGCATGTATGCCGTACTGCCCAGGCTTACCGGTAAGGAAGCGCCGCAGGTAACGGTGGGTGCGCATTTCTGGCTGGCGCTGATCGGCCTCTTGTTCTATACCATTCCGCTGATGATCGGCAGTACGCTGCGTGGTCAGATGTGGATCGAAGGCAAACCCTTTATTGAGACCGTAGTGCATATGGCGCCTTACTGGTTGTGGCGCGCCATTGGCGGAAGCCTGATGTGGCTGTCGCATCTCTTCTTTGCCTGGAACTTTTACAAGATGATCAGCAAACCCGAGACCGTTGACATCAAAGAACTGGCGCTGCAACAACTGGAAGCACAAACAGTGGCCACTATTCATTAATCATTTATCGACTCCTATCTATGGAATTTTTCAATAACCATGTAAAATTATTCAGAACGGCTTTTTTCTTTTTCGCCGCACTTACCCTGCTAGTGGCCATTCTGCCTGCCATCAATAACCAGCAGATCAACAAACCACTGCCCAATGCGGCGGTGATGAGTGAGGACGCCATCAAGGGCAAACAGGTATTCATTGCCAATGGCTGTGTGGCCTGTCATACCCAGCAGGTACGTAACGTGGATATGGACAAGGTCTGGGGATCGAGGCCCAGCATAGCAGCGGATTATGCGGATATCAGGCGTACCGATACCTGGCGCAATACGGCTACACTCATGGGTACCGAACGCACGGGTCCCGATCTGACGGATGTGGGCAACCGTCAACCCAGTATCGATTGGAACCTGGTACACCTGTTCAACCCCCGGGCCGTGGTAAAAGAATCCATCATGCCGGCATATCCGTGGATGTTCACTTTCAAGAAGGCATTGGCGAAAGGGGATGTAGTGGTGAATGTTCCCAAAGAATGGCTCGGCGGCAAGGAAGGCAAACTGGTGGCAAACCCGGAAGCGCTGCAACTGGTGGCATACCTGCAGTCGCTCAAACAGACACCGCTGCCCGATGGCTCTCCCTCACCTGAGTTCCTGTACAAACGAAAACAACAAACGGCCAGCGGCAGCGCTGCCCAAACACTGGATGGGGCCGCTATCTATACAGCCAATTGCCAAAGCTGCCACCAGGCCAATGGAGAAGGCTTGCCGGGCGCATTCCCTCCGTTGAAAGGAAGTCCGATCGTTACCGGCGATAACCTTGAATTGTATGTGAACATTATCCTGAACGGCTACGATGCCCGTGCCGAATATGGCGTGATGCCTGCTGTGGGCACCAATGCAAACCTGACTGCGGCAGAGATCACGGCCCTCATCAACCATGAACGCAGTTCCTGGGGTAACAGCGCCAAAGCAGTGAGCGAAGCGGATGTGAAAAAAATCATGGAGCTTGTCAAACTGAAAACAGCTAAATAGAACGGTATGATAAAGAAACTTGTATTGGCGGCAGGTCTGCTGTTACTGCGTTCCGCAGTGATGGCCTGCGCTGTCTGTGAAAAACAGCAACCCAGGATCCTGCAGGGGATCACCCATGGCGGCGGACCGGAGAGTGACTGGGATTACCTGATCATTTCGGTGGCGGCAGCGATCGTAGTGGTGACACTTGTTTTGTCCGTAACCTGGCTGATACGCCCCGGAGAGCGTTCAACCTCACACATCAAACAATGGATCCTAAATGAGGAATATTATGGAAGATAAGAGTAGCGTCGTTGTCTTCATTGATGACGAAACCCAACCGCTGGCGACGTTCATCCCACCGGTGAATTTTGAAATGGACACCCGGAAACTGGTGGATGGCAGACATACGCTGCGTATCGTGAGCAAGGACCCCACCGGTAAGGAGGGCATCCGCCTGATCCCCTTTGAAGTGCGGAACGGACCTGCCATTGATGTGGAGGGCATTCGAGAGAATGCCGTGGTGGATGGCATCATCCCCATTATGATCAATGCCTATGGCAAGGGCGATCAGAAACGTTTTCTCATAGAAGGAAGCGAGACACCCAAGAGCATTCCTTCCTGGGTATGGATCCTGATCATCGGTTTTGCCGGATGGGCCCTGTTTTACCTGTTCACCTATTTGACCCTGCAAGCCTGAAAACATGAAGAAAGATATCCTTAGCCTGGATGATGTGAAAGTACTGGTGGACCGTTTCTATGAACGTGTGAGGAACGATGCCTTACTGGGTCCCATATTCGAGCAGCGCATACAGGACCGCTGGCCCGCGCATCTTGCAAAGATGTATGCGTTCTGGCAAACAGTGCTGCTGGACGAACATACCTATGATGGTGCGCCATTTCCGCCGCATGCACAACTGCCGGTAGAGCACCGCCATTTTGAACAATGGCTGCAACTGTTCACCAGTACCGCAGATGAATTGTTCACCGGTGATAAGAACGAAGAGGCCAAATGGCGCGCGGCCCGTATGGCCGAACTGTTCGAGCGAAGGATCGAGCACCATCGTTCATCCGGAAACAAAAGCCTGATATGAGCATAGATGCCTCATCCATACAATTCACGATCCGACAGGATGGTGAAGATAGCCCGGTGCGTACCCGCACCCATGATTACCGCAACCTGATGGTGTTGCTGAACAACCATTGTTTTCTCGAGAATTTTGGCGAGTGCGGCGGTATGGGCCGCTGCGCTACCTGCCTGGTGAAACTGTCCGGTAAACTGCCTGCACTCACCGAACGCCATCGCAACGAACAGGCCACACTGGAGCGGTCTGGTATCACGGATCCGGCCATCCGGCTGGCCTGCCAGATCCCCATCACCCCTGCATTGAATGAAGAACTGATCGAGATCATAAACGATGCCTGTTGATCTTGCCCGGTGCCCCTTTTCTATTTCCCTCTCTTTTAATGTGTTAGGACCGTGGTGCGGATCATTGTCACCAAAGGGTCAATTCCCCAAATAATAAAAGTAAATAAATACTTTTATTGAGATAAGCTCACTATCTTTGACCTATCAAATCATTTAAAACATTTTTTATGCAGACTACCATAGCAGAGAACATCCTGAATGTAACTTTACTGGAGCCCAAACAAAAACACCCCACCATTTTTGCGCGTTTCGATCTGTTGGCCGAAGGGGAGAGCCTGACCATTCACAATGACCACGATCCCAAACCGCTGTATTACCAGTTGCTGGGTGAGAGGGGTAATATCTTTATCTGGGAGTACCTGGAAGAAGGACCGGAGTGGTGGAAAGTGCGGATCTCAAAAAGGATCACCGGCGAGAACGATGAGACCCTGGGTGAGATCGCTGCCAAGGATCTGCGTAAGGCGCAGGTATTTAAAAAGTATGGTCTTGATTTCTGCTGTGGCGGAAAGAAAACCGTGAAAGAGGCCTGTGCTGAAAAAGGACTGGATGTGACCAAAGTGGAGAAGGAGTTGCAGCAGGCAGATGCATTACCCGCATCACGTCCACTGCCTTATGGCGACTGGAGCCTGGATTTCCTGGCCGACTATATTGTGAACACGCACCACAGTTATGTGCGGAAGAACCTGCCTGATATCAAGGCCTATGCCAACAAAGTGATGAAAGTGCACGGGTCAAGACATCCCGAACTGTTGCGCATCAACCAGCTGGTGGAAGAGATCTATGCGGAACTGACGGCGCACCTGGTGAAAGAAGAGAAAGTGCTGTTCCCGTATGTAAAGGAACTGGTGGCCGCCACCAACGGGGCACAGATCCTGCAGGCTTCTCATTTTGGTACGGTGCAGAACCCGATCAATATGATGGAAATGGAGCACGAGATCGTAGGTAAGAACCTGGCCGAGATCAGGGAACTTTCCAGCGATTACACTTTACCGGAAGATGCCTGTGCCAGTTACAGTTTGCTTTACCGCATGCTGGATGAGTTCGAAGAGGACCTGCACCTGCACATACACCTGGAGAACAATATCCTGTTCCCCAAAGCGCTGGATATAGAGAAACGTTTAAACTAACCACTATGCCAAATCCTATCAAACGCCACCAGGCCATCGTGTCTTTTTCCAAAGACCACCATTTCGGTTTACTGCTGGTATGGAAGATACGCCAGGGTCTGCAGAAATCCATTGCACCCGAACGTATTGCCAGTTATGTTCAGTTCTTTTTTGAAGCGGACCTGAACAAACATTTTTCCGATGAGGAACAGCTGCTGTTTTCAAGGCTGGCCGCAACAGATGTTCTGCGTGTGCAGGCCGAACAGGAACATGCTGCCATTTACCAGCTGGTAAAGGAGATCAGTCAACAGCCAACCGATACCGCCCTGCTTACCCGGTTGGCGGATGCATTGGAACAGCATATCCGTTTTGAGGAACGTTCTTTGTTCAATCACCTGCAACAGCATATCCCGGAAGCGGAGTTGCAGGAGATCGAGAACAGGATCTCGAACAACAGTAAAGAGATCGAAGAACAGTGGAAGGACAGTTTCTGGTTATGATCTTTCAGAAAAATTTCTCACATAAAATCCATCAACGATGAAATATGTATCCCTGGTGCTGTTATCGACGGGTCTGCTGCTGGCCTGTCAATCAGCCAATGATCCAAAAGAGAGTGCTCCGGCAGACAGTGTAGCGACCACGCAGGAACAACATGCGGAACATGCCGAAGGGCTGGCTTTGAACAAGGGCGCCAAATGGCAGGCCGACTCGACCACCCGTGTGAACGTGACCTTACTGCAGCGAACGATCGCGGATGCCAAAACAGCGAAGACCGCCAATTACCTGCAGACCGCTGCCGCTTTGCAGGAGGGGCTCAATAAAATGGTGAAAGAATGCACCATGCAGGGACCCGATCACGATGCGTTACACCAATGGCTGGAACCGCTGATGGAAAAAGTAAAAACGCTCAAGCAGGCGGATACCGCTGAGAAAGCTTCTGACATACTTGCGGATATAGAGAAACACCTGGATCTGTTCACCCAATATTTTATGTAGCCATGACCATCAATGCCAATACCCGCATAGCAGAGTTGTTGAAAGCGAATCCCGATGCGCTGGAAGCGATCATCAGTTTGTCGGCCAAGTTCAACAAACTGCGTAATCCCATTCTCCGCAAAGTGATGGCGGGCAGGACCAGTATTGCCATGGCTGCGAAAGTGGGCGGTTGCAGCATCGATGATTTTTTTTCGAAGCTGCGCCCGTTGGGATTTCAGCCGGACGCTTCCGTGGCCGCAGTTGCCGAAGAGCCCGCTGCATCAGCCAAACCGTTGCCGGATTTCCTGGCAAAACTGCCGGCCGATCAGCTGGTTGACCTGGATGTGCGGCCGGTGATCGAAACCGGCAAGGATCCGCTGCAGGTGATCATCAGTAAAGTGAATTCGCTGGAAACGGGCCAGGTGCTCAGGATCATCAACAGTTTTGAGCCCACGCCCCTGTTACATTTACTGGGCAAACAGGGTTTTGTTTCGTTCGTGGATACCATTGGTCCCGAACTGGTGCATGCCTATTTTTACAGGAAGGCGGATACGGCCCTGTTCACAGCTCCGGCAGCGCCTGCTGCTTCGGGTGATTGGGAGGAAGTGTGGAACCGTTACAAGGACAGGCTGATCAGCATCGACGTGCGTGCGCTGGAAATGCCTTTACCCATGCATACCATACTCGAAGCATTGGAAGATCTGCCTGACAACAAAGCATTGTTCGTGTATCATAAACGCATCCCCGTTTTTCTGTTACCCGAACTGGAGGAGCGGAAGCTGAGCTATCGCATCAAAGAGATCGCTGAAGGGGATGTGAACCTGCTGATCTATAAAGACTGATATGTTTGCCACTACCGGAGATACTGCCACTGCCACCACTTCTCACAAAGTGGTACTGCCGTTTTACCTGTATGCGGCCATCGCTTTCCTGGTGGCAACGGTACTCCTGTTATTGTCGGCCAACAGTCTCACTGAACACTATTTTCTGCCGCATACTTTGGCCATTGTACACATCATGGCATTGGGCTGGGGTACCATGATCATCCTGGGGGCCAGTCACCAGCTGGTGCCTGTATTGATAGAAGGAAAACTGTACAGTGATACGCTGGCCCTGCTTTCTTTTGTGCTGGCGGCATTGGGCATTCCCCTGTTGTCGTATGGTTTCTATGTATTCGATATGGGATGGCCTGCGCAATGGGGTGGTTGCCTGGTGGTATCGGCCATTGTGCTGTACCTGGTAAACCTGGCCGTGAGCATGGTGCAAAGCAAAAAAGAGAATGTACACGCCGTATTCATTTTTACATCGGCCTTGTGGTTATTGACCACGGCCACGGTAGGGTTGTTGCTGCTGCATAATTTTACGCAGCCGATCCTGTCGCGCAATTCGCTTGATTACCTGGCACTGCATGCGCATTTTGGCATTGTGGGTTGGTTCCTGTTGCTGGTGACCGGTGTGGGCTCAAGGCTGATCCCCATGTTCCTGATCTCCAAATACGGTAACGACCGGCAGCTCTGGTGGATCTATGGGTGTATCAATGCAGGCCTGTTGCTGTTCATCTATGTGTTCCTGTATTCGGGCAATCGGTCCCTGTTATTGCTGCCGGTACTGTTGGTGGCAACGGGCATTGTGTTATTCGGCAGCTTCTGTTACAAAGCCTACCGGCAACGCATCCGTAAAAAAGTGGATGAGCAGATGCGGCTGTCGCTGTTGTCGGTTGCCATGATGGTTTTGCCGGTGGTATTCCTGGTGGTGATCGTGGTGTTGCTGCTGGTTACGGACAAAGCCCAGACCAGGCTGTCCATTGCATATGGGTTCATCATTTTTTTTGGATGGATCACGGCCATCATCCTGGGCATGACCTTTAAGACATTGCCCTTTATCGTCTGGAACAAAGTGTACCACCACCTGGCCGGCAAAGGCAAAACGCCCAACCCGAAAGACCTGTTCAGCAATGGAGCATTCCAATGGATGGGGATCGCGTACCTGCTGGGTTTTGTTCTGTTCACTGCCGGTATTGTTGCCGGGCATGTGTTTACTTTGCAGCTGGCGGCAGTACTGCTGATCATTTGTTCCGTTCTGTATAACTGGAACGTGTTACAACTGCTGCTGCACAAACCTGATAGAACATGAATGTGATCTCCAACAATACCCTCAGGGCCACGGTGGCATTGGCTGCTTTGCAGAACGTGGTGGATCCGGAGATCGGACTGAACGTGGTGGATCTGGGACTGATCTACCAGATCGATTTTGATGAAGCGGCAAAGAAGGTCTATTGCACCATGACGCTGACCACGCAGTTCTGTCCCATGGGAGAATCCATCACCGATGCGGCCCGCACTGCATTGCAAGAAACATTTCCCGGCGAGGATATTACGGTGACCCTTAGTTTTGATCCTCCCTGGAACCATGAAATGATCTCGGAGGAGGGGCGTGAATTTTTAAATGAAAGATAATGCTTAGTCTAACCTGTAAAACGGCCATCAAAGCCGTCATATACCTGGCTTCCAGGTTCAGCTCGGATGAGAAAGCCAGTATCAAGGAGATCGCTGAATACATTGATGCGAGTGAACATACCGTGGGTAAACTGCTGCAGGTGCTGGTAAAGGAAGAAGTGATCAACAGCGCCAAAGGGCCTACCGGCGGATTCTTCCTCACCGCCAGGCAAATGAACCGACCCATCCTTGCCGTGATCGATGCCATTGACGGCAAGGAAGTGTTCGATCAATGCGGACTCGGTCTGAGCAAATGTTCGGCCACGCATCCCTGTCCCATCCATGCCGATTACAAGACCATCCGCGACCAGTTCAAACTGCTCTGCCAGCAGAAAAAGATCAAAGACCTTTGCGAGACCGTTACGGACGGTCTGACCTACCTGATCGGCTGATGTTCATTGTTCAGCTTTGCTGTTACTGAGGATCAATTGTTTAGATTTCATGAGCCAGATCATTTCCCTGCTTAATTCGACGATTATCTTATATTTTTAAGTAATATCTGTGTATACCTTTGCAGGCGCTATCGTTTATTCTCCTCTATTCTATCATTATGGAAAACCTTCTTTCCGGCATATCCAAAGCAAATGGTGCTTTATTGGAAACGGATGATCTGCACAATTCGCTTCAGAACGTAGTGGCTGCCCTTGGTTCTTCTACCGGCGTTGACCGCTGTTATATTTTTACCAACCGGATGGTGGATGGTGATCTGCAATTGTTCTATACACAGGAATGGTGTAAAGAAGGTGTTGAGGTGCAACTGGGCAATCCTATGCTGAGTAACATTAGTTATGACATGCTCCCTGGTTTGTACAATCAGCTGTCAGCGGGTAAGACCATGTATGGCCTGGTTCGGGAATCGGATAACCAGATGTTCAAAGAAGTGATGGAAAGCCAGAATATTTTCACCTACCTCTTTGTGCCCATTTTCCAGAAAGACGAGTTCTGGGGATGGATGGGCTACGACAATTGCACCGATGAAAGAAAATGGGAAGAGACCGAGGTGAATGCATTGACAGCGGTGGCACATAATATAGGGCTCCGTTTGGGCAGGGAAAGGGCAGAAGCTGAACATGCTTTATCGATAGAAAGGTTCGATATGTCGGTGCAGGCTTCGCAGCAGGGTTTGTGGGAATGGGACATTGAGAACAACAAATTGTCTTTCTCCGCCATCTTCATGGAGATGATCGGGTATACCCACTATGAGTTCGAACACAACTATGATAACTGGAAGAACCGGATGCATCCGGATGACTATGCGTTTGTAGAGCCCACTTTGCAGGCTTATCTGAACAAGGAAACAGCCACTTATACCACAGAATTCAGGTTGTTGCATAAGAAGGGGCACTATGTGTGGATCAGGGGTTCCGGTGTGGCCAAATGGAATGCCGAAGGCAAACCGGTCTATATGGTGGGCTCGCATCTCAACATCAACGAGCTGAAACACCAGCAGGAAACACTCGAATCACAGCGTAACGATTTCAATAAACTGCTGAACAGTCTGGGTGAAGTGGTGTTCCGGCTCAATAACAGTAATACACTCACTTTCCTCAATCTTTACTGGGAAGATATTTCCGGTTACCTTCCGGCTGAATCCCTGTCGCAGTCCATCGAATCCTTCTTCTTACCCGAAGATGCGGCGGAGGTGCGGGAGAACCTGGTGAACCTGAAATCGGGTAAACAGGTCACGGCTTCTTTCGAAGTCCGTCTGCAGCAGAAGAACGGCCATTGGCGTTGGGTACACGTGATCATGAAAGAGAATGGCATTCCGCAGGACGAAGAATATTTCATTTCGGGCAGCATCATCGACATACACGATAAAAAACTGGCAGAGGAAAAAGAAAAGGAACTGGCGGAACTGAAAGCAAGTTTCGTATCGGTGGCTTCGCACCAGTTCCGGACACCTTTGACGGTGATCTTCACCAATATCGAACTGATCGAGATCATGGTCAAAAACCTGGAGGGCAGCCTGCTGTACAAGATCGCCAAGTCCACCGAACAGATCAAGAACGAGATCAGCCGTATGACAGAGCTGATGAACAATATTCTGCTGGTAGGCAGGTACGATGCACGGCAGATCAAGTTCAACCAGTCCGTGGTCTCCATTTCGCCATTGATCCATTCGGTGGTGAACACGTATTTCTCGAACCGGGCGGATGGGCGTATGATCCATATCCATGAAACAGCTTCGCACCGGAAAGTGGTCATCGATGAACTGTTGTTCACGCATGTGCTCACCAACCTGATCTCGAATGCATTCAACTATTCGGAAGGCTCGAAAGATCCGGAACTGTACATCAGTTATACGGAGCATACCCTGGAGATCTGCGTACAGGATTACGGTATCGGGATCCCGGCAGATGAACTGGAGAAAGTATTCAAATCCTTTTACCGTGCCAGTAATACCATCAGCTATCGGGGTTCGGGACTGGGACTGGTGGTGGCCAAACAGTTCATGGAACTGCACAATGGTTCCATCCGGCTGGAGAGTGAGATCAATGTAGGCACCAAAGCCATTTTCACCCTGCCGTTAGTGGATGAGGATAAGACCGCTTAACGCGGGTGGTTGTTGATAAAGATGACCCCATCCTTTATTTCAGCGGCAAATTCCTGGATGGACTTACTTTCGAACAGGTCCTTCAACTGTTTGCGGATCGGTTTGAATTGCAGGTGCATGGGGCAGGGCTGCGTTTCGGAGCACTGTTTCAGTCCCATGACACATTTTTCCAGTCTCTCTTCTTCACCCATGGCCTGCAGGATGGTGCGGATGGGTAATTGTTTGGCCTTTTCTGTGAGATAGAACCCGCCATTGGGACCGCGTACCGAACTCACAATATGGTTATCGCGACTCAACAATTGCAGGATCTTGGCGGTGAAGGATTTTGGAGAATCGATCGCCTGGGCGATCTCATCGATGCCCAGTTTGGCCATTTCGGATCCTTTCTGTGCAATGAATATGGTGGCCCTGAGGGCGTATTCGGTAGCTTTTGAAAACATGTTGATGGTTTAGTACACTTGCTCAGCGCGGAACCGCCGCTATAAAATTATCCTGATTTATCCATTCTGCATAGGAATTGCTGGTCTCATACAGTTTCATGTACGATAACCGGGCGTTAGCCGGCACCCGGGCCTTAATTTTTTTTGCAATAAATATCAACAGGTTCTCCGCAGAAGGTTCCACTTCCCAGGTAACCAGGTTGTCCTGGGTGGCCAGGGTCGGGTGGGCTGCCAGAAAATCACGTGACAACACCAGCTTGTGATCGAAATAACTGATCACTTCTGCCACAACCAGGTGTTTGATGTCCTTAAAATCCACTTCAAAGCCGGGTTGGGGAATATAGTCGGAACCATCGTTTTGTCCCGTGATCCCTATGTGCAGCTCGTAGGAATGGCCATGAATATGTTTGCAGGGGCCATCGTATCCAAAAATGGCATGTGCCATTTCAAAATGGAAGATTTTAGTAAGCTGAAGCATAATTGAGTATCATTGAGAATGCCTAAATGGCAGTTTTGGGCAAATAAATAAGGGCAAAACTATCCTTTATTATTATATTTGCGGCATAAATCTACTTTATGGAGAAAAACCGACCGGCCCTTAACGGACTGCGCAGACCGTTATTTAGATCATCCAGATGGTTTTCAATGGGCTTGGTACAGCGTTTTCTCTTTATCTTGCAATCCTGTACGATCTGGCGATGTAGTTTTTACATCGGCCTTTTCAAAACGCAGGTACTGAAAACAGGTCAAGCCAGGCAGCAGCGACCCGTTTAATTAACAAATTGGTAACCCGGCACTACCTGTACAGGATAACCGGAATAAACTATCACCCCCAGACATAGAACTATGATACAACAAAGTTTACAGGAAAAGTTACAGGCTTTTACACTCCCCGATCAGCTGAAGAAAGCAGGGATGTATCCTTATTTCAGACCTATTGAGGAGAACCATGATACAGAGGTAAAGATCGACGGCAGGAGGATCCTGATGTTTGGTTCGAATAGTTACATGGGGTTGACCAATCACCCGAAAGTTACGGAAGCCGCTAAAAAAGCGATCCAGCAATACGGTAGCTGCTGTTCAGGTTCACGTTTCCTGAATGGTACATCCAAGCTGCATATTGAGCTGGAAGAGAAACTGGCCGACCATGTGGGCAAGGAAGCGGCATTGATGTTCACCACCGGTTTCCAGGCCAACCTGGGTACCGTGGCCACTTTTACAGGAAGAACAGGGGTGATCATCCTGGATGAGCTGGACCATGCATCCATCATTGAAGGAAGCCGTTTGTCTTTCTCTAAAGTATTGAAGTTCGCACACAATGATATGAACGACCTGGAGCGTGTATTGAGCAGGGTTCCTGCCGATACCGTGAAAATGATCGTCGTGGATGGTATCTTCAGCATGGAAGGGGATATCTGTAACCTTCCTGAGATCACCCGTCTGGCCAACCAGTACCAGGCATTGGTGATGGTGGATGACGCCCATGCATTGGGTGTGATCGGCGACAGGGGAAAGGGAACTTCCAATCATTTCGGTCTTACCGAAGAATCGGACCTGATCATGGGAACCTTCAGTAAGTCATTGGCTTCTGTGGGTGGTTTTATTGCCACTACCAAAGAAATGATCAACTACCTGAAACACAATGCACGTCCGATGATCTTCAGCGCCAGTGTACCGCCATCTGCGGTGGCAGCAGCCATGGCCGCCCTGGAGATCATTCAGAATGAGCCTGAAAGACAGGATGCACTGTGGGAGAACACCAACTATATGGCCAGCTCCCTGCAGGAGTTGGGTTTTGATATCAACACTTCCAAAACACCGATCATTCCGGTGTATATCCGCGATAATGAACTTACCTTCCGCTTTAACCAGCGTTTGTACGAAGAAGGTATATTTGTAAACCCGGTGGTATCGCCGGCTGTGAAAAGTGATGCTTCCCTGATCCGTTTATCGATCATGGCCACGCACACACGTGAACAGCTGAACGAGGCACTGGGTAAGATTGAAAAAGTAGCCAACGAGCTCCATGTGCTTGAAATGAAACATTCATGATCGTATGGGGTGAGGCTGGCAATGCACATTCCCTGATCATGCCTAAACCATGTCCATGAGCATCACTGTAAAAGAGGTTACTACCCAAAAAGAGCTTGACCAATTCATACGATTCCCCCTTAGTCTGTACAGGGGGAATCCCTGTTTTGTACCTCCGCTTCATTTCGATGAGAAAGCCACGTTGCGCAAGGACAAGAACCCAGCGTTCGATTATTGCGAGGCCCGTTACTGGCTGGCGTATAAGAACGGGAAAGTGGTGGGCAGGATCGCTGCCATCATCAACCATGCGTTCATTGAGAAATGGGACAAACGCTATATGCGTTTTGGCTGGGTGGATTTTGAGAACGATCCAGAAATAGCTGCCAGCCTCATTGGCGAAGTGGAGAAATGGGCAAAGGAGAAAGGCATGACGGCGGTACATGGTCCCATGGGTTTCACCGACCTGGACCATGAAGGTATGCTGGTGGAAGGTTTTGATAAACTGGGCACCCTGGCCACCATCTACAACCATCCGTACTACCCGCAGTTCATGGAACAGCTGGGTTATTCCAAAGATGCCGACTGGGTGGAGTACCTGGTGAAAGTGCCGGAAGTGATACCCGAGAAGATGGAGAAGATGGCCAGCGTGGTGGAGCGCCGTTTGGGCCTGCGTGTGTTGAAAGCGAAGAGCGCCAAAGATATCTTACCCTATGCACCGGCTATTTTTGAACTGATCAACGAGGCTTATGCAGACCTGTATGGTGTGGTGCCCTTGACAGAAAAGCAGATCAAGTATTATACCAAACAATATTTCTCTTTCATACGGCCTGATTTTGTTCCGCTGATCCTGGATAAGGAAGGAAAACTGGTGGCATTCGGTGTAACCATGCCATCCTTATCGGCAGCCTTGCAGAAAGCAAAGGGCAGCCTGCTGCCTTTCGGCTTCGTGCATATCCTCAAAGCGTTGAAGAAGAACGACCTGGCCGATCTGTACCTGGTAGCGATCCGCAAAGACATGCAGGGCAAAGGCGTGAATGCCTTGTTGATGTACGAAGTGAACAAATCGTATATCCGTAACGGCATCCGTTATGCAGAGACCAACCCGGAACTGGAAATGAACACCAAGGTCCAGTCTATCTGGGAGCACTTTGATGCTGTGCAGCACAAGCGGCGCCGCTGCTTTATCAAACATTTATAATTCGCCGGATGCAAAAGAATGTCCTGATCACCGGAGCAAGTGGTTTTATCGGAAGTTTTTTAGTGGAAGAAGCTATCCGGAAAGGTTATCGTGTGTTTGCCGGTATCCGGGCATCCAGCAGCCGTCAATACCTGACGGACCCTTCCATCCATTTCCTGGAACTGGATCTGATGGATACTGCTGCTATGCAGCAGGCACTGCAGCAAACAGCAGAGAAATATGGCGCATTCGATTATGTGATACATGCGGCAGGCATTACCAAGTCACTCCATCTTTCAGAATTTTACGAAGTGAATGTTGCCAGCACCCAACGCCTGGTGAACACATTACAGCAGCAACAGTTGCTGAAAGAGAAGTTCGTGTTCATCAGCAGCCTGGCGTCCTATGGGCCGGGCGTGGGCAATGAGCCGATTACGGCGCTATCGGCACCCAACCCTATCACTGCCTATGGCCGCAGTAAACGCGAAGCGGAGAACCTGTTGTACCAGACCACCGATCTCCCTTTTCTCGTGATCAATCCCACTGCGGTGTATGGGCCGCGTGATAAGGATTTCCTGTTCGTATTGCAAACGGTGCAGCAGAAACTGGAACTCTATGTGGGAAGCCGGGAGCAGCTGCTGAGTTTTGTGCATGTGGCAGACCTGGTAAAAGCCGTATTCCTGTCCATGGAATCGGAGCATACCCGCCAGAACGTACTGGTATCCGATCTCACCAATTATACCACCGCAGAAATGAACCGCATCATCAAACAACAGCTGGGTGTTTCGGCCATTGCGGTCACCGTACCTACCTGGATCGCCGTATTTGCGGCCGTATTATCCGAGGCCGTAGGCAATCTGCGCGGTAAGGTCCCATTGCTCAACCGGGAACGTTTAAAAGAATTCAGGGCCAGTAACTGGGCCGCCGGTTGTGCCGAACTGGAGAATTTAGGTTACCGGCCCGATTACAAGTTGGAGAATGGCCTGGCCGATACCATTGCCTGGTATCGGGAAAAAGGTTTGTTGAAGTAATTGTATTCAACACAGAGAATAGATCGCCATAGAACAGGCATATTGCTTGTTAACTATGAGCATGCAGACAATATCTCCTTCCCACTAACAGTGCCTCAGTGTCATTGCGGGCCAACTCCGATCTATCCCATTTCTGTTAAAGCTTTCACCAATACATCCAGTTCAACCGTAGTGGTATAGATATTGGGTGTGATCCGGCAGCCATGTACATTGGCGCCATCGATGGCTACCGTATAGATGCCATATTTGTTCAGCAGGGTGGCGGCCATGTCGGCAGGTTTCATGCCTTTGATGCCTACGTTGGCAATGGCGCAGGCGCGCTGGGGATCGGCCGGCGTGTGCATGATGATATGTGGCAGGTTGCGCACTTTGCTGGTCCAGTATTGTTGCAGGTACCGAAGTCTTTCCTCTTTTTTCTCAGGACCAAGTTGCTGGTAAAAGTCGATGGCATTGCTGATGGCCAGGTCGGTGTGTACTGGGTGGGTACCCAGGTGGTTCAGCCTGCCGATATCATCATCCTTCCTGCCGCTCTCTGCCAGCAGGGGCCAGATGATAGGGATATGTTCCTTCTTCACATACAGCATACCTACCCCCAATGGAACGCAAAGCCATTTGTGCAGACTGGCACCGTAATAATCGCAATGCAGTTCGGGAATATTGAAACGGATATGGGCAATGGCATGTGCACCATCCACCATCACCTGCACTCCCTTGCTGTGCGCCATATCGCAGATCTTGCGAACGGGTAGGATCTGTCCGGTGATATTGATCATGTGACAGATCATCAGCAGTTTTGTTTTGGGGGTGATGGCATTGGCATACAGAGAAACGATCTCTTCGTCTGATGCAGGATGGTGCGGTAAGGACAGTACTTTGTTCACCACCCCATGCCGTTTACCTACCTGTTTGAACATGTCGAGCATGGCACCATAATCCTGTTCGGCCATCAGGGCCTCATCGCCGGCTTGCCAGGGAAAACCGCTGATGATCGTATCCAGTGATTCTGTGGTATTCCTGGTCAGGATGAGCTCTTCCGTGCTGCATCCGGTCAGGCCGGCAACTTTCGCTGCCATTTTTTTCTTGTTCTCAAACTGTACCGTACGCATGTAATAAGCGCCCTGGTAATTCACCTCCCGTATATGACGGATATAGGCTTCCAGGATCTCCTGGGGCAGGATATTGTAATACCCGTTCTCTAGATTGATATAGTCCGGCTTCAGACGGTACTGTCCGCGGATGCCCAGCCAAAAATCATCGTCGGCTGCCAGTTCCGTACCGGATCTCTTTTCGGCCACTTGCATCCATTCATCCAGTGCGCTGGCAGAAAACGGTGCACTGATGCCGGCCAGGGCCAGGCTTTTTAAGAAGGATCTTTTTTTCATACGGTAGGTTTCAGGTGATATTGAATGTACAAAAAAAATGGGAATGGGCAGGCAAATGATGGCATGCGACCTATGAGGAACAAAGGGGGGGTGGTCTGGTGGCAAAAGGTCTTCGGAACACTAAACGATTTTTTGCCGCGCCTTTTAAGGCGCGGATTGGATATGTTTAAAAGAGTAGATTGGGCTTTAGCCCTGAGTTTTTTGTGAAAAGATCATCTAAAAAGACCTGGGACTAAAGTCCCCAAGGAAATCCATGGGGATGATCGATATCCACGCCCTGAAGGGCGCGGCCATGTTATTTTGCAGGAGTTTCTTGCGAACAGATGTGGCAGACGACCAGCAACAGACAAAATCAATACCCTTTGTCTTTCAGGAAACCGATGATCGCTGCCCGTGGTTTCTCTGTGAGTTTTTCATGTGTGCAGGTACTGCAATTGACATCCAGGTTGGCATAAGGTATCAAGACAAACTCGTTGTTCACGTATTCGGAACGCGTTCTGACCTTCCGACCATTCTTTATCTCGGATGTTTGTTCATGTAGTTCGAATTTTTGTCCCTTACTGACCTGAAAAACAACGGAAGCTACTTTCCGGTAGTCTTTTTCGGTTCCGATAGGATGTCTCATCCAGGAAAAATAGCTCGCTACTGCATTGATCTGTGCAAACGGTATTTTTACGGAATAGGAAAATAACATGGTCACATCCTCGCTATAATCTCCCCTTTCTTCATCCCAGGAAAAGTAGAATCCATCACTGGATATATCCACATGGAAATTACGGATGTTTTTATAGAAGCGGTGTTTTTTGCCCTGTTTGTCGTAGATGTCAGCACTTACGAATATTTCGCGCCCTATGAACAGGTCTTTGACCTTGTCTTCTTTTTCTTTCTGTTCGGCATACAGCCTGGATCTTTCGCTATTCGAGAGCGCTTGTGCCTGCGCAAACTGGAAGGTGATCAAAAAGAGTGAGATGCATAAGGATAACAGCAGCTTCATGTTATGTTTTTCATTTGATGATGGAATGGTAAGATAATGTATTCGGTCTGTTCCGGCAACTGAATACAGCAGATTGTTGGCCGTGCACCCAATAATACAGACGTCTCTATTGCTACTCAATAGTCAGTCATCGTTCCTTACAGAGTAATCGTACTTGCTTTCACCGCTGAGCCGCGGAAGTTCGAGAGCATGCGCAGATCGATACGTCATCATTCATCTGTTCCTTGCTCATCTGTTCTTCTGTTCAATGGGTGTACAAGTTTTACATCTTTGATACGCTCAGCACCTGTCTGCCGTCAGGCAGGTTCATCATTCCTTACTCATTATTCGATATTCATTTGCTTTTGATCATACCCATGTTGTTAATGTTAACTTAACAATTTGTTCTTTTTATCGATCAACGAAATAAAGAACCTGCCATTACCTTGCATGCGAAATGTGACACCAAAATCACATACCCTCACGTAAGAAACTAACTAACATTATGAAGAAGCCAGTTCACCTGAATGGGTCATTCAGACCCATATGTATTGCTATTGCCCTTATCTGCTGTGCAATGGCAATGAATCCGCTTTTCGCGGCTGAGAATGGCCGCACTGTTGCAGCGGCGATCGACGGTAAAATTTCCGGTATTGTAAAAGATCAGAATGGAACAGCCCTGGCGGGCGCTAACCTGGTGATTGAAAGATCAGGGAAAGTGATCGTGACCGGGAACGACGGGAAATTCACCGTATCTCTTGCTCCTGGTAATTATTCTATTACCATCAGTTATATCAATTATAAAACAGTGAAGCAGGCCGTACAGGTAAGGTCGGGAGAGACCGCACAGTTGTCGGTTGTGCTCACTGCCTCACAGAACGACCTCAACGAGGTAGTGGTGGTAGGATATGGTACACAGAAGAAAGTAAACCTGACAGGTGCGGTTGACCAGGTGGGGAATGAATATTTTGAAGACAGGCCCAATGCCAATATCACCCGTAGCTTACAGGGCGCCATCCCTAACCTGAATATTAAAATAGTGGACGGCAAACCCACCCGTACGGCAACCTATAATGTACGTGGTACCACTTCTATCGGTTCAGGAGGCAGTGCACTGGTGCTGATCGACGGAGTGCCGGGCGATCCTGCCACACTGAATCCGAACGATATTGAAAGTGTATCTGTACTGAAAGATGCCTCTTCTGCCGCTATTTATGGGGCACGGGGTGCATTCGGGGTGATCCTGATTACCACCAAATCGCCCAAACGCGATAAGATACAGGTGAGCTACAGCGCCAATTACGCCATCAACCAGCGCACCACTACACCCGACCTGGTATCCGATTCTTATACCTGGGCCAAGAATTTTGATGAGTCATTCTACTCATGGAACGATTATCTTTCGCATCCACAAAGCATCAACTCGCAACTTGGGTTTTCGCTGGCGTACCTGGATTCATTGAAGGCGCATGCTGAAAACCCTAGCCTGCCCCAGACGACCATCGATCCGCTCACAGGCAAGTACCAGTATTTTGCCAATACGGACTGGTTCAAGGAACTCTATAAAGACAATAATGGTACCACAGAACATTCACTCAGTATTTCCGGAGGAAGTGAAAAAGTGAATTTCTCACTTTCCGGAAGATATTATTTCCAGGATGGGATCTTCCGCTACAATACGGATAAGTTCAACCGCTACAATCTCAGGTTCAAAGGAAGCATCAAAGTGACCGACTGGCTCACGGTAAATACCAATACGGATTATTCTACGTATAGTTATTCTTATCCGCTCAGTTCGGTAGGAGGTGTGAACGCGATCTGGCGTTTGATGGCTGTGACCGCATTTCCCGTATCGCCCATGCTGAACCCAGACGGTACCATGACCATTGTGGGTGCCTATTCTGTGGGTGATTTTTATTATGGAAAAAGTAAGTCGGTGGCTTCGCAGAACTTCCTGCGCAATACTCTTGGTTTCAATGCATCCATCATCAAGAACAAGTTGAACCTGAAGGGAGATTTTTCTTACCTGTACACGACCACCGGCGAAACACGTAAGTTCTTTACCACACCATACAGTATCAAACCCGACGAATTGATCACATCCGGATTGAACTATCTTTCCAACAGCGATGTGAAGGAGCAATATTATGTGGGTAATATCTATGCGGACTATACCCAGAATTTTGGCAAACATGCATTCAAGCTGCTGGGTGGTGTGAACATAGAGTATGACCAGATCAAAAACCAGTTCGTACAGCGCGATGGTTTGCTGATCGACAACCTGCCTGATTTTAACCTGGCCACCGGATTGAACTATCGTGTAACAGGTGGTGGTTCACAGTGGTCAACCGTAGGTGCTTTCTACCGGTTGAATTATTCCTTCAATAATCGTTACCTCTTTGAATTGAACGGACGTTATGACGGATCGTCCAAGTTCCCGACCAACCAGCGTTTTGGTTTCTTCCCTTCGGCCTCTGCTGGCTGGAAGATCTCTGAAGAGAAGTTCATGGAAAAAACAAGGGGCTGGCTGGATAACCTGAAGCTCCGTGCTTCTTACGGTTCACTTGGCAACGGTAATATTGCGCCATACACATTTGCCGAAACGATCTCTTCCGCCACGGCATCTACCATCATGAATGGTGTATTCCCTAACTACATACAAATGCCGGGTGTGATACCGAATGGACTTACCTGGGAAAAATCGACCACTTTCGATATGGGTCTTGATGTGGAAGTGTTGAACAGGAGATTGGTGTTCAGCGGAGACTGGTACCAGCGTAATACCACTGGCATGATCACTACCGGTCAGCCACTGCCTTCTGTGTTCGGAGCAACCGTGCCCAGAGGAAACTATGCCGATCTGGTGACCAAAGGCTGGGAACTTTCACTTACCTGGAATGACCAGACCAAACTGGCCGGTAAACCCCTGACCTATAGCGTTCGTTTTACACTGGCTGATAACGTGGCCCGTATCACCAAGTTCTATAATCCAACGCAGTTATTATCCAGCTACTACGAAGGTCAGCGCCTGGGTGATATCTGGGGCTTTGAGACCATGGGCTTCTTTACCTCGCAGGATGATATTGCCAAACATGCCAACCAGAGTTATTTCGTGGTATCCAATGCCAACAAACTGTTGCCTGGTGACCTCAAGTTCAGGGACCTCAATGGAGACGGTGTGGTGAACAGGGGTAAGAACACCCTTGCCGATCCGGGAGACCAGAAAGTGATCGGTAACACATCTATCCGTTTGCCTTATGGAATTACTGGTAATGTTGAGTGGAACAATATCAGCCTGTCTGTATTCTTCCAGGGTGTGGGTAAAAGAGACTGGTACCCTTCTACGGAAGCAGCATACTTCTGGGGACAGAGCAATCGACCCTACAGCTTCCTGCCGGCATTTAACCTGAACAGGTGGACAGAGGAGAATCCAAGTCAGGATGCCTATTTCCCAAGATATCGTGGTTATACGGCTTTATCCGGCACACGTGAACTGGCGGTACAGCAAACCCGTTATCTGCAGAATGCCAGTTACCTGCGTCTGAAAAACCTGACCATCGGTTACTCATTGCCCAAGAGTGTGATCGGCCGTTTAAAAGTGAACAGTATCCGTTTCTATTTTACCGGTCAGAACCTGCTCACGTTCTCTCCCATGCATAAGGTGACGAAAAACTTTGATCCTGAAGTGATCGAAGCATCGGACCTGGAGATCAATTCAGGCGGTGGCGATGGTTTCTCTTATCCTATGCAGAAGAGTTACACATTCGGTTTCAACATTACATTCTAAAGCACACAAACGAAATTATATGAAGAAGACAGTTGTATACCTGGTGGCTGTGATGGCATTGACCTCCTGTACCAAATTTCTGGATAAATCGCCCTTGGATAAATTAACGCCCGATCAGGCGTTCGGAAGTGAGAACACACTTCAGCTCTATGCCAATTCGTTCTATGTAAGAGGCCTGCCTACCGGTCCGGATATATATAAGGGAGATGTGATGTCCGACATCACCGTACCCAATGCCGTTCCGCAGTATATTGGCGGGGTGTTCGGAAGCCAGCAGTCATCCGGCTGGACCTGGACCGATCTCAGGAACATCAATTATTTCCTGGAGCGTTACAATAACCCGGCCATCCCTGTAAAAGCCAGGAATCATTATGCCGGTATCGCCCGTTTTTTCCGCGCCACTTTTTACTTTGATATGGTGAAAAGATTTGGTAATGTGCCCTGGTACAGTAAAACACTGGGCGTAGAAGATTCAGCCCTGTACAAAACACAGGATTCCAGAACACTGGTCATGGATTCTGTGCTGGCCGATCTGGATTTTGCCTGTAACAATATCTACGAAACCAAAGACAATTCTGCCACACAGATCACCAAATGGGTAGCATTGGCCTATAAGTCAAGGATCTGTTTGTTCGAAGGAACTTTCCGTAAGTATCATACAGAGATCAGCTTTCAGCCCTCTGCCACACAGTGGTTTCAGCAGGCGGCCGATGCGGCATCCAAGGTAATGGCAAGTGGTCAGTATAAACTGCAGAATACCGGTGCGCCTGATAAAGATTACCGGTCGCTGTTCATCAGTGAGAACCCTGTTTCTAGCGAAGTGTTACTGGCATCTGTCTATAACAATTCACTGAAGAAATGGCACGATGCGGCCTGGTGGTTTAACAGCGCCACACTGGGTGCCAGACTGGGCCTCTCCAAAACATTCGTGAATACCTACCTGAACATTGATGGAACCAGGTTCACCGATAAGGCAGGTTATGATACCCTGCAGTTCCAGGATGAGGTAAAGAACCGTGACGCAAGATTGAAGGGCACCATCCGTGCCGGTAATTACAAACGTACCGACGGAACACCGGCACCTCCGGATTTCACCGTGACCTACTCAGGATACCAGATCCAGAAATTTTCACTGGATGATAAATATTACGATACCCGTACAGAGAGCTATAACTCTATTCCGATCATGCGTTATGCAGAAGTACTCTTGAACTATGCTGAAGCAAAGGAAGAGATGGGTGCGCTTACCGTAGCAGACTGGAACCAGACCATCGGTGCATTGCGCAGCAGGGCAGGCATCACCAATACCACCATGCCCATCACTGCGGATCCATACATGAAACAGCTGTATCCCGGTCTTACCAGTGCGGTATTGCTGGAGATCAGGCGTGAGCGGGCTGTGGAACTGGCCGTTGAAGGGAACCGCTTTGATGACCTCAGGCGCTGGAAAGCAGGCAAACTGCTTGAAAAAGGATATGATGGTATTTATGTTCCGGCAAAAGATAAATTACTCGATCTTAATGAAGACAGTAAATTTGATGTGGCGTTCGTAGATAAAGTGCCTGCTACCCGCGTACCTGGTGTCACTTATTTCCTGCTGGATAATGTTACTTCCAAATTATCCCAGGGAAGCAAGGGTAACCTGCTCTGGTTGAACAATACAGCCAAGAGCTTTGATGATAAAAAATACCTGTATCCTGTTCCGGCAACAGAATTATTGCTGAACCCCAAACTGATACAGAATGCCGGCTGGCAATAACTGCTGTGGCATGCACAATAAATATGACAAAATGAAAAAAAGATTGATTCCCTTTGGCTTGATGCTGCTGCCCTTGTTCTTTGCAGCAGTGGCTTTCTCTCAAACACTGTCTGAGCTGGATCAGAAAAGGGTATTGCTGCCTAACGGCTGGTACCTGACTCCGGTCGGTAAACAACTGCCCCTGGGCGACCTGCCACTGAACCTGGTGGTAAGTAGCACCCGGAAATACATGGCCGTCACCAACAACGGACAAAGTACACAATCGATCGAATTGTTCGATGTACAGAAAGGCACTAAACTGGACAGTATCGAGATTGCAAAGTCCTGGTATGGACTGGCATTCGGAAAAAATGACCGCTTCCTGTACGCTTCGGGCGGACATGATAATCGTGTGATCCGTTATGCGATCAATGAACACAAACTGCAGTTGGTGGATTCCTTTGTGCTGGGTAAATCATGGCCCAATGCCATTGGTACCGCAGGATTGGATGTAGAAGATACGGAACATAACCAACTGTTCGTGGTCACCAAAGAAGACAAAAGCCTGTACGTATTCGACCTGTCAACAAAGCAACTGCTGAAAAAACTAGACCTCGGTTCGGAAGCTTACACCTGTAAGGTCTCTCCAGACCGGGAAAAACTGTACATCAGCCTTTGGGGCGATAAGAAGGTGTTGGTGTATGGGATCCGCGAAGCAAAGATCATCGGAGAGGTATCCGTAGGTGATCACCCCAATGAACTTTGTCTTACCAAAAACGGGAACTACCTGTATGTGGCCAATGCCAACGATAATTCGGTCTCTGTGATAGATACGAGAAATCTTTCTGTGGTAGAGACATTGAATGCCGCATTGTACCCTAATGCACCCAGCGGCTCTACCAGCAATGGTGTGGCGTTGAGCGAGGATGAAAAAACACTGTACATAGCTAATGCCGATAATAATTGCCTGGCAGTATTTGATGTATCAGTGGTGTCAAAAAGCAGATCAAAAGGATTCATTCCTGTTGGTTGGTTCCCTACGAATGTGAAAGTGGTGGGCCCCAATATATACGTGACCAATGGCAAAGGCCTAACCTCGTATGCCAACCCACATGGACCAAACCCTGTCAGCAAGAAGCAGGTGGTGATCAGTCACCAGGGTGATAGCACCAAACCCGCCAATGTACAGTATATCGGAGGTCTGTTCCTGGGTACGTTAAGTATCATCAAAACACCTTCTGCTGAACAACTGGCTGTGTATACCAAAGCTGTCTATAAGAATACACCCTACAATAAGGCAAAGGAATTGGTGGCAGAAGGAGAGGAGGGTAACCCCATTCCCCGCAAAGTGGGAGAAAAGTCACCGATCAAATATGTGTTCTATATCATCAAGGAAAACAGAACCTTCGACCAGGTATTGAGTGATGTGAAGGGAGGTAACGGAGATACCAGCCTGTTGCTGTTTGGGGAGAAGATCACTCCCAACCAGCATAAACTGGCGAGGGATTATGTTCTGCTCGATAATTTTTATGTAGATGCGGAAGTAAGTGCTGACGGCCATAACTGGAGTATGGGCGCTTATGCTACGGATTATGTAGAAAAGAACTGGCAGTCGAGTTATGGTGGAAGGGGTGGTACCCATGGCACATCCGGAACGCTGAAGATCGGTAATAACCGGGATGGGTTTATCTGGGACCAGTGTGCACGTAACAATGTCAGCTACCGGACCTATGGAGAATTTGTGGCGGATTACCAGGGTAAAAAACCCAGGATAGATGTGCTGAAAAATCATTCAGCCGTATATGCACCATATACCCTGTCAATACCGGATACCACCCGTTTTTTTCAATGGAAGAGGGATTTTGATTCATTGGTAGCGTTGAATGTGCTGCCCAGTTTCTCTACTATCCGCCTGGGTAACGACCATACGGAAGGTATGCAGGCGGGAAGGCCTACTCCCTTTGCACATGTGGCAGACAATGACCTGGCCGTAGGTATGCTGATCGATCATCTGAGCAAAAGTCCTGTATGGAAAGAAAGTGTGGTCTTCATATTGGAAGATGATGCCCAAAATGGTCCGGACCATGTAGATGCACACAGGAGCCCGGCCTATGTGATCGGACCTTATGTAAAAAGGAACTACGTGGATCACACCATGTACACCACATCCGGTATGTTACGCACCATGGAACTGATCCTTGGTCTGCCACCCATGACACAATATGATGCGGCTGCCACACCTATGTGGCGCTCTTTTACCAGTAAGCCTGATTACAACACGTTTACCCATTTGCCGTCGAATGTTAACCTGAAAGACAGGAACCCGTCCAACACCAAAATGGCGAATGTGTCGGCCAAATACAACTGGAGCAAGGAAGATGCCGTACCTGACCTTGTATTCAATGAGATCCTCTGGCAAGGTATCAAAGGTAAACCCGCACCATCACCGGTCCGTGCTGCTTTTTTAAATACGGATAAGAAAGAATCCAAAGAGAAATAATACTTCTTAACAGCCTGCACAATGCGCCTCATCTAACCAATGGGGCGCATTTTTTTTGAAATGGGCCTCCCAACTGTTTAGCAGGCAATTCGCTCATGGGCAGCTCCCATACATGATCTCCCCCCCCATTCACTCATCCTCTCATCCACTCATTCACTCATTAATCTCAGGTGACCGGCAAAAACCCCTCCATCACCTATTATCTATATACAAAACCCGAAAGAATCAGAAATTGATGGCCGGTATCCATAGAATGGCGGATTGCCTTATTTTGAAGCAGGTATCATAAAACCGAAGACATGAAGTTGACAAGAACATTTCTTTTCTGTGCCCTCTTTGTTGGGTTAGCCAGTATATCGCTGAAAGCAGCTCCTTTATTGGATAAAAGAACGGGCCTCTATGTGTCGCACTACGAGAATGTGTTGGGCACATCACTGCAGATCAAAGTGAAAACGGGTTCAGAGAAACAGGCGGTTATGGCAGAAGCGGCAGCTTTGCATGAGATAGAAAGGTTATCGCATATACTCAGTGGTTATGACGCAACAAGTGAATTCAGCCGGTGGATGCAGACAACAGGTAAACCGGTGGCTGTATCTCGGGAATTGTTTGAAGTGCTGGATCTGTTCGATCAATGGCGTGTCAGAAGCAACGGCGCATTGGACGCATCGGCGCAGGTGATCAGTAAACTTTGGAAAGACGCTGCGGTGAGGCAAAACCTTCCTTCTAAAGGAACGATAGAGCAGGCCGTAGCCCAGGTGCGCACCACACACTGGCAACTGGATGCCAACGCACAGACCGCAACACATACCAGCCAGACGCCGTTGGTATTGAATTCCTTTGCCAAGAGTTATATCATTCAGCATGCATCGGATGCCGCCATGTTGGTGAACGGTGTGGAAGCAGTACTGGTGAATATTGGCGGTGATATCGTTATCAATGGTAGTCACACGGAAACCATCCGTGTAAGTGACCCCAAAGCGGATGCCGAGAATGATGCACCGCTGAACCAACTGCTGCTCAATAACAGGGCCGTAGCCACCAGTGGTAATTACCGTAGAGGTGAGAGCATCCAGGGCCGCTGGTACTCACATATTGTTGATCCGCGTACAGGGATGCCGGCGGGTGAAGTGGTCAGTGCTACCGTGGTATCGCCACGGGCAACGGATGCCGGCGCATTGGCTACGGCCATGAATGTATTGACGCCCGAAGAAAGTGCCGTACTGGCGGCTGGTATTCCCGGAACAGAATACCTGCTGGTGACCAAAGACGGCCAACAGATCAAAAGTGCCGGATGGGATGCATTAACGATACCTGAAGCACCTGCACCCATTGCGGTAAGACCTGCTGCAGACCAGTGGGATGAGAATTTTGAACTGCTGATCAACCTGGAACTGGCGCAGCTGCCCGGTTTTGCCCGGAGACCCTTTGCCGCTATCTGGATCACCGATAAGGATAAGAAAACGGTACGCACCATTGCTGTATGGTACAATAAGGATCGCTGGTTACATGAATTACGTGCCTGGTACAGCGCCAATCATGATGCGTATACAGGAGACGCGGGAGATATGCGCACGATATCGAGCGCCACACGTTCTGCCGGAAAATATTCGTTGAAATGGGATGGGAAAGATGATAAGGGCAATTATGTGAAACCCGGAAAATATACCGTGAACATAGAAGTTGTGCGTGAACACGGCAGTTACCAGCTGATGAGCGAAGAGATCAACTGCGCCAAAAAACCGCAGCAGGTATCCTTACCAGGTAATACCGAAGTGGCGGGTGCCTCACTGGAATACAGGAAAAGAACCGTGAACTGAGAACGCAATGAACCAGGAGATCAAAAGAACAGAACCCAAGACCGGGAATTCCAAACGAAAACTGGCACAGGTATCGAGATGGTTGCATATCTATTTGTCGATGGTGAGTTTTGCCATCGTACTTTTCTTTTCTGTAACGGGTTTAACGCTGAACCATGCAGACGCACTGCAGGGTAAAACAGAGACCACTGAGATCAAAGGGAAGCTGGAAGAGGCCTGGGTAAACAATGCTGACACCAACCAGGTACAGAAGCTGAAGATCGCCGAATATTTCCGTAACCAGCACCAGGTAAAAGGTGCGGTGGCTGATCTGCGCATCGATGAAACCCAGGTCAGCATTGCCTATAAGGGACCCGGTTATGAAGCAGTGGCTTTCATTGACCGTGCCAATGGCGTATACGAACTTACACAGACCCGAACCGGCTGGGTGGGCTTCCTGAACGACCTGCACAAAGGACGGGATACTGGCAGACCCTGGTTATGGGTCATTGATATATCAGCGATACTGATGACACTGATCTCGCTGACGGGACTGATACTGCTGCTGTTCATCAAAAAGAAACGACTGAGCGGACTGCTGATCCTGGCGGTAGGTACAGTGCTGGTGTGCCTGTTCTACCGGATCTGGGGACAATAACCTTTCAGCATTACCTTGTTTACACTAAATGCGGTAAATTTAATATGGCATTGAGGCAAGCATATGCAAACACCCGCAAAAATATTTTCGGCCGAACAGATCCGCAGGGCCGACCAGGACACGATCAAAACAGAACCCATTGCTTCGATTGACCTGATGGAACGAGCGGCCAGCGCCTGTGTGAACTGGATCGTGCAGCGGTATACCGCGGATACTTCTTTTGTGGCCTTCTGCGGACCGGGCAACAACGGGGGGGATGGATTGGCCATTGCGCGTTTACTGCATGCACGGCATTATTCCGTTACAGTCTATGACCTTACCGGCACCTCACAGAACACAGACGATTTCCGGGTGAACCTGGAACGCTGGCTGGCAATAGCGCCGGCATCCTATCATTGCCAGGCCGACAAAAATCAATCACCTTCTTTTACTGCAGGGACCGTGATCATCGATGCCATTTTCGGAACGGGTCTTTCGAGGCCCATTACGGGATCGATCGCGGAATGTATCCGGGCCATCAATGCCGCAGCGCTCACAGTGCTCTCCATTGATATGCCATCGGGTTTGCTGACCGATGGGTATACGGACCCAGCATCGGCCATTGTTAAGGCAACGGTCACTTTGAGTTTTCAATTTCCCAAACTGGCTTTCTTTTTTCCTTCCAATGCGGCGTATGTGGGCGACTGGCAGGTACTGGATATCGGTATCAGTAAGAAGTTCATGGATGCGGAACCTTCCCACCAATATTTTCTTACAGCATCATATATCAAAAGCTTGCGGAAAAGCAGACCCAGGTTCTCGCACAAAGGAACTTTCGGACATGCTTTGTTGATCGCCGGGGCCTATGGAAAAATGGGAGCGGCCTTACTGGCCACAGAAGCCTGTTTGCGTTCGGGCGTGGGTTTGCTTACAGTGCATGTGCCCGGCGCCGGTTACCCGATCTTGCAAAGCACGCATCCCGAAGCCATGGCATCGATAGACCAGGACGAACACCTGCTCACCCAGATGCTGGTGGCGGGCCGCTTTACGGCAACAGGTGTGGGGCCGGGTATCGGAACCGAACCGGTGACCCAACAGGCTTTGCTGCAGTTGCTGCAGAACGCCACCGGTCCGCTGGTGCTGGATGCAGATGCATTGAACCTGATCTCATTACTGGAGAACGGGCCTTCGCTGATACCGGAGAACAGCATACTCACACCCCATCCCAAAGAATTTGAGCGGCTGGCCGGAAAAACGGAGCATGATTTTGCACGTTACGAAACACAAAAAAGATTCTCAGAGAGTTACAAGGTATATGTGGTGCTCAAAGGAGCGTTCACCTGTATCACCACACCGCAGGGCGAGACTTATTTTAATACTACCGGCAATCCCGGCATGGCAAAGGCCGGCAGCGGGGATGTGCTAACAGGCGTGTTGACCAGTTTGCTGGCACAGGGCTATACGCCCCAAGAGACCTGTTTGCAGGGTGTGTACCTTCACGGGCTGGCCGGCGATCTGGCCTGCAGACAATTGGGAGAAACTGCTATGCTGGCTGGAGATATTGTTCGTTATTTGCCGGAAGCTTTTCTATCCCTTCAATAAAACCAAGTTCATGTACACCAGCAACAGCAGCATCCGGTTATGGTTGGGTTGTTTAATCCTTTTTTGTATGACGATGAGTATGGCACAAGCGCAGACGGGTCAAGCGGCCGGCGGACTGCTGCAAAAGATACAGGACAGGCTGGCTTCCGAAAAAGGGGAGTTCGCAGTTGCCTTCCGTGACCTGCAGACCGGTGAACAGTTGTTGTGGAATGAGAAAACGATATTCCATGCTGCCAGCACCATGAAGACGCCGGTGATGATAGAAGTGTTCAAACAGGCGGCTACAGGAAAATTTTCATTACAGGATTCCATTACCGTAAAGAATGCCTTCAAAAGTATTGTAGATGGCAGTCCGTACCAGCTAAACCCGGCAGATGACAGCGAACTGGAATTGTACAAGAAGACAGGAACCAAAGTTACCTTATCAGAACTGGTGTACCAGATGATCATCCAGAGCAGCAACCTGGCCACCAATATGGTGATAGAGATGGTGGATGGGAAACAAGTGACGCAGACCATGCGCGAACTGGGCGCCAACGATATACAGGTATTGCGAGGTGTGGAAGATGGGAAGGCTTTTGCAAAGGGTCTGAACAACGTGGTGACGGCCTATGACCTGATGCTGATCTATACTGCATTGGCAGAAGGCAGGCTGGTGAACCGCGAAGCCTGCGACCAGATGATCCGCATACTGCTGGACCAGCAGCACAATACACTGATCCCGGCACATTTGCCCAAGGACGTGAAAGTGGCACACAAGACAGGTTCCATCACTGGGGTACACCACGATTCAGGGATCGTGTATTTACCCGATGGAAGAAAATATGTACTGGTGATCCTTTCCCGGAAACTGGAAGACAGCGACGCCGCCACCGAAGCCATGGCGCGGGTGTCTGAAATGATCTGGCGATCTGTTGCACAAACCAAATGATCCCGGGCAACTCAGATGGTGCCACCTTCTACCAGCACAGATGATACGATACAGGGGCCTTCGGGCAGCTGATCGGCCAGGTATAATTGCATGTTGGCAAAAGCCTGTTCGGCCAGTTTTTGTCCGCTGGTCTCTACATAGGTGATCTCCGGGTGAAACAGTTTGGGAATGAAGCCGTTGCTGATGGCGATCAGGGCAATGTCTTCCGGTGTCCGTAAACCGTTTATCTGCAGCGCTTTCATCACACCGATCAGGATCTCATCGCTCATGCAGAACAGGGTGTCGGGCCTGTTTCCCGGATCCTGTATGGCTGCTGTTGTTTTGATCCTGGCTTCTTCACTGCTGATGGCATGTATCGTTTGCACTTCCATGTTGGGCGCTTTTTCTTTCATGCGGCCGGTGAATGCGTTCAGCCTTTTTTTGGTGATCGACATTTGCGGATCGCCGAACAGGGCCAGTACCTTCTTTTTCTTTTTACGGATGATGGTATCGGCAGCCATCTCACCGGCGGCACTATCGGCCAGGCAAACCGTATGCAGGTGTTCTTCGGGCGGCACTTTATCGAAAAAGATCACGGGGATATCCACTTCATCCATCTTCTGATAAGCAGAAAGTTCATGTGTGCTGGCGGTGATACAGGCAAACAGGCCGCTGATGCGGTTCTGCCGGAATAGTTTCAGGTTCTCCGCTTCAATGGCCGGATCATCAGCGCTTTGCAGTATAATAATAGAGTAACCGTTTTTGCGGCAGATCTCTTCGAGTGAAGCGATGAAGGAATCGTAAAAATGATTGGCGATGGTCGGAACCAGTATGCCGAACAGTTTACTGTTGCGGGTCCTCAGCTGTACCGCGTTGGCATTGGGCTCATAATCAAGTGTTTTGGCGAGATCGAGCACTTTTTGCCGGGTGGCCGCAGAAATATCGGGGTGTTGCTTCAGGGCACGGGAAGCGGTGGATACGCTGATCCCCAGTGTTTGTGCGATCTTTTTAAGGGTAGGGCTGGTCATGTTCTTGATTATCAGGATAACAAGGTAAAAAATTTTCCACAGCAAAGGATTCCGCAAACGTTTGCAGTTTCCTGAAAAAGATCAGGGCCTGTACAGAATCCCCGATACGGCTACATTTAGCTGATAGATAAGGCTTTTGCAAAGAAAATATTCTTGTCGTGAATGCATCGTTTTGCTGAAAGCCTGAGTCTAAGTAAACCGATTGCTGGTTGAAAGTGTTTATAGGAGGTTCGGTAAAAAATCTCAAAAAAAATTAACAAAATATTTTTTTAGAAATAAAAATGTGTATTTTGTACACGCTTAATAACCAATAAACTGCCATTTATGAATTTTTCGAAGCTTGTCAGACCCATGCTCATGGGTTTATTTGCTTGCTTGTGCATTATCACCGCGCAGGCGCAAACCAAAACGGTCACTGGTAAAGTGACGGATTCAAAAGACGGATCACCAATGGCTGGTGTATCTGTTATCGCGAAGGGAACCAAGATCGGTACACAGACCACTGAAGACGGTTCTTTCAAACTCACGATCTCTTCTTCTATCAACAAACTGGTTTTTTCTTCTGTAGGTTTCACTTCTGTTGAAGTGGATGTCAGTAAGAACACCAATGTTACCGTAAAATTATCCGCAGCTGCAGATGCTTTGAGCGATGTGGTGGTGATCGGTTACGGTACCAGGAAATCCAAAGATGTAACGGGTTCTGTAGCCCAGATCTCTGAAAAGGATTTCAACAAGGGCCAGATCTCCTCTCCAGACCAGTTGCTGCAGGGCCGTACTACCGGTGTATTGGTTACGCCAGCTACCGGTGAACCAGGTTCTTCTGCCACTATCAACATCAGGGGTACCGGTTCCATCAGCGGTTCTCAGGAGCCTCTGTATGTAATTGATGGTGTTCCGTTGATACAGGGTGGTACACTGGGTTCTGCCAGTGGTGTGGAAGGTAGCACCACTGCTAAAAACCCGCTGATCTTCCTGAACCCTAACGATATCGAAAGCATGACCGTACTGAAGGACGCTTCTGCTGCTGCTATCTATGGTTCAAGAGGTGCGAATGGTGTTATCCTGATCACTACCAAACAAGGTAGGGGTGGTAAAAAAGGGATCTTCAACTTTGGTATGAACACAGGTATCGCGCATACTGCTAAAAGATATGACCTGATGAACCCTACCGACTTCCTGTTGAATGCCAAAAGGGCTAATATCGACGGAGGTGCTGCTCCTGCTGATGCAGAAGCTGCGGTAAAACTGCTTGACCTGGGTGCCAACACCAACTGGCAGGACCAGATCTTCAGAACAGCCATCTCTCAGAACTACAACCTGAGCTGGGGCTATAGCTTTAACAAAACTGCTATCCGTTTAAGTGGTTCTTATGATGACCAGCAGGGTATCATCAAGAACAGCAGCCTGAAAAGGATGACCGGTCGTGCCAACATTTCTCAGAAACTGTTCAACGACAAACTGAAACTGGAAGCGAACATCACTTACTCTAATACCAAGAACGATTATCCGCCGCTTTCCAACAACGCCGGATTCCAGGGAAGTTTGCTGGGTGCTGCACTGCAGTTGAACCCAACAACTCCTATCTATAATGCCAACGGTTCCTTCTTCCAGCAGGGAGATGCCAGGAACCCCGCACAGATGCTGGCTTATTTCGATGATAAGGATTATGTGCACAGGTTCCTGACCAACTTATCTGCCAGCTACGAGATCGCTAAAGGACTTACCTACAAAGCGGTGGTTGGTATCGATGATTCCAAATCACAGAGAACTTCCTTTGCCGATCCACGTTTAGGTTCCGGCGCTTATGGTGGTACCATCAACGTGTATGGTAAGGATTATGGCAACCCGATCCAGGGTAATGGCCGTACCACCCGTCAGAACCTGGATGTGAAATCCCTGCTGGTGGAGCACTATGTTACTTACGACAAAACTTTCAACAACGACCACGCACTGAACGCGGTATTGGGTTATTCTTACCAGAACTTCGACCAAGTACAATGGTTCTTTCGGATGGGGTCTGAATACTCCGGTAGTAGCACCTACTGACGTTTTCGTGAAGGATTACAACAACTTCAAGAACTACGCATCATTCGTGCCTGATTATAACAGGAACGAACTGCAGTCTGTATTCGGTCGTGTGAACTATACTTATAAAGACAAGTACTTCCTGACTGCTACCGTAAGGTCTGATGGATCTTCTAAATTCGGTGCCAACAACCGTTACGGTACTTTCCCCGCTTTCGCTTTCAAATGGAGAGTGATGCAGGAGAACTGGGCAGAGAATACACTGGGTAAACTGTTCAGCGATTTCAACATCAGGGCCAACTATGGTAAACTGGGTAGCCAGGACAACCTGGGCTCTTATGCAGCCCTGAACCTGCAGCAGACATTTGATGTAGGCGCCGGTCCGGTTACACGTTTCATCCAGCAGGGTAATCCTGACCTGAAATGGGAAGAAGTGGCCACTACCGGTGTAGGGGTAGACTTCACCACCCGCGATAAGCGCTTGTCTGTTACCGTGGATTACTACCACACCAAAAGGACCAACATGTTGTTCTTTGCGCCAACACCCGGCGGATTTGCTCCTACCAGCAGCTGGTGGATCAACCTGAATGGTGCCGTAGTGAACAAAGGATGGGAGTTGGGTGTAAATTATAAAGTGATCAAAGGCAACAAGTTCAACTGGGATGCCAACTTTAACATGACCACCGTGGAGAACAATGTAACCGGTTTACCTTCTACCATCAATACAGGTGGTGTAAGCGGCCAGGGTCTGACCGGTGCGTTTGCGCAGGTGCTGACCAACAATTCACCCATCTTCACCTGGTCAATGCTGAAGTTCGAAGGATTTGACGGTAACGGTAACGCCCGTTATTCTGCAGGTGCTTCTAACCAACTGGTTGGTTCAGCATTGCCTAAGTTCTTTGCTGGTTTGAACAACAACTTCTCATACATGAGGTGGAACCTGAGCGTGTTCCTGAACGCGGTTACAGGTCACTATGTATACAACAACACTGCCAATGCCCTGTTCCTGAAAGGAAGTCTGCGTAATGGCCGTAACGTTACCAACGAAGTGGGTAAAGGACCTGAGAATCCATTCAACCCGGGATCAGTTTCTACCCGATTCCTGGAGAAAGGTGATTTCATCCGCCTGGCTAACGTGAACCTGAGCTATTCTTTCGTCATGAAAAGCAAAGCCATCAAAACATTGTCCGTATTTGTATCCGGACAGAACCTGGCACTCATTACCAAATACTCTGGCATAGATCCGGAAGTGAACGTGGATAAGAGCATCAACGGTATCCCTTCTCGCGGATTCGATTACACCCAGTATCCTAAGCCAAGGGTAATCACGATCGGTGCTAACATTGGCTTTTAATTTTGAACATTATAACATTGACAAATATGAAAAAGAATATCACAAATTATATTATACCGGTGGTAACGGCCGTGAGTGTACTTGCGATGCCGTCATGTACCAAACTGGACCCTAAATTGAATGCACCCAATTCTATCGCACCCACCCAATCCGGTGGTGCACCTTCTGCCCCTTCTATTTCAGCTGTATACGAGCAGCTGAACAGCCTGATCGGCGGACAGGAAGGCTGGCATGCGATGGAAGAGCATACTACCGACGAGCTGCTCGGACCAACACGTGGTACAGACTGGGACGACTTCGGTACCTGGCGTCGTCTGCACCTGCACACCTGGGGTCCTGACCATAACCAGGTTACCAATACCTGGAACCAGTTGAACGGTGCGTTGTTCCAGACAACCCTGATCGCTGAAACCAAAACAGGCCTGGAAAAAGCAGAAGGACAGTTCCTGCGTGCTTATTTCCGCTACCTGACCTGCGACCTGTATGGCCAGGTTCAGTCAAGGCCGGCCACTGCTGCTGCCAACGCCGTACCTGATGTGTTGACCAGGGCTGCTGCCATTGATGCGATCATTGCTGAACTGGAAGCTGCGGTACCTAACCTGCCTTCATTCAACCGTACCAACAGGACCCAGGCTACCAAAGAAGCTGCATGGGCGCTGCTGGCAAAATGTTACCTGAACAGGGCTGTATACAAACAGGATCCAACCAAACCTGCCGGTCCGTATACATTTGCCGCTTCAGACATGAACAAAGTGATCGAGTACTGTAATAACATCTCTGCCAACGGTCTGCTGGCTGTGAACAATTACTACTGGGATAACTTTAAATGGGATAACGGAGCCCTTTCTACAGAGAACATCTTTGTACGTAGAAATGGTTCAGACCCAAGAGCGGGTAACGGTTCTGCCCTGGTATGGCAGACTGCTATGGGCTTCCACTACGGACAGGCTCCCAGCGGATGGAACGGTTTCGCTACCTTATCTGATTTCTATGACAGCTTTGAACCTACCGATAAGAGAAGGTCTGATACACTGGCAGGATATACTGCACAAACAGGTGTAGTGGCCGGATTCCTGGTAGGAACAGTAAGAGGTCCGAAAGATGGAAGGATCGGTAACCCGATCGTTGTATTGAAAGACAGAAGTAAGAACGACCTGGTATTTACCCGTAACGTGTCTATGTTCTTCAACAACGAAGCCAACGGTATCCGTCCGAACAAATTCCCGCTGGATCCTGCTACCATCAACGATGGTGGATGGGGTAGCCAGAATGAGTTCCCTTTCTTCCGTTTATCTGATGTTCGCCTGATGAAAGCAGAAGCGATCCTGAGAGGCGGTACCAGCGCTGGTGAAACAGCCCTGACTATCGTAAACGATATCCGCAGCAAAAGAGGTGCCTCTGCATTGGCAGCCATCACTTTACCTGAACTGCTGAAAGAAAGAGGCCGCGAACTGTGGCTGGAAGGTTGGAGAAGAAACGACATGATCCGTTACGGCGTGTTCAATGATCCGGTACAGGAAAGGTCTGCAGCATCTGATGCGTATAGGGTTGTATTCCCTATCCCAACAACTGCTGTTGCATCTAACCCTAACCTGAAACAGAATTTCGGTTATTAATCGGTCAATTTATAATGTTCTGGAACAGGCCCCATTCGGGGCCTGTTTTATTATGTAGAACATTATATCCGTTCATCTGTTTTTTTAGAAAGTACAACCTGTAAATACTTATTTTTAATACATGATGCTCCGAAAAAAGATCCTGATGGCTGCTATACTGGGTTCACTGGTTTCCTGCAGGCAACAGAAGGAAGACACGCTCTTCAATATTGTAGAGAATAGCAATATACGCTTTGTCAATACCTTGAATGAAGCGAAGGATTTTAATGTCTTTAAATACCGGAATTTCTATAACGGCGGAGGTGTGGCTACCGGAGATCTGAATAACGATGGTCTGCCGGAAGTGTTCTTTACGGCCAACCAGGGTCCGAATAAATTGTACCTCAACAAGGGTAACTGGCAGTTCGAAGACATTTCGGCAAGCGCAGGATTCGGTAATAAACAACAATGGAGCACCGGTGTGGTGTTCGTTGATATCAATGCGGATGGCTGGCTGGACATCTATGTGTGTAATGCGGGTAACATGATGGATAAGCCCTTACGCAAGAACCAGTTGTTCATCAATAACCACAACCTTACGTTCACGGAAAAAGCCAGTGAGTACGGACTGGATAACGACGGCTATTCCACGCAGGCTTCGTTTTTCGATTACGACCTGGACGGAGACCTGGATTGTTTTTTAGTGAATAACAGCCCCATTCCCGTAAACACACTCAATTATGCCAACATGCGGCAAGTGCCCGATGCGGAAGCGCCTTTCGCACCTTTCCTGAAAGGGGGCGGTGATCACCTGTACCGCAACGATAACGGCAAGTTCAAAGAAATTACACGTGAAGCAGGAATCCATGGCAGTATCATCAGCTTTGGGTTGGGTGTAACGGTGGGCGATATTAACCAGGATGGTTACCCGGATGTATATGTGTCGAATGATTTTTTTGAAAAGGATTATCTCTATATCAATCAGCGTAACGGAACATTTAAAGATGAGATAGAACAACGGGTGCAACATATCAGCTTCTCCTCCATGGGGGCCGACCTGCAGGACATCAATAACGACGGTCGCCCCGATATCTTCACCACTGATATGCTGCCGGGCGATGACTATCGTCTGAAGACCAATACTTCCTTTGAAGGATACGATGTGTTTAAACTGAAACAGAACCAGGGTTTCTTTAACCAGTATACGCAGAATGCTTTGCAGGTGAATACCGGAGAGGGCAAATTCATGGAAACGGCTTTTTACAGTGGGGTGGCTGCCAGTGACTGGAGCTGGAGCGCACTGATGTTCGATGCGGATAATGATGGTCTCTCAGATATTTTCGTGTGCAACGGTATATACAGGGATGTTACCGATCAGGATTTCATTGATTTCTTCGCCAATGATGTGGTGAACCAGATGGCACTTACCGGGAAAAAAGAGGAAGTGGCTACGGTGATCGATAAAATGCCCTCTGTACCTATTCCCAATAAGGCATTCCGTAACCGCGGACAACTGCGCTTTGAAGATGCCGGCATGCGCTGGGGTTTTGATAAACCCACTTATTCGAATGGTGCCGCTTATGCAGATCTTGACAACGATGGAGACCTTGACCTGGTGATCAATAATGTGAACCAGGAAGCACTCGTATACCGGAACAACAGCAGTGAAAAGAAGAAAGGAGGATACCTGTCGGTATTACTCGATTATAAGGCTCCCAACCGTTTCGCTATCGGAAGTATCATCAAACTCTACCAGGGACAGCAGGTGATCACGCGCGAACTGATACCCAGTAAAGGTTTCCAGTCTTCCGTGGAATACAAACAGACCATTGGTACCGGATCGGTGATGCCGGATTCCATGCAGGTGATCTGGCCCGACAGAACGGTGACCACGATCCAACAGCCAGCCCTCAATCAGCTGCATACGATCCGTTATGCTGACCGGCCGACAACAGCTTTTGTTCCTGTGCCTGACCGAAAGGTGGATCCCTACCTGGAATTGGTGAAACAGCCTTTTGAGAAACATACAGAAGATGATTATGTGGATTTTTATACAGAGCGCAACGTGCCATTCATGCTTTCCAGGCAAGGTCCCAAATCGGCCGTGGCAGATGTGAATGGTGATGGGTTGGAAGATATCTATATAGGAGGGGCCAAACAGCAACCGGGACAACTGTATCTG
Organism: uncultured Sediminibacterium sp.; assembly: GCA_964460235.1. Lineage (GTDB taxonomy): Bacteria > Bacteroidota > Bacteroidia > Chitinophagales > Chitinophagaceae > Sediminibacterium. Next base: position 79,291 of record CAYWPM010000012.1, on the reverse strand, counting down.
CAAACAGCATCGGGCTTTGCAAAAAAAGAGATTCCCGATTTTGCAAAATATGCATTCAGTGACGTGACAGCCGCCTTCTTCTTTGATTGCGATCAGGATGGTGATCTGGATCTGTTCACCGGCGGTGGCGGCAATTTTGCAGCCGCTTCATCAGAGAACTACCAGAATCATATTTTCCTGAATGATGGCCGTGGCAATTTTACCTTGAAGATCGGCGCTTTGCCGGTGAGCCATACCAACTGCGGGGCAGCCCTGCCGATAGACTATGACGGGGATGGAAGGATGGACATTTTCATCGGCAGCAGAAGTGAACCCCAGAACTATGGTGTGTTGCCCAGGAGTTTCCTTTACCACAACGAGGGCAATGGCGTGTTCAGGGAGGTGAGTGACCAGGTAGCGCCTTTCTTGAATGGATTTGGCATGGTCACATCGGCGGCATGGGCCGATATCAATAACGATAAAAAACCGGAACTGATCCTATCTGGCGAATGGATGTACACGCATGTGTATGCATACAACGGCAAGCAGTTGGTGGAGCAGAAAACAGGACTGGAAGCGTATACTGGCTGGTGGCAGAGTCTGGCCGTGGCCGATCTGGACAAAGACGGGGACCTGGATCTGGTACTGGGCAATATGGGAGAGAATTTCTACCTGCAACCGGATGCGGGGCATCCTGTTAAAGTGTGGGTGAGTGATTTTGACCAGAACGGTACATTGGATAAAATATTCAGTAGGACCATAGACGGGAAGGATCTCCCCGTCTTTATGAAAAAAGACATTACCGATCAGATACCTTCTTTGAAAAAATCTACCCTGAAACACAAGGATTATGCTTCGCAGACCATGCAGCAACTGTTCCCGGATAAACTCAGGAACGTACCTGTGTTGCAGGTCAATTATGCCGCATCGGTGATCGCCCTGAACGATGGTAAAGGCAGTTTCTCAATACAGCCCTTACCGGTGGAAGCACAACTATCTTCCGTACAGGCCATTGCCGTGGCGGATGTGAACAGGGACGGGCATGTTGATATCCTGACCGGTGGTAACTTCTTTGACCTGCTGCCACAGTTCTGCCGGGTGGATGCATCCTATACACAGGTATTGCTGAACAATGGAAAAGCGCAGTTCCATCTTTCCGCACCTTATCAGAGCGGGATCAGTCTGAACGGGCAGATCAGGGAGATCGCTCCGATCCGGTATAAACAACAACCCGGTTTCGTGTTTTTGCAGAATGATGATTACCCGTTATTCTACCGCCTCAACACAAATGCCGTCAAATGATCCTATGGCTGAAGTGAATCAGAAATACGCGCCGCCAAGTGCAAACTTCATGGCCATACTCTTGCTTGGGTGTGTGTTATGTTTATGGAGCGCCTGTTCTGTAAAGGAACAGCAACCGGCCTGGTTCAGTGCCCTGGATGGGAAAACTACCGGCCTGCATTTCACCAACCAGCTCAAACCTACAGGAAGTTTCAACCTGTTTTCCTACATGTACTATTACAACGGGGCAGGTGTGGGTTCCGGTGATTTCAATAACGACGGACTGATCGATCTTTTCTTCACGGCCAACCAGGGGGCCAATGCACTGTACCTGAACAAAGGCGGATTGCAGTTCCAGGATGTAACGCAACAGGCCGGGATACCTGCTGACGGCGCCTGGAGCACAGGTGTATCGGTTGTGGACATCAACAACGATGGTTTGCTGGATCTCTATGTATGCCGGGTTGCCCGTTACAATGCCTTGCAGGGCAGTAACCAATTATTGGTATGTACCGGCATCGATGCAAAGGGCATACCTCATTATCAGGACCAGGCAGCGGCATACGGTCTTGATTTCTCCGGCTACAGCACCCAGGCCGTTTTCCTGGATTACGACGGTGATGGCGACCTTGATCTTTTCCTGCTGAACCATCCTGTGGCACACGATGGTAATTATGCGCCGAGAGATTATTTTGCCAATACCAGCGATTCGCTTGCAGGACAGAAATTGTTTCGTAACGATCAGCCGAAAAGCGGAACAAAAAAAGGCATCATCCATTTCACGGATGTAACACGATCCTCAGGCATACTGAGCACACGCATCGGTTATGGATTGGGTGTTGCGGTGGCGGACCTGGACCTGGATGGTTGGCCGGATATATATGTTGGCAACGATTTTCATGAAAATGATTATCTCTACATGAACCAGCGCAATGGCCAATTCCGCGAAGAGAATACCAGTCGCATAACGCATACCAGCCAGTTCAGTATGGGAGTAGATGTGGCAGATGTGAACAATGATGCCTACCCGGATATCATTTCACTGGATATGCAGCCCTATGATCCGTATATGATCAGGCGCTCCCCTTCGGACGATGATTATACCATCTTCCAGCAGAAGCTCCTGTACGGATATGCACCACAATACGCCCGTAACAACCTGCAGTACAACCGCGGTAACGGAAAGTTCAGTGAAGTGGGGCAGTATGCGGGCGTGTACGCCACCGACTGGAGCTGGGCCTCTTTATGGATGGATTTTAACAATGACGGTAAAAAAGACCTGTTCGTATCGAATGGCATCCCTAAAAGGATGAATGATATAGATTACATACAGTTTGTGTCAGGGAATGAGATACAACAGAAATTAAAAGACAATAAGATCAGTGAAAAGGAACTGGCGCTGACGGAGAAATTTCCCGAGATAAAGATCCCTAACCAGTTCTACCTGAACCGGGGTGATTTCAGTTTTACCAATCTTACGGACAGCATTACCGCTAACCCGCCAACTTTTTCCAATGGCGCCATCTATGCAGACCTTGATAATGACGGAGACCTGGATATTGTTGTCAACAATATCAATCAACCCGTAACGCTGTATGAGAACAGGATCAATACGAAGGACCGGAAAAAATCGTATGCCTCGGTGGCATTAAAAGGTGCGCCTGAGAATATACAGGCCATTGGCGCCAAATTACTGGTGTATGTGAAACAGGAGCTTCGTATGTATGAACAACAGACGGTTCATGGCTTCCAGTCGAGCATGCTGGCCCCCCTGCATGTGGGCCTCGATGCTGTGCAACCGGATTCGGTATTGCTGGTTTGGCCGGATAACAGCTACCAGCGGATCACACTGACACCCGGGCAACGGCAGCAGGTATCCTATCGCAGCGGCCTGCCCCGCTTCAATTACGAGAGACTTCACCAGCGGCAGGAAGCTGAGCAAAGATTGGCCTGGGAGGACATCACCTCGTCTACCGGTCTTTCCTATACACATACAGAGAACCCGTTCAATGAATTCGACAGGGAACCTTTGATGCCGCATATGGTTTCGGCAGAGGGGCCCGCACTGGCTGTGGCGGATATCGATCACGATGGATTGGACGATGTGTTCATCGGTGCATCCAAAACCTATCGGAGTGCTGTTTTTCTGCAAACTCCCGGAGGTAAGTTCGTGCAAAAAGCAGAACCAGCCCTGGCACAGGATACCATGTGGGAATCTGTGGATGCAAAATGGATCGATGTGAATGGGGATACACACCCCGACCTGCTGCTGGCCACTGGCGGGAACGAATATTATGGAACAGATCAGCACCTGCGACCCCTGTTGTATATGAATGATGGCAAAGGGAACCTCAGTAAAAAGGAAGACGCATTCGGCGAAGTATATGCTACGCAAAGCCGTGTGGCAGCCTGTGATTTTACGGGAGACGGGATCGTGGACCTCTTTGTAGCAGGAAGGGCCGAACCCTGGCAGTACGGGAGATCGCCCAGGTCTTACCTGTTGCAGAACGACGGTACGGGCAGATTTACCGATGTAACGGAACAATATGCCCGTCAATTGATGTATCCCGGAATGGTGACTTCTGCCACCTGGACCGACCTGGACGCTGACGGCAAACAGGACCTGTTACTGACCCTGGAATGGGGAACTGTGGAACTGTTCCTGAACAAAGGAAAAAAACTGGAGCAAAGAACACTGACCAGGCAGAAAGGCTGGTGGCAGTTCGCTTATGTTCAGGATGTGGATCATGATGGTGATATGGATATCATAGCCGGTAATCTGGGACTGAATACCAGGCTGCAGGCATCGGAAAAGGAGCCAGTATCCCTGTACATCAACGATTTTGATGATAATGGCCGTACAGAACAGGTACTCACATATTTCCTGAAGGGGAAGGAGATCCCTTTATCTGGAAAGAACCAACTCGAAAAAAGCATGCCCTATCTCAAGAAGAAATTCCTGTACGCAGCAGATTTTGCAAAAGCCAGTCTTGCCGACATATTTGGAAAGGCCAAACTGGACAGGTCTGTGAAACTGACTGCCAACTGGTTTGCCAATTCGGTATTATTGAATGATGGCCATATGAATTTTACCCTGCGAGCACTACCCTTTGAAACGCAGTTGAGCACTTTGCGTACCGCTATTCCGGTAACCGATGCCAACGGAAAAATGGCAGGAACACTCTTGGCAGGGAACTATTATCCGAATACCATGGAAATAGGAAGACAGGATGCCGATTGGGGAAGTTTTCTGCAATATGCGGGCAATGGCCGTTTCCGAAGTTCCCTGCTGAATGGGGTCACGATCTCCGGTGAGGTAAGGAATAGCAGCTCCATACGCATAGGCAACAGGAATGCGATCATCCTTGCCAGGAACCATGCGCCCGTTATGGTGATTGCGGTAAAATGATCATTTCCACACAGGGTAGTAGAGCTTGGTCACCCATTGATTGCTATCGACAACCTGTGAACGGCGCGTGATCATCTGCTCATAAGGGATGGCTGGTGAACTTTGCCTGTGATCCAGTACATAGTTCTCTAGTTCACGCATACAGGCATTGATCCTTTGCCGGCCTCCGGTTACCTGGGTCACCATGACGAAACCTCCGTATACCATGTTTTTCAATTGGTAGCGGCTGGTAGAAGGCATATCCTTTTCTGTAGCGATCGCTACCATGACATCATACCTGCCCGGAGTTGGTGAGGAAATGTTCAGAATGGGCGCATCCACTTCTCTGCCCTGTTTGCCGGCAATGTATTGTTTCAGTTCCTGTACCAGGCTGTCGATACCCTTGACCGATGGATCATGGTCAAAAGACTGTTTCAGAGAAACATACGATGTGTGTACCAGCTGCTGGCGTTCGATCTTGCAACCGTATACTTTCTCGGTATCGGTGAAATTACGCTCTATCTCTTGCATGAATGCCGTAACGGATCGTTGGGTATTTGACCACGAGAGGTATTGTATGGCTTTCACAAATGGATTGGATGAGAAGGTTGCCAGGACCTGGATATTACATTGGATACTGAGGCTGCCCGCTACAAAAAAGTTGAAGTCGGCTGTCATAGGCAGCTTGCCTGCCTGTACCTGTGACTGGAATCCATTCAATAACACTTTCCGTATATGGAACTCCATCTGTTGGTAACGGTACACACTGTCGTTGACCATCTGGCCCGGCCACCAGCTTTTCCAGCGGTCAGGTGCAGCTACCAGGCGTGTGGGGGCTTCGAGGGGGCTATCGAAGGTGGCAGAGCTGGAAAAGCGCTGCTCTTTGGGCAATAACCCGATAACGATCAAGGCAACCAGTAACAGGATACCACAGATAATCACTAATTTTTTCATACAGGATGAAGTTACAAAGGACGCTAAGTTATTTATTGACTGAATTCATACGATCAGCTCGTTTTATAAATACATTTGAAGTATTCAAATAGTTGTAAAAATAAGCAATATGAAACGACTGCCTGTGCTTTTCGCGCTATTGTTGTTCTCTTTCTCCCATGACCTGCATGCACAGGATCCCTGGAAGATCACGGCCGACAAAATAAAGCCTTCTGAATATTACGGGATCACTGTGGCCAACGGAATGATCGGTATCGTCTCTTCACCCGAACCGTTCAAAGTGAAGGATGTGGTGCTGGCCGGTGCCTATGACCTGTATGGTCGTGGAAGGGTAAGCAATTTCCTCCGCAGTTTCAACCTGCTGAACATGCAGCTGGATATCGATGGCCGGCGGATCGGAGCGGCAGATGTCAGCAACATGCAACAGCAGCTGGATATGCGGCATGCCAGTTTCACCACTTCTTTTGATTACAGCGATAAAGCAACGGTTTCCTATACGTATTACTCCTTACGCCAGCTTCCCTTTACGGTGTTGATGGATGTGAGCATCACTGCCAAAAAAGACATCACCATCGGCAGCGCCAGCGTAATGGAAGCGCCCGACGCATTGAAGGAAGTACAGAACTATTATAACGAGATCGACCGCCCGCATGTGGTGATCAGCCTGCTTACCTCATCGGCCAAAAGCCCTACGGGAAAATTGCTGATGAGTGCATCCAATACCTTCCTGTTCAGTGAAGCGCATGGTCATGAACCCCGGGTGATCCATGAAATGTGGGACAACAACATGCACCTGATGAAATTCAGCCGTAAGGTCAAAGCGGGAGAGACCTATCGTTTCTCTATCGCCGGGTCTTCCATCACTTCCGCACATCATGACGACCCGCTGAACGAAGCCGAACGAATGACCATTTTTGCCAAACTGGAAGGCAGGGAGCGGCTGATCGATTTCCACAACAAAGCCTGGGATAAATTATGGGAAAGTGATATCAGGATCGAAGGCGATGAACAATCGCAGCAGGATGTGCACAGCATGTTGTACCACCTCTATTCCTTTGTTCGGGAGGGAACGGATATGAGCCCGTCGCCCATGGGACTGAGCGGACTGGGATACAATGGTCATGTGTTCTGGGATACGGAGCTGTGGATGTACCCGTCGATCCTGGTACTGCATCCTGAAATGGCGAAGAGCCTGGTAGAGTACCGCTATAACCGTTTGGCTGCAGCCAAACGCAATGCATTCAACCATGGATACAAAGGCGCCATGTTCCCCTGGGAAAGTGCGGCTACAGGAGTGGAGGAAACACCGGTATGGGCATTGAGCGGGCCTTTTGAACACCATATCACGGCCTGTGTGGGTATTGCGGCCTGGAACTATTATTGTGTGACCCAGGATAAGGAATGGCTGAAAGAACGAGGTTGGCCCATCCTGAAAGAGACAGCCGATTTCTGGGCAAGCCGGGTAGAGCGTAACGGGCCGGGTAAATACGAGATCAAAAATGTGGTGGCAGCAGATGAGTGGGCAGAGAATGTAGACAACAATGCCTGGACCAATGCTTCGGCCAAAGCCGTTTTGCAACATGCCACTTCCGCTGCAAAATTATTGGGTATCGCTGCAGATCCCGACTGGATGAATGTGGCGGCCAATATTCCGATACTGAAAATGGAGAACGGTGTCACACAGGAACATGCCACCTATCAAGGTGAAGGCATCAAACAGGCGGATGTGAACCTGTTGTCGTATCCACTGAAAGAGATCACAGATCCCAAACAGATACGGAAAGACCTTGAATACTATGAGACCCGTGTGCCCAATGAGGGTACACCGGCCATGACACAGGCCGTTTTTGCCTTATTGTATGCCAGGCTGGGTGATGGAGACAAGGCCCTCCATTTTTTCAAAGATGGTTACCAGCCCAACCTGAACCCGCCGTTCCGGGTGATCGCAGAGACGAAGGGGGGTACCAATCCTTATTTCGCCACCGGCGCTGGAGGATTGATACAGAGCATGTTAATGGGTTTTGGCGGGCTGGAGATCACTCCACAGGGCATCACACAGATCAGATCAGCCCTGCCCAAACAGTGGAAAAGCCTTACTATCACTGGGGTTGGCGTGGAAAAGAAAATATTTTCGGTTAAAAGATAATGTGTTATTTTCACATGGCTTGAAACGTATTGCTTCCATACTGCTACTGGGAATACTTCTCTTTAACTGGGGAGGTTACCGCCTGCTTACCAACTATTTTGAGGAAAGGGCAGAGCGTCATTTGCAGGCAGCACTGGACAGGGAACTGTATGATGAAGCGGACCTGCTCCGCATCAAAGTACCGGCTAGCCTGCCTTACGGAAGCAGCTCCGAAAAATTTGAAAGGGTGGAGGGTAGCATTGAGATCAAGGGTGTTACCTATACCTATGTGAAACGCCGTTTTTACCAGGATTCACTGGAATTGCTCTGTATTCCCAATATGGCGAAGACAGGCATCAAAAACGCACGCGACCAGTTCGCCAGTTTAGCCAACGATTTTGTAACCAACAATACTTCTTCCAAGAAGGCTCCGTCACACAACCATCATTCGGCGAAATTCCAGATCCAGGATTTCACCAATGATCACGATTTCTTTTCCTGGCAGTTTAGGGATTCTGATCTGTCTGGGGCCTGGAACTCGGCGGTTTCTGCTGACATGAGATCTGTGTACCTCAGCCGGCTGGACAAGCCGCCACAAGCCTGATGTTGGTTCATTAAGCATCCGTAGTAACTAATTTTTGTTTCCTTTAATTTATAGCATATGAAAAGACTCGTTATGGGTCTTTGTGCAGTATTGTGTTTGTATGCCTGTCGTCAGAGCAACGAGTACAAAACCTACCTGCACAATCCGGAATTATTCAGTCAGACAGTTCATGAGTTGAACACCGTGGTCATGGGAAATAACTTTCCGCCAATGGTGGCAGCACGTAATTATGTATATGCAGCCGTGGCCGCTTATGAGATCATGGCATCTGCGCACCCTGATCAATACCAATCACTGGTAGGACAGCTAAAAGGCTTCGATAAGGTATCTCTTCCGCCTGCGGACAAGGATGCAGATCCGGAACTGGCTGCCTTACTGGCTTACATGAAAGTGGGCGAATCGGTAACATTTCCGGAAGGAAGTCTGAAGGCATACAAAGACAGTATTTTACAGTTAGCCCGGGATAAAGGTTTGCCCCGCAAGGTAGAAAAAGCATCACAGGTGCTGGCCGACAGTGTGTCTGCCTCTATCATCCGCTGGAGCAAGAAGGATAATTATCTGGAGACCAGGGGTGCTGAAAAATACACGGTGAAGGATATACCCGGAAGATGGGTGCCTACACCGCCCATGTATGCTACAGCTGCAGAGCCTCACTGGCAAGAGATACGTACCATGGTACTCGACAGTGCTTCCATTTTTGCACCGCCTCCACCACCTGATTTTAATATTACTGACAAGAACAGTAAATATTATCAGGAAGTGATGGCGATCAAAAATGCGGTGGACAGTCTGACAGATGAACAGAAACATATTGCTGAATTCTGGGATGACAATCCTTTTAAAATGAATGTTACCGGTCACGTGATGTACGGTAGTAAAAAATTCTCACCATCCGGCCACTGGATGAGTGTGATAGGAATTGCCGCCAAGCAGGCCAAATCCGACTACGCAGAGACCGTGTATGCATTTGCCAAGACCAGTATTGCCTTGTTCGATGCTTTCATTCAATGCTGGTATGTTAAATACGAATACAATACTGTAAGGCCCGAAACGGTGATCAACAAGTACCTTGATCCCAACTGGCGCCCTTACCTGCAAACCCCCGCGTTCCCTGAATATACTTGCGGGCACTCAACCATTTCTTCAGCTGCCGCCGAAGCACTGACCAGTGTGTATGGCGACAATTTTGCTTATACAGACTCTACGGAACTGGAATTCGGTATCAAGAACCGATCCTTCAAATCGTTCCGGGATGCTGCCCTCGAGAATAACTGGGCGCGCTTTTATGGTGGTTTGCATTTTCACAACTCCTGCATCATCAGTACCGATATAGGAGCCAAGGTTGGCCAGCTGGTGGCCGATCGTTTGAAGATGAAAAAGAAATAGGTTCTTTTTCACAACCATTACTCATCGCTTAAAAAGACTGTATGAAATCATATTTCATTGTAATTACCCTATTGCTTGCACTTTCGTCGCGGGCAGAGGCCCAGGGCTGTGTTGCCATTAAAAGTGTGGGAGGTTTATGCACTTCCATGGAACACGGTACCGATTCTTCCGATAAAAAATGGATCTTAAATATCAACAACCGCTATTTCAACTCTTACAAACATTTTGTTGGAGATGTAGAACAGAAACAAAGGGTGGAAGCCGGCACACAGGTGATCAACCACGCGTATACCATGGATGTAGCGGTAACCCGCATCCTGAACAGCCGTTGGTCTGTTTCTGCTGATCTTCCCATCATTTCCAATACCCGCTCCTCCTTATATGAACACGGCGGCAAAGAAAGGCATACCACTTCTTCCTTTGGCCTGGGCGATATCAGGGTATGGGCTTCTTATTGGGTACTTAACCCGGCCAAACACAGCAGAGGTAATGTACAGGTAGGCTTGGGCCTGAAACTGCCTACCGGCGATTACAGGTATACAGGCCGTTTTTACACAGCCACTCCGGGAACGATCCTGACCGGTCCGGTAGATCAGTCTATCCAGCTGGGCGATGGGGGTACCGGCATTACCACAGAGCTGAATGCCTACTACAACCTCACACACAATATCAGCCTCTACACCAATTTCTATTATCTCATCAATCCCAGGGAGCAGAACGGAACTTCAACCGCACGCGGCGGAACGCCTTCGGCCACCGCACTGGCCAACGGCAGCGATGTCATGAGCGTTCCCGATCAGCTGATGTTACGCGGAGGTGTGAACGTGATGGTCAACCGCTTCACTTTCTCTGCGGGACTTCGGAATGAGTGTCTGCCTGTGCACGACCTGATTGGCGGTAGCCTGGGTTTCAGAAGGCCCGGTTATATTATTTCCGCTGAGCCAGGCGTTACCTATGCGTTCAAGAAGATCAACGTATATGCTTTTGTACCTATCGCCATCACGCGTAACCGTACACAAAGCATGGCCGATAAGATCACAACGGACCTCACAGGTAAGTACACCAAAGGTGATGCTGCTTTTGCTGATTATGCGGTGAACATCGGTTTTTCACTGCGGTTCTAAGTAAGGATATCTTTTTTACAGCGTATACTGTCCAACCAGTTGGGCAAGCTATGCCGTGTACCTAAAAATCTCTGTTATGATACGATCAATAACAGGCTGTTGCAAACAATACAGCCTGATGGTAATATTTACTGTTATCTCTTGTATCCGGCTTTCTGCCCAGACAGATATGGATGCGATCATGATGAGCAAGAATAATTTCTGTACGGGTCTTATGTACAACTACTCAGCCTGGAGCAATTATTGGGAGGGCACTCTCAAACGCAACAATGATAACCTGGGTACAGTGTCTGCCAATATGTATGCCGTAATGGGCAATTATGGCGTGTCTGACAAACTGAACCTGTTGTTCGGACTTCCTTACGTGACCACCAAAGCCTCGGCGGGAACATTACATGGTATGAAAGGCATGCAGGACCTTTCCCTTTGGGCCAAATGGATGCCGGTAGAGACCAAACTGGGTAAGGGCCTTTTTTCTGTATATGGTCTTGGAGGTATCTCTTTTCCTGTTTCAAATTATACGCCTGATTTCCTGCCCATGTCTATCGGACTGCACAGTACCAACCTGTCGTTACGGGCCATGCTGGATTACCAGGTGAAGAATTTCTTCGTCACGGTTTCCGGTACCTATGTGTACAGAAGTAATATCACGATCGACCGTGATTCATATTATACTACCGAAAGTTACCTTACGAATGAAGTGTTCATGCCGAATATGGCAAACTACCAGCTGAGAACAGGTTGGCGTAGCGGCCGGATGATCGCTGAAGCGATACTGAACCAATCCAATACACAGGGAGGTTTTGATATTACCCGGAATAATATGCCTTTTCCCAGCAACCAGATGAATGCCACCACTGCGGGTATCAATGTCAAGTATAATATCCATGCAGTAGATGGTTTATCACTGATAGGAGGAGGAAGTATTACACTGGCCGGCCGCAATGCAGGACAGGCAAGTAGTATCAATGGTGGCGTCTTTTATATCCTCGATTTTACTAAAAAAGCGAAGAAGACCAATACTCCCATTCACCAGAAAAAAGCCAACAAATGAAAAAAATAATCATACTGTATATCACCCTTATGATAGTATTGGTGATCATTGCTCAGCTATCATGTAACAAAACTACTTCAGGCCGGACCGGTAATGCAGGGCCTTTAACTCCTGCGCAAACAGATATTGATGCCGGTTTATGGAAACCTGTTCTGTTGACAGGTCCAACGGAGTTCCCGGTAGCTGCACCTGCATCGATAAATACACCGGGTTATGTGGCTGAATTGAATGAGATCAAGGCATTACAGAAAAACATCTCGGGAGAGCAGGAAAAAAAGATTGCCTATTGGGGTGCAGGAGGGGTATTACGCTGGAATGAACTGATGCGCGAACTGGTTGCCAAATACAACCTGCCACCCTATCAGAATGCGGATGGCAGTTATCCTGCACCAAGTGCTGCCAACCCCTTTGCATACCCGCTGTTCCCTTTTGCAAATCCACCGTATGCAGCAAGGGCTTATGCCTATATCAGCGCAGCACAATATGATGCGTTAGTGGCAGCCTGGCATTACAAGAAACTATATAATCGTGCAGCACCGTATAAAACAGACGCAGGTATTATTGCCAAATTACCCCAAACAGATCTGCCTTCCTATCCATCAGAAGCGGCTGTGTTGGCTGGCGTAACTGCAGAGATGATGAAATTATTGTTTCCCGGTGAGATTGCATTTGTACAACAAAAACTGGAAGAGCAGGAACTGGCGGCTATTGCCGCAGGTTCAGCAACACGTAGTGATATTGAAGCAGGGGAGGCGTTGGGTAGAGCAGTTGCCCAGAAATTTACGGCACGTGCCAGAACAGATAAAGCAGGCGCGGCCATAGGTACACAGGCTGATTGGACAGCGCTGGAAACCACAACCACCGCTCGTGGAGAAACACCCTGGATCAGCCTGGATGTGCCAAAAAGACCACCTATGTTACCATTATTTGGGCGAGTGACGCCTTTCCTGTTTGATGCAAATACAACTATTGCATTACGCCCGGGCCCGCCACCGGCAACCATAGGCGACCAGATGAGAAAAGAAACGGCTGAGATCAAAGATTTTATTGATCATCCAACACGTGAACGTATCCGTATAGTACATTTTTGGGCGGATGGGGTAGCTACGCATACGCCACCCGGGCATTGGGATGCTATTGCTGCGGAAGATTTTATCACTAAAAACTATAGTGAAGTAAGATGGGCAAGAAATATGGCATTGCTGAATATGACCTTAATGGATGCAGCCATTGTTTGCTGGGATACCAAGTATTATTATTTTAATGCACGACCCACCCAACTGAACGGAGCTATTAAAACGTTGACAGGTATCCCTAATTTTCCTTCATACATTTCCGGGCATTCTACCTTCAGTGGGGCAGCAGCAACCATATTGGGACATCTTGTGCCAGAAAAAGCGAATGCCTACGAGGCCATGGCGTTAGAAGCATCCTTATCGCGCATGTATGGGGGCATCCATTACCGGAGCGATTGTGAAGTTGGGATCACTACAGGTCAGAAAGTAGGCGCTTATGCTATTGCAAGAGCCAAAACAGATGGCGCAGAATAACACAAATCATATTGTTAAAGGAAACAATAAATGGCAGTTTATTGTTAGGAACGCCCCTGGTGTCTACCGGGGGTCTTTAAAAAAAAAGTAATGAGAACGATATTTTTACTGATGGCATTCTTGTTAAATGCCAGCGGCCTGACTGCACAAAACAAAACAATAGCTGATTCGATACGGGTTAAAGTGTTGGATAGTGTTGTGGTAAATACCTTTATATCTTCTTCACAGAGAACATACCTGCCCGATGTACAGGGAACCTATCTTTATGCAGGTAAGAAAACGGAGCAATTAAACCTGTTGCATACAGATGCAGATATGGCTAATAAAATAGGCAGGCAGGTATTTGCCAAAGTACCGGGCGTGTTTGTATATGATATGGATGGTGCAGGCAACCAGGTAAATATTGCCGTACGTGGACTTGATCCCCACAGGGGATGGGAGTTCAATATCCGGAAAGACGGGGTGATTACCAATTCAGATATGTATGGATATCCTGCCAGCCATTTTAATATGCCGCTGGAGAGTATTGAAAGAATTGAGCTGGTGCGTGGTACGGGGTCCCTGCAGTACGGGGCACAATTTGGGGGTATGTTGAACTATATCAGCAAACGGGGAGATTCTTCACGGCCTATTGGAGTAGAAAGTATCAGCACGGTAGGATCCTACCAATTACTGAATCAATATCTGGCCATTGGCGGGCGTACAGGAAAATTCAGCTATTATGCGTATATGAACAGGAAATCGAGGCAGGGCTACCGGAAGAATGAACAAACCAATGCCGGATCTGAAGCAGTGATGATCACTTATGAACCCTGGCATAATCTTTCTGTGAGACTGGAGTGGGCAAGATCCGGTTATCTATACCGTATACCGGGGGCTTTGACAGACAAACAGTTTTCTGAAGACCCTACACAGGCTACCCGCGCAAGAAATTATTTTAATCCCAATATTCATGTGCCTTCTATAACGGTGGATTGGCGACTGACAGATCAAACCCAATTAAAATTGGGTGTTTCGGCTGTGTTGGGAGAACGTAATAGTGTAATGTTTGATAAGCCTACTAATGTAAATGACACGATCAATGCCAACACGCTGCAGTACAATCCACGCCAGGTAGACATTGATCATTTCAATAGTTACACCACAGAGTTGCGAATGCGACATGAATACCATACAGGTAAACAGACCAGTATAATTGTTGCTGGTATTCAATATATGAACAACGATCTGCACAGGGCACAGATGGGCCAGGGAACTACAGGCAGTGATTATGATCTTACGCGTGTAACATCCGGATGGGGCAGAGATCTGCACTTCAGAACAAAAAATATAGCCGTATTTGCAGAGAATAAATGGCAGGTGTCGGATAAACTGGCCGTTACATTCGGGACCAGGGTTGAAAGCGGTCAGACAGATCTGAGTGGTGCCATAAGTTATTATCCCGATAATAAGATACCGGTTAATATCAGCCATCATTTTCCTTTGTATGCCGCTGCTATAGCTTACAAATCCTCCGAGAACCTCCAGTTTTATGGTGGCTGGTCGCAGGCATACAGGCCCATGATCTTTAAAGACCTGGTGCCGGCATCTTTATATGATAAAGTAGATCCCAATATCCGGGATGCTTCGGGTTATAATGCAGAGATCGGCGTAAGGGGCAGCTGGCGTTTCCTGAAATGGGACGTAACAGCATTTCTGCTGCGAGATAAGAACCGGTTTGGTACTTTGGCTGAGACCGATAATACGGGAACATTATATCTTTATCGTACCAATATCGGTAACTCAACCAGTAAAGGAGCCGAGATCTTTATCCAGGGAAACTGGTTAACAGGGAACAGGATGAATATCACTGTGTTCACCTCTACTTCTTTTTTACAGGCTCGTTATACGGAAGCCACAGTTAAGTCGGGGAACAATAATGTAGACATATCCGGTAACAAAGTAGAAAGTGCGCCAGCGTTGACCAGCAGGAATGGTGCTACTCTGAACTATCGAAAACTCAGCATATCTGTATTGTACAGTTACACCTCGTCAACCTATGCCGATGCATTGAATACGGTACAGCCGCCTACAGCCACAGGCGCGGTAGGGTTGGTGCCTGCTTATGCAATCTGGGACCTTGCAACTGGCCTCCGGTTCTCTGCTTCGCTGGGACTGAAAATGACGATCAGTAACCTGGCTAATCTGCAGTATTTTACTAAACGGCCTATGTTTTATCCAGGGCCGGGTATCTGGCCGTCGGAAGGAAGAAATATCAGTACTACCCTGACGATACGTTTGTAAGAAATACGAGTGCTATTCTTCTAAGCAGTATCTTTCCATGATGATTGGAAGTGGCAATTCAGAAGTACAATTAAATGTTTTAGCGCTCGCCATGTGTTACTATAACCCTGAATAAGTTAGAGATCTGTTAATGATACAGCCAAGTACACTGAAGCTATTATCGGAAACGCTGGGATTGAGTATCTCAACAGTGTCGCGTGCGTTGAAAGACCACCCGGATATTGCTGAGAAGACCAAAGAACGCGTTCGGGCACTGGCTACTGCCATGGAATATGAACCTAACAGCCTGGCTGTTCAGTTGCGAACCAGGCATAACAATGTGCTGGGCATTCTGGTGCCTACGATCAACAATTTTTTTTATGACTCCTTTATCGCAGCTGTAGAAGAAGAGGCGCGGGCGCATGACTATTCGGTATTGATCATGCAGTCGAGGGATGACCTCACTCTCGAGAAAAATAACCTGAACCTGTTCCGAAAGAACAGGGTGGCAGGCCTCTTCGCTTCTATTTCAGTTGCCACCGAAAATATCACACCGTTTCAGAAATTCAACGAACTGCAGATCCCGCTGGTGTTCTTTGACCGGGTACCTGTGAAAGATGTATGCAATAAGGTATGTTTTGAAGATGAGGCCACCGCCAGGGTTGCTGCAGAGACCATTATTGGCAGGAAGAAGAAAAACGTACTTGCATTGTTCGGTCATCCGCATCTGAGTATCACTCGGAAAAGGCTGGATGCGTTCAAGGAAACCTTTGCCAGCCAGGCTCCGGATACAAAGATCACTTATGGATTTCCCGAACAATCGTTGCCTGCCCAGGAAGAAACACTGGCAGCCTTGAATAATGCGGATAGGCCCGACGCCATTTTTTGCATGGGCGACCTGATATTGATGGGGGTGATGTCCGCTATCCATGCCTCTAAGTTGCGGGTGCCGGAAGACATTGCGGTGATCAGCATCAGTAATGGCTTACTGCCAACCGTGTACGATCCTAAAATTACGCATGTGGAAACCAGCGGGTATAAGCTGGGCAAAAAAGCCTTTGAGCAGATGCTCAACAGGTTACAGGGTACGGAAACTGTTGAAGAGGTATTTGTGACATCCGATTTGGTGGTGGGCGGATCTATATAGCAACTGGTTCCTTTGGCAGACCGGAACTGGGAACAGCAAATAGTTATTTTAAACAAGCTTTTGAAAAGAATCCTGGCTTGGTATATCTTTCTCTTATGATTCAGTGTAACAGACCACTTTTATTTCTTAGTTTATTGGCCAGCTGCCTGCTCTTTGCCTGCAGTAAACAATCCTCATCGGGAAATTCGCAACCCCCGGTTGTAACACCGCCCAGTTTCAGTATTGACAAGGTACAGCTCGATAATATGACCGCTTCCGGCACAACGATCAATTATGGCGTCCGTTCGGGGGTGGTGATCAGGCTACAGTTTACGGCGCCGGTTGACAGGACTACGGTTGCTGCTTCGGTTTCGGTCACTGAGAACACAGGAGCCGTGGTTGCTGCCAATATGAGTTATGAGCGGAGTGACAGTACCCTGGTAATAACACCGGCCGCTCCACTGAAAGGACTCACCCGTTATTTCATCAATGCAAACACCGGTTTGTTGTCGACCCAGAAAGCAAAACTTTCCGCAACACTGAATACTCCTCTGATCACGCAGATCGATTCTGCCGATAAGTTCCCCCGGATCAGTGACAACGAATTGCTGGATCTGGTGCAGAAACGGAGTTTCGCCTATTTCTGGGATTACGGACATCCCGTGAGCGGGCTGGCAAGGGAACGATCCAACGGTAACACAGAAACGGTTACAACAGGTGGCTCTGGTTTTGGTATCATGTCCATCCCCGTGGCGGTAAACAGGAGTTTTATTACCCGTGCACAGGGCCTTGCCAGGATGCAGACCATCGTGGCCTTCTTGAAAAATAAGGCACAGAAATTTCATGGAGTATTTCCGCACTGGCTCAATGGCACGGATGGTACCGTGATCCCATTCAGTCAGAAAGATGACGGGGCCGATCTTGTAGAAACCTCCTTTTTAATGGCTGGCCTGCTTACTGCCAGGCAATATTTTGATGGGGCCGATGCAGCTGAAACGGCACTCAGAGCAGACATCAACACACTGTGGAACGCAGTGGAGTGGAACTGGTTCAGGCAGGGCGGGCAGAACGTATTGTACTGGCACTGGAGCCCCAAATACAACTGGGAGATGAACCTGAAGATCCAGGGTTGGAACGAGGCATTGATCACTTATATACTGGCAGCTTCTGCCAATACGGATTCCATTCCGGCGGCCGTATATCATACTGGTTTTACACGTAGTGGCGCCATGATCAATGGAGCCAGCTACTGGAATTATCCCTTACCCCTGGGGCCTGCTACCGGCGGACCGCTGTTCCTGGCGCACTATTCGTTCCTGGGGATCAATCCTAACGGCTTGAGTGATGCCTATGCCAATTACCAGACGCAGGTAGTGAACCATACCAAAATCAACTACACTTATTGCGTTAGTAATCCCAAAACTTATTACGGTTACAGCAATGCCTGCTGGGGCCTGACAGCGAGCGATATTCCGAATGGGTATGCGGCCAGCCATCCCAATAATGATATTGGCGTGATCTCGCCTACGGCGGCCTTGTCTTCATTCCCCTATACGCCGGAGGAAAGTATGCGTGCCCTGAAATTCTTTTATTATACGCTGGGAGATAAACTGTTTCGCAACTATGGGTTTACAGATGCTTTCAGCCTGCAAAACCTATGGTATGCCGATTCCTTTCTGGCCATCGACCAGGGTCCGCAGATCATCATGATCGAGAATTACCGGAGCCAGCTGGTATGGAATTTACTGACAGGTTGCCCTGAGATCAAAAGGGGGATGAAACAGCTCGGCTTTTCCGCACCGTATCTGTAAAGGGCCATCTCTGCATGCGTATCCGCCGGACATTGTTTGCTGAAACAGTAGCTATTCCATCATCGGGGTTTTACCCGATCACTTCCAGGATACAGAAGTTATAGGGTTCTATCACCAGGTATTCATAATCGGAGCCTACGGTCAGTTTTTTATCGTTCCAATGATCATAAAGGCGTGCAGGGTTATTGCCCTGTTCTTTGAACGCGTACCAGGTAAGATAGGAAGCCCGGGAAGAGTAATTGAAAAGGCAGTACAATCTTTTCTCATGATCTTGCCTGAGGAAACCGGCTACATGGATATTGTGCGGGGTTAACCAGGTCAGGTTCTTTATGTCAGCCAGTACCGGTAAACTTTTCCGTATCTGCAGCAGGCGTTGGGTGGCGCTGAAGATCTTATGTTCCAGGGTACCGCTTTCTTTGGCCCTGGCATTTTTTTGCCAGTTGATAACGGGCCGGTGCATCCAGCGGTTATCGTAGCTTTTGCCGGCATCATTCAGATAACTGTAGTCGTTGGTGTATCCGACCTCATCTCCATAGAAAAGCATCGGTATGCCACCCATGAAAAAGGTTTGGGCCTGCATCAGTAAGATCTTGCGCACAGACATTTCGATCTCATTCTCATCGTAAGCTTCCATGGCTCTTTCCAGTCCGCAGAGGGACGCCAGTGAACCGCTGATACGTGCATCCTGTGTTTTAGGGTTTACCGAGAACAAAGCCCCGCTTGCAGGAGAACCCGGATGTGTGCCGGAATAATAATCCTTTAAATATTTACGATGCCCATAGGCATTGAAGCCGGCTGCCACTATGGAAGCGTCCTCATAGCCCAATCCAATATCATCATGACAACGTGTGTAAGTGAGCCAGGTGCAGCCATAGGGTTTCTGTAAGAGGTCGTGCTGTGCAGCCAGCATGACACGTGTGTCTCCTGTTGCCAGTGCATCCCATTGCAGGGCCATTTGCGTGGCATTGTAAGCCACATCACATTCTTTACCATAGTAGAGACCGGTGCCGAAATATTTCATGATCTCTTTGGGTGCTACGATCGCTTCGCCCAGCAAAGCCATACCAGGTGCGGCTACCTGTACACACTGCCTGATAAGCCGTAACAGCATATGTGCCTGTGGTAAGTTCTGACAGGTAGTGCCCAGTTGTTTCCAGATGAATGCCGGTGCGTCGATACGCAGTATGTCCACACCCAGGTTGGCATAAAACAGAACAGTATCCAACATGGCATTGAATACCGCGGGATTGGTATAGTTCAGGTCCCACTGGTAATGATGGAATACCGTCATCACCCATTTATTGCATTCTTTTACATAGGTGAAACTGCCTGGAGAGCTTTCGGGAAAGATCTCGGGCATGGTGCTGTCGAACTGGTCGGGCAGGGTACGGTCATCGTACATGTAAAAATAATCCTGGTAAACAGGATCGCCGGCTTTGGCCTTTTGCGCCCACTCATGATGGTGCGAGGTATGGTTCAGCACGATATCGATCATCAGGTACATCTCTTCCTGCTGCATTCTCAGTTGCAGTTTCTGCAGGTCATCCAGTGTGCCAAAACGTTCGTCCACTTTCCTGAAATCTGAAACTGCATAACCGCCATCGCTTTCTCCTTCCGGGCTTTGGAATACAGGCATCAGGTGCAGGAAGTTTATCCCAAGATCTTTCAGATAAGGCAGCCTGGCTGGCAGGTCGGCCAGTTTACCGCAGAAGCGGTCAACGTATAAACTCATACCGTTGATCTCGTTGCTCAGGAACCAGTTACCTTTTTTTTCTTTTGTATGGTCTTTCTGCTGCAGTATGGGGGTTCTCTGGCGGTGTGCCTGTATGAGTGTCTGTACCAGTTCCTCAAATCCCGCCTCTCCGTTGGGATGATGGCCATACAGTTCCGAATACAGGCTGTGTATGGCAGCCGTATTGGCTATCAGTCTTGCATAAAACAACTGATCCTTATCGCCTGTGGCCAGTTTGTTCTTTTCGCAGGCCTGGTTGATTCTGTTATGCAGGGAATATTGATACACACTGAATTTTTTTATTGAAAGATCTGGTTGTTCAAATGTTTGAATGCTTCCATGGCGCCCATGTATTCGCAGGTGCGGGCTCCGGCCTTATTGCCGTTGGCGATGATCTGGCCCCAGTCATCAGCGGTAAGGGCTTTGATCGCATCAAGCGATCTGTTACATAACTGGTACAACACGGCTCCTACGAACGCATCGCCCGCCCCGGTGGTATCCACGGGTTTGATGGGGATACTGGGAATGATGCTGGTTCTGCCTTGAAACCCGAACAGGGTCCCTTCTTTACCCAGTGTAATGGTGAATACTGCGTTTGTTTTTTCCAGCAGTAAGGCGGCGGCATCTTCTACGCTGGCAGCGCCCGTGATCAGCATGGCTTCCTCATCGCTCAGCTTGAAGAAATGACAGGCTTTCAGAAAATTCCACGATTGATCGATAAAACTCCGGGTATTGTTGGGAAACAAGAGGTGACGGTAATTGGGATCAAAACTGATAAAGATGTTTTTCTGCAATGCCTTCTGCAGCAGGCTCTGGTAGGCGGCCTGTAACGGACCGGGCAGGAAACCGGTGGCCGAGCCAAAATGAATGATCGATACATCGTTCAGCGGGATCTCGTCCACCTCTTCGCGGCTCAGCTGTCCATCGGCCCCGCGATTGAATACAAAATCCCTTTCCCCATCTTCCATCAGTGATACAAATGCGAAGGTGGTAAAATGAGTGTCATCGACCAGCATCCAGCGGGTGGATACACCAAACTCCTGCATTACCTGGATCAGCTGTTTACCGAAAGGGTCATTGCCAACCTTGGCCGCCAGTTCCACAGAACCACCCAGTGCCGAAATGGCTGCAGCCACATTGGTGGGGGCCCCACCTGTCTTTTTTAAAAAATGGTTGCCTTCAGCCAATGAGCTGCCTTTATCCGTACAGATCATATCGATCAGGGCCTCACCGATACAGAGAATTTTCATATGTCAGACTTCAGTATAAAAAATAAATGTATCATTCATCATTCCTTGCCTGTCTGCCGTCAGGCAGGTTCAATATTCATCATTCTAATGTCCACCTCCCTGCAAAACCACGTCTTCATCGGCCAGTTTGGTTGTTTTGATGAGGAAGGTGGCAGCACAGGCGATCAGTAATAAAACACCACCGAAACTGATGGCTTTACCCGGATCATTGCTCAAAAAATGTTCCAGAACAAAACCAAAGGTCGTGGTCTGCAGGATCATGGGTATCACGATCATCATGTTGATGATGCCCATATACACTCCGTATCTTTCTTTGGGAATATTGTTCACCACCATCAGGTAGGGTACGCCCATCATACTGGCCCAGGCGATACCAAAACCGGTCATGGGTGCAAACAAAGCGTATTTGTTTTCGATATGCGGGAAGATGAGCAATCCTACACCGGCCATCAGCAAACAGCTGATGTGTACGGCTTTGGCGCTGTACTTTTTGGCCAGCATCACCAGTCCGAAAGCAGACAGGAACGTGACCACGTTGTACCAGCCATTGACCAATCCTGCCCATCCCACTGCTTCCTCATACAATTTGGGATCCTGTGAAGGAGATGTTTTCCAGACAGACTGGGCAATGCTTTTCGATGCATTTTGCCAGTAGCAGAACAATGCGTACCACTGGAACAGGTACACCAGTGCCAGCTGCCACATGACTTTGGGCATATCCTTGATGGCATGGG
The DNA here is from genome assembly GCA_964460235.1 of uncultured Sediminibacterium sp. GTDB lineage: Bacteria > Bacteroidota > Bacteroidia > Chitinophagales > Chitinophagaceae > Sediminibacterium. The sequence goes on along the minus strand of CAYWPM010000012.1, from coordinate 56,931 downwards.
CGATTTCGAGAAAGGGTTCGAATACGGTTCTTTTGTTGGCTTTCAAAGCTGCCAGTTCCTCGGCCGTGGGAGGGATCTCCGGTGTTTTGGAGATCGACCACAATACGGAACTGATGGAACACAGGGAACCCAGGAAAAAAGACCCGAATACCCAGTACGGGATCTGTCCATGCGTCTGTTTCAGGAACCCTACCTGTTGAAAAGCAAAGAGCGATACGTTGGCCAGCGTAATTCCCAGGCCTGTAAAAAAACTTTGTGTCAGAAAACCGGTAGGCATCTGTGAAGCGGGCAATTTGTCTGCAATAAAGGCGCGGTAAGGTTCCATGGCTGTATTATTGGCGGCATCCAGCACCCATAATAAGCCGGCCGCCATCCAGAGCGTGCTGCTGAAGGGGTAGAGGAACAGGCAAAGGCTGCAGAACAAGGCCCCGATAAAGAAATAGGGTTTACGGCGTCCCCAGCGTGGGTGCCAGGTCTTATCACTCAGCGCGCCAATGATGGGTTGGATCAGGAGGCCCGTCATCGGTCCGGCCAGGTTCAGCAGGGGAATTTCATCAGGTTTGGCGCCCAGGAAGTCATAAATGGGGTTTACGGCGCTTTGTTGCAGGCCAAAACTGTACTGGATCCCGAAAAATCCAACGTTCATGTTGATGATCTGCATGAAGCTCAGGCGTGGTTTCGATAACGACATGGCAAGCGGTTAGTTAGGTACGACTAAAAATAGGCAAAACCGTTAGTAAAATACCCGGCTGTTAAGGCTTTCAGCCAAAATAGTTTAGCTGATAACGTTACCGGGAACGATTGCGTAGAAAAAAAGTTGGGTTCGCTGTCCGCATTGTCCTATTAGTGATGAGGTTTTGTGGATAGGGCACTGCTTCAGGATCGAACTGCATAGAGAATGCTGAGCATGGCAACGAACGATAACGTTTGCGTACTTTACCCGGGGGAGGCCGGCTTGAATGGTTTATTTTTAGTACACTAAAAAAACAGTATGAGATACTTATGTCTTTTAGGGGTCCTGACCCTGTTTTCTTTTGCATCCATTGCGCAGTCGAAAGATCAAAAAGCAGTAGCAGATGCCGTTGAAAAACTCCGCCTGACAATGATCAGTAAAGACAGGGCCGTTCTGGAAAGTCTGACCGCAGATAGCCTCAGTTACGGACATTCTGGAGGAAAGGCAGAGAGCAGGACCTCGTTTGTTGAGAATATTGTTTCCGGGAAATCGGATTTTGTTAAGATCGAGCTTTCCGAGCAGACCATTTCTGTGGTGAACAAAAACGCTATCGTTCGTCACACATTACATGCCGATACCAACGATGGTGGTAAACCTGCCAATATTAAACTGAAAGTATTATTGGTCTGGGTCAAAGAAAAAGGTGAATGGAAATTATTGGCCAGGCAGGCAGTTAAATTAGCCAATTAGGGGGTTGCCTGTCGATCCAAAGATGCATCATCATGTAGAGCGGATCTTATGATCAAAATTCTGCACGGTTGCATATTTTCTGTCCGCTGGATCAGTAAGGCTGTATGACCCGCGAAATTTCTGAAAACAGTGTATCCGGATTGGTTAAAAACATTCGAAGTAATTGCAAGAGACGGATGACGACATTATCAAAACAAATACTTTCACAAATACCTTCCGGGGCCATCTCAGTTCCCCCGGTTGATGTGTTCAGCCTGCCCGAGAAGGTATTGCAGTTCGGTACAGGGGTATTGTTGCGGGGTTTGCCCGACCATTTTATCGATGTGGCCAACAAACAGAAGCTGTTCAACGGAAGGATACTGGTAGTAAAATCCACCAACACGGATGGCACGGATAATTTTACCAGGCAGGATGGTATGTACACCCTGCTTGAACGCGGCCTGGTGAATGGAAAACAAGAGGAGCATGTGTTTGTGAATGCATCCATCAGCCGTGTATTATCAGCCGCAGATGACTGGGACCAGATCCTTACGGCCGCCACCAATCCATCGCTGCAACTGGTCATTTCCAATACCACCGAAGTAGGCATCGTATGGGAAGAATCAGATGTCCATGCTCCTGTACCGGTCTCGTTCCCTGGCAGGCTATTGGCTTTCCTGGAAGAGCGGTTTCGAAAATTTAACGGAGCTGAAGAAGCGGGCATAGTCATTATTCCCACAGAACTGATCGTTGATAACGGGAACCGGTTGAAGGATATTGTTACCCGTCTTGCCATGAGGAAGGGTCTTTCCGAAACCTTTATAAGCTGGCTGACAAACGCCAATGATTTCTGTAATTCACTGGTCGATCGTATTGTGCCCGGTAAACTGCCGGTAACAGAACAGGCCGCAATAGAGCAACAACTGGGTTATCATGACGAATTGATGATCATGTCGGAGCCATACTGTTTATGGGCCATTGAAACGACCAGGCCGGCCACCCGTTCGCTGCTTTCTTTCGCTGCCTGCAATGAAGGCGTAGTGATCGCAGACGACATCCATAAATTCAGGGAATTGAAATTGCGCTTGCTGAATGCTACGCATACCCTTACCTGCGGACTGGCACATATATGGGGATTTGCCACAGTGAAAGCTGCCATGCAGGATAGACTGTTCGAATCTTTTATCAGCCGGTTGGTGTTTGACGAGATCGTACCATTGGTAGTAAGCGATCATATTTCAAAAGAGGAAGCCATTGCATTTGGTACACAGGTGCTGGATCGTTTCCGTAATCCGCATATTGAACATCTCTGGCTCAACATTACTGCACAATACAGTTCCAAAATGCAGATGCGGGTTGTTCCCCTGCTGCAAAAACAGTATGCTCAGAAAGGGAATATACCTCAGTGTATCGCTGCAGGTTTTGCAGGTTTCCTGTTGTTCATGAGGGTTCAAGAAGTGAAGAAGGATGTTTACTGGGGTAAAACCAATGGACAAGTGTATCGGATCAATGATGATAAGGCTTCATTGATGGCGGGCCAATGGCAAATGCAGGATTTGTTGCAAATGGTGCAAAGCAGTTTCCATAATGTGGACATATTCGGGGCTGACCTTACAATCTATCCTGGTTTTACAGAAGCTGTGTATGATACACTGAGTTTATTGCTGGCGAAGGGGCCGGAAGAAACAGTTCGTTCTATCTTAGCAAAAAAATCATTGGCATGAGTCAGAGACAACGCATACTACAGGTCAATCCGAACGATAATGTACTGGTGGCTTTAACTGACCTCCGCAAAGGTGAGGAACTGTTGTTCAATGGAGAACGTTATACGTTGACGGAAGATATCGCTGCCAAACACAAATTCTTCATGCAGGACCTGCAGGCCGGTGATAGCATTATCATGTATGGTGTGTTGGTGGGTAAGGCGCAGACCGCTGTGGTCAGGGGAAGCAGGATGAGCACCGACAATACCAAACATGCTGCTGAGCCTTATGCATACAGGCCAAGTCAGTACACCTGGAAAGCACCGGATGTATCCCGTTTCGCCAACCGTACCTTTCTGGGCTATCATCGTTCTGATGGGAGGGTGGGTACGGCCAATTATTGGTTGTTCATTCCCACGGTATTCTGTGAGAACCGCAACCTGGATGTGATCAGGGAAGCGCTTCATACGCAACTGGGTTACGCGGTCACCGATAAGTACAAACAGAAGACACAATTACTGGTAGAGTTATATAAGAACGGTGCAGATATTCCCAATGCTGATCTTACCATACGCGGGTCCATGGTCAAAACGCAGCGGGTGTTCAAAAACGTGGATGGCATCAAGTTCCTGAATCACCAGGGGGGCTGCGGCGGTACAAGGCAGGATGCGGCCACGCTCAGCAGGTTGTTGGCTGCCTATGCCGATCACCCCAACGTAGCCGGCGTAACGATTCTAAGCCTGGGCTGCCAGCACCTGCAAACGCAGGAGCTACTGCAGGATATTAAGAAACGCAATCCCGGCTTTGACAAACCGCTTTACGTATTCGAACAGCAACAGTCGCAAAGCGAGGAGCAGCTGATCACCGAAGCCATCCGTAAAACTTTTTCAGGACTGATAGAGATCAACCAGCTGGAACGTAAACCTGCCTCTCTCGATAAATTATGTATTGGCGTAAAATGTGGTGGCAGTGACGGCTTTAGCGGCATTTCGGCGAATCCTGCTGTGGGTTATTGTTCAGACCTGCTGGTGGCACTGGGCGGAAAAATATTGTTGGCGGAATTCCCTGAACTCTGTGGTGCCGAGCAGCAGCTGATCGACAGGACAAAGGACGAAGCTACGGCTAAGAAATTCATACACCTGATGCAGACCTACAGCGAAGCTGCTGAAAAAGCGGGCTCCGGATTCGATATGAATCCTTCTCCTGGTAATATCAAGGACGGATTGATCACCGATGCCATTAAAAGCAATGGTGCTGCTAAAAAAGGGGGCGAATCTCCTGTAGTAGATGTGTTGGATTATACGGAGCCGGCCACCAAACCTGGGCTCAGCCTGGTTTGTACACCCGGTAACGATGTGGAAGCCACCACAGGTAAAGCCGCCAGCGGCGCCACACTGATCCTGTTCACCACAGGATTGGGTACACCAACGGGCAACCCGGTTTGTCCCACCATCAAAGTGGCCACTAATTCTGCACTGGCAACAAGAATGTCGGACATCATCGATATCAATACCGGTGGAATCATTGAGGGTGAGAAAACGATCCGGCAGATGGGAGAAGAGATACTGGAATACTGCATCAAAGCTGCCAGCGGAGAAGTGATACCCAAAGCGGTGCTGCTGAACCAGGATGATTTTATCCCATGGAAAAGAGGAGTAAGTCTCTAAGTAACCCTTCGCCACACCTGTTTTGGGACAGCCGGTACTGCCTGGTGGCAGGTAATTCCGCTATGTAAACGTTTTCGTAACTTATTGTGCAACTTGCTTTGGAAATGACAAACTTTGTAAACGTACCTGGTAATCGGGCCGGTTTGAAAAATCGATGATATGGCAGTTTCATTATTTGACCTTACAGGTAAAGTGGCGCTGGTAACAGGCTGCAACAAGGGAATCGGTAAAGCCATGGCCCTTGGTTTGGCGGAAGCCGGTGCCGATATCATTGGTGTAAGCGGATCGATGCAGCTTTCCGGCAGTGAGATCGAGCAGGAAGTAACTGCTTTGGGCAGATCATTCAAAGCCTATGCGGCCAACCTGTCTGACAGGGAGGCGCTGTATGCTTTTATCCGCCAGGTGCAACATGATAATCCCGTGATCGATATCCTGGTTAACAATGCCGGTACCATTTTACGTAAGCCCGCTGCAGAACATCCTGATGAATACTGGGATGATGTATTGGCTTTAAACCTGGATGCACCATTTATCCTGGCACGAGAGATCGGTAAGAAGATGATCGAAAGGGGAAGCGGTAAGATCATTTTCACCTGTTCCCTGCTGAGTTTCCAGGGAGGGATCAATGTTCCGGGTTATGCGGCCAGCAAAGGTGCTTTAAGCAGCCTGGTAAAAGCCCTGGCCAACGAGTGGGCATCCAAAGGTGTTACGGTCAATGGCATAGCACCCGGATACATAGCCACCGATAACACAGAAGCCCTGCGTAATGATCCGGAAAGAAGTGCTTCCATCCTCTCCCGTATACCCGCAGCCCGTTGGGGCGAACCGGCGGATTTTAAAGGCCCGGTCGTGTTCCTTGCTTCAGCAGCTTCCGGTTATGTGAATGGAACCATTTTAGTTGTTGACGGAGGATGGATGGGCCGTTGACACTTCAGAAAACTGAATAGTTGAACAACATTTCGTTGCATCCTTAATTCGCTAATAAATCGACCATATGGAAATCAGGTTTCAATCAAGTCCCAAAGAAGTAAGGGGAATGACTACGGCAGAGCTGCGTGCTAATTTCTTAGTTACGGAGTTGATGAAGATTGATGAGCTCACACTGGTATACTCTCACTATGACCGTGTGATCATCGGCGGGGTAAAACCGGTGCAACATACCGTGCAACTGCATAATGAGCCGGAATTACGTGCGGCTTATTTTTTAGAGCGGAGGGAAATGGGCATCATCAATGTGGGTGCGGCGGGAACCGTGACTGCCGATGGCGTTGTGTTTGAACTGAACAAACTGGATACGGTATATCTGGGCAAAGGAACCAAAGAGGTTTTCTTTGCCAGCAGCTCAGCGGCAGAGCCCGCTCATTTTTTCCTGATGTCTGCTACGGCGCACCAAACCTATCCTAACCGGAAAATGACCAAAGAAGAAGCTTCGCCGGTGAATATGGGCGAGAAGGCCACGGCCAATGAACGAACCATTTATAAATACATTCACCAGGATGGCATTCAAAGCTGCCAGCTGGTAATGGGGCTTACCGTATTACGCGAAGGAAGTGTCTGGAACTCTGTTCCGCCACATACGCATACCCGCAGGATGGAAGTATATTTTTACTTTGATGTACCGGAACAACAACGGGTGTTCCATTTAATGGGTGAGCCCACCGAAACCCGGCATATTGTAATGGCCAATCACGATGCCGTGATCTCACCACCCTGGTCAATCCATTGTGGCCCTGGCACCACCAATTATGGTTTTATCTGGGCCATGGCAGGTGAGAACTATACGTTCACTGATATGGACCCGGTTGCCATTGCTGAGATCAAATAAGTAGATAGTTCTGCAATAAAAGAAGCCGCCTCTTTTCAGGGTGCGGCTTCTTTGTATTGCAGGAACAGGAACAGGTTGATCAGATCTTCACTTTGATCACCAGTTTCTTGATCATTCCCTCACCGATCATGGGTGCATGTACGTCCTCCGGGTAAAAGATGCAGAACTGGTTATCCGTCATGCCGAAGAACATATCTGGTGCGTCGTTATAGAACAGCACATCTTTTTCTGCATTGTATTCGCCTCTGGGCGAAACGCAGGTATTGCGCGGTTTCCAGCCGATGGTCTCATTACCGCGGATGCAAACCTGGATATCGATATGCGCGTTGTGGCACTCGAACTTAGCGGTCGACTCTTCTGCCAGAACCCCGTTTTTGTCTGACACGATCCCGCGTAGGTTCTCCCCGTCAATATCGAATTTCCCCACTTCCAGCGAAGCCAGGTCTACAGAATGGATATAGGCAAAAGCCTTTGCGAACAAAGGATTCAGCCCTGCATACCTGTCCGAATTCTTTACACTATCTAAGATCATACTTCTGATTATCAAATTTTCAAATTGGCATATTGGCAAATTTACCTTTGCACACGTCCTGATCCGTCACCCTTCATCAATTCTTTCACTTCATTCAGCGTGGCATGGTTCAGGTCGCCCGGTATGGTGTGTTTGATGGCAGAAGCAGCTACACCGAACTCAGCGGCTTCGGGCATGGGCATGCCGCTGACCAGTCCGTAGATGAAACCGCTGGCAAACGAATCGCCACTACCCACGCGGTCTACAATGCGCACCTCATACTGACGGGTGTGATAGAATTCGGTACCATCATATACCAGTGCACTCCAGCCATTGTCTGATGCGCTATGGCTCTCGCGTAAAGTAGAAGCGATGTATTTGAATCCGAACTTGTCCTTCATTTGTTTGAACACGCTTTTATAACCGTCCAGATTCAGTTCACCCTTGGTCACATCGGTACCTTCGGCCTTGAAGCCGAGGGTGGTATCCGCATCTTCTTCGTTACCGATACAGACATCCACATATTGGCAAAGGCGGGTCATCACTTCTCTTGCTTTTTCCTTGCTCCAGAGTTTCTTGCGGTAGTTCAGATCGATACTGGTGGTAATGCCTTTGGCTTTTGCAGCTTTCAGTGCGGCTTCGGTCAGGGCTGCGGCCTTATCGCTCAGTGCGGGTGTGATACCGGTGGTATGGAACCAGCTGGCGCCTTCCAGGATCTTGTCAAAATCGAATTCACTGATCTCCACATCGGCGATAGAGGCACCGGCACGATCGTAAATTACCTGCGAAGCACGCATGGAAGCACCCGTTTCCAGGAAATAGATGCCCAGCCTTTTTCCGCCGCGGGCAATGAACTGCGTATCTACGCCATAACGGCGGATATGGTTGATGGCAGCCTGTCCCAGCGCGTTGTCCGGAACCTTGGTCACAAACACACCTTCCAGTCCATAGTTGGAAAGCGCTACGGCCACATTGGCTTCACCACCGCCATAGGTAACATCAAAGCTGTCGCTCTGAACAAACCGTTCAAATCCGGGAGTGGAGAGGCGCATCATGATCTCTCCGAGGGTGACTACTTTTTTTGACATGGTCGATCGTATTTTTTAAATAGGATGGGTTTATTAAATGGCAGGGAATGGTGTACAAGCCCTTCCTGCGAAGTTGCTTAATAATCGGTGGGGAGAAAAGAAATCGGTCCTGTTTTCTGCCAGAAAAATACGCAAACGTTTGCGTAAGAAAATGCGGGTGTTTTGGTCTTTTCAGATAACATTGCTACAAGAAAATCTGCCATATGGAAAAGAAAGAGACGATTCTGTCGCTGATCCCGCAGCAAGGGATCCTTCCCCTCTATTTTTATAAAGATGTGTCCGTAAGCATTGAAGTGCTGAAAGCCTTATACAGCGCAGGTATCCGGGCTGTGGAATATACCAACCGCGGAGAAGCGGCACTCCAGAATTTCAAAGAAATGCGTAAAGTGTGCGATTCAGAACTGAAAGGCATGTACCTCGGTATCGGCACCATCAAGAACGGTGAAATGGCCCAGACCTTCATCGACGCAGGTACGGACTACATCATTTGCCCCGGCCTGATCGAATCAGTGGCCGCTGTGGCCGATAAGAACAACATGCTCTGGGTACCCGGCTGCATGACACCTACCGAGATCATCCGTGCCGAAACCCTGGGTGCCAGCATGATCAAACTCTTTCCCGGTAATATCCTGGGGCCGGGTTTCATGTCGGCCATTAAAGAACTCTTCCCCGGCCTCTCGTTCATGCCTACCGGCGGGGTAGAGCTGGACAAGGACAATATTTCCGCATGGTTCAAAGCGGGTGTCTGTGCCGTGGGTATGGGTAGTAAACTCATCACCAAACAGTTACTTGAGGCGAAGGATTATGCGCAGATCACCAAGGACACGGAAAAAGTACTGGCTATTATTCAATCCATCAAATCATAACCATGACAGCTATAGCGGAAAAAATCGGTAAGTACAGGTGGACAGTTTGTGCCTTGCTGTTTTTTGCAACCACGGTGAACTACCTGGACAGGCAGGTATTGAGTTTGCTCAAGACCACTTTGGAGAGTGAGTTCAACTGGACCAATTCGGATTATGCCAACATTGCATCCGTATTCCAGTTCGTATACGCCATCTCCATGTTGTTCGCCGGCCGCATAGTGGACAAACTGGGAACCAAGTGGGGCTATGCCTGGGCTATCATCATCTGGTCGTTGGGGGCCATCATACACGCGTATGCGGTTCCGCTGGGTACGGGGGTGGCTGCCGTTTTGGGATGGGTGGGCATTACTGCCGTACCGGTTTCCATACTCGGATTCATGATCTCGCGTGCGATCCTGGGTTTTGGTGAAGCCGGTAACTTTCCTGCAGCGATCAAAGCCACAGCCGAATATTTTCCCAAAAAAGAGAGGTCTTTCGCAACCGGTATCTTTAATTCCGGAGCCAATATCGGCGCTGTTCTGGCGCCATTGTCCGTGCCATGGATCGCCAAACATTGGGGATGGGAAGCTGCATTTGTCATTATCGGCGCCATCGGTTTTATCTGGTTGCTGTTCTGGTTCCTGTATTATGAGATACCGACCAAACAGAAACGCCTGACCAAAGAAGAAATGGCATACATCAATAGCGACAAGGTAGAAGATGAAACGGAGAACGAGCGGTCTGCAGCAAGAACACCCTGGATGGTGTTGCTGGGTTTTAAACAGACATGGGCTTTTGTGATCGGCAAATTCATGACAGACGGTGTATGGTGGTTTTATCTTTTCTGGCTGCCCGGTTACCTGAAAGACCAATACGCGATGGAAGGCACGCAGGTGATGCTGCCGCTTGCCGTATTGTACAGCATGACGATGGTGGGCAGTGTAGGTGGAGGCTGGTTCCCCACCTATTTCATCAACAAAGGATACAAACCCTATGATGGCAGGATGAAAGCGATGCTGGTGATCGCCTGTATCCCCCTGGTGGTGCTGGCTTCGCAGCCGCTGGGTGGTTATAGTTTCTGGGTGCCCGTGCTGCTGATCGGTATCGGCACATCTGCCCACCAGGCATGGTCGGCCAATATCTTTACAACGGTCTCCGATATGTTTCCCAAGAAATCGATCGCATCCGTTATCGGTATCGGCGGTATGGCCGGTGGTATCGGTGGCGTGATCGTTTCCAAGATCGGTGGCTGGATGTTCGACAGCTATAAGCTGGCGGGTATCAAACAGTCCTGGGACGAAGCCGGCGCCAATGGCCTGGGTGCGTATCTCGATAAGATCAAACAGTTGCGGCTCACCGATAAGTATGGAGATGTGATCGATATCACCCATAAAGAGGTATTCAACCTGTCAAAAGACATGCAGGCGCAATTACAACAGGTGAACCCGGAGCATTTTGCCCAGTTCCTGGGACTGCAGAAACAAGTGGTACTGGCTTCCATGTCAACATCCTATACCATCATGTTCTCTTTCTGTGCCATTGCTTACCTGATCGCCTGGGCGATCATGAAAGCCTTGGTGCCTGAAGAAAAACAAGTGCGCTTATAAGAAGTAATCTTTGTACACAATACATGAAATCCATGGGTATGAAAAAAAGGTCCTTTGTTCTCTGGGGTTTGGGAATGATCCTGTCATTCTCAGCATTGCATGCGCAGGATAAGATCCGGGTACAGAAAGATCCGCTCCGGCAGAAGATAACGATCTCGGCAGGCAAGCAGCTTTTCACTGAATTCATTTTCACCGATACCATGGAGAAGCCATTCCTGTATCCCATCATGGCACCGAATGGTCAAACCATCACACGCGGTTTCCCCTGGAATCCGCAACCCAACGATCCCACCGATCACCCCCATCATATCGGCCTCTGGTTCAACTATGAAAATGTGAACGGGCTGGATTTCTGGAACAACTCGTATAATATAGCGGCCGAAAAGAAACCGCAATATGGATGGATCCGTACACAGAAGATCCTGGAAATGGCAAGTGGCGCCAAGGGCAAACTGGTGTATCTCGCCAACTGGACGGATCAGCAGAAAAATGTATTGCTTACAGAAAAAACGACCTATACTTTTTCTGTGATCGATGGTAACCATGTGATCGACCGAACCACAGAACTTACTGCTGTACAGGATGTGTCTTTCCCGGATGTAAAGGACGGCATGCTGGGTTTACGTGTGGCGCATGAACTGGAACTGCCTGTGCTGGAAACCAAAGAATACAGGGATGATAAGGGGATTGTTACCAAAGTAAAAGCTACAAAAGACGCTTCCGTAACGGGTAATTACCTTACCTCCGAAGGTAAACAGGGAGATGCCGCCTGGGGTACCCGTGGCAACTGGTGCATGTTGTATGGTAAAAAAGGCGGGGATACCATCAGTATCGTTATGATAGACCATCCCGGCAATATCGGGTACCCTACTTACTGGCATGCCCGTAATTATGGGTTATTCTCGGCCAATCCACTGGGGCAGAAAGTATTCTCACAGGGTAAACAGGTATTGAATTTCGCACTGGCCAAAGGGAAACGTGCCAGCTTCCGTTACCGCATCGTGATCGCTTCCGGAAAAGAGCGGCTGGCCATGGCCGAGCTGGATAAACTGGTGAACGGTTTCGCAGAACAGCCATAGAAGCTGCTTACGGCATAGCGTTTCCTTTAAAAGTGGCTTAGTCTGCCAAAGAATATCAAACCAGTAAAGACCCCGTTAGCGGCAGCCGGAGATTATTCTATACTTTTGCTGTCATTCAATTATATGCAGCATAGTTTTTCTTACGAAAAGAAGAAAGTGATACAAGCGCTCCGTTATCACTTTGTGCAAAGACCGGAAGTAAGGGTGTTGATCATCATGGTGAATGTATTTGCCATACTGTCGGCCGTACTCTTTTATATGAAGAAGATACGCCCCGAACCCTTTTTGCTGGGATCGCTGATCTGGTTACTGCTGATGGCCACGTTCTGGTATATCCTGCCCAATAGTATCTATAAAAAAGCATCAACATTCCGCGACTCATTTATCATCAGTTTCACGGATGTTCGGGTTACGCTCGAAAACGAAAGAGGTACGGTAGAATGGCCATGGAAGAAGTTCAGCCGCTTTTTCGAGAGCCCGCATTTTTTTCACCTCTATTTCGACGGGAAATCTTTTTTCCTCATACCCAAAGAAGGTATGAGCGATGCATTCAGGCACGAATTAAGGGCCCTGCTCAATAGTAAGATAGGTGGGAAATGAGTGGTGAGAGTTGTAGGTAGTAAGTAGTAAGTAGTAAGTAGTAAGTAATAAGTGGTAAGTATTGGAGGGGAAAAGTTCTGTGGGGTGACAGATTTGCCACCTGTATCCTTGATTTACCTATAACTTATAACTCAATAACGCGTCTATAATTCCTTTTCCATCACATAATGAGGGATGGTTACTTCCAGGAATTCATCGCTGCAGATGCGGTAGCCGTTCTTTTCGTAAAAACCGAGGGCTGATTTTCGGGCATGCATGGTTAAGCGGCGGTAACCGTGGTCGCGGGCCACATTTTCGGCAAAACTCATCAATACCCTGCCGATCCCTTTACCCTGCAGGTTAGAACTAACGGCCATTTGCCGTAAACGTACCGTTTTGGGGTCGGTTTTGGTCAGGATACAGCAGGCTTCCAGTCGGTCATCTTCGAAACAGCCCAGCAATATATCCTGTAGTTCCGCAGCCAGATCCTCCTCTGAAAAGGATAATCCCAGGGGTTTCCGCAGTATCTGGAAGCGGAGATCCACCATTTGCTGGTATTCCGGGGAGCCGTGATCTATTAGTTTTAATGCCATGTGTTGATACTAGGATGACAAGATAATGATCATTTTCATAAAATTTACGTACAAAAGCAGAAATCGGGCGGAATACCCGTTAACGGGCTGTGAAAACAAAAATGCCCGAAAAGATTGCTTATTTGACAAAAAGTATATTTTTGCGCCTGTAACAAAAACTTTTTACAATGTCAGACATCGCTACAAGAGTTAAGAAAATCATAGTTGACAAGTTAGGTGTTGATGAAGCAGAAGTGACCAATGAAGCTTCTTTCACCAACGACCTCGGTGCCGATTCTTTGGATACCGTTGAGTTGATTATGGAATTCGAAAAGGAATTCAATATCTCCATCCCTGATGAGCAGGCTGAAACCATCACCACTGTTGGTCAGGCTGTAGCTTACCTTGAAGAGCACGCCAAGTAAGAACTTACTCCTCCAAAATGGAATAATTTTAATCCGCCTTTTTGCGGCCCTTAGTGCCACGAAAGGCGGATTATCACTTGAAACAGGTTATGAATATGCAGTTAAAAAGAGTCGTTGTTACAGGAATCGGAACACTGACACCGCTCGGCAATAATCTCACGGATTATTGGAACGGGTTATTGAACGGTGTATCCGGAGCTGATAACATTACTTTGTTTGATGCCTCCAAATTCAAAACCCGCTTTGCCTGTGAGGTAAAGGGATTCGATCCTACCCAGTTCATGGATAGGAAAGAAGCCCGCAAATTAGACCGTTTTGCACAGCTGGCCATTGTTGCCAGCGATATGGCCGTTCAGGATGCAGGAATCAGTAAGGACAATGTGGACATCGACCGCACCGGCGTCATTTTCGCCAGCGGTATCGGTGGGTTGACCACATTCCAGGATGAAGTGATCAACTTTGCCCAGGGAGATGGTACGCCAAGGTTCAACCCTTTCTTCATTCCCAAGATGATCCTGGACATCGCAGCCGGCCAGATCTCCATGCGCCATGGTTTCCGCGGCCCCAACTATGCTGTGGTAAGCGCCTGCGCGTCCAGTACCAACGGTATGATAGCCGGTGTAGATACCATTCGTTTGGGTAAGGCCGATATCATCATCAGCGGCGGATCAGAAGCGGTGATCAGCCAGGCCGGCGTAGGCGGTTTCAACGCCATGAAGGCCATGAGCGAGCGCAACGATGATCCTAAAACAGCCAGCAGGCCCTACGACAAAGATCGTGATGGTTTTGTTATGGGAGAAGCTGCAGGTGTGGTGGTCCTGGAAGAGTATGAACACGCGATTAAACGAGGGGCCAAAATTTATTGCGAAATAGCAGGTGGCGGTGCAACAGCCGATGCCTACCATTTAACGGCGCCGCATCCCGAAGGTTTGGGTGCCCGTAACGTAATGATGGCTGCATTGAAAGATGCCGGCATGCGTCCCGATGAAATTGATTATATCAACACCCATGGAACTTCAACGCCACTGGGAGATGGTGCTGAGGCCAAAGCGATCACCGATGTATTTGGTGAACACGCCTATAACCTGAATATCAGTGCCACCAAATCCATGACAGGACACTGTCTCGGAGCAGCGGGCGTGATCGAGGCCATCGCCTGTATCCAGAGTGTGATACACGATATCGTTCCGCCTACCATCAATCACTTTATCGATGATCCTACCCTGGATCCAAGACTGAATTTCACGTTCAACCAGGCCCAGAAAAGAACCGTACGGGCGGCGTTGAGCAATACTTTCGGTTTTGGCGGTCACAACGCTTGTGTGATTGTTAAAAAATACGTAGCTTAAGTTTGTGCAATTCCTCAAAAAGATTTTTAAGAAGGCCGACAATTCTTCTTTTGAGAAGCAACTGAAAAACGTGCTGGGCATCCAGACAGGTAATACCACTTTGTACCGTACTGCGATGAGTCACCGCTCGGTGAAAGAGACCCCGGATGAGAACAATGAACGTTTGGAATACCTGGGAGATGCCGTTCTGAGTGCCATTGTTGCAGACTACCTGTTCAAACGTTACCCTTACAAAGGCGAAGGTTTCCTGACCGAGATGCGCAGTAAGATGGTGAACCGCCAGCAGCTGAACGACATCGCCCTTAAAATGGGACTACGCAAACTGACTTTCTACAATAAGTTCGATAACGCCCTGAAAGGCAGCCAGATCTTTGGTAACACCCTGGAAGCCCTGGTAGGTGCCGTTTACCTCGATAAAGGGTATAAGAAAACCCATAACTGGGTGCTTCGCCAGATCGTGATCCCGCATATGTTCGTTGACGACCTGGAAGCCGTTGATATCAACCTCAAGAACAAACTCATCGGCTGGGCCAATAAGAATGGAAAGACCCTCACGTTCGAACTGGCCGAGGAAAAAATGGAGGGCAGCCGCCGCCTGTTCACCATCAATGCCATGCTGGATGGCCAATTACTGGCCATGGGTAAAGGCTATAATAAAAAAGATGCCAGCCAGGTAGCCGCCCAGGTGGCCGTAGAAAAATTGGGCCTGCAATGAACAACGACCAGTTCAATTTCCAAATGAAGAAAAAGGGGATCCTGTTCGGCAGCATCCTCCTGATCGGTATCCTGGCCATTCTCTATTTCGGACTCAGGAAATAGGGTTTCCCGTACAGACACTACTTGATTTCCTGGCACAGTTCCACCAACACCCCGTTCGTACCCTTCGGGTGAAGAAAACAGACCAGTTTATGGTCCGCTCCCTTTTTTGGGGTCTCGTTCAGCAGGGTGAACCCTTTTTCCCGCAAACGGGCCATTTCAGCCTCAATATCTGCTACTTCGAAAGCAATATGGTGGATGCCTTCCCCCTTTTTTTCAATGAAACGGGCGATCACCCCTTCCGGGTCGGTACTTTCCAGTAATTCGATCTTGGTATCGCCCTGGCGGAAAAAAGCCGTGTTCACTTTCTCAGAATCAACACCTTCGGTCTTGTAACAGGGGGTATTCAGCAGGGTCTCGTAGAGGGGGATGGCCTGCTCCAAAGCCTTTACTGCAATACCAATATGCTCAACTTTTAACATATATCTAAATTTAATATAAACCTTTACGAAAGTCGGAAAAACAATGGCGGTGGGCCTGAATGGCCAAAATTATAGAACCTATTGCCATATTTTTGTGTTTAACACAGTTATAAATAGTTAGTGCATATGTTGAAATTACCGATTTACCTGGATAACAATGCCACCACACCGATGGACCCGCGTGTGCTGGAAGCCATGATACCTTATTTTACCGAGCATTTTGGTAATGCAGCCAGCCGTAACCACCCTTTTGGCTGGGAGGCGGAAGAAGCTGTTGATTATGCCCGTGAGCAGGTGGCCAAACTGATCGGCGCCGATGCCAAGGAGATCATTTTCACTTCCGGTGCTACGGAAGGCGATAACCTGGGTATCAAAGGGGTATTTGAAATGTATGCCAGCAAGGGCAATCACATCATTACCTGCACCACAGAACACAAAGCGGTACTGGATACCTGCAAACATATCGAGCGCCAGGGCGGTGAAGTGACCTACCTGGAAGTGAAGGAAGATGGCCTCATAGACCTGAAAGAGCTGGAAGCCGCCATCAAACCCACTACCATCCTGATCGCCATCATGTATGCCAATAATGAGATCGGCGTTATTCAGCCTGTAAAAGAGATCAGTGCCCTGGCACGCAAGAATGGCGTTCTGTTCTTCACAGATGCTACGCAGGCGGTGGGTAAGATCCCGGTGGATGTGAATAAGGATGGAATCGATATCATGGCATTCACTGCGCACAAGATGTACGGGCCCAAAGGGGTCGGTGCACTGTATGTACGCCGTAAGAACCCCCGTGTGAAAGTTACCGCACAGATGGATGGCGGTGGCCACGAAAGGGGCATGCGTAGCGGTACGCTGAACGTTCCCGGGATCGTTGGATTCGGAAAAGCCTGCGAACTGGCCCGCCTGGAAATGGCAGAGGATGCGGCTCGTTTGAGTATACTCCGTGATAAACTCGAGAATGCCCTGTTGCAACTGGAAGAAGCCTACGTGAATGGAAGCCGCGAACATCGTTTACCGCACGTTAGCAATATCTCTTTCAAATATGTGGAAGGGGAAGGATTGATGATGGGCTTTAACAAGAACATCGCATTGTCTTCCGGATCTGCCTGTACCTCCGCTTCTCTGGAACCCAGTTATGTGTTAAAAGCACTGGGCCTGGGCGATGATCTGGCACACAGTTCGCTGCGTTTCGGATTGGGACGTTTCACCACCGAAGAACAGATCGATTACACCATCAAGGCAGTAAGCGATACCGTTCTGAAACTGAGAGAGATGAGCCCGCTTTGGGAAATGTTCAAAGAAGGGGTGGATATGGATAAGATCGAGTGGGCGCACCACTAGATCAATTTGAGAATGTGTTAATTTGATCCCGCTATAGCGGGAGAAAATGAGTTCAGATTAACACAGTAAAAGGGTTTTCTCATTTTCACATTAACCAATTTTCAAACTTTCAAATTAATCATATGGCATATTCAGAAAAAGTGATCGATCATTACAGCAACCCCAAAAATGTGGGCACACTGGATAAATCAAAGAAAAACGTAGGTACCGGTCTGGTAGGTGCGCCTGAATGTGGCGACGTGATGCGTCTGCAGATCGAAGTAGATGATGCTACCGGTGTTATCACCGATGCAAAATTCAAGACCTTCGGTTGCGGATCAGCCATTGCTTCATCCTCTCTGGCCACAGAATGGCTGAAGGGTAAAACCGTTGACCAGGCAGTACAGATCGACAATATGGACCTGGTGGAAGAATTGAACCTGCCACCCGTTAAGATCCACTGTTCTGTACTGGCCGAAGATGCCATCAAATCTGCCATCAACGACTACCGTAAAAAGAACGGCCTGGAAGAGCTGGTGTTTGAAGAAAGGATCCATTAGAATTAAATGAATAATTAGTAGTTAGTAATTCTTAATTAATAATTACTAACTGCTAATTACTAATTACTGATCATATGGTAGCAACAGAGAATAGTATTTACGTAAGCGAGAAAGCCAAGAAGAAAGTACTTCAGCTGATGGAAGACGCCGGTGTTTTGGGAGATGATACTTATTTCCTGCGCGTAGGCGTTGTGGGAGGCGGTTGTTCTGGTCTGAGTTACAAACTGGATTTCGACAACGAGATCAAACCCATGGACCAGGTATTTGAGGATAACGGGATCAAAGTGGTGACCGACCTGAAGAGCTTTTTATACCTCGTAAATACAGAGCTTGATTTTTCCGATGGACTGAACGGTAAAGGTTTTTACTTCAACAACCCCAATGCCAGCAGAAGCTGCGGTTGCGGGGAGAGTTTCGCAGTGTAATCATTACTAGTTTCTTAAAAATAATACAATAGCCGACCATTGCAATGGTCGGCTATTGTATTATGGATCGTTTCTGATCGGGTTGCTATCGGTCAACGCTAATATGCCTTATCATCGGGTAAGGGTGGAGCGTCCGGTTTGGGTGGTTTCTCTGTTTTTACCTTACGGGGATGAGCCAATGGAGGTGGAGGTGTGGGAGCCGAATGTTTTAGGCTCTTGGGAGCACCGGGTTTGTCCATGGCCGCCACTTTGGGAGGTGGGGGAGGCGGTGGCAGTTTATGTCCCTTTTTATGGCTTTTGACCACCACGGGCAGGGCATCCGGTCCGTTCTCTACTTTGGGTGGTTTGCCGGGCGCCTGGGGTTTATCCTGTGCATGACTGAACATACCGATACCCAGCAGGAAATAGAGGAGCAGGCTTAGTCTTAGTTTCATAATCATGTTTATACTGGGATGCGAAATGTGAGAAAATCCATAAAGTACGGGTAAAATAATGACCGGAATAGGGTGATTGGCCAATAACATTTAGTTTTGAAGCCATGTGGATGATCTGCAAAAAAGAATGGCAACAGTTTTTCAGCAGCCTTACGGGCTACATAGCACTGGTTGTTTTTCTGTTGCTCAATGGTCTGTTCCTTTTTGTGTTCCCCGATACCAGTATCCTTGATTTCGGCTATGCTTCACTGGGCAGTTTTTTCAGTCTCGCCCCCTGGATCCTGCTTTTCCTGGTACCTACCATCACCATGCGCAGCCTGGCGGATGAATACAAGACCGGTACCTTTGAACTGTTGAAGACCTTTCCGGTAACACCCTCCCAGATCGTTTGGGGTAAATTCTTCGGTTCGCTGATCATCGTTGTTACGGCACTGTTGCCTACACTGATCTATGCGGTCTCTGTGCAGCAGTTGAGCGTTACCGGCGGTATCGATACAGGAGCTACTGCCGGCAGTTATATAGGCCTTATTTTCCTGGGTGCGGTGTTCACAGCCATCGGCATCTGTACCAGCAGTTATACCAACAACACGGTTGTGGCATTCATCGCTGCCGCTTTTCTCTGTTTTGCCTTATACAATGGGTTTGATGCCATCAGTAAACTGCCGGTATTCAAGGCCGGACCGGATTATTATATCGAAATGCTGGGTATCAATTTTCACTACCGGAGTATCAGTCGCGGCGTAATTGATAGCCGGGACCTGGTCTACTTTATCGGTGTCATCTTCCTGGCCATGTTCATCACACAAAGAAACCTCATCAAACGATAAACGCATCCATGCAGAAAATAGGGCAACATAAGTATGGTGTATGGGGGCTGATAGCCGCTTTTGTGGTATTGGTATACCTGTCGACCCTTGTTTTTTATCGTGTAGATCTTACCGCAGAAAAAAGATATAGTGTAACACCCGCCACCAGAACCTTATTGCAGGAGATGGATAGCGTGATCACGGTCAAAGTTTTCCTGACCGGTGACCTGCCGGCCGATTATAAAAAACTGAGCATTGCCACCCGGGACCTGTTGGATGAATTCCGGTCCCTGTCCGGCAACCGGGTGCAGGTAAGTTTCGAAAAACCGGGAGAAGATATTACGAATGATACGGCCAAAGTAGCCTTGTACGACAGCCTTTCGCGATTGGGCGTGGTATTTGAGAAGACCGAGACCATTCAATCCGAAAAAGAGACCAACCAGCTGATCATACCTTCTGCATTGGTTAGTTTCCGCAAAGGGCAGAGACCCATTGCTGTGGATCTTCGCAGCAGCCGCAAGATCTTTAAGCAGTTCAATGTGGTGAACGATAATAGTCCGCAGGAAGATGTGGAAGCCACCCGCAATGCTGCTGAAGCCCTGCTCGAATTCAAGTTCGCCGATGCCATCGACAAGCTCACGCGTAAATATGTTCCCACTGTTGCTTATCTGGTAGGTAATGGGGAGCCCATTGATCTTAAGGTCAATGACCTGGGAGAAAGCCTGCGCAACGAATACCGGTTGGCTGTCTTCGATATCAAAAAAGGGTATCCCGATCCTGCTATGATCGATGCATTGATGATCGTAAAACCCACACAACCCTTCACTGAAGAAGATAAACTGAAACTGGACCAGTATGTGATGAATGGTGGTAAGATCATCTGGCTGATTGATAAACTGCATGCAGAACTGGACAGTCTTATGCGGAGCCAGGCAGAGTATACGGCATTTGACAGAGGGTTGGATATCGATGATATCCTTTTCAGGTATGGTGTCCGCATCAATCCCGATCTGTTGCAGGACCTGAACTGTTCCAAGATCCCCATCGTGATAGGGCAGAATACAGATGGCAGTCCGAAAATGCAACGGGTTCCCTGGCCTTATTATCCCTTCCTTTCCGCTCATGGCGACAATCCCATCAGCAAGAACCTGGAGCGGGTATTGCCCATTTTCCCTTCCAGCATAGATACAGTGAAAGCTCCCGGCATTACAAAGACCATACTGCTGACCAGCGATACCAATAGCCGCCGCATCAGTTCGCCGGCCATCGTCTCTATCAACAGCGTTAAAAGCGATGAGGATCTCCTGTCGTTCAATAAAAGTTATGTTCCGGTGGCTGTTCTGCTTGAAGGGAAATTCAGTTCTTTATACAGCAACCGCATTGGCCAGCAGGTGATGGATTCTGTGCAGCGTGTCACCGGAAGACCTTACCTGGCACAGGCGAATAAGGAAAGCAAACAGATCGTAGTGGCCGATGCCGATATCGTGACCAATGCCATCAGCCAAACGGCAGGTCCGCTGCCCATGGGTCTACTGCCGCTGGAAAACTACCGTTTTGCCAACCGTGAGTTCTTTCTGAATTCCATCGATTACCTGGTCAGCCGGAACAAGCTGTACGAAAGCCGTAACAAGGATTTTGTGTTGCGCCTGCTGGATAAGACCAAAGTGGAGGCGCAACGGGGACTTTGGCAGTTGGTGAACATTGTGCTGCCTATTTTGTTGATCATCCTGTTCGGTGTTTTTTTCCAGTGGCAAAGGAAAAACAAATACCAGGCCTGATTTATCCTGCCAGTCTGAGTATATTTACATATTAAACCTGCTGCATGTCTACCCACCAACTTGTTTATTTAGTTTTTGCCATAGTATTGGTCATAGCCCTTGTTTTCGATCTGGGATTGCTCAGTAAAAAGAACAAGACCGTTACCATCAAACAGGCTTTTTACCAGACCGCATTTTGGGTAGGCCTGGCATTGGTATTTTTTGTGTTCATGTGGATCGAAGGCCCATCACTGGCGGCCGAATCTGTATCTAATGGAGTGACCAGTACCGCAACAGGCTCACAACTGGCGCTGGAATTTCTGAGCGCTTACCTGATGGAATGGAGCCTGAGCATTGATAATATTTTTGTATTCATTCTCATCTTTACCTCTTTCGGTGTGAAAGAGAAACATTACCCCCGTGTATTGTTGGTGGGCATACTGATGGCGATCCTCTTCCGGATCATTTTCATCACGGTTGGGGTGGTACTGGTGGCCAAATTCTCCTGGATACTATACATCTTCGGTGTATTCCTGGTATATACCGGGTATAAGATGTTCACGAGTAATGAGGATGAAGAATTCGATCCGCATGATTCCAAAATATACCGCTTCCTGAAAAAATTCCTCCCACTTGTAAATCATGATGGGGATGGTAAATATGTGGTTCGCGAGAACGGCAGACCGGTATATACTTCCTTGTTCGTAGTGGTTGTTTTATTGGCAGCTATCGACCTCGTGTTCGCACTCGATTCTATCCCGGCAGTAATGGGGATCTCCAAAGACCCGTTGGTGATATACACGTCAAATATTTTCGCCGTATTGGGCCTGCGCTCCCTTTTCTTTTTACTGAGAGGCGCTGTAACCAAATTCGATTACCTGCAGCAGGGTATCGCCATTGTGCTGGTGTTCATTGGTGCAAAGATGCTGGGCGAACATTACCTGAACGAGTGGATGCCTAAGTCCACGCAGGTGTTCCTGTCGCTGGGCGTGATCATGCTTTGTATCTCCGGTTCCATATTTTATTCTATGTTCATGAATAAAAAAGGGGTGCCAAAAGATGTGAATGATGGGTCTCTCTAATCTTAACTGAACTACTTGACATACCGCATACGAGATATTGCAGATATCCTGCAGGCAGCAGCAGCTATACAGGTCGATACTGTTATAGAACACCTGCTTATCGACAGCCGTAAGATCGTATTTCCTGAAACCTCCCTGTTTTTTGCCATCAGTGGCCCCAGGCGCGATGGGCACCAATTCATCAAAGAAGTGTATGAACGTGGGGTCCGGCATTTTGTGGTGCGAAAAGGGTATATCTCCCCGGAAGGCTTAACAGGAGCGGTTTTTTTAACAGTGCCCGATGTGCTGGAAGCACTTCAGCAGCTGACCGCTCACCATCGCAGCCTTTTTTCGATACCGGTGATCGGGATCACGGGGAGTAATGGCAAGACCATCGTAAAAGAATGGTTGTACCAGTTACTGCAAAAAGATTTTGTGATCGTGCGAAGCCCGCGCAGCTATAATTCGCAGGTAGGTGTACCGCTAAGTGTCTGGCAATTGAACGAGCAGCATACACTGGCGATCTTTGAAGCCGGTATCTCTACCCGTAATGAGATGCAGCGGCTGGAAAAGATCATACAGCCTACAGCCGGTGTATTCACCAACCTGGCCGATGCACATAATGAAGGTTTTGAAAGTATGCGGCAAAAAGCCCTGGAAAAAGCGGGTTTGTTCCATAACAGCCATTCGCTCGTATTTGGCAGGGAAACTTTGCAGAACCAGCTTGATCCTGACGGCAAGGATAAAAACCTGTTCGCAGGCACCCGGGACTTTTTTTCCTGGAGCCGCGAATCAGATGCCAAACTTTCTGTTGTCTCGGAAGAAAGAACGGAAACCAACACACGCATCATTGCGGCGTATCAAGGGGAAACCATTGACATCACGATCCCCTTTACAGACAGGGCTTCGATCGATAATGCGATCACCTGCTGGTCGGTACTGCTGCAGATGAAGTATACCATGCCTGTGATCAGGGAAAGGATGTTGCTACTGGAACCGGTAGACATGCGGATGCAGCTTAAAAAAGCCATCAATAACTGTTACCTGCTCAACGACAGTTACAGCAATGACCTGTCCTCCCTTGATCTTGCCATCGATCACCTGCAACAACAGGCGGGCAGTCATCGGACCACGCTGATACTCTCGGATATCCTGCAGTCCGGTCAGTATGAAGAAGCGTTGTACCGCGATATTGCGGCACAGTTGGCGATCCGGGGGATACACCGGCTGATCGGGATCGGTCCGTCCATCATGCGGCACCAGCATCTTTTCGATGTATCCGGTTCACTCGAGAAGCTGGCTTTCTATCCTTCTACCGAAGCCTTCCTGCAACAGGTCACCACGCACGATTTCCTTAACGAATATATCCTGCTGAAAGGCGCACGTGTTTTTGCGTTTGAACGGATCTCGGCCTGGCTGGAACAGAAAGTGCACCAGACGGTGATGGAGATCAACCTGACGGCCATGGGACATAATCTGCGGCAATACCAGCAGCAGCTGAAGCCCTCGACCAAACTGATGGCCATGGTAAAAGCGTTCAGTTATGGCAGTGGCAGCGTAGAAGTGGCACGGATACTGCAGTTCCATAAAGTGGATTATCTGGCAGTGGCCTATGCCGATGAAGGGATGGAATTGCGCAACGCCGGTATCAGCCTGCCCATCATGGTGATGAATGTGGATCCTGCCGGTTTTGATTCACTGGTGACGCATAACCTTGAACCGGAGATCTATTCATTCCCAATTTATCATGCTTTTCATCATTACCTCGATCAACAGGGCATACAGCAATTCCCGGTCCACATCAAATTCAATACCGGCATGAACCGCCTGGGTTTTGAAGTGGAGGAAGCAGCAGCGGTTGCTGAATACCTGCACACACGCCAGACCATGGCTGTAAAATCGGTGTTCAGTCACCTGGTAGGTAGTGAAGCAGCCCAATACGATGGATTTACACAAACGCAGGTAGCCGGTTTTGTAAATGCCTGTGAGGTACTGCAGCAACGGCTGGGTTACCATTTTATCCGGCATATTGCCAATACGGCTGCCATTTTCCGCCATCCTGAATACCAGTTCGATATGGTTCGGCTGGGCATTGGTCTATATGGAGTAGACAGCGCAGGCGGAGAACAGCTGAACCTTCAGACAGTGGCTACCCTGCGGTCCACGATCGCGCAGATCCGGAAAGTGAAAAAAGGGGATAGTGTAGGCTATAACTTGAAAGGAGTGGTAGAACGCGATAGCCTGATAGCGACCATCCGCATCGGTTACGCTGATGGTTTTGGCAGGAAACTCGGTAATGGTAAGGCCAGCGTATATGTGAATGGCCAATTGGCCCCTGTGATCGGGAATGTTTGCATGGATATGACCATGCTGGATATAACGGATATCCCGGGCGTAAAAGAGGGGATGGAGGTGGAACTGTTCGGCAAACACCTGCCGGTGCAGCAACTGGCCCAATGGGCGGATAGCATTGCTTACGAGATCATGACAGGCATCAGCCAGCGGGTCAAGCGGGTATACCTGGAAGAGTGAGCGGGGGCAGTATCGGATAAAAACCATAAGTTGTAAGAAATTCCCAAATCAACGGCGTTCAAATTCCTAAATAATACAAAGCCCTATCTTTGCCCACCATAAAAAACATGCAGTGAAAGCCAGACAAATCGTATTTCTTATTCTGCTGATCATTTTCGCCGACCAGGCGCTGAAGTTCTACATCAAGCTGAATTATTATGCCGGAGAGGAGCATAAAGTGATCGGCAACTGGTTCCGCCTGCATTTTGTAGAGAATGAGGGCATGGCCTGGGGCTGGAAATTCGGCGGCGATTTTGGTAAGATCATTCTTACCCTGTTCAGGCTGGTGGCCGTGATCTGGGGTAGTTTTCTGCTGCGGGATTTCATCCGTAAGAAATACCATAGGGGATTCATTGTTTGTGCCGCATTGATCTATGCAGGCGCACTGGGTAACCTGATCGATAGCCTGTTTTACGGACTGATCTTTGAGCAAAGCAATCCTTTCTCACAGAACGTGGCCCGCTTTTTTCCTCCAGGGGGTGGTTATGCCAGTTTCCTGCACGGTAAAGTGGTGGATATGTTCTACTTTCCCATTATCACCAATGCCCATTTCCCCTCGTGGATACCCTGGGTAGGTGGTGATGAGTTCGAGTTTTTCCGCCCCGTATTCAATCTCGCAGATGCCTCCATTTCTGCCGGTGTGATCGCGATCCTGGTTTTCCAGAACCGTTTCTTTAAAAAACACGAAGAACTGCAACACCACACTATTGAAACAGATAGTGTGGTAAACGATAAGACACAAATATTCTGAAAGAAAACAAGGTAAAAGCAAAGCCCCGATACGATATCGGGGCTTTGCTTTTATAAGGAAGATATTTGATCTACTTGATCACTGGTATGCCAAACAGCGACAGGCTCTGCGCCGGTGTGGTATTGAATACCTGGTCTATCATACCATATCCCTTGGCATAATAGCTGTTGCCGGAAAAAATGGTTTGATAACTGGTGCCATTATCGGGCAGGAACTGGATCTCCCGTTTTACATTGATAACATTGGAGTACTGCTTGCCGCCGATCGTATACGGAGAGGTATTCTTGGTGATGATGGTGAATACTGCTTTGGCGGTTCCCCTGACACCATTT
Organism: uncultured Sediminibacterium sp.; assembly: GCA_964460235.1. Taxonomy (GTDB): domain Bacteria; phylum Bacteroidota; class Bacteroidia; order Chitinophagales; family Chitinophagaceae; genus Sediminibacterium. The sequence continues at coordinate 31,021 of CAYWPM010000012.1, read as the reverse complement.
GTCCAGTAACCGGGTTGCGGGGTAGAAGACCAGCTTTCGCCAACATTGGCGCTCTCTTTCAGGAAAGGATAGCTGATAAATGAATTCGGTATGGTGTCGAAGATCAGCGTATAATCGAAATCAACGGTACTCAATGCATAATAGGTTCCTTTGCCGTCCTTGGCAAAATAGAAAGTGTCCTGCAGCCTGGTGGCGAACTGCGAATAGCTGAGGGTATCTCGTTGGATCTGGCCAGGAGCAACACTTACCGTGAACGTATCGATATTGCCGAGTTTGGGTATGTATTGGTATACCCAGCTGGATCCTTCCGTGGTGGGGAAATAATCACCCCCGGTGCCGCTGCCGCCGCCTGAACCACTGCCGGATACCGGAACGGAGAAACTGCAGATATTGTTATTGAAGATCAGCACAAAATCGGTGGTCTTGGGCAGGATAGGTGTTCCATAACCTTTCAGTTTGATCACGGCGGGGCCGGTGCTTACGGCAAAACCGGAATCGATGAACCACATACCGTTCACCGTATCGGAATAGATCTTGTATTTGCCCTGTGCAGTAAAATTTACGTTGATATTCACGTAATTATAAGTGGCTATCAGTGGGGTGTCCACTTTATATTCCCCCTGTACTTCGGAAGATTTACAGTTTCCCAGTGAATCCACCAGTTCTCCCTGGGCGGTACCATTGAATCCACCTTTTTCCACGCTGTATTCTTTTTTACATGCCTGGAAAGCAAAGAACACAGCGAGGATAACACTGAGTCGAAGGGTTAATTTGATCATGGTTGGTTTTTGCATTTACTGGCTGTATACGAATATCAGATAAAATTTATACTAATAACGCTGCCCGGCTGGTCAAATTACCGTTTTTTAATAACTGATCCACATTATTTAACGTTGTTGTAGCGATCTGGGACAGGGCTTCATCGGTGAAAAAGGCCTGGTGGGCGGTGATCAGCACATTGGGGAAACTCATTAAACGTTGGATCTCATCGTCCTGTATCACGGTGCCGCTCAGATCGCGGAAAAACAGGTGTTCCTCCTGTTCGTACACATCAATGCCCAGGTAGCCGATCTGGCCCGATTTGAGCCCCTGGATGGCGGCTTTGGTATCGATCAGTCCGCCCCGGCTGGTATTGATCAACATTGCCCCGGGTTTCATCATACCGATAGTGGTTGTATTGATCAGGTACCTGGTCTGCTCGTTCAACGGGCAGTGCAATGAAACGATATCCGCGTTCAACACATCGGCCAGCGGATGATAGGTAACGCCGATGGCTTCCAGTTCTGTGTTGGCGATCACATCAAAGGCTTTTACCTGGCAACCCAGGCCCATCATCATCCGGCAGAAAGCTTTTCCAATATTGCCGGTACCGATCACCCCAATGGTCTTTCCATACAGGTTAAAACCCAGTAATCCATTCAATGAAAAATTCTGTTCCCTTACCCGGTTATAGGCTTTGTGGGTTTTCCGGTTCAGCGTCATGATCAGCGCCAATGCATGTTCCGCTACCGCTTCGGGTGAATAGGCAGGTACCCTGCATACTTTGATACCCAGTGCTTTGGCAGCTTCCAGGTCTACATTGTTGAAACCGGCACAGCGCAGTGCGATGATCTTTACGCCTTTGTCGGCCAGTTGCTGGCATACCAATGCCGTTACTTTATCATTCACAAAAACACATACGGCTTCGGCATGATCAACCAGTCCAACGGTCTGTTCGTTCAGTTGCGATTTATGATACACCAGCTCAAAACCCAGGTCGGAATTATGGCTGTTAAAGAAATCCTTATCGTACGGTTGCGCGGAGAAGAAGATGATTTTCATAATGCGTTAAAGATACGCAGGCTTGGGGAAACGCGGTCAGTTGTGAACGTGAGTCGTGAGTCGTGAGTCGTGAGTCGTGAGTCGTCAGTGTATGATACTACCTACTCACGACTCACGACTCACGATTCACGATTCACAAGATCTCTTTCAAACTTTCTTTAGTTGCCTGGATGGTCTTGTCAAGATCGGTATAGGACAAGGCATTGTTCAGGAACCAGCTTTCAAAAGCGGAAGGTGGCAGGTAAACGCCGCGTTGCAGCATGGCATGAAAATATTTTTTGAAGAGTTCGTTGTTGGCTGATGCGGCAGTGGCAAAATCCTTGACCGGGTGATCGCTGAAATGCAGACTGATCATGGAACCCAGACGGTTGATCACATAAGGGGTGCCGGAGGCCTTGAGTACGGCGTCCAGCCCTTTGTGCAGGTAAGCGGTCTTGTCTTCGAGTTCGGTATAGATCCCCGGGTTGTTCTTTAATTCGGTGAGCATGGTAAAACCGGCCACCATTGCGATCGGGTTGCCGCTGAGGGTCCCGGCCTGGTATACATTACCCAGCGGAGCGATCTTTTCCATGATCTCGCGTTTGCCGCCAAAAGCACCCACAGGCATTCCTCCACCAATTACCTTGCCATAGGTTACCAGGTCTGCATCTATCTTCAAATGCTGCTGTGCGCCGCCGGCGGCCAGCCGGAAACCGGTCATGACCTCATCAAAAATGAAAACAATGCCTTCCCTGTCGCAGATCTTGCGCAATCCTTCCAGGAAACCGGGCTCAGGTAATATGCAACCCATATTGCCTACCACAGGTTCGGTAATGATGGCTGCGATCTCATTCTTATTTTCTTTTACCAGTTGCTCAACCGCTTCCAGGTCGTTGAAAGCACAGGTGAGGGTATCGTTGGCCACACCGCCGGTGACACCCGGAACGGTCTGTATGTTGAATGTGGCCAGTCCACTGCCGGCTTTTACCAGGAATGCATCTGCATGTCCATGGTAACATCCTTCAAATTTGATGAACTTGTTCTTCCCGGTATACCCTCTTGCCAACCGCAGTGCACTCATACAGGCTTCCGTTCCGCTGCTTACCATCCTTACCAGGTCTACGTTCGGGGCCATGCTCTTGATCAGTTCGGCCATCTGTATCTCCAGCTCGGTAGGCGCACCGTACGAGGTGGATAACAGGGCTTTTTCCTGGATGGCTTTCACTACAGGTTCGTAGGCATGTCCCAGGATCATAGGTCCCCAGGAAGCGATATAGTCAATATATGCGTTGCCGTCGGCATCGTATAAATACGCGCCCTTTGCTTTTTCAATGAACAAAGGCGTTCCGCCCACGCTTTTAAATGCCCTTACCGGAGAGTTCACGCCACCGGGGATGGATTGCTGGGCGCGGGTGAAGAGTTGTTTGCTTTTTTCGTACATTTTTGTGAGTTGTGAGTGGTCAGTAGTGAGTTCTATTTCGGAGTGCCTGATCTTCCGATCAGCCCTGTTAGTAATTTGAACGTTTTAATAATTAATTCGCCTAAGTTGTATAATTCTTTATCAGTAACATAATTGAGCGATATAGCAATATCAAATGCAGTATCCAACTCAACTAATGATCCTCTTGAGATTTCAAAAAATCTTATTCTTTCTTTATCGGACCTCCTGGAAGCACCTTCTGCCAAATTCAGGTGAATAGATAATGCTGCCCGCCTGATCTGCTGAGTCATTGCAAATTTCTCATCTGAAGGGAAATACCTTGTGATTCTATAACATTCCAACAGCAACAATTTAGAATGTTGGAATGCTATTAGTTTTGTATGGGATAGACCTAAAAACATAGCAGCCTATTTACTATACCGCAATATAAGCGCGATCTTTTCACTTCCTACTCACCACTGACTACTCCCGACAAAACTCCGTTAAAAAACCCCTCCTCTCACAAGTATAAATACTTTCCCCTCCAATCACTATCCCATCAACCTCACCGCATCCTTTGCAAAGTATGTGGCGATCAGGTCGGCACCGGCACGTTTGATGGACGTGAGGCTCTCGATCACCGCTTTGTTCTCATCCAGCCATCCCATTTTGGCGGCGGCTTTGATCATGGCATATTCACCGCTGACATGGTAGGCACTTACCGGTACATCCACCGTATTTTTGATCTCACGGATGATATCGAGGTAGGCCATGGCTGGTTTTACCATTACGATATCTGTACCTTCTTCCACATCCATGAGTGTTTCCTTGATGGCTTCTGTACGGTTGGCATAATCCATCTGGTACGTCTTCTTATCACCAAAACCCGGAGCGCTGTCCAGCGCATCGCGGAAAGGACCGTAAAAACAGGATGCGTATTTGGCGCTGTAACTCATGATGCCGGTTTGGGTAAAGCCGTTCTCTTCCAGTCCGCTGCGAATGGCGCCGATGCGGCCATCCATCATATCGCTGGGTGCCACAAAATCAGCACCGGAGCGGGCGTGACTGATACTCATTTTCACCAACGCTTCTACGGTCTCATCATTTACGATCTCGCCATCTTTTACAATGCCGTCATGTCCGTAAGAGGAGTAAGGGTCCAGGGCCACATCGGTCATCACCACCATTTCCGGAACCGCATCCTTGATGGCTTTGATGCTGCGTTGCATCAGGCCATCGGGGTTCCAGGCCTCTTTCCCGGTATTGTCTTTCCACTCGTCCTTGCATTTGATGAACAGGAGAACGGATCGGATACCCATGCTCCATAGTTCCTTCACTTCCTTTACGGTCAAATCCAGGGAACGCCGGTAATAGCCCTGCATGGAAGCGATCTCTGTAGCAACATTTTCTCCCTCATCAATGAACAAGGGTGCAATGAAATCTGCGGGACGTAAAATGGTTTCCGCCACCATTGAACGGACAGCGGCCGATCTGCGTAAGATCCTGTTTCTTCTTTGCAGGTACATAATAATTAATTGACCCAGTTGCGGGGGTGCAGGCATGCATCCAATAATGCTGCTTCGGCACTTCCTTCAGCCGGTTGATGATTGTATTCAAATCTTACCGTTGGCGGTAAGCTCATTAAAATGCTTTCTGTTCTTCCATTCGTTTTCAGTCCAAAAAGGGTTCCGCGGTCATGCACCAGGTTGAACTCGGTGTACCGGCCACGCCTGATCTCCTGCCAGTATTTATGTTCCGGCTGGTAAACGGTCTGTTTCCGTTTATCCGCTATCGGAATATACGAATCTATGAAGGCATATCCGCAGGCTTTCGCAAAACGGATCCAGAACTGAACATCCCTGTCTGCATCGGGCCGTTGGTGATCGTAAAAGATACCACCAATACCACGGCGCTCATTGTTCCGGTGACGGTTCACAAAATAGTTGTCGCACTCCTCTTTGAAACGCGGGTAGAAACTGGTGTCAAAACCATCACAGATGCTTTGATAGGTCCGGTGAAAATGACGGGCATCTTCTTCAAACAGGTAATATGGTGTGAGGTCGGTGCCGCCACCAAACCAACGATCGATCACATGATCATTCGCGTCATACAATTCGAACATGCGGTAGTTGCAATGCACCGTAGGTACGAAAGGATTCAGCGGGTGTATCACAATGCTCATACCGCAGGCAAACCATTTGTCGCCATCGATCTTAAGCTGGCTACGCATGGTGTCGGTCACGTTGCCAAAGACCACGGAAGTATTCACACCTCCCTTCTCAAACACATTTCCGTTACTGATCACGCGGGTCTTACCACCACCACCTTCAGGCCTTTCCCATGTATCTTCTATAAAACGGGCTTTACCATCGCAGGCTTCCAGAGCCACACAGATATCATCCTGTAACTGGTGAATAAGATTGATCCATTGTGTTTTGATATCTTCCATGACAGTTATGCGTCGTTATATTTTGTGCCGGTATTCTTTTACGGTATCCACAAATGCGCGGGCATGGTCTACCGGAACATGCGGTAAAATGCCATGTCCCAGATTGGCGATATGATGGCCTGGGCCAAATGCATCCAACATTGCGGTCACTTCTTTTTTGATCACGGGGATGGGTGACAACAGTTTGGCAGGATCAAAATTGCCCTGCAGGGTCACATTCTTGCCTGCCAATTGGCGAGCCATCTGTGGTTTGATGCACCAGTCGATACCCAGTCCATGTGCACCGGTTGCCGCCATGTTATCCAGGCTATGCCAGGCTCCTTTGGCAAAGATGATGGTAGGTACCGTGTCTTTGAGTGCGGCAACGATCTGGCGGATATAACGTAAAGAAAGGTGTTCAAAATCATCGGGACCCAGCAAACCTCCCCAGCTGTCGAAGATCTGCACCGTATCGGCACCGGCTTTTACCTGCTCTTTCAGGTAGGCGATGGTGGTATCGGTGATCATCTGCAGTAACTGGTGTGCCAGTTCGGGTTCTGTGTAACAGAAAGCTTTGGCTTCATCAAAGGTTTTGGATCCTTTCCCCTGTACCATATAACAAAGCAGCGTCCAGGGAGCTCCGGCAAAACCGATCAGCGGTACACGGCCATTGAGTTCCTGCTTGATAAGTCTGATGGCATCAAATACATATCCCAGGGTCTCGTTCACATCCGGTACACGTACACGGTTCATGTCGTTCGCTGTTTTGATGGGATCGGGTAATACGGGACCCTTGCTTTCGATCAGTTGCACTTCCAGTCCCATGGCCTGCGGTACCACCAGAATATCCGAGAACAGGATGGCTGCATCAACCCCTACGATATCTACCGGCTGCAGGGTGATCTCACAGGCAAGTTCGGGTGTCTGGCATCTTTCGAAGAAGCCATATTTTTCACGCAGCACCCTGTATTCGGGCAGGTAACGGCCGGCCTGGCGCATCATCCATACGGGTGTTCTCTCGGTAACTTCGCCACGAAGGGCTCTGAGTAGTAGGTCGTTTTGTAACATATTGCTGAGTTGTGAATTGTGAAAGTCCGTTGCACAATTCTCTTTGTATTCCTGTTTTGTTTTATGGTTTGTTTCCTGGTTGTTTGCTGCTGGTGAAATAGTTCACTGCCTGTTCCACCAGTTCATCTTTGCCGGGCTGCCCGCTGACCAGGATCCTGTTTTGGGTGAACCGCGCAATGGCATCACGGGTGGTTGTGCCGATCGCAAATAAAACAGTATGCGGGGGCAGTTGGTTCGTGGCAAAAAAACTTTCAGCCGCACTCGGGCTGAAGAACAGGATGCCGTCATACTGTTCTTCCACTTTGTGATGAATGGCAGTTGTTTCGTAAACGACGATCTCCTGTACATCGATGCCTTCTTGATGCAGCCTTGCCGGAAGCTCATCCCGACGAAGGTTGCCGCAGAAAAAGATCACTTCATCCGGGACCTCATTTTCTATCAGTGTTTCCGCCAGTTCAACTGCGTTGTTGCCTGTACCGGCAATGGCATCTTCACCAAAATAAGCAACTACCAGTTGTTGCGTGGTATTGCCCATACAGTAAATGCGCCAGTCGGGTATATGGCCATCGAGCATGCCAATGACGGCTTCTACCGCATTCATGCTGGTAAACACTACAATGGCTTCCTGTACCGATATGGATTCCAGCTCCTGTTGTATCTCTATGTTCTGCACCGGTGAGGTTTCAATGAAGGAGCGTACGGAAATACGGACCCCTTTTGCCAGGGCATCGTCCAGCTGTTTGCCGGATACCGGCCGGGTTGATAATATGGTAACAGGGTTCTTAGGCATTTCTGATCGATTCAATAATGGAGGCACCGCCTTTCTGCAAGAGTTCTTCGGCTGCCTGTTCTCCCAATGCACCCGCTTCTGAAACAGGTACGATTTTTTCTATTTCCGCTTTTTGTTTTCCATCAAGCGACAGAACGTTCCCTCGGAAATGCACTGTGTTCTCCTGTATGGTGGCCAATGCACTGATCGGTGTGGTACAGCCTCCCATCAGCACACGTAAAAAATCTTTTTCAATTTTGGAGCAGGTGGCCGTTGCCGTATCGTTCAACTGGTGAGTGGCATCGAATGCCTGCGGGTCCTTCTCACGACAGGCGATCATAATGGCACCCTGTGATGGGGCAGGTAACATCCAGTCCAGGTCGATGGAGTTGGATGGCCGTAACCCGATCCGCTCCAGGCCGGCTCCGGCAAAAATGGCGCCGTTCCAGTTGCTTTCTTCCAGTTTACGCATCCGGGTATTTACGTTACCACGCAGGTTGTCTAAAACATGGTTCGGATATCGGTTCAGCCATTGCGCCTTGCGGCGAACGCTGCTGGTGGCGATCGTGAGTCGTGCCTCTTCACTCACCACTGACCACTCACCATTCACCAACCCCAATGTTTCCAATAAATGTTCTTGATCCCCTTTGTATACCAGAATATCTTTAAAAGAGGCCCTCGGTAATACCGCTGATTGCTGAAGGCCCTTCGCCAGTTGTGTAGGAACGTCTTTCATCGAATGCACGGCGATATCGATCCGGTTGTTTAACAGGGCGGCATCCAGCGTTTTGGTAAAAATGCCCTGTACGCCCAGTTCGTATAGAGGGGTTACCAGGTCAATGTCCCCATCGCTTTTCATGTATACCAGCTCGGAAGCAATGCCTTTGCGGCTTAGCTCGTTTTGCACTAATGTGGCCTGCCACACGGCCAGCTGGCTGTCGCGGGTGCCGATTCGTAAAGGCTTTGTCATGGGTTAATTGCTGGTCATGAAATCGTTGATAGCCTCAATATAATAACATCCCGGCTGATGTTGGCTGCGCATTTTTACGGCTACCGTATTCACCACTTTCTGGATGGCGGCTTTGTCGATGCTGCTTACCTGGCTGATGGATTGGAACATGCTGCATGAGTGCATGTCGTGTAATTTCTGTTTTACGGCTTTTAAAACCGGCACATGACTGCGTAACAGCCACCATTCTGCAAATTCCTGCCTGTGCTGTTGGATAATGGTCCTTGCTCTGGGAACTTCTGCTATTCTTTTCTGCAGTGTGATGTCGTTGATCACTGAAAGGTCATCTACATTGGCCAGGGTGATCTGCGGTAATGTGCCGGCAGCCGGCTCTATATTATTGGGGATAGAGAGGTCGATCAATATCTTGGGTCCGCTGTGCAGCAGGTCTTGCCGGGTGATCATGGGTTTTTCCGCATTGGTTGCAACGATCACGATATCGGCGGTGGTCACTTCTGCCTGCATGGCGGCGAATGGCGCTGCTTTCAGGCCGAGTTCTGCTGCCAGTTCAATGGCTTTGTCGTCGGTGCGGTTGATCAGAGTGATATCGGTAGTGTTCAGGTAGTCTACCAGGTTCTTACAGGTATTACGGCCGATCTTACCGGTGCCCAACAGCACGATCTTTTGATTACGGGTATCAGATAGCTGTTGTTTCAGGAACTGGATGGCGGCAAAAGAAACGGAAATGGTACCACCACTGAGAGCGGTCTCGTTTTTGATGGCTTTGGAGGATTGCAGTACCGTATTGAACAAACGCTCCATGAAAGCACCGATACATCCTCTCTCCCTGGCAAATTTTACCGCCAGTTTCATCTGTCCCACAATTTCATAATCGCCCAGGATCTGTGAGTCCAGACCGGCGCCTACTTCAAAAATATGCTGGATGGCATCGCTGCCCTGTTTGATATAACATAACTGTTGGAAAGTATCTGCGTCACCTGCGGTTTCCTGGCAGAGCAGGTCGATCAGCACCTGGACGTTGTCGGCAATGCCATAGATCTCGGTACGGTTGCAGGTGCTCAGTACAAATACCTCTTTGATGCCCTTGCGGGTCGCTTTTTCCAGCAGCGAAGCGTATTGCTCGGAACCAATCGCAAACTCTCCGCGGATGGCCGCATCTGTTTTCTTGTAGTTGATCCCCGCTGTGAAAAATTGCTTCATCTCCATGTAACTGCTCTTTTCGGTATTGGTCTTATGAACGCAAAGGTATCTTAGACGCTTTCTTAAAAAACATGAGATACGTCATTCGATTGTCATTTCTCTGTCACGTTTTGTCATGACAATTGCCCTTGATCCTCCGGAATGCTTGCTTGGTGGCCGTTTGCGGCGACTAACCTTTGTTCGCTAAAACTTTTACGTATGTGTTCTGTTACTATACCTTTGCAAACACAATTGAACTATGCCACAACCTGCACAAAAAGCCGTCCTGTTAATGAACCTGGGTTCGCCAGATTCAACTGCTGTGAAAGACGTGAGAAGATACCTGAATGAGTTTTTAATGGACGGCCGTGTGATCGATCTGCCGCTGATCAGCAGGGCGCTCCTGGTGCGGGGCATCATTGTTCCTTTCCGTGCACCCAAATCGGCAGAAGCGTATCAAACCATCTGGACCGAACAGGGTTCCCCGTTGATCGTGCTCACCAAACAGTTGCAGCAATCACTGCAGCAGCTGATAACCGAACCCGTGGCCATTGCCATGCGTTATGGCAACCCGTCTCCCAGGCAGGCTTTTGATGAACTGCTGAAAGAGAACCCCGACCTGAAAGAAGTGATCATCGTGCCACTGTATCCGCATTATGCCATGAGCAGTTACGAAACGGCGATCGAACAGGCGAAAGAGCATTATGCAACCGGGAACTATCCGTTCCGCATTTCGTTCATCAAACCTTTTTACAACGAGGAGAACTACCTGAATGCCCTGGCCAACAGTATGCAGCCCTGGCTGGAAAAAGAATACGACCATATCCTCTTCAGCTACCACGGCATCCCCGAACGCCATCTGCGTAAAACCGGGGGCGGTAACGGATGCAATTGCATGAAAGTGCCCAATTGCTGTGAGGTGAACACTATGGCACACGATACCTGTTACCGGCACCAGGTATTCACCACTACCCGGCTGGTAGCGGAAAAACTAGGTCTGCCCAAAGACAAATACAGCATCTCCTTCCAGTCGCGTTTGGGCAGGGGCTGGCTGCAACCTTTTACGGATGTTCGCCTGGAGCAGATGCCGAAAGAAGGTATTAAGAAACTATTGGTCATCTGTCCGGCCTTCATCAGCGATTGCCTGGAAACCCTCGAAGAGATCGCCGAAAGAGGCAAAGAGACCTTTATGGAAGCCGGTGGTGAATCCTACGAAATGATCCCCTGCCTGAATATTCATCCCCTGTGGGTAGAAACCCTGGCAAAATGGGTGCAAGCCCATAATGAAGGAAGCCGGGAGATGGTTTTGAACGGATGAGCAGAAGAGCAAGGAACAGATGAATGATGAATATTGAACAAGGAATATTGAACCAGGGATATGTAGTAAACGGATCAATGGATGGTTGACTTGAATAATCTGATCATCTGCTCTCCGGGATAGTTTTGTTTGCTGGTTTTTCATTCCTAATTTTAATTTCCCCATGTACGCATATCTCAAGGCCCTTCATATCATCTTTATCGTGACCTGGTTTGCCGGGCTGTTCTATATGCCCCGCCTGTTCATCTATGCCACGGAAGCCGGTGAGCGACCGGAGGCGGAGAAAAACGCCCTTCGTCACCAGCTCGGTATCATGATGAAAAGGCTCTGGTATGGTATCACCTGGCCCTCAGCTGTACTCACCCTGATCTTTGGTACCTGGGTGCTCATCAATGGCAACTGGTACACGCAGCTATTTTCTCCCGAAGGCCGTTGGCTGCTCATCAAACTTTCCTTTGTGGTGCTGCTCTATGCCTATCATTGGAGCCTGCACCGGATCCTGCAACAGGAGAGCATGGGTATTTACCGGTACAGCTCCCAGCAACTGCGGATCTGGAACGAAGCGGCCACCGTGTTGCTCATCGCCATCGTAATGCTGGTGGTTGTTAAACAGAGCATCAGCCTGGTATGGGGGCTGGTAGGACTGGTCCTGTTCATCGGCCTGCTGATGAGCGCCATAAAGATGTATAAGATATTGAGAGACAGGAAGTAGTGAGTGGTCAGTGGTGAGTAGTGAGTGGGAAATTGACAATGGTGAATTGTGAATGGGTCCGAATGATCGGTGCCCGGAACGAATACTTACCAATCCTCTTACTCCCTACTCACCACTGACCACTCACAACTCACGTCCTTATATTTCTTACCTTTGCAGCCTTTAAAACCCGCCTTTTACCCGGCGGGTAGTACTTTTCAAGCGATTTTCAGGTTATGAGCGTTAAATACCCAGAATTTTCCGGATTGAACCTCCCGGCTATTGAGCAGGAGATCCTGGCCAAATGGAACGAAGGACAGGCATTTGAACAAAGTGTTTCACTGCGAGAGGGCAAGACACCCTTTGTGTTTTACGAAGGCCCCCCCAGTGCCAACGGTATGCCGGGTATTCACCACGTGATCTCACGTACACTGAAAGATATGGTCTGCCGCTACAAGACCATGCAGGGCTTCCAGGTAAAACGTAAGGGAGGATGGGATACGCACGGGTTGCCCATTGAATTGGGTGTGGAGAAAGAGTTGGGCATCACCAAAGAAGATATTGGCAAGAAGATATCCGTAGAGGAATACAACCAGAAATGCCGCGAAGCCGTGCTTCGTTACAAGGGCAAATGGGATGAGCTGACCATGAAAATGGGTTACTGGGTAGACCTGAACGATCCCTACATCACTTACGATAACAAATACATTGAAACGCTCTGGTGGATCCTGAGTGAATTGTATAAAAAAGGGTACCTCTACGAGAGTGTGAGTATCCAGCCGTATTCACCCGCTGCCGGAACCGGTCTAAGCTCGCACGAACTGAACCAGCCGGGAACCTACAAGGATGTGAAAGATACATCTGCCGTGGCCATGTTCAAGGCGGTGAAGAATGCGAAGAGTCAGTTCCTGTTCGATGCTGCCGGCTCCGAAGAAGTTTTCTTCATGGCCTGGACCACCACGCCATGGACACTGCCTTCCAACCTGGGATTAACGGTTGGCCCCAATATCGATTATGTACTGGTGAACACATTCAACCCGTACACCCATCTTCCCATCAACGTGGTACTGGCCAAAGCCTTGCTGGGCAAGTATTTCAAACCGGAAGCAGAGAACGGGGATTTTGCGGGATACAACGAAAAAGCAAAACTGCTGCCCTGGAAGATCCTGGCCGAATGCAAAGGATCACAGATCGAGAACTGCGAATACGAGCAGCTGCTGCCTTATGAGGCGAACTCACTGACAGCCATCAAAGAGATCACACCCGATGCAAAACCTTTCCGTGTGATCCTGGGTGATTTCGTTACGACCGAAGATGGTACCGGTATCGTTCATACCGCTCCTGCATTTGGTGCAGACGACTACCGTGTAGGAAAGAAATACAATATCGGTATCCTGACCATGGTAGACAGGCAGGGTAAATTCGTGGATGGCCTGGGTGAGTTCAGCAACCGCTATGTAAAGAACTACAAGGATGAGAAAGACTATGTGGATGTGAACGTGGACATCAGCGTAAAACTGAAAAAAGAGAACCGCGCTTTCAAAGTAGAAAAATACGAACACAGTTATCCGCATTGCTGGAGAACAGACAAACCCATCCTGTATTACCCGCTGGATGCCTGGTTCATCAGGACCACGGCCGTGAAAGACCGTATGGTGGAGTTGAATAAGACCATCAACTGGAAACCAAGATCTACCGGAGAGGGACGTTTTGGTAACTGGCTGGAGAACATGGTGGACTGGAACCTGAGCCGCAGCCGTTACTGGGGAACACCCTTACCGGTCTGGAGAACGGAAGATGGCGCCGAAGAGGTCTGCATTGGTTCCATTGAAGAACTGAACGAAGGTATCCGCAAAGCCAATGCAGTGCTGGGTGGTGACGTGAATAAACATTACCTGCACAAAGGCATACTTGACCTGCACAAACCTTTTGTGGATGATATCGTACTGGTGAGCGCTTCGGGTAAACCCATGAAACGTGTGCCGGACCTGATCGACGTGTGGTTCGATAGCGGTGCCATGCCGTATGCACAGTGGCATTATCCGTTTGAGAACAAGGAATACATTGATAAGGGCCAGGTCTTCCCTGCAGATTTTATTTGTGAAGGGGTTGACCAGACCCGTGGTTGGTTCTATACCCTGCACGCACTGGGTGTGATGCTGTTCGACAGCGTGGCCTACAAGGCGGTAGTGAGTAACGGCCTGGTGCTGGACAAGGATGGCAACAAAATGAGCAAACGCCTCGGAAACGTGGTGAATCCTTTTGAGACCATCGAAAAATATGGTGCCGATGCTACCCGCTGGTACCTGATCACCAATGCATCGCCCTGGGATAACCTCAAGTTCGACCTGGCCGGTATACAGGAAGTGCAACGTAAGTTCTTCGGAACCCTGTATAATACCTACCAGTTCTTTGCGCTGTATGCTAACGTAGATGGTTTTGCCTTTGAGCAGGCCCCTGTTCCATTGGCAGATCGTCCTGAGATCGATCGCTGGATCCTTTCTTCGCTGAATACACTGGTGAAGAACGTGACCCGCTCGATGGATGAGTATGAACCAACCCTGGCGGGCAGGGCCATTGAGGAATTCGTGGATGAGCACCTGAGCAACTGGTATGTGCGTCTCTGTCGCCGTCGTTTCTGGAAAGGAGAGTATGAGCAGGATAAGATCAGTGCTTACCAGACCCTGTATGAATGCCTGGAGACCATCGTACGCCTGATGGCACCCATTTCGCCGTTTTTCAGCGATGCGGTGTTCCGCAACCTGAATTCGGTTACCGGAAAGTTCACCGTAGCTTCTGTACACCATGCCGATTTCCCGGTAGCCAATGAGGCTGCCATTGATACGGCCCTGGAAGAAAGGATGCAGCTGGCACAGGATGTTTGCTCGCTGGTGCTGTCGCTCCGCAAAAAAGTGAATATCAAGGTCCGCCAGCCACTCCAGAAAGTGATGATCCCGGTGCTGGATGCGCGGATGAAGACCCAGCTGGAGAAGATCGAAGACCTGATCAAGGCCGAAGTGAACGTGAAGGAAATGCAGTACATCACCGAAACGGAAGGGGTGATCAGCAAGAAGATCAAAGCCAATTTCAAGGCCCTGGGTACCCGTATGGGGGCCAGGATGAAAGCGGTCAGCGCGGCCATCGGTAATTTTAGCCAGGTGGATATCGCAACGATCGAGAAAGAGGGTAAATTTGCATTAAATATTGATAATGAAGAAGTTATTATAGAATTGTCGGATGTGGACATTGTGGCGGAAGACATTCCCGGCTGGAGTGTGGCCGGAAAAGGCAGTCTGACCGTGGCATTGGATATTACCCTGACCGAGGAACTGAAGCAGGAGGGGGATGCACGTGAATTCGTCAATCGAGTGCAAAATATCAGAAAAGAAAGCGGTTTTGAACTGACAGACCGTATATTCGTAACCGTGCTTGATGCCACAGACCTCAAGCCGTCCATTATTAAATATAACGATTATATTTGCCGCGAAATTTTGGCAGATACCATTGATTGGGCCTCCGAAATAGTGGATGGCACTGAAATTGAGATCAATGATGCGCTGTTAAAAGTGGTTGTAAACAAAAAAGGATAAAATTGTATGCCAACGAAGAAACCTGCTCCGAAAAAGGCGGCTCCAGCCAAGAAAGTGGCTGCCAAGCCAGCTCCTAAACCTGCCCCGACAAAGGCGGGGAAAGCGGCTCCGGCTAAAAAAGCGGCTCCCAAACCTGCGCCCAAACCCGCCAAAAAAGCGGCCCCGGCGAAGAAAGCTGCTGCTAAGCCAGCTCCTAAGAAAGCAGTTCCGGCAAAGAAAGCGGCTGCAAAGCCTGCTCCTAAACCAGCACCCAAGAAAGTAGCAGCCAAACCTGCGCCCAAACCCGCTAAAAAAGCGGCTCCGGCGAAAGCAGTTGCCAAACCAGCATCTAAACCGGCCCCGGCAAAGGCGGTGAAAGCAGCCCCAGCCAAAGTGGTTGCCAAACCTGTTCCTGCCAAAGCAGCGCCTAAGGCAGCAGCTCCGGCCCCTAAACCCGCCCCGGCACCCGTTAAACCAAAAGTAGAAGTGAAACCGCAACCGGTTCCACCCGTGAAGCCTGTGAAAAAACAACCAGAACCTATCAAAGACGTTAAAGTACCCAAGATCAGCACCAAGACCAGTGTTCCATACCAGCCCGGTTATACCCAATTGGAAAAAAGGGCCGATGCCGCCAGGACCAATGGTGAACCCCTGGTGAAATACAGCGACAGCGACCTGAACGAATTCCGTGAACTCATCAGCAAAAAGCTGGAAGCGGCCAAGAAAGAACTGGCCTACCTGCAGGGCCTGATCACCCGCAAGGATGAAATGGGCGGAGATAACGATGATGCCCGTTACATGACCATGGAAGATGGCAGCATGAGTATGGAAAGGGAGCAGCTGAGCCAGATGGCCAGTCGCCAGATCACTTATATCGATCACCTGGAAAAAGCCATGATGCGTATCGAGAACAAGACCTACGGTATCTGCCGTGTTACCGGTAAACTGATCGATAAAGCCCGTTTACGTGCCGTGCCCCATGCCACACTGAGCCTGGAAGCCAAACTGGGACTGGTGAAACCGGCTCCTGAACAACAATAAAAAACACTGTAAATAAGTAAAAAGGCCTCCCGTTCAACGGAGGCCTTTTTTAATATCGAATATTGAACAAGGAATGATGAATATTGAACAGATGAACAAGGAATGATGAAGGGGGCTTTGATCAATCTCTTCGAAAACTCCACGTTCTCTGCGGCTCTGCGGTGAATAGACCCCTGAATATCCGGCAAGGAATCCCGTCATGGATAGGAATGATGGATATTGAAGAATCACTCCGATCATCATTCATCATTCCTTGTTCGATATTCAAAATTCAATATTCACCTCACTTCCTGCATGTCCACCAGCTTTTTATAGATGCCGTTATGGGCCAGTAACTGGTCGTGGTTGCCGCGTTCAACGATCTCTCCTTTCTGGAGTACGATGATCTCATCGGCGTGGCGGATGGTGGATAGGCGGTGGGCGATAACAAGTGAAGTACGGTTCTGCATCATGTTATTGATGGCATCCTGCACCAATCGTTCACTTTCGGTGTCGAGCGAGGAAGTGGCTTCATCCAGGATGAGGATCGGTGGATTCTTCAGTACCGCACGGGCAATGGTCAGGCGTTGTCTTTCACCACCACTCAGTTTGCTGCCCCTGTCGCCGATATTCGTGTCAAAACCCTCTTCTTTGTGGCGGATAAAATACAGGGCGTTGGCCACCGTGGCAGCATGTTCGATCTGCTCGCGTGTTACATGGTCAACCCCCAATGCAATATTGTTCGAAATGGTATCATTGAACAGGATCGGCTCCTGTGTCACGATACCCATCAGGTTGCGTACCGAATGCAGCTGGTAATCTTTGATATTGACGCCATCGATCAGCAGTTCGCCTTCCGTTACATCATGAAAACGGGGTACCAGGTCGGCCAGTGAACTCTTACCTGCACCGGAAGAACCCACCAGGGCAACGGTCTTGCCCTTTTCGATCACCAGGTTGATGTTCTTCAGGATCATTTTGTCCTCATATGCGAAAGAGACGTTCCTGAACTCAATGCTTTTATTGAAAGAGATGATCTCAGCAGCGTCTTTTTTATCCGTAACAGTGATCGGAGCCTGTAATATCTCCTCAATGCGCTGAATGGCCGCACTGCCGCGCTGTGCGTTGTAAAAGGCGGTGGATAAGGATTTGGCAGGATTGATGATCTGTGTAAAGAATACGATATACGTGATGAAACTCTCGGGGCTCAGTCCCACTTCCTGGTTCAATACCAGCTTACCGCCAAACCACAGGATGCAGCTTAAAACCAGCACACCCAGGAATTCCGACATAGGCGAAGCCAGGTCGCGGCGGAAATTCATCCGGTTGCGGATATGGTTCAGTGTATCATTGGTATGGAAGAATTTACCACGCAGGATCTTTTCAGCGTTAAAAGCTTTGATCACCCGCAGGCCGCCCAGTGTTTCATCCAGTATCGACATCAGTGTGCCCAGTGTTTCCTGTGAGGCGGTGGATTGTTTCTTGAGCGATCGGCTTACGCGGCCGATGATGAAACCGGTCAGAGGCAATAATACCAGCAGGAACAGGGATAAGGCCGGACTCAGGTATACCAGCGACACCAGAATGATGAGGATGTTCAAAGGGTCGCGGATCAGTCCTTCCAGGGTACTCATCACGCTCCATTCCACTTCGTTGGCATCGTTGCTCATACGGCTGATGATATCGCCCTTGCGCTGCTCTGTAAAAAAACCGATGGGAAGTTCCAGTATCTTGGCATAAAGGTCGGAACGGAGTTTGGTCATCACATAGTTACGCATGGGTGCCAGTACCCGGAAAGATAGGTAGGTGAACAGGTTCTTGAAAAAAATGGCAATGATGATGATCAGGCAAATGGCTCCCAAAGCGTAGATCTCGCCATGGTCGGCGATCAACCTGCCGATATAATATTTCAGGTAGTTGAGGATGCTTTCGGCTGAAAAGGAGAGGTTGGGCTGTACATTCAGAAATTTCTCTTTCCCGAACAGCATCTGCAGAAAAGGGGCCAGCATGGCCAGCGATACCAGCGAGAATACGATGGAAAGGAGGTTGAACAGGACATAGAGCACTATGTTCCGCTTCTGGCTCCTCAGGTAAAAAAGTATGCGGGAAAATCGCTTCATAAAATGTAAAACCTTTAAAACGCAGCAAAGTAACTAATTTTGCAGTCAATCAAATGTTAGAATATGGAGGAAGGAAAACGTCAAAGACAGGTGGCAGGTGCCCTGCAGGAGGAACTGAACGATATTTTCAGGCACTTGAACCTGGCCATGATCGATGGCGGGATGGTGTCCATTTCTTCCGTAAAAGTGACGCCCGACCTGCTGGAAGCACGTATTTACCTGAGCCTGTTCCAGGTAAAAGATAGCCAGGCTGTGATGAAAATGATCGAATCCAGGGCATGGGAGATCAAGAAAGAACTGGCCGACCGTGTAAAACACCAGCTGCGCCGGATCCCCGTATTGCATTTTTACCTGGATGATACACTCGATTATGTGTTCAAGATGGAAGAGATTTTTAAGCAGATCAAACAGGACAAACCTCCGGGAGAGGAGAATTAGCTGATTGGCTAATTCGCTAATTCGTTAATCCGCCCATTCCATGAACCTTCTTTTTGCCTGGCGCTATTTTCGCTCCAACAAATCTACCAATGCCATCAATGTGATCGCCTGGATCAGCGTTACGGCCATCGGGGTGGGCAGTGCGGCGTTGATCATCGTGCTGAGTGTGTTCAATGGTTTTGAGGACCTTGTGAAAGGTCTCTATGCCGATTTCTATGCCGATATGCGTGTTACCCCGGCACGTGGCAAGACCTTCCATTTTGCCGGCGATAGGATTCAGCAGCTGAAGAACACCCCCGGTGTTGCAGTGATCAGTTTTGTGGTAGAGGAGAAAGCCGTACTCAGCGGGGCTTTGCAGACCATCGTGTCTGTGAAAGGGGTGGATGATCAGTATACTTCGGTTAACCGCATCAATATACCCGAACACATCCCCCGCGGCAAATTTGCATTGGGCACGGTGGCCGAACCGCAACTGGTGGTGGGCGCCGGCATAGAAAATGCCGCAGGCATCAATGTGGAGCAACCGGGTTACGGGGCCACCCTCTACCTGCCGAACCGACAGGCTGCCAGGTTAAGTTCCGATGATGGTCTCAATGCCTTCAACATCACCCCTGCGGGCACGTTCATGGTGCAGCAGGATTTTGACAACAGGTATGTATTCACCAACCTTGGTTTTGTGAAATACATGCTGAATATGGATGCAGATGAATACAGTGCCATTGAAATGAAAATAGCCGGTAACCCCGACAAAGTGAAACAACAATTGCAGGCACAGTTGGGAAAAGACTTTCTGGTAGAGACCCGGTATGAACAGAACCGGAGCCTGTACGCTGTTATGCAGGTGGAAAAATGGGTGATCTATGGTATCCTGTCGCTGATACTGGTGGTTGCCGCATTCAACATGATCGGTGCACTGACCATGCTGGTGCTGGAAAAACAGAAAGACATTGCCGTACTCAAGGCCATGGGTGCCAGCAACCAGACGGTTCAGTCGATCTTTTTAAGTGAAGGACTGCTATTGGCAGCATTGGGTGGCGGGGCCGGTATGTTACTGGCCAGCCTGATCTGCTGGTTACAGATCCGGTTTCATTTCATCAAACTGGGTGGCAACACTTTCATCATCGATTATTACCCGGTTAAAATGGTGGCAGCTGATTTTCTGCTGGTCATCGCTACTATCGCTTTCATTGCCGTACTGGCTGCCTGGATACCCGCCCGCAAAGCGGGGCAACAATTGTTCTCTCTAAAAAGTTAGGACCCACACACCGCGCCTTTGCGCCTCCGCGAGCCTTCTTCACGTTGATACCTAAAAAAAGAACCCATCACAAAGGATGGGTCCCAGCTATTTATCGGAAGAGGCGGATCAATAATCACCCAGCGTCTCCGGCAACTGCGCCAGTGCTTTGGCCAGTTGTTCATCACTCGGGGCAATACCATGCCATTCGTGACTGCCTTCCATGAAATCAACGCCTTTACCCATTGCAGTTCTCATGAGTATGCAGATGGGTTTGCCCTGGCCGGTCATTGATTTGGCCTTATCCATGATGGTAACGATATCGTCCATGTCGTTGCCGTCCATTTCCAGAACGGTCCAGTCAAAAGCTTCGAATTTAGCGCGCAGGTTGCCCAATGCCATCACTTTTTCTGTAGGTCCGTCGATCTGCTGACCGTTCCAGTCAATGGTAGCGATCAGGTTATCCACTTTGTTGTGCGAGGCAAACATGATGGCTTCCCAGTTCTGTCCTTCATCCAGTTCACCATCTCCGTGCAGGGAGAATACGAGGTGTTTGTCGCCATTCAGTTTTTTGGTGAGTGCGGCGCCGATGGCAACACTCATGCCCTGGCCCAGTGAACCACTGGCCACGCGTACGCCCGGCAGTTGCTCGTGGGTGGTGGGGTGCCCCTGCAAACGGGTGTTCAGTTTACGGAAACTGGCCAGTTCCTTCACGTCAAAATAACCGGAACGGGCCAATACTGAGTAGAATACAGGAGAAATATGTCCATTGGAAAGGAAGAACAGGTCTTCATTCTTTCCATCCATGGTAAAATGGGTATCGTGTTTCATGATGTGGAAATACAGGGCGGCCAGGAAATCGGCACAACCCAGTGACCCACCGGGGTGACCACTCTGAACACCATGCACCATTCTAACGGTATCGCGCCTTAATTGAGAGGCTACGTTCTTTAACTCCTGTATACTTGCCATAAAGCTGTTGATTATGGCTGCGAAGATAGGGGAAAGTTAAAAGTCTGGAACGGGGAGTCCGGAACGGGTGTTCGGACCGTGGAAAAACCAGGTGCCAACTACAGGCTCCCAACTCCAAACTATTCATTAATTTCGCCCCACTTTAAACAACAGTTATGTCGGACGAATTACATATGATCATCCAGGAAGGGGAAGAAGGTATGCAGAAAGCGATCGCCCACCTGGAAACAGAACTGACCAGGATCCGGGCAGGGAAAGCGAACCCCGGTATGCTGGATGGTGTGAATGTAGAATATTATGGTGCCCCAACCCCCATTGCCCAGGTGGCCAATGTGAGCATACTGGATGCCCGTACCATCAGCATACAGCCATGGGAAAAGAACATGTTGCAGGCTATTGAAAAAGCCATTATGCAGGCCAATATCGGCATCACCCCGCAGAACGATGGTGTGCAGATCCGTCTGTTCCTGCCCCCACTGACCGAAGAAAGGAGGAAAGAACTGGTGAAAAAAGCCAGCGGAGAAGGGGAACAATCCAAAGTGGCCATCCGCAGCATCCGCCGTGATGCCATTGAACAGGTGAAAAAACTGCAGAAAGACGGTCTAAGCGAAGATGCGGCCAAAGACGGTGAGAAAACCATCCAGGAACTGACAGACAAGTTCATTAGCCTCGTAGAGAAACACCTGTCCATCAAAGAAAAAGAGATCATGACAGTGTAGGATGGGGACTAGATACTAGATGCTGGATACTGGATACTGGTAGGAATAAGCACCCAGCACCCAGCACCCAGCATCCAGCATCCAGTATCCAGTATCTAGCATCCAGCACCCAGCATCCAGCACCCAGCCTACTCCTCCTTCCAATACTGCGTAAACCCGTATTTTTCCGATTTTTCGTTAAAGGTCTGTACGATCGCCTGCTCAAGTGAGATCCCCAGCAAAGAAGCCAGCAGGTCCAGGTAAATGGCAATGCCGCCGATCTCTTCCTGTAACATTTCGGGGGTAATGTCTTTGGCCGTATAACTGCTGCCGCCATCCACTCCGCCCAACGCCACGCGTTGCATTTTTTTGATCATATTACACAGTTCACCCACTTCGCCTGCCAGTGCTGTGGTCCAATAGGTGAGGGGCTGGTTATCGTAGGTCTTAAAACCTTCTTTCGCCCTTTGTACATTCAATTCCCTGAATTTTTCCAGATCAAGTTTCATAGATAAGAAAATAGGATGAACAGGATTATTTTTTATTCACGAGGTACACGCCTACGAGGATGATGCCCAGGCAGCCCACCTGCAGCCAGGTAATTGTTTCGCCGCTCCAGAGTCCCCACATCACTGCAATGAACGGGATGCCGTAGGTGACCATGGAAGCGAACAGTGTCCCGGCTTTTTTTACCAGCATGTAGAACAGGATAGACGCTATGGCCGTTCCGAATACACCCAACACAACGGACGCGAGTGTTGACAACAGCACGTCGGTATGCAGTAAGGGTAATGCAAAATAACCGGTGATCTGTAAAATGATCAGGGTAGGTATGATGAGAAACACAAATGCCAGTGAAGCGATATTGAGCGAACCCACCCCCTGCATATGTCTGCCCACCATGTTCACATTGATGCCATAAAAGAGCGTGGCAAGCAATACCAGCAGGGAGTAAGAAAAATCTTCAAAACGGAAATTGCCTTTGGGAGCGATGAGCAGGCACAATCCCGCAAAACCTACCAGCACACCGATGATCTTCCTAGTTCCGGCCTGCAACTGGAAAAAAGCGATACCCAGCAGGATGGTGAACAAAGGTGTTAACGCGTTCAGGATGCCTGCGAGCGAACTGTCTATCCGGGTTTCAGCGATACAGAAAAGATAGGCCGGGAAAAAACTGCCCAATAAACCGGAGAGGATCACCAGGAATAATTTGTCTTTGGGTACTTCTTTCAGCGCCTTGCGCGCAAAGGGTATCAGGACCACACCGGCACTCAGGATTCTCAATGATGCCACCTGGTAGGGGGTGAGCTTGTGCATGCCTTCTTTCATCAGGATAAAGGAACTACCCCAGATCAGGGATAACACAAGGAAGAGCGACCAGTGGATGAGTTTGTCTTTCAATGCCGGACTAATTTGGCCAAAGTTGGTGTTTTTACAAAAGCAAAGGAATAAATTTATGGAAACCTAACCTATGGCAACCGTACATATCAAAAAGATGGCTACCCGGGCCCCCAAGGGATGGAGTAAGGAAAGGACCCGGACAAGAACAGCCAAACTGCTGGCGGAGCTTGACGACCTGCAGAACCTCCTGTTCGCGCAATCCAAACATGCCGTATTGATCGTGATACAGGGAATGGACGCCAGTGGCAAAGACGGATTGATACGCAATGTACTCGGCAAGCTGAATCCGCAGGGTGTCTGGGTACGTCCTTTCAAAGCGCCTACACCAGAGGAGTTGTCGCACGATTTTCTCTGGCGTGTGCATCAGCACGTACCTCCGAAAGGCGTGATACAGGTATTCAACCGGTCGCATTATGAGGACGTGCTGGTAACCCGGGTACATGGATGGTGCGGCGATAAACTGGCCATGGAGCGAATGAAAGCCATCAATGATTTTGAAGAATTGCTGGTGAAACACAACCACACGCATATCCTGAAATTTTATCTGCACATTTCACCGGAAGAACAGCAGCAGCGGTTGCAGGAAAGGATCCGTGACCCCAAGAAACAGTGGAAATACAACGAACGGGATTTTGAAGAGGCCAAACTCTGGGACCTGTATATGAAAATGTACCAGGACTGTTTCACCAATTGCAATAAGATACCCTGGCATATCATACCGGCAGACCAGAACTGGTACAAGGAATACCTGGTAGCAAAAGCACTGCACGACCTGCTCACGTCTTTGCGAATGCAGTACCCCGGATTGAAAAAATAGCTTTGCGGGTTGGGAGCATTGTCGTATTTTAACGGAAATAAAAATATCCTGATATGGGAATGCTGAAAGAATTCAAGGAGTTTGCCATGAAAGGCAACCTGGTAGACATTGCCGTTGCCTTTGTGATGGGTGCTTCCTTCGGAAAGATCGTCACTTCTTTTGTGGACGGTATCGTGATGCCACTGGTGGGTATGCTTACCGGTGGGGTCAATTTCAACGATAAGGTATGGGTGTTAAAAGATGCTGTTCCGGAAGTGAAGGATGCTGCCGGTACGGTCGTAACGCCCGGAGTGGCCGAAGTGGCCGTAAAATATGGCGCATTCATCACCAACCTCTTCGATTTTATCATAGTGGCTTTTTCCGTGTTCCTGGTGATCAAAGCCATCAATAAACTAAAACGTGAGGAACCTGCCAAACCCGCGGCCCCGCCGGAACCCTCCAATGCCGATAAATTACTGGCCGAGATCCGCGATTCGCTGAAAAGGGCGGAAGCGAAGGACTGAGGTTCGTGAGACGTGAGTCGTCAGTGGTGAGTGGTGAGTGGTGAGTGGACCAACGTATGCCTTTCCTACTCCCTGCTGACGACTGACGATTGACGACTCCCGTCTC
Organism: uncultured Sediminibacterium sp.; assembly: GCA_964460235.1. Classification (GTDB taxonomy): domain Bacteria; phylum Bacteroidota; class Bacteroidia; order Chitinophagales; family Chitinophagaceae; genus Sediminibacterium. The sequence goes on along the minus strand of CAYWPM010000012.1, from coordinate 6,500 downwards.
CCGGTTCCCCTGCCGGTGGATAACTATTGTTCCCCGGCTGCCCGTCATATCCCTTATTCGGTTTTCTTTGCAGCTAAAGCTTTTGACCCGTGAATAATGTGAGTTACCAGATCAAGTTGGACCAGTTTGAGGGCCCCTTCGACCTGTTATTGTTTTTTATCGAGAGGGATGAACTGGATATCTATAATATTCCCATCACCAAGATCATCAATGACTTCCTGGAGTTCATTCACCAGGGAGAGAAACTGAATATTGAACTGAGCAGTGAGTTCATCCTGTTCGTATCCACCCTGATGCGGATCAAAGCCAGGTTATTGCTGCCACGTAAGGAAGTGGATGCGCAGGGTAACGAGATTGATCCTCGCCAGGAACTGATCGACAAGATCCTTGAGTACAAACGCTTTAAGGAAGCTGCCGCTAAAATGGCCGAAATGGAGGCCGAGCGTATGCTGATGATCAAACGTGGCAACCTGCAGCGCGAGATCTCCATGATCGGTGAAGAAGCTTCTGAAGGTACCGAGATACAGACCATCACCCTCTTCAAGCTGATGAAAGCTTTTGAGAAAGTGATGCTGCGCGTACAACAACGGCAGAACAAACCCGTACATACCGTGGTACGGTACAACTACACCATGGAAGGCAGCCGCGATTATATGCTGCATGTGGTACAAAGGGAAAAAACGGTCTCTTTCGAAAAAGTGTTCGAAGTATGTAACGACCGGATCCATGCCCTCTTCCTGTTCCTTTCGTTGCTGGAACTTTCGCAGCAGAAATTCATGAAACTGCTGGTAGGTCCCGGTATGAACAATTTTATCGTGGAATGGAACGAACACCGCGAAGAAGACCTGGAAGCTGAAGGTAATGTGGGTGATTCGGACATCATCGGCGATAATGCCATTGGCGAAGAAGATACGTCGCTGCCGGAAGAATAGTTCTTGCTTTCGGTCAAATAAAAAATCCGGTTCAACCTGAACCGGATTTTTTTATTGTCTTTTATATTGATCTATCCTGCAATTGCGCTGCGGACAGTGATCTTTTCCTTCATCAGTTCCCTGACGGCATCTGCAATACCCTGTGCGTCGTAGGCACATTCGCGGTGCAGTTCCTTAGGAGTGCCGTGTTCCACCAGCCTGTCGGGAATACCCAGTATGGTTACATCCGCCTTGTAATTATGCCGGTTCATGAACTCAAGAATGGCGCTGCCAAACCCGCCTACTACGGTGCCGTCTTCCACGGTCACAATTTTACTGTACCTGCTGAATGCTTCGTGCAAGAGGTCTTCGTCAATGGGTTTTACAAACCGCAGGTCGTAATGTGCGGGGTTAATACCCTGGGTCCGCAGTTCGCGTAAGGCGGCCTGCGCAAAATTGCCGGGGTGCCCGAAACTTAAGATGGCGATCTCTTCTCCATCCTTTAATTTTCTTCCCTTGCCGATCGGTAACTCCTCAAATGGGGTTCTCCATTCCGGCATCATGCCTTCTCCTCTTGGATAACGGATCACAAAAGGATATGGGTTCTTTTCCAGTTGGGCCGTGTACATCAGGTTCCGCAATTCCTGCTCATTCATTGGTGCACTGATCACCATATTGGGGATACAGCGCATATAAGGAATATCGTAACAGCCGTGGTGGGTAGGTCCGTCTTCGCCAACCAGTCCGGCGCGGTCCAAACAAAAGACCACCGGCAGTTTCTGTATAGCTACATCGTGCACTACCTGGTCGTAGGCTCTTTGCATGAAGGAGGAATAGATATTGCAGAAAACACGCATGCCTTGTGTGGCTAGCCCTGCACTCACGGTAACGGCATGTTGTTCGCAGATGCCAACGTCAAAAGCCCTGTCCGGCATTTTCTCCATCATGAATTTCAGTGAGGAGCCGCTGGGCATGGCGGGGGTCACACCCATGATATGTTTGTTCTGTTCTGCCAGTTCGATCATGGTGTGTCCGAACACATCCTGGTATTTGGGCGGCTGGGGCGTATCGATCTTTTTCTTGTAGATCTCGCCGGTCACTTTATCGAACAGGCCTGGTGCGTGCCATTTGGTCTGGTCCTTTTCGGCCAGTGCATATCCTTTTCCTTTTACGGTCACAATATGCAACAGTTTGGGGCCGGGTATCTTTTTCAGGTCGTTCAGGGTATCTACCAGTTTGGTGATATTGTGCCCGTCTATGGGTCCGAAATAACGGATCTGCAAAGCTTCGAACAGGTTGCTGCTCTTGGTCACCACGCTTTTCAGTCCCGCTTCCAGTTTGCTGGCCATATCGCGACTGAAATTCTTGCCTACGGGCAGTTTGCCCATCAGGTTCCAGATATCATCGCGCATTTTATTGTAGGTGGGCGATGTGGTGATATCGGTCAGGTATTCTTTCAGCGCGCCCACATTGGGGTCGATGCTCATGCAGTTATCGTTGAGGATGATGAGTACATCGCTATTGGCTACGCCGGCGTGGTTCATGGCTTCAAATGCCATTCCGGCTGTCATGGAGCCATCACCGATCACGGCCACGGATTTCCGGTTCTCACCCTTGTATTTGGCAGCCATGGCCATACCCAGGGCGGCCGAAATGGAGGTGGAGGAATGCCCTACGCCGAAAGTGTCGTATTCACTCTCACTGCGTTTCGGGAAACCACTGATGCCTTTGTATTTGCGGTTGGTGACAAAATTATCTCTCCGGCCGGTGAGGATCTTATGTCCGTAGGCCTGGTGGCCCACATCCCATACCAGCTGGTCGTAAGGGGTATTGTATACGTAGTGCAGGGCCACAGAGAGCTCTACCACGCCGAGGCTGGCCGCAAAATGACCGCCATGAACGCTGACTACGTCTACAATGTATTGACGGAGTTCATCGCAAACCTGGTGTAACTGTTCGCGACTGAGTTTCTTAAGATCGTCGGGGTTATTGATCGATTGTAACAGGGGACCTGCGGTTATCTGCATGCAGACGGTTTTATATGGTAAAAATAGGCATTTTGTTCGGAAACAGGGCTTTGTCCGGGTATAGAAACATGCCGGATCACCGGAAGGTTCGGCGGTTCAAAACATTAATTTCTGCCAAACAGAGGCTGATTTTGCCTTTAATCAAATTTCGGGCGGCTTGGGGCATGCTTTCCGTTTATATTTGTTCTAACATGAGAAGTAAATCTTCATTATACTGGACTTGCCAGTTGGGTGGTTGGTTGTTCTATGGGTTGACCATGGTATTCTTCGCATTCATTTTCGAGAATAAGACCAATAATATCCTGTACCCCCGCATTGCCATTACCATTCTGATCGGATTGGCGTTCACGCACCTGCTCCGGGAGCTGATCGTACGGCTGAAACTACGGCCACCCATCCAGGTGCAGAAATGGTGGTTACTGATCATTACCGTGCTGAGTATCATCATCCTGTTCAACCTGGCCAATAGTGCCCTCGTGGAATGGCTGAAGATGTATGATCCCAAGATCAAAGTATCGGTGGAAAAAAGGTTCCTTTATAACCTCATTCTCGATTCTCCCTTGGTACTGGTTTGGTTCTCAGCCTACTACATCTGGCATTATGTTGACCTGGGTTCCAAAACCGAGATCCAGAAAGCCCGCCTGGAAAGCCTGGTAAAAGAGTTGGAGCTCAAGACCATCAAATCGCATATCAATCCCCATTTTATTTTCAACGCATTGAACAGTATCCGTGCATTGGTAGATGAGAACCCGGAAAGGGCGCGTACGGCCATCACCGAACTGAGCAATATCCTGCGAAGCAGCATGCAGGCGGAGAAAATGGAAACCGTGCCTTTTGAGCGCGAACTGAATATTGTAAAAGATTACCTGGCACTGGAATACATCCGTTTTGAGGACAGGTTACAGGTAGAATACGATATTGATGAAGATACCCTCGACCAGCCCGTGCCGCCGATGATGCTGCAGACACTGGTAGAGAATGCCATCAAACATGGCATTGGCAAACAGAAGGGTGGAGGACTGATCCGCGTGATATCGGATTACCGGGATGACCAGCATGAACTGATCGTACAGAACAGCGGACACCTGGATGCGAACGGTAACAGTGATGGATTCGGGATCAACAGCACCCGTAACCGCCTGAAACTGCTGTTTGGTGGAAAAGCTTCTTTTGAGATCCGGAATATCGAGCAGAACATGGTGGAAGCCGTGGTAAAAATGCCGGTGCAGGAATTGCATTCTTAAATTCTATTCATAAATTAGTAGTATGGCACTCAAAGCAATTATTATTGATGATGAAAGGCTGGCCCGCAACGAGTTAAAAAAGCTGTTGCAGGACCATTCCGATATTGAAGTGATCGAGGAAGCCGCCAATGTGGATGACGGTATTGAGAAGATAGAAACGCTGAACCCCGATCTGATCTTCCTCGATATCCAGATGCCCGGTAAGACCGGTTTCGATCTGCTGGCAGAAGTGGAAAAAGCCCCCAAGGTCATTTTTACCACCGCCTATGACGAATATGCCATCAAGGCCTTCGAGGTGAACGCACTGGATTACCTGTTAAAGCCGATAGAACCCAAACGCCTGGCCGATGCCATTCAGAAACTGCAGGCAGAGATCTTCAAAGAGAATGTGGGCATCAATGGACTGAACCGCGGTCCGCTGACCGAGTTCGACCAGGTGTTCGTGAAAGATGGTGAACGTTGCTGGTTTGTGAAACTGGGCGAGATCCGCCTGTTCGAGAGCGTTGGTAACTACGCCAAAGTGTTTTTCGGTACGCACAAACCCCTTATCCTGAAATCGCTGAATGCGCTGGAGGAGAGACTGGATGAAAGGATGTTCTTCCGGGCCAACCGCAAACATATCATCAACCTCCGCTGGATCGAAAAGATCGAGCCTTATTTCAACGGGGGACTGCTGGTAGACCTGAAAGGGGGCGAGAAGATAGAAGTGAGCCGCAGGCAAACAGTGAAGTTCAAGGAAATGATGAGTTTATGATAACAGGGCGCCCGGCGCCCTTTTTTTATGCTCGTTTGTCCGCTTGTCAGAATATTTGGGGCAAACCCTTTCCTGTCATTATCTTGTTCCCTCATCTATACGAACAAACATATATGAAAAAGATATCTTCCCTGCTGGTATTGTTAGCGATCACTGCCGGCGTTGTTGCGCAAAAGGCAGAAACCATCATCAATGCCAAAGAAGTGGAGCGGATCGAGCGGATCCTGTCTGCCGATGATATGCAAGGCCGCCGCGCTTTCACACCCGGGATCGAGAAAGCGGCAGCATTCATTGCCGATGAATTCAGACAGACAGGTCTGCAGACAGTACAGAACAGTGGAACCTACCTGCAATCATTCGCCATGCTGCGTCCCAAATTCATCAGCGCCAGCTGCAGCTTTGATGGGGTATCGGTAGACAGCCGCGATGTGATCGTGGTGACCTGCAAGGAAGACCTGAAACTGGATGAAACTTCGGGTTATGAAAAAGTGACCATTGCTGCGGGTGGCAATCTGTTCTCCGAAGCACGTAAGTATATCAATGCCAAAAAGAACTACCTGGTACTGGTAGATACCAGTTACGCCAAAACCTTCAACCAGCTTACCCGTGCCAAATCGCAGCTGTACCAATCGGATTACAGTACGGTGTTCATACTGGCTGCTGCCAACCCCAAACGTTTTGAGGTAAGTGCCAAACATACGTTCACCGAGCAGTCGCTGGCCAATGTGGTGGGCGTGTTGCCGGGTAAAAGCAAAAAGAATGAGTATGTGATTTTCTCCGGTCACTACGATCACCTGGGAATCATGAGCAAGGATCGCCAGGGCAATGTGCTGACCGATTCGATCTTCAACGGTGCCAATGATGATGCTGCCGGCACCACGGCAGTGATCATGCTGGCCAAATATTTCAAGGCGCTGAACAACAACGAACGAACGCTCATCTTCGCGGCTTTTACCGCAGAGGAAGTGGGCGGTTTCGGGGCAACTTATTTTTCGCGCCAGTTCAACCCGGAAGAGGTGAAAGCCATGTTCAATATCGAGATGATCGGTACCGAGAGCAAGTGGGGAAGGAATTCAGCCTATATCACCGGTTATGAAAAAACAGATATGGGAAAGATCCTGCAGGGCAACCTGGAAGGAACTGGTTTTACCTTCTACCCGGATCCCTATACCACACAGAACCTTTTCTACCGATCAGATAATGCTACCCTGGCCCGGCTGGGTGTGCCGGCACATACCATTTCCACTTCCAAAATGGACAATGAACCCAATTACCACAAAGCCAGTGACGAGATCGGTACACTGGATATGGAGAACATGGCCATGATCATCAAAGCCATCGCGCTCAGCTCACGTGGTATTGTCAGCGGTAAGGAAACACCGTCGAGGGTGGATGTATCGGGGTTGAGGTGAGGATCGTGAGTGGTGAGTGGTGAGTAGTGAGTTGTGAGTAGTAAGTTGTGAGTTGGCAATTGTCAATGAGGGGGTAAAGAGGAAGGGGTGGGTTTTTAGACACTATCCCAAAAACTGTGTAAATCTTAAAATCGGGGTACAAATACTTCGAT
>CAYWPM010000011.1:0-127076 GCA_964460235.1 uncultured Sediminibacterium sp. | reverse complement strand
AGCTGACAGATATATTCTTTCAGTGGGGTGGATGCATCACGAATATACAAGCCTGTCTGTTTCCTGTCATTTCGCTCATCCCAATAGGAGGCAGATAGAAAGTCTGGGTTGTTTTCCATGGTCTGTATTTAGCTTACTGAAATGACCGTTGCCTGTCTGGGTATGATGAAAGCGATCAGATCGTCCAATGCGATACCTGCCCGTTCACAGGCATCCTGGATATCATCGCGGGAAACATTGGCGGCGAATGATTTTTCCTTGAGTCGTTTCTTCACGCCTTTCACATCCATGCCTTCGTATCCCCCCGGTCGCATCAGCGAGTATGCGTGTATCAGTCCAGACAGTTCATCGAATGCGTACAGCATATTATCCATCTGGCTCACAGGCTCCACGCCAAAATGAAGATCTCCGTGCGAAGCGATGGCCCGGATGATCTCAGGGTCGATATTCCGTTGTTCCAGTTCCTCTATGATCTTCTTGCAATGCAGGTCGGGCCACTGATCCCAGTCGGCATCGTGTAGTAAACCTGCCATTTTCCATTTCCATTGTCCGGTTTCGTCCAGGTTCTCTTTTTCGGCGGCCCAGCATTTCATCAGGTGTCCCACCTGTTGCATATGGACCTGCAGTTTGGGATTCAATACCCAGCTATGAAACAGTTGCAGGGCTTCATCGCGGGTCAATACATTTCCTTTATTGGCCGGATCACCGAATTCGTTTCTGCCAAGATGTAGCGACATGGTAGTACTCTTTCTTTCAAAGATAGGAGGCTGTTTTTGATTTAGATGTAAGGCTGAGTAATATCTTTAGGCAAAATTCACGGTCCTTCTACACTACCAGACGGGCCAGCCAAATCAATCCCCGATATGAACCAGAAACGTTTAGTCTTCCCCGTAGTATTATTCCTTTTACTGGTACTGGATGCCTGTAGTCCCAAACCTTACAGCGCCACCAACAAAATGTACAGGAAACAGACCAAGGCCTTTGCCAAACAACTGATGCTGCAGCCGGAAAATCCTTTGAACGATACGATCCTACAACCGCCTTATTGGGTAGGTACCACCAATTTCGGCATCCGGAAGCCCAATTTTGTCATCATACACCATACCGCACAGAACTCCTGTGAACAGACCCTGAAGACCTTTACGCTTACCAGGACAGCCGTGAGTGCACATTATGTGATCTGTAAAGATGGTACGGTACATCATATGCTGAACGATTACCTGCGCGCCCAGCATGCCGGTGTGAGCCGCTGGGGTAACCTGATCGATATCAATTCCTCCTCCATCGGGATCGAACTGGATAACAATGGCTTTGAGCCTTTTGACAGCCTGCAGCTGAACAGCCTGTTGAGTGTGCTGGCCAGGTTGAAAAAGGACTACAATATCCCAACGGCCAATTTTATCGGCCATGGCGATATTGCCCCGACCCGTAAGAACGATCCGAATTTCCGTTTTCCCTGGAAGAATCTGGCAGAAAAAGGATTTGGCTTATGGTTCGATGAGAACAGGGAAGAAGTGCCTATTGGTTTTAACCCTATCCAGGCATTACGCATTGTGGGCTATGATGTGAAGGATACCACTGCTGCCATACGTTCCTTTAAAAGACATTTCCTGCAGGACACCACCCGGCAGCTCAATGATATTGACAGGAGTGTGTTGTATAACCTGCAGAAAAAATACATGTAGCGGTAAGCGATGGCAGTACATTGTTTGTATATCGTGCGGGATAACTTTTTAATGGGTATCCGGGTATCGAAAATTGGGGGGCGTATTGCGCTATTTCAACTCAAATCAGAGGTTACCTCAAAAGTACATAATCAATAATGTGGGACATGTGTTACCACGCTAAAAGATTGAGAATCAAATGTGCAACTTTTGAGATAAGTTCTTACTTTTAATATCACAAACAAGCCCCCCCTGTTTTAGCCCCCTTTGTTTTTGAAACAGTATTATCCCCGCAATTAAGGGACTCTTAATCTGTGCTTATATAGCAAAAGAAAAAGTTTTCGGTCGAACTCCTGGAATGGGAGACGAAACTAATTAAGTGGGTTGGGGTATACTGTTACTGCCTGGATGGATCTTTGGCTGGTACAACATATTTGTTTTTTTATATGAATTGGGGATGGCAGGAATTGTGGACTACAACCAACTACAACGGATGGTATGCATATAACTATTGGAACATTCCGGATCTTAATAAAACATATGGGTACTTTAATGAGTATGTCATTAACATCGTTCTGTAAGGGAATAAAAGTCAAATTATTGCTTCCATTATTCCTTGGGGTTTCTGCTGAATGTGATTCTCAGGAAAGGCAACTATTTGCTGGTGCCAATACTGGTCTCTTTAAATATGATTATAACACCCATATTAATTTATTTTATGCTTTCCTGCTCCAAAATTGAACCGGATTTTATTCCTGAAAAAAGACCTGATACGCTGATATTGCGCAATAAAACGCTGCCGATTATTAACTTTTATTTGACAGGTAAATGGCAATTACATTACATCTATGGAGGTGGGTGTGGAGCGTGCGTCAACCAGCGTGATCAATATCATCATTATTGGACATTTGATGGAGATACAAGAATCGTACAGGAATTTCAAGGTGTAATAACAACGGATACCATCATTGATTGGCATCGCACAAAGTCTTTTTTGGGAGATTCAACTTATGTTTTACACTTTTTCGAGAAAAACGGCGCCCCCAATGCTTATGTGGCTGATAGGTTAATAAAGGACTCTCTGATATTAATGGATGATTCCTCAGATCCTGCAAAGTATTATTTCACGAAAATCAAATAACTATTTACGGGATAACCATCGCATCGTAACCCAAATATTGCAGTAGTTATCAGTTCTATATGGACAGGTAGGAATATTGCAACTGAAGACTTACAACTTACTCCCATTTTGCATAGGCTTACCCGGTTGTATAAACACAAGGGTTATTTGATGCTCCTTACACCATAGGTCTAACTGAGCAGAGATAAATTCAGGCCCGTTATCAACCCGGATCATTTTTGGTAACCCTCTGAACTCTTTTAAATATTCCAAAAAACCTAATCAATCGCATTGTTGGAAGTGAGATATCTGCTTCGATGTGCAGCACTTCCCGGTTATAATCATCCACAATGTTTAACAGCCTGAACCTTCTGCCATCCCATAAAGCATCATTCATAAAATCCACACTCCATACTTCGTTAATGGCATCGGGTTGATGCAGTGCTTTCTTTACTCTTACCGGTAGACGTTTTCTGAATCTTCTGCGGATATTGAGCTTCATATCAGTATACACCCGGTAAATCCGTTTATGTTTAACTGCACAATTATCCAAACTATCATTGTTTAAGCGATCATTAACTGATTTACTTTCAATATAGTAGAATATTTTAATAACTTTTCTGCTTACATTTTTTGTTTTTATAGATAATGTACTACTTTCACACTCCCTCCATTTACGTAATTTGACTTCCCCCTTTTGAGAATTACAAGTCTTAAGCAGTAAGTTATAAACCTCATCATTGGAATGTTGATACATTTCAGTAATTGAATTAGTGGTAGTAAAATTCTTAATCATGCCTTTAATTAACTGTATTATATTACAAGAAAAACCTATGAAAAAACATTATCTGTTATTTATTTTCATTTTTAGTATTGCCTCTTCTCAAGCACAAATAATTGTAGGGAAAAAAGTTCTAAATGTCATTGCATCTGACCTTCTAGGAAATATCAATTATGGGCATACCTATGATTTTGGCACAAATACCCCATTGCCGAGCAGCCAGAACATTGGAGCATCATTAAAATTCAGCATTGGAAAGTTTACTAAAAACTACGCAGGATTATTTTATGGATTTGAAATACCAGTTAGGTACTCCCATGCACAAGATGGAAGTGCTCAGACAGTGTATGGATTATACCCCTCACTTTCATATGTGAAATTAATTCCTGTTTCTTCAACTATCTATTTGGCCACAGAACTAGGAGGAAAAATTGGGTATGAGAGAGATTTCTCTCATATAGTTAATGTTCATGATGAAACTACCACGATCTGGCAAGTTGGAGTATTTTATCGACCGATTACCGCTATCTGGTATGTTAAGAAATATACAGCATTATCATTCGGCCTCTATGATGCGCAAGTAAGTTATACTAATCGAAAAACAACTATTAATGATAACCCAAATAGAAAAGCGTTTACCTCTAACATAAACCTCTGGGGGCATTTTAACCCTTCATTTGGCATTCAGTTATTATTCACAAAATAAATCCAGAACTATGAAAAAAGGTTACTTCTTACTATGGCTACTATTGCCATTAAGTTTGCTTTCACAAACTGTATCCCCTTCAAATACTGCAGAATATTGTCCAGGAGTAAATTTGTCATTCACATTTACTGCGCCAGCCTCCTATGCTACAGCATCAATATCTTCACCTGATGTCGTTATTGTGAGCCAATCACATAATAACAATTCTGGCGTATCGGTTGTGACTGCTACAATTTCATTTGCCGATTTAAATAAGACACAAAAAATTACGTTCTCGTATGGAAGTAGTTCGGTAGATTTTGATTTTACTAAAATTTATTCTCTTTTCTATCCAGATCCGCTAAATGAAATAGCGCCAAATATTAGCCAAATTAATGCTGCTGCTTGTCAGTCAGAAAATTTCTCTGTTAGCTTTTCAAATATTTCCTATGTCAATCCCTATACTTCTCCAAAGGTTACATATGGGACAATTACAAGCTATCAATACTCCTTGCCAATTGGTTGGAGTATAAATGGAGGTACTGCTGCTACCAGTACAACAGACTATAAGACTGGTACAAATTCGGCGACAATAACTTCAGATCTTACTCACGGACATAATGGAGTAATTGGTATTCGGGCAATAAATAGTTGCAGTGGCTCATTGGCATACGGAACTTGGAAATATATTCCAATAAGCCGGCCAAAACCTGCTGTGACTTTTAGCGCAACCAGTCCAGTATGTACTTCTGCCACATTTAGTGTGAGTAATGTTCCTGGGTGGGTAACTGGGTATCAATGGGCTGCAACTAATTCGTCAATTATCAGTTTCTCAGCCCCTACAAGTAGTTCAACGGGTGTGTCATTTAGCTCTGATGGCCAAACGCCTATTAGCCTGACACTTTCTAATAGTTCCTGCTCAGTTGTTTTTAATTCTGCGGAGATTCTTGGCGGTGCACCTCAGTTGGTTCTCGGAAAACCAACCTTTACCGCGGGTTTAATGCTATACGATGGCACTCCTGCCAGTCTCAACGAAGTCTGCCTGGGTGTCGAAAACTACCTTCCATTCTACACGCACGGCCATACCTACAACACCTTCCCGTCGTGGAATTATGTGTCTCACGGCGGTAGTCCCCAGCCCTCATGGAATGGAGGTGACTCATCCGATATCTACGTATATTTCTGGCGAACACAACAAACGTCTCTGGTTTTATCAATAAGTGCTACCAATAGTTGCGGCACGGCCATTGATACCTTCGGATTCACGCCGGTATCATGTGCGCGTGTGATGGGAAGTAACAAATATACGATCTCGCCCAATCCAACTCAAGGGCAGATTGTTGTCTCGCCTAAGGATATGGCTGATCAAACAACAAAAACATCAAAGGATGGTGGCATTACCAGACTGGCGGTTTATGATTTGCAAAATTCGTTGCGTCTGACCAAAAGGTATAATAACGTTAAACAGGCTGCTCTCAACATTGGAATTCTTCCGCCGAGCACGTATGTGATAATAATTAGTAGCGGAAAAGAAAGTGAATCGCAGCAGGTTATTTTGAGGTAGATCGCTATCGACATGAATGATCTGGAAAGGCATCAAAACAGAAGTAACCGAAAAAATAAATGCCGCTCACCCTTGAGCGGCATTTATTTTTTCGGGATAACATATCGTGTACCGGTTTACCAGAATTTTTTGAAACGTTCATAACAGGCCCTGGTCAGTTCCTCCCGGTCGTCGGGGTGGGCGATATCGATCAGTGCTTTGGCCCGCTGGCGGAGGTTCTTACCATAGAGATAGGCGATACCATATTCGGTGACCACATAGTGAATATGGCCGCGGGTAGTGACCACTCCGGCAAAATCCTTGAGATGCGGCACGATACGGGGTACCCCCTTATGCGTTCTGCTGGTCAGGGCAATGATGGGTTTTCCTCCCTCGCTGAGGGCGGCACCGCGCATGAAGTCCATCTGTCCACCAATACCACTGTACTGAAGTGATCCGATGCTGTCGGAACATACCTGGCCGGTAAGGTCCACTTCAATGGCGCTGTTGATGGCCACCACATTGGGGTTACGGCGGATCACGTGCGGGTTGTTCACATAATCGATGTCCAGGAAATTGATGGCCGGGTTATCATCCACATAATCATACAAACGACGGGTGCCCGCTGCAAAACCGGTGACAGCTTTGTTGGGGTGGATCTTTTTCTTCCGGTTATTGATCACGCCCGATTCGAACAGGTCTATCACGCCATCGCTTAACATTTCGGTATGGATGCCAATATCCTTATGTCCGGTGAGTGATTTGAGTACGGCGTCCGGAATGGTGCCGATGCCCATCTGCAAAGTGCTTCCATCTTCGATCATGCTGGCGATATGCTGACCGATGGCCACTTCATTATCGCTGGTATTGGCGCCATAATTCACTTCGGGAAGATCTTCTTCATGAAATACGGTATGGGTGAACCGCGACATGTGGATCAATCCGTCGCCATGTGTCCGTGGGATCTTAGGATTGATCTGTGCGATCACATGTGTGGCCATATTCACCGCGGAACGAGCAATATCCACCGAGGTGCCTAGAGAACAGTATCCGTGCGCATCAGGAGGCGATACCTGCACCAGCGCTACATCGATGGTGAGGATCTTTTTATTGAACAGGTCAGGAATATCGCTGAGGAATACCGGGATATAATCTGCCCTGCCATCATTCACCGCTTCCCGGATAGGGGCAGAAACAAACATGCAATTGATGTGAAAACTGCTTTGGTACTGGGGTTTCTGTACCTCAATATCGCCCAATACCGTGATGAATACCAGTTCCACATCCTTAAGCCTTGGTGCCTGCTCTGCCAGTTTCCGCATCAGGAAAAGAGGCGTACAGGCGCTGCCATGCACAAAGACCCTGTCATTACTCTTGATAATACTTAACGCTTGCTCAGCTGTTGAATAAGAAGCCATACTTGTGAGATTTTAATAATGCAAATTTCTATAGCGTACAATCAACAAAAAATGATTTTTGTAAGGTTTGCAGGTAAACTTTGTCAGGTTTTTATCTCGTTTTCTTCTTTTACGGGTTGGAAAAGAAAAGATAAAAAAAATCCTGTAACATGGCTTCGTTTCACATCAGGCGGATAACAGGTCAGCAATAATGATCTGATCAGTCCAACAGCCCGACTGACGACTCACCACTGACCACTCACGCCTGCAATAGGTCTGCAATAATGATCTTGTTCATCTTCAACATTGCCTGCATGGCCCGGTCGGATCTCCCGGGTTCCTTGCTGGACAGCAATTCTCCCAGAATGGAAGGGATGATCTGCCAGGACAGGCCATATTTGTCTTTCAGCCAACCGCATCTGTCCTGGCTGCCACCTTCGGACAGTTTTTCCCAGAGTTCATCTACTTCCTGCTGTGTGTTGCAATCCACAAAAAAGGAAATGGCAGGAGTGAACTGGAACATAGGGCCGCCATTCAGCGCATGGAACCGTTGCCCTTCCAGTTCAAAACTTACCGAGATGACCGGCCCATCGGTGCCCATACGATTTACACTGATGACCTTGCCATTCTTAAAAATGCTCAGGTAAAAATGCATGGCTTCTTCCGCTTTACCGTCGTACCAGAGAAAAGGAGTGATCTTTTGCATGGTTATTGGGATTTTGTTTGTTTTTGAGAACTGATCAGCCAGCAGCCCGTTCTTGCGTAAAAGGGTGTACTGATTCCGGATCGTTTCATGAAAGGCTTGTTTGGCCGGAATGAAAATACAGATAAAGGCAGAATATACTAGGGGGTGTTTCTGTCTGTGGACGGGGTGAATGCGTCAAGGTCCAGCACAGTGTATAGAAAGAGTTTACTACATATTTCAGTGGTTTTTCATGATATAAATCATTCCGGGAACTGCTTACGGTCATTTTTTGCCCTACTCAGGCAGGTTACTTTTGGTGTATCGTACTGATCCAGATATCCGTCCACTTTTACCAGAATCATATCGACAAGATTTTCATAGTGCTTCTTTATCAATGAAGTGTAGGTTATTAAAGCAAGTGGTACAGTCACACTAAGGTGTGAGTAATGGTTGTAGTACAATAGACGCCCCGGTTCCCCGGGGCGTATTTTTATGTAAGATTATATTGGATCGAAGAAGTTTCTGCCTGGATCCATTTGAGTAGTGCCTGTCAGCTTTCCAGCATTTTCCTGGCATAGGCCAAACAGATCGCGGTCTCTTTTATGGCGTTGGAGCCTGCAGGGATATCATATTCCAGTTCTATGGTGACAGGGATCTTATATTTTTTTTCTTTCAGCAGGTTGAGGATCTCACGGATAGGCGTGTCCCCATTACCCCAGGCTACATTGGTACCACCATTGGCCTTGGTCTTCCTGTCTTTGAGGTGCATGCTGGTGATACGGTCGTGTTTGTCCTCGATCAGTTTCAGCAGGCTTTCCTTGGTATTGTTTCCGCCTGCAGCAATATAGTGTCCGCAATCCAGGTTCATGGAATTGTATGGGGATTGTGCGAGGGCTTCATCCCAGGCAGTATCCGTGGCTTGTGTATGGGCATGATAACCTATATACACTTTTTCTTTTGCCGCCAGTTCTCCCAGTCTCTTGGAGTGTGCCGGGTCAGCGGGCAGTTCCACCGTAACCGACCTGGCGCCTAGTGCTTTTGCCGCGCGTAAGGCATAAGTGATCTCTGCGTCGGTATTGTTGCTGTTAAGGGCGTTGGGTTTAAAAGCGTAAATGCTCACACCTCCGTTCTGGTACATTTTGCGGATCTCTTTGAACTTATCCATCGGAACAGAAGCGCGCCACTCGGCAACCTGCTGCTGATAGGCTGCCAGTTGGGCCTTTTGTTCATCACTCAGTTTCATCGGTTGCCCAGGCACCCTGGGAGGGAATTTTACGGGGTTTACGGGTTTGCCCGCATAGTCTTCGATCGCATCACCCATCAGTTCAATATCAGTGATACCAGCCTCCTGGCAATATTTCAGGATCTGCTCGGCACTGCCCGGCAAACTACGGAACGAATAGGTAATGACACCTACCTGCACACCTTGTATACTGCCGGGAGTAAGGGGTGACAGGATGTTTCCCCAAGCACTCCGGCCCACGAGCATGCCCATGGTGGCAAGGGCGGACTGTTGCAGGAAACGGCGGCGGGGATGGGATGTGGAAGAAGAGAATGGCATAAATGGCAATTTATCGAATGAATGAATAAGGTTGCAGTGTTCAGGCTTCCATGGCATCGTACACAATGACTTTGGCCCATAGATGTCCGTAGTTCTTGACGAAAGCAAGGTGTATGGGGTGCGATTGATAGGCAGCCTGCCCGGCAAGGTCATCAAAGAACATGAGTTCGGAAACCTGCCAGCTGGTGTCTACCACATCCCGTTTTTCTGTGCTGGCCAATACACCTATATGCAGTTTCCGGATGGTCTCGATCTTGGACAGTGTCTGCAAACCTTCTACCAGTTTATCCCGGTCTTCCTTGGAATCGGGATTCTTTAACCAGAAAAATACGTGATGAATTAGTTGCTTTTTTTCTGGTGCAGGAACCGGTAAAGCGGATGCTGCCAGGCCGGTGCCCAACAGGGTAGTGGTGGCCAAAAATTTTCTTCTGCTTGCTTTCATTGAAGTCATTTATATGCCTAATATACAAACCGGCGGGGAGCCGACCGAATTTTCACCCTTTATATCCGGAAGAAAATCTTTTTCCGGTACAGGAAATAACAGAGTCCCCATTCCAAAAAGAATACGCAGAGCGCTGAAAGAATATGGCTCAACGATTCCGGTGTCTGTATCCACGACAATACCCCATTACTGATAGTACTGATATATTCTGTGAACCATCGGTTCCCCACAATCTCGATAAAAAGGTAAATGAACAGGGAATTCATGCCGACAATGGTAAAAAATAAGAGGTATTTGCGATTCGATCGGATATCGATCCACCAGTAACAAGCTGCCAGGCCGGCCAGGCACCAGCCCAGCGATGCCAGTACAAAAGAACTGGTGGCAATTCGTTTGATGATGGGGGTTATGTTCATTAGGTCCAATGCATATCCCGCTAACAGGCAGATCAATGCCCAGCTCACCAGGTTCCGGATGATGCTATTGCCGCCACGCAGTAGCATTTTTCCTGCCAGGGCGCCTGCAATGGTATGTACGGCAGTAGGTATACAATTGATGGCTACCCATCCGCCTTTGTTGATCTTGTGCATGAGCAGCCAGTCCACATAATTACCGAAATTATGTTGGTCGGTAAAAGGCTGGTCAAAGCCAGGGATATGGGTGAACCGGTATAATACCTCTGTCAGCAGCAACAACCCGATGCATACCAGTATCTGGATCCGGGTGCTGAACCCAAAGATCAGGAACGCTACCAGGGTGGTGAACGATAATTGTGTCAGCACGTCCCATAACTCGAACGAAAGCCCCGTTTTTCGCACAGCATAATCCAGTACTCCCCAGAAGAATAACCAGGCGCAGCGTTGTAAGGTCTTACGGAATCGTTGCAGCCAGTCATGACCGGCCTCTTGCTGGCGGGTAAGCGAATAGGCCATGGAAACACCGGCCATGAACATGAATGCGGGCTGAACCAGGTCCCAGAAACGAAGCCCGTTCCAGGGGTGGTGAAAAAATTGCTGCACCCACCCGTTCATAAACTGATTTTCCGTGGCGGTGTTGAGGCTTTCATATAGTCCCGCACTTTCCAGTACCAGCAGCACCATAATGAGTCCCCGCATGAAATCGAGCGATAACAATCGTTTCAATGTGATTGATTTGGAGGTAAAGGATTATTGCTATGAATATACAAATAACTGGCGGGGAGCAATACACACCGGTAAGATTTTGCAGGAATCAAAACTTTGGATAGTTTTAGCCAGATTATGACCAGGCTCCGGAGGATCTCCATTATCTTACTTACCATATCCAGTTTCATCGGTGTTTTCAGAGGCGCCCGACTGATCAATGATGCTTGGTTCCCGGAAGTTCTTTTTCCCTTTCCTGAAGAAAAAATTGCTGACTCGCTTTTTTCCAATTATACCATACTGGGCTGGATCCTGCTGAGTCTGGTGGGCCTTTTCGGTCTTGTGACCTTGTTCTGTACGCTACTCCGTAAAAAAATATACCCCTATCTGATCATCATACAGGGGATATTCATTTCATTTCTTTCTTTAACGCACTTGTTGTATTCCAGTTTCAGTCCCATTCATTTATTCACCATTCCGATTGGCGTTTCTACCATCGTGATAGGGGTGATGCAGACTCCTCGTGAATTCTGATTGTCCTGACAGGTCGTCTTTCGATATCGTACTAAAAAATAAACCCCATCTTAACGGAGATCTCCGGGTTCACCACTGGTAGTGTAAAGTGATCAGGACCCACTGCAGTGTTCTTATTTCCTGCGATCCGGAAACTCAGACCGGCCCAGGGAGAAAAATAGAATCTCTTTTTAATGGGGAAATGATGTCCCACACTGCCATTCCATAACCAGTTATGGAAACCGGCTTCTGCGCCACTGCTTTTGCTGATGATACTGCTTTGCCAGAAAACGGGACCGGTTCCAACCCACCAGCCTTTCCAGCCAGGTTTCAGAAAATAATCGGCCACCAAAGCATATGCATAAATACGGTGATGGGTGAATGCACGGTCGGTGGTGATATCCGGTTTGTGAACATTGGCGGTAAGTACACGTAATCGGAACCGGCCTTTGCCGATCCAGCTGGCGCCAAAATAACCTCCCAGGGCAAAGGGGAGTACATCCAATTCCACGCCTGCCTGCCATTCAGCGGTAGTACTGTCCTCCCGATCTTGGGCAAGAGTGGGTATGGAATAACACAATATGACCAGCAGGATCCATTTTTTCATATCGGAAAATTACTACAGCTGCCGCAGACAGAATATGATATTGATCAGACGGCATAAAAAAACTCCGCAGACCCGTTCCTGGAAGAACAGCGCTGCGGAGTTCCCGGACAGTGCCAGTTATGCTATTTGGGCAGGTGAGCCACCAATTCTACTTCGATCTTGGCATCTTCCGTGTATAACCTGGCTATCTGTACCCAGGTAGCAGCCGGATAATCGCCTTTGTAAAATGTTTTTCTTACCGGGTTGAGTTCCTTTACGGCTTCCAGGTCGGTAGTATAGAGGTTCTCCTTCACCACGTTCTGGAACCCGGCTCCGAATTTCGATAAGGTCTTTTCCAATTCCTTATATAAACGGGTCATGCCTGCTGCTGAGAGCTCCCGTGCGACAATTCCGGAAATGTACAGGACATTGTCAACTTTTACCACCTGGGCATAACCAATGGCCGTATCCTGGCGGGGAGCCCTGTCCCAATGCCATTTTTCCTTGGTGATCGTTGATTCCTGTGCCTGTGCGGAAAGAGCGAATAAACAAAGAAGTAATAAGGATGCTGTTTTCATAGGGTTGGTTCTTACAATGAGATTGAATTGGATGAGGTATTGCTTTAATATTTGTAGCCGATCCCTTTTTTGATGGATTGAACACCACCCCAGCTGCGGCTTCCATTGGCTTGCAGGCCTGCATCCTTATCGCTGGTCATGATCACGAACTGACAGCCCTGTTTGGCAGCTTCTTTTTTCAATTTTTCTTCCGCTTTTTTATCGCTGCCGGCTGCGGTACGGTAGTTGATGAGGCTGGTCTTGCCACGGATCTCGCCAACTTTGGTAAGTCCTGCCGATGCGGCATTGTCTTCCAGGATCATCACATTCGCCCAGTCGTCTTCTGAATTGATCACGATCTTGGGACTGACGGTTTCTGTTCGGCCGCTTTTGCCATACACGATCTTGTCGACCGCATATTTGCTTACGGTCTGCTCAGCGTCTTCATTCACATATTTATAGATCACGGTGAACTCAGTGTTTCTTACCACACTGCCTTCTACGGTCTTGCCATTGTGGAGGTAGATCTTGTCTGCCTGCGAAAATGCCAGGCTGCTGAGGCATAGGCCCAGGGCGAGGAGAAATGTTTTCATGTAATGATTAGTTTGGGTTAAAAATATTGCTTGCGCGTGTGCAAATGTATTACTGCACATATCGCTATAACCCAATACAGTATTGATTTCACATAAATTTTGCTTATGCAAAACCGGGTCACATGTTTATGTGATGACGTTTGCCGCTGGTAAGGTTTTATCACCCTTTATGTATCCCGGATTATCAGGGCTGTCTGCCTAGTTTTGCTTCCAGTACCTGCAATTGTGTTTCCAGATGAGCAATGCGTTGCTGGTTACTATGTGATCGGCGTGAGACGCGATACATCCAGATGATCATCAGCACTGGTATCAACATGCAGAAGAGCGAAACAAACAAAAAGATCAATTCCTGGTAGGCGAGGTTTCCCATGGTGTTGGTTTAGGTCTGTTAGAAAGATCAGGATTTCAGAAGTGTATACTGCTTGATTTTTAATTCTGTCATCAGCAACAGGATATCTGAAAGGTTTTGGTAGTCGATACCGGGTGCGACGATGATCCGGAACCTGGATCGGTTCATACGGACAGTGTCACGGGTCAGTATTTCCCGGACCTGGGCATACGATAGGACGTGTTTTTGCCCTTCATACATTCGTATGATCCCTTTTTTCTCCAGCAGGATGCAATTCTCATAATCCGCTGTTTCAGCTTTCTGTGCATCGCCCAGGTTTTCAGATAAGGTAGAAGCTTTGGCCGATCTAACGGTATGGTAAAAGAAATAAGTACCTCCCACCATCACCAGGAAAATGATCACCAGTACAAACAGTATGGCTTTTACCAGGTGATGGGGCTGCATAGAATACTGTATTGGAAGGTTAATGATTGACCGTCTGAGGTGTCAATAAAACAAAGCTATTTAAATAAGCTATTTCCAGTAAGGGGAAAAACCCCGTATTTTTTGGATAGATAGACGGTCAAAAAGGCATACGAAGTATCAGCTGGTTGATATATAGTATAGATGATCACTTTTCTTAAAGGGCAGTATACGATCATTTTTTTTGCCTTTTGAAAAGAATGTTTTCTTCGTTATTACTGCTTAGCATCAGATCATGACCTGTTTGAACTACCCGATAATATGTATAGTAATACAAGGGTATTCCATGGGACGGCGGATTACAATATTTACAATCGATCAAGGATCCACTAAGAAAGATCCGCCCATCGAAGTTGTATAGTACATTTTTTACAGAATAATGGTAATAACCACCTGCTGTGGTATCCACTATTTTTTTTGTGAGCCTGTCGTTAATGAATTTAATGGGTATTTTACTGATGGTTATGAAACTGTCGGTGATGGACAGTGTTACTTCATAGTAGAACTCGTTTTTGATTATTTTAGTATCTGGTTTGCCGATGATCGCCAAAATCCCTGATGAATATCGGATCGGAAATTTTTCATACCCTATGTATTTCCCATTCAGCAATTGTCCATCCGCCATCAACATGGTGCAAAATGAGAACAGGCTGAACAATACCAGACGGACTGATCCTGTTTTTTGCATACATGCAAGTTTTGATATTGTTAATTTCCGGTGATCCAGGATACAGCGGTTTTGATTTTTATCTTACATCCCATCATATCTGTCGCAGTCAATCATAAAACTAATGGTTCAATAGGTATAGTGCAAGGGTGTTTTTCCCGTTTCTATGTTGCCACCCGGTATGCAGTACAAGTGAGTGACACAACTCAGCTGCCCCAGGCAGCTAAAGATGGGTATATCAACTAACCATAAAAAATTAGGGGATATTGCAAATCCTAACAGTTGTTAGTGTAAATTTGCATCACAAAAATCTTTTACCGATGCATTTTGAACTGTCCGAAGAACAATTGATGATCCAGAAAGCGGCCCGCGATTTTGCCCGTAATGAATGTTTACCCGGTGTGATCGAACGCGATGAACACCAGAAATTTCCCCGTGAACAGGTACTGAAACTGGCCGAACTGGGATTCATGGGTATGATGGTTAGTCCCGATTATGGTGGTTCGGGCATGGATACCCTGAGTTATGTGCTGGCCATGGAGGAGATCAGCAAGATCGACGCCAGTACCAGCGTAAGCATGAGTGTGAACAATAGCCTCGTATGCTGGGGGCTGGAAGCCTATGGTTCTGAGGAGCAGAAACAGAAATACCTGACCCCGCTGGCCCAGGGCCGTAAAGATGGGGAATTGTATATCGGCGCCTTCCTGTTAAGTGAGCCGGAAGCAGGTAGTGATGCCACCAGTCAACGTACCACTGCCGAGGATAAAGGCGATCATTACCTGATCAATGGCACCAAGAACTGGATCACCAATGGATCTTCCGCATCGGTATACCTGGTGATCGCACAAACGGATCCCGCCAAAGGAAGCCATGGTATCAATGCGTTCATTGTGGAGAAGAATACACCCGGTATTGTGGTGGCTGCCAAAGAGAACAAACTGGGTATCCGCGGTAGCGATACGCACAGTATCATGTTCACTGACGTGAAGGTTCCCAAAGAGAACCGGATCGGTGAAGACGGTTTTGGGTTCAAATTTGCCATGAAAACGCTGGCTGGAGGCCGTATCGGTATCGCTTCGCAGGCATTGGGTATTGCCAGTGGCGCGTATGAACTGGCATTGGCTTATAGCAAACAGCGTAAGGCTTTTGGGAAAGAGATCATGCATCACCAGGCCATCCAGTTCAAACTGGCCGATATGGCCACCAAAATAGAAGCGGCCCGCCTGCTTTGTTTAAACGCTGCCTGGGAAAAGGATCATGGACACGATTATACCCTCAGCTCTTCCATGGCCAAGGTCTTTGCCTCTGAAACGGCCATGTGGGTGACCACGGAAGCAGTGCAGATCCATGGCGGTTATGGTTTTGTGAAGGAATACCACGTTGAGCGTTTGATGCGCGACGCCAAGATCACCCAGATCTATGAGGGAACCAGCGAAGTACAACGGATCGTGATCTCGAGGAGTATCCTGAAATAAATTGATTTTACGGATCCGCAGATGACGGATCAAAGGATGATACATACCTGAACGCTGGTCACTGTTTTTTAAACAGACCAGCGTTTTTATTTTGTGATCCATGGATCGATAATGCGCCAATCCGCTAATTTTACAATATGACGATGTTTCGGCTGATCGTATTCCTGTCTTTTTTGCTGTTGTCAGATCATGTTGTGGCACAGGATAGCGTTTTGATGACGCAGTTACTTCAGCGAATGGAGCAGTTGCAGGCAAAGGAAAGCAGTGTCTTCCCCAAAGGCATGTTCCCTTCCTACCGTATGTATGCATTGAATAAAGACCGCTATAAGGCCGATGTCAACAATTTCTTCACCGGACTGATCGGTTTTACTTTGCGTGACCTGAGACCTGCATTCAATGCTTCCCAGCAGGTGCTCGCAGACAGGATCGTGAACAACAGTTTACCGGTATATCCCAAATTCGAGAACCGTAAGGGCAGGAACACGTATAATTTCTGGCCAACAGATACCCCACGCATATTCCCTAACGGAGGTTGGCTGAACCTGTTCGATAAACCGCAGTCGTTGCCGGACGACCTGGATGATACCGTGATCATGCTGCTGGCCTTACAAGCCCCGGATTCTGTTGCCCGGAAAGTGCACGCATTGATGCAGGCTTTCACCAACAACGGTGTAAAACCGGTAAAGAATACATTTAAAGCCTATCGTAATATACGCGCTTACTCTACCTGGTTCGGTAAAAAAATGCCGGTCGATTTTGATGTCTGCGTACTGGCCAATATCCTGTATTTCGTTCAGAAATATAACCTCGAATGGACAGCCGCTGACACTGCTAGCCTGCAGCTGATTGAACAAGTGCTGAGTGACAAAAAACACCTCACTGATGCTGCCTATATATCGCCGCATTATGGTAAACTGCCGATTATATTATATCACCTGTCTAGGCTGATGACAGTAAAACCGATACCTGCACTTGAACGATACCGGGCTGCGTTGATCGCCCAAACCAGGGAAGCTTTGACAAGGACAAACGATTTTATGGAGCAGGTAATTCTCTGTACCTCCTTATTGCGGTGGGGCGTGCAGCCGCCGTCAATAAAAATACAACAGGCAAATGGTCTTAGGGAGTTGGTGGAAGAAGGCCCTTTCTCTTTTTTCATAGCCAATATGGCTTCTATGTTGCCCGATCCCCTTAAACAATGGGTGGGTGGAACCGGGGTCGGGAAATTTTATTACGATTGTGATGCGTACAATAATCTTTTGTTGCTGGAATACCTGGCACTGAAAAATACATTATCGGGTCCGCAGGTAGGGGAGTGATGGATGGGAGGTAACTGATCACATACCTGTCTATCATACATCTGCTGGTCCATCATTCTAAAATATTCTGTATGGCAGTAAACATTGAGAAATACAGCGAGATCAGGAAGAAACTCGGCAGAGTGACTCTCGTTGCTGTAAGTAAGACCAAACCCAACGAAGACATCCAGGCATTATACGACCTGGGCCAGCGCGATTTTGGAGAAAATTATGTGCAGGAACTGGTGGATAAACAGGCCGCTTTACCGAAGGATATCCGCTGGCATTTTATTGGTCATCTGCAGAGTAATAAGGTAAAATACATTGCTCCTTTTGTGCACCTGATCCATGGGGTGGACAGTTTCAAACTGTTACAGGAGATCCATAAACAGGCGGCCAAACATGACCGTATCATTGAGTGCCTGTTACAGGTTCATATTGCACAGGAAGAAACCAAATTCGGGATGGATGAGACCGAACTGGAAGAAGCGCTTGCCGCTGCCGCTGGCCTGCCGCATGTGCGGGTATGCGGCCTGATGGGGATGGCTTCCTTCAGTGATGACCAGGAAAAAATCCGTACTGAATTCAGGCAGCTGAAAAAGATCTTCGATAAGATCGGGGAGTGGCCGGTAGTGAACGGGGAATGGACTCAGCTAAGTATGGGCATGAGCGGCGATTATGCCATAGCCATAGAAGAGGGAAGTACCATTGTACGGATAGGCAGCTTACTATTTGGCGCAAGGATATATCCAGATAAGGGAATTTGAGAATTTGGGAATGTGCTAATTTGAAAATTAGATACGGATACCCATTCTCAAATCAGCACATTTTCAAATTTTCAAATTCTCAAATTACTTCAACGTTTCATCCAGCCATTTATAGAACTCACGCTGCCATACCAATGCATTCTGGGCACTTAATACCCAGTGGTTCTCATCGGGTATGTACAGGAAACGGCTTTTGATGCCTTTCAGTTGTGCTGCCTGGAATGCCTGCTGCCCCTGTTCAATGGGAACGCGATAATCGCGCCCGCCCTGGATGATGAGGATCGGCGTATTCCATTTCTCTACAAAATTGCTGGGCGACTGACCAAAAGAACGCTGTGCAACTGCATTGTTCTTATCCCAGTAAGCACCGCCTTTTTCCCAGTTCTCAAAGAATAGTTCATCGGTGGTGCCGTACATACTTTTGAAATCAAATACACCATCGTGCGAGATAAAGGTTTTGAAGCGCCCTTCGTGCTGACTGGCCAATGCAAAGACAGAGAAACCGCCAAAGCTGGCACCCACGGCACCTAAACGGCTCTTATCCACAAAAGGTTCCTTGGCAACGGCATCAATGGCGCTCAGGTAGTCCTGGATCACCTGGCCGCCCCAGTCCTTACTTACCTGCTCGTTCCAGGCTGTACCAAAACCGGGCATACCCCGGCGTGCCGGTGCCACAATGATGTATCCTTGTGATGCCATCAACTGAAAGTTCCAGCGGAACGAATAGGATTGTGTTAAAGGAGATTGCGGGCCTCCCTGGCAATACAGCAGGGTGGGATATTTTTTGGCGGGATCAAAACCCGGTGGATACACCACCCATACCAGCATCTGTTTGTTATCAGTGGTGGTCACATACCGACGTTCTGTTCTTACCTTGTTGATCTTGGCATACGCTGCATTGTTCACATTGGAGAACTGTGTCAGCTTGCCGTTCAGCAGGTTCAGCTTGTATATTTCAGAAGCCCGGTTCATATCGTTACGGGCCACAAACAGCATATTGTCGGCTTCGCCAATAATGGCGCTGATATCAAAATCTCCATTGGTCAGCTGGGTGATCACAGGCGTACTGTTGGTGGCCAGTGCATCGTTCACACGGAACAGCTGCAGGGTGCCGTTGATCGGGGCTATGAAATAGATACTGTCTCCTTTGCGGCTCCAGAGGAAACTCTCCACATGAATATCGTCCCTGTGTGCTGTAAGGTTCAGCTTTGTTTTACCATTGCTGACGATGATGTCCTGTTTGTCGGCCTCATATCCATCCCTTTTCATCTGCAGCCAGGCCAGCTGTCCCTTGCTGTTGAAGGCCGGGTTTACATCATAACCTTTGTTCTCTTCGGTAAGGTTCCGGGTTTTACCGGTCTCGGCATCATATTCATACAGGTCGGTGTTGGTACTGATCGCATATTCTGTTCCGAATTTTTTCTTGGCAACATATACCAGGTGCCTTCCATCGGGGTTCCAAACAAAATCCTCATCGCCGCCAAATGGTTTGGTAGGACAATCATAGGACTCGTTGAACTGGATATCATTGGCCTTCAGTTTATCAGGTTTGCCATTCACGATGGGGCCAACAAATACGTGGTCGAACTTCCCGTCTTCCCAGGTATCCCAATGCCGGTAGTTCAGTGAGTTATAGATGTATACATTCGATTTCTTGAGGTCCTGGTATACGGCAGCGCCGGTCACTTTCATCACTTCCACGTTGCGGCTCTCCGCAAAGAACCTGTTGTTGGAAGAGATCTTGGTGTTGACCAGGAAACTGTCCGTATTCGGTATCTCGAATGCCTCTCCGCCACTGGTGGCAATGGCGTAGAATTTACGCGAGCTCTTGTTCTCAGCAGCATTGGGTGTGCTTACCTGGTATACCACATACTGGTTGTTTTTAGAGATGCCCAGTCCGGTTACCCTTCCGAATTTCCAGAGTTGTTCGGGGGTAAGATTGGTCTGTGCAAACGATAGTGTCACTATCGTGCTAAGGATGATTGAGGAGACTATTCGTTTCATGGGTCAATATTTAATGAGTGCATGAGTGAATGAGTGGATGTTTTATTTGGATTTGGCGTAGTCGAAGACAAGTTGGCAGAAGGTTTTTACGCCTACGTCCAGTTTGCTGTCATCGATCACAAAATCAGGGGTGTGGTGACCTGGAGCATTTTCCTGGGTGTATCTGGCATCACGGGCGCCCAGGTAAAAGAAGAAGGAGGGGGCTTTGGTGCCATAAAAGGAGAAATCTTCCGCACCGGTATCCCAGTGATGTAACACCACGTTACCCTCGCCGGCGGCGTTCTGCAACGATGGCAGGCTTTGGGCCACCAGTTTGGGATCGTTGTATGTAACCAGTGTTTTGGTATCGATGGTCACTTCTGCGGTGGCTCCATAGGCTTCCGCTACCGATTTGGCCATTTTCCGGATACGTTCATGTACATCTTTCTGCATATCGGCATCCAGTGTGCGGATGGTTCCCTCCATTACAGCTTCTTCTGGAATGATATTGGGACGAACACCGGATTGTATCTTACCCACAGTGAGGATCACAGGTGCTTTGGTGATCTGTGACTGGCGGCTTACGATGGTCTGCAGGTTCTGTACGATGGCAGAGCTGACCACGATCGGGTCAACACCCAGCCATGGAGAAGCGCCATGTGTCTGGCGGCCTTTTACTTTGATCACGAACCAATCGGAAGAAGCCATGAAAGCTTCGGGTTTATAATAGATCTTACCGGGATCCAGGCTTGCCTGGATATGTATGCCGAAGACCGCATCCACTTTCGGGTTGTCGAGCGCACCTTGTTTGATCATCAGGGGTGCACCACCTTCCTCGGTTCCGGGAGGGCCTTCTTCGGCGGGCTGAAAGAGAAATACGACCGTTCCGGGAACCTCTTTTTTCATTTTAGACAATACTTCGGCCGCTCCCAGCAACATGGCGATATGTGAATCATGTCCGCAGGCGTGCATAACACCAACGGTCTGGCCATTGTATTCTGAGGTGGCACTGGATTTGAATGCAAGGGAATTCCTTTCGGTAACCGGTAAGCCGTCAATATCGGCACGAAGGGCTACCACCGGGCCCGGTTTGCCGCCTTTCAGTACACCCACCACACCGCTACCCGCGATGCTTCTTGTTTCGATGCCGAACTGCTTCAGGGTGGCTTCGATCTTTTTGGCGGTATTGTACTCGCGGTTCGATAATTCCGGGTACTGGTGATAGTACCGGCGCCATTCGATCACTTTGGCGTTCTCATCTTTTACCAACTGCTCGTAACCTGCGGGCAGGTTCTGGGCCGAAGCGGCCACACTGAACAGTAAACAGAAGGGGATTAATTTTCTCATGTGCTAAATGGATATAAGGGGTAACTGATTTATTTTTTGGTGAAGAGATAGGAATCGAACTCGACAAAATCACTGGCTTTGATATCGACCGATTGGACCTTGCCGTGATCAGTCCTGAATTTTACAGGAAAGATGCCGAATGCGGGATTGCTGTATTCCAGTAGCCATTCATCTTTGTCCAGGTATTGCAGCGTGGCTGTCAGGTTATTGTGACCGTTGAACTTGACCAGCAGGTCGTTACCCCTGGGTTTGATGCTGATGGTTCCATACACATCATTGCCATAGTCACCGGTATAGGCTGAAATGGGTAAGGCAGGCAGATCTCCTTTGACCCGTCCTTTCAGTGTGGTCAGGTCTTTTACCGCCTGTTCGGTTTCTTTCAGGTGACCAGGTAACTGCTGTTGGCTCCTGTTCACATAAGCTACACCCAGGTAGGCATCCAGTATCTGGTAACGAAGCGCTTCAAAGAAGTTCTGGTTATCGTTGTTGGTAAGAATGGTGATCCCGAGTTTTTCTTCAGGTACAAAACAGGTATTGGTCACGAAACCAAATGCGCCGCCCGTATGCCAGAACACCTGTTTCCCGTTATAATCCGTCATGAACACACCCAGGCCATAACCGGTATAATGACTGGGATATAAGCTGCTTTTACGACTGGATATAGTTGTCACCATATCCCTTGTTCTGCGGATCACCTGCCAGGGAAGTATGCGCTGGCCTTCATAACGGCCGCTGTCGAGCTGCAGCAGCAACCACTTTGCCATATCTTTCACGTTGCTGATCATGCTGCCCGCCGGGCCGAGGTTGTCAACCTGGTCATAAGGAAGCTCATGTAACTGCCCGGTGAACGAAGTGGAGTAGGGGCGCGATACATTGGGTCTTTGTGCGATACCGGTAGTGAGCATATGGGTATTTTTCATACCCAGTGGCATCAGGATGCTGTCATACACATATACTTCCCAGGGTTTGCCGCTTACTTTTGGGATGATCTCACCAGCTGTTAAAAAACAACTGTTGCAATACCCGAAGTCCTGGCGGAACTGTCCTTCCGGTTTCAATGTGCGCATCCGCTGGATGATCTGGCTTCTGCTAAGGTTCCCATCCCAAAAAGTAAAATCACCCTGGAAGGTCTTGGTGCCGAGGTGATGCGTAAGCATATCCTTGATGGTCACCATCTCCGTAGCGTTATTATCGTACAACCGGAAATCGGGAAAGTAACGGGTGATCTTATCGTTCAGGGAAAGTTTTTTATGGTACTCCAGCTGCGCCAGCGAGGTTCCGGTAAATAACTTACTGTTACTGGCGATCATGAACAATGTGTTCTCGTCTACTTTTTCGTGTGTAGCGATATTGCTCTCCCCATAACCTTTCATATATACCACTTTGCCGTCTTTCACGATGGCAATAGCCAGTCCGGGTATCTGCCAGTCCTTCATACCCTTGCCGATATAGGACTCCAGGCTGTCGGTGATAAAACGGGGTTGCTGCGCAGTACCGGCTTTCACAAGGGACAATAAGATCCATAACAATAGAACCGGCTTTTTCATGACGTTCATTTAGATAGGGAAGGTACAAATTTGCGGGGTTCAACCGTGCATGGGATCCTTTATTTATCTCCTTGTTCCAAGGGTGGAAATCTGTGGATTAGTCGGTTAGTGGGATGTCGATTTATTTGCTACTTTGCTTCAGATCACTGAAACCAATATCCAAATCCATACGTATGAAAAAATGCACAATCTTACTCTGCTCCTTCGCACTGTTGACTTCTGTTACCCTATCTGCCGCCAGTACCGAAACAGAACCGGTAAAAACAGGCAAAAACGACATAACAGCCAATAAAGAGGTAATGCTGGATGATGTGGTAGCCACCGATGCCCTGCGCGAGTTCCGCAGTCTTTCCCGGGTAGACCGTAAAATGCGTCTGCGCGAGGCAAAGACCAAACTAAGGGAATTAAAGGCCATGAAAGCGGCCGGAGAGGACGTTGGCACCAATACCGTACTGCTGGCCATCCTTGCTGTATTATTGCCGCCATTGGCGGTTGGGCTGCATGAACATGACCTGAACGGAAAGTTCTGGTTAAGTGTACTGCTTACCCTGCTGTTCTGGTTACCGGGGGTGATTTATGCGCTGATCGTAGTACTGGGTTGAAATAAAGTCAAAAGTTAAAATTCAAAAGTCAAAACAGGTAAGTAGCGCGATAACTCTATTTTAATTTTTGACTTTTGAATTTTGAATTTGTCACCCTCTGTATTCTCCAAAAACATCCCGCAACACGCCGGCGATTTCGCCCAGTGTGCAGAGGTTTTCTGCGGCTTCTATCACGTGGGGCATCAGGTTGGAGCCCTCTTTTGCGGCAACAACGATCTGGTTCAGGCAACGGTCTACGTTCTCTGCTGAGCGTTTGGCCTTCAGTTGCTGCAGTTTCTCTGCCTGAAGGGTACGGATACTGTCATCGATCTTGAAACCGGGTATCGGGTTCTCTTTATCGATGGTGAATTTGTTCACACCAACGATGACCTTATCGCCACTTTCAATGTTGCGCTGGTACTCATAGGCACTCCTGGCGATCTCGTCCTGCATGAAACCGGATTCAATGGCGCTCACACTGCCACCCATGGCATCGATCCTGTTGATCAGTTCCCAGGCTTTCTGTTCCACTTCATGGGTCAGTGATTCAACAAAATAGCTGCCGGCCAGCGGATCCACCGTATCGGGGGCGCCGCTTTCAAAAGCTACGATCTGCTGTGTACGCAGTGCAATACGGGCAGCTTCTTCGGTGGGCAGGCTCAGGGCTTCGTCGTAACCATTGGTATGCAGGCTCTGTGTGCCTCCCAATACCGCCGCCAGGGTCTGTATGGTTACGCGGGAAATATTGTTCAGGGGTTGCTGGGCCGTTAATGTGGCACCTCCTGTTTGCGTGTGGAAGCGTAGCATCATGGCTTTTTCGTCTTTAGCTCCCAGGTTCTTCATAATGGTGGCCCACATGCGCCTGGCTGCACGGAATTTGGCCACTTCCTCGAACAGATTGTTATGTGCGTTGAAGAAGAAGGAAAGCCGTTTACCAAAAATATTGATGTCCAATCCTTTGGCCTGAGCGGCTTCTACATAGGCCTTACCATTGCTTAACGTAAATGCGATCTCCTGCACGGCCGTGCTGCCCGCTTCGCGGATATGATAACCGGAAATAGAGATCGTATTCCACTTGGGCAATTCACTGCTGCACCATTCAAAAATATCGGTAATGATGCGCATGGAAGGTTTGGGTGGATAGATATAAGTGCCCCGGGCGGCATATTCTTTCAGGATATCATTCTGGATGGTTCCGTTGATCTTCGACAGGTCTGCTCCCTGTTTTTTGGCAAGAGCCACATAAAAAGCCAGCAGGATGAAACCTGTGGCATTGATGGTCATGGAAGTGCTTACCTGTTCCAGGGTAATGTCCTTGAACAGCAACTCCATATCTTCCAGGCTATCGATGGCAACGCCTACCTTGCCCACTTCACCTTCCGCCAGTTCATGGTCACTGTCGTACCCGATCTGTGTGGGCAGGTCAAAAGCCACACTGAGTCCCATCACGCCCTGCGATAAAAGATAGTGGTATCGTTTGTTGCTTTCCTCTGCTGTAGAAAACCCCGCATACTGGCGCATGGTCCAGAGTTTACCCCGGTACATATCCGGTTGCACGCCCCTGGTATAGGGAAATTGACCTGGCTGCTCTATTGGCTGGCTGGTGTTATCGGGGGTGGGGTAGTAGACCTTCCGGATCTCTATCCCGCTGTCGGTAAATATTTTTTTCTCACTCATTCGGCAATCGTTAAAATAAAATATACCTGTTCTGTTCGTCTGTGTTTACAATAATTTTTTGGCTTCAAAACTCAATGCTTCGCTTACCAGCTCGTGCAGGTTGGCTTTATCGTCCTGCACCAGGTATTCCAGCAGGGCCCGGTTCAGATCCAGTCCGCTGGCACCTGACGGCAATAAGGCGGCCACCTGGTTGATGATGAGCAGGTTCTTTTCCTTGAGACTCCTGACGGCATTCCAGGTTTCAGGGGTTACATAGATCTGCTGGGTGATATTGTAATCAAACTCATCCCGGATGGACCGGGTAAGCACCAGCTGCATTTCACGGGCCGTCAGCCCCTCGTAACTGATCCTGCTGACCAGGTGGTTAATGGTGATCCGGTCAACCAGTAATATCAAACGTTCATATGCCTGCAGCTGTAATGCCAGTGAACTTTTATCAGCAACAGGTTTTTCTACCACGTTGCTGTCATTTTTCGGACGTAAAAAGAAGTAATAGGAAATAAAACCCACCAGGACCACACCGGCCAGTATCAGGTATTTGGACTCCATCATGCCAATTTTGAACAAAAATAAGGTAAACAGGGGGTGAACCAGCCGCTTTTACAACAAACTCAGCCGGGGTAATCCTATGCGATCTGGGTATAGAAAATGCAGCAGGTAAAATTTCCTGTATCGAAAACCGGTATGGACAGGATACCTGTAATTCTTCATAAATTTGCACCGTAAAGCAGATGTATGGACACAATGACCCAAACCGTACCGGTTACTTTGACGGCCGGTGCCATTACAGAGATCAGGCGTTTGATGAATGAAGATGGTTTTGATACCACCCAATACCTCCGTATCGGCGTAAAGGGCGGAGGCTGCAGTGGCATGACCTATGTGCTTGGATTTGATAAGGCAGAAGCAGACGATCAGCATTTTACCATTGAAGGGATCCCCTGTGTGATGAATAAAAGTCACCAGCTGTACCTCTACGGTATGGAAATTGACTGGCAGGGCGGACTGAACAGTCGCGGCTTCACTTTCAGCAATCCCAATGCCAGCAAGACCTGTGGATGCGGCACCAGTTTCGCTGTGTAGTCTTATAGAATTCTTACTTAATAGGCCCTGCTTTTGGCGGGGCTTTTTTGTTGGCGGACAGTCATAAAAAAGCCCGTAGCGATCGCTACGGGCTTTGGGTATCCAATAGTTTTATTACTTCTTTGATTCAACGGATGACTTTCTTCCCAGTGGACGGTGTTTGGCAAAATCTACCAGAACAGGTGCCGCTACAAAGATGGAAGAGTAAGTACCGGTAACCACACCGATCAGCATCGCGAAGGCGAAACCACGGGTAACTTCTCCACCAAAGATGAAGAGGATCAGGATGGTCAGGAATACGGTCAGTGAGGTCATGATCGTACGACTCAACGTTTCGTTGATCGCACGGTTGATCACCACGGCATTATCGGACCCTTTCATCAGTGAACTGTCTTCACGGATCCTGTCGTATACGATCACCGTATCGTTCATCGAGAAACCGATCACCGTCAGGATCGCAGCAATGAAGTGCTGGTCGATCTCAAGCGGGAAAGGAACGATCTCACGGGCATAACTGAATATGATCAATGTTACGAATACGTCGTGTAACAGGGAGAAGATCGTACCCAGTGAATAACGCCAGTCACGGAATCGGATGAAGATATACAGACAGATCATGATCAGACCAAAGACCACCGCCTTGGTAGCGCCTTTTTTCAGGTCGTCTGAAATGGTCGGTAATACGGTCTGTGAACTTTGCTTGTATACTTTTTCAAAATCGATGAAAGTGGTATTGGCAGGCAGGTGGTTCTTCAGGCCGGCAAAGAGTTTCTTCTCTACCAGTGAATCAATATTGCTGCCGGTTTCCTTGATCTTATAAGAGGTGGTGATGTTGATCTGGTTCTTCACATCCACGGTCTTGATGATCACAGACTCCCCGAATTCGGCTTTCAGCTCGTCGCGGATCTGGTCTTCATTCACCGGTTTGTCGAATTTGATGGTATAACTGCGTCCACCGGAGAACTCAACGCCCTCGTCAAAAGCATCTTTGCGTACCAGGGTGCTCAGTCCCAACAGGAAGATCACAATGGAGATACCATAAGCGATCTTGCGGTACTCGATGAATTTGAAAGAAGCGTGTTTGAAGATCTTTTTAGACAGTCCCGTGAAATATTCAAAGTGACGGTTCTTGCCCATATAGATATCAGTGATCAACCTGGATACCAGGATACCGCAGAACAGCGACAACAGGATACCGATGATCTGTGTGGTGGCAAAGCCCAGTACCGGACCCAATCCAAAATAAGCCAGGATGATAGCGGTCAGCAGGGTGGTCACGTGTGCATCCAGTACGGGAGCCAGTGAACGCCTGTAACCATCGTTAACGGCATTCTGGTAGCTCTTTCCTTTGGTCAGCTCTTCCTTGATACGTTCAAAGATGATTACGTTGGTATCCACAGCCAGACCTACGGTAAGTACCAGACCGGCAATACCGGGAGCCGTCAGCGTAAAGCCCAGTGCGCTCAGGATACCGATGGTGAACAGCAGGTTCAGGATCAGGGCGATATTGGCCACCCATCCGCCGGTGTTATAGTACAACAGCATCAGGGCAAAGATGACAATGAAGGAAACCAGGAACGACATGGCGCCACCTTTGATGGAAGCTTTACCCAGGGTTGGGCCCACTTGCTGTTCCTGTATGATCTTGGCCGGAGCAGGCAGTTTACCGCTCTCCAGGATCTCTGCCAGGTCCTGCGCTTCTTTAATGGTATAGCTACCGGAGATCTGTGAGTTACCGGTAGTAATCGGCTCGTTTACGTTAGGAGCGGAGTACACAAAATTATCCAGTACCACGGCAATGGGTTTGCCCACATTACGGGTGGTCATTCTGGCCCAGCCTGCAGTACCCGCTTTGTCCATATTCATTTTGATAGCGATACGGCCACGCTCATCATAGTCCTGAGAAGCGCTGATGCCCTCACCACCCAGTTCGGCCTGGCCGTTGTCCAGGGTCTTGATGGCATACAGGGTCAGGATGTCTTTCAGCTTGGGATCATCGCCCTCCGCTTTACCATACATGAATACCAGGTTGGATGGGAACTTGTTCTTTACCACATCCAGGCGCAGGTAATCGTTCAGGGTACCGGTATCTTTGGAAGGGATATAACCGATGGCAGCCGGGAATACGGTTTTACCGTCCTGGCCCGCATAAGGCTGGCTGAACTGGATCAGTCGGCCGATCGGATTCTTGTTGGCATTGGCTTTGGCAGAGTCTGCTTTCACCGCAGCTTTGGTATTACCGGCAATGGCAGACAGGGTAGCTGTTTTACCGCTGTCCTTTTGGGTGGTGGCAGTGGCGGTTTTCGCAACGGTATCCACACTGGCTTTTTTGGTGGTGTCCGCTGTTTTCACGCCATTCAGGTAATCTTCTGCAGCCTTATCAGCTTCTACGATACCGTTCTGTAATTCCTTGCTCTCAAAAGTGTACACTTCAAAGAACTGGAGGTTGGCGGTAGACTGCAGGAAGGCACGAACCCTTTCCTTATCATTGATGCCGGCCAGTTCAATATTGATATACCCTTTAACCGGGTCAGGATTGATATTGGGAGATGCCACACCAAAACGGTCGATCCTGGTGCGCAGGATACGGTAAGTGGTGTTGAAAGCTATGTTCGCCTGGTCTCTCAGGTAAGAAGCTACTTTATCATCACTGTCGTCGATCTTGACTTTGGGTGGGTTACCGCTACGTGCCGCAAAGAAAGGGGCCAGTTTGGTACCGGGACTCACTTTGGCCAGCTCCTCACGGAACAGGGAAATGAGGTCGGCACTGGTATTGGCCTTACGGGCAACTGCCTGCTCCAGCGCTTTGTTGAAGTTGGCATCCTTGGTATAGTTGGCCAGGGATTTGAGCAGGCCATCCAGGCCCACTTCCATGGTCACACTCATACCACCCTGCAGGTCAAGACCGAGCATCAGTTCCTTTTCTTTGGCGCTGCGGTAAGTGGTCAGACCAAAAGCCAGCTTCGCGTCCTTGGTGCTGTCGAGAAGGCGCTTCAGTCTTTCTTTTTTCAGATCGCCCAGGCTATCTGCATAAGCAGCCTGTAATTCTTTGTTTCCGGGGTATTTGGCCTCGGGAGTGGGGAAAGTTTTCAGCCAGGTATCGGCCTTTTTTTCCATTTCACTTTCATGGTTCTTCACGAACCAGGTGAATGACAATTGATACAGGCAGATGAGTATCAAGGCAATCGCAAAAAATCGCACTAAACCTTTCAGTTGCATATTAGTAACGGTTTACAAATTTTTTTAGAGCGGCAAAGATAGGGGAATGGTAATGAAATCCGATATCCCCGGCCAGATTGGTTTTTGGTGTAAAAAAGGGCCGGTAGATTCTATACCGGCCCTTTTTAGGATAAAGTAGCCTGTTTTATCTTACATCCTGCAGGGTTACGTCGAAAAACAGGGGAGAGTTGGGTGGAATACTGGTGCCCGCACCGGTACAGCTATAGGCCAGTGCAGAAGGAATGATCAGTTTGATCCGGCCACCTTTTTTGATCAGGGGCAGACCTATTTTCCAGCCATCGATCACACTGCTGAGTGATAGGCTGATGGGGTTGGCGGTAGCGTCGAACGTGGTGCCGTTGAGTAATTTACCGGTATAGACCACCGAAACGATAGAAGTGCTCACCGGTGCAAGGCCGCCTCCCGGTGCGATGATCTCATATAATAGTCCGCTGCTGCTTTCTGTATAATTGATGCCATTGGCGGTGCAATAAGCCACCATCTGGGCTTTTTCAGACGCAATACTGGCCGGCTGGCAACCACTGGTATCGCTTTTTCCACAGGATATATTCAAAATGACCATTGAGAGAACCAGAACCGAGAGAACAAATTTTTTCATGCAGTTTTTTAGATTTATAGACTGTATTTTGATTACTAAGGCTGCTTGGGCAGCTTGTTTTCCGACTTATTTTTCAGGATCAGTAATTCCTGGTAACGCTGTTCCTGCATTTCCCACCGGAATTTCCGGTAAACAAATGCCATAAAAACAGATACGATCATCAATGCCAGTACAAATACCACCGAACTCAAACGGGAATTGGCCACCATATTGGCCCGCTCATACCACCCCGATTCCAGTATCAGGATGACCCCGATACCAATGGAAAATCCGAAAGACAGGCCGATCAGAAAGGGTCTCAGGCTGTTCTTTTCCCGGATCCTGTT
This sequence comes from uncultured Sediminibacterium sp., assembly GCA_964460235.1. GTDB lineage: Bacteria > Bacteroidota > Bacteroidia > Chitinophagales > Chitinophagaceae > Sediminibacterium. Next base: position 96,428 of record CAYWPM010000011.1, on the reverse strand, counting down.
CTCGGCCCACCATTGCAGAAATGACTCGTTTTCCTGGCTCAACATGCGGCAAAAGTAATCCTTCCCCCAGAATATAGTTCAGGCCCATGGTAATAAATACGGCTTTGTGAACGTTTCAGATCAGGACTTTCCATTGATCACCCAATCCGCTTTTTATGCAATTGCTCCGAAAATATGGTATGGGCCTGTTCCTTGCCATCCTGCTGCTTCACTGTGGATTTATTTATCTGGAAATGAGTTCGTTCAGGGTGTTAACGAAACTTTTATTGTTGCCCGTATTGATGGGTTATCTATATGCCGGGGAGGGTAAGACCAGCCCGGTTCTTTACCTGGGACTGTTCTGTTCCTTTCTGGGCGACCTGTTGCTGACGCGTTCAGGCGAGGCTTTTTTCCTGCTGGGCATGCTGGCATTCATCGGTACGCATCTTTGTAACAGCTGGTTCTTTTACCGGTTGCAAAAAGGGTACACCGGTAAACCCCGTAACCTGGCATTGGCCATTATTGTGCAGGTCCTGATCTCGGGGCAGATCTTCTATTACCTGAACGATCAGTTGGGAACTTTCCGGGTGCCCATACTCATTTATATGGTCATCATCTGCACCATGGCGGTCATGGCTACACAGACCCTGGTGAACCCTTCGGTACAAAAGATCGCCGTTACCTGTTTCATACCTGGTGCGGCATTGTTTGTTCTGTCCGACGGCTTGCTCGCCATCAATAAATTCGCCCTGCATAACCGTTGGGCAGATATGGGTGTGATGTTGACCTATGGCCTGGCGCAATATTTCCTGGTACAGGGTTTTGCGGCGTATGCAGGAACCCGAAAGCAGCAGGTTCCTGTCATTTGATTGATGGTATACCTAACCTGTTTGGTGAAGAATTGCCTCCGAGCATATTCATAACCAGACTTGTACAGAGAGCTTGTCCTTATTTTCCCACTTCTCTATGGACCTTTCTTCCGGACCTGATAGTAACATCCTTGTCCTATATTCTACCCATACACCGTATATATACTGCCTATAACCCGCTTCTTTAAAGAGGCGGGTTATCTGCGGGTTATAGGCGGGTTATCTACGGGTTATCTGCGGGTCATCCACCTATTAGATACGGATAATCAATAGGTTACAATAGGTCGGGTAGGCATCATGCATGTAAATGTATGATTATCAACGATTATTTCATAAAAGGACTGTGTAGCGATAGTTTTTGTCCGATACTGCTTATGCCGGGGTGACGGTTTTACCTGTATATTATGTAAAGTGCTATACGGTGACAGAGCGAGGCATCCCGTTTTCGATAAACCATTCATAAAATGGTATTATCGCTAACTATAGTAATATTGTATGAACCAAATAGCTGTCTTTTGAGATCAGGTCTTTCTACAGCTTCTTTACGGAGCCAACTGCAACAGATCACGCTGATCCTCTATTGGCTGGTGGCGGTGCTGGATGTTATTTTTCTCTATTTCGATCTTCCCTATGTTACCATAACGGCGACTTTACTGATACCGCTGTTATTACTGTATATTCTGCTGAACGATGACAATATCGCCAACCCGCCGGCGAAACTCTTCTTTTACGGAGGTCTGTTCCTTGCGTTCCTGGGCGATGTGTGCCAGCTGGTGATTCAGAACCCGCTCTTTTTTATCAGCAGCCTCGTTGCGTTCATGCTGATGAATATCTGTTATAGCATTGCTTTCTATAACCTGAACAGGAAGGGGTTGAAAAGACCATTTCCTTTCCTGCTTACCTCTTTGCTGCTCGTGATCATGGGGTATGTGTTCTTACAGATACTGGGTGATCGTGTGTCGGGGAGCTATAGCTTGCCTCTGATCATATATATGGCCACACTGATCGCAATGGCGGCATTGGTGATCAATGCCGCCAACAGTGAGGTCAATTATGGAGTCGTGGTCCGTTACCTCTTGCCGGGTGTACTCATCTTCATCATCCAGAACCTCATTTTTGCCTGGAATCTGTTCGGGGCGGGCGGTCATTCGCAGGGCTTCGTGTACAGCATCATACCGTATTCCATCGCACAGTTCCTGCTGGCAAAAGGGATCCTGAAATTATACCTGAGGAAAAAGCAGGTCAGCCAATAATCGCAAGTACTGCACATAAAAAGATCCCCGCTCTTTTACAAGAAGCGGGGATCTTTATTATTGTAAGGATGGGGTAGGGATTAGTATCCGCCCATACCACCCATATCAGGTGCACCAGCGTGTGCGTGCGGAGCTTCCGCTTTTGGCTTATCAGCGATCACACACTCAGTTGTCAACAACATGGCGGCGATGGATGCTGCATTCTCCAATGCTACACGGCTTACTTTGGTTGGGTCAATGACACCGGCTTTGAACAGGTTCTCATACACTTCTGTACGGGCGTTGAAACCAAAGTCAGCTTTGCCTTCCTTGATCTTCTGTACCACGATAGAACCTTCGATACCGCTGTTCACCACGATCTGGCGCAGAGGCTCTTCGATCGCTCTTTTCACGATCTGGATACCGGTAGCTTCATCTTCGTTGGAACCTTTCAGTTTTTCCAGGCTCTCAACGGCACGGATATACGCTACACCACCACCAGGAACGATACCTTCTTCCACAGCAGCCCTTGTTGCGTGCAGGGCATCGTCAACGCGGTCTTTTTTCTCTTTCATTTCCACTTCTGTAGCGGCACCTACGTACAGTACAGCCACACCACCGCTTAATTTAGCGAGGCGCTCCTGTAATTTTTCGCGGTCGTAGTCAGAAGTAGTGTTTTCGATCTGGGCTTTGATCTGGTTAACACGTGCAACGATATCGGCTTTTTTACCTTTACCGCCTACCACGATAGTGTTATCCTTGTCAATGGTCACAGAAGCGGCCTGTCCTAAATAGGTCAGATCAGCGTTCTCCAGTTTAAAGCCCTGCTCTTCGCTTACCACGGTACCTGCAGTCAGGATCGCGATATCGGTCAGCATTTCTTTTCTGCGGTCGCCGAAACCAGGTGCTTTCACAGCAGCCACTTTCAGGGTACCACGTAATTTGTTCACTACCAGTGTTGCCAGTGCTTCACCTTCCAGGTCTTCTGCAATGATCAACAGCGGACGACCGCTCTGGGCCACTTTCTCCAGGATATGGAGGATATCTTTCATAGCGCTGATCTTCTTGTCGTAGATCAGGATATAAGGATTCTGCAGTTCCACTTCCATCTTCTCACTGTTGGTAACGAAGTAAGGAGAGATATAACCGCGGTCGAACTGCATACCTTCTACCACATCAACAGTGGTATCAGTACCTTTTGCCTCTTCTACGGTGATCACACCTTCTTTACCCACTTTGCTCATGGCAGTAGCGATCAGTTTACCGATCTCGCTATCGCTGTTGGCAGAGATCGTAGCTACCTGCTCGATCTTCTTGGTGTCGTTACCTACGGTCTGAGACTGGGCTTTCAGGCTTTCGATGATCTTGTCAACGGCCTTGTCGATACCACGCTTAAGGTCCATTGGGTTGGCACCTGCAGCTACGTTCTTCAGACCTTCGCCAATGATGGCCTGGGCCAGAACGGTAGCGGTAGTGGTACCGTCACCGGCGATATCAGCGGTCTTGGAAGCCACTTCCTTCACCATCTGGGCACCCATGTTCTCAATAGGATCTTCCAGTTCAATTTCTTTAGCCACGGTCACACCATCCTTGGTTACCTGGGGTGCACCGAATTTCTTTTCGATGACCACGTTACGGCCTTTGGGTCCGAGGGTCACTTTTACAGCGTTGGCAAGGGTGTCAACGCCTTTTTTCATCTTATTTCTTGCATCAATGTCAAAGAAAATCTGCTTTGCCATATTTTTTAATTTGAGAATTTGAAAATTTGAGAATTTGGGAAATTGAAAACATGAAACCTGCAGAGATCTGAAAAGGGGACCCTTTTCAAATTACCACATTTTCAAATTTTCAAATTTTACACGATCGCGAGGATATCGCTCTCACGCATGATCAGCAGATCCTGACCTTCGATCTGGATCTCGGTTCCTGCATATTTACCATACAGAACGGTATCGCCAACTTTTACAGTTACAGGCTCATCTTTTTTACCAGCACCGGCAGCTACGATAGTGCCACGTTGTGGTTTTTCTTTTGCAGTATCAGGGATAATGATTCCGCCTGCGGTCTTTTCTTCAGCAGCGGCAGGCTTAACAATTACTCTGTCGTGCAGAGGAGTAACGTTGAGTTTTTTTGCCATACGTTATGGGTTTTTAATGAATTGAGTAATTAATACCGTCCTGGTAACCATTTTTGTGCCACCCGGGTGATTCAGGTCAAATTTTCAGAATCCCTTTCCAAATCGGCCCCGCAGCTGTATAGTCTGTCAGAAACGGGGGCAAAGATGGGGTAAGTTTCTGACAACCCGTGTCAAAATTTCATAACCTTCCCGACTGTTCCAGCAGGGTGGAACCGGTCTGTTCATCCCCAAAATGCCCATTGTCACCGGAAGATGCCATTATCAACCTGTTTTTCCCTTGTTTTCGGTAACAAATACCCTCAGAAACAGGGTCGTGAATCCGTTGCAGCGAGCTGTCAGGACAGGGTTAACAAGCGTTGATTTACATTTTGCACCAGAAGCTGAAACCAATATCTTTGCATCCCTCAAACTAAGCTCTTACAGATGATCAGTAGAAGAAATATTCGTGTGAAAGTGATGCAGTTGCTGTACATGATTGAAGCGGCGGATAACCCGGTCGCCTTTAAAAAACCCGTTGACGAATTACAGAAACAATTGGATAAAAGCAGGGAACTGTTCGTGTACCTGTTGTACTTTCTCACCGAAGTGGCCCGCTACGCGGAAACCAGCGCACAAAAAAGAGCTTCCCGGAACCTCCCTACGGAGGAAGACCTGAATGTGAACATCAAGATCGCCGGTAATGAGTTCCTCTGGCAGATACTGGAGAACGAATCCTTTAAAAAAGCGGTGGAGACCGACCTGCCTTCCAAACTGCTGGATAAGGACCTGGTAAAGAAGATCTATGAGGATCTGACCCAAACGGAAAAATACAAGGAATACATCAGCCACGAAGGCAGGGAAAAGGCCAAAGAGAAAGAGATCATCAAACTGATCTTCACCCAGCTGATGCTGCCCAATGAACTGTTCATTGCCCACCTGGAAGAACTCTTCAATAACTGGGATGATGATGCGGATATGATGGACCAGCTGATGCAGAACTATATACAGAAACCATCCAGTTATAACCTGCAGGAAATGTTAAGTCCGGAGAAGTGGGGTTTTGCCAAATCACTGCTTACCACCACGCTGGAAAAGAAGGACTTCTGTATGGAGCTCATCAAACCCAAACTGAAGAACTGGGATTCTGAGCGGATAGCCCAGCTGGATATGGTGCTGATGCGCATGGGCGTTTGTGAACTGTTGTATTTCGAGACCATCCCCACCAAGGTCACCATCAACGAATACATAGACCTTGCCAAGGATTACAGTACCCCGCAAAGCGGGCAGTTCGTGAACGGGATCCTCGATAATATCCACAAAGAAATGCTGGAAGCCGGCAAGATCCATAAGGTAAGTTTCAAGAAATAAGCAGGTAGCAGGAATTTACCTTTTTGTTACCAGAAATTCGCTCCAACGAAAGGCGCAGACACTTATCTTTACGGCCCTTGATCCATATGATTCAGAAAAGGATACAGGTTTCGTCAATCATTAAAAACAACTATAATGACTAATTTAAATTTCGTTTTACTGCAGGCTGCCGGATCTGGTGGCGGTATGGTGCAGCTGGTCCTGATGGGAGGTATCATCCTCGTTTTCTGGTTATTCATGATTCGTCCGCAGGCCAAGAAAGCCAAGGAGCAGAAGAAGTTTGTTGACAATATGCAGAAGGGCGACAAAGTGGTGACCATTGCAGGTATCCATGGAACCATCAACAAGATCAACGAAGACAATACTTTACAGCTGGAAGTGAGTCCAGGCAGTTACCTGAAGATCGAAAAATCATCGATCAGCATGGAATGGTCAAGCGCCATCAATAAATAGCTGTAACCAAAAGCTTACCGCTTTATCTGAAAATAGACCGGATGATCTTCATCCGGCTTTTTTGTGTGCGGCCGTTAAAAATATCACCGTACAACAAATACCTGCCAAAGGTTTAGCGGCAATCCGCCAGAAATAATATCTTTCCTACAGAATTCCTACCCATGGCACTGCGCATCGGTCTTACAGGTGGTATCGGCAGCGGTAAATCAACCGTATCGGGCATTTTTAAAGTGCTCGGAATTCCTGTATTCGATGCTGACACTGCTGCAAAGGAGGTCATGCAAACCAATCCCGAGCTCAGACAGGCCATCATAGATACCTTTGGGGAAGCCGTGTACACAGATGGCCGGTTGAACCGGAAACAGCTGGCTGCCATCGTTTTTAGCGATCCTTTTCAACTGGAAACCCTGAACGCACTGGTACATCCATACACCATTGCCGCGGCAGAGGAATGGGCAGCACAGCAGACCACGCCTTATACCGTTAAGGAAGCGGCCCTGTTTTTTGAAGCCGGTTCCGCCATCGGGTTTGATTATATGATCGGTGTATATGCGCCCCAGCATCTTCGTATCAAGCGGGTGATGGACAGGGACCAGGTGAGCAGGGAAGAAGTGCTCAACCGGATGAAACGGCAGATCCAGGAAGAGATCAAAATGCGGTTATGCGATTTTGTGGTGCTCAACGATGACCAGCATTTGCTGATACCACAGGTGCTGAAATTACACGAACAGTTTCTGAACGAAACAGGCAATACCTACCATGAATAAAATAACCCTGGCAGACAAGTTTTCGCAGATCACCGATCATTGGAAGCCCCATATTGTGGGTGAACTGAATGGACAACAGGTGAAACTGGCCAAATTCAAAGGACCCTTTACCTGGCATCACCATGAACAGGAGGATGAATTCTTTTTTGTGGTAAAGGGTTCTTTTGTCATGGAACTCCGAGATAAAAACATTGAATTACAGGAAGGCGATTTCCTGGTGGTATCCCGGGGTGTGGAGCACCGCCCCAACGCCGAGGAAGAGGTTTGGGTCATGTTATTCGAGCCGGCATCTACCCTGAATACAGGAAATACAGAGAACGAATTCACCCAAAAGCAACTGAACCGCATCTGATCCGTTTGGCAGGGATTTCTCCGGAAAGGGAAAAACGACCGTAGAATGAACCGATTATTTAGTTGGCGTCTTTTCTGAATAAGTTAATTTCTATTAAATGCCCATCATACCGCAATTATACGAGCCCATCATCCGGTCTGCCCGCAAAAGAACGACCCTGATCCTGGTGATCTGTTTATTGGCGCTGGCTGGTCTGCAGTACCTGGTATTTGGCATTGTGGTACCGAGAACCGCGGGTTTCGCCACCCCCATGAAATGGCGGAACCTCCCGCTCCGGGAAAAAAGGGATATCATGCAGGCTTACCTGGGAACACCCGCCACATCTTCCACTGATTCGGACCAATGGGCATCCGGCAGCAAAGGAAAAAGTTACCACCTCCAGGTATACTACGCAACCGACAGCACGGCCACGGGTTATGTGATACGTTACCAATTTGAGAAATGGTTGTGGAAGCGGGATTACAGTATTGACAGCATTTCCATTAAGTAATGATAGAATGATAGGATGATAGAATGATAGAATGGTGTAAAACATTTTCTCTCCACATTCTATCATTCTATCATCCCATCATTCACTCATTATTTCCTCCCCCTATAACACCATCGTTTCAACTTTCCTTCAAAATCAAAGGGCGTGGTGGCTTTGGTGATGTCTTTGATCTCGGAGGCATGGATCTTTTCGGGTTCCAGTACGAATTTGGTGAAGTTGGTGCTGAAGTAGATGATGCCTCCGGGTGTGGTGGCTGCCAGTACATCGTTCAACAGTTCCACATGGTCGCGCTGAATATCAAGAAAGTCTTTCATGCGCTTGCTGTTGCTGAATGTGGGCGGGTCCATGATCACCAGGTCAAAACTGTTGGGCTGTAGCGTTTTCAGGTATTGTTTCACATCTGCGTGGATGAACCGGTACTTAGCCGCATCCTTGAAATGGTTGATCACCATATTATCTTCTGCCCAGGCCAGGTAGGTCTTGGATAGGTCCACAGAAGTGACCGTAGCTGCGCCACCAGCTGCGGCATATACAGAAAAAGAACCCGTATAACAGAAAAGGTTCAGTACACGTTTGTCCTTACTCTGTTCCCGTACCATTTGCCGCGTGATGCGATGGTCAAGGAACAAACCGGTATCCAGATAGTCGGTCAGGTTCACCTGGAATTTCAGGCCATTCTCCAATACCGTGAAGAACTCATGTTTGGTATCCATCTTCTCATATTGGTCCTCGCCGCGGTGCGACATCCGCTTGCGCTGTCTCACAAACATCAGCTCCTGCGGTATGCCGGTTATCTCGGTGATTATGGACAGGCAATCATTCAGCCATACCTCATGTTCTTCGTCTGTCATGCCATGGCGGCGAAGGTATTCGGCCAGGTAGATCTTGTCCTCATAGATCTCTATGCAAAGCGGGAACTCCGGCAGGTCATGGTCGTACACACGGTAACAGGATACTGATTGCCTTTTGGCCAGTTTGCTTTTGTGTTTGTACACTTTTGCCAAACGGTTGCGGAACATCTCTGTTTTTGCCTGTTCACTCATGGCTGCAAAATACGGATTAGCAGGGGCATAAAAAACGTGGTGAAGTGTTTCCTCACCACGTTGGTACAGTAAACGGTAAATGAATACCGCGTTTATTTCAATTTGACCAGTGCTTCCTTGATCCTTGCCCAGGCTGTTTCAATATTTTCCATGCTGGCAGCAAAAGAAAAACGAACACAGTTGGGTTCTCCGAACGCGTCTCCCATGACACAGGAAACATGTGCATTGTTCAGTATGTACATGCTCAGGTCGGCTGAATTGTGGATAGTTTCCTGTCCATCTGATTTTCCATAATACGTACTCACATCAGGGAACACATAAAATGCGCCTTCGGGTGCAAAACATTTGAAACCGGGGATCTCTTTGATCAGTTCCAAAGTACGGGCACGGCGGCGGGTAAACTCAGCGGTCATTTCCTGTGAAGGACGCAGGTCGCCGGTCAAAGCGGCCACAGCGGCTTTCTGTGTGATAGAAGTGGCACCACTGGTGAATTGTCCCTGTAATTTTTCACAGGCTTTGGCGATGGTTACATTGGCGGCAATATACCCCAGACGCCATCCGGTCATGGCAAAACCTTTACTCAGACCGTTGATCAATACCACGCGGTCCTTCAGGTCATCGAACTGTGCAATGCTTTCGTGTTTGCCAACAAAATTGATGTATTCATAGATCTCATCAGACAGGATGATAATGTTCGGATGTTTCCTGAACACGGCGGCCAGTGCTTCCAGTTCAGCTTTGCTGTACACTGCACCGGAAGGGTTACAGGGCGAAGAGAACATGAACACACGGGTCTTATCGGTAATGGCGGCTTCCAGTTCTGCAGCAGTGGCTTTAAAACCATTCTCTACTTTGGTCCTGATCTCAACCACTTTACCACGGGCAATTTTTACCAGTTCAGAATAGGTGACCCAATAAGGGGTGGGAATGACCACTTCATCACCTTCATCCACCAACGCCAGGATGGCATTAGCCAGGCTCTGCTTGGCACCGGTAGAGGTTACAATGTTCTCAGGTGTATAATCGAGATTGTTATCGCGTTTCAATTTGGTGCAAACCGCCTCACGCAGGTCCATATAACCAGGAACAGGAGAGTAGTGGCTCCAGTTATCGTTGATGGCTTTGATGGCAGCGTCTTTGATGTGTTGCGGGGTATCGAAATCCGGTTCACCAAGACTCAGATTGATCACATTATGACCTTTAGCTGCCAGTTCACGGCCCAGTTTGGCCATTTTCAGTGTTTCGGGTTCGGCAAACCTGTCTAAAAGGGAGGAAAGTTGCATACAGAATTTACATTAAAAAAATTAACTACATATTAGTTTTGCGGTGGAAAGTTCGGAAAAACAATCCAAACGCTTGTAAGTTTTAGCTGCCTGCCGTTAAGTACCTTTGAACAGAAAAGAAATACAGATTGCCATGCCTTACGAATCGATCTCGGTTTTTGATATGTTTAAAATAGGTGTGGGGCCATCGAGCTCGCACACATTGGGTCCCTGGAAAGCTGCCCAGCGTTGCCTGGATACGATCCGGCAAAAAAGCAGCTTCAGCGAAGTGGCTTCTGTAACGGTATTGCTTTATGGATCACTCGCCAAAACCGGTAAGGGACATGGAACTGATATCGCTGTGATCCTGGGTTTGTGCGGTGAAGACCCTGTAACGATCGATGTCAATAGCATCACCCCCAGTATCCAGAAGATCACTTCCGATCAGCAATTACTGCTTGGCGGGCAAGTGATGATCTCTTTTCACGTGACGGAAAATATTCATTTCCTGTTCAATGAAACACTGCCGTACCATCCCAATGGCCTATCCTTCCTGGTCACCCTGAAGAATGGTGAGAACTGGAGTGAGACCTTCTTCTCCATTGGTGGCGGGTTCGTGGTAAAAGAAGGGGAAGCTCATGGCGGTAAACCCGTGGTACAACTGCCTTTCCCGATAGATACGGCCAACGACCTGTTGCATTCCTGCATGAAGGGCATGGCCATACACGAAGTGGTGATGGAGAATGAAAGCGCCTGGCGTTCCGAAGCCGAGACCAGAAAAGGGGTGTTACAGATCTGGGATGCCATGAAACAATGCATGTATCGGGGCTGTCATGCACAGGGACAATTACCCGGCGGATTACATGTACGCCGAAGGGCGTTTGACCTGAACAAGAAATTGATGAAGGGGCAGACCTACTCGGATTATGACAGCTGGATAGCCTGCATAAAAAAGGGGGGTAACGATTTCAAATATATATTGGACTGGGTAAGTTGTTTTGCTTTGGCCGTGAATGAGGAGAATGCCTCTTTTGGCAGGGTGGTGACCGCACCCACCAATGGTGCTGCGGGCGTGATACCGGCCGTATTGCAGTATTATATTGCGTTTTGTGATGGAGATAGTGAGGACAAGATCATCCGTTTTCTGCTGGTGGCTTCAGAGATCGGCAGCATATTTAAAAAAGGTGCCACCATATCTGCGGCAATGGGTGGTTGCCAGGCCGAGATCGGCGTATCTTCTGCCATGGCCGCAGCAGCGCTCACTGAATGTATGGGAGGCACCCAACGCCAGGCGCTGATGGCCGCCGAAATTGCCATGGAACACCATCTGGGTCTGACCTGCGATCCGATCGGCGGACTGGTGCAGATCCCCTGTATTGAACGAAACACCATGGGCGCCATCAAGGCCATCACGGCCTCGCAATTGGCGCTGCAGAGCTCACCGGACTACGCCATCGTGAGCCTGGATAAAGTGATCAGGACCATGTGGGATACCGCGCTCGATATGAGCAGCAAGTACAAAGAAACAGCCGATGGAGGCTTGGCGATACATATCCCGATCAGTTTGCCGGAATGTTAGCGGTGTGGGTAGTAAGTAATAGGTAGTATGTCGTGAGTTGTGAGTCGTGAATCGTGAGTGTGATCAGAACATTCACTCATCCACTCATTCACTCATTCAAAAAAAGACGCCATAGTGGTTGATTACTATGGCGTCTTTTACATTATTGTATCGCTAGAAATTATAGTGCTGTATTCAACTCAGGCTCGTCAACATTCACATGGGTATAGTCCCTGATCTCGTTGTACAAGGTACCCCTTTCAATAGGCTGGCGTTTTACCTGTTTGATCAGGCGGACCAGGTCTGCGGTACTCATGGCAGGGGTTTGTTCTTCACTGCCGGCCATGGCGTAGATCTTGGTGGAATCGTCGATGGTGCCGTCGATATCGTTCACGCCGAAAGATAGTGTCAGCTGTGCATTCTGCCTGCCCAGCATGGGCCAGTAGGCTTTGATATGCGGAAAGTTATCCATGTACAAACGGGATACGGCATACATGCGCATGTCTTCGATCACAGAAGACTCTGCAATATGGCTCATGTCATTATCCTTATTACGGAATTTGAGCGGAATGAATGTATTGAAACCGCCGGTCTCGTCCTGCAGGCTGCGCAGGCGCTCCATATGGTCGATGCGGTGCCAGAATTTCTCGATATGTCCGTATAGCAGCGTTGCATTGCTATGCATACCCAGCTGATGGGCGGCTTTGTGAATATGTAACCAGCCATCCGCATCCACTTTGTCCTCGCAGATTTGTTTGCGGATCTCCGGGTGAAAGATCTCCGCGCCTCCGCCAGGCAGTGAATCCAGTCCGGCTTCGTGCGCCAGGCGCATTCCTTCCTCTATGCTTACTTTGGCCTTGCGGAACATATAATCCAGTTCCACCGGTGTAAAGGCTTTGATATGCAGGTCTGGTCGGTGCGCTTTGATGCTGCGGAGCAGTTCGATAAAGAAGTCGAGGTCCATTTTAGGATGAACGCCGCCTACGATATGTACTTCAGTGACTGGCTGTCCATCGTAGCTTTTTACGATATCGAGCATCTGCTGGATGCTCAGTTCCCAACCTTCTTCGCGGTGGGCATATAAACGGGAATAAGAACAGAATTTACAGGAGAACACACATACGTTGGTGGGTTCAATATGGAAATTCCGGTTAAAATAGGTCTTGTTGCCATGTTTCTGTTCGCGCACCCAATTGGCCAGTGCGCCGAGATAGGCCAGGGAACCTTTTTCGAACAGGGTAACGCCCTCATTAAAGAGGATCCTTTCCTTGTTCAGTATTTTTTCGCCGATCTGTTTGAGTTGTGTATCCTGAGTGTTGGCTACCAGGCTAAAAGGGTCTGATACTGCAGCGGTCATAATCACATATTTGAGGCACGAAATTAATCAGTAATTGGTAATCAGAAATTAATAATTGTCATTGGCAGATTGGGAAAAACCCCTTACATCTGCACGCATACAGGGGCTTTTATCCAATCAACAGGTGATCAATGTTTAATGGTTTCCAGCGCATTCCTGTCATGTTTGTAACGGAATACGACCGGGAACACAATACCCAGGATCAGAGCATATCCTGCAAAACTGAACCAGATATTCTGCCAGTTCTTTACGCCATCTACCGTAAAATAATCCACTACCCAGCCGCTGATGGTTCCTCCGAGATAGGCACCAATACCATTGGTCATCAGCATGAACAGGCCCTGTGCGCTGGCGCGGATCTTGATATCGGCTTCCTTTTCAACAAAGAGAGAACCGGAAATGTTGAAGAAATCGAACGCCATGCCATAGATGATCATAGAGAGTACCAGCAGGTAGAGTCCGGGGCCGGGATCGCCGATGGCAAAAAGGCCGAAACGGAATACCCAGGCAAAAATGCTCAGCAGCATTACGTTCTTGATACCGAAACGCTTCAGGAAAAACGGGATGGTCAGGATGAACAGGGTCTCAGAGATCTGCGAAATGGAGATCAGCAGGTTGGGATGTTGCACCCCGAATGAATCCGGGAACTTATCCTTGAAGTCGTCCAGGAAAGGCGAACCGAATGCATTGGTGATCTGCAGGGCTGCGCCCAGTAACATGGCGAACAAAAAGAAAATGATCATCTTTTTCCTGCGGAACAAAACAAAAGCATCCAGTCCCAACGCCGATACCAGGCTGCGTTTGGCCTCTACCGCTACCCGGGTACAGGCGGGCATGGTAAATGCGTACAAGCCCAGTAACAGACCAGATCCGGCGCTCACGTATAATTGCAGTGGACTTTTGGTCCAGCCAAAGATATCCACCATCCACATGGCCACGATAAAACCCACGGTTCCCCATACGCGGATGGGAGGGAAGTCTTTTACGATATCATATCCCTTCTTTTCCAGGACGATATAAGAAACGGTATTGTTCAGCGCAATGGTGGGCATGAACGCCATGGAGTTCAATAACATGATCAGGTAAAAAGTACGGTAATCGGTGACCGTGGAGGCCCAGATCAACAATAATGCACCAATTACATGTAACGAACCCAATACTTTTTCTGCGTTGATCCAGCGGTCGGCCACGATGCCCATCAAAGCTGGCATGAAGAGCGAAGCGATACCCATGGTGGCATACACAGCGCCCACTTCGCCGCCGGTAAACTTGAGTGTAACGATCATATAGCCGCCCAGAGAGATCAGCCAGGAACCCCAGACAAAGAATTCCAGGAAATTCATCAATATCAACCGCGCCTTAATGTTCATAGAAGCATCGTTTTGGTTCAGAAATCAGCGTGGAAGATAGTGAATATTGAATATTGAACAAGGAATGATGAATGAGCCGGAAGAAGAGAGGAACAGAGGAACAGATGAGCAAGAAACTGATGAGTGGAAGCAGGAGGGTAGAGGGCCGGCAGTGTTTACGCCACGGGCTTCAAATCGGTATGAACACAACTTCAACAGTCTTCGGTTCCTTGCTCATCTGTTCATCTGTTCAAAAAAAAAGAGCCCGATTTTCGGGCTCTTTTTACAATATGTCTGTGGCAATTAAATATGTGCCTGGATCTTCTTGTCCAATACGGATTTCGGTACGGCGCCGATCTGTTTGTCTACGATCTGGCCACCTTTGATGAACAGGATAGCCGGGATGGAAGTGATGCCATAATTCACACTCAGGTTCGGGTTATGGTCAACGTTCACTTTACCTACATTGATCTTGCCATCATATTCCTTGGCCAGTTCTTCAATAACGGGTCCGATAGCACGGCAGGGGCCACACCATTCTGCCCAGAAATCCACCACGGTCAGTTTATCGCTGTCCAGCACTTGTGACTGGAAGTTTGCGTCTGTTAATTCTAAAGCCATTTTTTTCGTTTTAAGTTGTTTATGATTTATCTCTAATGATAGAAGGACGTCAAATATAAATCCAAACCCTGGTTTATGCTGTTTTGACTTTTCCACCATTGTGATTAATGACGTTGCAACAGTAAAAACCTGACAAGGGGGCAGTTATTCCCTGAAAATCCTTAGTGATACAAGGAAAACAGCCCCGGTCCAGTACCTATTTTGATGGCTTATAGTGAAGTTATAGTTAAGTTATAGCATTGCCTATCCTGTCACTATCCGGTGATGATCCGGTTTATCTTCGGTACTTTACCGATCTCGCTTCAATGGGTGCCAATGCAGGAAGGTAGCGGAGCGCCAGAGCCATTCCACCGGTCCGAACCGGAACCTTTTCAGCCACCATTTGCCTACTGCAATCTGTAACACAAAGAATGCCAAAGCGATCAGCCAGTTCAACCAGGGTGGCGTCTGACCTACCAGGCCCAGTCCAACACCGTAAAAGAGTCCCAGGCCCAACAGGGTCTGCGTCAGGTAACAGGTAAGTGCCAGTTTGCCTGCGGTGGCCAGCGGGTAGAGTCTTTTTTGCCAGTTGGGTTTGTATAGAAGCAGGCTGAGACCGGTGATGTAGAGGCAGACCAGTGAGGCGTTCATCACATCGAAGAAAATACTGAAAATGAAACCGACCCAGGGTTTCTGTTCCCAGCCAAGATGAAAGAGGCTATTGGCGCCAAAAATGCTCAGGCCACAGAGAAAACAACCCAGTACCAGCCAACCGCTTTTTCGGAAGATCTTCCGGAAAACCGGGCGTGAGCCCTCGCCCTGGTGGAACCAGTTCTTTCTACCGCTGTACATACCCAGCAGGAAAAAACCGAATGTGACAAAAATGCGACCGCTATCCAGTTGAAAGCGGAATTTATCGGAAAAAGCGATCAGATTGGCCTTCCACAGCGGTAACCAGTGAGGTTGTTGTATCAGCGCCAGGAATGCTTTACCTGCCGCATCGAAATCCGGTGGTGGGCCATTTTGGGGTTGTGGCTGGGCCATACTCAATAGCCTGGTCAATTCGATCAGTTTCCCGGGGATATTCATGGCAAAAAGGATCCCCAGTATCAGGATCACCCGGTTGCTCCAGTTTCGCATGGGCAATAACAGGAAGCCCAGCGGGGCGTAGATCGATAAGATATCTCCCCGCCAGAAAGCATGGTGTATCACACCGATGATGCCCAGCAAGGCAATGCGCCAGGCATACCGAAGCACAAAATTGTCCTGTTGCTTCTCCAGGCTCTTCATCTGCAGGTAAAAACTCAATCCGAACAGGAAAGAAAAGAAAGCGAAGAATTTACCGGCGATCAGCAACTCGTTCAGTACGGGAAGTACCTGCGAGGCAATGTCCTGGTATTTATTGAACAGCTCACCGGGCAGCGGACCGGCATTGTACCAGAATATCATATGCGCCAGCAGGATGCCGAAGAGTGCGAAACCTCTTAACACGTCTACCGTAATGATCCTTTCGGAGGAAACAGGTGTTTGCATACAGGTATGGTTTTGATTGCATCCGTAAGTAGCTGAAAAATTACAAACAGCTTCAGTAAAATAGGATGAACAGCTGTATAAGGGGCTGAAAGACAGTATATCACATAAATATGTGGTTACAATGGCAGCTGACAGTACGTTAAACCTCCGGTTATTTCGGCCGTCAGAGCGGATGCCCCATTTCTTCCATCATCAAAACCTGAATCCTATGGACCGGAAAAGTTTTCTTTCGGCTTCGGCTGTTTTATCTGCAACCACCATTCTGCCTTTGAATTCCGTAGTAGCACAGCATTACCAGGAAAATGGACTTGATAGACTCACCAATGCCAATGGCGAATTCCAGTTACTGGACCTTCCGTATAACCGGAATTTCCTGGAGCCCTATATGGATGAGGAAACCGTGTACCTGCACCATACCTTTCACCATGGGGGTGCGGTGAAAGGGGCCAATAAAGACCTGCAGATGATCCGGAAAGCGATGGACGAGGGTAATCTGGGAACCATTGACTACTGGACAAGAAAACTCAGTTACCATTTCTCCTCACATGTGTTGCATACCATTTTCTGGACCAACCTGACCAATAAAAAGACAGAACCATCGGGTGCTTTGCTGAAAAGGATCGAAAAGGATTTCGGCAGTTACGACAAACTGAAAACCTACCTGGCCAAAACCTCGAAAGACGTGGATGGCAACGGATGGGGCATACTGGGTTACCAGCCGTATGCCGACAAACTTACGCTGCTGCAATGCGAGAACCATGAAAAGCTGACACAATGGGGCGTGATACCACTGTTGGTGATCGACGTGTGGGAACATGCCTATTATCTCAAATACAGGAACAAGCGTAACGATTTTGTAGACACCATGCTGAATATCCTGAACTGGGACAACGTAGCAGAGCGCCTGAATACAGCAGAAAAACTGGGTTGACCGTATTAGCCCGCAACCCCCACATGGATATCCACATCCGGGTTGTTCATCAGGAACTCGGCCATTTCTTCGTTCATCTGGAAACCCCTGTCGAAACTGCTCAGCGTGATCTTCAGGTTATCCTTGGGTTCAAAAATATTGAACTTCAAAGTGGCTTTACCCGGGTTGCTGCGGACGTTCTTATCAACGAAACTCACAAAATCAGGCGTAACGGAAGCCGGGTGCATACTGATCTCGATGCTGCGGGTCAGGCTCTGCTTCACGGTTTCCAGTAAGGACATGATATTGATCTTGAATTCAAAATTATTGGGTTGATTGTACCGGTTACGGAAAGACCCTGTCAGCAATATGTTCTGTCCCTTTTCCAGGTAGTTCTGGAATTTGATATAGTCTTCGCTCCACAGAACAAATTCGGTCTTGCCGGTGAAATCCTCGATCACGAAGGAACCGAAATTCTTGCCGGTCTTGGTCACCCGGTGCTGCACATCGATCACCAGTCCTGCAACGCGAAGGCTCTTCCCTAGGCCCGACGACTGCGTGCTCAGAGAATCTTTGATCTCATTAAAATCGCTGATCCTGGTAATGCCGTAATGTTTCAGTTCGAACTTGAAATGGTCCAGCGGATGGCCGCTCATGAACATACCGGTCACTTCTTTTTCATGGTCCAGCAGTTCGGTCAGTGTCCAGGGTTCGCAATTGGGGATCTTGGGTACCTGTACCTGCATGGCATCCGAAAGATCGCCGAACAGGGTATTGGCGGTTCCTGCGGCGCTTT
The DNA here is from genome assembly GCA_964460235.1 of uncultured Sediminibacterium sp. Taxonomy (GTDB): domain Bacteria; phylum Bacteroidota; class Bacteroidia; order Chitinophagales; family Chitinophagaceae; genus Sediminibacterium. The sequence goes on along the minus strand of CAYWPM010000011.1, from coordinate 78,394 downwards.
GTTGTGCCTGACCGTAGGCAATGATGCGCTCCAGCCCGCTCTGGCGTTCGTTTTCCGGGGTATAGAAATACTGCGCACGGTGATAGGCCGTAAAACAATCGAAAGCGCCTGAATAGGCGAGGCTTTCCAGTGATTTTTTATTCACGTTCTTCTGCAGCACGCGTTTGATGAAATCAAAAATGTCTTTGTACGGGCCGTTCTTTTCCCTTTCTGCGATCACCGTATCCACGGCCGCATCACCCACGCCTTTCAAACCACCCAGTCCAAAACGGATCTCGCCCCGCTGGTTCACGGCAAAACCTTTCAGCGATTCGTTGATATCCGGACCGAGTACTTTTATGCCCATGCGTTTACACTCTTCCATGAAGAAAGTGATCTTTTCGATAGCTCCGGCATGGTTCAGCACCGCCGACATATATTCTCCCGGATAATGCGCTTTCAGGTAAGCCGTCTGGTAGGCCACGAATGCGTAACAGGTAGAGTGCGATTTGTTGAACGCGTATTGGGCAAAAGCTTCCCAGTCGGTCCAGATCTTTTCCAGTTTGTCGGCAGGGTGTCCTTTGGCCGTTGCTCCGGAAATGAACTGGGCTTTCATCTTATCCAGCACAGCTTTCTGTTTCTTACCCATGGCTTTCCGCAACACGTCCGCATCGCCCTTGGTAAAACCGCCGATACTCTGGCTCAACAACATCACCTGCTCCTGGTATACCGTGATACCGTAAGTGTCTTCCAGGTATTCCTTCATATCGTCCAAGTCGTAACTGATGGCTTCGCGGCCATGTTTCCGGTCGATGAATTTGGGGATATAGGCGATCGGACCCGGACGATACAGGGCGTTCATTGCGATCAGGTCGTCGAACTTATCCGGTTTCAGTTCGCGCAGGTATTTCTGCATACCCACACTTTCAAACTGGAACGTGGCATTGGTCTCGCCTTTCTGGTATAACTGGAAGGTCTTTTCATCATCCAGCGGAATATTGTCCAGGTCTATGTCAACGTTATGGTTCTGCTTGATCAGTTCCAGCGCCGTTTTTAAAATGGAGAGGGTCTTCAGACCCAGGAAGTCCATTTTGATAACGCCCGCATCCTCGATCACACTTCCTTCGATCTGGGTAACCCAGAGGTCGGAGTCCTTGGCAGTGGCAACGGGCAGCAGTTCGGTGAGGTCTTTTGGGGCAATGATGATACCGGCCGCATGTATACCGGTGTTGCGCACGGAGCCCTCCAGTCTTTCAGCTTCTTTCAATACCTGTGCACGGATATCCGTTCCGTTATAGATCTCGCGGATCTTCTTTACATTTTCGATATCCTCCTGCTGGTAGGCCTCTTTTTCTTCCAGTGATTTCTCACCTTCTTTTGCGGTGAGCGGTGCGTGTAACACACGCCGTAATTCCGTGCCCGGTTTATCCGGTACCAGTTTGGCCAGCATATTGCTTTCGGCCAATGGCAGGTCCAGGACACGGGCCACATCCTTGATGCTCATTTTGGCGGCCATGGTACCATAGGTGATGATCTGGGCCACCTGGTTTTTACCATATTTGTCCACCACATAATCGATCACTTTCTGCCGACCCTCGTCATCAAAGTCGGTATCGATATCGGGCATGCTCTTACGGTCCGGGTTCAGGAAACGCTCGAACAGCAGGTTGTATTTGATTGGGTCGATATTGGTGATGCCGATGCAATAGGCTACCACACTGCCGGCAGCCGATCCACGGCCCGGGCCCACGAATACGCCCATATCCCTGCCCGCTTTGATGAAGTCGCTAACGATCAGGAAGTAACCGGCAAAACCCATGGTCTTGATGGTGAACAATTCAAAATCGATCCGCTCCTGTATCTCCGGCGTGAGATCGGAATAACGTTGTTTGGCACCCTCATAGGTAAGGTGCTTCAGAAACTCCCACTGGTTCAGGTTGGCATCCGCATGCACCTGGAAATCCTTCGGAATAGGGAAGGCAGGGAGCAGGATGTCTTTTTTAAGGTTCAGGATCTCCACTTTGTCCACCACCGCCTGCGTATTCTCCAGCGATTCAGGGATATCACTGAACAGCTTCGACATCTCATCCGTGGTCTTGAAATAGAACTGGTCGTTGGGGAATTTGAAACGGCGGTTCTTCAGCTGAACATCATCGTTCACAAAATCATCAAAACCCGGCGTACTCTGTTTCTCACCGGTATTGATGCAAAGCAGGATATCGTGTGCGTTGGAATCGTCCTTGTCTACATAGTGACTGTCGTTGGTGGCGATCACCGGCACCTGGTATTTCTTCGAGAACTTCAGCAAGGTCTGGTTGATGAGCTCCTGTTCCTTCATGTTATGACGCTGCAGTTCGATGTAATAATCTTCACCGAACAGGTCCAGCCACCATTTGAATTCCTGTTCCGCTTTTTCCTCTCCATCGTGCAGGATGGTCTGTGGTACATAGGCGCCAATGCAGCAGGTAGTGGCGATCAGTCCCTCATGGTATTTCTCGATCAGTTCCTTATCGATACGCGGGTACTTGCTGTACATACCCTCAATAAAACCCAGCGAAGTCAGTTTCACCAGGTTCTGGTACCCGATCTTGTTCTTGGCAAGCAATACCTGGTGGTAACGTTCATCCTTCAGCTCCTTGGTAAAGGTTTTGACATGCCTGTCCTTCACCACATAGAACTCACAGCCCACGATCGGTTTTACCGTAGGTTCCAGGATATCTTTCCCATTGGCATCTTTACCCACCACTTTGGTATTCTTCCAGGCCTGGCTCACAAAGTTGAAAGCGCCAAACATATTACCGTGGTCGGTGATGGCCAGTGCCGGCATCCCGTCCTTCATGGCTTTTTTATACAGGCTGTCGATCGGTGCGGCACCATCGAGCAGCGAGTATTGGGTATGCACGTGTAAATGTGAGAACTGGGGCATGTGTATCTGCGGTTTGGCGTTTGCGGTCCGGGCAGGTTTCCCTTGCCAGACAAACGACAAATATCGTTCATCTGGCCCCCGGAAAGAAGTCATTTTTTTCCACAACAGCCGGCGGAACAGACCCTTTCCGGCTTTGGTAACTTATCCACATCCCGGATAACTGTTCCCTAAAATGCAAAAGTTATTCCCCTTGTCCGTTTTTCAGTCTGTTGGCACTTAACTTGCGGATATTGGTATATGAAAAAATCACAGGTATCATATCTGCTTTTGTTTGCCATACTCGTGCTGTCGGGCTGTAGTTCCATTCGTAAGATCTCTACGAAAGACAGTGCTTCTTCTTCCACGGCACTTAAAAAGGTAAGGTCTACCGCCAAACGCGAATTCATCAACGGGATAGAAGTCACTCCCGGTTACCTGGTCACTTCCAGCCAGAAAACAGGCTCCGGCAATCTCAAGAAAGGAGGGAAAGAGGGATCTGCCGGTTATGGTAAGGCGGAGAACCGGCTCATGTCGTTCGGTATCGAAAATGCCAGCATGTTACAACTGAAATATGCCATTGCCACCGATGCTTCGGTGGAGAAACTGACCAATATCCCTTTACTGGAAGTGATCGATAAATGGTGGGGAACCAAGTACTGCATGGGGGGCAGTACCGATAACTGCATCGACTGTTCTGCTTTCACCCAGGTGATCATGCGTGATGTATACCAGGTGAACCTGCCACGTACCTCGCAGGAGCAGTACAATTTTGCTGAAAAGATCGAACTGGAGGACCTGCGCGAAGGAGACCTCGTATTCTTTAACACCAGCGGAAGGGATATTTCGCATGTAGGTGTTTACCTGCTCAATAACAAATTCGTACACGCAGCCACAAGCGGCGGGGTCATGATCAGCGACCTGAACGAAAAATACTGGCAGCCGAAGTTCCGGGGAGCAGGTAGGGTGACGAAGTAATTAATAATTAGTAATTACTAATTACTAACTACTAATTATTCACTATTCTTTCCTCTGAACGAATTGACCCTTTTTACCAAAACAGCATATAACTGTCCCGCATCGGGTGTTAACTGGAAATAGAAGATCCCGCCGATCATGATGGTAGAGAAACTGATGCCTCGGAGGATCAGTCCTGTCCAGCCATGTATGTCCTTCATCAGCAGGTAACAGAACCCATACGCGGCTATCGCCAATAAAAGTGAATAGAGGGTCTTCAGGGTAAAGGGCTGCATATTGAATTTCCGTCTCAGGAATTCGAAGCGGATAAAATTGTACACCGAATACGCCGCCAGTTCTGCAAATGCCGAACCGATGATGCCATAGTTCTTGATCAGGAAATAAGTTAGCGGCAACCGGAATGCCAGCAATACCACACCGCTGTAGAAATCGAAACGCCAGAAAGTGGAGGTGTTGATCACCATCGCATTCAGGCCGGTGCCGGCATCAATGATGCGGACCATACCCAGTATGAACAGCACACCCAGTCCATCCGCATAATCTTTCTGGATATTGAGTACCTGCATGCCATCGACCACATTCAGCCAGATATTCCCGAAAATGAACAGGGAAAGCAATAACAGGTTAATGCAGGATCGCTGGTAAATACGGTGGATCTCCTTGTAATCCTTATCCTTCCAGGCGCGTGACAGGATGCCCGCCGAAATGGACTGGATACTTCTTTGCGGAACCTGGATGAGGTTGGCGGCATATTGGGCAAATACAAAGATACCGGTGGCGGTCAGTCCCTTTAAACTGGCAATGATCAGGCTGTCGATGGTGGCTGCCACAGCAGCGATCAGGGTTCCCCCGAAGATCAACGCCTGCATGCTCAGGATCTTTTTCCAGAACTTACGGGTTACCCGGCTGATCCGGAACGTGAGGTATAAATGACCGGTGCGGTACAGGTAAACCAATAACACCAGGAACACCACCAGGTACTGGAAGGCGAACAGGTAAATGAAGTATTCGAAACTGAGTACTTTAAAGTAGAACAGCAGGATCAATACACTGGTGAGGATGCGCAGACCGGTCTCTTTCAGAAAATTGGAAAGCACCGATTTGTGCACGGCCCAGCAAAAACTCTCGATCACCGAAAAGAACAGCATACCCATGGCAAAGGGGAACAACCAGAAATAGTAGTCCACTACCAATGCCGATTTTTCCGTGAATTTCCGGATGAACAGGGGTTCAAAATACCAGCCACCCCACAATACCAGGATAAACCCGATAAAAGAGGCCAGCAATGCCCAGGACAACAGGTCGATCTTTTTTTCGGGCAGGTTGTCCTTGTAATAGGGATAGAACTTATAGATCACCGGTATCACACCCAATGCGCCGAATGCGAACATGATCTGCCCAAAATCGAAAAAGATCCGGGTCAGGGCATATTGGCTGGGAGTGAAGGTGTTACCTGTTTCGTAAAAAAAGAATGGGGTGGAAGTGGTATAGAAATAGTTATTGACAAAGCCGATCAGGAAACCGATATACACCAGTATGCTGGAAATGATCGTCTGTTTTCGTATACTCCCCATTTGGTTAATTAGTAATTGATAATTGGTAATTAATAATTTTTTTTTACCAGCGATAGTTAATTGTTAATGTGCGAATATGAAAGAATTTACTGATAATACAATTCCTAACTAATAATTATTAATTACTCATTCCTAATTAGCTTTCACCACCACATAATAATTCTTCTCGATCTCTTTGAAAGGGAAAACCGACAGGTCCCCGGGCTTGAGTTGTTTGGTATTCCATTTGTTGGATTCAGGCCCCAGCAACAGACCGCCTTTGGGCGTGTTCAGGAAGATGGGAAGGTTAAAGCCATCAACACAGTTGGTGTACCGGTAAGACAAAGTTCTCTGATCGGCCGAAACGGAATACTCAAACACGGGAACCTGTGTGGTGCGCAGGTACTGGTCGAATATTTTCTCAACGCTGCTGCCGAAATACTGGCTTACCACCTGCTGGATATCTTCGGTGGTGACCGTCTGGTGGTAGAATTTCTTACCCAGGTAACGAAGCATTTCCCGGAACTTCTCATCGTCATTCATGGCATGCCTGATGCTGTGCAGCATATTGCCTGATTTGGGATACATGTCACCGCTACCTTCTTTATTCACGCCATAAGGGCCAATGATGGGTTTGTCGTTCTGGATGCCCCTGCGGGTGCCGTAATTGTATTCGTTGCCGGCCTGTTTGCCAAATACATAATCCGTGAACAGGGTTTCGGAATAATTGGTGAACCCTTCATGTATCCACATATCGGCCAGGTCTTTACTGGTAATGCTGTTGGCAAACCACTCGTGCCCGCTTTCGTGAACAATGATGAAATCCCATTTCAGTCCCCAGCCGCTGCCACTCAGGTCGCGGCCCAGGTAACCGTTCTGGTATTTGTTGCCATAAGCCACGGCGCTCTGGTGTTCCATGCCCAGGTGGGAGGATTCTACCAGTTTGTAACCGTCCTCATAAAAAGGGTAGGGCCCCATCCAGTACTCAAAAGCACGCAACATGGTCTTGGCCTGTTTGAACTGTTCCCTGGCTTTATTGAGGTTATCATCCAGCACCCAGTAACTCAGGTCCAGTTTGCCTTTTTCACCCATCAGGGTGTCTGTAAAGTTTACATATTTACCGATGTAGGGAACCAGGTTGTAATTATTGATCGGGTTCTTCACTTCCCAGCGCCAGGTCAGGTTACCCGGACTGTAACTCTTACTGCTGATCAGCCTGCCATTGGCCACCGCCACCAGTGTATCCGGAGCCGTAATGAGCATGGTGGCGCCGTTATCCGGTTCATCACTCTGGTGGTCCTTGCAGGGATACCATACACTGGCACCCAGCCCCTGACAGGCCACCGTCATCCAGGGACGCCCTTTTTCATCTTTCTGGAAGATCCAGCCGCCATCCCAGGGAGCGCGTTTCGCTATTTTCGGAGATCCCTCATAAGCCAGGGCCAGTTTCTGCGTGCTGCCTTTTGCCAGGTTCATGGGAATATCGATCCAGTAAACATTTCCCTCTCGTTTATACGTCAGCTTGGTATCTCCCAGGTAGGCTTTGGTCAGCTGCATCGGTTCCTGCAGGTCTATCTGCATGGTTTTACCGGGACGCAGTACCTTGAATGAGATATCCACTTTGCCCTTGATCGTTCTTTGGGTAAAATCAGGTGTCACGCCAATGCTGTAGTGCAGCACATCCCACCAGGTACGGTTCTCATTCAGGCTGCCGCGAAGGGTATCTGCTTTTGTGAAAACTTCTTTCTCTGCACCCAATTGCGCCTGTGCCATACCCCAGCTGCACATAGCAGCCAGCAGCAGGAATCTGATTTTTGTATTCATTGTTTAAAATTATGATATTCGGGGGGCATGAATGTGAATAATAAGATAATTGTCCCCCCCGTTTTCAAACCTACTAACCCTCTCCGGTATTTGCTTTGGCTGCTACCAGCTTTGATCGCTGTGGCCTGTCAGCAGAACCGGACAGACAAACGCCAGGTATTTTACTATAACGAATCCACAGGTATCGCCACGCTTGACCCGGCTTTTGCCAAGAACCAGTCCATCATGTGGCCGGTTCACCAGATCTATAACACACTGGTGGAAATAGACAGCGGCCTGAACCTGGTGCCTTCGGTTGCCCGCAGCTGGGACATCAGCGAAGACAGGCTCACTTATACCTTCCATCTCAGGAACGATGTGTATTTCCACGACAACGAAGCTTTTGCCGGTGGTAAAGGAAGGCGCATGACGGCAGCGGATGTTGCCTACAGCCTGCAGCGCATCATCGATAAAAACACGGCCAGCAGCGGCGCCTGGATCTTCAATAACCGGGTGGATACCACGGAAGGATTCACCGCACCGAATGACTCTACTTTTCAGTTGAAACTATTGCGCCCCTTTCATCCCATACTGGGCATCCTGAGCATGCAGTACTGCAGCATCGTACCGCGGGAAGTGGTGGAAAAATATGGAAAGGATTTCCGCAGACATCCCTGTGGTACCGGGCCATTCCAGTTCGCTTCCTGGGATGAGGGAGAGTCCCTGATACTGCACAAGAACCCGAAATACTGGGAGCGGGACAGCAGTGGCCGGTCATTGCCCTACCTAGATGCGGTAAAGATCAGTTTCTTCGACAACAAAGCCACGGAGTTCCTTCAGTTCCGCCAGGGTGGATTGAGTTTTGTGAACGACCTGGATCCTTCTTTCAAAGATGAAGTGCTCACCAAGAAAGGCGAACTGCGTAAACAATGGGAGGGAAAGATCCTGCTGAAAAAACATCCTTACCTGAACACGGAATACTTTGGTATACTGGTGGATGAGAACAATCCGCTGGTAAAGAACAGTGCCAATGGCAACCGGTTGGTGCGGCAGGCCATGAACCATGCCATCAACCGCCGGCAGCTGATGATGTACATGCGCAACTCCATCGGCATACCGGCCGAAGCGGGTTTTGTGCCGGGAGGTTTGCCATCGCGTAATACGGAAATGGTAAAAGGGTACCCTTATGATCCTGCCAAAGCCAAACAATTGTTGAAACAGGCCGGTTTCCCCGATGGCAGGGGATTACCTGCGGTAAAACTGCTCACCATCAATATCTATGCGGATATCGCCAGTTTTGTAGCCCGGCAACTGGAAGAAGTGGGCATACCGGTGCAGGTGGAAGTGATACAGAAAAGTTTGTTGCTGGAGCAGACAGCCAAATCGCAGGCCCAGTTCTTCCGCGGCAGCTGGATCGCCGATTATCCCGATGCAGAGAACTATATGGCCATGTTCTATAGTAAGAATCCGGCGCCACCCAACTATACCCGCTACCAAAACCCGGCATTCGACCAGTTGTATGAAAAAGCGTTGCTCGAGAACAACGACTCACTCCGTTACCAGCTTTACCGCGAAATGGACCAGCTTGTGATCAATGATGCACCCGTGATACCGATCTGGTACGATATGGCTTTTCACCTGGTGCAACCCAATATCACCGGCTTTTATCCGAATGCATTGAACTTACTGGAACTGAGAAGGGCGAGACTGGAAGAGTAAGGGATGCTGTCTGTCATACCAACAGACAACTCCATCATCTGCTAATTCTTTTTGAGTTTGTCTTTGAACACTTTCTCAAATTTCTCCAGCTTGGGAGCGATCACGAAACGGCAATAACCCTGGTTCTGGTTACTGTTATAATAGTTCTGGTGATAATTCTCTGCCGGGTAAAAATTTTTGAAGGGTTCAATATCCGTAACGATCGGTCTGCTCCACGCACCGCTTTTGTCCAGATCGGCCTTGTATTGTTCGGCCTTTTTCCGCTGTTCTTCGTTGTGGTAGTAGATTACACTGCGGTATTGCGGACCTACATCATTGCCCTGCTGGTCGCGGGTGGTGGGGTCATGGGTTTTCCAGAACACTTCTAGCAGTTCATCATACGTGATCCTGGTGGGGTCGTATACGATACGGGCCAGTTCCACATGGCCGGTATTTTTATCGCATACCTGTTCGTAGGTGGGATTCTCCACAAAACCACCGCCATAACCACTGACCACTTCGTAAACGCCTTCCAGGCGCTGAAAAAAAGCTTCGGTACACCAGAAACAGCCTTCTCCAAAAGTGGCCGTATCCGTTTTTACTCCCTCGGGGATCGATTGGCTATGCATAGTTGTCAATTTCTTATCGGTTCTGGGCTGCGCGCAGGCCATGAAGCCGGGTACCAGCCATAAAATGAATAACCAGGTGCGCATCATTTTCCTTTTTTTAAATGTACGACGAAACATCAGTAACAATTGGACGGTACAATGGTTCAGGACTTACAAGACGGCCCGGTTTTAACAATTCCTGTGAAATATCAGGGAGGAACTCCCATGTGCAGCAGGTATTGGCCGGTGAGAGGTTTTCACGGAGATACCCGCTACAACATTACCTTTGCAGCACTTAAAACTGTAAGGATCTCTATGCGTCTATACCCGGAATCGGCCCTCACTCAACTGGAATTCGACAAGGTCAAGGCTTTGCTGAAAGAGCATGCCCGTACCGAATACGCTAAAACAAAGGCCGAAAACCTGCGGATCCATACAAGGAAGGAATACATCGAGACAGAACTTAAACAAAGTCACGAGTACAAACTCATTCTGCAGCAGGCACAGTATTTCCCCAACGATTTTACCCATAATATCGCCCGCGATATCAAATTGTTGTCCATACCCGGCGCCCTGTTGACCGGCGAACAATGGATGCCGATACGCAAACTGGCCGAAAACATCAGCAATATCTTCCGCTGGTTCGATACGGAACGCAGGCAGGCATTTCCGGCACTGGCGAAAGTGATCGCTGGCAGTTACTATGAGAAGCTGATCATCGAGATGATCGACGAGATCCTGGATGAGAACGGGAATGTAAAGGACAATGCTTCGGAGGACCTGCAAAAGATCCGCATGAGCCTGTTCCGCAAAAGAAATGAATTGCGAAGGGTGTTTGAAAAAGTGGTGGCCAAACTGGCCAAAGCCGGATACAGCGCCGATATCGACGAAAGCTTCAGCAACGGCAGGAGGGTAGTGGCGGTATTTTCCGAACACAAACGACAGGTTAAGGGGATCCTGCATGGGGAGAGTGACAGTCGTAAGACCGCATTCATCGAACCCGAAGAGACCATCGAACTCAACAACGACGTATTTGCCCTGGAACACGAAGAGGGTCGCGAAGTGCAGCGAATCCTGCGGGAGCTCACATCGCGGTTATCGGTATACGCTTCTCTGCTGCAACAATACCTGGAGATCACCGGCGAATACGATTTCATTCACGCCAAAGCCCGGCTGGCGCTGGACATGAACGGCCAGTTTCCCGAGCTGGCAGATAAAGCACATGTGCACCTGATAGATGCCTATCATCCGCTGTTATACCTCTACAATAAGGCTTCCGGTAAAAAAACGATCCCGGTCACATTGACCCTTGATGATAAGAGCCGGATCCTGGTGATCAGCGGACCCAATGCAGGTGGTAAGACCGTGACCATGAAAACCATTGGGCTGAACCAGATGATGCTGCAGAGCGGTTTACTGGTGCCGGTAAGCCCTATGTCGCAGATGGGCATTTTTAAACAACTCTTTATCCATATCGGTGATACACAGAACCTGGAATTTGAACTGAGTACTTATTCCAGTCACCTGCTGCACATGAAATATTTCATTGAAACGGCCAACGGTAAGACCCTGTTCTTCATCGATGAGCTGGGTAGCGGCAGTGACCCCAACCTGGGTGGGGCATTTGCAGAAGTGATCATGGAGGAATTGTCGCGCCGGCATTCCTTCGGTATCGTTACCACCCATTACCTGAACCTGAAAGTGATGGCCAACCATACCCAGGGCATCATCAACGGCGCCATGCAGTTCGATGAGGTACACCTGCAGCCTATGTACAAACTCATCGTGGGTAAACCCGGCAGCTCCTACACATTTGCCATAGCAGAGCGCATCGGTCTGCCGCAACACCTCATCAACCGCGCCAGGAAACTGGTGGATGAGGACCATTTTAAACTGGACAGGCTGCTGAACAGCACCGAACAGGACCTGCAGCAACTGCAGAAAGAGAAAAAAGAACTGGCCCGGCTGGTCAAAGAGAATGAGAAACTGAAGAAAGAAATGGAACTGGTGATGAACAAAGAACGTCACCGCCAGCAGGTAGAGTTACTGAAACAGCAGAACCGGATAGCGGAAGACAGGCTGGCGTACCTGAAGGACATGGAACGCAAACTGAAGCAGATCGTACTGGACTGGAAAAAATCGGAGGACAAGAACCAGGTGGTCAAGAACCTGCAGAACCTGCTCTTCAAACGCAAGGAAGAGATCGTGGTCAATAAACTGGCCAAAAAAGTGGACCAGAAATACAAGGAACTGAACCAGAGCATCACGGTTGGTTCGCTGGTGAAACTGAAAAAGAACTACCAGGTAGGGGAAGTGAAAGAGATCCGGGGTAAACGGGCCATTGTACAGATCGGCTTGTTACCGATGAATGTGGACCTGGCCGATCTGATAACAGTGGAAAAACTGGAAGAGAAGGTTGAGAAATAGACCAGGACTTGCTAAATCCTTTCATTCAACCCTAAGAAACGTATAGCATGAAATACCTGATTGTTCTTCTCGCTTTGGCGATTTGTTTCATCGGATGCTCTGATGGGAAGGGTACACTGACGGTTGTGGATGCATCAAGGGATACGGCATTTCTTATCAAAACCAGTAAAAGCCAGACCACGACGATCATTCTATCAGTTAAGGGTAACGTTGATGATACCATTATGCTGCAGGGAATGAAAATACCGGGAGGTGAGATTCATGAAAAGTGGCAGTTAGATTTTTATTCAAAAGCGTATAAGGTCTCCTACCATCATTACAAATCCACAAAAGGAGCCATCGAAATAACATATTCTATTCCATAAATTGCCAGGGGGTTATCCTTTGGATATTTATTGGATCTGAATAATTTTACCATAGTTTATGTGTTGTTATTGTTGATCAGATTTACCACAACCCGTACCATCATTTCCCTTTCATCCGGTTTACTTTCGGCGATCATTAGTGTGAGTGCCACCAAGGCATTGTCCGCGATCTTTCTGGTGCCATCTTGTTTGTATAATATATGATTCTTTTCCAGGAACCAAACGAACAGGAATGCAGCAATACGTTTGTTACCGTCCGAAAATGAGTGATTTTTGATTACAAAATAGAGTAGGTTCGCAGCTTTCTCTTCAACGCTTGGGTACAGATCGTACCCACCAAAAGTCTGGTAGATTGCGGCCAGTGAGCCCTGAAAAGATTCGTCTTTTTCGTTACCAAACAGATGGCTTCCACCAAATTTCCTATATAATCCTCTGACTGCTTTGATCGCTTCATGATAGGTAATTTTAAAAAACTCCTTTTCAGTGGTTTTTTCGATTTCCAATACCTGGTGGTCATACTTATCCAGTATGTCCAGTGCATAGGTATAATCCGTTATGACTTTCAGAAGCCCGGTGGCTTCGTCCGTGTTCAGATTTTTGCTTTCAATTACATTCCCCAGCAGTTTGACTGCCTGCTTCAGATCATCGAGCTGGGCCGTCTGCTCTTTCAGCAGTTTTTCATTAACTGCATATCCTTTTATAAGGTAATTTTTCAGTACCTCGTTTGCCCAAAGCCGGAATTGGGTTCCTCTTTTAGAGTTTACCCGATAACCGACTGATATAATCAAATCCAAGTTGTAATGCTCAATATCACGCTTAATCCTCCTATTACCTTCAAGTCGAACTTGTGCAATTTTTGCACAAGTTCCTTTTTCAGACAACTCTTTTGATTTATAAATATTTTTAATGTGTTTTACAATAGACGTTCTATCAGTGGCAAAAAGTTCTGCCAGCTGATATTGATTAAGCCAAACAGTATCCTGTTCAAGCTTCACTTCGATTGAAGTATGGCCGTCACCAGCCTGATAAATAACGATACTTCCTGTTTCCATCTAAGTAAATTTCGATTTGTTTTTCAATATTTTACAAAATGATTCTTCGATAATTACTGGGATTTGGTGCGGAATAGCTTCATATCCTCTCCAATTTTCACATCCAGAATCCGTACATAATGCTGTGTATTTTCCAGGTTTCGGTATCCGGACATCCTGGAAACCTTTTCGATGGGAACCATTATTCAGCGATACGGTGATGACAAACGTATGCCTGGCTGTATAGCAGGTAAGTGTCTTTGATATACCCTGTAAGTCCGATATCTACTTCAGGTAGAGTTTTGTCTATAGCCCTTCCACAAAAAATCACTCCTTGCACAATCGCTGAAAACTGGGGTAAAATAGAGGTAGGATATACAACAAAAAACCTGCAACTCATTGATTTGCAGGTTTCCCATGTATAAGATTTATCAAAATTAACTGATAAAGCGGAGAGAGAGGGATTCGAACCCCCGGACCTTTGACAGTCAACGGTTTTCAAGACCGCCGCATTCGACCGCTCTGCCATCTCTCCGGGTGCAAAATAATAGTGTGGCGATCGATCTACCAAAAAAAGAATGGATTTTGTCAAAAACATCTTGCTAGCCAATACATTGGCTTTTCATAACTTACCGATCTCCTAATCTGTAAGCCATGAAAAAAATCCTTCGTACACTGGCGATCCTGCTGGTCATTTTTGTTGCATTGTTCTTTATCTATGGTCCATCCTATATCGACCGCTCAAAAAACAAAGTGACCCTTACCGGGCCCTTCCCCAAACAGAGCTGGTACGATTCGATCCCCTTTATCGCTGACCTGCATTGCGATGCCCTGTTATGGAACCGCGACCTGACCCAATTTCACGAGTACGGTCATGTGGACCTGCCCCGCATGCAGCAGGCCAATATGGCTTTACAGGTATTTACCATTGTGAGTAAAGTGCCGGTGGGTATCAATATTGAACAGAATCCATCCAACTCAGACCAGATAGGGGTGCTCAATTTTGCACAATTGCAAACACCGGGTAACTGGTTCAGCATCAAAACAAGGGCTTTGCGGCAGTGCCACGACCTGGACCGCCTGGCCAGGAATTCAAAAGGAGCTTTTCGGGTGGTCACGAATAAAAGGGAGCTGGCCCGGTTCATTTCCGACAGGGCCGCTAACCCCAAACTCACGGCCGGTATGCTGGGACTGGAAGGTGCCCAACCGCTGGAGAATGACCTCAACAACCTGGACGTTTTTTACAAGGCAGGCGTACGGTATATTGGCCTGGCCCATTTCTTTGATAACGAATGGGCCGGATCGGCGCATGGGATGCAGAAAACCGGTCTTACTGCCAAGGGTATTGAACTGGTGAAGAAGATGGACAGCCTGCACATCACCATTGACCTGGCCCACAGTTCGCAGGCCACCATCAATGATGTGTTCAGGTACCATACAGGCCCCCTGCTGGTATCGCATACCGGTGTAAGGGCCCTGTGCGATAACCAGCGTAATTTATCGGATGCGCAGATAGATGAGATCGGTAAACGTGGCGGACTGGTAGGCATAGGATTATGGGAGACCGCTGTCTGCGGAAAAGATGCTGCGGCCACGGCCCGTACCATTCAATATGTGGCCAACAGGATCGGGGTGGATAAAGTGGCACTCGGTTCCGATTGGGACGGCGCTTTTGAAATGCATTTTGATGTGACAGGCACACCACTGATCGTTACGGAGCTGGTAAAGCTGGGTTTCGACAGGCCGGCCATTGAAAAGATCATGGGCGGCAATATCCGCGATTTCTTTTTGCGGAACCTGCCGGAATAAACAGGTAGCCTAGCTCAGGTTCTTTGAGATCTTTTTAGCGGCTTCCATACCCAGTTTGATCATGCGGTTCCGGATCTTGTCGGTACAGCGGAATGCCGGCATATAGATACTGAGACTGGCCACCATGGTATCGTTCCGGTAAACCGGTACGGCCAGGCCAATGATCTGTACGCTGTCTTCGATCAATGCATACCCTTTGTCGCGGATCTGTTCCACCTGCTGGTAAAACTTACGCTGTGTATTGGCATCGTGCCATAACTG
This sequence comes from uncultured Sediminibacterium sp., assembly GCA_964460235.1. Lineage (GTDB taxonomy): Bacteria > Bacteroidota > Bacteroidia > Chitinophagales > Chitinophagaceae > Sediminibacterium. The sequence continues at coordinate 62,980 of CAYWPM010000011.1, read as the reverse complement.
CGAAGGGGGCAGGCCAAAACGGGCGATGAATTTCTCCAGTTCCTCATCCGGTAACATGGCGATCAATAAACGGCCGGTGGAAGAATCGTATGCTTTTTTCTCATCCGGTGTGTGCGCCTGCACCAGCTGGTTGCTTTCTTTGCGATGGATCACCACCCGGTTCTCGCCATTCAGTACAGCCAGCAAAGTGTTCTCGTTCAATTTGGCGGTCAGGATCTCCATTTCCAGGTCGGCCGCTTCTATCAGGTCTTTCTTATAACCGGTATTGCCCAGTAAAGTGTACAGTTGTTTACCTGGCAGGTATCCTTTCTGTGCATCCAGTTTTTCCAGGTAACCGCGAAGGGTAAGGGTCTTCACAATATTGGCACAGGTGCCGGGTTTCAGGTTGATGCCGGCAGAGATCTCACCCAGCAATTTGGGCCTTTCCGGATCGCGTGCCACAAACTCAAGGATATCGATCGCCCGATGGATTACCTGTATCATATGTCTCGGATTTTCTGTAAAAAACTTACCAAAAATATGGAATGATTCAGAGAAAACCTTAGTTTCAATCCATATAAAAGAATATGATTCCATTAGATGGAATAAACGAACGCCTGCTATGAGATCAGCCCCGCCGCAACAGCGTAATATGCTGTACCCGTTTATACTGGTGACATCGCTTTTCTTTTTATGGGGTTTTGTGCATAACCTGGATCCCATCCTGATACCCCACCTGAAAAAATCGTTCAGTCTGAATACGCTGCAGTCCTCATTGGTTGACTCGGCCGTATTCATCGCCTATTTCGTGATGGCTTTGCCCGCCGGTTTCATCATGCGCAAGTATGGATACAAAGCAGGCATCATTACGGGCTTGTTGCTTTTTGCGATTGGATCCTTCCTGTTCATTCCGGCGGCCAATACACAACAATACCTGTTCTTCCTGCTGGCACTGTTCATCATTGCCTGCGGGTTGACCATACTAGAGACCGCAGCCAATCCCTACGCGTCACTGCTGGGCGATCCGGCCACGGCCACGCAGCGGTTGAATTTTGCTCAGTCCTTTAACGGGCTGGCCGTTACCCTGGCACCCATCATCGGCGCCCGGATCATCCTCACCAAAGGATTCTCCAATGAAGAACTGAATGCGATGACGGAAACGGCCCGTAAACTGGCACTGGCATCCGAAGCGTCCAGTGTAAAAACGCCGTACCTGGTATTGGGCAGTATCATCCTGGTCGTGGCCATCCTGTTTGTCCTGATCCGGTTGCCGGAGATCCATGACCAGGATGAACAGACCGTTGGCAAGAACCTGTTCCATAGTCTCCGCCACAGCCACCTGCGCTGGGCCGTGATCGCACAATTCTTTTATGTGGGCGCACAGGTATGTGTGTTCAGTTTCTTCATACTCTTTGCCGTTGATGCAGCCGGTATTGACCGGGTGAAAGCGGCGGATTATCTTGGCTGGGGTTGTGGTATGGCATTCATGATCGGCCGTTTTGCGGGCACTTTCTTTATGAAGTTCATACAACCTGCCCGTTTGCTGGCCATCTATGCGCTGCTTAGCACCGCACTATGCGGTGTCGCCATGTTTGCACAGGGTATGGTGGCCGTTTATGCAGTGATCGCCATTGCCTTTTTCATGTCGATCATGTTCCCTACTATTTTTTCACTGGGTATCCGTGAACTGGGCGGGGATGCTAAATTCGGCAGCAGTTTGATCGTAATGGCCATCGTTGGAGGTGCTATCTTGCCCCCGGTGATGGCACAGATCAGTGATGTGACAGGCAATATCCAGCTGGGATATATCGTACCACTCTTTTGTTTTGCCATAGTATTTTATTTTGGATGGAAAGGGCAGAGGATCCGTAAAACCGTTATGTCATGAACAGGTATTGTTTTGCACTTGACCTGGTGGATGAGCCTGCCCGCATTGCGGCTTATGATGACTGGCACCGGAAAGTATGGCCGGAGATCATCGGCAGCATTACGGCATCCGGCATCACGCAGATGCAGATCTACCGGGTGGCCAACCGACTGTTCATGATCATGGAAGTGAACGACGGTTTCCGTTTTGAAGACAAGGCAAGCGCCGATGCCGCCAACCCGAAAGTACAGGAATGGGAACAGCTGATGTGGCAGTTTCAGCAAGCCCTGCCATTTGCCCAACCAGGTGAAAAATGGGTGCTGATGAACAAGATATTTGACCTGGAACAAGATTATATTCAACCATAAGAAAAGTGTAGCATGATGTTCTCTTTACAACAACAACAGGCCGTGATCACCGGCGCCGGAAGTGGAATAGGAAAAGCCATTGCAGAGACCTTTGCCCGTCAGGGTGCTGTGATCCATGTTGTGGAGATCAACGAGCAACATGCGCAACAAACTGTCGAAAGCATTGAAGCCGACGGCGGCAAAGCGGTATACCATCTCTGTGACGTGAGTGACCAGGCCCAGGTAGCAGCTGTCTTTGGCCAGATCGGGCATATCGATATCCTCGTGAACAGTGCCGGGGTGGCGCATGTAGGCAATGCCGCCAATACCTCCGCGGAAGATTTTGAACGGGTATTCAATGTGAATGTAAAAGGCACCTATAACTGTTTACACCAGGCCATCCCGCAATTGCTGCGGCAGGGGGGTGGGGTGATCCTGAACATCGCTTCTATCGCCGCCCTGGTGGGAATACCGGATCGTTTTGCCTACAGCATGAGCAAGGGCGCGGTATATGCCATGACCTTGAGCGTGGCCAGGGATTACCTGCAGCAAGGCATCCGTTGTAATTCCATTTCGCCGGCCAGGGTGCATACCCCGTTTGTAGATGGTTTTCTTGCCAAACACTATCCCGGAAAGGAAAAAGAAATGTTTGCCAAACTATCAGCCTCACAACCCATCGGCCGTATGGCCGAGACCAATGAAGTGGCGGCCATGGCACTCTATCTCTGCAGTAAAGAAGCCTCTTTTATCTCGGGCAATGATTATCCCATCGATGGTGGTTTCATCAAGTTGAATAATTAGTATCGTAAAAGTGTGCTGATTGGCCGGCCCTGCAGGCATATCAATAAACTATCAGAAATGGATGGTTTAATACAAATCTCTGTTGCTTTTTTTTCCGCTTAATACAGAACTTTGCCGGACTCAACCAAATAAAAAGATCATGATACCAGCAAAAGCATATGCGGCTTTAGATGCCCAAAGTCCGTTACAACCTTTTTCCTTCGAAAGAAGGGACCTGCGCGCAGATGATGTGCAGATCAGGATACACTATTGTGGTGTCTGCCACAGCGATATACACCAGGCCCGCAACGAATGGGGCGGTTCCATGTACCCGATGGTTCCCGGACATGAGATCATCGGTGAAGTGGTGGGTGTAGGTAGTGCCGTTACCCACTTCAAGGTAGGTGAAAAAGTAGGGGTAGGCGTAATGGTCGATTCCTGCTGTAACTGTAAAAGTTGCAATAAGGACATGGAACAATACTGCGAAGAGGGCATGACCGGCACGTATAACGCACTGGAAAGGGATGGCGTTACCATTGCACAGGGAGGTTACTCTTCCCAGATCGTGGTGAAAGAGCGGTTTGTGTTGTATCTTTCCGATAAACTGGACCCCGCTGCAGCCGCGCCTTTGCTCTGTGCCGGTATCACCACTTATTCACCCTTGCGTTTTGCAGGTGTGAAAGCGGGACAGAAAGTGGCCGTAGTGGGCCTGGGTGGACTGGGCCATATGGGCGTTAAATTCGCCGTATCCTTTGGCGCAGATGTAACCGTGATCAGCACTTCTCCGAAAAAAGAAGCTGATGCCAAAAGATTGGGTGCGCATCATTTTCTGCTCTCGACCGATAAGGAGGCCATGAAAAAACATGCCGGTCATTTTGATGTGATCCTGGATACCGTATCCGCCAACCATGATTACACGGATATGCTGGACCTGCTTGACCTGGAAGGGAAACTGCTGATCGTAGGACTTCCCTCGGAAGAACCTTCCTTATCACCTTTCTCACTCATCACCAAACGCAGGAGTATCATCGGTTCCATGATCGGCGGCATCAAGGAAACCCAGGAAATGCTGGATTACTGCGCCGAAAAGAACATCGTTTCCGAGATCGAACTGATCCCGGTGAACTATATCAACGATGCCTACGAAAGAATGATCCGGTCTGATGTGAAATACCGGTTTGTGCTGGACATGAGTACGCTCTAAAATAGTATTCCCCATAAAAAAGCCCTGGTTGTATAACAGCCAGGGCTTTTTGTATGCGAACAGAGAGGTTTACCAACCTATTCCGTAATCTTCTCCATTATTGCTGCTGCCGCCCCACAAACTGCCATGTTTGTGATCGAACAGGATCGCATTGATGGGGCCGCTGGTCCTGTTGCCGGTACTGATCTTATAGCCCATCTTCTTCAGTTCATTACGCACAGCTTCCGGTGTTTCATTGGACAGCAGGATACTGCCCGGCCTGGGTTTGCGATCGGCCATTTTGGTTCCGCCCAGAGATAACCACAACTGGTTGGTATTGAAATTCGGTGCTTCTGTGGCTTTCTGCACGGTCATATCGAACTCAACCATGTTCAGGAAGAATTGTACCAGGTTCTGATCCTGGGTATCGCCCCCCTGTACACCAAAACAGAGATAAGGTTTGCCCTCTTTCAGCGCCAGTGAAGGCGTTAAGGTCACACGGGGCCTTTTACCCGGCTCTACCACATTGAACGGATCGATCAGCGGATCCAGTACAAAACTCTGCATACGCTGGCTCATACCCACACCGGTATTACCCGCAATACAGGCAGGGATCCAGCCACCGCTGGGTACGATGGACACCACCCAGCCAGAGGTATCGGCCGCTTCCACCGAAGTGGTACCGCGCCATAAACGGTCCATATAGGCTTCGTCAATACCTGGTACTGCCTGCTGGTGCAGGGAAGCGGTCTGGTCGTGTTTAGGTATGGCATTGCCGGATGCTGCAGCGCTGTCGGTCAGTGCCACCCGCTGTTTCAGCAGATCGAGATAAGGATTGGTCTTTCCTTCGAAAGGATAGGGATCACCGGGTTGGGCAAACGCATCGTTCTTCTCATAACCGATCAGTTTGGCCCTCGCTTTTGCATAGTCCTTGCTCAACAGACCCTTGATGGGTTCCTGTGGCGGAAAAGCTGGATCGCCGTAATAGAAATCACGGTCGGCATAGGCCAGGTTCATGGCCTGGTAAACGGTATGGATATATTTGGGACTGTTATACCCCATGGATTTGAGGTCGAAGTTCTCCAGGATGTTCAAAGTCTGTAACATCATTGGTCCCTGTGTCCATTGCTGCAGTTTGTATACATCAATGCCTTTGTAATTCGTCATCAGGGGCTCTTCAATGATGGGTTTCCATTTGGCCAGGTCCTCTTTGGTGATCAGTCCGCCCTGTTCGCGGCTGCCACGCACGAATTCATCGGCGATATCGCCTTTGTAAAAACGGTCGTATGCCGCCATGATGGCTTCTTTGCGGCTCTTCTTTTTCTTCAATGCGTTTTGTTCGGCCTCTACCAGTTTCGTCAAGGTATTCAGCAGGTCTTTCTGCACAAAGATCTCTCCGGCTTCGGGCGCTTCGCGTTTTTCACCCTTGTGGGTGAGGAACACTTTGGCGGAATAGGGCCATTCCTTGATGCGGTCCTTACCCCGCTCAATACTATTGGCCGTCTGAGCATCGATCGGGTATCCTGCCGCCAGTTGCATGGCAGGCTCCAGCACCTGTTTCAAACTCATGGTACCGTATTCAGACAACATCAGGCACAGACCACCTACGGTGCCGGGCGTTACAGCAGCCAGCGGGCCATACTCCGGCGGGAACTGGTAACCTTTGCTTTTAAAGAAATCAACGGTGGCGCCGGTGGGTGCTACGCCCAGGGCATTGATCGCGATGACTTTTTTTGTTTTAGGATTATAGATCAGGGCCTGTGTTTCACCGCCCCAGCTCAGTACATCCCACATGGTACAGGTGGCGGCCAGCATGGCGCAGGCCGCATCAACGGCGTTGCCACCTTTTTGAAAAACGATGGATCCGGCTGTGGCTGCCAGTGGTTTGCCGGTTATGGCCATCCAGTTCTTGCCATGTAAAGGCGGTTTCTGGGTGGGCTGGGCCAGCAGGGTAGAAGCCATAACAACAAGAACCAGGGAGAAAAGAGATTTCTTCATTTGCATTGTTTTAGTTGGTCAGGAGGTCTAAAGATACTCAACTCCCGATTATTTTACAGACAGATGACAGTTCTTGGGCCCTTCCGGCGAATACGCTAACATTTATCATGTTTTACAGCGGTACGCCTGGATAATTTTGCCCCGTACCACAACTTATTGTATGAAGCCATCCATATTACCCTTACTGCAGAAGTACGACCTGCCCACACCCCGTTATACCAGTTACCCAACCGTTCCTTACTGGGATTTTACCAGCATCAACGAACAGACATGGAAGGATACGGTGGTGAATACCTTCCGGGAAGAGAATGGTGAGATCTGTATCTATATCCACCTGCCTTTTTGTGAGAACATGTGTACTTTCTGCGCCTGCACCAAACGGATCACCGTGAACCATGCAGTAGAGGATCCCTATATCAGCGCCGTACTGAAAGAATGGGCTTTGTACCGTTCCCTCTTACCAACCACACCCATCATCAAAGAGATACACCTGGGTGGTGGTACACCTACTTTTTTCAGTCCCGATAACCTGGTACAACTGATCACCGGTATCACCCGGGATGCGGTCGTTACCGGGGATCATGAATTCAGCATTGAGGTACATCCGAACTACACCACAGAGGAACATATCAAACGCCTGGCTGAATTGGGTTTTAACCGCATCAGCCTGGGTGTGCAGGATTTTGATCCCAAAGTGCAGTTCGTGATCAACAGGATCCAGTCTTTCGAAAAGACCAAAGAAGTGGTGGACTGGGCACGCGCCTACCATTACAACAGTATCAATATCGATCTTGTGTATGGCTTGCCGCACCAGACCATCAGCAGTGTGGAGCATACGGTAGAACGCATCAAGACCCTGATGCCCGACAGGATCGCTTTTTACTCCTATGCACATGTGCCCTGGAAAAGCAAAGTGCAGCGCCGCTATACAGAAACCGATCTGCCGGCAGCGGCAGAGAAATGGGCCATGTACAGCAGGGGAAGGGAATTGCTGGAAGCCGCCGGTTTCCAGAGTATCGGCATGGATCATTTTGCGCTGGCCAACGACAAATTATTTACGGCAGCGCGTGCAGGAAACCTGCATCGCAACTTTATGGGGTATACCACAACCCGTTCCAAACTGATCATCGGCCTGGGCGTATCCAGCATCAGCGATGCCTGGGATGCATTTGCCCAGAACGAAAAAGAAGTGGAAGCGTATGAGGCCAGGATCAACCAGGGTGTACTGCCGCTGGTACATGGCCACCTGCTGAATAAGGAGGATGTGGTACTCCGTAAAAAGATCCTGGAGCTGATGTGCCGCAACCAGACCGAACTCGATGACCCGGAACTGGATCCGGCATTTGTTCAGGAAGCTTTCCGGAAACTGGCATTGCTGGAAGCAGACGGACTGGTAACGCTGTCGGGCAACAGGATCGAAGTTACCCCGCTGGGCATGTCGTTCATCCGGAATATCAGCGCAACCATCGATGCCCATCTCTGGCGCAACCACAGTGGTGCCAATACATTCAGTAAAGCCATTTGATCCGGTCAATACAGAGAAAAGCTGCGGCATGAGCGAAGGTTTAGCGGGTTGGTGTCCGTTCGGGGATCATTTGTGTCCGGGTAAGCCATTTACCCACTTATCAAAAAGCGATTCACACAGATGCGCTTCGCCCTTTACCTTTGCACAAACAAGTACCAGCATTGAAGCATCTTTCGGCCCTCAATAAATATTTCTGGAAATACCGCAACCGTTTTTTCATCGGGATCTTTTTCGTGGTGGCATCCAACTATTTTGCCGTGCTGGCACCACAGGTCACCGGTTTTGTGGTGAACCAGGTACAGCAGCGTTTACCCGGTGCCAAACCCGCCGTTACCAGGCCGGCACACGATCAGCTGGTGAACTGGTTCGTGGACACCATGCAATCGGGTCAGTTCAGTTTTGGCTGGCTGGTGGCCATCTGCAGTCTCACGATCCTGGGACTGGCCATCGTGCGCGGTATCCTGATGTTCTTTATGCGGCAGACCATCATTGTGATGAGCCGGCACATAGAATATGACCAGAAGAACGAGATCTTTCGCCATTACCAGAAACTGGATACGCAGTTCTACAAGACACACAGCACCGGCGACCTGATGAACCGGATGACGGAAGACGTGAGCCGTGTGAGGATGTATACGGGGCCGGCGCTCATGTATTTCATCAACCTGGTTACCCTGATCGGTTTTTGTGTGGTGAACATGCTGCGAAAAGATGTGCACCTGACCTTATTGGTACTGGCGCCACTGCCCATACTCGCCATCACCATTTACCTGGTGAACAGCGTCATCAACAAAAAAAGCGAAAAGATACAGGCCCTGTTATCCGACCTCACCACCAATGCACAGGAATCCTTTTCCGGTATCCGGGTGATCAAATCCTTTGTGCAGGAAAAAGCGATGCTGGGTTTCTTCCAGAAGAACAGTGAGGAATACAAGAAGAATGCCATCGGGCTGGCCAAAGTGGAAGCCATCTATTTTCCGAGTATGGCATTGATGATCGGGTTAAGCACACTGGTCACGATCATGCTGGGCGGTATGCAGGCTTTGGAGGACAGCAGTAAAGTAGGACTGATCGTGGAGTTCGTGATCTATATCAATATGCTCACATTCCCGGTAAGTGCCATCGGCTGGACGGCCAGTATGATACAACGGGCAGCAGCCTCGCAAAAAAGGCTGAATGAATTTCTGCATACCGAGCCCACCATTGCCAATACGGCCGGAGCGCGTAAACAGACCGTTGCCGGAGATATCCATTTCAGAAACGTGAATTTCACCTACCCGCATACGGGCATCGAAGCGCTGAAAAACTGTAACCTCCATATCCGGAAAGGGGAGAAGATCCTGTTACTGGGCAGGACGGGTAGCGGCAAATCAACACTGGCGCAGCTACTGCTTCGTTTTTACGATCCTACCAGTGGCAGTATAGAGATCGGGGGCACACCCGTCCGCGATATTGACCTGACCAGCCTGCGCGAGCAGATCAGTTATGTGCAGCAGGATGTGTTCCTGTTCAGCGATACGGTCCGCAATAATATCAGCTTTGGCCTGGCCGATCCGGCCACCCAGGAAAAAGTGGAGCAGGCTGCCGGTTTCTCCAGTGTACACAAAGAGATCCTGGGCTTCAGCAAGGGATATGAGACCATGATCGGCGAGCGGGGCGTTACCTTGAGCGGTGGTCAGAAACAACGGATCTCCATTGCCCGGGCACTGATCAAGGAACCGGAGATCATCGTATTCGATGATTGTCTGAGTGCCGTGGATGCCAAAACAGAGAATGAGATCATCGGTAACCTGTACCGTTACCTGCACGATAAAACGGCCATCATCATCACACACCGGATCTTCTCCAGTTTCCCCTTCGATAAGATCCTGGTTCTCGAGAACGGCGAACTGGTAGAACAGGGCACACACGAAAGCCTGATGACCCAAAATGGCTATTATGCCGAACTGTTCAGGCTTCAATTGATGGAAGACCGGGCCACAGAAAAGGCTGAAAAACCAGAGAACCCATAATGCCGGAAAGGGATAAAACCCCGGTTCTACAGGCTGTTTGTCCTTTTTTCGTAAAATTTTGGTAATTCTGAAACAATCCTATATTTGTCCTACTTAAAAAAGGATTCGAAAACCAAAAAACTAACTACTGTGGCGTACGAGAACAACGACAAAAAAATGGAAAGTGTTTACAGCAAACGGATCAGGGCAGGAAAAAGAAGGACCTATTTTTTTGATGTAAGGGCAACCAGGGGTAACGATTATTTCCTGACCATTACAGAAAGCCGTAAGCGCTTTGATGACAATGGGTACGACAGGCATAAGATCTTCCTGTACAAAGAAGACTTTAATAAGTTTATCAAGGCACTGGGTGAAGCGATCGATTATGTGAAAACAGACCTCATGCCTGATTTCGATTTTGATGCTTTCAACCATGAATACGACGAAGAAGGCGCACCCGTAGCAGAAGTGGCAGAAGAAGCTGAAGTAAGTGCCGCTCCCGCTGAGCCTGCAGTTGTGGCCGAAGCACCGGTTACCCCGGCAGCCAGCAGTTCGGTTACCGATGAGGCCGCTTCTAACCTGGCTTCAGAAGAAGTAGACAAATGGTAATGACCTTATACAGACCAATAAAAAGAGCCGCTTTTCAGCGGCTCTTTTTTTATAAGTTCTTCAGCATCCAGATCCCACAACCATTATGCCCCGAATTACCCATGGGGCCGTTGAGATAGGCGAACCCGAACTTTTCATATACGCTGACGGCTTTTTTCAATTCGGGCATGGTTTCCAGGTACACCGAATCGAAACCGTTCTCCTTTGCTTTCTGTAAACAGCGGTCGATCATAAAGCGCCCGAGTCCCATACCACGTACCTTAGGCGATAGATACATCTTCACCAGTTCGCAGGTGGTTCCCGGTAATCCTTCCGTTGGAAAGATCCCCGCACCGCCTACCAGCGCCCCATCTTTCACAGCTACGAAATAAGCGCTCAAGGGGGTAGACTGGAACAATTCGAATAAATGATCGGTCGATTCATCAAAGTAAACAGTACCGGGGCGTGCAGCACCGAACTCTTCCAGGCTGTTACGGATGATACGCGCCATGGCGGCGTTATCGGAAAACTGTATGGGTCTGATCTCTATCCCTTCCATTATTGTTTTATGAAGCTTTTGAATGCGTTGATCAATCCATTGGTGGAGGCATCGTGCGAGTTCACGGCCTCTTCGGTGATCAGTTCAGGCAGAATCTGGTTGGCCAGCTGTTTACCCAGTTCCACACCCCATTGATCAAAACTGAAAATATTCCAGATCACGCCCTGCACAAAGATCTTGTGTTCGTACAATGCGATCAGGCTACCCAGGGTATAGGGATCGATCTGTTTTACCAGGATGGAATTGGTGGGCTTGTTGCCTTCGAATATTTTAAAAGGTGCCAGTTTCTTGATCTCTTCCTCAGACTTATTGGCTTTCATCAGCTCCACTTTCACACCATTCTCTGTTTTCCCGTTCATCAACGCTTCGGTCTGTGCGAAGAAATTGGACAGGAGCTTCACATGGTGGTCGCCGATGGCATTGTGGCTGATGGCCGGTGCTATGAAATCGCAGGGGATCATGCAGGTACCCTGGTGTATCAGCTGGTAGAATGCATGCTGGCCATTGGTTCCGGGCTCACCCCAGATCACGGGGCCGGTGGCATAATTGACAGGATTACCGCTGCGGTCAATACTCTTTCCATTGCTTTCCATATTGCCCTGCTGGAAATAAGCCGGGAAACGATGCATGTACTGATCGTATGGCAGGATGGCTTCACTCTGTGCCCCAAAGAAATTGGTGTACCAGATACCGATCAATGCCATCAGCACGGGTATGTTCTTATCGAATTTCTCTTTATGGAAATGTTCATCCACCGCATTGGCGCCTTTCAGCAATTGCTCAAAATTGTCGTATCCGATGGTCAAAGCGATCGAAAGCCCGATCGCACTCCAGAGGGAGTAACGGCCGCCTACCCAGTCCCAGAATTCGAACATGTTTGCTTTGTCGATGCCGAATGCCGTCACTTCGGTCTCATTCGTGCTCAACGCCACAAAATGTTTGGCCACATGGGCCGCATCTTTGGCATGCTTCAGGAACCATTCGCGTGCGGTGAGTGCGTTGGTCATGGTCTCCTGCGTGGTGAAGGTCTTGGAAGCCACCAGGAACAGGGTTTCCTCTGCCTTCACTTTCTTGAGTGTCTCAGCAATATGGGTACCATCCACATTGCTCACGAAATAGGTCTCGATACCTTCCACCCAGTAGGGGCGAAGCGCTTCGGTCACCATGAAGGGCCCTAGATCGCTGCCACCGATCCCGATGTTCACGATGTATTTGATCTTTTTACCGGTATACCCTTTCCATTTACCGCTATGCACTTTTTCACAGAACTCTTTCATGTGCGCTTTCACCTTGCGGATCCGGGGCATGATGTCCTTACCCTCCACCAGGATCGCCGTATCGGAAAAATTGCGCAAGGCCGTATGCAATACGGAACGCTGCTCGGTCTCATTGATCTTGATGCCTGCAAACATTTCGTGGATCGCTTCTTTCAACTGGCAGTCTTCCGCCAGTTGTAACAGCAGTTGCAATGTTTTCTGGTTGATGATGTTCTTTGAATAATCAAAGAGGATCTCATCCAACCGGATGGAGAATTTCTGAAAACGGTCGGGATCCTGTGCAAACAGGTCGCGCATATGACGGCGACTCATCTCTTCCTCGTGGTGTTTCTTCAATAAAAACCAGGCCTGCGTATTCGTGGGATTGATTCTGGGTAACATAGCTGTGCTGATATTAATGTTTCTCTTGCTGCTTTCTTCTCTGCTAAAGGGTATTGATCGTGTCGATGGTTCGCTGCACATCTTCCGGACGGATATCCAGGTGAACCACGATCCTGATCTGTTTGGGGGAAATGGCCATCACATAGATGCCCTGCTCTTTCAGGAGGGCCGCCAGTGAGGCTGCTGTGTATTTTCCTTTGACCTCAAAAATAACGATATTGGTTTCAACAGGCAGGATCTCGCCAACAAAGTGTTTGCCGGCCAGTGCCGCAGTGATCTGCTGCGCATGTTTGTGGTCATCCGCCAAACGCGCCACATGGTTCTCAAGGGCATAGATCCCGGCCGCGGCCAGGTAACCGGCCTGTCGCATACCGCCTCCAAAGATCTTGCGGATGCGGCGTGCCTTTTTAATGGTATCGCGGGTTCCGATCAGTACGCTGCCCACCGGGGTACCTAATCCCTTACTCAAACAGATGGAGATCGAATCGAACACTTCACCGTACTGTTTACAGGTCTCATTTTTGGCCACCAGGGCATTGAACAGTCGGGCACCATCCAGGTGCAGCTTCATATTATTTTGTAAACAAACCTCTTTAATCTGCTGTATATCAGTAAAATTGTAACAGCTACCCCCACCGCGGTTACCTGTATTTTCAAGGGAAACAAGGGTGGAAAGGGGTTTATGCACATCTTCTTTGGGATTGATGTTTTCCCTTACCTGGTCAGCCGTGATACGTCCGCGGTCGCCATCGATCAGCCGAACGGAAGCGCCGGAATTGAAAGCGATCCCGCCGCCTTCATATTGGTAGATATGCGATAGTTTTTCACAGATCACTTCATCACCCGGCTGTGTATAACATTTTATTGCTATTTGATTGGTCATGGTACCGCTGGGGCAAAAAATGGCCGCTTCCATGCCAAAAAGTTCGGCTGACATGTTTTCCAGCTGATTTACAGTGGGGTCTTCGCCAAAAACATCATCCCCAACGGGGGCTTTCATCATAGCTTCCAGCATGCCCGGGGTAGGGCGGGTAACGGTGTCGGAACGAAAATCTATCATAAGCTGCGAAGATACTCCGATTCCGGACTGTAAACTATGGGGAGGCGGGGATAATTTATACAGATTGGCAGCAAAAACCTGCGTTTTTTTGCTCATTTAGGTAAGTTTTTCCACAAAAGCTGGCATAATTCGATGTTCCAACGTACCTTTGCAGGCCTCAGAATGGATTTTCGTTATTTTAACGAAATCCTTTACAGCGTTCATAAAACAATTGGGGTCTTAAAGTCGTTTACTATAAATACGTAACCATACAACATGAGGCAGCTCAAAATCGCTACACAGATTACCAACAGAGATTCGCAAGCCGTTGAGAAGTATCTGCAGGAAATTTCCAAGATCCCAATGATCACTCCCGAAGAGGAAACCACTTTGGCACAACGAATCAAAATGGGTGACCAGCGGGCACTGGATAAACTGGTGCAGGCCAACCTCCGTTTCGTGGTATCTGTTGCTAAGCAATACCAGCACCAGGGTCTTTCCCTGAGCGACCTGATCAACGAGGGTAACCTTGGTCTGATCAAAGCTGCCCAGCGTTTTGATGAAACCAAAGGTTTTAAATTCATCTCTTATGCCGTATGGTGGATCCGTCAGTCCATTCTGCAGGCTTTGGCCGAGCAGGGTCGTCTAGTACGTCTGCCACAGAACAAGATCGGCACCTATAATAAAGCCAACAAAGCCTATATGGCATTTGAACAGGAGCACGAGCGTGAGCCTTCTACCGAAGAGCTGGCCGAGATCCTGGAAATGAGCGAAACAGAGATCAACAATATCTTCCAGAGCAATACCCGTCACACTTCACTGGATGCCCCCGTGCACGAAGCAGAAGACGTGGCCATGGGCGACCTGCTGGAAGGCAGCGATGATACCGATGAGGACGTGATGAAGGATTCGCTGCGCGAAGAGATCCGCCGCGTGTTGAAATCACTCAGTCCCCGCGAAGCCGAGATCGTGAACGCGTATTTTGGACTGGATGGCGAGAATGGGGTTACCATTGAACAGATCGGCATGAAATACGACCTTACCAAAGAGCGTATCCGCCAGATCAAGGAAAGGGCCATCAAACGCCTGCAGAAAGCGCGTTACAGCAATGCATTGAAAGCGTATCTGGGGTAAAACTATACTCCTGTAACATAACCAGGCTCCCTGCAGTGCAGGGAGCTTTTTTTGTCGCTAACTTTTATGATTTCTGCTTGTTGTATTACCTATAATTTTACCGTATGAAAAAATGGGGATGGTTGGCAGTTGTGCTCTTTGCTTTTGTTTCCTGCGAAAAGGACATCCAGCTGCAACCCGAGATACAGGCACCCAAACTGGTGGTGGAAGCGCAGATCGAGGACGGACAGGCTCCCTACGTGATCTTATCCAGCTCACTGAATTATTTTTCTACCATTGACGCCGCCACACTCAACGGCACTTACGTACGCAATGCAAAAGTGAGTATCAGCGACGGCAGCAGAAATGTTGCCCTGCAGGAATACAGCGTACCGATCGGCAATGGTTATTTCTTTTACTATTACAGTACCGGTACTGGCGGCACCCTGTTCGGCGAGCAGGGCAAGACCTACCAGCTCAGCATAGAGACCGGGGGACAACTCTACAGATCAACTACCCATATCCCGTTTCTTACCAAGAAGATCGACTCGCTCTGGTGGAAAAAAGCACCTTTCAATACCGATACCAATAAAGTGGTGCTGATGTCAAGGGTTACGGATCCACTGGGTTTGGGCAACTATATCCGCTATTTTACCAAAGTCAATAGCGAGGAGTTCTTTCCGGGCATGAACAGCGTGTTCGACGACCAGATCGTGGATGGTAAAACATACGATATCCAGATAGACCAGGGCGTTACCAAGAACCAGAAGATCAAATTCGAGGATTACGGATATTTCAAGAGAGGGGATACCGTGATCGTGAAAATGTGCAATATCGACAAAGCCAGTTTTGATTTCTGGAAGACCTGGGAATTCGCTTACCAGTCCATCGGCAATCCTTTTTCCACCCCCGGAAAAGTCATCGGGAACATCGATAATGGCGGATTGGGATCCTTTTGCGGTTATGCGGTGCAGTACAAAAGGCTGATTATCCCCAAATAAACCTTTTTTGTGTACAATCAAAGCGTATAATCCGTAAGGGATTGATATTTTTGTTCGTTTAAAAAGATAAAAGAGTACATATGTCAAATGAGGCTACAGAAAGGGTGCATATCCTGATCATTGGATCAGGCCCTGCAGGATATACGGCTGCTATTTATGCGGCCAGGGCGAATATGAAACCGGTGTTGTACCAAGGTATACAACCTGGCGGACAACTGACCATCACCACAGAAGTGGAGAACTATCCTGGATATCCCGATGGGATACAGGGCCCGGAGATGATGGTGAATTTTGAGAAACAGGCTGCCCGCATGGGAGCCGATATCCGGTTCGGACTGGCCACCAAAGTGGATTTCAGCCAGCAACCTTATAAAGTATGGATCGATGAGGAGAAACTGATCGAGGCCGACGCGGTGATCATCAGTACCGGCGCCTCTGCCAAATGGCTCGGTCTGCCCAGCGAGGAACGCCTGAACGGTTTTGGCGTAAGTGCCTGTGCCGTATGTGATGGCTTTTTCTTCCGGGGCAAGGAAGTGGCCATTGTTGGTGCAGGAGATACCGCTGCAGAAGAAGCGATCTATCTCTCCAAACTCTGTACCACCGTTCACATGTTCATCCGGAAAGATAAGATGCGTGCCAGTAAAGTGATGCAGGACAGGGTGCTGAACACCCCGAACATCAAGGTATACTGGAACACCGATACCGAAGAGATCCTGGGCGAACATAAAACAGAAGCCGTCCGCATCAGGAACAATCAAACACAGGAAACACAGGTGATCCCTGTAAGCGGTTTTTTTGTGGCCATCGGTCACCAACCCAATAGCGATATCTTCAAGGACTATATCAAAATGGATGAGACCGGTTATATCCTCACCGAACCCGGCACATCCAAGACCAACCTGGAAGGGGTATTTGCCGCAGGCGATGTGCAGGACAAGAACTACCGCCAGGCAGTTACCGCTGCCGGCAGTGGCTGTATGGCTGCACTGGACGCTGAGCGTTACTTAAGTGCCAAAGGGCTCGCCTGATCTGTCATTACCGGGGTTTGCTGTTGAGTGCCGATAGGTTCCCGTCAGCAAACCCCGGATCTCAAAACTCATCATGTTATCGATCCATCTTCATCAACTCCAGCTGTTTGCGCATCATGGCATCTATGCGGAGGAAAAGATATTGGGTAATTGGTTCGAATTGGATCTCACCATCCGGTACCAACCCGAAAAATTACCCGTACAGCATTTATCAGAGAGCATCGATTATGTGGCCGTGTATGATCTGGTAAGAACAAGGATGGCACAGGCCACGCCCTTGCTGGAGACCGTGATCACCGAGATCGCGATCGGAATACTGAAGAAATTCCCGCTGGCCGAAGAAGTGGATATCTCAATCCGGAAAAAACACCCGCCCATCCAACAGATAGAGGGCAGCGTAGGGGTAAGTTTTGCGATCACAAGAAAAGAACTATAATCCACCGAACCTATGAAATACCTGGTCATCCTTATCGGTTCCCTGCTCATGCTCACCGCCGGTGCGCAGGATATCAATGTGCTGCTGAAAGAGGCGGACAATCTGGAGAAACAACTCAAAGAACCGGAGGCGCTGGAAAAATACAAACAGGTATTGCTGCAGAACCCGGTGCAATTGAAAGCCCTGGTGAAAGCGGCCGAGCTGAATGTATCCCTGGGCAACCGGCAAACCGATAAGAACAGCAAACGCCTGTATTATGAGACCGCTTTGTCATTTGCCAACCGGGCGTTCATGGCCGACAGCAACCAGGCCGATGCGTCTTATGCCATGTCGATGGCATCCGGAAAGATGACGGATGTGGAATCGGAGAACAGGAAGATCGTGGCCTATGTGAAGGATGTAAAGAAGTATGCCGACCGCGCTTTGTCCATCAACCCCAATCATGCAAGGGCCAACTATACCCTGGGTAAATGGCATTATGAAATGGCCAACCTGTCGGGCGTGAAAAAAATAGCCGTGAAACTGTTCTATGGCGGATTACCCGATGGCAACCTGGATGAAGCCATCACCTATATGGAAAAATGCAGATCACTGGAACCCTATTTCGTGAGCAATTACCTGGACCTGGCCAAAGCCTACAAAGACAACCGCAGACCGGCACAGGCCATAGAAGTGTTGAACCGCCTGGTGAAACTGCCCACCCGCAGTACCGATGACATAGCCAGCAAAGCAGAAGGAACCAAACTACTGGAGTCAATGCAATAACTGCATTCCGGTATGCCCATTTTGAATTTCTAATTTTAAATTTTTAATTACCATGGAACTCCAGCAATTATTCGAGCAGGCCGTAGCCAACAGCAAACTGCTTTCTGAAAAACCCGATAATGAGACCTTGCTGAAACTGTATTCACTGTACAAACAGGCCACTGAAGGGGATAACACAGAAAGCGGCCCCTCAAATCCATTTGACTTTGTGGCCAAATTCAAACACGAAGCCTGGTCCAAACTGGCCGGCACTTCCAAAGAGTCTGCCATGCAGCAGTACATTGACCTGGTGGCCCAGTTGAAAGGGTAGGGAATATTGAACAGAGGAACAAGGAACAGATGAATGTTGAATGACTTTCATTCATCATTCATCTGTTCTTGTTTGGATACATCTTATTTCAACAGGTAACTGACCCCGATACCCACCGAGTTCAGGGAGAAACCATTCAGGCCGGTTGAAAAACCAACCTGGTTGGTAGTGCTGTTCACAGTGCTGGTACCATTGAAGTTGGAGGTCTTTCCGTGACCGAACTCAAGACTCACCAGGTTGTTCAGTTGTGTACTCAGCACAAAGCGCTGGTTCAGCTGGTACAATAATCCGATACCGCCGCGGAGGTATACATTGATTCCCTTGGTATCCGAAGTATTGGGGGAATTTGTGTTACTGGTCTTCTGGAACTGATAGTTGGCACCTACGGTTCCTGACAGGGTGAAATACAATTTTTTGGCCAGTGGCTGCAAATGTGTCTGTGATACAAAGGCACCGATCAGGTGCGAATTAGAGGTCTGTTCCAAAGGGTTGCCAATACCGGTCTTCTGATGCGCGTAACTGTATTGCAAGCCGAAACCATTGAGCCTTGTGGGACTGCTGAACTTGTAAAAAGTAGGAGACAGGCTCACAGAACTGTTATTCTGCTTCTGGATGGGAGTGGTGTTGATATCAGTATTGGTATACCCTACGGAAAATTGCCCACCGATCATTCGCTGACCGGTACTGAACTGAGCCTCAGCAGCATACACAAGACAAAATGAGGCGAGAACAAAACATACTCTTTTCATGGTAATTGGTTTTCCGGAGGAACTTCAATTATGGTGCCAAAAATCAGAGACGCGTATTTTTCCAGCGGCCGCTTTGCATGTACCAGTACGACGGGATAAAGATGGTTGACCAGTAGATCCATTCACTGGCCCAACCCCAGGCAATGGGGAGGTGTAATTTCTCCAGTACAATATATACGTAAATGCAATAGAAAGTGATGGCAGCGATCTCCGAGAACAGGTTCATTTTTGAATTACCCGTTCCCGTAACGGCGTTCATCCACACAACGGCGATCGACATCAGCACCAGCGCACTGGATACCACGCGCAGCACCGGTATGGCAGCAGCAATGAAATCCTCACCCTGGCCATACATGGACAGGAAGAGATGCGGGAAGATATTCAGGAACAAACATACCAGCAGGGCAAAACCAAGGCTCCACGACATGATCCGGTAAATGAGTTCCTTGACATGATGCTCCCGGTTCTGGCCGATCACGTTACTGACCATGGTATTGGCCGTGGCAGCAAAGGCCCAGGTAAAACAACCAAAGAACCCGAAGATATTCCGCATGGTATTCGATACGGCCAGGTCGCGTTCACCATGGTGTTCGATCAGGATATAAAAGAATTCCCAGCTGATCACACTGATCCCATGTTGCAGGATCAACGGGTAGGACTGGTTGATGATGAGTTTCACATTCGCAGCATCATAGGCCCAGTTTCGGAACAGGTGCAATTGTTTGGCCAACCCATTCCAGCGGATCACGATGAAAATGACCAGCAAGCCCGCGAATTCAGAAAGGATCGATGCATAAGCGGCACCATCAAAACCCAGTTGCGGCATGCCGAATTTTCCATAGATCAGTGAATAATCAAAGAAGATATTGGTAAAGGCTTCCGTTGCCGTTCCGATGATGAGGTATTTGCTGTTATTGGTACCCACCAGCAAAGCATTACGCATCTGGTACAGGTACAGGAAGGGCAGACCCAGGATGCGGATGTTCAGGAAACGAACGCAGATCTGCACGCTCTCCGCATCGTGCAGCGACCAGCCCAGTACGGTAGGGGCGATGAACCAGGTGAGCAGCATGCCGATCAATGCGAACACCATGGCCACACGCAGTCCCTGCGAGAACAGGTTACCGATGGCATCAATACGGTTCTCACCGGCACGGCGCGAGATCAATGCCTGCAGACCGTTGTTGAGGCCATGTCCCATCACCGCAAAGATCAGGTAGTACACACCGGTGATGCCGGCCAGGGCCAGCTCTTTTTGTCCGAGCCCGCCCAGGAAAATATTGTTGGTGATGAAATTGATCTGCGGAACAATGATCGCGGCCGTAATGGGAAGTGCGATACCCAGTATTTGCCGGTTGCTCGTATTGACCTGCAGGTTGATCTCTTGTAAGGCTTTTCCCATAATGTGGCGCAAAGCTACTATTTTGCAGTTTTACAGTTTCGCCTTTTACGGCCTAAGGCTTTTTTTATATCATTGCAGTGTAATTCAGTTTCATGACCAGCAGAACCATCAGTTATTACAACGATATCACGGGCGCATCACATTCCGATGCGGACCAGCTGGTGCTGGAAGTCTGCACATCGCATATTGCCTGCCTGGTAAAGGGAGCTGTTTCCGGGGAAGTGGAAGCGCTGGAAATATTCACCATCGAGCAGCCATCTGCTGAATGGAATGATATCTTTCACCAGATCAAGTCCCAATCGCTTTTCCTGAACCGTACCTTTCGCGATATCCATTGTTATTACAATTTTGAAGAGGCCCTGCTGGTTCCCCAACAGCTGTTCAGTGCCGGTGCCGCAGCAGATATGCTTGGATTGGTCTATGGAGAAAGCGACCGTCACGAGATCAGGTACGATAGCCTTGCCGGGGAAACGCCCATGGTCAACGTATACCGCATCAAAAAGACGATCCTGGAACAGGTGAACCGTTATTTCCTGTTGAACAAGCCACACCATATCTATTCCGTATTGGTACAGCATGTGCTTGCCGCAAAAGACCTGCCGGAGCATTTTATCAAAGTATTGCTCTACGACAAACATTTTGTTGCAGCGGTAGTGAAGGACGGGCAGTTGCAACTGGTGCAGTCCTTTGCCAGCGAAACCCAGGAAGATGCCCTCTACCATTTGGCCAACCTGAGCCGCCAGTTCTCACTCGATCCAAAAAGATCGCACCTGGAGCTTAGCGGGAAATTCGATACAGGTTCGGAACTGCACAAACAATTGCAGCCCCTGTTCGGACTGATCAGTTTTGAATCCACAGAACCGGATGGCATTTTCAAAACAGCGGGCGCTCATCCCTTGCATTATTTTACCCCTTTTTATAAACTGGTCGTATGAGGATCATTTCCGGTAAATGGGGAGGCAGAAGAATTCATCCGCCGGCAAAAATGCCCCACACAAGACCCACTACCGATATTGCCAAAGAGGGCCTGTTCAATATCCTGCAGAACCGGATGGACTTCACAGGCATCAAAACACTGGACCTGTTCGGCGGAACCGGCTGCATCAGTTACGAACTGGCATCAAGGGGTGCGGCCGATATGACGATCGTGGAGAAGGACAATATCATGCATGCTTTCATCCGGAAGAACATGGACATGCTGGGCGCGGAGAACGTAAAGATCCTGAAAATGGATGTGTTCGCTTACCTGAACAGCTGTTCCGAATCCTTCGATTTCATCTTTGCGGGCCCGCCCTATGCGCTGGGCACCATCGATGAACTGCCCAAGATCATTGTGGCAAAAAAAATGATCCGGCCTGGTGGCTTTTTTGTGCTGGAACATACCCCACGCAACCAATACGAGAACTTTACCGGTTTCAGTTTTGTTCGCAATTACGGCACTACCTTATTCTCATTTTTCGTCAGCGGGGAATAGTTGTTGGCCGATAGGTGAAGAGGAGCGTATACCCGGATCAGCATACGCTATCGGTCGCCAGCAACCATTTCTCACAAAAAAACAATCCATGCATTCTCCCATATTCATCACAGGCATTGGAACCGATGTAGGTAAAACACTGGTAGCGGCCATCGTGACCGAGGCGCTGGAAGCAGATTACTGGAAACCCGTACAGGCAGGACTGGAGGATGGCACAGATGCCATGCGTGTCCGTTCCTTGCTCAGCAATCACCGGTCGCAGATACACCCCGAAGTCTACCGCCTGACCACACCGGCTTCACCGCATATCGCGGCAAGGATCGACCAGGTCACCATTGATATCGATTCCATTGCGGCAGAGGCAAAGCGGATCCAGGCGGAACAACCGAACCGCCAACTGATCATTGAAGGGGCAGGGGGATTACTCGTACCCTTGTCTCCGCAACATACTGTGGCCGACCTGATCAGGACCCTGCAGGCAAAACTGATCCTGGTAAGCCGCAATTATCTCGGCAGTATCAATCATTCCCTGTTGACCGCTGCCTGGTGCCGCCACAACAATATCCCTGTGGCAGGCTGGATCTTCACGGACGACTACCTGTATTACGATGATGAGATCGTTGGCTGGTCGGGTTATCCATCGCTGGGCCGTATCCCGCACCTGTCCGTCATCAATGCCGCCACCATCCGGGAACAGGCACAGCGCCTGAAACCCGTTTTAACAGGTACCTTTGCTCACTGACCATGAACAAAGAAACACTCAGACAGATCTACAAGGAAAAAAGGGCCAGCCTCGATCCGCACTCACGACTGCGGTTCGATGACCTGTTGTTATTACAATTCCAACAGTTCGATTTCTCAGGTATTCATACCGTTTTGTCTTACTGGCCCTTATCCGGACAGGCAGAACCCAATACGCATCTTTTCTCGGGTTATCTGCGGCATATGGTGCCCGACCTGGTGCTGGCCTACCCGCTCACCAATACCCGAACCTGCGAGATGACGGCCCTCGCCATCAACGAAGACACTGTTTACCGAACCAATACACTGGGCATTACCGAACCCAAAGAAGGGGAAATACTGCAGCCCGAAGAGATCGACCTGGTACTGGTACCATTATTGGTCTGCGATACCAAGGGCTACCGGGTAGGGTATGGGAAAGGTTATTACGACAGGTTCCTGGCTCTCTGCAGAGAAGATATTGTTAAGATCGGCCTCTCATATTTCGATCCCATCGAAGAGATCAGCGACACCGGGCATTTTGATGTACCTTTATCGTATTGTATCACGCCGCAGCAGACCTATGAATTTTAACGCGTTCTTCCTGAAGTCTTTCCGCATCCTGTTATTGCCCTTTTCACTGATCTACGGGTTGGTGGTGGTCATACGCAACTGGTTATTCGACAAAGGATACCTCAAGTCCGCCGAATTCAATTTCCCGCTGATCTGCGTGGGCAATCTCTCGGTAGGCGGTACCGGCAAATCGCCCATGGTGGAATACCTGGTGGAGCTGCTGGAGAAAAGATACAAGACCGGGACCCTGAGCAGGGGCTACAAACGAAAGACCAAAGGCTATGTGCTCGCAAACCGCACAACGACCGCCCTGGAGATAGGGGATGAGCCCATGCTCTTTCACAACAAATACCCCAATGTGGCGGTAGCATCCTGTGAAGAGAGGATCGTGGGCATCCCGCACATGCTGCAGGACGTGCCCGACCTGCAGGCCATCATCCTGGACGATGCCTTCCAGCACCGGGTGGTGAAAGCAGGGTTCAACATCCTGCTTACGGACTACAGCAACCTGTACCCACAGGATTTTTTCCTGCCCACAGGCGATTTGCGCGACCAGTGGTCATCTGCCAGACGCGCCGATGTGATCGTTGTCACCAAATGCCCCTATAACCTTTCGGCCGAAGCCAAACAGAAGATCATCCGCAGCCTGAAACCGGAAGCAAAACAAAAAGTATTTTTCACCACCATTGAATACGGAACGCCTTACCACATCACAGACAGGACAGATGAGTGGCTCATCACGCCAAGGGACGAAGTGTTACTGGTATGCGGCATCGCCAATCCCAAACCCCTGAAAGAATACCTGCTGGCCAAGACTCATGCCTATTACCAGCAGGACTATTCAGATCACCACATTTTCACCATTGATGACCTGAAAGAGATCAAAGAGAAATTCAACGATATACATGCCAAGGATAAAATGATCCTTACCACGGAGAAAGATGCGGTAAGACTGGTTAAATTCACGGAAGAACTGGCCACATTGCCCCTGTATGTATTACCCATACGCCACTATTTTTTATTTGACGAAGGGCCACAATTCAATGAACTGGTGACGGATTTTATTACGAACTTCCACTTCAATCCAGCAACATGAGTAAGAAAAAAACAAAGACCAGGTCCAAGTCAAAGGGCAAACCTGCAGCCCAGCTTCTCTTAAAAGGGAAACTGGAAGTGACCCGTTCAGGAATGGGCTACGTGATCGTTGACAATACCGAAGGCGATGTGCTGGTCCGCCCGGGCGATTTCAATACGGCACTGAACGGCGATACCGTTCGGGTAAAAGTATTCAAGGAGAACACCCGTACCGGTAAAAAAGAAGGAAAGATCACCGAAGTGGTCACCCGCAAGCAGACAGAGTTCATCGGACATATACAGTTATCCACCAACTATGCTTTTTTTGTTCCGGATACCGATAAACCCATGCCCGACCTGTTCATCCCCCTGGCAGAACTGAACGGGGCAAAGAACCGCGACAGGGTAGTGGCACGTTTACTGAAATGGGACAAGGACGATAAGAAACCCGTTGGCACGGTAGTGAGCATCATGCAGCCGGAAGACGAGAACGATGCGGCCATGAAAGAACTGCTGGCACAGGCAGGATTCCCGCTGTTTTTTCCGGAAGACGTGCTTGAGGAATCGGAGCGCCTGCCCGATGTACTCGATAGCGAAGAGATCAAAAAAAGAAAGGACTGTCGTGACATACTCACATTCACCATTGACCCGGCAGACGCCAAAGATTTCGACGATGCGCTCTCCATCCGTACGCTCCATAACGGCCTGTATGAGATCGGTGTGCATATTGCCGACGTGAGTTATTATGTGCACCCCGATACCGAACTTGACCTGGAAGCCTATAAACGAGCCACTTCCGTTTATCTGCCCGACCGCGTGAATCCGATGTTACCCGAAAGGATCTCGAACGAGCTCTGCTCACTGCGGCCGCATGAGGACAAGTTCACTTTCTCGGCCATTTTCCAGATGAACGGGAAAGGCGAAGTGAAACAGTACTGGCTCGGAAAGACCGTGATCCATTCAGACCATCGGTATGCATATGAAGATGTGCAACAGATCATCGAGACCCGGAAAGGCAAACACGAAAATGAGATCCTGTTGCTGAACGATATAGCCCAGCAACTGCGCAAGAAACGGTTCAGCAAAGGGGCCATCAATTTTTCCTCACAGGAAGTGCGTTTCAAACTGGATGAGAAAGGCAAACCCATTGCAGTGGTGGTGAAAGAAAGCAAGGAATCACATCAGCTGATCGAAGAGTTCATGCTGCTGGCTAACAGGACCGTTGCCGAGAATGTGGCCAAACTCAAGATCAACAAGAAACCCCTGCCATTCCCATACCGGGTGCACGACAGGCCCGATGAAGAGAAACTGGCCCCTTTCATCATTTTCGCCAAAAAACACGGGCATAGTTTTGACACTTCCTCACCACAGGCCATTGCGCACAGCTTCAATTCCATGCTGAAAGATGCGGAAGGCAAACCCGAACAGCATGTGCTAGAACAGCTGGGTATCCGCACCATGGCCAAAGCCATCTATACAACGGAGAATATCGGCCACTACGGGCTGGCATTCGAATATTACTGCCATTTTACCTCACCCATACGCCGTTATCCTGATGTACTGGTACACCGGGTGCTGGAATCCATCCTGAACGACCAGCCGCAGACCGATAAGAAGATGGAGGAGAAATGCAAACACAGCAGCGAACGCGAACGGGCGGCGATGGAATGCGAACGGGCCGGCAATAAATACAAACAGGTGGAATTCCTGCGCGACCATATCGGCGAAGTGTTCGAAGGCGTCGTAAGCGGTGTTGCCAGCTTCGGTTTCTGGGTAGAGACGGTGGCGCATAAATGCGAAGGATTGGTGAGCATCATCAGTCTCTCAGACTATGATGATTTCCGCCACGTAGACGGCGATTACAGCCTGGTAGGCAGGCGCAGCGGCAGAACTTTCCGTATGGGCGATAAGGTCTTCATCCGCGTAGTGGCCGCCAATCTCGAAAAAAGGCAGCTCGATTACGAATGGGTCATCAATGCAGAGGGCGACGAGAAAAAAGCCAAACCGAAGAATAAGTCGCAAAAGAAGAAGAAATAAGCGGGGGGGATTCTGGATGCTGGATACTTGATGCATGTTTCTTGATGATTGATACTTGTACCTTATTTTCATCCGGCTGTTTCGTGGAACACGATTCCTTGCTCCTGCAGTTTCTGCAGTACGGGTTCATAGATGGTCGGGATGATGGGGATATGCAGTCCTGTTTCCCGGATCTGTCCTTCGAGCAATAAAGTGGCGGCAATACCCAGCGGCAGGCCCACTGTTTTGGCCATGGCGGTGCGGATATGGTCTTCACCGGTCACCACAAGGCTGCTGCTTATCTGGTAATGAGAGCCATCCATTTCATAGCCCAGTTCATGCAGCATCACCACCAGGTCCTTGTCGCCGGGTAACAATACCCATTGTTTTTCCAGGATGAACTGTAACACATCTGCAGAACAGCAATGACCTTTGTTGATGAGGGTATCGTCGTTCCAGCCAAGGAAAAGGAACTGTTCCTGCAATAACGGGGTCATCTCCTCAAAGCGGATCTTCCTGTCCTGGCAACGCTTTTGCAGGAATCCTGCTATGCTCAGTCCATCCGTAGCCACGGAATCCGTTTCATCCGTCAGACCCAGGTCTATCACCTGTTTCCAGCCCGTACAGAAATCAGGATAACGCAAAGTGGTGCGTTTGAAAGTGGCTGCATTTTCCAGTCCGTAAGTAGGGATATAACTCAGGGAGTCCCTGTTGGGATAATAAGCCAGTGATCCAAGCCCTTCAATGTTCACTTCACCACAACCGGTGAAAACCTGTTCGTAGGTCCTGTGCTGTACCGCTGCGTTCTCTTTATAGATGGCTCCTGCCTTACCAGCCAGCACCACATTCCTGGGGTTCCAGCTGATCTTGTAATGCCAGGGGTTGGTATCACTCTCCGGGGCCACCAGTCCGCCACAATGCGAAAGAAAGGATTCGATCTGTCCGCCCTTTGCCTGGATCCGGTGGATCAGTTGCATGGCACTCATATGATCGATGCCCGGGTCAAGTCCCATCTCACAAAGGAACAGGATCTGTTTTTCTTTGATCTCTGCGGCCAGTGCACGGATCTTGTCATCCACATACGATGCCGTAAGCAGGTGTTTGCCAAATGCCAGGCAATCCAGCGCCACCGTATAGTGCAGGGCAGGAGGCAGTAAAGAGATCACCACATCGGCCTGCCGGATCAATGCCTGCCTGGCAGTGGCATCATCGATCGAAACACCCACGGCTTTCACCAAGGCATGATCGCCCACTTTGGCCTGTACAGCGGCCAGGTTCACATCTGCAACGGTTACCTGCCATTGTTTCTGGGTAGCGGTCTGTTTCAGGTAATCGATCAGTACGGTGGCCGACTTGCCGGCGCCAAAGAGGAGGATCTGTTTCATAAGGTGTAAAGATACTGAGTATTCACTTCCGCATTCCTTACCGCAAAACCGGTCGTGGCCGATCACCGTTCTTCAACCGTAAAAAGTTCTGCCTATCTTTCCTTACCGTAAAAAGAAGTTTCCTGAAAGCAGGCTGTAACATTTTTTCGGTGTATCCGTTTCAAAACAAATGATCCTACATGAAAAAAATCATCTTCTTCTTGTTCCTGCTCACCACACTGGCCGTATCTGCACAAAAAACAGTACACGATGGTAATGCCACCGTAAGGAATGTGGGCAGTTTCCACGCGATCGAAATAGCCGATGGGGTAGACCTCTACCTCAGCCAGGGCAATGATGAGGCCGTTGCAGTGAGTGCTTCCACCAATGATTTCCGCGACCGCATCCGCACCGAAGTGGTGAATGGCGTATTGAAGATCTACTTTAACCAGGAAGGTACCTGGCGACTGAACTGGTTCGGTAACCGAAAACTGAAAGCCTATGTGACGGTGAAGAAACTGGAGGGGCTCTCAGCCTCAGGCGGATCGGATGTGTATATCGAGGACCAACTGACCACAGAGAAACTCTCACTGGCCCTTTCCGGAGGCTCCGATTTTCGGGGTAAACTGGATGCCGGTGTGTTAAAATTATCTGCCAGCGGCGGTTCCGATGCCTATCTATCCGGGAAAGCAGATAAGCTCTCGATCACTGCCAGCGGCGGCAGCGATGTACACGGTTTTGAACTGGTATCCAATACCTGCACCATCGAATCCAGCGGCGGCAGCGATGTACGCATTACCGCCAACAAAGAGCTGCAGGCCAATGCCAGCGGTGGCAGCGATGTGTATTACAAAGGTTCCGCCACTTCCAATACCAGCAAAAGCGGTGGAGGAAGCATCAAGAAGGTGAACTGAGGTCAAGGCATATCATTCAATACAGACAAGGGTTTCCGGCAAAAGGGAACCCTTTTTTCATGCCTGCTGCCAGACGGATGATAACACCCCGATCCTGTCAGTGGCCCGAGTTCACAACTGTGGATAAAACCCCTTAAAAAAGAGCCCTTTTTGGCCCCTTTTCCCCCTTAAAAAAAGTATCTTCGCCAACCTGTAAACAGGGCTGTTTAGCAACCTGTCAAAGAACTAAAATCTCACGGAATCACACACATGGAAGACAATCTGTTACCACCGGAAAAAACCAATGATAACGACCGGATTATTCAGGTGAATATCGAAGAGCAAATGAAGACCGCTTACATCGACTATTCGATGTCGGTGATCGTTGGCCGAGCCCTGCCCGATGTACGGGACGGATTCAAACCCGTTCACCGCCGCGTGCTCTACGCCATGAACGAACTGGGCAACAACAGCAACAAACCCTATAAGAAATCGGCCCGTATCGTGGGGGAAGTGATGGGTAAATACCACCCGCACGGCGACTCCTCCATCTATGATACCCTGGTGCGTATGGCCCAGGACTGGACCATGCGTTACACACTGGTAGATGGCCAGGGTAACTTTGGTAACCAGGATGGCGACCCACCGGCAGCCATGCGTTATACCGAAGCACGTCTGCAACGTTTGTCCGAAGCCATGCTGGATGATATCGAAAAAGAAACGGTCGATTTCCAACTGAACTTCGATGACTCACTGGAGGAGCCTTCCGTACTGCCCACCCGTATCCCGCAACTGCTGGTCAATGGTTCATCAGGTATCGCCGTAGGTATGGCCACCAACATGATGCCCCATAACCTGAGCGAAGTGGTGGATGGTTGCGTGGCGTATGTGGACAACCGCGAGATCCCGGTAGAAGAACTGATCAATTACGTAAAAGCGCCCGACTTTCCGACCGGCGGTATCATCTACGGTATGGAAGGTGTTCGCCAGGGATTGCTCACCGGTCGCGGAAGGGTAGTGCTGCGCGGTAAAGTGCATGTGGATACCAAGACCAGCGGACGCGAGCAGATCATCATCACCGAAGTACCTTACCAGGTGAATCGCGACCAGTTGACCGACCGTATCGGACAACTGGTGAACGATAAGACCATCGAAGGCATCGCCCACGTGAACAACGAAAGTAACATGCGCGAAGGAACGCGTATCGTACTGGACCTGAAGCGTGATGTGGTGGCACAGGTCATCATCAACCAACTGTATAAATTCACCGAACTGCAGACCAGTTACGGTATCAATAACGTAGCCATCAGCAAGGGCAGACCCCGGGTGATGAACCTGAAGGACCTGATCGCCGAATTCATCGAATTCCGTATGGAAGTGGTGATCCGCCGCGCCAGGTTCGACCTGCGCAAAGCTGAGGAGCGCGCCCATATCCTGGAAGGATACCTGAAAGCACTGGATCACCTGGACGAAGTGATCGCCCTGATCCGTGCCAGCCGCACGCCGGACGATGCCAAGGAGAACCTGATCAACAAGAGCCGCGAAGAGAAATGGCTCCTGAACCAGTCCCTGTTCACCGATGTCACCAGCGAACTCTACACACAGGAAGCAGGTCTGTCAGAGGCCCAGGCCAAAGCCATCCTGGAACTGCGTTTACAGCGACTGACCGGCATGGAGCGCGACAAGATCGTGGAAGAATTCAACAGCCTGATCAACACCATCAAATACCTGAAAGAACTGCTGGCCAGTGAAGACATGCGTTACGAGCTCATCAAAAAAGAACTGATCGAAGTGAAGGAGAAGTTCGGCGATGCGCGTAAAACAGAGATCCAGTACCTGGCAGACGAAATGCGGATCGAGGACCTGATCGAGGACGAAGACGTGGTGATCACCATTTCGCACCTCGGATACATCAAACGTACATCCGCTACCGAATACCGCCAGCAGCGCCGCGGCGGCAGGGGAGCCGTAGGTACCAAAACGCGCGAAGAGGATTATGTGGAACACCTGTTCGTGGCTTCTACCCACGGCACCATGATGTTCTTCACCGAAAAAGGACGCTGTTTCTGGTTGCGCGTATACGAGATCCCCGAAGGAGAGAAACAAAGCAAGGGAAGGGCCATACAGAACCTGATACAGTTGCCCGCAGACGATAAGGTGAAAGCCATCATCGATGTGAAGAAACTGGACGACAAGGAATATGTACAGGACCATTATATCGTACTTTGTACCCGCAAAGGCATCATCAAGAAGACCTCACTGGAAGACTTCAGTCGCCCGCGTGCCAACGGTATCATCGCCATCACCGTGAACGAAGGGGATGAGCTGTTATCGGCCCGCTTGACCGATGGTAACCAGGAGATCATGATGGCCGTGAAGAGTGGGCGCGCCATCCGTTTCCCCGAAGAGAAAGTAAGGCCTACGGGCAGGGGAGCCATCGGCGTAGCGGGTATTGAAGTGGACGATCAGAACGATGAAGTAGTGGGCATGATCTGCATACACAAGGACGATCCTACCCATACCATACTGGTGGTAAGCGAAAAAGGCTTCGGCAAACGTACCGTGGTGGATGAATACCGCATCACCAACCGGGGTGGTAAAGGTGTTAAAACCATCAACGTGACCGAGAAGACCGGAAGTTTGGTAGGCATTTTGTATGTAACGGAGAAAGAAGACCTGATCATCACCTGTAAGTCGGGCATCACCATCCGTACCGGTATCCAGGATATCCGCGAAGCGGGCAGGGCCACCCAGGGCGTTACACTGATCAGGCTGGATGAAGGGGATGAGATCGCCGCTATTTCGCAGATAGAGGAGCAGGAGGAAGAAGCGGTTAACCCGGAGGAACAGGGAGCAGAGAACACGGATTCCACTGAAAATAAAACAGAAGATAACAACGATACTATTACTGATAATCAATAACAAACCCCGCTTAATATGAAGAAGCTCTTATTACTTGCCCTGGTTGCAGGAAGCCTGCAGATGGTTCAGGCGCAAGACCTGAAAAAAGTGCAGACAGCTTACCTGATCAACAAGATGGAAGATGCCAAGACAGAAGTAGATAAGGTGATGGCCGATGCCAAGCAGAACGCCAAACCGGAAGCCCTGTACTGGAAAGCCAAAGTGTATGCAGCCCTGTACAAGGATGCCAACCTGCGCACCAAGTACCCGGCAGCACTCACCACTGCAGATGAGGCATTCAAAGCATACAAGACCGCCGATCCCGCTTTTGCGCAGGTAAAAGAGAAAGGAGCAGAGGGCTTTTTTGACATGTACGCCACATCTTACGCCAATGGTGTGAAGCTGTTCAACGACAAAAAATGGGAGGATGCCGCCGGCAGTTTCAAATATGCCGTGGAATACAGCGACGATATCTTCAAGAACAAATGGAGCAATGCCACCATCGCTTTCGATACCACATCGATCCTGTACCTGGCCTATGCTTACCAGAACGCTTCTAAACCCGACGATGCGGCCAAATATTATAACCGCCTGGCCGATGCAGAGGTAGGAGGCGAAATGTACATCGATATCTATAAGTTCCTGGCCAGTCACTATATCACCGTAAAGAACGAGGAACTGTTCAAGAAATACGTGGCATTGGGCCGTAAATTGTATCCTGCCTTTGCCTGGGATGAGTTCGAGATCGACTACATGGACCAGAACCTGACCCTGGCCGAAAAGACCGCCCTGTACGATAAGGAAGATGCCGCCGGCACCCTGAGCGAGATCAAATACCTGCAGTTCGCCGATATCTTCGTGAACGCACACCACAAGGACAAGAGCCTCGACAGCGCCGCTGAACGCATGTACAACATGAAAGCGGTGGATGCATATAAAAAGGCCTATGCCAAGAACAACCAGAACGCCATTGCCGCATTCAACGTAGGCGTGGTGTATTACAATATCTATGGCGAGTACGATGATACCTATGCACAGAACATCCGTACCATGCAGGGCATCAATGCCGACAGACCTCAGGAAAAGGATCCCAAGAAAAAAGCAGCAGCCGAAGCGGCCCTGAAAGCCAAACTGGACCCGATCCGCAAGGCCAATGCCGATATTGAGAAGCCCCTGAACGAGAACCTGAACCTGTCGCTGGAATGGCTGGAGAAAGCCTATGTGATCCTGAAGGACAAGACCACCCGCAGCAATACCGAGAAGAGCGTGATCAACAAGACCGTTGACTTCCTGGCCAATCTGTATGCTTACAAGCGCGACAAAGTACGTGGTAAGGACCCTAAAGCATTCGATGCCTTCGAAGCCAAGTACAAGGAATTTGACGCTTTACACGGTAAATACTAAGAGTAGAACCTCATTACATAAAAAAACGCTGGCCAAAAGCCGGCGTTTTTTATGGTAGTATCTTAAGAAGAGGCCTATCGCATTGGCAAATGCCCCGTTATCGCATTCAATTACTGGTGGTGGCAGCTACCGGTGCAGTGGTGGGTTTGGCCGGTGCGTTGGTCATCGGCCTGGTTACAGTGGCACAGGAAACCAGGAACAGTAATAAAAAGCAGATACAGATGATGTTTTTGAGCATGGTGGTGGTTTTAGGATAAATAACAGGGTCAATGATAGTGATTTTTTCTTTATCCTTGTTCTGTTACTTGGTTAGGGCTGTGAAGCCCGTTTTTTATTTTTAGAGGAGCGTAAAAACGGGCGGGGCGGGAGAAATACGAGTAAAAAATAAAACCAATAGCAAAACTGAGGCGCTAGCCGAAGCAATATCTGGGGATCTGAGCCGTTATACTACCATGGCATGATTTTAATGTCTTTTATACCGATATTCAGCCAGTTAGCAAAAAATAGTAACATTTTGAAAACAGAATCTATATATTTATAAGGTAATTTTGACCAAAAAACTAAAACGGGCCAACTATGTCAACGAAAAAAGTAACGCTAAACCTTACCGGCATCATTATCCAGGATGTCGATAATAGGGGGTATACTGCGTACTTTGCAGAATTCCCCGAAGCTATCGCAGATGGTACTAATCAGGATGATGTGAAGGAAAATTTAATCGATGCATTTAAAATAATGCTCGAAACGCGCAGGCTGGAGAACTATCAGGAAAACATTGAAATGGGCGGCATCATTCAAGAAAATTTCCAATTTGAGCTAGCATGACACGTCAAGATTTTATCGAGTACCTGCAACAACATGATTGCGAGGTAGTCAGAATAGCTAATCAAGGCTATTACGTAATGAGGAACATAAAAACTTTAGATATGAGCGGTGTGCCACCGACCGATCCGCCGTTGGCTGCAACCGTATGTCGTATATGTAAAACATTAAACGTTCCCAGTCCGGATGCTGCTGCCCAAAAAGCGCAGTCTATTATAGACGCTGCCCATAAACAGTTTAGTCAAGATAGTGGAAGGTGATCGATAAAATATCAAGATAACGGGGATTGCAAACGCAATCCCTTTTTTGTTTCTAATACTAGCATTTAGCAAAATAGAAGCGCGGGCCTTTTCTTTAAATTCCTTTCGTGCATACTTAACATAAAAGTTAGTTATCAGTGTTTGCCTTACCTTTGTCCGGTTATTGCGCCTCTTACCGTTTCCTATTATTTACTACTTTTTAACGGTAGGAGGCGCAATAACCGGACACCAATAGCGAGGAACGAGCGACCACTACAGACAAAGGCAAACAATGATAACTCAATATTATGTTACTTGGTTAGGGCTGTGTAGCCCGTTTTTTATTTTTAGCGGAGCGTAAAAACGGGCGGTGTGGGAGAAAGGTTTTAAGAAAAAAGAAATAGGGAAGCGAGTTGAAAACGAGCCTAATAATCAAATAATTATGCAATTTATTACACCAAATGATATGTTTAAAAACGAACAAATACCTGAGATAAACCCTCAAGTATTGAGTGATATAAATTCATATCAAAAAAGTAAACAAAAGCAAGAAAACATTAGATTTTGGATTCCAGTTATCATATCACTTGCGTCATTAGCCATTTCGATTTACGCTATTAAGAAACAAGACATAGAACCAAAGCAAGTAATACTAAAAGACACAGTGCGGATATTTGTAAAATCGGATTCGATAAAATATCAAGCCCCCAAAAATAATCCCAATAAGAAGTAATTTTCGCGCCAATCAAAGATAGAAGCGTGGGCTTTTTTCTTAAATCCTTTCGCTGTGCGCCATTTAACATAATATTAAGGAGTCGGAGGGGCGGGTATTTTTCGTCTGTGGAAAAGAACATTCGCGCTGATTTTTTTCGCTTCAAATCGAACGCATTGCAACAATAATAAAGTTGTTTATCATTTCAAAATGTTTTTTACACGAAAAACCCCAGTGAAATCACCGGGGTTTTGTAGTCAAAATGAAGCATGATTTAAACCTGTGTAGAGTAGGGGCAAGGGTGTTTCCCAACGGGGCAAGGGTGGTTCATAGGGGATTATTTTGATTGATGTATCTCGTAATACAAGCCCTTTCGCCAGTAGCCTACATACTCACGAGTTCGTGAATTATAAAAGAAAATCACAACTGCATTGTAACGTGTCACCATGTTATTGATGAAGTCAAAAACTGTAGTAATATTTCTATACTTGGCGGCATTGCCGTCCGCATCCTTACAAATGGCGTTAAATGCTTGCTTCATATTACAACTGCTCTAAGATTATCAATCGGTCGTCAGCCGCTTTCGTTCCTGTCAGCTTAACCTGTTGGGGCTGCAAAGTAAACTGATTCAGTCCTAAAGACATACCCAGGCCGAAATATTTGTCTAACGATTTCAACGCCTGATAAGAATAGAAATTTTCTTTCCCCTTAATAAATGTGTCGACATTCAGATCACTGGCCTTGAAACTATCCAATGGAATGAACGGACGAGTTGCGTCGAAATAGGCAACACTCAATCCATTGTTGACAAAAATATCTTCACGAATTGCAACAGGCCAATAGTTAACCGATACAGCATTGCTATAATTGATTTTTGCGGATGCATTAAAATATGCAGGTTCAAATCCGTCTACAGTGTCCTGATAAAAGAAATACGTCTGTTCGCCCGTTAAGGAGGAATACCAAACGCCGAGGTCTGTTGTTGGATAAGAAGCACGCATCGCAGCAATGAGAGCAGAAAACGAACCGCCCCAAGTTGTAAGGGTTGACAAATCGACCGTTTCTAATATTTCACCCTTAGCAACAGACAAAGACGCATCCCCCAGTTTAATGCTGACTTTTGTTGTTGGTGAATCATAGAACATAAAGAGGATATATACATAACCGTCTTTTGTTTCTATAAAGCAATTTGTGCGAGAATATTGACCGGATGCATTTTGTGTGGCTGAATCTGCAAACGGGAATGTTAACGCCATGAATTGGGTGTCATTTTTCAGGACCCGCAATTGATACGGAGATACAAAATGTATCTGACTTTGGTCTGTTCTTAGTTGCTTTTCCATTGCTTACGTTTAAAGTCATAAAAAAAGAGGACAGGCACGAGGGGGCAAAGTATCATTAGGAAAATCCACCACGGAAATTCTTTTTTGGGAGAGAAAAACCCGCCCTTATTGGGAACGATACCGCCATTGGCATTTGCCGCAGAAAAGAACGATGATGTTGGCTCCGGCTGAAACGAAGTGGTAGAATCAAAAGAGAAACCACCACGGCGCAGTTTGCTGCGAATCATATCTTCAGTTACAGCCCTGTAACCGAAGGAATCATCGAACATATGGGAGATATCAAAGTCAGGTTTTGACATGAAACTGTAAACGTTCACCGCTTCATTGGAGATACTGTCACCATCTTCCGCAACCCATTTTTTTGCATCACCATAAGTCCAACCCATCCAGTCGTTCGGGTTTGGTTTCTTTCCCTGAAATACACCGCCAAGCAGCTTTCCCAAACTGGAAACAGTGCCAAAGACGTTTCCAGTAGCGGCACTACCGCCAGTGGAAACAAGTTGGTTGAATAAACTCATTAGATTAAGTTTTGTTTTACAACGTCATTGAGGTCAGAATAGGTACTTCCGGCTGCATTCGGGTTGAATAGCAAGCCAACAAATGAAGCACCACTTCTCCAATCCGCATTTAAATTGATTTTTAAGAACTCACGGAACGAAGTACCCTTCAGTTGCAGGAAATAATTTGATGCATAAATAACTTCTTCCGGGTTCATTAATCGGTTCATTTGTGAGACGATATACTTTTCGTCCGTGTCTTGATAAAAAGGTTTTCCGACCTCTTTTACAACACTGTCAACGATACCCTTTACGAAGGTATAGCGAACCGATCCCGGAGGATTATTCAGTGTCTCATTCAATAGACGGCTTTGGTCTGACTTGGCAGACATGAAAGCCAGGCCGCTTGAAATCTTATTAAATATCTGCTTCCAAAAGACAAGGAGCAGCAACACAATGAGGCCGATAATACCCCATTTCATATACTTTTTTTGGTCTTGTTTTTTCATTATTACACTATTGATGTTTTGTAAAATTTGCGTGCGCCTGCTGCATATTCTTTCGCAGTCTGACCGAAATACCCGGCAGTTTTCAGCGCATTGGCAAAGGCATCCAAATTCGTC
Organism: uncultured Sediminibacterium sp.; assembly: GCA_964460235.1. Lineage (GTDB taxonomy): Bacteria > Bacteroidota > Bacteroidia > Chitinophagales > Chitinophagaceae > Sediminibacterium. Next base: position 26,007 of record CAYWPM010000011.1, on the reverse strand, counting down.
AGGCCGGCAAATGTGGCAAACCTTCTCTTATACCATCCGATGATATCGGACAGACAATCGTCAAGGGTTGCGTATTTAGCGTATGCGTTTCCTTCAGGTGATTGTGTGCCGTTGGTTGCCCACTTATTGCCCTTTACGTACTTGTAGCCGAAGGCATTATTATTGAGAAGGAAAACCCGTGAAGTATACGGAACACCTGCAACAGAGGTTTCATACTTTGATTGGGCAACAATCATGAGCGCAAGAGACTCGGAGAATCCCGCATCTTTGAGCCTTGTGTATATCTGTTTTTCTATTGACATTTTTCGTCTGATTAATAGGATAAGGAATAAAAGCAAAGCCGCCACGAGAAGGGCGGCTTTTGCTCTTGTAGATGTAGGAGAGGAGCGAGGCATGAAAGCAGTTTTACACTGTTTTTTTGGCGAACATTGCCTTAATCTTTTCCTTATTCTTATACCCTACGAACAGGGCGATGGCAACGCCAACGATAAGCAGGACTTTTCCGATAGACATAGATTTCTTTTTCATTTCTGTTTGGTTTTACGTTTTTTGAAAATTTGCTGAATGGCCGGGATGAGTGATACGATGGACACGAGTACCTTCAGGATTAAGGATGCGGTGTCGGTTGTTGGCACTTGCGCATCGAGCATAGAGATTGCACCAAGTCCGGCACCACCTGAAGCCACTGGCGTCACTGGGTGGCTTGCGATTGTTTCAACGATATTGTTAAGCATCTTCGTTTGTGTTTTGGGATTCTGAATTGTTGCCGAAATTCTTTTCGTAGTGGTCAGAAAACGCGAGCAATGCCGCTACAATTCCACCGATGAAAACCGCAACAGTTTTCACGTTGCCTACGTACTTATTCAGGTTTTTAAGAATACCCATGATGTTAATTTTTACGTTTGATGAATGAGCCTACATAACCACCGTTAGAAGCACGGGGATTCATAACGAAAGACAGATCGCGGATGATTACCTTACCACTGGAAGGGTCATACAGACCGGAGACGATTTCGGGCTTGCTTCCTGCAGCAGAAATCTTCACCATCCAGTTATACCATACACGGCCGCTATTGCTTGTATGTTCGGACGTTCCCTTGTAGGGTACAGCGAGGAAAGAGCGCAGACCGTGACGCCTGTCAAACTTCCAACCACGGACAAAAGGTTGCCCGTTACGGTCATTCCCGGCCTTACAGCCACTGTGTTTCCTTTTTTGTACAGAATACTGGTTTCTGTTACTGTTGTATCCCTGAACGAATTCACGCCTTTGTTGGTAATCGTTCCGGCGGTAGTTATTATACGGGCTAAAGCCGTAGTTATTTCCTTGCATAGAATTGGTTTTTATTTTTTCTTGACAAAGTGAATCCGGTGAGAACGGCGATAATGATTAAACCAAAAGGGATAAGAACCAGCCACCAATACTTTTGTAGCACATTGGCCACCGATTGGGCTTTCGAGGTCTGAACCTGTCCGTTTTGGATTTCCTGTTGCCTTTGGTAAGCGGTTTTTATATCCGGGTTTGGAACAACTCCGGGAACTATTTGCCCGTTCTTATGTGTTCCATACTTAGCGACATAATCCGCTTCGCTCATATTCAACAAATCATATTCTGCCCAAGTCATAAGGTTTGCACCCTGACCGAGGACGCCATCTGTGGATTGGGAGGCAACCTGTCGGAAGATATTCCCGACAAGTGTGCCGCCCGGCTTTCTTTGGAGTAAATCGTCAAAGAAGCCCATTTTTTACAGTTGATTCACGACATACACAGTCCCCACAGTGGATTGTGTGATGTACGCTTTGTGAGCCAATCCCACAGGGATGCAATACAAATCACGTCCGGCGGGTGTTACCAATCCATTGATGACAAAGGACTGTTCGTTGATTTCAGAAAGGATCTGTTCGATTTCTTCCGGCAGGTAGGTAACTTTCTGCTTATTAGGCATTTCCAGTTCCACCATTTTCAGGCCAGTCCTTCGAACAGCAAGCCACTGGGCATCCTTCACCGTTACAGGTGTGGGCGCATTGGCGTTCACATTTACGGGGTTGTAATCGTAAACACGACTTGCATCTTTCGGAACATCGATGCTGAAGATTTCAACAGATACACCGGCAGGCAGACTGTCGATTGTAACGGTATACACTTCGTTTTCCATTGGTACTAAGGAACCGTCCGGGGTCAGTTCCAACGTACCGCGAACAATGGAGGTTGTGCCGTCATTGTCTGCACGTACTGCGCCCTCATTACAGGAGGCGATTTCGAGATAGTCCGCAATGGGATTCTCGTAGACAACAGTTTTCGTGCCGTAAGTGGGGTGGGTTTTCTTTACTTCGAGAGTACCAGTGCTCAAATTGTCGATTAAGTCAGTGGCATCAGTACCCAATTTGCTGAACTTGAAGAACAGCTTTGCGAAGCGATTGGCAACTTTTACGCTGCCCTTCAGGGTGATTGGAGTGTCGGTGTGTTTCATAGTTTTTTTTTGATTTAAAACTTTAGAGAACAAAAATGCCCCCCTGTAGAGGGGAGCATGGCCGACATTGGTCGTTTTGGCCGAATTGGCCGCTTTGGCCGTTTTGGCCGCATTATTTGGCTCGTAGTAGACTTTCCGGTACTTCGCATTCATTCCAGATAGGCCTGAATTTCGGGTCAGGAAATGCCCCATACAACATGAAAAAATCTTTAAAGGTCAGCAAAGGTTTTCCGAGTGCCGCACGGTCAATATTGATAGCACGGCGGGCAGACCTTTCAGGCATTGAGAAATAAAATGCATAGTGAGCAGCAGTAACAAACGGGTTGACCCTTAACATTGAAACTTTACGCATTTGAACAAATTTTATCAATGAATGATTTTGCAGCAGATAAAAAACGGAAAGGGAAGGAGCATACTGAAAATTCACTTCCCTTCACATGGATTCTGTAACCCCTGTACAACATGAACCGGGGTTTTCTTTTCGTGTAGTTCATAGAATTAATTTTTGAAGTTTAGGATTTCGTAAGCATCACCGTGCTTTTTTACCTTGAAGCGCGGGAAATTATCCCGGTGTATCTCACCGGAAAGTATTTTTCTGTTGAGTTCGTCGAGTTCAGTAGTGTACTTTGAAAAGTGCTTCTTATTGTAGATTGAAATGATGATGCAATGCTCTGTGACAAGCATCTTTGGAAAGTAGGTTTTGGCTTTCTTTCTGTTAACTGAAAAGTTTATCGTCTTATCATTTGCCTCGGTCATTACCTCAGACATTGCGACCTGGCGGGTGCCGAGTTCAGAAATTTTCCGGGAACAATGCCACACCCTGCACTCGAAAGTGTCAGTATTCTTTGTGATGTAATTGGTCAGGTACATCGACAAGTGGTCGACATTATCGATCCGCTTGACATCGGCAGGTGAAAGGTATTTTTGAACGGTTCCCGCTTCGCTAAATTCTGCTATCTGTTCAGCACTGTACTTTGAATGGCAGATTCCTGCGTTATACTGTTGCCTGACCCAAAGAGCATTTACCATCTTGATATCAAAACGGTGGTTGAGGATTACATGAAAATGAATGTTCCCTGTGTCCTGTTGATGTTCTGCAACCCAGATATAATGAAACGTTGCGAACTTTCGTAAGACGGTGAAGAATTTATTAAGGCACTGCTGCCCTTGCTTATCGGTAACAGATGCAATGAATGTGAGTGTAAGGAAATAGAACTGTTGCCCAACTGAAGCCTTGTACAGGGAGAAGATTTTATTGGCACACTTATCTTTGGAACGCCGAGAAAATACAAATTGTTTCGGAGCAGATAGCGGCTTGTCGAAATCTTCAAGGCATCGCCGTAGACCTTTCTTTCTCGAAACCTTTTTATGGCCGTCAGTAGACGCCTTTTTTCTTTTTTGTAAATCCGAAGCTGCACGGCCAAGGGAGGAACCGCCGAATAGGGAAGCACCATTTCGAGGCTGCTTAAACGACATGCACCGGGTATTGGAGATTGTAGTGACATAAGCCATTTCGTAGGAGTTAAATGAGTTAAGTAGTTCCATCGGTACACTTTCAAACGAGGTTTGAAATGTTGCACCTTTAAATAAATCCAAGAGAGAGAGGCCCGGTCGGGCCTAAAATGGCCGACCGGAGACCGTCAGAGCCAGAAATCAGGAAAGAAACTTGGCGGGTAAATACTGTTCAGGTAGGAACCGAGGGTGACGAACTTGTTGGAAGCAGTGCGAATCATAAGTAGGAGTTTATGAATTGTTAATAAATTGTTAAGGGAATGATTATATAGGGCAAAAAAGGCCGTATTTTGTATTATTGATTTCAGTCAGACGAACACAGTTTTCCCCTCGGAATTGTATTTAACTGCCCGACGGCGTCCTTTTATGACGAAGCCTCGGCCATAGAGCGTGTAATGGATGTGTAGGAGCTTCCTGAACACCTCATTAACCGGGGTTTCGTCATTGAAGGGAATATCTACAGAAACAAGTTTTGCGGAAAATCTACTGGTTCGGTGCGGGGTATGTAGTCTCAAATAGCCCGGTATATCATAAGAAATCACGAATAGACCGAGGAAGGTCTGATGGGATCGGTTGATGTATTCACATTCAATAGAACGCAGATACTTTTGAAGTAGGAGTTTCAAAGTATTGGATTTATGTTGAGCAAAAACAGACGAATAACCGCTTTTACTTATACATAAGCTGTAGTTTTTCAGCTTAGGCCTGTAGAAGTGGATAAAATATCCGACCTGCACAACTTAACATAATATTAATTATAGGATAATTAGTATTATCTGAAAGATACCTGAAACCCAGGCTGGTATTGACTCAGACCGGAATATGGCTATAATATTATAAGGTATACAGGCAGGCTATCTTCATCCTGCAGAAAGCGATCTTCTTCCACCTGTCAATTTATTTTCTGGGGAACGGATATACGGATATTTTTATAGGAAGAAATTCCCTGCATCCGCCCAAACGGATCTGAACCTCCAAAACAACTGTAATGCATCTGAGAAAAAAAATCGGCCTGCTGTTGCTGCTCCTATGTAGCACCGGCCTGCTGCACGCACAAAACATTTCCACACCCAAAGAACATTTCGGCTTCAACATCGGCGACAACTACCAGCTTGCCACGTACACTCAGACCGAAGCCTATGTAAAAAAACTGGCCGCCGCATCTGACCGGGCCAAACTGGTGGACATCGGCAAGACCGAGGAAGGCCGCTCACAGTTCATGCTCATCATCACATCGGCCGAGAACCAGAAGAAACTGGATCACTACAAAGAGATCTCGCGCAAACTGGCCTATGCCGAAGGACTTACCGCTGAACAGGCCCGTGCACTGGCTGCCGAAGGCAAATCCGTGGTATGGATCGATGGCGGCCTGCACGCCACTGAGACCGTGGGCGCCCACCAGCTGATCGAGATCATGTACCAACTGACCAGCCGAAACGATGCCGAAACGCAACGCATCCTCGACAATGTGATCATTCTCTGCACACACGCCAATCCCGACGGCCAGGAACTGGTGAGCAACTGGTACATGCGTAATCCCGTTCCGGAGAAACGCTCTTTGAACCAGGTGCCACGTTTATATGAGAAATATGCCGGTCACGACAACAACCGCGATTTCTTCATGATGAACCTGCGCGAAACGCAGAACATCAACCGTCAGCTGTATATTGAGTGGCTGCCGCAGGTCATGTATAACCACCACCAGGCAGGTCCTCCCGGATCCGTGGTGGCCGGTGCGCCATACCGCGATCCCTTCAACTATGTATTCGATCCGGTGATCGTGACCAGTCTCGACGCGCTGGGCGCTGCCATGAGCAACCGCCTGAACGTGGAGGGCAAACCCGGTTATACGGAACGCGGTGGCTCCAATTTCTCCACCTGGTATAACGGCGGATTGCGTACCACCACGTATTTCCACAATATGGTGGGACTGCTCACCGAGATCATCGGTAACCCCACCCCTTCTGAAGTGCCGCTGGTGCCGTCGCGACTGATCCCCAGTGGCAACACTCCCTTCCCGGTAGTGCCCCAGAAATGGTATTTCAGGCAGTCGATCGATTATTCTGTGTCGCTGAACTATGCCGTTCTTGATTATGCCAGCCGCAACCGCGACCAGTTGCTGTTCAACATGTATCAAATGGGCAGGAATTCGATCGAGCGCGGACAAAAGGATTACTGGACACTGTCGCCCAAGCGGGTGGCCGAGATCAACCAGCTCTACCAGGCCGATCAGCAGAAAAACAACCCGCGCCCGGCCGCCAGCGAAACCGAAGCAGCCGCTGCACAACGCGGCGTGAGCACGGTACCCGTGAAATATTTCGATTCTGTTTTCAAGAATCCCGCACTGCGCGATGCCAGGGGCTATATCATACCCGCAGACCAACCCGATCTGGGTTCGGCCATCCGGTTCCTGAATGCCTTGATCCGGACAGGGGTATTGGTACACAAGGCCACAGAGGCTTTCACCGTAAAAGGAAAACAATATCCTGCCGGTTCCTATATCGTAAAAACAGATCAGGCATTCCGTCCGCATGTACTGGATATGTTCGAACCACAGGATCACCCCAACGATTTCCAATATCCCGGAGGTCCGCCCGTGGCCCCTTATGATGCTGCCGGCTGGACACTGGCCTATACCATGGGCGTGCAATTCGACCGGTTCCAGGAGAATTTTGACGGTCCTTTTCAACGCATACCCTATGGCGAATTACAGGCAGTACCGGGTTCTATGACCAGCGCAGCAGCGGCAGGATATGTACTGACCGCGCAGGCCAACCAGTCCTTCACAGCCGCCAATGACCTGCTGAAAGCCGGTCTGGACGTATACCGTTTACAGGAAGCACAGCCTGAGGCAGCCATCGGGTCATTCTATGTACCCGTATCTGCCAAAGCCAAAAACCTGCTGGAAAAAACAGCCGCTTCCGCAGGCGTGAAAGTAACGGCCCTGGCCAAAAGGCCTGCTGCCACTGCATTACAGAAGATCAAACCATCGCGTATCGCTTTGTGGGACATGTATGGCGGCTCCATGCCTTCCGGCTGGATGCGCTACATCATGGAACAGTTCCACTTTGATGTGGACGTGATCTATCCCAAAGACATAGATACCGGCGGACTGCGCAGCAAATACGATGTGATCATTTTTGTTGACGGGGCCATCCCTGCCCTGCCAGGCGGAGGTGCCTCGATGAGAGGCGGTTTTGGCGGTGGCGCACCCCGCGCAGAGGACATACCGGAAGAATACCGTGCCCGTCTGGGCAGGATCACGGCCGAAAGATCCATCCCGCAACTGAAAAAGTTCCTGGAAGAGGGCGGACAGATCGTGACCATGGGTTCCAGCACCAACCTGGCCTACCATGTAGGTGTGCCGGTCCGTAATGCACTGGTGGAACTGGTGAACGGACAGGAACAAAGACTTGCCGCAGAAAAATATTATATCCCCGGAAGCATCCTGCGTGTGAGTGTAGACTCCACCCAGCAGGCAGCCTGGGGCATGGCATCACAGGCCGATGTGTATTTCGATGCCAGTCCAGTATTCAAGATCACGCCTGAGGCCGGTTCCAAAGGAATCGTTAAACCGATCGCCTGGTTCTCCACCAACAAACCCCTGCGCAGTGGCTGGGCCTGGGGACAATCCTACCTGCAGGACGGAGTGGCCGCATTTGTGGCCAATGTGGGTCAGGGCAAACTGTTTGCATTTGGGCCGGAGATCACTTTCCGTGCACAGACACATGGTACATTCAAATTCCTCTTCAATGAGTTATATGTGACCACACCGGCCACAAAATAACCGTTGATCCTCACATGGTAAGAACGGGTCGTGAATGGAAAGATTTACGGCCCGTTCTCATTTTACACAGCCCGTAACAAACTGAACAGGATCAGCAGTAAGGGATCCTTCACCTGACAGATCACAGACCGGCTGCTGCCTATCTATTTGATTATGAAGCACTAACTACGATCTCTGCCTTGTGCCGGAGTACATAAGCAAGCGAAAGCATGCTAACTCATTGATTATCCAGTACTGATCCAGGCATAACCCGCCGATAACCCGTAGATGACCCGCAGATAACCCGCCTATAACCCGCCTCTTATAAGGAGCGGGTCAAAGGCAGGATACTTAGGGGTCATAGGGGTGATATCCCTTAACAGACAAGCAATGGGATACGGGATGAGGTAGGGATCAAACCGTTCTGTGATCGAGATGGGCTTGCGGAAAGCGTAAGCCGTTAATCAGTGTTTTTCTGATTCCCGATCAGTTCTGCTCTATTCATCAGTGGCAAAACAGTAACTTTAAACAAACAAAATTGTATGCAGGTATACGAAAACCTGGTAGATGCGGTGAACGACCTGAGACAAAAAGGGTTTACCACCGATTTTCATCTTGCCTTTGATGCCATCCAGTGCAAACTCACCGGGATCAACCTCTCGCCTGCCGAATTTGAGATCGTGGCGCATCACCGCTTCGAAGCCAATACCGACCCGGATGATTCCAGTGTGTTGTATGTGATCCAGTCGAAGGACGGCAAGATGAAAGGCACGCTCATCAGCGCCTATGGTATCTACGCAGATGCAGCCAGCGACGAGATGATCCAAAAACTTTCCGTACACAAATAATCGGATCAATTCCTTTATTTTCACTCCCCTGTTATAAAAGACAAATCAGAATAGTATGCTCCACAGAAGACGATTTCTGCAACTGGGCTCACTGGGCCTCACTTCTTTTTCTTTTGCCGGGTTCCGTACCGCCGGCTCTGCCCGCAAACCGATCGTGATCTCTACCTGGGATACCGGTATTGCCGCCAATGCCGCGGCCTGGCAGGTATTGCGCAATGGTGGCCGTGCACTAGATGCCGTGGAAAAAGGCGTTATGGTCACGGAAGCCTCGCAGAACTGCTGTGTGGGACTGGGCGCCAATCCCGACCGGGATGGTTATGTGACACTGGATTCCTGCATCATGGATGAACATGCCAATTGTGGCAGTGTGGCATTCCTGGAGCGCATCAAACACCCCGTTTCCGTGGCCCGCAGGGTGATGGAAAAAACACCGCATGTGATGCTGGTGGGATCCGGTGCGCAACAGTTTGCCGTAGCGGAAGGCTTTCCGCTGGAGCCGCAGGTATTATCGCCCGAAGCGGACAAAGCCTACAAGAACTGGCTCCAGAAAAGTGAATACAAACCTGTGATCAATATCGAGAATAGCAAGAACCAGACCGCCTACGCTCCCACCCGTTTCGAGAACGGAGAATGGAACCACGATACCATTGGTATGGTGGCCATGGATGCGCAGGGCAACCTGAGCGGCAGCTGTACTACCAGTGGCATGGGCTTTAAGATGCGCGGGCGCCTGGGAGATTCGCCCATTATCGGTGCGGGGTTGTTTGTAGACAATGAGATCGGCGCCGCCACAGCCACCGGGCAGGGAGAAGATGTGATCCGCATCTGTGGCTCACACCTGGTGGTGGAACTGATGCGGCAGGGACACTCACCCGAGAATGCCTGCAAAAAGGCCGTGGAAAGGATCATCCGCATCAAGGGCGACAAAGCCAAAGACATACAGGTGGGTTTCATCGCCATCAACAAACAGGGCGAATACGGCGGATACTGCATACAGAAAGGCTTCAACTTCGCGGTCTGTTATGCAGACGACAAGAACTTCATGGTAGATGGCAAATACCTACTTTAATCACCAACAGAAAGGACATCATGTTACTGGAAATATGCGTTTTTAATACCGCCACAGCCGTGGCTGCAGAAAAAGCTGGGGCCGACAGGCTGGAACTATGCGAGAATTATGCCAATGGCGGAACCACGCCTTCCTACGGTTACCTGAAAACGGTGCGCGAGAAGATACAGATCCCCGTGTTCCCGATGATACGGCCAAGAGGCGGTGATTATTTTCATACCGCCGATGAGATAGAGATCATCCGGAAAGACATACTGCTTTGCAAAGAACTGGGTTTTGATGGCGTGGTGTTCGGACTGCTGAACCAGGATGGTACGATCGACCGCGACAATACCGCCCGACTGGTAGAAGCCGCTTATCCGCTGGAAGTCACTTTCCACCGGGCTTTCGACCGATGTCAGCATCCATTGGAAGCCCTGGAAACGATCATTGCCTGTGGTTGCAACCGCATTCTTACGAGTGGACAGGAGCCTAAAGTGACAGAAGGCCTGGCACTGGTAAAACAACTGGTGGACCAGGCAGACGGCCGCATCATCATCATGCCCGGCAGCGGACTGAACAGTTCGAATGTGGCCCAGATCATTGCTACGGCCGGTGTAACGGAAGTACATACTTCGGCCCGCATCCGTGTACCATCAGAAACACAATACCGCAATGCCAGGATCCCGGAAGATTTTGATATTGATTTTGTAGATGCCGCAGAGATCGGTAAGATCAAAGCGCAGTTCTGATCAACTCCTGATCGTTATGATCATTCGTGAAGAATTACTGCAGGAACATTCCCGCAAACAGGCGTTGCGGATAGCGCATTATGCCTGCATCTCCCCGGCAAATTTCAGGGAACTGATGCAGTGTTTCCTGAGCCCGGAATACCGCGTAGCACAACGTGCGGCCTGGAGTGTGAGCTGGGCGGCATTAGAGCAGCCGGAGATGATCCGTCCCTATATCAAGGACCTGGTGGCCTGCCTGCAGCGGACAGGCATCCATCACGCGCTGATACGCAATTCGGTCCGCGTGCTGGAACAGGTGGATCTTCCCAAAAGATTTCATGGAGAACTGATGAATGCCTGTTTCGGTTTCATTGAAACACCCGCTACACCTGCTGCCATCAAGGCTTTTTCACTCACCATCCTGTTCCGGTTGTCAGATACTTACCCCGAGATCCGGCAGGAACTCAAACTCATCATCGAGAACAACTGGGAAACAGAAAGCCCCGCTTTTAAAAGCAGGGCCCGAAAGATCTTATCCGCGTTAAAGAAGCATTAGCAGATCTGTCATCAAGGATCTGTTCTGCATCCACTGATCCGTAAGCTTAGTACAGGATCCGTACCTTGATCGTAGACTTTACTTCCCTCAACAGCTCCACGGCCTGTTTGGACAGTTTCTTGTCCACATCCAGCACCACGTAACCGATGGCATCATTGGTCTTCAGGTATTGGCCAACGATGTTGATATTGTTTTTGGACAAAGCTGTATTGATGGCACTTAACACACCGGGAATATTGTGGTGGATATGCAGGATACGGTGCGCGTTCTCCACCGGTGGCAGACCGATGGCCGGAACCGTATGGGATCCGTTGGTGATGCCCCTTTCGAGGTATTGGAACAGTTTGATGCTCACGTCCTCTCCTATATTTTCCTGTGCCTCTTCTGTAGAACCTCCGATATGCGGGGTAAGGATGACATTGGATAGCCCTTGTAATGGTGTCTCGAACCTGTCACCGTTTTTCTCTGGCTCCCAGGGATATACGTCAATGGCAGCGCCGCTGATCTGTTTTTCCTGCAAGGCCGTTGCCAGCGCTTTCAGGTCGACCACTTCTCCCCTGGCATAGTTCAGCAGGATGGCGCCTTTCTTGAATGATCTGAGCAGGTTCTTATTGACGAGGTTCTTGGTCTGTGGTGTTTCAGGTACATGCAAGGATACCACATCGGCCTGCGATACCAGGTCTTTCAGGCTCTTGGCCGCGGTAGCATTCCCTAAGGGCAGTTTGGTCTCGGTATCGTAGAATAGCACTTTCATGCCCAGGCTCTCAGCCAGTACGCTTACCTGTGAGCCGATATTGCCATAACCGATGATACCCAGGGTCTTGCCACGCAATTCATAACTGCCCTTGGCCTCTTTCATCCAGATGCCTTTGTGGGCGGCGTTGTTCTTATCGATGATGCGGCGGATCAGCATGATGGAGGCACCGATCACCAGTTCGGCCACACTGCGGGTATTGCTGTAAGGGGCATTGAAGACCACCACACCCGCCTGGGTGGCCGCTTTCAGGTCAACCTGGTTCACGCCAATGCAAAAACAACCGATGGCCTGCAGTTTTTGGGCGGCTGCCAGCACTTTGGCGGAAATATGGGTCTTGGAACGGATGCCCAGCAGGTGAACATCTTTGATCTCTTTGATCAGCTCTTCTTCGCTTAATGCGCCCGCGAGTTTGCGGACCTTTACATAGCCATGCTGATTGAACTGTTGAACGGCTTTGTCACTGATATTTTCCAGGAAGAGGATGTTGATCCGGTCTTTGGGATAACTGGTTACGGCTTGCTTGCTCATGTACGCGAAAATAAATGTTATTTGTTTCAACACCATGCACATAGTTTTCCACGAAGGTTGGCTGCACTGTGGGCAGAAGTTATATTTGCGGCTTTAGTACCAAACCGCAACCGTGATGCAACCGAAGTTGATCCCACTACTTACTTTCCTGATCATCGGCTGTGGCGCCAATCCCTCACCGGACAAAAAAGCGCCCTCCCACAAAACGGCCAACAACTCCGGTTTCTCCCCTGTGTCTCCCAAAGAGAAAGCCTATTATGCCAATGCCATTGCGCCCATGTACCAGAACCTGCTGGCCAAAAGAGGCTTCAGCGGGGGCATTCTGCTGGCCAAGAACGGGGAGATCGTGTTCGAGGACTACCGCGGTTCTGTGAACATGCGCACCAAGGAACCGATCACGGCAAATACACCGTTCCATATCGCTTCGGTATCCAAGACCTTCACTTCTGCCGTGATCTTGAAACTGATGGAAGAGGGCAAACTGACACTGGATGACCGCCTGGAGAAATACTTCCCGAATTTCCCCTATGCCAATATCACCATCAAGAACCTGCTGACCCACCGGAGCGGCCTGCCCAAATACGACTATTTCATGGACGGCACCCGCACCGAAATGGTCCGTGTCAAGAACAAAAGGGGCAAATGGGTCAAAAAGGCCCGCACCGTGCGCATTGCGCCGCAGTTCAGCGGACTGGCCACCAATAAGGATGTGCTGCAGTATATGATCAGCAACCGTCCTGCACCCGAATCGAATCCCGACAGGCGTTACAGCTACTGCAATACCAACTATGTACTGCTGGCGCTGATCATTGAACAGGTGACCAATATGTCGTTCCCCGATTACCTGCGCATCCATGTATTTGAGCCATTGGGTATGAACAACAGTTATGTGTTCAGCCTGAAAGACGCATCTAACTACGTACCCTCTTACAATTACAACAACGCACCCTTTCCGCTGCAGAAACTGGATTGTGTGTATGGCGACAAAAATGTGTACAGCACCGTTCGGGACCTGCTGCAATGGGACCGTGCCCTGTACCAGGGAAGTTTTGTGAGTGCAGAGACCCTGGAAATGGCATTCCAGCCCTACAGTAATGAGACCCGTGGTCAGAAAAATTACGGATTGGGCTGGCATCTCTTCATCAAACCACCGGATCCCACCATCGTGTACCACAATGGCTGGTGGCATGGCAACAATGCGGTGTTCAAAAGGCTGATCGCCGATACGGCCACCGTGATCATCCTGGGAAATAAATTCAACCGTAATATCTGGGCCGCAGGCAAAATGAGCTCAGTGTTCACCGGTCACGCAGACACTACCCTACTGGAAGAGTAATGAGTTGATTATCATAGGATTTAGCCTGTCCCTGGCAGAAAAGAACGCTTGGGCAAGTATTTTAGTCAAATCCACCTATTTTTGCAGACTTTAAAAAACCAGCAGATTAATTCGCTTTATGGACAAAATCTTGTTTTACGCCGTTCCGGCGATGGGAGCATTGGGTCTCCTCTACACATTGATCAAGTTTAACTGGGTATCCAAGCAGGATGCGGGTACAGACCGCATGAAGCAGATCAGCAACTATATCGCCGAAGGTGCTATGGCATTTCTGAAAGCTGAATATAAGATCCTGGGCTATTTCGTAGTGATCGTAGCCTTATTATTGGGTTTCATGGGTTATTCAGACCCGCATAGCCACTGGAGCATTGCCCTTGCATTCGTGATGGGTGCCTTCTTCAGTGCTTTTGCCGGTTTTGTAGGTATGAAGATCGCCACCAAAGCCAATGTGCGTACCGCACAAGCGGCCAGAACCAGCCTGAGAAAAGCCTTACAGGTCTCTTTCACCGGCGGCTCTGTAATGGGTATGGGCGTAGCGGGTCTGGCTGTGCTGGGCCTGGGAGGTCTGTTCATTGTACTGAAAATGATCTTTGCTCCTGAAGCAGCCGTGGACAGTGAGGAAATGAAGCGTACGATCGAAGTACTGACCGGTTTTTCACTGGGTGCCGAAAGTATTGCGCTTTTTGCCCGTGTGGGTGGCGGTATCTATACCAAAGCTGCTGACGTAGGTGCTGACCTGGTTGGTAAAGTAGAAGCAGGTATCCCGGAAGATGATCCCCGTAACCCTGCCACTATCGCCGATAACGTAGGTGATAACGTAGGTGATGTTGCCGGTATGGGTGCCGACCTGTTCGGTAGTTATGTGGCTACCGTTCTGGCCACCATGGTACTCGGACGCGAAGTGACCGGAGCCGGTGGTGTGGTGCTGGAAGATGGATTTGGTGGGTTATCCCCCATCCTCCTGCCAATGCTGATCGCTGGTATCGGGATCCTGTTCTCGATCGTAGGAACCTGGTTCGTACGCATTTCAGACAGTGCCGGCATCAGTACCCATAAGGTACAGGCTGCCCTGAACATGGGTAACTGGGGTTCCATTATCCTGACAGCTATCGCTTCTTATTTCCTGGTAAGTTTCCTGTTACCGGAACATATGTTGTTAAGAGGTTTTGATTTTACACCGAATAAAGTATTCGGTGCCATCATGGTAGGTCTTGCCGTAGGTACACTGATGAGCATGATCACCGAATATTATACAGCTATGGGTAAACGCCCTGTGATGAGCATCATCCGCCAGTCGTCTACCGGGCATGCCACCAATATCATCGGCGGTCTGGCCATCGGTATGGAAAGTACCCTGTTGCCGATCCTGGTGCTGGCAGGTGGTATCTATGGTTCTTATTATTGCGCAGGTCTGTACGGTGTTGCCATTGCAGCCGCCGGTATGATGGCAACTACTGCCATGCAGCTGGCGATCGATGCATTCGGTCCGATTGCAGATAACGCAGGTGGTATCGCTGAAATGAGTGAACTGCCCAAAGAGGTTCGTGAAAAGACCGACGTACTGGATGCCGTGGGTAACACCACTGCCGCTACCGGTAAAGGTTTCGCCATTGCTTCTGCAGCCCTGACGGCGCTGGCATTGTTTGCCGCATTCGTAGGTATCGCAGGCATCAAGGGAATTGATATTTACCATGCCGATGTACTGGCAGGTTTGTTCGTGGGTGGTATGATCCCCTTCATCTTCTCTTCACTGGCCATCCGTGCCGTGGGTGAAGCTGCCATGTCGATGGTGGAAGAGGTACGCCGCCAGTTCCACACCATTCCAGGCATCATGGAAGGTACCGGCAAACCCGAGTACGATAAATGTGTGGCCATCTCTACCGAAGCTTCCCTGAAAAAAATGATGTTGCCCGGCGCCATCGCCATCCTCTCCCCGATCATCATTGGTTTTGTATTCGGTCCGGAAGTACTGGGCGGATTCCTGGCCGGTGCTACTGTAAGTGGTGTACTGATGGGTATGTTCCAGAACAATGCCGGTGGAGCCTGGGATAATGCCAAGAAATCTTTCGAGACAGGTGTTGAGATCAACGGACAGATGTTCTACAAGAAATCTGAACCGCACAAAGCATCCGTGACCGGTGATACCGTGGGCGATCCTTTTAAAGATACTTCTGGTCCTTCTATGAATATCCTGATCAAACTGATGTCGATCGTATCGCTGGTAATTGCGCCTACCCTGGCTCAATTGCATACATCAGATGCCAAACCGGCCCAGGTGATCGAGCAGAAGATGGAAGTGAAAGTGATCGGCAATGATTCTGCCACCACCGAAGTAACCGTGAATGCCAGCGAAGATGGATTCAAAAGCCTGGTAGAAGCTCTGAAAAAAGATGGCCTGGCCACCGAAGGCAAACTGTCTATCGAGTACCAGAACGGCAAGTTCAGCATCAACGGCAAAGAACAGTCTGCTGATGTGCTGAAAAAATATGAAAGCTATTTCAACGGCAAGAAATCCATCCACATCACACTGGATGAGTCAGTTGAAAAAAAATAACCCATTCGTAAGAAGATAGTTTACAGGATCCCGGTCAATGGCCGGGATCTTTTTTTGGGATCAGCTGGCTGTTCCAACAATAGCTTTTATTTTTATCGCATGAGAATAGGGTACCTTTTCAGCTTGTGCCTGTGCCTGCTGGCCAGCTGCGCATCAGATGCGCCGGTCAATGAAACCGGCGCAGACAGCACCGTTGTGGTCAGTTATGACACCATCCCCGAGACCAGGGCCAGTGTAAAGACGGCACCGGCAGCCAGTTACAGCGAGCCGATCCCGGATGAGCTGAACGACTGGACATTCAGCGTATCCCTTTATGAGACCCGGCATACATTCCAGTATACCATCCGTGTGCAGGCCAAGGAAGTGAGGATCACAGATTCACTGACCATCCCCAATTTCGGTATACAACCCACGGTAGCGATCCGTAAGGGCGGAGAACCCCTCTCCTGTATCATCGGGTTCCTCGATAAGAAACAGGAATTCAAACCCTACAAAAAGGTCAGCTTCAAAAATGACCGCCTGCAGATCAAAACGACCAACAGCTATTATGTAGGCTCTTATAAGACGAAGAAATAATTAGTAATTAATAATTAATAATTAGTAATTGATCAGTTGCCCCTCTTCCCACACAAGTCCAACTATTAACTATTAATTTTTAACTATTAACTGTTAACTATCCTCCCCTACTGCCGTTTAACATTTTTTTATTTGGCTTGTTTGGGCACGCTTTGTAAATTGCTTACGAACAAAATCGTAGAAATGGCCGCTTCCAAGAATGTCAAACCCACAGAAAGTGAACTGGAGATCTTACGGGTGCTCTGGGACAAAGGCACTGCCACCGTAAGAGAAGTGCACGAGATCCTGAGTGAACACAAAGACGCCGGTTATACCACCACCCTGAAACTGATGCAGATCATGTTTGAAAAAGGGATCGTGAAAAGGGACGACAGCAGCAAAACGCATATTTACCGTGCCAATATCTCGCGAGAGAACACCCAACAGCAGATCGTTGGTAAAATGATCAACTCCCTGTTCGGTGGTTCTTCTACTCAGCTGGTGATGCAGGCATTGGGTAACCATGCACCCAACAAATTGGAACTGGAAGAGATCCAGAAATTGTTGGACAACCTGAAAAAACAGTAAGTGTATGCAGTCACTGTTCCAATCCAGTTTTTTACAGGCATTGGGCTATGCCATTGCCCATAGCATCTGGCAAACAGCCATTGTTTGGCTGTTGTATGTCTGTATCACCGGGTTGATCTCTATGAGTGCCGCTGCCAGGTACCGTATGGGCATCATCGCCCAAAGTATGGGGTTCATCTGGTTCCTGTTCACCTTCCGGTTCTATTACCAGCAATACCATGCCGCCTGGCAACCGTTGCAGAACACAGCGGTGCCAGAACTGCAACCTGTGATACCACAGGGCAGCAGTTATCTTTCCGGTATCATCCAATGGATGCTGAAGGGCGAACTGTTACTGCCTTATATTTCCATGGCCTACCTGCTGCTGATCTCGGTGCTCTGTATCCGCTGGTTCCTGGGGTACCGGAAAACACAACAGATCAGGTACCTGGGCCTGCAGAAAATGCCGGCCGAATGGCGTTTGTTCGTACAACGCATCGCCACACAGCTCGATATCCGAAAACCGGTACAGGTATTCTTATCCGAACAGGTCAGCACCCCGCTCACCATTGGCTTCCTGAAGCCGTTGATATTGGTGCCGGTGGCCAGCATCAACCACCTGAACACAGAACAGATGGAAGCCGTGCTCTTACATGAACTGGCGCATATCAAACGATACGATTACCTGGTGAACCTATTGCTGTCGGTAGCCGAGATCAGCCTGTTCTTCAA
Organism: uncultured Sediminibacterium sp.; assembly: GCA_964460235.1. GTDB lineage: Bacteria > Bacteroidota > Bacteroidia > Chitinophagales > Chitinophagaceae > Sediminibacterium. The sequence goes on along the minus strand of CAYWPM010000011.1, from coordinate 8,049 downwards.
CCCTTTCACCCAACTGCTCAGCAAAGCCATCCGGAAAGAAAGAGAGAACAGTTGCGACGACTGGGTATTGCAGTTCCAGTACCAGGCCCCCGTATATGCAGAAGCCCTGCTGCGCATCGCTTACCTGCAACAGGCACCATCGCTGGCCATGGCTGCTACCGGTAAAAAGAACGACCTGCTCAATCGGGTAAAACGGATGACCGATCAAAAAGAGAACAGTTTCAGCTACCGGAAACAGCTGCTGGCCCTCTGCCTCGTAACGGGGATCCTGAGTTCGGTGGCCTGGTTAAGCCCCATGCACACCACACGGACAGATCAACAGACGGCCGCTACAAAAAGCCTTTCCCGGCCGGAACAACGCAAACAGACCTATACGGTAGAGCCGATGGCCATGACCGTAGAGAACCCTTTATTCAACCCCGTATTCTTTTTGGCCAAGCCCTTGCAGGCCGAAATGAAGAAAAGTATGGCCAGTGCCGGGAAGTCGCTGGAAGCCGCCGGCAACGCCGATCAGAAAAGGATCACTTCGCTCACCCCGATGGTGGCCAGCGCATTGAAACTGGCGGCACTGGAAATGGGAACACAGCAACCGGACTGGGAGAAAGAGATCGGACAGATCGAAAAAGCCAAACAGGAACTGGCCAGGACCCTCTCAACCGATTCCCTGTTCCTGCCCGCCAACCTGAGAACCCAACTCAGGCAGGACATGAACAAAGAGCTGCGCAATATGTCGGCAGAGATCCGCAAAGCCAAAGCTGACATGCAGAAAGCCTTACAGGAGAACGCTAATATCAAACTGAACAAGGAAAAGATCCTGCGTGATGTGCAGAAAGCAATGCAAACCGTAGCTGAACTGGATCAGGCAGGACTGGACAAACTCATCCTGCAATCCCTGGAATCGGTGGAACCCATGCTGCGTGGTGATGATAAGACCCGGCATCACGCTGATCCCAAATCCTCCAAAACCCTTCTGACAGAACCCATACCGGATATCCGGGATACACCCGATCCCAAAGATCCTTTGGCGATGATGGATGTGATGGGATCTGCAGACAGTTTACTACCCTTCTCATTTCCAGTCCTTTCACCGCGTGACATACAAAGGATACAAACAGAGCTGCTGCAGCGCCTGGCAGAAAGAATGCAGATGCAGCTGGTACTGGTAAAAGATGCCAGCGAAAAACAGCTACAACTGATACAGTTGGTGAACCGCAAACAGCGGAGCAACGGGAACCGGAACCTGAACGTTCTGCAATAAGACCTTACCAGAGATTACGCGGGCACCAGTCGCCATATTTGTTACCCAGTAAGAACCCGATCAGGATCTCGTGGGTACCGCGGCTGACCGTATTCAGGTTAGAGGTCTGCACATCGTAAGAATACCCGATATTGATATTGCGGTTCAGGTTGAGCCCGACCATGGCCGCAAAACCATCCTGGTAGCGGTATGAGGCACCGGCCCAGAGCAGGTCCTGGTACTGAACTTTCGTATTCAGGTCGAAGCCCAGTGGCAAGGGGCTGATATAACGCAATAACATAGAAGGCAACAGGCTGATATCATCGGATAACTGCATGCGGTATCCGGCGCTCACAAAAAGGTGTGGCAACAATTTTCCATTCTGGAGATACACGGTGTTATCAGAGAACGCGATCTGCTGCGGTATGATCTGTTGTGCGGCCACGCCCACGAAGTAGTTACGCGAATACAACCAGAGGCCGGCACTGATATCCGGTTTGATGCGGTTGATGACACCACTGCCCGCCACAGCAGGGTCAACGGTGGTACCGCCAAAATTCAGTTTACTGGCATCCAGGCTCATATTGGTAAAACCGACCGATGCACCCGCCGCCAGTGAAGTGGTTGGTGAAAGGCTCAGGTGATAGGAATATGTGCCATACATCGCAAAACGGTTCAATGGGCCGGTTTTATCGTTCAGCATGGTAAAACCCACGCCGTGGTGCGGGTCGGGTGCGGTATAATCGCGCCAGTAAGCTTCTCCCCTGGGGTTCTGTCCGCTGGCCCGGAAACTGGTGGCCGATCCCCTGTCGTCATAATCACTCTTCTTCAGCGGGCCATGTATGGTAAGATAGGTTGTGACTGGTGCATCCTGCAGGCCCACCCATTGCAGGCGGTGACTGGCTTTCACATCCCAGTAGTTCTCAATTCCGGCCACGGCAGGATTGATGATATAGTTGTTCATGATGTACTGGGTATAGTATGGACGTTGCTGCGCCGCAGCCGTGAGGCAGCCTGCCAAAGCGATCCCGATCATGAACTGTTTGATTCGCATATGTTTACTTTATCAGGGTGACCGATCCCGTTATGATCTGCCGCCCGTTTCTTGGATTGATGATATAATAATACGTTCCAACGGGTAAAGGGTTGCCATTGCGGGTGCCGTCCCATTCCTTATCGTAACCCAGTGAACGGAACACGATCTGACCGTATCGGTTGTACACGTCGATCGTGGCACCCGGATACCCATCCAGGTATTTGATCTTCCAGGTATCGTGGATGCCATCGCCGTTGGGCGAGAAGGCATTCGGTACTTCCGGTCCCTTTAAAACCCGTATAAAAATAGTATCCGTTACCGAACATCCGCCACGCGCCGTCAACTTTAATTGATAAGTGATATCATCATCCGGAATGGCTTTGGGGGTGGCTGCGGTATCGCTGCTGAGGTATGTGGGGGGGGTCCAGAGATAACTGAGCTCATTTCCAAACACATAGGTCGGCGTAAGCGTTACCTGTCCGCCCGCCAGCACCGTGACCATATGCGGTAACAGCAACTTAGGATTGGGATAAACGGTAAGTGCCTGTGTGGCCGTATCGCTGATACAACCGTCCGTATTGAAGAAATAGAGACGGGTGGTAAAGGCCCCGGAATCATTGAACTGTTTGTTGGGATTCTGTGAGGCAGCGGTAGCACCTCCTCCCAGGTCCCATACCCATTTACTGATGGTGCCGGACCCTGCAGAACTCTTGTCGGTAAAGTTCACGATATCGCCATAACATAACTGACTGGCCGATACGTTGAAGGCCGCTTTTGGCTGCGGATACACGGTGATGGTCTGCGTAGTGGCATCCACACAGGAAGTACCTCCTGAATAGGCCACCAAACGGATGGTATAGCTCTTCGGAGCCGTTGGATCGGGATAGGCATGCGGATAGATCTTACCGGGCACCGGGTTCTCATCCACTTCCTTTACGGTTGGCGCATTGGCGAAGTCCCAATAGATCTCCAGCCGGGTAACCCCTCCAAAGTCTACGGTGGAATTGTTGCGCAGTTTCACGGGTTTTATCCCACAGTACGGCGCCGCATTGGCAAAATCGAAAGCCGCTTTGGGTATACTTCCGTTCACGGTAAAATCCTGCACCAGGCTGGCCACGCAACCATCTTTGGAAGTGACGGTAAGCGATACCTGATACACTTCAGATCTGGCATATTTGACCTGTGGGTTCTTCGCCGTGCTGCTGGTGATACTGGGTCCGGGAGTCACAACGGGTGTTCCGGCATTGAAGTTCCACAGGTATTTGAACTGGGCTTCGGAACCATCCGAGATCCTGGATGTATCCGTGAATATGGCAAAAGCATCATTCAAACAGACCTCGGGTAACGTAAATCCGGGTTGCGGACTCGGGTTGATGGCAAATGCGGGGGTATACGGGTCACTTTCACAACCGGTGGTGGTGGCCACTTTCAGACTTACGGCCTTACTCCCATCGGATGCATACTGGGTGGTGACAGCTGCGTTGGAGGAATTCACAATGACCGTTTTCCCATCGGCCAGGTCCCAGGTCCATTTGGCGAGGGTACCGGTGGAGGTAGTGGAGCCATCTGTGAATACCACATCCTTTCCGATGCATTTTAGCGTAGAAGTGGTAAAACGCGCCACCGGCCTGGAACTCTGCTGAACGGTCTGAGAAGTTTCGGCAGACAAACAGCCGATATCCGATACTGCTTTCAGTTTGATCGTATAGGCAGCAGGGCTATTGTATACTTTGGGAGGAACCGTTGCTGTTATGAGATCGGCAGTGGTACCGTCACCAAAATCCCAGAACCAGCGCTTAATGGTTCCCTGGGTAGCGGTACTCTGATCGGTGAGGGTGACCGGATCGTTGGCACAGCCGCCTGCTGCAACCGTGAATTTGGCCACAGGCAGGTCCTTAACGGTCACCGGTATGGTAAAGAGCTGATCTGTACTGCCGCAGCCATCAGGTGTGGAAGAAGTGGTGTACAATTTAATGGTATCCCTTACGGCAGCCGTATTGGCATTGGTGAATGTGAAAGTTTTACCGGGACTGTAATATCGCAGGTTCTTTACCAGGTCCGTGCTATCAGCCACGATAGCGGTAATAGGGCCGATCCTGGTATTGGGAGAAATATTGGGTGCCGCAGAGAAATCCCAGGTAATGCTTGCCGGGGTAAATGTGAACGGTACAGACAATTGCAGGGGCGTATTCACACAGGTCACGGCAGAGTCGATCCTGCCATAGGGGTTTTGAATGATGGTGGTTGAGGAAAAGTCGCGCACGTTGGTACCTCCATTATAGCCATAAGATTCCACAGACCCATAACCATATACGATCGCACTAAAACTGGTATCAGCCACTACCCTATGTACAGGATTGGTCGCTGATGAGTTCGAAAGATCCTCCTGGAGATACACATAATTGCTGCCAGGTATATCAATAAAAGCCCCGGTTGGAGGCGCATTATCGATCTTAAGCGAGGTTTTAAAATTCTTACTGATGATGATATTGACAAAATGGAGTTTGATCTGTGTTTGCCCCTGGGGTACAAAGGAAGCATGTGCCGAGAAAAAAGTAATGTCGTTCAATGTTTGTTCAACAGGGTTTAGCAGTACCATCTCCGGATCTGCGTAACAACTGGATGGCGCCGTAGCCCCGGTAGTACAACCTGTTTTACATGTTTGGGATGTGATGTATTGCACCACAGATATTGCCTCACTACCCGTGATGACAATGGGCTTGTTGGTGCGATAGGTGTAAAAATTTCCTGTAGAATTAAAAGCGCTCGGCCCTAAGGTCTTTACAACGCCATCTTCCATGACCTGAACAGTAGTGCCGGTATTCTGAGTATAAATTCGAAAAATATCTTCAGGGCGATTGATGAAAGGGGCTGTTACAAAGGTCTTCCCCCAGGAACGGGTAGGAAACAGCTGTTGATAAAGATTATCCCCCCCGCTGGCACCGGAACAATCAAAAGAGCTCCAGGTAGTGGCAGAAAATACGGCAATGGGTTTACAGCCGGAAGAACCGGACGATTTTGAACTGATCCTGGAACCAGAAAGATCGCCATAATTGACACTCTGGAATTGGTAACAATCACCCGCTTGGGCCAAGGTCACAGAAAACTTACTTCCCGCCGCTTTACCGCCTCTTCCGGCAGCTGTGGGCGTAATTTCTACAGTGGTATTGTCCTGTGTGGCCACCACCACCAGTTCACTCACACCACCCATGGTACCATCTGCTGTTGCCCCCGAAGTAGCCGTAGAATTCATACTTGGGGCAATATATTCATTGCCCAGCACGGTTGTAGGCAATGCCAGGGTAGCGCCACTTCTTGCCGACCTGATGATATGAGAATAGACCACCACCGGATTCTGTGTAGCTATTCTGATGGCTGAATTGGTTTTGGAGCCATCGGTCATATTCAAATAGACATCTTTATTTGAACCATAATACATCGGGCTGGTACCTGTAATGGTTCCCGTACCTGTGGCATTCAGAAAGATTCTTGTCACAATATTGGCCTGCACGGTAAACGAAATGGTACTGCCACTTCCCAATTGAACGGTTCCTGTAGTATTGGTTTCAGAAGTGATGTATAGCCCCATGACGGAGTTCGTACCATCTATATGAGCCGGGTATGCGATCCAGAATTCCTTTCCTTTATTTGAAAAATCCTGTGCAGGCAAAACCGAGTAGACCAGGGTAACCAAAACCACTAACAGAAATCGATTGTACTTCATGGGGGCGATCAATGATTCGAAGCCTATCTTATTGATGGACAAACGAATTTTAAAATTAAGGCATCTCGGTGTAAGAACCCGTTTAAAGACGCATTAAAACATCAAATTGTTGTCTGCAGCATCCCCCTTGTTTCAGGGCCACAGCAGAACAAAAGATCGAGGATACAAAGGTTGGGCTGGAAGCCGATCCGGTCTTCAAATACCTGGATATACTTCAGATCCCAGGGTACTGCCTGGTAGTTCTTAGGTAAGAGCCGGTTCCGCAGGTCCGTCATGCCCTCAGGAACCGTTTTCCGGTATTCCGGGCTCCTGTGGATCCCGGCGGGTAATTTCAGGACCCGTTTCAGCCAGTCCAGGATCTCCAGGTTCCAGTCGAGCAGGAACACATGGTCCTTCAGCAGGAGGTCATGCACCCCATCACTGTAAAACTCAAAAAAAGGCGCCCGGCTGTAACAGGAGGCGATCGTCCGCCAGTGTTGTATCCGCCAGTTGCCTTCGTTACTGATCCTGGTATCCTTCATCAACTCCCGCTGCCCCCTGCCTTTTTCGATCGGTACCGACAAACCCACCACGCCATTGCTCCCCGCAACCATGCAACGGTTGCGAAAACTCATTTTCTGGTAGGTCTCATATTGCTCAATTTCAATATTTGAAAATTGAAACAAAGTTTTATAATAATCAATTGTTCCAAAAAATTGAGAATCAATTAATAATGATACATTATTTTGATCTTGTTTAAGCATTTCCGATCAACTGTATTTTGATTGTTTTTGACTACAAAATGGGAATTTATTTAAATAAAGTAGACCATTTTAATTTAATGATTATTAATACTTTACGATACTTATAAACCAGCTAATAATGTTAGTATTAAGAAATTCATAGTTTTTGCCGTCAAAAGCTAACAATTTTAGCAGCAAAGATACCGCATTTAACGGCTACAATATACCACTTCCCACAAGGAATTACTAACGTAGCCGCTTTGCAAATTTAGCAAAGGGGCAAAGCCAGTTTTAGCCCATCTCTCCCCACCCTTTTCACATTTGGCTAATTTATTTGGTTGGGGTTTGGGTTACCTCAAATATTAAAACGATATAAACCCTTCCCCTCTTTTTTAATGGGATAATCAAAATGGAACAGTTTAAGAATTTACGGGAAATGATGGCGGTGTATTCCGATGAGCAGAAATGCCGGGAATACATGGAGCAGATGAGGTGGGGCGGTAACCCTACCTGCCCTTTCTGTGGCCGGAATAACCCCTATAAACTGAAAGATGGGAAAACATACCGTTGCAAGGCTTCGGGATGCAGGAAGGATTTTACCGTTACTGTGGGTACAATTTATGAGAATAGCAAGGTTAAATTATCTGTTTGGATGGCAGCCCTGTACCTGTGTACCGGACATAAAAAAGGTGTTTCATCCCACCAGTTAGCCCGTGATCTGGGAATTACTCAAAAGACCGCATGGTTTGTATTGCACCGGATAAGGCTCATTATGGGTGACCCTGAACCGGATGTACCCTTAGATAATGTGGTTGAAATAGACGAAACCTATGTAGGGGGCAAATTTGACCGAATGAGCCGTAAAAGACGGGCAAAGCACCAAGAATCAGGGAAGGATAACAAAGTGGCTGTAATGGGCTTATTAGAGCGGGATGGCAAGGCTAAATTAACCGTAATAGGCGGCAAAACCTTTAAAGACGTAGTTAGGGAGAATGTAGCCCCTTCTGCCGTAGTTATTACCGATGCACATAAAAGCTATACTGGCTTAAATATCGAGTTCCAGGCACATGAAGCAGTAAACCACCATGTAATGGAATTTAGGCGGGGAATAGCCTATACTAACAGCGTAGAGGGATTCTTTTCAGTATTTAAGCGCACCATAATAGGCACATACCACCAAATAAGCCCCAAGCACCTGCACAGATATTGCGCTGAAACCTCCTACCGATTTAATACCCGTAAAATATCCGATGCAGACCGATTTAAACAAGCAATTGTAAGTACCCCATTTCTCAAACAGCTTGTTTTAGAGTTTGATCGTTTTTAAAAA
>CAYWPM010000010.1:0-137757 GCA_964460235.1 uncultured Sediminibacterium sp. | reverse complement strand
GTTGTATAAGAGCTAAGTTACAGTACAATTTGAAAGCAAATCACAACAAACGAACCAATCACCATTCAAAACGCCTAGTTGTATAAGAGCTAAGTTACAGTACAATTTGAAAGCAAATCACAACTACCGCCGGGGACCGGCCAAAACTGAATTGGTTGTATAAGAGCTAAGTTACAGTACAATTTGAAAATAAATCCCCCATAATCCATACAGATCATTTACGGCCATGAACTGTGTTTATACAGCCATTCCATAATAATGAATCCGATTTTTGATTTCATTAATTCAGTATCTTGACAATTCAAATAATTCCCAGTGAAAAGAGTTGTTCTCCTGTTGTTTTTTTCTCTTCTGCTTAACAACGCCAGATCTCAGAATACAACAAATCCATTCGCCACTTACGAACAAAAGATACCCGGAAGCAACCAGGTTTTCACGATGAAACCGATACCTGCCGGTTCATTCCTGATGGGCAGTCCTGTTACAGAAAAAAGAAGGGATGCTGATGAAGGTCCACAGAAGAAAATATCCATTTCCGCTTTCTGGATGAGTGCGCATGAAGTAACACGCGATGCATTCGATGTTTTCTTCAAAGACGAGAACACCAGCGCCAATGATGATGTGGATGCCATTACCCGACCCAGCCCACAGTACATAGACCTCAGTTGGGGCATGGGCAAGGAAGGCGGGTATCCCGTCAACAGCATGTCGCAGATGGCCGCATTGATGTATTGTCGCTGGTTATACAATAAAACAGGTATGTTCTACCGTTTGCCCACAGAAGCCGAATGGGAATATGCCTGCCGTGCGGGAAGCACCACTGCTTTTTATTTCGGTAACGACAGCACCCAGCTGGATCAATATGCCTGGTATGCAGGCAACAGTGAAGACAGATACCACAAAACAGGTGAGAAACTGCCCAATGCCTGGGGCTTATATGATATGCTGGGTAATGTAATGGAATGGACCCTGGATCATTATGAAGCAAACAGGTATGCCAGTCTTACCGCAGGTTCCAAAGATCCGGCAGTAGCCCCCAACAAAGAGAAATATCCCAAAACACTCAGGGGTGGTGGTTTTGCCAGTACGGCCGGTGAACTGCGGAGTGCCAACCGTACGGCATCCGATCCGGACTGGAATGTACGCGATCCACAGATCCCGCAAAGCAAGTGGTGGCTGACAGATGCCAGCTGGGTAGGTATCCGGCTGGTAAGGCCATTGAAACAACCCGGCACAGCAGAGATCAACCAATTCTTTAAAAAATACCTGGGTCGATAAACTTTAAAAAAACAGTAGTATGCAAAACGATGCTTCCAAAAACCCATCTAGAAGGGACTTTGTAAAACAGGGTTCTCTGATCGCCGGCGGATTGATCGCTGCGCCATTGCTTTCCAAAGCCAATTATTTTGCCGGATCGGATGATGTCATCAAAGTGGCCCTCATCGGCTGCGGTGGTCGCGGTACCGGTGCCGCCATGCAGGCGCTGAAAAGCAAACAGAATGTAAAACTGGTGGCTATGGCTGATGCTTTCAAAGACAACCTGGATAAATGTTATGAATCGCTCACCAATAGCGCGGATCCCAAAACCGCGGAAGAGCGTAAGCGCATTGATGTTCCTGAGGAAAGAAAATTCTCCGGTTTTGATGCCTATGCCAAAGCCATTCCGTTGGCCGATGTGGTGATACTGGCCACACCGCCCGGGTTCCGTCCCATTCATTTTGAAGAAGCCATCAAACAGGGCAAACATGTGTTCATGGAAAAACCGGTAGCCACCGATCCGGCAGGTGTGCAGAAAGTGCTGGCCACAGCCGCTATTGCCAAACAGAAAAAGCTGAACGTGGTAGTAGGTCTGCAACGCCATTACCAGAGCTCTTACCGCGAACTGTACAAAAGGAAGGAGCTGATCGGCGACATCACTTCGGCCCAGGCCTGGTGGAACAATGATGGCGTATGGGTTCGTCCGCGCAAGGCCGGACAAACCGAGATGGAATATCAGATGCGCAACTGGTATTACTTTAACTGGCTCTGCGGAGACCATATCAACGAGCAGCATATCCACAACATAGATGTGATCAACTGGTTCAAAGGAAGTTACCCGGTCAAGGCACAGGGGATGGGTGGCAGGCAGGTGCGTAAGGGCAAGGATCATGGAGAGATCTTCGATCACCACTACGTTGAGTTCACCTATGCAGACGGATCCATTCTGAACAGCCAGTGCCGTCATATACCCGGCACCATGAGTAAGGTAGACGAACTGCTCATAGGTACCAAGGGCAAGATCTTATGCGGCGCTGCGAATATTACCGATCATGCAGGAAATGTGTTGTACCATTTCGACACAAAAGGAGAACCCAACCCCTACCAGGTAGAACATGACGAGCTGTTTGCCGCCATTGCCAAAGGAGAATACAAATTTGCAGATGCGGAGAACGGGGCAAAGAGTACCATGACATCGATACTCGGAAGAATGGCCACGTATAGCGGACAGGTGGTAAGCTGGGACAAAGCCATCAACTCCGGCCTGGACATCATGCCCAAGACCTACGCCTGGGATGCTGCACCACCGGTACTGCCCAATGCGGACGGATTTTATCCGATTGCCGTACCGGGTGTAACCAAATATTAATTTCGCCATAACCGGGTCATTGCAAAACCGTTTGTAATGGCCCAGTTATTTTTTGACTTACAGAACTGGTGTTGTTCCTTTCATGGCAACTACCAACCCAACGGAAGCTAGTATTTGAACACCTTACCCCCCGCCATTACTTCCTGTGTCTTTTCATCGAACGTAACTTTCTGTCCTGTGCGGCAGGCCGCATTGGCCATGATCGTGGCAATGGAATGAGTGTAACCCGCTTCTACCGGTGCATTGGGTTGCTTCCGGCTTCGGATGCATTCCATCCAGTTCCGCACGTGTGCGGTTGTCAAAGCATCTCCGCCGGTATTGGCACCTGCTTCCACTTTAATGGCCATATCGGTCAGGTTCAACTCGGGCAACAGGTTAGGCTGCATTTTCATGGCAGCTGCAGGGCCTGCCTTCAGTCCTCCTTTAGGAGATACTTTATTGGTGATCAAGTTCAATTCTCCACCATTACTGAAATAGATTTCGCTTGGACTTTCATCGCCGTTATGCATGCGCGACATAAATACCACCTGGAATCCGGTACTGAGATCATTGGCAGGACCATAATCGAAAACAGCTGTGGTGGTATCCCAGTTCTTACGGCCATCTTTCCATTGGTAAATACCCCCATTGGCAGTAACACTTCTGGGATGTGCCAGACCACTGAACCAGTTGACGGTATCGATCTGGTGACTCATCCACTGACCTGGCATGCCTGATGAATAGGGCCAGAACAAACGGTATTCCAGGTATTTCCTTGGATCGAAATTTTCGTAGGGACGATTCATCAGGTATCGCTTCCAGTCAAGATCCGCTTCCCGGCAATCCGCTACAAGGTCAGGTCTTCTCCATCGGCCAGGCTGGTTTACGTTCCAGGTAAGTTCTACCATGGTGATCGGACCGAACTTCCCGCTCTGTATAAAATCAGCAGCTGCCTTATAGTTAGGCCCGCTTCTTCGCTGTGATCCGATCTGTACAATGCTTTTGGATGCTTTCACCGCTTTTAAAGCCGCTCGTGCATCTTCCATGGTCTCTGCAAAGGGTTTCTCGCAATACACATCACAGCCCGCTTCTACGGCTTCCTTACAATGAAGTGCATGCTGAAAATCCGCAGTGCTGATGAATACGGCATCCACGGCTTTGGCTGCATACATCTCTTCATTGTTACGGTAACCCGTAACATCATGCCCCATCTTTTCTTTCAGAAAGGCTGAGCCCTCTTCCCTCCTTCTTTTCCAGATATCCGACACACCCACAATATCAAAATTCATCTCCTTATAAAACTTCATGAACGGAGGGATATGGGAACTGCGATGACGGTCCGAGAAACCCACCACCCCTACCCTTACGCGGTCATTGGCCCCTATGATGCGTGCATAACTCTGCGCGCTAAACCCGGTTGTAGCGATATAGGTCCCTGCCGCTGCTTTGGCGGTCTGCTTGATAAAATCCCTGCGTGAGTTTGACATGACTGTATGATTTGATTGTGTATTTACAGATTAAAATATTCTTTTGCATTATAATAGGAGATGTTCCTGACAATACCCCCGATCCAGGCTTCATCGTTGGGCAACAGGCCCTTCTCCATCTCATCCCCTAACAAATTACAGAGAATCCTCCTGAAATATTCATGCCGGGGGAAGGAAAGAAAACTGCGACTGTCTGTGATCATGCCGATAAACGTGCTGATCAGTCCCATATTTGATAAGGCGTTGAGCTGTTTCTCCATCCCATCTTTCTGGTCCAGGAACCACCAGCCCGATCCGAACTGCATCTTGCCTTTGATGCTACCATCATTAAAATTACCCAGCATGGTAGCGAACACCTCGTTATCGGAAGGATTGATATTATAGATCACGGTCCTGGCCAGTTGGTCTGCCTGGTCCAGGCGATCAAAGAAGCGCGACATCTGTAAGGCCTGCGGGAAATCGCCGATCGAATCAAACCCGCTGTCCGCTCCCAGCAACCTGTTCAGCCGGGTATTGTTGTTGCGTATCGGTCCCAGATGAAATTGCTGCACCCAGTTTTTGGCGTGGTACATCTTACAAAGCTGCAGCAGCACATACCCCATGAATGCCTCAGGATCTGAATAGGTCCCTTTCCTGTTCTGCAGCAATTGTGAGAACTCAGACTCCAGCTGGCTGGAAAAATGAAAAGATGCCGGCATCTGTACCAGTCCATGATCCGAGACCCTGCACCCGTGATTGTGAAAAAAGTCTACCCGGTTCTGCAGGGCCTCCAGCAGGGAATGGATATCCGTAACCCTGATGGCACTTGCCTTTTCAAGCAGATCAAGATTCTCAAAGAACGACTGGACGTTTCCGATCATCAGTATCCGGTCGGGCCGGAATGAAGGCGATATCCTTATCGGGAAATTACCGGCCGCCAGTGCCTGGTGGTGTTCCAGTGTGTCCCAAGGCTCATCTGTAGTGCCCACATATTCAACTTTGAAGGAAGACAGGATACCCTGCGTGGTCAGTGCCGGTTTTTTCAACAGTTCGTTACAGGTAGCATACACGGATGCTGCAGAAGCGGCATTCAGGTATTCTGTGATCCCAAACACATTCTTCAACTCCATATGTGTCCAGTGAAACAAGGGGTTCCTGATGGTCTGCGGCACCACGCCCGCCCATGCGTGGAATTTTTCCTCATCACTGGCATCGCCGGTGATGAGCCGCTCCGGAACGCCCAAAGAACGTTGAGCCCTCCATTTATAATGATCGCCGCGTAACCAGATATCCGTAAGATTGGCAAACTGCCTGTTGCCAGCGATATCAGCTGGTGATAAATGACAATGATAATCGATGATAGGCAGGTCCTTTACATGATCATGATATAACCGCCTGGCAGTTTTTCCCTGCAATAAAAAATCATCTGTTAAAAAATATTCACTCATGTTGTTACTGTTAGTAAGATAGATCTGGGAAGCTGCTTATACGCCGCTGAATACGGTGAACCCGCCGTCAACACCCAATTGCATGCCTGTTACAAAACGGGAGGCATCGCTGAGCAGGTATATCAATGCTCCTACAAGCTCCTCTGGTTTCCCAAATCTTTTAAAAGGTGTGTTTTTCACCACCAGGTTTCCACGATCCGTATAACTTCCGTCTGGGTTGGTGAGCAGAGTCCTGTTCTGTTCCGTAAGGAAAAAACCGGGCATGATCGCATTCATACGGATCTTGTCACCGAAACGGTTGGCCATTTCTACGGCGAACCATTGGGTGTAACAATCTACGGCAGCTTTCCCCATGCTGTAACCCAACACTTTGGTCACGACCTGTTTTGAACTGACCGATGAAATATTCACGATACTGCCTCCCCCATTTTTGGCCATAACAGCTCCGAACACCTGGGTAGGGATGATCGTACCCCACACATTCAGCACCATGGCTTTTTTCATGCCTTCAATATTCATCGAAAAGATATCTGCCTCATGCTGCAATACACCTTCAGGCATATTACCTCCCGCGCCGTTCACCAGTCCATCGATCCGTCCATATTTCCCTACGATCAGGTCCCTTGCTTGTTGCATTGCCACCTCATCCAATACATCTGCCGCCACTGGCATAGCATCACCTCCACCTGCAATGATCTCATTGGCCCGCTGTTCAGCCACTTCGCGGTTACGACCCAGTATCACAGGTATACCGCCAGCCGCAGCGATCCCTTTAACAAATGCGCCCCCCAGGATCCCCGTACCGCCCGTTACAACGATCACCTTTTCTTTTAGCGAAAACAATTCAGCCGACTCCATATCTCCTTGATTTATACAATGAATTTGATTCTTTTTTCAGGCTATCCCTTGTCGCCCGGCCTTTATATTCACGAAAACGATGTAGCCTGCGATATGAATTCCCTCTTTCATTCCATGATGCCCCTGACGGTCATCCATCTGATTTTTCTTCCGGATACATACAGCATACTGTGTTTCTATCCTTATTTGCCCCTTCCATGATAACACCTCCACACCGGAACTCCTTGCATCGTTGGCGCCATCCTGGAGTCATTTTTTTGAAGCCAGTTTCTGTGCCTGCGTAGTGGTATAATATTTTGCCAGCATATTGGGCACTTCCCAAGCCGGCATATTACGTTTGGAAAGGTATTCCAGGTATTTCTCCGTTACGCGGGCAAAATGAGATTCGTGACCTTCCTTCAACGCATCCGGGATCGTCACCTCCCAACCTTTGTCATTTTTCTTGAGCGAGATCCCTTTATACTGCTGCGCGATCCTGTTCACCACCTCTGCAGCCTGCTTTTCATAAGCGGCCGAGTTTTGCAATGGTTCTATATACAGTGTGGGTTTGAATTGTTGTTCTGCTCCCTGCCTGATGACGAGATTGGCTTTTGTGCCCCGCATGATAGAATAATGCGTATCCCCCGTTCCTTCCGGCGCTTTGTAGTTCCAGATCACAGATACTTTTGCATGAACACCTTTCAGGGTATAATTGATCTCTCCGTTGCACAGCACCTGGATATCATTTTTACTGTCGGTATACTTGTTCAAATAATCCGGCACATCCCTGAGTTTGGTCAACTCTGTGAACTGGTCCTTACTGATCGTGGTAACCCAGCTTCTGGCTGTATTCACTTTTACATCTTTGGTGTAATCCAGCGCCTGTTCAGGAAAACATTCCCACTGAACAAGGTCCACCAGGTGTGTGGTCACATCTACGATGCCCTCTCCTTCCTGCTCCACGTCCAGGAACCAGGCAGGCCGGGTAAGTACCGACCCGGATACATATTTGTAAAAATGGTGAACACTTTCCTTGGTAACAGCAGGTTCGGCAGCCGTTCCTTTCTGTAATACACCGAACAAGGCGGGCTCCCTGGAGAATGCTTTCTGCAGTATGGTAGTGATCTCGTAACGTTCCGTCATGATATCATATAAGAGCAGGTCCTTCTTTTTAGCCACCGAAAAAGCCTGCTTCAACTGGTTAAACCCTTTTTCATTGATCACCATCGGCTTATCGGAGAACACATTGAACCCAGCCTGAACTGATTTAAGGATATAATCCGTCTTCAGCTGGTTGTTACCCGCCAGCACCACCACATTCCCTTTTTTCTCTTTCAGCATCCGATCCAGGTAATCATCCCCTTCATATACCTTCTCTACCCAGCTGGTAGGCGCGGTTGTGCTGTTGTTATACCCTTTGATCTTATCCAGGTGTAATTGCAGGTCAAGCCCTTTCCGGGCATATACGTGTACAGTAGGATCTACCTGCGGATACATTGACTTCTGAACCAATGCGGCGTGAAAGTGTCCGGGGTCGAGGGTGATCAGTTTTACATTCTTTTGAGAGAAGGCACCCTGTGCAAGCAGTGTGCCGGATAATAGCAGAAAAAAAATACGCATCCTGTGTTTTTTATAAATAGTGTATCCGTAACATATCAATAGAAAAGTGAGGTTTTGCGATCGGCATGAACGATACCTTTCTATTTCGTCAAAATAAATTTACTGCTAACTAAGAGGGTACTATGCCTATTTCTACGAAAAGGTTTTCGTAGAAATAGCCGTATGGTCACTTATGCATTTGTGACTGATCTGAACTATCCCACTCAAATAAGCATTACGCAATATCCGAAAACAGCATCGCGCTGGTATTCGGTCATTTTTACCTGAATCCTGGTATACAAAAGAATACCTCAGTGTTTCCGTATCGGCGCAAGACGCTGTAATGACAGGCATTACAGCATCCTTCTAACGATCGAGGCCCATACCATACCGGGAAAACTCTCCAGCAAACATACACACCGGTAAGGCAATGAAACCCTGGAAAGGGTCCTTCGGCAACCTGTTCGACAAACGACCGATTATAGTAAAACCTAACGCAAATACTGTCCATTTTTACGAAAACGTTTTCTGCTGTTTTCGTAAAATCCGTATTTTAGAGGTTGTCTTGCTGCAATACACACAACCCATCTAACGCCATATGAGTAGCATTAACCTAAAAAGGCTTTCAGAAGAACTGGGGTTATCTATCTCCTCAGTATCGAAAGCATTGCGCGATAGTTACGAGATCAGTGCGGAAACAAAGAAACGCGTAATGGAGATGGCCGAAAAACTGAACTACCAGCCCAATCCTTTTGCCAGCAGCCTTCGCAGAAAAAAGAGCCTTACCGTTGCCGTTGTGATTCCTGAGATCGCCAATAACTATTTTGCACTTGCCATCAACGGCATACAGACCGTTGCGCAGCAGAAAGGATACCATGTGCTTACCTACCTGACGCACGAAAATGCGAAAGACCAAGAGTCAACCATCAGACACCTGCAGGGTGGTCGTGTGGACGGTGTACTCATCTCGCTATGCAGCGATACTTCCACAGGCAACCAGCTCACTGAATTACAGAATGCCGGTTTCCCTGTAGTGTTCTTTGATCGTGTTCCGGATGCACCGGGTTGTCCTACAGTAACAACGGATGATTTTGATGGAGGCTTCAAAGCCACCGAACAGCTCATCAAATCGGGCTGTAAAAAGATCGCTTACCTAAGGGTAAGCGGCTACCTGTCCACCACGGTGAACCGGATGAATGGATACCTGGCAGCTTTGCAGAAATATGGTATTCCACAAGACCCAAAAATGATCGTGGACTGCAGTAACGATGATGATTCAAATCAGGAACTGATCAAAAAAGTACTGAAGATGCGGGGCAGACCGGATGGGATCCTTTCTTCAGTAGAGAAACTGGCCATTTCCACCTATTATGCCTGTACCGAGATCAACCTGAAGATCCCAAAGGATCTGAAAGTGATCAGCTTTTCCTGCCTGCGTACCGCTTCGTTGTTATCACCTTCCTTGTCCACCATCACCCCTCCTGCATTCGAGATAGGCAAAGAAGCCGCTTCTTTGTTGTTCCGGATGATCGAGAAAAAAGTATATGGCAACCGGATCGATAAGATTGTACTCAATAGCAGCCTGATACAGCGAAACAGCTCACGGTGACCTACCAGGTATAGGTAACAGTTGCCCCTGCCGGTATCACCACATCTGCGAAGCGGTTATTACAGCGGATCGTGAAACGCCTTGCCGTATCCTGTTTGTTCAGTACCACCAGCACATATTTTCCTGCAGGGGTTTTAAACGCCACATTCGGCAATCCATCCACCAGATTTGATGCTATGCGAACAGAACCCGGTCTTGCGAATTTTGCAGCATGTGCAATGATATAATAGGCCGGATTTCGCTTCACCCGATCCTGTGCCTGGTCGATCGTAACGGCGCCCAGGCAACTGGTACAGCCACCTCTATCAGTAAAGGGCCGGTAAGCCGTATCGGAAGCCAGGTTCCACTCAAGAACGGTCTTACACCAGTTACGCGTGGCACCGATCACCAGGTTCTCCACATGCCAGCTGATATCCGTCTGGTAATTACCCGGCGCCCCCACCCACTGCTCTGTGAAATACAGGTTCTTATCCGGATGCGCTTCATGTACAGAAGAAATGGCATCTACCGTTCCGCCATATAGGTGAAACGCCGAACCA
Source organism: uncultured Sediminibacterium sp. (assembly GCA_964460235.1). Lineage (GTDB taxonomy): Bacteria > Bacteroidota > Bacteroidia > Chitinophagales > Chitinophagaceae > Sediminibacterium. Next base: position 127,654 of record CAYWPM010000010.1, on the reverse strand, counting down.
TCAATATATTTTTTGGCAGCCGCATCGTTCAGGATAGAAATGGGATAATCCGGCCTGTCGGCATTGTGGTCATAAATGATGATCTTGGTCTTGACCCCCGCTTTGGCAAAAGCAGGTCCCAGGTGATCACGCACAAATTCTGCCTGATCGGGTGCCAGCATCTGCAGGCTGGGATTATTACCCGGATGCAAGGGTTCGTTCTGCACCGTTACGGCATCAATGCGTATGCCCTGCTGTTTCATGGCAGCAATGTATTTGATAAAATACTGTGCATACACAGGGTACCACTCTTTCAGCAGGTTACCACCCCGGGTGTCTTTGTTGTTCTTCATCCATATGGGTGGCGACCAGGGAGAGGCCATGATACGGATCGATGGATTGATCCGCAGGATCTCTTTCAGAACCGGTATCAGGTATCGCCTGTCGTAGCCCAGGTCGAATTTTTTCAATTCGGGATCCGTTTCTCCTGCAGGAAGATCATCGTAGGAAAACACTTTTTCATCCAGGTCAGATGCGCCCAGGCTGATGCGCAGGTAACTGGTACCTATGTTAGCCTGGTCGGTGGCGAATAATTCTTTCAACAATGCCGCACGCGAAGAAGCTTTCATCTTCATCAGGTTCAGGGCACTGCCGCCGGTAAGTGAAAAACCAAAACCATCGATGGACTGGTACCGGGTTTTATCATCCACCACTATCTCAGCGTTACCGGGATTCGCTTTCCCGGAAAACGTAACGGCTGAAGCCTGTTTTTTGAAAAAAACCTGCTTCGAAGGATTGGTGACCCAGCTTTCAAGGATATTGTTTGTTTGAGCCGATAAACCCGTTACCAGCAAGGAAGCAACTAAAACAGCTGCTATCTTTTTAGAGAATACGAACATGTACAAGATTATTTTAAATAGATCAACAGTTACGCTTTAGAAGGAACCACTTTCATAGAAACCGGATCCCAATGAATGGCCGTATTTTTTTCTACACTGGTGTTACAAAGTATGGCAGGGCCCGCCGCACGTAAACCAAAAGAAGCATCTTCCAGTATCGGTTGGTTGGTACGGATGGCTTCAAAGAAGTTGATCATGTGATCCAGCCGGCTGTCATATCCTTTGGGAGCTTCGAAAATGATCTCATCGCCCTGTTTGGCTTTCTTATCTTCTGCACTGTATTTGGCATTGTATTCGGCAAGCAGGGATTCCTGCATGGCTTTCGGGAAACTCTCCAGCGAATCATACCCGCCGATACCTGGTGCTACCGGCCTTTTAAAATGTTTGATGCTGATGCTGTTCCACTTGACCTCTATCACACCCTCGGTACCGATAAAACGGTTACCGGAACCTCCACCTGCCCCATCGGCCAAGTTTACCCGGGTGAAGAACTGAAAGCTGTTATGCTCGGCTGTCTTGGGATAACGCATGATACCCGAAACAATATCATAGGCATCCCTGCCATCTTTCCAGTAATTCAACGCCCCGGCTGCATAGATGGTATCGGGTCCTTTGGAGCCTGTTACCGTATGTAAGGCGGTAAAATTGTGAACGAAGAGATCGCCCGCCACTCCGGTTCCATAGGCTTTGTAATTACGCCAGTGGAAAAAACGAACGGGATCGAACGGCACTTTCGGCGCATCTCCCAGGAACATATCCCAGTCGATGGTTTTCGGACTTGCATCCGACGGAATGGTGTATTGCCAGGCGCCGTTGGCCGAGTTCCGGTCCGTATACGCTTCTGCATACGCCAGGTCGCCGATAATACCCTGTTTGTAATATTTGGCCGCCTCCAGGAAGAGTACGGAACTGGCAGACTGGCTACCCACCTCCAACACTTTACCACTGGCTTTTTGGGCAGCTACTACTGCCAGGCCCTCATCCACATGGTGCACCATGGGTTTTTCGCAATAGACATGTTTACCGGCTTTCAGTGCATCAATGGTGATGTGATCGTGCCAGTGATCACAGGTGCAGACCAATACGGCATCGATATCTTTGCGCGAAAGAACTTCTTTATAATTGCGTGTAACAAAAATATCCTTCCCCCATTTTTCACGGGCTCTGTCCAACCGGCCCTGGTAGAGATCACAAACTGCCACCAGTTCCACTCCCGGCACTTTCAGTGCTGTTTCTGTATCATAATGCCCGATAATACCAGCGCCAATCAAAGCAATGCGTACTTTGTCGTTGGCGCTCACTTTAACTGAAGACAGTAATTGTTGTACTTTGGTTTGATCTGCCAGGGCAGGCAGGCCGGCTAAAAGTAAGGAACTGGAAGAACCCAGTGTACGTAAGAATTTTCTACGGGTTGTGGCCATCGTTACAGGATTTTAATAGTAACAATGTACAACAATTCAAGATAGCAACCACATCACATTAGCAACAGCTATCATGTGAACAGTACTTATTTTGCAGCAGAAGCTCTGGCCAGTTGTATCTCTTTCCAGATACGGGTAGGTTTCCCCTGTTTGCTGCCTCCGCCGATACGGGCCAGGGACCCGCTGCCAATAGAAAGGCCTACACCACCACCCCGGTTGAAAGAGCCGATTCCAAAACCACCGCCGATTGACAATCCACCACCCCCGCTCCTGGAACCTGGCTGGTCAGGTAACGTTTCCAATACAAAACCTACGGCGATCGTGGCCCTGCCGGGATTGGTCAGCATCGATTTGTTCAGGAAAGAGGCCAGCGGTATGGCTGCTTCATAAACCAGTGCACCGGCAGTATTCAACCCGATACCCAACTGGATACCTTCCGCATTGGGCTTTCCATAATCAAAATTTTCAGGTGTCTTGATGGCGTTAAAGCCAAACAGTGAATAATCTTCCACCGATCCGATCGCTACCCGTTTGTTCTGCTGTAACTCTGGACGATTATTCAACAGTTTATCTCCCCGTTGTACACGGTTACCGGTCGGGAAACTGATACCCGCTGCCCCCGCTTCTTCTTTTACACCATGATGATTGATGTACAGGGTAAGTCCTCCCCGCAGGATCCGCTGTATGGTTGCTTCATTGGCGGTTGCAGCCAGAACATAGAGGTTCTCCCGGTCGTTGGACACTGTGTACGACAATCCCGTTTTCTCATCGGCAAAACTGAAGGGCTGCGTCCAGTCATTGTCGTCACCATTGGCCTGCAGACTGTCTTTCTGCCATTGACTGTTCTGCACCAGATCCGATTGCTGCGCATTACGCGATGAACCACAGGCAGACAGAACGATCATGCCACCCAGCAACAGCGAAGAAAAAAGAATCGTGTATTTTTTCATAACCAATACTTTACAGCTTGTATCTGCAAAGGTACGATAAGCAATATCCCCGGTCTCTAAAGTTACGTTAAGAAAAGCCCGCTTCGGCGGTAACGGGTGCTATGTTATATTCCCTGCTTACCGGGCAATCGTGTAGTATTTCAGGTCCACCATATCTCCGGGAACGGGTTGATGGTTCCATTCGTCATGAATGGCCAATGCGGCTCCCATGGCTGACGCCTGCGATACGGAAGCTGCATATACTTCCATCAGCGGGAATGCATGTGCCAGCATGTGCATGTACAAAGGGTTTCGGGCAAATCCACCATCCACAAATATCCGGGCAGGCGCCTGTTTGGATAATACCAGTGAGACCGAAACCTGCTGTTGCTGAATAATATCGAATATGAGTTGGTGATAGGCTTCTTCAACTGTACCAAATACCGAAAGATCCCTTGTTACAAAAGCCGAATGCTGCAAACCGGTCATCGCGTCCTGCGTCGTAATATCTGCACGTAACCCTTCATATGTGGATGGATCAAAAGTGATGTTCTGATAAAACTGTTCCTGAACTGCAAAATAGGCAGAGATCCTCTTTATCTCCTGTTCATGTTCATTACCCGCAAATATTCTTGAAGCTTTCACGGGCCTGCGGTGATAATCCAGGTAACAAAGGCAATCCTGCTGAAGTTCTTCTTCGGTCAGAGGTTCGCTGTTGAACGGGTTGAGACTGATACACCAGGTTCCTGTCGAGATCAGAATGAATGGCTCCGAAAAAGTGCGCAGGTACGGGACCAATGCTGCGGAGCTATCGTGCATGCCGATTCCTGCTTTCAGTTGTTTACCGTTCATTTCAATGGCAATGGCAGCATCTGACCTGAGTACGGGTGGAAATGTATCATCGATATTTTCCTCGTATACCCATTCATGGTATTGCTTTTTGGTAAAATCCCATAAAGCCGTATGACATCCGATACTGGTAATCTCTGCGGCAGGTTTACCGTTAATGAGGTAACTGATATATTGCGGTAAGTGTAAGGAATAGGCAACTTTTTCATACCATCCGGGTCGTTGCTGTAACAAACGGTATATCTGCAGGCCCGAATTCAGATTGCCCAGTGCCGGGGATGCCGTAGCCAATGAAAAACCTGTTTGACCCCCATATTTGGCATAAAACGCTTTCTGCAGTTCCGGAGGATACGGATTCAGGTAATTGTACAAAGCGCCTACAGGTGCACCCTTCTCATCTATATGAACAAAACTGGCGCCGTAGGCAGATACGTTCACGGCCCTGATAACGAAATCCGGAAGCAGCATAGCTTCTGCCAGCATATCGCGCACCCAGCTGGTGAGTGCCTGAACATCGTCACAGGCAAAACCATCTTCATCGGTGGTTTCTGCAAAATGCACGGAACGTTCGAATACGATCTGGTACCGTTCAGAGAAAAGAAAGAATTTTTTATTCGTCTTTCCGATATCAAATATGGCAATTACCGGTATAGGCATACTCATTTGCCCGGATCTTTGTTTTACAAATCAGAGACCGGTAGCCTTATGCTGCTCCCCTCTCTGTTGGATCAGTTTTTCGCGTATTTTCTGTTCACGGAACAGGGCCAATGGCGCAAGTGCCGCACTTGAGCGGAGCCTGGCTTCTGCCACGATCGGTCTCACATCGGTGCGGTATGCCTGCTGTAATATTTCCTGTGCCGTTGCCACATCATTGTTCTCCTGTGCATCCTGCAAAGCTTTGGTATCTACCAATAAGGCTTGTGTATACGCAATCATAATGGCTTCCACACTCTGCAGCAGGTCCTCCAGCGGATCTTTGATATTGTGCGATGCGTCGATCATCCAACCCAGGTCCCTGGCATGATCCATTGACCTCGCATCCATTCCCTCTACCAGTTCATTGAAGATGAGAAATAACTGATACGGATCAATACTTCCTACCGTCAGATCATCATCCCCATATTTACTATCGTTGAAGTGAAAACCACCCAGTTTTTTTTCATTCAGTAACAAAGCAACGATCTGCTGTATGTTGGCATTGGGGAGATGATGGCCCAGATCCACCAGTGTATAGGCTTTGTGGCCCAGTTTATTGGCATACAGCAGGGACTGTCCCCAGTCGCCCACCGTCATCGAGTAAAAGTTCGGCTCAAACGCTTTGTATTCCACGAACATTTTCCAGTCGGCCGGTAAAGCGGCATAAATTTCCTGTAAGCCTTCCAGTGTATTTTCGAAAGCCTTCCTGAAATTGAGCTGCCCCGGAAAAGAAGAACCATCGGAAAGCCATACGGTCAGTGATTGCGAACCCAGCTCTACCCCATGCCTGATCACTTCCTTATTGTGCTCGATGGCCTGTTGCCGCACGGCCCGGTTCACATGTTGCAATGAGCCGAATTTATAGCTCAGTTGCTGGCCAGGCTGATCCTGGAAAGTATTGGAGTTCACTGCATCAAAACGAAGACCGTATGCTGCGGCCAGTTCCTTTATCTTTTTTGCATCTGAAGGTATATCCCAGGGAATATGCAATGATATGGCGCCGCTCGAACGGTTCAATGCATGCAGGAGTCCCACATCAGCGATCTTTTCTTCCAGTGTACCGGGCTCTCCCCCACCACTGAAGCGGCCGAATCGGGTACCACCCGTACCCAGGGCCCAGGATGGGATGGCGATCTGGAAATCGATCAGTTTTTGAATAATGGTATCCACTCCTGCCACATCACCGGCAATGGAAGTGAAACGGCGGGTATGTACAGGCAGCCTGGCTTCATTGTGCGCAGCAATCGTTTGGGCATTGATCAGCATGATCTGTTGTTTTGAGAAGTATTAAGGTAAGTAAAACACTTCACGCAGCGGGCGTGATACCGGAGAATTATCGGGATGCGTGTCCATGATGTCTTTCATGTACGCCCACCACTTCCTCATGACCGGATGAGAGGGCAAAAGGTCCATCTTAGAGGGTTCTGATGCCACCATCACCCCAAAAAGTTCACCTGTAAACTCATCCAGGAAAATAGAATACCCGGCAATACCCGTTTCTTTCAGCAATTGCTGCAATTCCGGCCAGATCTCTTTATGGCGTTTTTCGTATTCCGCTTCACAGCCCTTATGCAGCTGCATTTTAAATGCGATCCTGTTCATAATGGAGATTTTAAAAACGGGTTGACGATACTATCATCATCAACCCTTCGATTGCTTGTCTAACATCTATCGTACAAATGCCATGGCAATACCGCCATCCACATTCAGCACATTACCGGTTGATTTGTTCAGCAGGCCGCCAACAAAAGCAAAACAGGCATCTGCAATATCACTGGGATTGATGATCTCGTTGAGCAAAGTTCTTTTTGCGTAAAAAGCAGGCAACTCCTCCACTTTCACCCCATAGGCTTTTGCACGACCCTCGGCCCAGGCTCCTGCCCATATCTTGCTGTCACTGATGACCGCATCAGGATTCACTACGTTCACGCGGATCTTATCGGCCCCCAGTTCTGCTGCATTTAACCTGCTCAGGTGCAGTTGTGCAGCTTTTGCGGAACCATACCCGGCATTATTCGGGCCGCTCACCAATGCATTCTTGCTAACGATATTCAAAACATCTCCCCCCATGCCCTGTTTACGCATGATGCCAACCCCTTCCTGTGTAACGGCGAACTGCCCTTTCACCAGCACATCGTACAGCAGGTCCCAATCTTTATCTGTATGCTCCTCAATAGGTTTTGAGATAGAGAGTCCGGCACAATTCACAACAATGTCCACCCCGCCAAAAGCAAGCGCTGCTGTTGTATAGGCTTTTTCGATGGTTTCGCGGTTCGTCACATCCAGCAATACGGTAGTGCAGACATCTTTACCAAATTGCTGGAGAAAATATTCTTTGGCAGATGCCAGCCTCTCGGCATCGTTATCGTTCACAATGATACAGGCGCCTTCTTCGGCAAATTTTCTGGCAATGGCTTTCCCAATACCACCAGCGCTGCCTGTGACCAGTGCTACGCGTCCGGATAAAGCTTTGGGTTTGGGCATACGCTGCAGTTTGGCCTCTTCCAGTAACCAGTATTCAATATTGAATGCTTCCTGGTGGGGAAGTGACGTATAACCGGAGATCGCTTCAGCTCCGCGCATCACATTGATGGCGTTGATGTAAAACTCCGCAGCCACCCTTGCGGTCTGTTTGTTGGCAGCAAAAGTGAACATGCCCACTCCCGGGTAAAGGATGACAACCGGGTTGGCATCGCGCATGGCCGGACTATTGGGGTGTTTGCACTTGTTATAATATTCCGCATACATGGTTCGGTATGCCTCAAAGACCGGGATCAGCTTTTCTTTGATGGATGCTACATCATCCAGGTCCGCATCTGGAGCCAGGGGCAGTACCAGCGGGCTGATCTTGGTTCGCAGGAAATGGTCGGGACAGGAAGTACCCATCGGCGCCAGCCTGTCAAGGTCTTTTGAATTGATGAAGTCAAGCACACGTTCATCATCCGTAAAATGCCCCACCATACGATTGCCGGAAGAACAGAATCCTCTGAGCACCGGTGCAAGTGCGGCGGCCTGTGCCTTTCTTTTGTCTTCCGGAAGCGATTGCATTTTTGCCCCTCCGAATACGGTCTTGTTTTTGGCCACTGCATCTTCAATGTAGGTCGCACAGGCTTCGATCACTTCAAGTGTGTTGACATAACTTTCATAAGCGGTATCACCCCAGGTGAACAATCCATGTGAACCCAGCATGATGCCACGGATACCCGGATTTTCATCTAGGCAGGCTTTCAACTGCAAACCGAGATCAAAACCGGGCCGCTGCCAGTCCACCCAGCCAATCGTTCCCTTGAACAGCTCTTGTGTGATCCTTTTACCGTCTTTCGCTGCAGCAATGGCAATGGCAGCATCCGGATGCAGGTGATCGATATGTTTAAAAGGGAGGAAACCATGCAAAGGCGTATCGATCGAAGGCGCTTTGGATGCAAGATCAAAAATGCAGTGATTGAAAAGCTCCACCATTTCATCTTCCTGTTCAATACCACGATATACATTTTTCAGACTCCGTAACCGGTTTACATACAGGGCCGCCAAGCCAGAGGCTTTGAGTGTGCCCAGGTCGCCACCGCTCCCTTTCACCCACATCACTTCTGTGTCCTCGCCCGTTAACGGATCTTTGGCCATGGCTTTACAGGAGGTATTTCCTCCACCATAGTTCGTCAGGCGCAGATCGGCACCCAGCAGGTTCGAGCGATAGATCAATAACGCCACTTCATCTCCGGCCATCGTGGCTGCTTTGGTATCATCCCAGAGATAACTTACCTGTTTGAATTCTTTTCCTTTGTTCACTTTCTATATCAATTATACTGTTTCAGATATTATTTGGGTAACGAGTTGCCATAACCAACGATCAGGACAGATGCCATAATGGTTAGGATCCCTATGGTAATGGTAGCTTTGGTTTGTTTACTCACACCTTTCCACTCTTTCAGCACAATGCCCCACATATTGGCCACCAGGATGATGAAAGACATATGCAGGATCCAGGAGCTGGCCCCATTTCCCATCTTACTCTCTCCCATGCCGTAAAAAAAGAACTGGAGAAACCAGGTGGTGCCCGCCAGCGCACTGAAGAAATAGTTCTTGAACAGCGGGGTCTCTTGATTGGTATAATCACCGAACGACTTGTTCCTTGTGTTCAGGATCATGCTCCATATGAAATTGGTGGTGAGCCCACCCCAGAGTACTACCACAAAGATCACGTTGTTCTGGAAAAGGAAATTACCCTGACCCGGATGACTGGCCTGCCAGGCTGCATTGGCCACATCGGCCATGGGTTTACCGGCCTCTATCCCAAAATTGAAAAAAGCACTGAGTATGCCTGAGATGGTGGCGATGACCAGCCCTTTTACCAGGCTGAATTCACTGACCGAAGCTTTCTGCTCTTCTGCGGTCAGGTTCTTTTCTTTCATCATACCCGCTTTGCCACAGATGGCGATACCGGCTATACAAACCAGTACCCCCAGTAACACCCATTGCCCGCCGGTATTATGCAACATAAAACTGAGGGTCTGCGTTTCCTTACCTTCTGTTGGAACATAATTGTAATACACAGCAGGTATCAGCGAGCCAAAAGCCGAACAAAAACCCAGTATCACCGAATTTCCCAGGCTCATCCCCAGGTAACGAACGCCCAGTCCATACATAAGCCCGCCAATGCCCCATAACAGGCCCATCAGGAAAGTTGTGCCTATGATGTTCGAAGGCGTTTGCCTGATGATATCGGCAAACCCCGGTATGGTGATCCAGGCTGCCAATGGCGGTACGATCAGCCAGGAAAATAGCCCCCCTACGATCCAGAAGCTTTCCCAGTTCCACCCCTTGACCTTTTTAAAGGGCATGTAAAAACTACCCGAGGCAAAACCGCCTATAAAATGGAAAATGACACCCAGTATGATACCCATGTGTAATTGTTTTCGATATGGCTAAGCGATAGTAATTTACTATATCCAAAACTATTATTCTGTACAGTCCGGCTGTCATGTACCGTCATGCCTGTCAGAGCTTTGTTTCCGGCAGGGGTTATTCGCCAATATCCGTATGTTTGAAGAACCTTCGGGGTCAACACCAGTTGCCATGAACAAGAAAAGCGTTTTCCAGCATCTCTCCATCGATTATTACTCGGCCACACCCAAGTACCTGCAGCTGGCACATGCCATTATCAAAGCCATTGGCAATGGCAATATCCGGAAAGACGATATGCTGCCCTCGATCAATGAACTCAGTTTTGAATTTGAAATAGCCAGGGATACGGCAGAAAAAGGGTATAAATATTTAAAATCGATCGGCGTGCTGGGCTCTGTTCCGGGCAAAGGTTATTTTGTAAAAGAGACCAACCTGAAACAGCAACGGAAGATCTTCCTGCTCTTCAACAAGCTTAGCCCGCACAAGAAGATCATCTATGACGCGCTGGTGGCATCATTGGGAGAACTCTCTTCCATTGATTTCTATATCTACAACAACGATTTTGATTTTTTCAAACGGCTGATCCAGAATGCGGATAAGGACTATTCTCATTATGTGATCATCCCGCACTTTGTAGAAGGTGGCGAACAGGCGCCTGCGGTGATCAACAGTATCCCCAAAGACAAGCTGATCCTGATGGATAAACTGATACCCGGCATCGAAGGCAGTTATGGTGCGGTATATGAAAATTTTGAGAAGGATCTCTATGGTGCGCTGGAGCAGGCTTTGCCGCAGCTGGGCAAGTACCATACCCTCAAGATCATCGTTCCCTATAACACTTATCACCCGCAGGAGATCTTACAGGGTTTCACCCGGTTCTGCCTGCAATACGCATTCAACTACAAGGTAGTGCACAATATAGCCAATGAACCCATCAAAGAGGGGGAAGCCTATATCAACCTGATGGAGGATGACCTGGTGATACTGATCGAAAAGATACTGGCCACCCATATGAAACTGGGCAAACATGTAGGACTGATCTCATACAATGAAACACCGCTGAAAAAGATCATTCTCAATGGCATTACCACGATCTCGACCGATTTCCAGATGATGGGAGAAAAAACCGCAGAACTGATACTCAAGCAGTCATTACAACATATCGAGATCCCTTTTTACCTCACCCTTCGGAACTCCCTGTAAATGAAAAATCCCCTTTTCAGGGGAGATATCAGGGAAATACCCGATCCATTGCAGGCCGGCCGGTATCAATACCAGCCAACCCGGTTGAACAGGTTTGGGTAAAAGCCGGAAGAATTACTCTTCTTCCTCTTCTTCTTCCTTCGGTAAAGGGTTCCTGCGTGAAGGAACGATGGTTTCTTCGTCATCGCTCAGGTACACCCAGAAATCGTACAACGCATAAATGTCGCCCGGTGTTTTAGGACCACCATTTTCATTGTTACGCTCGTAAGAACCCAATAACTCGCCGGAATATTTCAATTCCTTCAGTTTAGCCTCAAATGATAATTCCTTGAACTGTTCAATAGTCATATTCCTTGTTGGTTTTGATCGTTTCGTTTACAAACCGGGCGCAATCTAATAAGAAAAACCACAAATTCAGCAATAGCTTTTCCGCTGGTGGCTATTTCAGGGCTTCCAGCGCTTTCTGCACAGTTTCATCGCGGCGGTTACTGACTTCAAAATACCCTTCCGAACGCCAGATCTGCCTGGCCATCAATACCTGTATCCGCTTTAATACATCTGCTTTTCCTTTGGCACTTACACGGGAAAGATCGACCGTATCCCTCCGGGCATAACCCGCAAGGCCAGACCATTCCTTTTCACCGGGGATAAACGAATCAGCCAGTTGCATAGCCGACTTCATTGCATCAAAATAACGCTGGTTCTGCATGTAGTACTGGTACACAAAATTGCCGATGGTACCCTTATAGTACATCTTCAGCAACTCAGGTTCCATATGGGTGGTATCGAAAGGTACAAACACGTCGGGGGTAATACCGCCGCCGCCATACACGGTTCTGCCGGCCGGGGTCTTATACGCTTTGCCGTTGGGTTTCGAAGTATCGCCCTTCACCACTTCCCCATTGTGAAAGCGCTCCGCGAGCTCTTCCTCATATTCAGCTTTGCCCTTACTATATGGTTTCTGGATGTTCCTTCCCAGGGGTGAATAATAACGGGCAATGGTCAACCGAACTGCACTGCCATCGCTCAACTGGAACTGCTGCTGTACCAGTCCCTTGCCAAAAGAACGACGGCCGATGATGGTCGCCCTGTCCCAGTCCTGTAAAGCTCCCGCCAATACTTCGCTGGCCGAAGCGGATCCTTCGTCGATCAATACTTCCAGCTTACCGGTTTCAAAAATGCCGTCGCGTTTACAACGGTATTCAAAACGTGGTACGTGCTCCCCAACGGTGTACACGATGAGTTTATCGCCGCTCAGGAACTCGTCAGCAATATCCGTGGCCTCCTTCATCAATCCGCCACCGTTGCCACGCAGGTCCAGGATCATCTGTTTCATGCCCTGTTTCTGCAGTTTTTCGGTGTTCTGCATGAAGGCTTCATACGTACGTTCGGCAAACTTATTGATGCGGATATACCCGGTTCCCGGTGCGATCATATAAGCCGCATCCACAGGCGAAACCGGTATCACATCCCGGGTAATGACCACTTCTTTGGTAATACTGCCCCGTAAAACTTTCACTTTCACCCTGGTATCCATCGGTCCGCGCAGCTGCTTGCGGATGTCGTCCGGCTTCAGGTTCCGGCCGGCGATCACAACGGAATCATCTACGGTAAGCATCTTATCACCCACTTTCAAACCGGCTTTATCAGAAGGCCCTCCTTCAATCACATGCATCACATGTACCGTATCCTCCAGCATCTGGAATTCTACTCCGATACCCTGGAAATTGCCCTGCAGTTCCTCATTCACTTCTTTCAGGTGATCGGCAGGAATGTAGACCGAATGCGGGTCAAGGTGCGACAACAGCTCATTCGCCGCCAGTTGGTTGATACTGTCGGCGGATACTTTATCCACATATTTTCCCTTGATCAGCTCCACCAGTTCCTGCAGGGAGGCTCTGCGGGAAAGGTTAAAAAAACGGTTACCCAGGCTTTTCTCCCTTAACTGGTAGCCGATTGACATACCAATTACCATTACCAGGGCAAAAAGGACGGGCAGCCATACCTGCAGTTTTTTACTTCCCATATGATCGATTCTTAGGCACTTTTTAGATACAAACACAAATATCCATATTAAAATCTGAATGCCCGCAAAGGTTTGAGATTTAGGATAAATGGTATAAGATATGCCGGATTATGCCCCTAACTATTTGATTGTTGTCGTAATTTCGCAACTAGAACTTTTTATCTCACTTTCAACCCGAGAATATGCCCGTTATATTGATTGCAGACAGTGGCGCTACCAAATGCGAATGGCGGTTGGTACAGGGAGACAAAAACAAGACCATTCTCACCCAGGGCATCAGTCCTTATTTCCTGAACGCTTCCCAGATAACTGCTTTACTGAACAAGGAATTGCTTCCCAAACTGAAATCAGCCGTACCCGAACACATTCATTTCTATGGCACCGGCTTAAGCAATAAAGACAATGCGGCCACCATTAAAAAGGTACTTAGATCCCTGTTCCCGAAAGCCAGCATCGAAGTGCAGACCGATCTGCTGGCAGCGGCTAGGGCTCTTTGCGGCAGGTCCAGGGGCATTGCCTGTATCCTGGGTACGGGTTCCAACTCCTGCTACTACGACGGTAAAAGAATTGTGAAAAACAGTCCGGGATTGGGTTATGTTTTGGGTGATGAGGGCAGTGGCGCCTATCTTGGCAAAAAAGTGGTACAATATTATCTCTACAATACTTTCGATGAGGAACTGAAAGCCCGTTTTGAGAAACGTTTCCAGGTATCCACCATCGAGATACTTGACCATGTGTACAAACAGCCATTGGCCAACCGTTACCTGGCTTCCTTTGCCATTTTCCTGGCAGAGAACCGGGGACATTACATGATCGAGAACATCATAGAAGACGGTCTGAACGACTTTTTTTTCACCCATTTGTACAAGTACCGCGAGAGCTGGACACTACCTATTCACTTCATCGGCAGTATTGCATTTGGTTTTAGAGATGTATTGAAGGACCTTTGCAACACCTATGAACTGGAACTGGGGAAAGTGATCAAGACCCCGATGCAGGGATTAATAGCGTATCACCGTTAAATTACTGGCATGTCAGACTTTATTAAAGTAACCGAACAATCCTCCACTTACCGTCATCTGGAAAAGATGTCGATACTGGAATTATTACAGAATATCAATACAGAAGACCGTACCGTACCGGAAGCCGTTAACAAAGCCATCCCACAGATCGAGAAACTGACTGCCGCCATCAGCGATAAGATGCTGGCAGGAGGACGCCTGTTTTACATCGGTGCCGGAACCAGTGGGCGCCTGGGCATTGTGGATGCCAGTGAATGTCCGCCTACTTTCGGTGTGCCTTACGGACTGGTGATCGGGTTGATCGCCGGTGGCGAAAAAGCCATCACCCAGGCAGTGGAATTTGCTGAAGACAGTGTGGATGAAGGTTGGGCCGACTTACAGAAACATTTTGTGAGCGATAAAGATGTAGTGGTCGGACTTGCCGCCAGCGGCACCACCCCCTATGTGATCGGCGCACTGAAAGAATGCCGTAAAAGAGGCATCATCACCGGCAGCATCAGCTGTAACCCGAATTCGCCCGTATCGGCAGAGGCCGACTTCCCCGTAGAAGTGGTAGTGGGCCCCGAATTCATCACCGGCAGTACCCGTATGAAAAGCGGAACCGCTCAAAAACTGGTACTGAACATGATCTCCAGTACCGTGATGATCCAGCTGGGGCGCGTAGAAGACAACAAGATGGTAAACATGCAGCTCAGCAATGTGAAATTGGTTGACCGCGGGGTGAAAATGGTGATGGATGGCTTGCAACTGAACGATTATGAGAAAGCCAAAGACCTACTGTTAAAACACGGCAGTGTGAAAAAAGCAGTGGAAGCTGCCATGGCTGCCTCTTAGGATAGTGTATGCACGAGATCGAACCTTTTTACAACTGGCGTCATATATATACATCCGAGGAAGATCCCCGTTCGCCTTTCTTTGGCAGGAAATACAGCGAGTTCGAATTCTCTCAAACGGTCTACAACTATTACATCCACCCGCAGTGGGATGATTTTGGCAGCCGTACTTTATACCTCAAGATCATTTACGTTGATTACGAGCTCAATTTTGCCATTATTGAGATGCTGGGAGAATGGAATGATGCGATCGAGAACGACATCATGGAACTGAAGAGGGAAGTGATGGACCTGCTTTACCAACAAGGCATCTACAAATACATACTCATCACCGAGAACGTCCTCAACTTCCATAGCAGCGATAAAGAATATTACCAGGAATGGTATGATGAGACCAGCGAGCAGAATGGCTGGATCGTTTCATTGAATATGCCGGAAGCCACCCAACAGGATTTCAGGAAAAAGAAACTGAACTACTACATCGAACTGATGGATCTGCCCGACTGGCGTGTTTACAAACCCTACCACCTGTTCAAGAAGATAGACAACGAACTGGGTCAGCGGCTTGGGGAATAAGTGAAAAATCTCGGCTTAACGGATCCGGCACTGAGAATCCCTCTGTCTGCTGATCACTTCATGCCCTGCTCATCTGGCTTCCGTTCTTCGGTCAACGTTAACTCGATCCGCTGATCAGGTACCAGCCACAGGATGGCCACCACGGTATACAATAACAGGCTGATCCAGCCTTCTATAAAAGCCAGGGGAACTGCAGCAGCGTATACCAGCATGGAAACTTTTTCTTTTCGCTCGGCCCCTACCGAACTACCAATGGTAGACTTTTTCCCGTGTAAATGTATCAGGCTCCTGGTGAGAATATAATAGGCAACAGCCGCCATTAAGAGGTCAAATCCAAATAATGCAGTCGGCAAGGGTGCAAAATGATTCTCACCCATCCAGCCGGAAGAAAAAGGCAGCAACGAAAGCCAGAAAAGCAGGTGATTGTTGGCCCACATGACTTTCCCGTTGATCTTATGCGCAGCATGTAATAGATGGTGGTGGTTGTTCCAGTAAATTCCTACATATACAAAACTGAGTACATAACTCAGGAATACCGGGACCAACGGTTTCAGATCTGCCCACCCGATACCATGAGGTACTTTCATCTCCAGTACCATAATGGTGATGATGATGGCCAGTACACCATCGCTGAAAGCTTCCAACCTGCCTTTACCCATATATTTGTTTTACTGACACTAATATACAATCTTCCTTATGCTTACAGCCCAACACCTACTGTTTGAGGGAAGGTTGGCCCCAACGGTCCATTTCTAATTGTATAATCGCTGAAAACTGTCTATCTTAACCGCAGATTTATTTACATAAAATCACACGTTTATGGCATTACCAGTAAACAATAAAAACGGCGGCAAAGCCGGTAGCAAGGGCCCAAAGGGTGGTCCACAAGGTTCTAAGTTCATAGCCAAACCCAATGCTGCCAAACCGATGGGCGGCGGAAAGAAACCGATCAAGACCGGCGGATCAAGGGGAAGCTGATTCCTAAAACAACTAATCAATCTGCCCACAAGCAGTCAATAGGGAATACCGGATGTGAGAACACCCCGTATTCCCTGTATTATTTAATAAGCAACCGGATTCATTGCACAAAGCCGATACGCTCCCTCTCAGCCCAGCTTTTCTGCTCCGCATCGGTATCCAGAAATTTCTCAAAAGCCTCATACAGTAAGGTTATCTGTTCCTGGTGATTACCTATTTTCTTCTGAATATCAGCAACTTGTGTGGCTAAAAAAGCTATCGAATACCTGTTCCTGCGAAGCAGGAAAAAACTCCGCATGATCAGGATATTCATCTGAATGGCAGGAGGACTGTTCAACACACTGGATAACATAGCCACTCCTAATTCTGTGAATACCCATGGCTGGTACCTGTCCCCGCCTCTTTTTGAGGTTTCAATTTGAAACCTCAAAGAATGGGTCTCCTCTTTATTGAGGCGAAACATGAAATCAACAGGGAATCTGTCAATATTCCTTTTAACGGCGAGGTTCAATGATTTTGTAGGTACTCCGTAGAGCCTGGCCAGGTCACGGTCCAGCATTACCCGTTGTTGCCTGATCTCGTATATGAGATCCTGGATATGCATCAGTGGCTGGGCAGTAGGTAACATCCTGTAAACCTAATTGCTACAAATCCAACTGGCAATACGTATTACTACTTGAAAGGCGTTAGAAAAACACCCGGTCAGGATGATAAGCGTTCAACAATAGAGAGTCCGTTCTTCCTGAGTGTATCCAGCGCTATATCATACCCAGCATCGGCATGACGGATGACGCCCATACCCGGATCGTTTCTTAACACGCGTGCCAATCGAGCAGCAGCATCGTCGGTTCCATCGGCCACGATCACCATTCCGGCATGAATGCTGTATCCCATGCCTACGCCACCACCATGGTGCAGGCTAACCCAGCTTGCACCTCCTGCGGTATTGACCAGGGCATTCAAAATGGGCCAATCAGCCACTGCGTCGCTGCCATCCAGCATGGCTTCCGTTTCGCGGTTAGGAGAGGCAACGGAACCGGTATCCAGGTGGTCGCGACCGATCACGATCGGGGCTTTCACCTTACCGGTTCTCACCAGTTCATTAAAAGCAAAACCTGCTTGTTCCCTTTCGCCCTGACCCAGCCAACAGATCCGGGCCGGCAATCCCTGGAAGGCGATACGCTCCCTGGCCATTTTCATCCAGCGTTGCAGGTTTTTATTTTCGGGAAACAGGTTCAGGATCACTTCATCCGTAACAGCAATATCTGAAGGATCGCCACTTAAAGCCGCCCAACGGAAGGGCCCTTTCCCCTCACAGAACAAAGGACGGATATACGCAGGCACAAAACCCGGAAAATCGAATGCATTTTCCAACCCCCTTTCCTGGGCGCGGGCCCGTAAATTATTTCCATAATCAAAAGTCACCGCTCCACGCTTCTGCAACTCCAGCATCAGTGTTACATGGAGTTTCATACTGTCGTAACTCAGGTCAATGTATTTAGCAGGATCCTTTTCACGCAGAACATTGGCCGCTTCATTCGTCAGGGTATGCGGCACATAGCCGATCAGCGGATCATGGGCCGATGTCTGGTCGGTCAACACATCCACTGGTATATTTCTTTCGATCAATCGCTGCAGTAACGTGACAGCGTTACCAAGTACGCCAATGCTCAGGGCCTCTTTCCTGGCTTTGGCCGCCAGGGCCCGGTCGATGGCTTCATCCATATCCAGGCATTTGATATCCAGGTATTTCGTCTCCAGCCGTTTATCGATCCGCCATTCCTCCACTTCAGCCACCAGGCAAACACCATCGCACATGGTTACAGATAAGGGCTGCGCGCCGCCCATTCCACCCAATCCTGCGGTCACACTCAGGGTCCCTTTCAGCGAACCGCCAAAATGCTTATCGGCCACGGCCGCAAAAGTCTCATAGGTTCCCTGTACAATACCCTGTGACCCAATGTAGATCCAGCTTCCCGCCGTCATCTGGCCGTACATCATCAATCCCTTTTTTTCCAACTCGGTAAAATGCTCCCAGGTGGCCCATTTGGGAACCAGTTGCGAATTAGACAACAATACCCTCGGTGCATCCTTATGCGTTTTCAGGATCCCCACCGGTTTACCGCTTTGGATCAACAAAGTTTCGTCAGCTTCAATATCTTTCAGGGCTTTGATGATCAGGTCCAGGCACTCAAAATTCCTTGCTGCCTTACCCCTGCCACCATACACGATCAGGTCATCCGGCCTTTCAGCCACTGCAGGATCCAGGTTATTCAGTAACATGCGCAAAGCTGCTTCCTGTATCCAGCCCTTGCAATTCAATTGTGTACCGGTAGGTGTTTTGTACACAACAGGGTCGTAGGTTCTTGTAGGTTTATTCATGGCAATCGTTTCGTTAGAAAATCAAAAGTCAAAATAGGCTTATTTTTTACTTTTGAATTTTGACTTTTGAATGATCAATACACCAGGTCCTCATAAGCTGCCTGCAATTCATTGTACGCATGGTTATCACCTGCTTTTTTGGCTTCCGCCATGCCTTTTTCGTACCATTGGATGGCCAGGTCGGTCTCCTGCATCTTTTCCAGCAGTTTGGCCAGGTGATAATAGGAACCGATATAGTCCGGAAATTCTGCCAATATGGCTTCGAACAATTCTCTGGCAACCTGGTCATCACCCAGTTTCATATATTCCAGCGCCAAAGCATGACGCAGAAAATTGTCCCTGGGATTTGCTGCCAGGAACTCCCTGATCTTAGCGATTCTGTCCATCGGCCAAAGGTAGGAAGAGAGTCCGTAGTTTAGGGGTGCCGAAAGGAATATTGTACCGGTCATCCCAGACCCAAATAATTTCCTGTACAAAACTTTGCCACTCTCAAAACCTTCCTATATTTGCTAATAGTTGTTTATGCAACTAATTAACGGTAAATCTTTTGCGCTATGAAAATTCTTGTGTGTATCAGTAAAACACCGGACACCACTTCCAAGATCGCCTTTACGGACGGTAATAAGAAGTTTGACGAAGCCGGTGTACAGTGGATCATCAACCCATACGACGAATGGTATTCGTTGGTGCGGGCCATCGAGTTAAAAGAAAAAGACGCTGCTGTTACCATTCACCTGGTTACGGTGGGCGGAGCAGATTGCGACCCCATTATCCGGAAAGCGCTGGCGCTGGGTGGCGATGAAGCCATCCGGGTGAATGCCGACAGCACCGACAGTTATTTTATAGCTGCCCAAATTGCCGATGTGGCCAAAAAAGGCGGTTACGACCTGATCTTCACCGGAAAGGAAGCCATCGACTACAATGGATCCTCCATAGGCGGCATGGTGGCCGAACTGGTGGATGTCCCCTATGTTTCCCTGGCTACCCTGTTTGAACTCAATGGCACCATAGCCACCATCACCCGCGAGATCGAAGGCGGCGAAGAAGTGGCCGAGGTAAGTCTGCCGGTTGTGGTCAGCTGCCAGAAAGGTGTCGCCGAACAGCGTATCCCGAATATGCGCGGCATCATGGCTGCCCGTACCAAACCTTTACAGGTAGTAGAGCCGGTTGCAGCAGATAACCTCACCAGCGTGGTCAGCTTTGAACTGCCGCCAGCCAAGGCCGGCGTAAAACTGGTTGACGCCGATAATGTGGCCGAACTGGTAAGATTATTACACGAAGAAGCTAAAGTGATATAAATGGTCTGATGCCAGGACCCATCGCTACAACTGTTGCAGCTTCCTTGCGTCGCACACTTGTACGTTCGGTCCTTTCAGCAGCATCTGAACATTTCGAATTATCACATTTTCAAATTTTCAAATTGTAACACATGTCAGTTTTAATATTTGTCGATCAGACAGAAAACCATATCAAGAAAGCTTCTTACGAAGTACTTACCTATGGTGCACAGGTGGCCAAACAGATGGGTACCACTGCAGAAGCGCTGGTGCTGGGCACAGTGAACGATGACCTGGCTTCGCTGGGTAAATACGGCATCACCAAAGTGCACCAGGTTGCCAACGAAAACCTGAACCATGTTGACACACAACTATACGCCAAAGTAATTGCCGAAGCAGTTACGGCCAGTGGAGCCAATGTGCTTATCTTTTCGCATAACCAGACAGGTAAGGCAGTAGCTGCCCGCGTTGCGGCACGCCTCAAAGCCGGTATTGTAACAGGGGCCTGTGCCCTGCCCGATACCAGTAATGGTTTCGTGGTTCGCAAGACCGTGTTTTCCGGTAAGGCATTTGCCAATATAAGTATCAACTCCCCTGTCAGGATCATTTCTCTCAACCCCAACAGCTACCAGACCGTTGCCGGTCAGGGAACCGCCGAAGTATCGGCACTGAATGTGGCCGTAGATGCATCCAAAGTAAAGATCACTGCTGTGAACAAGGTAAGCGGTGAAGTGCCACTGACCGAAGCCGATGTGGTGGTAAGCGGTGGCCGTGGTTTAAAAGGACCCGAAAACTGGGGCGTTCTGCTGGACCTCGCCAAAGAACTGCATGCAGCCACAGCCTGCAGCCGCCCTGTAGGTGATGCGCACTGGCGCCCGCACCATGAACACGTAGGACAAACCGGCGTACAGGTTGCCCCCAACTTATACATTGCCCTGGGTATATCAGGTGCCATACAACACCTGGCAGGTGTGAACCGCAGTAAAGTGATCGTAGTCATCAACAAAGACCCCGAAGCACCTTTCTTTAAAGCGGCCGATTATGGTATCGTTGGCGACCTCTTTGAAGTGGTTCCCAAACTCACCGAAGAGATCCGCAAAATGAAAACCGCCTCTTAGGAATGTTGAATGGTAAACAAGGAATTTTGAATGATGAAGTAATTATGATAAAAAATCCCGTTCCTCTGGAACGGGATTTTTTATTTACCATCGCTATAATTACATTCACTCACTCATTCACTCATTCACTCATTCACTCATCCACTCATTCACTCATTGCCCTATAGTCCTCCCTTACCGGCGTGAACACATCCAGCAACTTACAGTCTGTAATGGCCAACCCGGCGTGTTTTACATTGGACGGGATCACGATAACGGATTCCGGTCCGAAGCGGAGCGGTTCTCCATCCAGTGTCAGTTGAAATTCACCTTCCAGCACATGGCATACCTGCTCATGCGGATGCGAGTGCTCGGGCAGCGCGGCCCCTGCTTTCACATCGAGGTAGGAGAAGGTCATATGATCTGTATGAATAAAACGGGCGGAATAACCGGATACGATCTCCTTGGGTGTAATGGAAGCAAGTTCAATTTTGGGCATACAATGATTTTAAACAGCAAGTTACGGCAGCCGCAAATAAAAACACCGGCCGATGGCCGGTGTTTTCTCTGTATAGTTGTGGCACAATTATTTTGCGAACAGGTGAATGGCCAGTTGCACATCGGTTGCAACGTTACCAGCACCATAGGTAATGCCGATCAGGGTTCTGTCGAAGCTCAGGAATGACTGGGCAAAGAAACCTTTGTCATCAGAATTACGGATCTGCGCTTTCAGTTTAACAGGAACGGTCACACCTTTCACAGTGAGGTTACCAGTAACATCTGCATTGCTGGCATCGGTATAGTTCACCGCAGTGATCTCATAGGTAGCTTCTGCAAATTTGGCTACATCAAAGAAATCGCCTGATTTCAGGTGTCCGGC
Source organism: uncultured Sediminibacterium sp. (assembly GCA_964460235.1). Classification (GTDB taxonomy): domain Bacteria; phylum Bacteroidota; class Bacteroidia; order Chitinophagales; family Chitinophagaceae; genus Sediminibacterium. The sequence continues at coordinate 105,705 of CAYWPM010000010.1, read as the reverse complement.
AAGCCTGTCGCCACCACCTGCATCGGTTACTTTCAGGTTGGCCAGGTCGATCACGAACTTACCGCCTTTCAGTTTACCACCATCAACGGTAACAGAACCGCTCTTCAACGGAAAGAAACCGGTATGGAAATCTGACTTCTTGGTGCCTACCCAGTCAACACGGCTTTTCTCAGTGTTTACGGTCAGGGTAGCGTCTTGTTTGGCACTAACGGGCGCAAAAGAGTAAATGCCTGCTAAAAAGGCGATGCCTGCTAAGGCGAGGATTGCTTTTTTCATGCTGTTTCGTTTTATCGAGTTTTTTCAGTGTGGCGTAAAAATAGGGAAATTAATGTTACAACAATAATAATTATCAGCAAATCTGAATCCCGGTTTCGCTTATCTTCGCAAAAATTTTTCCCGCATGAACCTTCACGAATACCAGGCCAAGGAATTACTGAAAAAATACAATGTTCCCGTACAGGAGGGCATTGCCGTAGATACCGTTATGGCCGCAGAAGAGGCTTACCGCCAGATCAAAACCCAGACAGGTAACAATTTCGCCGTAATAAAGGCCCAGATCCACGCCGGTGGCCGTGGAAAAGGTAAGATCGCCGGATCGGAGCAGAGAGGCGTAGCCGTAGGTAAAAGCCTGGAAGACGTAACCAATATCGCCAAGAATATCCTGGGCGGTACCCTGGTAACCATCCAGACCGGTGCAGAAGGCAAAAAAGTGAACAAGATCCTGGTAGCCCAGGACGTATATTATCCCGGTCCCAACCCTGTCAAAGAATTTTACCTCTCTATCCTGCTCGACCGTGCCAAAGGAATGAACGTAGTGATGTACAGCACCGAAGGGGGTATGGATATTGAAGAAGTGGCACACAATACACCTGATAAGATCTTCAAAGAGTGGGTTCACCCCGGTGGCGGCCTGCAGGGTTTCCAGGCAAGAAAGATCGCTTTTAACCTGGGACTGAGCGGTGAAGCGTTCAAGAACTGTGTCAAATTCGTGACCAACCTGTACAATGCTTATGTAGGACTGGATTGCAGCATGCTGGAGATCAACCCGCTGTTCAAGACCAGCGACGACAAGATCATTGCCGTTGACTGTAAGATGAATATAGACGACAACTCGCTGATGCGTCATGCGGACATTGCAGCACTGCGCGATGTGACTGAAGAAGATCCTACCGAAGTAGAAGCCGGACAATACAACCTGAACTTCGTTAAACTGGATGGAAACGTAGGTTGTATGGTGAACGGTGCCGGTCTGGCCATGGCCACCATGGATATGATCAAACTGAGCGGCGGTGAACCTGCCAACTTCCTGGACGTAGGTGGCTCTGCCAACGCGCAGACAGTAGAAGCCGGTTTCCGGATCATCCTGAAAGATCCCAACGTTAAAGCGATCCTGATCAACATCTTTGGCGGTATCGTTCGTTGCGACCGTGTTGCGGCCGGTGTGATCGAAGCTTTCAACAAACTGGGCAATATCAATATCCCGATCATTGTCCGTTTACAGGGAACCAATGCGGTGGAAGCCAAAAAACTGATCGACGAAAGCGGACTGAAAGTACAATCTGCTATCCAGTTGAGCGAAGCCGCTGAACTGGTGAAAAAAGCAGTTGCTTAAATTTCTTTTCGTCAAACATACAGGAACTCCGGTGGCACTTGCCACCGGAGTTTTTATTTGCGTGCTATGGTCAGTTGTTTGCGGAAACGGGCGCCCATAGCAGTGATTCCTGTAACCGTTACCGTGTAGCTGGTGGCAGTATCGGCCGTATAAAAGTAGATAGTGGCTCTGCCATCGGCATCTGTTAACCCATCGCCCTGCCAGAAGATCAACGAGGAGCGGGTATCGGGTATGCGGGAATTCCTGATCTCTTTCAGGGAATAATCTCTCTGCTCAAAAGGTTCGGGAACATGAAATCCTTTTACGACAAGATTACGGATCCCATTCGCCAGGTTATTCTCTGACAGTACCATACGGGTACGGGTATTGACGATGATCACGCCGTTTCCACCCCGGACCCCATACATAGCTGCTTCCGGCCCTATCAGTACTTCCATGAATTCAACCGAGGAAGGATCGATGCGGTTCAACGCCAATAACACCGGGCTGGGTTCTGAACCCGGTAGCTTATCTGAAGTATCGGAAGGGATCGGAACACCATCAACGATCAATAAGGGTTCTGTAGCAGCGCCAATGGCAAAGGAATTACCACCGGTCACGGTAACGTAACCGTTTCGTAAATGAATGCCCGGTACGCGAAAGATCACATTGCCCAGGCTATTCCCTCCCAACTTGGCAAATACTTCCGGAGGAATGATCTTGGAAAAAAGGCTCTGTCTTTTTTTAACGTCGTAACCAGGGTCTTTTTTAACCAGCCCCGTTACTGTAACATCCGTCAGCCATTCTTTTCCCCGATTCTGCAGTACCGTATCCGAACGGGACTGAAGGATCATCGCTTTCCGAACCGTTTCGATCTCTTCTTTTACCAACCGTTGTTTGAGTTTTTCCGGCGTAAGTACCACCGGAAATACCAGGTTGGTGTCCATGACCATTTTTGACGGGAACGAACGCCCCGACAGATCGGTCACCTGCAGGTTGAATCTGGTACGGTCATCATACGCCGTAAATGGAAAACAAAATCTTCCTTCCGCATCAGTGGTATCCGAGGTGAATACCTTGGCTTTCATATCGCCGAATAAGGTGACTATTTTTTGCACAACAGGCCTGTTACGTGCATCCAACACAGTTCCGGAGATGAATAAACTGCTGTCTTCCTTATTGACAATAATTCCTTTGGAAGGATGGTGAAGATCGACCTGGTAACGGTTCTTCTCTGTAAGCAGCTTCAGTTCCCATTCTTCCGGTATCAACTCTTCACCTGGCAGGAACATAGATTGCATATTATGGTCCCAACTCTTCGGTTTCAGAGAAGGGTATGTTTGAGACTGGATACTATCGTTCACCGCTACCAGGAAAGAAGCTACCTGGGGACGGTTTTCCGCATCACTGATCTTCAATGAAAGTGTCACTTTTTCCCTCGCAGAATACTGGGTTTTATCAGCGGTCAGTTGCACCTGGTTTGCATCTGGCCTGATGTAAACGGAACGTTCGCTCAGCAGGTTTTTCTTCTCATCGAACAATACAAAATGGGCCACATTCCCCGGGAAACGATATTCCGGTATCACCAGTTCATACGAGCCTTTTCCCACCCCGGAAAAACAAAGGCTATCACCTGATATACCCAGCACATAGGTAACTTTGTCTTTCCGGAAGATCGAGTCCTCCAATAAAACACGGAGTTTACGGATCCCGTTATGGTCGGTCACGGCCAGTTGTGCCCCAAACAAATTCACCGAAGGAACTGTGTAACGGAGGTCCGGTAAGCCCGGCCGCTGCAGGTGCAACTGGTAACGCCGCCATGTCCAGCAGAAGAAGCGGAACTTACCCAGTCCCCTCTTATCCGTCTGCCACCTGGCCACTACTGAATCTCTATCGTCTTTCAACAGCCCCTTTGCTGGCACCGGGTTTCCTGTAAGGTCAGTGGTCTTTATGGCCAGCAATGTATTGGCCCCTCCTACCATGGTTCCTCCCTCCGGAAAAAATTGAACCTGCACAGAATCTCCTGGCCCCGTTACCGGTAACGATTGTGTTTGAACTGTTACAGGATGTTTATCAGGTAATAAGGAATTGATCACATACAACACCTGCACAGCCATGGGCTGCTCCTGGTCTCGCAGGCTCAGTTTGGTATAGGCACGCAACCAGTAATGTCCTGAACCAACTGTATCGGGTAATACAAAACTGCCGTCGGTCGCAAAATCTGCTGCATTCAGCAAGAAACGGTTACAGATGCTGTCCCGCTCGTCTACCAGGTCTATATATAAGACATTACTGAGCCGGGAGGGTTTCCCGGAAACAGAATGGGTCACAAATGCTTTGAAGTGTACCCGCTCACCCGCTCGGTATACGAGCCTGCTGGTCTGCAGGAAGACCCGCTCGCCGGAAAGATCACGAAGGGATCGAATGTATTGCCCCGCGAGTGAATCAAGCTGCAGCAAAGCATTGTGCTGCGCTCCTGCCGGGGTTAACAGGAACAATGCTATACAAACCAAAATGGTTTTACTGGATCGCATGGTGAACATGAATTGTCTGGAGTATTACCTATGCTGCCAATAGTCCACAACGGTCACTTTATCAATATGCGGGCCGGCAATATCGGTGAAGGCTTTGTGTGCAGGATGCACCAGGTATGCATCGCGGTCCTTTTCGGAATAGAAACTCAGCAGGAAACAATGGGTAAGTCCCTGGTTCAGTTTTTCCGGGCTATTGTTGACACCGAACTCAAAAGCTTTGATAAGGCTGATCTTGCCTGGCAGTTCCCTGAAAGCCTGTTCTATCTTCTTCACATCGGCTTCGGTGGATTGGTCTTTGAACTTGAACAATACCACATGACGCAAAATGGCTGCTTCTTTTTTGGCGGAAGCCGGCTGCGCCATAAGGGATGCCACAGCAGCGAACAGGATACAGGCCAGCAAAACGATCTTTTTCATAAGGGTTTGTTTGCTTAAATCTACAACAATCTGCCCTTATAGTATCTCAGTGGCAGGATATTGCAGCTTAAGATTTTTGGAGTTTTTAGGCTGGAAGCCTGGTGATATGCGTCACTCGGCGGAGCCGAGCGACTGCTCCGAAAAATATAAATGCACTTGCCTTGGTATCAGCGGCTTTCCTGCAGCAGTTTTACTTCACTGACGGCACTGAACGTGTACCGATGCCCAGTCTTCACTTCCACGCATTCAAAACGCTTCCGGCGAATCGGTCCTTTACGGAAAACACGGCCATTTACGGTCTGGAACAGTGCCCCTTCCGGAACATCGATCACATGCAATACACCCTCTTTTTTTACCGGATTGTATTTGCGCAACACCAGCAGCAGTTCGGTTTCGCCATTGGCTGTGGCAGAAGGGTTTACCAGGGATCTTTCCAGTGCTTTCTCAACATCCGGCGGGAATACTTTCTGCTGTATAAAATCAGCCAGTAAACGGCTGTAGTTGGCCTTCCACTCCTTGCCATGCGGCTCCACCCGTGTTTGGTGCAGTTCATAGGTCAGCAGGTGTGCCAGCTCATGCAATAATGTGATCAGGAACTCATATTTATTCAGGTCACCGTTCACGCTGATACGGTGGTTGCCGCCCCAACCGGCATGCCGGTAATCGCCCAATACGGACTTTCGCTGTTTGCTGATGGTGAGATGCACTTTGTAATGATGGATATACGCCACCACCTGGTCAAAACTGCCTTCCGGCAGAAAGGCTGCCAGGGCCTGCATGGGATGTTCGGATACAGACATTATGCTTTGGGCTTCATACGTAAGGCGATACGTACTTCCAGGAATGTATACACAAAATAGAGGCCCATTCCCACAAAAATGGCATTCGTGTTCTTATGAATACCTGCCGCAAGCAGGTAGATCAATGTGATGGTGGCCAGTCCCATCAGTTTTACAAATGAGCCCAGCATCACCCCGAATATCATGGATGTTGGCCTGGTGCCGGCAAGACTCCTGCGTTGAAGCGACAGGTTGATCAACGCGAAGACAAACAGGAAAAAGTTGGCGCCCAGCACCACTTCCCAACTGATCTGCCAGGTAGCCAGTTGGTCCTTCAGCAGGAAACAGGCACCGCCGATCAGCAGGAATACCAGTAAAAAAGGTGCATACCAGAACTTCATAGTTTTCATATCATGGTTTCTTGAACAGGTCCCTGACCAGTTTGATCAGCATCGCTACGAGAAAAAATAAAGGTAATACCCAAACGAACACAGGGCTCTGAAAATGGATCTTTTTATCGAGCCAGTTGCCGCCATACAATGCCAGCAACATCACTACCATCCACTGTGTGGCCAAACCGGCATATTGCATCAATGAATCGTAGGAAGAAGGTTTCTTGGCAGCCATGACCACTGGTTAATCGGTGGAAGCCTCTGTTCCCGGAAGGGCAACCGGGATAGTATCCAGCTGCGCAGGTGAATTACCCGACAGCACTTTTTTCACCCCGTCCAGATACTGTTCCTTGTATCTCAGAGCCTGCTCCAGCGAATCGGTTCGGATCTTCAACACCTGCAAGGCCGTCCTGCTTTCACGCGTTCCATAACCGGGAATATAGTATTTGATCGGCGAAAAAGCGATGAGCGCAATGGTAAGGCCTACCAGCAACACGAAAATGGTGCTGAGTCCGATGTATACACTTAAACGGGTCAGGCGGAAGGTCACCACTTCCTCATAGGTATCATCGTTCATCACCACCAGCCGGTAACTGTTACGGAGGCGCTTCAGGGTATTATTGATCTCGGGATTGTTCATTTCGTAAAATCCGGTTAAAGGTAACGATCAATCCGCTTTTCACCGCCCACAATTGAGAAATAACTGTATTTTTAAACACATTTTATGTACCTGACCCAGTTAAAAACATACGAACGGATTTCGGTGTGGTTTGTGGCCTGCTGTCTGACCCTGTTTTCCTTACTGCTGAGTATTCCCGGCCATAGCCAGCCAGGCTTTTCTTTTGAGATAAAAAAGCCGAAAATATACGAAAGCCGTACCCTTCCCTCAGAAAAAAGCGGCAACAAGAAATTCACGGCTCCCCGGCGTTTCTATAACAACCTGGTAAGCCGCTTCAACTATTACTTCAACGCAAATAACAAGTTGAATGAGGCACTGGAGACCGCCAAAGCCAGTCACCAGGACGACTACGCTCAATTGCTTCCGTTTTATAATTACAGTCTCGACGAGACCGCAAGGCAACAGATCGATTCCATCATCTACAAATGTACGGCCGGTATCCTGCTGCACGACCTGCGCAGCGACTGGGTGGATAAGCTATACCTGCTGATGGGGAAAGCCTACCTGTACCGGAAAGATTTTGACTCCGCCACACATGTGTTCCAATACATCAACTACGCCTTTTCTCCCAAAGACAACGGATACGATATCCCAATCGGCAGTAATGCCAGCAATACCAACGGGGTGTTCACCATTGCCACACGTGAAAGTAAAAGTACCTGGAAAAAGATCGCCAGTTTTCCACCCAGCAGAAATGAAAGTTTTATCTGGCAGGTACGCACCTATATTGAGCAGGACCAGCTGGCCGAGGCTGCCGGTTTACTGGAACTGATACGCACCGATCCAAATTTCCCTGAAAGACTGAAAGCAGATTTCCACGAGATGATGGCCTATCTGTCATACAAACAGGAGAATTATGAAAAGGCTGCTGACCATTTACTGCAGGCGCTTGACAATGCAAGCGGCAAACAGGAAAAAGCACGTTGGGAATACCTGGCCGGTCAGTTATACCAGCTGGCCAGCAAAGAGACCAAAGCCATCCAGCTTTTTGAGAGAGCCATACAACATACCGTGGACCCCTTACTGGAAGTGTACGGCAGGATGAATATCGTAGCCATGGCAGCAGCCACAAGGGAGAACGCCATTCAACAAAATCTGGATGAACTGCTGAAAATGGCCAAACGCGACAGGTACGAAGGCAACCGCGACATCATCTATTATGCAGCCGCACAACTGGAACTGAAAAGAAAGAACTACCCTGCCGCAGAAAAATTATTATTAAACAGCATCCAATACAATACCGGCAACCCTTTACAACGGGAACTGAGTTTTCTCCTGCTGGGCGATATGAATTACCCGATCAAAAAATATGCGGCTTCGCACAGGTACTACGACAGTATACAAAGTTCACTGTTGAAGCCTGAGGACAAACAACGCGTTGAAGAGCGGAAACCGGCACTGAAGATCATCAGTCAGAATGAAGAGATCATTCAGCGGGAGGACAGTTTGCTCAGACTGGCCAACCTGGCACCCGAAGAGAGAGAATTGTTCCTGAAAAAGCTGCTGAAACAATTGCGCAAAGAACGGGGGCTGAAAGACGCAGGTACAGATAACCTTTCTTTTGGCAGTCCGTTCGCAGATCCTGCCGGTCAGCAGGCCGATATCTTTGGCAGCAGCGGATCGGAATTCTATTTCCTGAACAGCTCCTTAAAAGCAAAAGGCCTGGTGGAATTCAGGGCCAGATGGGGTAACCGTCCCAACGTAGACAACTGGCGCAGGCAGACCGCAGTGAACAGTTCACTCAGCACCATAACCACTTCCGTTACCGCTGAAAAGAACGGTAAAGACAGTGCGCGCAAAACTGCCGACCAGGAGCTCACCCTTTCCTCACTGAACAAAGACATTTCGCTAACGGCAGAGCAGCAGAGCCGTTCCAACCAGGCCGTCATCAACGCACTGCTGTCCAATGCACTTACTTTCCAGAACCAGCTCGAAGATTATCCTTCGGCCGTGGATAGTTACGAGGAACTGCTTCGCCGTTTCCCGGAAAGCGCCGAAGTGGAAAAAGCCTTGTTCAACCTGGCCTACTGTTACGGGAAACTGGGCAAACCAGACAAGGCTGCCTCTGCCATGGCCCAGTTAAAAAAAGCTTTCCCGGGAAGCAAGTTGGTGGAACAGATGAATACCGCCCTGCGAAATGCCGATAAAAGAACAGATCCTGCACAGAAACAGTACGAAGACATTTACAGCATGTTTCTTTCGGGCAGGTTTGAAGAAGCCAGGGAAGCCAAACTGAAAGCCGATAAACAATTCGGCAAGAACTACTGGACACCACAGTTGCTGTATATCGAGTCCATCTACTACATCAAAAGGAAAGAGGACAGTGTGGCCATTAACCGCCTGGAGAATATTGTGGGGCTGTTCGGTGGTTCGCCACTGGCTGAAAAAGCCAGTACCATGATAGATGTGCTGAAACGGCGGTCACAGATAGAAGCCTACCTCACCAACCTGAAACTGGATTCTACAGATCACCTGGCGACCAGACCGGTTGACCTGAATGCGGCCGCGCCCATCCTGACCAATATCAACCGCAAAAAGGACACGGCAATGGCGGCTCCTAAACAGATCAATGCAGCTCCCAAACAACTGGTGGACCTGAGTGATACCAAGACCATCTCTACCGCTGCGGTGATCAAAAAGGATTCTGTTAAACAGGTGGTACCCAAGGACCTGAAAAAGATCGATTTTGGCAATGCGGTAACAGCTGCGCCTACCCTGAACAAGACCTACAGTTTTAACGCATCCGATACCCAGTACGTGGTGTTGGTGCTGAATAACGTGGATCCCATTTTTGTATCAGAAAGCCGGAATGCCTTTAACCGCTATAACCAGGATACCTATGCTGAAAAACGGATCGAGGTTTATAACCGGCGCATCAACAACCAGTTCAATTTCCTGATGTTCGGTCCATTTGCCAATGCAGGGGAAGCCATTACCTATATCGACCGTACCCGTCCGCTGGCCAAAACCAGGATCATACCCTGGTTAACTGCGGATAAATACCGTTTCACCATGATCAGCAATGCCAATATGGAGCTGCTGATCAGCACCCAGGATATTGAAGGTTATCATACCTTCATGCACCAGGTATTCCCTGATAAATTTTAACCATACAAATGATACCGGCTAGGTAACTCTTATTTAGTTTTACATCCGTAACTTATTATACTCATCTTAGCAGCTATGACGAAGTCAGTAAGAACTTTCTGGAAGATCTTTTTTGGCGGATTTGCCTGTGTTATCCTTTTCCTGCTCATGCTCAACTGGGGCTGGATCGGCGATATGCCATCCATCGACGACATTGAGAACCCTACTGCGTCACAGGCCAGCCAGGTGTTTGCCGATGATGGGACCCCCATGGGTAAATATTATATCGAGGACCGTGTGAACGTACTCACCCGCGACATCAGTAAACATGTGGTGAATGCGTTGGTAGCTACAGAAGACAAGCGTTTTTACGAGCATAGCGGCATCGATGGTTTTTCGCTGATGCGTGCTTTTCTGTACCTGGGTAGCGAGGGCGGTGCCAGTACCATCACCATGCAAACTGCCAAGAACCTCTTTACCGAGAACTGGAGTACCAAGAATTTCCTGTTGCGCAGCATACAGAAATTAAAAGAGGTGATCATTGCCATCAAACTCGAAAAGAACTTCACCAAGGAAGAGATCATCACGTTGTACCTGAACACGGTTGCTTTTGGCGATAATGTATATGGCATCCGTAACGCATCCAATACTTTTTTCCAGAAAGAACCCGATAGGGTCAGCGTGGAAGAAGCAGCCGTACTGATCGGTATGATCAACGGTCCTGGTATCTATAACCCGAGAACCAATCCCCGCCGGGCCCTGGAAAGAAGGAACCTGGTACTGAACCGGATGGTGACCAAAGGCGATCTTTCTGCAGCAGAAGCAGAGATCCTGAAGCGGAAACCCATCGACCTCAATTACCACAAACTCAACGAGAACAACGGCCTGGGCCCCTATTTCCGTATGATCCTGGGAGAAGAAATGAAAAAATGGTGCAAGGAGCACAAAAAAAGCAATGGCGACAGCTACAACCTGTACCGCGATGGCTTGAAGATCTATACCACCATCAATCCGCGCATGCAGTTATATGCAGAAGAGGCTGTAGCCAAACACCTCAACTACATGCAGAAACTGCTGAACAGCCAGGAGAACATTAAAAAAGGGACTGTATGGAAAGGTTACGAGAATGTGATAGAAGCAGCTGCCAAACAAAGCGACCGCTGGCGTAACCTGAAAAAAGAAGGCATGGACGATGAGGATATCCGCAAAACCTTTGACCAGAAAACACCGATGCGGGTATTTGCCTGGAACAATACCCGTGGAAAAGATACGGTGATGACCCCCATTGATTCCATCAAATACCACCGCCAGATGTTACAGGCAGGTTTTATGGTGATGAATCCACTGGATGGGCAGATCAAAGCCTGGGTAGGCGGTATCGATTTCAAGACCTTTAAATTCGATCACGCCAATATCAATACCAAACGGCAGGTAGGATCTACCATGAAACCCCTGTTGTACAGCCTGGCCATTGAAGAAGCGGGTTTTACCCCCAATACCACCGTATACGACCAGCAACAGAGTTTTGGCGGATATGGCATGGTGCCCGCTACTTCCAAGACCTGTACAGGCGCCAGTATGCCCATGGCACTGGCACTGGCCAAATCAAGGAACTGTGCCACAGCCTATGTATTGAAACAATTGGACAATAACGGGAATGAAGGAGCCAAAAGGCTGATCGATTTCCTGCGTAAATGTGATTTTACTTCCAGCATACCCGCCTACCCTTCTATCGGTATCGGGGCTTGTGAACTTTCACTGATAGAGATGATGCAGGGATACAGCATGTTCCCTGGCCGTGGCTTCAATGCCAAACCCATGTATATCACCCGTATCGAAGACAGGAACGGTAACGTACTGGCTACCTTTACCCCACACCGCAAAGAAGTGATCAGCGATGTGACCGCGTACTCAGTGATCAAAATGATGCAGGGGGTTATGACCAACGGAACCGGTGCCGGTATCTGGGGGTATGATGTTCCGGGCGACATGGAGATCGCCGGTAAAACAGGTACCACCAACGATAACAGCGATGCCTGGTTCATGGGATATACCCCACAATTCCTGGCAGGTGGCTGGGTAGGCTGTGACGACCGTTTCATCCGTTTCAATACCGAAAGCAAGAACGGTGAGGGTGGACGTGCTGCCATGCCCATCTGGGCCTATTTCATGGCAAAAGCAGCAGCCGATCCCAATTGCGGTATCGATACCAAACTTACATTCGTGAAACCCGAAGGCATCAATGATATCAGCATTGATTATACCAATGGCGGTGTACCCGTATTGGGCGGTGAAGCGGTGGATATGGGTACCGGCAACTCAGGTGATTATGAAGTTCCCAAGGACATCAAGGTGGAAGATATCATTCCTGAATCGCAGCTGGAAGGAGGCAAAACACTGGTAAAACCTGTCACCACCCCAACTACGGATCCCAAAGAAAAAGATCCCAAAAAAACCGGAGAAAAGAATCAGGTACCTCCTGCTGTAACACCTAAGAAGCCCGCAGTGCTGATGCCGCCTAAAAAAACAGGAACAGGCAGGTAAGCCCCGGCTGTTTTACATGTCGCGCCCGTTCCAGTTAAAATTGAGCGAGAACTGGTGAAACAGATGGCTCTGGTAAAAACCGGTGGCATACCGGATATGTATTTTCCGTAAAAATACCCCGGTACCGAGCGTAAATCCATTCAGTCCGCTGGTCAGTTGATAGGCGTTCAGGTCCTGCCTGCGCTGGAAGTTGAAACCGGCATCCACTTCCAGTTTCTCGTGCAGGAACACCTGTGCAGAGAATACGATGTGTGAGAATATTTTTTGCAGGGTGTTTTTTCCGGTATATCCCAGTTCTCCTTCCGAAGCCCGGAAACTGGTATCGTTATAATACGTATTCAACTGCTGTAAATGATGCGCTGTTACCGAGAACTGAAAAGGCGCATGCTCCAGCCGTTTGGTAATACCCAGTTGCAGGTCAAAAGGCAGTTCTTCCTTTCGATTGCTGCCATCATAGGCCTTCAACTGGGTACCCATGTTTTTAGCCACCAGGCTCACCTGCAACCCGTTCAAGGTATCATAATAACTCAGCCCAAAATCGAATGCAATACCAGAGGACCGGTACTGGCCATAGTTGGAATTGAGGTACTTCATCGTAAGCCCATACCAGAAACGTTCCTTGTACTGCCGGCTGGCCATGACCTGCACCACATAATCAACAGGGCGGAAACTGCCCATCACGATGCCTGAGGCATCGGTTTGTGCCAGGGTTCCGTAATCAAAATAATTGGCCCCAGCTGCAATATTGGTTCGGGCTTCGGGCAGGTGCCAGGCACTGGTGAGACTGTAATTACGGATGCCAGCCAGAAAAGAGTTGAACGAGGCGCCCGCCTGCTGGTGCATCTTATTGCGAAGCAGGGCCGGGTTTTGGAAGGCCATACCCACCTCGTTACCGATCGCTGAAATATTATACCCACCCAGGGCAGATACCAGGGCGTTATTGGGCTGAGATACAAAATTGAATACGGCATTCCCTCCCAGCGTCTGTGCCGGCAGCCATCCTGCAACGACCATTGCCAATAAGAAAAGGAAAAAACGCATCTGCTGAATTGTCTGTAAATCTAAGGCAAGAAGGCTGTATCCTGCGGGCAAAAAAATCCCCCACAAGGTGGGGGATATTATCCTTATAACCGGCGCCATGAAGGAGCGCCGGGTGTCTTAACAAATTTTCCGGCATTGGGTTCTGTTGATCCGGGCAATTTTATACCAGGGCCAGGTCGATCACCTGCTGCATGGTTTTTACGTAATGGAACTGAACGCCTTTGATGAAGCTGCTTTCGATCTCATTCACATCCTTCTCATTCTGCCAGCAAAGGATGATCTCCTTCAGACCTGCCCTTTTTGCCGCCAGGATCTTTTCTTTGATACCCCCTACCGGCAATACCTGCCCGCGGAGGGTGATCTCACCCGTCATAGCCAGGAAAGGTTTCACCTTTCTACCGGTGAAGGCGGAAGTGAGGGAGGTCAGCATGGTAATACCTGCACTGGGCCCGTCTTTGGGAACAGCACCTTCCGGCACGTGAATATGGATATTCTTCTTAGAGAAGATCTCCGGATCAACACCCAGCTTCTTGGCATTGGCCTGCAGGTAACTCAGGGCCGTAGTGGCGCTTTCTTTCATTACATTACCCAGGTTACCGGTCAACTTCAACTCACCTTTTCCTTCGCCCAGTATTGTCTCTATGAAAAGGATATCGCCCCCTACATAAGTCCAGGCAAGACCTACCGCCACACCCGGCATATTGGCTGTTTTGTAGATCTCGTTACTATAACGCGATTGTCCCAGTATCTTCTCAACATCCTGTGCGGTGACCGTAGACTTCACCTTATCCTTCATGGCCAGTTCCTTGGCCTGGTAACGCATGATGCTGGCCAGTTGCCTGTCCAGCTCCCGCACACCGCTTTCGCGGGTATATTGTTCGATGATCTTTTCCAGTACTTTATCGCTGATCTTGAAATTCACTTTGGCCAGACCATGCGCCTCTTTCTGCTTGGGCAGTAAGTGGCGTTTGGCGATTTCCACCTTCTCTTCCACTGCATAGCCGCTCAGGTCAATGATCTCGAGCCTGTCGCGCAAAGCGGGTTGTATGTTCTGGAGATTATTGGCCGTGGCAATGAAGAGCACTTTGCTCAGGTCATATTCCAGCTCCAGGTAATTATCATAAAAAGTATGATTCTGTTCCGGATCCAGCACTTCCAGCAAGGCTGAAGAGGGGTCGCCACGCATATCGCTTCCGATCTTATCGATCTCGTCAAGGATCATCACCGGATTGGATGATTTGCATTTGCGGATATTCTGGATGATCCGGCCCGGCATGGCGCCAATATAGGTTTTCCGGTGACCACGGATCTCACTTTCATCATGCAGTCCACCCAGGCTCACCCGAACATATTTACGCCCGATCGCATGTGCAATGGAGCGCCCAAGCGAGGTCTTACCGATTCCGGGAGGACCCAGGAAACAAAGGATCGGGCTGCGCATATCGCCTTTGAGTTTCAGCACAGCCAGGTATTCCAGTATCCGGCTCTTGATCTTGGTCATGCCATAATGGTCCGCATCCAGCACTTTTTTGGCATTCCTCAGGTCGTAATTATCAGATGTATAATCTTCCCAGGGCAGGTCCAGCATCAGGTCAAGATGGTTGTACACCACAGAATAATCGGGTGTGGTGGGATGCATCCTTTCCAGTTTCTCGATCCCGCTCTTGAACAGGTTCTTCGCAGCTTCGGGCCATTTTTTGCCCTCGGCCTTCTTCTTCATTTCATTGATCTCGCGTTCATTGGTATCGCCGCCCAGCTCATCCTTGATGCTCTTCAGCTGCTGCTGCAGAAAGTAATCACGCTGCTGCTTGTCGATCTCGGTACGCGTTTTATTGGTCACCTTATCCTTCAGCTCCGCAAACTGCAGTTCCCGCTGCAGGATAAAGATCAAACGCTCTGCCCGCTGGTGTACATCGTTGATCTCCAGCAAAGCCTGTTTTTCAGTAAGGTCACTGTTCAGGTTGCTGCTCACGAAATTGATCAGGAAGGCGGGGTTCTCGATATTCTTCAGGATAATGGACGCTTCCGTAGGCAGGTTGGGCGATAACTGTATGATCTGCGTAGCCAGGTCCTTGATACTGCTGACATACGCATCAAAATCCTCGTTGGCAGGCACTTCATCATCCGCTAAAGCCTGAACAGAAGCCTTGAAATAAGGATCCTCGCTGGTCATTTCCAGCAGTTCGAACCTTTTTTTACCCTGTATGATGATGGTGGTGCCACCATCCGGCATTTTGATCAGTTTCACGATCCTTGCCACCGTACCGATCTTACACAGGTCCTTAGGCTCCGGTTCCTCTACATTGGCATCTTTCTGGGCTACCACCCCGATCAGTTTATCCAGTTTATATGCATCGTTCACAGCCTTGATGCTCTTGTCGCGCCCCACCGTAATGGGTAATACCACGCCGGGAAAGAGCACGGTATTGCGCAATGGCAGAATGGGCAAACTGTCAGGGATCACCAGGTTCTTGTCCTGTTCCGTCTCATTCTCATGGATCGGGATGATCGGCATGAAATCAGTATCCTCATCTGAACGGAAAAACAATTTTTCTTTCATCTTACTCATGGTTCTAGGGTCAAAATGTCACTCGGCCATTACAGCCTTCCATAAAATCTATTAGGTGAAAATAAAGTCAATATTGATGCCAGTAGCCCCAAACCGGTGATTTTGGCACATCCGGACAAAAAAAATCCTCCCGGAAACCGGGAGGACCTTCTTGCAAGAAGTAATATTCAGTAACCAAATACTTGAATTACGTATTACTTTTTAGTAGTATCAGCTGCAGCTTTAGTGGTGTCAGCTACGGCAGTAGTGTCCATAGCAGCTTTAGCAGCAGTATCAACAGTAGTAGCGGCGGTATCAGTTGCTGCAGCTTTGTTTTCACCAGAGTTACAAGCAGCCATGAAGCCGGCTACTGCTAAGATTGCGAATACTTTTTTCATTGTACTTGTGTTTTTTGAGTTTTTAATGGCGGCAAAGATAGCGAACGGATCGAATCTTGCAAATTTTAACACATATTTTTTATTTTTTTCTGAAAAATATCCTGATGGGCACCCCCCGGAAGTTGAATTTCTGCCTTAACTGGTTCTCCAGGTAGTTTTTATAGGGTGTTTTGATATCATCGGGATAATTCGTGAAAAAGGCAAAAGATGGCACCACGGTAGGCAATTGGGTAACATATTTGATTTTTATTGAATTTCCTCTCACCACAGGCGCATGGTAAGCTGCAACGGCTGCCAACATGGCTTCGTTCAGTTTGGCGGTAGGTACTTTGCGCTGGCGGTTCTCATATACTTCCAGGGCCATTTCAATGGCTTTGAAAATACGGGTCTTCTCCTTTACCGAGATGAACAGGATGGGTACGTCGTTGAACGGGGCCAGTTTCTGTTTCAGTACTTTCTCGTAGTCCCGGGCGGTATTGGTCTCTTTGGCCACCAGGTCCCACTTGTTCACCAGCACCACTACCCCCTTGCCCTTACGAACGGCCAGGCTGAAAATACTGAGATCCTGGGCTGTGATCCCTTTATCTGCATCCAGTACCAGTAAACACACATCTGCCTCATCGATGGCTTTGATGGCCCGGATGATGGAATAGAACTCAAGGTCTTCCTTTTCCTTGTTCTTTTTCCGGATACCGGCCGTATCGATCAGCATGAACTCTTTCTGGAAGAGGTTATAATGGGTATGGATACTGTCGCGGGTAGTGCCTGATATATCGCTCACAATGGTCCGTTCCTGGCCAATGAGTGCATTGAGCAGGGAGGATTTTCCCACGTTGGGCTGGCCGATGATGGCGAATTTGGGCAAATCGCTTTCTTTTTTGGCTTCTTCCACATCTTCGGCGGTGATGGGTTCGGTGATGGCGTCCAGCAATTCTCCTGTGCCACTGCCCGAAATACTACTGATGAAGAAATTGTTTTCAAAGCCCAGTGAATAGAATTCTGTGGCTTCCAGTTCGCGGGTACCGTTATCCACTTTGTTCACCACCACATATACCGGTTTTTTGGTGCGGCGAAGCATATCGGCCATGGCATCGTCCAGGTCGGTAATGCCGGTGGCCACATCCACCATGAAAATGATGGCGTCCGCCTCTTCCAGGGCAATACGCACCTGTTTGCGGATCTCGGTCTCAAAAATATCATCGCTCGAAGGCACAAACCCACCGGTATCCACCAGATTGAACACTTTTCCGTTCCAATCGGCCAGTCCGTACTGGCGGTCGCGCGTAACACCGCTCACATCATCCACGATCGCTTTCCGGTTCTCCAGGAAACGGTTGAATAAGGTACTCTTCCCCACATTGGGCCTTCCCACAATAGCTACTGTATAACTCATACTTGCTGTATTAAAATCAAAAAATCGATACCCCCATATTGAACCCAATTAGTAATTGATCATTACTAATTTCTAATTATTTGTACCCGTATTCCTTCAGTTGCTGTTCATTGTCTCTCCATTTCGGCCTCACTTTCACGAACAGTTCCAGGAATACTTTCTGTTGTATGAATGCCTCTATATCTTTCCTGGCCATGGTTCCGATCTGTTTGATCATGCTGCCTCTGTCGCCAATGATGATGGCTTTCTGTGTCTCGCGGTTCACGATGATATCTGCCTGGATCTTTACCAGTGACTCCTTTTCCTTGAATTCATTCACCATGACCGCCGTATGATACGGGATCTCATCACCGAAGAGCTGGTAGATCTTTTCACGGATCAGCTCCCCCACAAAGAATTTCATGGGCAGGTCGCTCAGGTCATCTTCGCTGTAGAAGGGCATGCCTTCGGGCAACAGCGCCAGTATGGCATCCAGCAGTTTATGCAGGTGTATTTTCTGCAGGGCAGAGATCTTCACCAGCTGTTTGCAATAGGATTTACCGGCAAAAAAAGCTTCCGCCAGGGCGATCTTACCGTTGGCCGCTTCGTCGATCTTATTCAGCACAACGATCGCCGGCACTTTCAAACGCAGCGATTGGAAGATGGCATCCACTTCTTCCAGATTCTCATTGGCGTCTACCAGCAACAGGGCCAGGTCGGCATCTTCCAATGCACTTTTTACCGAATCCATCATCCGTTCGTGCAGCTTGTATTTGGGATCGATGATACCCGGTGTATCCGAGAAGATCACCTGGTATTCGCCGGGTTTGTTCAGGAACGCTTTGATGCGGTGGCGCGTGGTCTGCACCTTGGGCGATACAATGGCCATTTTTTCACCGATCAATGCATTGAGCAGTGTGCTTTTACCCGCATTGGGGCGACCAAATATGTTAACGAATCCTGCTTTCATATTGTATGCACGGGAATATCCGGTTAGTCCGGGACCCTATAATTTGTTGATGATAATACCCTGGAAAATGAACGGGATGGCAAATCAGACATTCATGACAACATGAACTTCCTGCCAGTATGGTACCGATGTTACGGTATCTGTCATTCAGTATCCAGAGTAGCCTCCAGCCGAATAAAAAGCCTTTTCTGGCTTTTCATGAACGGGCTTTTACACCTGTTCTTAATTAATGGCCTTTTTACAAGCCAGATTTATGATTTCCTTCCTGCTATGATGTCTTTGGAAGAAAATGAATGCTAAATACAAACCTTACACATAAACAAAGGCCTCATAGCGAGGCCTGGTTTATTTTGTTGCGAGGGAAGGGAATGAAACCCGAACGTTCTTTCCGTACACCTCGCTGATAGCCAACTGTTTCCGCAGTTTACTAATTCGATATTTATAATATTTTTTAAGATCTATGCCCGGTTTTATGCCTTGCAAAAAACTAAGAGAATGCGAAGTTAACGATTAAACTCGACATTTTAGCTATGGAAGCTTATCAAACAATGTTCTTAAATAACTAGCCTTCCACATAGCCCCATAAACATTTTGAGATTGAGCATGAGAGAATACACCCAAAAAAACGGAAACTCGATTACTAAACATCATCATACCTCCATTCCTTCCAGCAAGCTGATTTCCCATAATATAAACAGGAGAACCAGACATTCCTGGGAATGTAGAAGCATCTACCCAAATAATAGGTTTTTTTTCTTGATTAATTTCAGGTTCTGAAGCAATAGTACCCGTTTTCCAAATAGGGAATTCAGATGCACTACGTATGCCCAATGGGAACCCCAATATGAAAACTTGGGAAGTTGGAGCTATTGCGATCATGGTATCTAAATTACTTTTATACTGAACATCATAAATTGTGACACCGGAAGTGTCTGTTAATGGTAATGCAACTACATCTACAATTTCATTATTGATGGTATACTGATTCCACAAAGTATTTCCCTTTAAATTGTATAGAGGCTCAACTTTCACAACATGTTCACCAAGTTTTTTCCCATTATGTAGTATCAACAACCTATTTGGTGAGATAGGCAAACTTGAATGTAACCATTGATCATTTCTAGGGTTTTTATTAGTTACAACATGATAGTTTGTTATGAAATAGCTTCTTGTTTTGGATTTAATTATAAAACCAGTAGCACTACCAAGAGGCATTGTATCTCTATACATTTCAACATAAAGACTTTGAGCGGATTCTTTTTCAATTCCTTGTGCAAATGATTTCAGTGAAATAATCAAACACAAAAGGATAATATATTTTCTTTTCATGATCGTTAATTTACTTTTAATTGATGAAAGAAGGTATTAACAACTACAATGTTTCGAGGTATACGTTCGGAACATTTCCTGAAGCCTTTTTATATGAAAAATGACCTTTTTTCTGCTAAAAACTGGGGATTTTTCGCAGTGCGTCAATTGAAAATTTTCAATAAATGTCTACTTAAAAATAATTACTCTAAAAAAAGTAGAAAAGCTTAGAAAAAAATAAAAAAGTTATGCCCGGTTTGTGCCCGGTTTAATAAAAATAAAATGCGTAATAAATTGATTGGCAATTTATTACGCATTTTTGTTGCGAGGGAAGGGATCGAACCTCCGACCTTCGGGTTATGAGCCCGACGAGCTACCGCTGCTCTACCTCGCGATTTAGGAGTGCAAAGGTAGGGGCGCGAACGGTAGCTACCAAATAAATATTCAATTAATCGTCTGATCTCTTTTTGATGGCGGCTCCTCCGCTGCTGCTGATATCCCTGATCAGGCCGGTTCCTTTATAAAAAATGGTACTGCCCCCACTGGCCACTGCATTGAGTTCTTTGTTCACCGTAATGCGGATATTGGATGCCCCACTTGCATCAATTTTACAATTATCTGATACCAGCTCATAGGCTTTGATATTGCAGGCTCCTGAAGCTTCTACCACCAGGTCGGCGGCTTTTCCGGAAACCCTGATATTGGAGGCACCGCTGGCGCCCAGACGGAGCCTATCCACCACCACTTCCCCGCTGAAATCGCTGGCACCTGACATCTCCATTTTCAGTTCGGCCTGTCGTATGGGGTCGGTCGCCTTTACATTACAAGCTCCCGAAGCTTCCAGTTTACCCAGCTGTTTATAGGTTACATAGGCCTTCATCTTATTGTTACCCCAGACCTTCCAGTTCAGGCCCTTGCCATCGAAATAGATATGCAGGGTACCGGAACGGTTCTCGGTACGGATACGCGACCGGATCTCGTCACTGCTGGCGCTCACGGCCACCGCTTCGGTATTGCCCTGGGAAATATACAGATCGATGGCGCCGGACACCTCAATGGCATTAAAACCACTGATATTACGCACTTCGGCATTGGCATCCACTACCAGGTTCTTTTCGTTCTGCGCCCAGGACTGAGAAAGGCCGAGCAGCATGCATAAAACGATATAGATTCTCTTCATCGGGGTATTTTTTCTATGTAACGATGTTGGTCCAATAAAGTTACAGTTGCAGAAGATTTCCCGAACCCTTATTTTTGTGCCGGATCATTCCTCGGGGTGCTGTCAGTTATGTGTGCACGCATAACATGCCGGCTGAGATAATACCCGTTGAACCTGAACAGGGTAATTCCTGCGAAGGGAAGGCGTACACTTCTTTCGTACCTCTCCGTTAGCTATTCCCTGTTCCCATTATTAACTTTTTAAAGTAAAAAACATGAAAAAGTTTTTGGGAACAATGATGTTGGCATTGGTAACCTTCATCAGTGTTGCACAAACCGGTAAACGCCTGGTACAGGGCACCGTTACAGAAAACAATGCACAGACCCCTGTTGCCGGGGCATCCGTAAGGCTGGGTAACCGGCAAACCCTCACCAATGAAAAAGGCCAGTTCGTTTTCGACAGGACCGAAGCAGGCCAGTTTGAACTGACCGTGAACAGCCTTGGATTTTCCGTATACAGTGAGACCATCAAAGTGACCACTGCAGACCTCAACCTTTCTATCCGCCTGACCGCTACCAGCCTGTACCTGCAGCCGCTGGAAGTGAAATCGCTGAGGGCCTCAGACCGGGCGCCCTTCGCAAAAGCCAACCTGAGCAAGGAACAGATCACCCGGAACAACCTGGGACAGGATATCCCGTTCCTCTTAGACCAGACCCCTTCGGTTGTGATCAATTCCGACGCAGGCAATGGTGTGGGGTATACCGGCATCCGCATCCGCGGAAGCGACGCCACCCGGGTGAACGTGACCCTGAACGGGATCCCCTATAATGATGCGGAAAGTATGGGTACGTATTTTGTGGATCTCCCCGATTTTGCCTCATCCGTGAACAGCATACAGGTTCAGCGCGGGGTAGGCACTTCTTCCAACGGTGCCGGCGCGTTCGGTGGTACCATCAACCTGGCCACCAACGAATACAATGAAAAAGCCTACAGTGAGCTGAACAACAGTTTCGGCTCTTTCAACACCTGGAAAAATACCCTGAAATCCGGAACCGGGCTGATAGATGGACATTTTACGGTAGATGCCCGGTTAAGCCGGATCAGCAGCGACGGTTATATTCAGCGTGCCACCAGTGACCTGAAATCTTTTTATCTAAGTACCGCTTACCTCACCAAAAAATCTTCTCTGCGCCTGAATATCTTTTCAGGTAAAGAAAAAACCTACCAGGCCTGGTACGGCGTAGCGGAAAGTTTGCTGAATACTGACCGGACCAATAACCCGGCCGGCACTGAAAAGCCTGGCAGCCCTTACGAAAATCAGACCGACAATTACACCCAAACCCATTACCAGTTGTTCTTCAACCATTCCATCAACAGTAAATGGTCGTTCAACACGGCTGCATTTTTAACAAGGGGGAAAGGATATTATGAGGAATACAAGGCAGACCAGGCTTTTGCCAAATATGGTTTGCCCGATGTGGTGGCCGGCGGAACCACCATCACCCAGACGGACCTGGTAAGACAACGCTGGCTGGATAATTACTTCTACGGCCAGATCTTCTCACTGCAATACAAGAACAGCAAGGACGAAGTGACCATTGGCGGTGGATGGACAAAATACGATGGCAAACACTATGGCACTTTACCCTGGTTACAAACCGGAAGCGTTTCAGCAGACTACCGTTATTACCAGTACCCCGCTACCAAAAAGGACCTGAACATCTATACCAAATGGCAGCACCAGCTGGGCACACATTGGGTAAGTTTTGCCGACCTGCAGTATCGCCACGTATCACATGATATGAGGGGCTTCCAGGGAAGTCCCACCCTGTTCGTGAACAGGAGTTTCAACTTCCTGAATCCCAAAGCAGGTATCACCTATACCAACAACGGCTGGCAGGCATTTTTCAGTTATGCACTGGCGCATAAGGAACCCAACCGCGACGATTTCCAGGCAGGTGTAAAAAGTCAGCCAAAGGCCGAAACCCTGCACGACCTGGAGTTGGGCGTTGAAAAAAGGAACAGCCGTTTTCATGCCGGGGCCAATATCTATTACATGTATTATTACAACCAACTGGTGCTGACCGGACAGATCAATGATGTGGGTTCTTATACCCGCATCAACATTCCACACAGTTACCGCCTGGGGGTGGAATTACAGGCCGGTGTGGTGCTGTCGCCTTGGATCAATCTGTCAGCCAACCTCGCCATCAGTAAAAATAAGATCGCTTCTTTTGTAGAGTACATAGACAACTGGGATACCGGCGATCAGAATGCGGTAGCACACAGGAACACCAATATCTCCTTCTCGCCTGCGGTAGTGGGTGGTGCCACCATTAACCTGCTTCCCGTACGTTCTTTCGAGTTCAGTTTGATCAGTAAATATGTAGGTAAACAGTATATGGACAACAGCCAGGCAGAGAACCGTAAACTGAATGCCTATTTTGTACAGAACGTACGCGCTTCTTATACCATCAAGAAACTGCTGTTCAAGGAATGGAACCTGATCGGACAGGTGAACAACCTCTTCAGCAAAAAATATGAACCCAACGGATACACGTACAGTTATATCTATAACAACACCCTATCTACCGATAATGGCTATTACCCGATGGCCGGAACGAATTATATGCTGGGGGTGAATATCAAACTCTAAGAACAGATGAATTATGAACAAGGAACAGATGAGTGATGAAGTAAATATGCCTTCATCATTCATCTGTTCCTTGTTCTTCTGTTCATGATTCTGCTAAACTATTTCCCGATCCTTTCCTGCCAGGCCAGCATACCGCCGGTTACGTTCACCAGGTTTTTGAAACCCATGGTCTCGAGGATCAGACAGGCTTGTCCGCTGCGGTTACCACTGCGGCAGTATACGTATACAGTATCTTCTTTCAGGTCATCGATCTCATCTACCTGCATGGTCTGAACTTTGCCTAGTGGCAACAATAAACCGCCGATATTGAATTCGGAATGTTCGTGTGGTTCACGTACGTCCACCAGGTGTAAGGGTTCACCTGCATCAATCTTGGCTTTCAGTTCTTCAACGGTAATGGTTTGCATGTGTTGTTGGGTATTAAAGGGTTCTATGATCATTCTTAATGAGCCACCGTAGCGGTATCTTTTGATGGTGCCGTGGTTCCGATATACAGGTCGATCACCTGTCCCTGCCGCATTTTATTGGGTATCCGCAAGCCATCCGTACCGATCGAATCGGTGAGTACATCCGGCATCTGCCTTACCACAAAGGAACCGGCAGAGTCCTTGATGGGCCCCATGGCCACAATGGAACCGATATTGATGCTGAGGGTGGACAGATAATTACGGGCTTCTTCCAGCGTCATCCCCACAATATCCGGCACATCCATTTCTCCTCCGCCCATGCCACTGCCCAGGACGAAACTGATGACGGAACCGATCGGTATGCGGGTGCCCGGTTTGATGGTCGAGCCATTGAACAGTTGTTCCAGTACCGCATTACGTGCGATATCGGGCTTGTAACTGATCTCCCCCATTTTCAGTCCCAGGCTCTGCAGGTACATTTCTGCGCTTTTTACGGAGAATCCGGCCAGGTTCGGCATTTCCACCTGTGGCGGTATGGTCCGGTTAATGGTCAGGTAAATGGTACGACCATGTTTCACCATCGCATCTGCTTCGGGCGATTGGCGTATGACCGCCTGTTTGGCCACTGTATCAATATAGACCGAATCCTGTATCACCACATCAAACCCGCGGTCTTCCAGGATCTTTTGCGCCGCCATGGCGTTCTGCCCGGTAACAGCAGGCACTTTCTCATTCTTGCCATAACCTGTCAGCCATGAGAGTGACGCAAAGAACAGCAATACCAGTATCACAATGATGCCCAGTCCGGCCAGCATATTCACCCAAAGCGGCTTCGATGTGATGTATTTATGTATGATACCCATATTGGAATTGTGGATTGGAAGAACGGAAATTTTAAGAAAGATAAGGCAATTCCAAAATTTCCGTTCCGGTTAACCGTGACGAAATCTAAAAATTAACGAAACGCCTGTTCGATCACTGCGGAATAGAAATCTTTCAGCGACCAGCCCATGGCCCGCACCTGCTGAGGGATCACACTGGCTTCGCTCTGACCAGGCACCGTATTCACTTCCAGCATATAGGGCTGTGAGGTGGCGGTATTATAAATAAAATCGATCCGCACCACCCCTCGGCAATTCAGTACTTCGTATACCCGTTTGGCAGCGGCTTCCAGCTGTGCCTTCATGTCTTCATCTATGAGAGCCGGTGTGGTCTCCTTACTTTTTCCCTGGTATTTGGCCTCAAAATCAAAGAACTCATTATGGGTCTCGATCTCTGTGATGGGCAATACCATGATCTCGCCCTTGTTCTTGAAAACCCCGATGGTGAATTCGCGGCCGCTGATGAATTCTTCCACCAGTACCTGGTCATCTTCCTGAAAAGCCTTGGCCAGTGCAGGTGCCAGTTCAGCGGCTTCATTCACTTTGCTCATACCGATACTGCTTCCCCCGTTATTGGGTTTCACGAATACGGGCAGTGTCAACTGTGACAGTATCACTTCCGGGGCGATGGGTGTATGTTTGAACAGGTGCAGGGATCTTGCCACATGGATACCGCCAAAAGCAGCTACGGCAACGGTATAGCGTTTATTGAAAGTAAGTGCGGATGTGGCAGCATCGCAACTGGTGTAAGGCAGTTTGAGCATATCAAAATAACCCTGCAGTTTTCCATCCTCGCCGGGCGTACCGTGGATACAAAGTAATACGGCATCAAAATGTATGGTGGAGCCGTTATCGGTAACAGAAAAATCATCCCGGTTCACTTTGGAACGTTCGCCGTTCACGGGCTCATACCACCAGCCTTCGGGATTGATATCGATACGGTATACATCGAACTTCTCTCTATCTACGTTATTACCTACAGTAACAGCACTCTTGTAACTGATCTGTGCTTCTCCGCTTAATCCACCTGTCACCAGGGCGATCTTTTTTTTCATATCAGGTTTTTGTGAAACAAATATAGGACGGATGGGGCATTGAGAGAATGAGAGAATGAGAGAATGAGAGAATGAGTGGATGAGTGAATGAGTGAATGGGGATTATGGGAAGGGGAAACAAAAAGGTGAAGAAACGGCCTGTCTCTTCACCTCACGTTGACGGGAAATATCACCCGCCGTTACTGGTTGTTACCGTTGAAGGCAACAATTATTAATACTGCGATTAACAACTCTAAGATACACCAGCCACAGGCTTTTTGCAAGTTTTTGGTGCTAAAGTTTCGCACATTGGATGTGCATTAGATGTGCAGTCTGCCTTTCTTTTCAAGCAGCGACTCTACGGTTTCGCGGTACATTTCATCCGGTACACAGCAATCTACCGGGCAAACAGCAGCGCACTGGGGTTCTTCATGGAAGCCCTGGCACTCGGTGCATTTGTTGGGTGTAATGTAATACGTGTCTACGCTGATCGGTGCAAAACGCTGATCAGTTGTTACGACTGTTCCGTCTAACAGGGTGAAATCGCCTTTTACAGTGGTTCCATCAGAGATAGACCATTCAACACCACCTTCATAAATAGCGTTGTTGGGACATTCGGGCTCGCAGGCTCCGCAGTTGATACACTCTTCTGTAATTTTGATAGCCATACAAAATGGGTTTGTTGAGTTAGTGATTCTACATTTGCATATCAAAAATACGGCTGATAAATGACTTTACAAGAACGAATTATCTTACTGGACCGTTTGGGCCGGTATCTGCTGGAACCCTCGGAAGAATGGGAGGAAGTAAAAGCCCGGGCTTACCGGGAAAACCAGTGGTTCATCCCTGAATTTATCAACCGGGCCACCGAAAACATAGCCAGGCAATTCCTGAACCCGTCATTTTTACAGAACTGGGCAGCCGGCTACGGGGTACCTGAAAAACAGGCCAAACCCCAAAATATCGGCATCGTCATGGCCGGGAACATACCACTGGTGGGCTTTCACGATTTTCTGTGCGTATTTGTTAGTGGTCATGTGGCCACCATCAAGACCTCCTCAAAAGACGATATCCTGATCAAACACCTGATAAAAAAGCTGTATGAGTGGGATGTGACCATCCAGGATGAAGTTTGCTTTGCGGAAAGACTGACCGGCTGCGATGCCTATATCGCCACCGGAAGCAACAATTCAGGCCGGTATTTTGACTACTATTTCGGCAAATACCCCCATATCATTCGCCGCAACCGCACTTCGGTGGCCGTACTGGACGGCACCGAGACCCCTGCAGAACTGGAAGCCCTTTCGGAAGACATCCAGCTCTATTTTGGCCTGGGCTGCCGGAATATTACCCAACTGTTCGTTCCCAAAGACTACGATTTCCTGCCCCTCCTGGATACGCTCAGGCAGTACGGGCATTTTATGGAATTCCATAAATACAAACACAACTACGATTACCACCTGGCCCTGCTGATCATGGGTAACAAATACTATATGAACAACGATACCGTGGTGATGACAGAGAACAGCTCCCCCTTTTCGCCCGTAAGCCAGCTGCATTACCAGTTTTACGAAAACACAGCAGAACTGGCCCGGAACCTGGAGAACAACCACGATATCCAGTGCATCGTTGGCCACGGTTACCTGCCTTTTGGCAAGGCCCAGAGCCCGGGATTAACGGATTATGCGGACGGGGTGGATACGATGGCATTTCTGATGGGATTGGGGGCGTCAGTAGTGAGTAGTGAGTAGTGAGTGGGGTATCAGGATATGGGGCCGTGCAGACCTGCCTACTGACCACTCACTACTGACGACTCACGACTCACCCGCGATGCAGCGGACGGCCCATCTACGAGGATTGCCGTAAAACATTTGTTAAATGGTGAAACCGGTGACCTGTCAATTAAACAGGTTCGTTTATTTGCTATCAGAAAGGCATAGAATTTGAAATATTAACCCAAAAAGAGCCGTAACATGAATATGAACCTCAAGAACATTGTAGCCGTAGTGGCCATCAGTGCCAGCACTGCTGTCATGAGTGTATGGGGCTATGGAAAATTTGTGGAACACCAGACCGCAGGTATCCAGGAAGCTGGGAAACTGCCTGTAAATTATGCCGGTTTTTTTGGCAATAACAATGCCCCGGCAGGTGCCATTGATTTTACCCCGGCGGCAACCACTGCCACCCCTGCAGTCGTGCATATCAAAACAAAAACAAAAGCCAAACAGGTAAGCACTTCTGCCCGCCAGCGTTTTTCCAACCCTTTTTCCGACCTGTTCGGGGATGATTTTGGCGATTTCTTTGGCGGCGGCCCCCGTATCATACCCGAACAACGTGCCAGCGGCAGCGGTGTCATCATCACCGATGACGGGTACATCGTTACCAATAACCACGTGGTGGATGGTGCCGACGACATCAACGTGACCCTCTCCAATAAAAAAACATACAAAGCCACTTTGGTGGGCACCGACCCCAGCAGTGACCTGGCAGTGATCAAGATCGAAGGCAAGGGCCTGCCCTACCTCGTATACGGAAACAGCGATGATACCAAACTGGGCCAATGGGTACTGGCCATCGGCTACCCGCTTACACTGGATGTAACGGTCACAGCGGGTATCGTGAGTGCCAAATCCAGGTCCATCGGTATCAACGACAGGCAAAGCAATACGGCCATCGAATCCTTTATACAGACCGATGCGGCGGTAAACCCAGGTAACAGCGGTGGTGCCCTGATCAATACCAATGGTGAACTGATCGGTATCAACTCCGCTATTGCCTCCCCTACCGGATCTTACGCAGGTTACTCGTACGCCATTCCGGTGAACATGGTGAAGAAGATCGTGACCGATATTGTAAAATTCGGTGCGGTGCAGCGGGCTTTCATCGGTATCCAGTATCCGAAAGAGAACCTGACCGATGAACAGAAAAAAGAACTTGGCGCCGGATATAAAGAAGGAGAAGGTGTTTACGTGACCGACGTGCCTGCTGATGGCGCTGCCGCAGCTGCCGGTATCAAGAAAGGTGACGTGGTGACCAAGATCAACGGTAAGGAAGTGACTACCGGTCCTGAACTGCAGGAGCAGGTTACCCGTTACAAACCCGGTGATAAAATTTCACTCACTTATCTCCGCGGCGGTAAAGAAAATACGGTAACGCTGACCCTGAAAAACAAGGCTGGCACAACAGATATCGTAAAAACTACCGGCATCCTGGAGAAACTGGGTGCTGAACTGGTTGCCATCGACAGTAAAACAGCCGCAGCCAACCAGATCAACGGCGGCGTACTGGTGAAAAAGATCGGCGATGGCTTATTGAAGAAAACAAGGATGCAGGAAGGTTTCATCATCACCAGCGTGAACGACCAGGAGATCAAGAGCGTAAATGAGCTGGACAAGATCCTCTCTATCAACAAAGGAAGAAAAGTGAAGATCGAAGGGGTTTATCCCGGATTTGAAAGCACTTACCCGTATCCGTTGGATCTGAGTGATGTGGATTAGGACTCAATGATTGAATGAGTGAATGATAGAATGTTTTTTTAGGCGGCGGTTTCTGGGAGACCGCCGCTTTATTTTTGTGGGCAGGTCAACTTATCTTTTCGTATACAAAGTATTCGCCGGACTGAAGTTCAAAACTTTCTGATCCGGTAAAGTAGAATTCCAGGCCGGTGAAGATATTTCTGAATTTGCCGCTGAGCCATTCATGCTGCACAGACACCTGTAAACGATCCTGGTTGGATACGTTGAGCAAAACAAGCACCACCGCTTCATTTCTGCGGCGCAGGAAGGTCATCAGCTGGTCATCATGTGCCGAAGGAAGAATAAAAGTCTCCCCTTCCTGAACAGCCGGGTTGGTTTTGTGCAGGTGCAGCAGTTCCCGGTAAAAATTCTCCAGCTGCAGCGGGTGTTTCCATTCAAACAGGTCTTTGTGAAAGAATTCTATCCGCTTGGTGTTGGGGCTTTCCTGTCCACTATAGATCAGTGGCATGCCCCGCTCCCAGGTAGCGGTAAATACGGCCCAGGCTTTGGCCGCTTTGCCATATTTCTCATACTCGGTACCGTTCCAACTGTTCTCATCATGATTGGTAGTGAAGAACAGTTTGCGGGCGCCTTCCGGATATTGCGTATACGCATGTAATACTTCGCGAACATCGTGTAAACTGGCTTCACCCTTCGCCTGTTTGCCTGTAGCATGCATCCAGCTCCAGGCATAGCTAACATCAAATACATCATGGTAGCTTGTCTCTTCGCATTCTGCCAGCCAGAACAGTGGTTTAATGGCATCGCAGGCAGTTCTGGCTTCTTTCCAGAAATCCAAAGTGACCAGGTGTGCCATATCACAACGGAAACCATCGATATTACATTCCTCCACCCAATACTTCATGGCTTCGATCATGGCTTCACGCATGGCTTTGTTGCTGTAGTCGAGATCGATCACATCCTGCCATCCGTTTCGTTCCGTAAAACCACCCTGTGCATCTGTCACATACCATTCGGGATGAGACACGGTCCATTCATGATCCCAGCCGGTATGATTGGCCACCCAGTCGATGATCACTTTAAACCCCAACAGATGGGCTTCCCGTACCAGGTGTTTGAAATCGTTCAGGTCACCGAATTCAGGACTCACACGCATGTAACTGCTGCAGGCATAATAACTGCCCAGGCTACCCAGCCTCTCTTTTGCACTGATAGGTGTGATGGGCATGAACCAGAGGATGTCAACCCCCATTGCGCGCAGCCGCGGCAAATGATTGCTGAAAGCCATGAATGTACCCTCTACGGTGTACTGTCGGATATTGACCTCGTATATATTGGCAGTTTTTGCCCAGTCTACTGTTGAAAACTTTTTACGCATAACGGATGAGTCTGCTTACAAAGAAATAGTTTTATACCCACAAGCACATGAGCGAGCAACCAAAACTGGAAAGAAAGATAAGCCTTTTACAGGCTACGGCCATTAACATGACCGATATGGTGGGCATTGGCCCATTCGTGGTATTAAGCGTGGTGGCAGAGACCCTGAAAGGTCCCTGGTTCTTATATGCCTGGGTCGCGGGGGCCATTCTCTCATTCATTGATGCCATGATCTGGAGCCAGCTGGGTGCTACCTATCCGCTGGCCGGAGGCAGTTACAACTTCTTAAAAGAGGGCTACGGACCCAGGTGGGGCAAGCTGATGAGTTTCCTGTTTGTGTGGCAGACCATGATACAGGCACCCCTGGTAATTGCTTCGGCTGCCATCGGATTTGCGCAGTATGCGGGGTATATCACCCATCTTGAAGAATGGCAAAGCAAATGTGTCAGTGGAGGCCTGGTGATACTGATCGTGGCACTGCTGTACCGTAAAATTGAAGCCATCGGAAAGATCAGCGTACTGTTATGGGTGGGCGTACTGGTCACGTTGTCGTGGATCATCGGAGGCGGACTGTTCCACGGGCATTTTCTCGAACCGGTTCAACAGATCAATAACGGTTTACAGGTAGATCATGCTTTTGCCGCAGCACTGGGTTTTGCCAGTGTAAAATCCGTATACAGCTACCTGGGTTATTACAATGTATGCCATCTGGGTGGAGAGATCGTACAACCCCAAAAAAACATCCCCCGAAGCATGTTCATCTCCATAGCCGGGATCGCCGTGCTCTACCTCATGATGAATATCAGTGTGGCTTCCGTGTTGCCCCTTGAACAGATCCAGAAAAGCAAGTTCGTGGTGAGTGAGTTTGTACAACACCTGTCGGGATCCACTTCCGCCACCATCGCCACCATCCTGATCCTCTGGGTAGCATTCGCTTCCGTGTTTTCGGCCACTTTGGGTTACAGCCGCATCCCCTTTGCAGCCGCCAGCGACGGTGCTTTTTTTAAGATCTTTGCCAAACTACACCCCACCAAACATTTTCCGCACGTCTCCCTCTTATTCCTCGGCGGCATCGCATTTGTATTCAGTCTCCTGTTCAAACTGAAAGATGTGATCGACGCCATTCTCGCTATGCGGATACTGATACAGTTCATCGGGCAGGGTATCGGACTGATGTGGCTGGTAAAACGAAAAGGACGGTCGCATTTTGCCTGGCGCATGCCTCTCTATCCCCTGCCTGTGATATTGGCGATACTGATCTGGGGGTATATCTTTTTCTCAACCGGGCATAAGATGATGATGGGCGGAATCACGGTGATCGGGTTGGGAGTGATCGCCTACCTGATCAAGTCATATAACAACAGGGAATGGCCGTGGAGGAACCATTAGCAGTTAGGAATTAGTAGTTAGTAATTGATCTGCTGTTCCACTATCATCAGTCGTAGTGATCCGATGGTAAGAGAACAACCGTGTTACAAGAAGAAATAATTACTAATTACTAACGTGTTGTGCTATTAAAACCTCTGCGTAAACTCCCTGTTCTCGCGTTCTCTGCGGTGAATAACATTCCGAACAATAGCAACAGGCCTTTTTTTTAGATCTTTTTCACCGCAGAGAGCATGAGGAGCAGAGTTTTCGCAGAGTGTCTCCGAAATTATAGTAAGAGGTTACTAGCGCAACGCGTTAATTACTGACTACCCCTTGCTTTTTCATAAAGAGCTGCAGCAATAAGGCCAGTAATACCACTGCTACGGCACCTACCACATTGAGCCAGAGGAACCCGAGGCCGATCACATTGTATTTGTCCAGAAGGAAAAAAGCGATGACCACCAGCTCGCCGATGACCGCGGCGATAAAAACAGCATTACCGCCTACTTTTTTACAGTAGAACGCAACCAGGAAAATACCGAGTATCACACCATAGAAAAGCGATCCCAGTACATTCACCGCCTCGATCAGGCTCCCCATACCGGTGGCGAATTCAGCGGTGACGATGCAGAAGATCCCCCAACCTAAGGTATAATATTTGGACAGCCTGTATTCGTCGGCACATTTTACGGCATCATTACTGTCGTAGGCAGAGCCGCGAAAGCGGACATGAAAATCGATCATGGTACAGGAAGCCAGTGAATTCAGTGCCGCGGCTATTGAACCCCAGGCGGCCAGGAAAATGATGGCGATCAGCAGACCCACGATGCCTTTGGGCAGAAAATCGACCACAAACCTGAGAAAGATATAATTGGTATCACTGGTATCATCAGCCGGCAGGGCCTTCTTCAGAACGGTCTTGTATTCTTTCTGAATGGCAGAAAGTTTCGCAGATCCTTCGCGAAGACTGTCCTTATAATTTTCTTTCTTCCCGATCACATAATTCCTGCTCAGTTGTTGCTGTACCAGCTGCTGCTCGTTGAATTTTTTCTCTATGCCCGCCAGCGAATCCTTGTAACCCGTGGTCATTGCTTTTTCAGCAACGGCCTTATTGAAGAATACCGGCGAAGAATTGAACTGATAAAAAGTGAAGAGCATGGCGCCCAATAACAGGATCAGGAACTGCATCGGAACCTTCACCAGGCCATTCATGAGTAACCCGATACGACTTTCGGTATTGCCCTTGGCGGTAAGATAACGGCCCACCTGCGATTGGTCGGTACCAAAATAAGACAGCGCCAGAAAAAAACCTCCGATCACACCACTGATGATATTGTACCGGTCCTTCCAATTAAATCCTTCCGAAGAGATCCCGGTTGTGATCACATTCAACTTACCTGAGGCACCACTTACTTTCAATGCATCCGTGAACCCAACCCCTTCCGGCAGATAATGAACAATACAATAGCCCGCCACGAACATGCCCGCAAAAATGATGAGCAGTTGTAACTGCTGGGTATATGCCACCGCTTTGGCCCCGCCGCTTACCGTATAGATGATGAGTAGCCCCCCCATTACGATATTGGTCCAGAAAATATCCCAGCCCAGTAAGGATGACAGGATAATGGAAGGCGCATAAATACTGATACCGGTTGACAATCCCCTCGACAAGAGGAAGAGGAAGGAAGTAAAGGTTCTTGTCTTCAGGTCAAACCGTTGCTCCAGGAACTCATATGCCGTAAACACTTTTACCTTATGGAACAGGGGTACGAACGTGATACAAAGTATCACCATGGCGATCGGCAATCCGAAATAATATTGCACAAAACGCATCCCGTCCGTAAAAGCCTGTCCGGGTGCAGAAAGGAAGGTAATGGCGCTGGCCTGTGTTCCCATGATACTTAACAGTACCAGGTACCAGGGCATGCTCCTGTCGCTCAGGAAATACCCTTCCAGATTCTTGGCCGTGCGGCTTTTGTACAGGCCATAGGCAATAATGGCTGTGAGTGTGATCCCCAGTACTATCCAGTCAAGTTGGCTCATGAAAAGAATTTAGTAAACCAGGCAAAAAAGATGATGAGCAGCACCAGTACCAGCAACACAAAGAAGTACCAGCGACGCCAGGAGGAGAAAACGGGTATTTTGTCTTTATTGGTCATATCTTTTATCAGAGATAAATCTGTAGGATCCATTATTTCTTGGTACTGCTGCTGAGGATACCACCCGCCAGCAAACCAAGCATCAGTCCAACGATCAGGCCGATCTTCACGTTCTTCAGGAACAAGCCGATACCCAATCCCAGTAATATCAATGTTACAAAACCGATCCTTTTCCTAGGCTGCATGCTTATGGATTTTTAGGTAATGCGATCAAATTGGCCAGCAAACGGTATGCACCGGGTACTCCTGCCGGCAACTGCCTGAACAACACAAGACTAACATACGCAAAATTACCTTTTCCGTAGGGGGTGATGGCCAGGCTTCCGTTGCTTTGTTTTTCGCCGGTATCATGCATGGCCAGCGGCATTACATAATGCGGGTCGGCCTGATCGACCTGGTAGGTGCTGCGTTCCTGAACCCAGCCTTCAAAATCCTTTTCAGTTATTTTATTGGGGTAGTTGAGAACAGGGTGTTTCGGTAACAGGAAATTCACTGCGGCATCTTCATTGGTTACCCTTGAGCCCGAGCTGATGGAAAACGGATATGGCCCTAGTTTTAATCGCCTAGCCCCTACTGTATTACTTTTTATATACTGAGCAATCAGGTTGCCGCCATTTTTAACGTAATTATTGAGTATATCCTGCTTATCACTAAGCCAATCATAAATATTAGATGCCCTGATACCGATGATCACTGCGCTGAAAGAAGCCAGTGCAGCATCTGTAACATCTGCTTCTTCCAGGATTTTCACCTCAAATCCTAACTCCTTTAAAGCATCTGGCACCATATCACCCGCGCCATTAATATACCCGATTTTTTTACCAATTATTTTTATTTCTTCCCTCACAAACTTGATATGGTCCTTGGCTGAATAATGGATATTGGGAATATGATCATACCCAATAGATCTGAAATATTTAGAATATACATAAGTCTGCCCTCCTATGTATATGCGCATAGCTGCCTCCAAATATTCATTGGAGGGATTATAGAACTTCTTGAGTGGTAATGCGATCGTATACTGTTTA
Source organism: uncultured Sediminibacterium sp. (assembly GCA_964460235.1). Classification (GTDB taxonomy): domain Bacteria; phylum Bacteroidota; class Bacteroidia; order Chitinophagales; family Chitinophagaceae; genus Sediminibacterium. The sequence continues at coordinate 70,500 of CAYWPM010000010.1, read as the reverse complement.
CCTTTTTCATAATTCCGCGGCTGCTTTTCGAACGCCGTAATAGCAGTATCCTGCAATAAGTATAGTGTTGAAGGAACATTCTGTTGGGTAAAATTAGACTTGTACCTGACATAAATCGAATCGACTGTTCGTTTACCATTTTCATTTTTCACATTCAACAATGCAACATGCGGGCTAAGTGATAAAGATAAATGCGGTATCATAATAAATGGCTGATACACTTCGCCTTTCACCGGGTCAATGTATTTGTATTGAACCGGGCACTTTACAGAGAATGAAACGTCGTTAATCTCAATATTGAAAACAGCCGTCAGTAAAGCATCATTCCATGCTTTACCCACTAAATAGGGCTGTGAAATATTGAAGTTTCCTGAAGTTTGCGGAAGCTGAAGCCAATAAGGCTGTGTGGCATTTACCAAAGCTGGTTCCCTGATAGGTTCTTTGAGCTCGTATGAGTAGTTCTGATTAGTCTTTAAAGACTGGTCAACTGTTTTACTATCCGCGGACAACCAAACTGATCTCAGGTTTGCCTTAACATTGTTTCGCTTATTCACAAAAAAACTAACGGAAGCCGTATCTCCCTGCAAAACAAATTCTTCACGAGTGGTAGCTTCTGCAAAAATTCCACTACAATTCAGTATAATATCCTGCAGCTCATTCAGCTTTTGTTGACGCCACATGCCGCGATAACTGATACGTTGTATATTTTTGTACACTTCAATCAAGCTGTCCACTGAATATTCCGGATGTTCAAAATTGAATTGTTTTATAATATTGTTAATCCGCTCCTTTATTTCCGCACCACCTTCAATACGGGTCCAATCCGTTACGACTCCTTCCATGATATCTGTTGTAGCCGTATCCCCTCCTGTAACAGCAAAATTCTCAATAATCTCCCCTTTTCTTCTCGGCCTTCCTTCTCCCTGGCTTTTGTGCATGGACCTTGCTTCACCACCAAGATCACCCGAGCTTTTACCAATCAGCGGATCATATCCCCCTACATCCATGCGCAATGGACCACTCACATTGTTATTGCCGAAATTAAATCCGTTGAGCAGTATCCGCTTCGCTCTCCATGGTTGTACACCCAGTTTGAGCTGTTCTGGAAATTTCGTTTTATCCGCTGCGGCCAGGAATGCTTCATTAGCCAGTAACCCAGACGCCCAATGATGTCCATGCCCGGCCCTCGCATCGCCTGGAAAGCGTGCAATCAGTATATCCGGTTGAAATTTCCTGATCACGAACACCATATCGGATAACACCTGTTCTTTGTTCCAGATAGTCAGTGCTTCTGCTGCGCTTTTACTAAACCCAAATTCATACGCGGAAGTGAAGAACTGCTCCGACCCATCTATTCTCCTTGCTGCCAGCAGTTCTTGTGTGCGTATCAGCCCCAACTCAACCCCTTGCTCACTGCCGATCAGGTTCTGACCACCATCACCTCTGGTTAAACTTAGATACCCTGTTCTATACATTCTTGTTTTGGCCAGGTAGGGCAGAAAACCATTATTCTCATCATCCGGATGCGCAGCCACATACAATACACTGCCCAGCACATTCAGTTTTTTTATCTGCAGATAGATATCTGAGCTACTGAAAGTAACCGGGGTTTGCGAGAATGCAGCTGTAAAGGAAATACTTAAGACAGAGTACAGCAGCAAAAGAGCTTTGACAGATAAGCGCATAGAACCAGAGATTTAAATATTTCCGAAGATACTCTTACTTGTGTAATTGATTCAGCCGTTTAACAAAAAAGTCAGGTCCGGGGACCTGACTTTTCACAAAACGATACGCTTTTATTGTCCTACCAGGAAAACCGCGTTACAGATCAATAATTTTCCGTTCTCCCAGAAGTTCCGGAAAAGGGGGTTCTCGGCAAAATAGATCACGTTACCGCTACCCATATCCTGCACACCAAACACCACACCGTCTTTCAGTTTGGGTTTCAGTTTACTACCGGCAAAACCGGTCACATACGCATCTTTTTTCATTACCCCTACGTTCCAGCCATCTTTCATGAACTCAAACATATTGCCATCCTGCTTCAGGGTAAAATAATGATCGGGGTACCCAAAGCCCAGCGGATGGGTATTGTCCAGTTCCAGTTTATAAATAGCCCCGGGTATGGAATTGGTCAGGTACTGACTTTCACGGTCTGCATATTTTTTCACATGGGCATATTCCCCCTTCTCCTCTGTTTTATCGTCTTTCAGTTTGATACCCCAGTCTGAGGAGGACAGTATAGAAACTGCGTTATCCAAAGCAATAAGTTTACCACCGTTGCGGACAAAATCCTTCAGTTTATCTGCTACGGATTTATCATTGAGAACCCGGTAATTACCATCCGGCATGATGAGTACCTGGTAATTACGGATATTGATCCGGGCAAGGTCCGCAGCATTGAGCAGGGTAATGGGGTATTCCAGTTGCTTTTCAAAGAAATGCCATACCTCCCCGGCGCTGCCGGATGCTGTCTGATCACCGGTCAGCATGGCCACTTGTAAGGCACTGTTGATGATCTTGACATCCGGAGAACCGAAATCAGCACCCTTATCCATGAATCCTGTCTCTACTGCCACCGGTTGCAGGTTAAATAGTTTGCAGGCTTCGTTGGCCACTTCATTCCAGTTAGCGGGGTTACTGGTTTTCAGGATGATCAAAGTACCCCGATCAAAACTTCGTCCCTGATAGGTAAAAGGTTTTTCGGCAAAACGGACCTTCACTCCATTCTTCAGCATATATGCCATTGCCTTGGCAGCATTAAGCGATTGGTAAGGGATCAGTACTCCATAAGAAGACTTTGCTTCATTCAGAGTAGCGACCAGTTTTACGGCATCGGTCAATTCCAGTTTCTCTTTTACGGCATATCCTTTAACGCCATAAGCATATGGCACACTCCAGGCAGTGATGTCATAGGTATTGGAATCTGTTACGATCGTTCTGGGCTCCAGCAATACTTTCGCCATGGCAGACCTTGGCTGAAAAGCGCTTACGGCCACATGATAGCCCTCATCTGCGTACGCATCTTCCTTGCCGGTGGTATAATTATATCCACGGAAATTCTTATTGGTCAGGGAACCATGTGCGATCCCGTTCTGATCCAGCAGTTTTATCACCGCTTTGATCTTGTTCTCATCCCTGGAAGTCATCACATAGGTCTTGTATTCACCAATTTTACCTGCCTGTCCGTCGTCGAAATATTTCCTGAACTCATCCACCAATTTCTGGCGGTTCTGTGAAGCGGTCTCAATCGTGGACAATCCCGTTGTATAATGGTGTGTGGCACGGTCCAGCAGGGTAAGTGTATCCCCGTCCTCGTTGATGATGCCCAGTCCGCCACGCGGGCCACCTCCCTGTTCAAAGGTCATGCCGATGGCGCCGTTGTAAATAGGATAGGTATCTCCGTAAGAAGGATACAGCAGATCGAATCTTTCCTTGGTGAAGAACAACCAGCCATTGCGGTCGAAATACCTGGCATTGTTCTTACCGATCAATACCTGGAAGTCTTTCTGCCAGGGAGTGATCACTTCATGCAGCGGGTCAGCTGCGGGAGCAAAATAGTAAGGCTCGTTGATCCCCTGTTCATGAAAATCCACGTGCACCTGCGGCATCCACTGGTTGTATTTTTTGATGCGCTGCTGGCTCTCCACCTGTGTTTGCCAGGCCCAGTCCCTGTTCAGATCAAAATTATAGTGGTTGGTCCTTCCACCGGGCCAGGGTTCAGCATGCTCACGGGCTGCGGGGTCGGGATTAAAACGGGTTCCCACCATACCGTTGAACCAGTTCACATACCTGTCCCGTCCATCAGGGTTGATGCAGGGATCCATGATCACCACGGTATTTTTCAGCCACTCCTTGGTCTGGGCATTACCCGGATCCACGAGCGACCAAAGGGTAAGCATAGCCGCTTCCGAAGAGGATGTTTCATTACCATGTACGTTATAACTCAGCCAAACGATCGCAGGTGCATTTTCCGTAGCCCCTTTGTTAGCGGCAAGTCCCGCCAAACCCAGGTTATTCGTTCTGATCGATTCCAGTTTCTGCAGGTTCTCCGGCGATGCGATATAAGCTACGATCAATTCCCTTCCTTCATTGGTCTCACCGTATTTTTCAATCTTTACCATATCCGGCCTGGCCTGCGCCACGGACCGGAAATAGTCAACCACTTTATGATGACGGGTATAGCGGGTACCGATCTTATAACCCATGTACTGTTCCGGACTCTGCAAAGTTTGTGCAAAAACGATATTGACCAGCAACAGCAACGTGAAAACGGAGTATAGTCTCTTCATATAGGTAATAAAATGAATGGTGAATGTAGGCAAGAAAAAAAGCCATCGGGCAATATCCCGGAGTTTTTTTTACACAGCTGCGGCAGGGTGCTTTGGGGTGTTCCAAAAAGCAGTAATTTTCTGCCATGAGAAAAACAATCATCTGTATACTGGCGCTGGGGAGCCAGTTTTCCCTGGATGCACAGTCAGTCCGCTCCATCGTAGGCCCCGGCAAAGCCATCAATCCCTATCAATACCATATCGTCAAAAAAAGTGATTTCAGTAAGGCTGCTGTCAGCAGTGCCCATCCGCTGGCAAGCCTGGTTGGTGCAGCTATGATGAAGAAGGGTGGCAATGCGTTTGATGCGGCCATTGCCACACAGCTGGCACTGGCCGTGGTATACCCGGGCGCGGGCAATATTGGTGGCGGAGGATTTTTACTGGGCAGGAAAAGCAATGGCGAACTGATCGGTATCGACTACCGCGAAGCGGCCCCTGAAAAAGCCCACCGTGATATGTACCTGGATAAAAACGGGAATGTACAGTTGAACCTATCGCAAAGCGGCCATCTGGCTTCGGGTATTCCCGGAACCATTGCCGGATTGTTTGCCACCATGCCTTATGCCAAACTTCCTTTCCGGGAGCTGATACAGCCTGCAATAGATCTGGCTGAAAAAGGATTCACCATCACCGAAAGAGAGGCCAGCAGCCTGAACAGCACCCGCGAAAGTTTTCTCAAATTCAGCACCCGACCCACTGCTTTGGTAAAAGAAGGCAAATGGAAAACAGGTGACACACTGGTGCAGAAAGAACTGGCCGCCACATTACGCAGGGTGCAGAAAGATGGGGTTGCCGGGTTTTATACCGGGGAGACCGCCAAACTGATCGTAGAAGAGATGCAGCGCGGCAATGGCATCATCACACTGGATGACCTGAAAAACTATACGGCCAAACTGCGTAATCCGTTGGAATTTACGTATCGCGGCCACCAGATCATCAGTTTTGCCCCGCCCAGCAGTGGCGGTATCCTGATCGCGCAGATGTTGAAAATGATCGAGAAGTTTCCTGTAGGCAGTTATGGTTTTCAAACAGCTAAATCGGTACAACTGATGGTAGAAGCTGAACGTCGTGCTTATGCGGATCGTGCGGAATTCATGGGAGACCCTGACTTTTACAATGTACCCGTAAAGACCTTGACCAGTGAAGAATATGCCCAGCAACGCATGAGCGATTATACCCCTGACAAAGCAGGCAGCAGCGCCACAGTAAAAGCAGGACAGATCAAGGAAAGCGAACAGACCACCCACCTGAGCGTGATGGATGCAGCCGGTAATATGGTGGCGGTAACCACTACTTTAAATGGCGGTTATGGCAGCAGAACGGTGGTAGGCGGCGCCGGATTCCTGCTGAACAATGAAATGGATGATTTCAGCGTGAAACCCGGTGTACCCAATATGTACGGTGCCGTGGGCGGAGAAGCCAATTCCATTGTTCCCGGAAAAAGAATGTTAAGCTCCATGACCCCCACCCTGCTGCTGAAAAACAACAAACCCTTCGTGGTGGTGGGAACTCCCGGCGGAACCACCATTCCCACATCGGTATACCAGGCCATTGTAAACCTGATAGACTTTAACATGAATGCAGATGATGCCATCAACAAACCCAAATTCCACCATCAATGGCTTCCGGATGAAGTGATGATCGAAAAGGATTTCAATGCCGAGACCAAAAAACAATTGCAGTCGATGGGTTATAAGATAACTGAACGAGGCGCCATCGGCCGAACCGAAGCCATCCGCGTTTTGAGCAATGGTAAAAAAGAAACTGTGGCGGATAAGAGAGGAGACGATTCTGTAGCGGGTTTTGCACCCTGATAAAACAACCTATCATGTCATTTGAAGCAGGATTTCTGAAAGACGCCATCAAGCGGTTCAGGTATTACAAGGAATTGGGAGATAAAACATTCGACCAGTTAACAGAGGCCGATATGTTCCTTCTGCCCTCCGGTGAAAGCAATAGTATTGCCGTCATCATACAACACCTGTATGGTAACATGTTGAGCCGCTGGACCAACCTGTTGACCGAAGATGGTGAAAAGGAATGGCGCAGGCGTGATGCCGAATTCGAGGCAGCACCCTGCAGTAAACAGGATCTGCTTTCTTTCTGGGAAGAGGGCTGGAAATGCCTTTTCAACAGTTTGGAAAAACTGCGACCGGAAGACCTGATCAAAACCATCACCATAAGAACGGAACCCTTATCGGTATATGATGCCATACTCCGGCAGCTGGCCCACTACCCGTATCATGTTGGACAGATCGTTTATCTCGGGAAAATGATCCGGAACGGCCAGTGGACCTCACTCAGCATCCCCAAAGGAAACAGTGCCCGGTACCTCGATTCTGTCAAAGCCGCCCAAAGCAAACAACCCTGACCCAACTTCATTTTTAATTTTAAATTTTTAATTTTCAATTATTCTCATGCCTCCATTTGCCGTTGCCTTCGACCTTGACGGAACACTCATCGATAACAACCAGTTTCACTTCATCACCTGGCAGGAATTTTACCGGAAAAGAAACCGGGAGCTGAGCCTGGAAGAATACAAGACCAGTTTTAACGGCCGGACCATGGCGGATTGTGTGAAATATGTGTTTCAGCAACCGGATATGTCCGCAGAAGAGATCGAAAGATATACGAATGAGAAAGAAAGCCTGTACCGGGAGATCTATGCGGCACATATCAAACCCATACCCGGACTACTTTCGTTTCTGGAATCACTTCACCAGCAAAACATCCCGATGGTGATCGCCACTTCCGGCATACAGGACAATATAGATTTCCTCTTTGCACATATCCCGATCCAACACTATTTCAAAAGAGTGATCAAGGGTAGTGATATCACACACGGGAAACCGCATCCTGAAATGTACCAGCTTGCCGCAAGGGAACTGGGCCTGCCTGCTGAAAAATGCATCGCTTTTGAAGATGCCACAGTGGGCATTGCTTCTGCCGGTGGCGCCGGCATGAAAGTGGTAGCGCTCACCACCACACATACACCAGAAGAACTTGGTAACGCCGATTGGGTTATCAAAGACTATGAAGGAATCAAGATGCAGGACCTGTTAGAACTGATCAACCGGTAATGTTTATAATTTGCTGATACATTCAGCAAGACCATCTTTCCAGCTTCGAAGGGTTACGCCAAAATCCTTTACGATCTTCTGCGTATCCATGGCCGAATAGGCAGGCCGTTTGGCCGGTGTTGGGTAAGCTGTTGTAGGAATGGGCAGCAGCTGGCAATGCAGGTCCGCGATCTGCTGAATGGCAGTGGCGAAATCGAACCAGGAGATCACACCCTCGTTGCTGTAATGGTATACGCCATAATGCCGGTTACCTTTGGTCAACTCATCGATCACCTGTAACAACGCCGCCGCGAGGTCTGCAGCATAGGTAGGTGATCCGATCTGGTCGCTCACTATTTTCAATTCGCTCCTGTCTTTCATTAACCGGAGCATCGTTTTTACAAAATTGTTACCGTGCACACTATACACCCAGGAAGTGCGGATAATGATGGTTTGGGGGTTATTGGCCAATGCCAGGTTCTCACCTGTCAATTTGGTGTATCCATAATAATTCACCGGATCCGTGGGATGGTCCGTGGCATATGGCGTAGTTCCCTTGCCATCAAATACATAATCGGTGGAGAGCGTAATGAATACACAATCTTTCCTGGCACATTCAGCAGCCAGCAGTCCTACTGAGGAGGCATTGACAGTGTAGGCAAAATCCTGCTCGGTCTCTGCCTTATCCACGGCCGTATATGCCGCACAGTTGATAAAATAGGCAGGATGATGTTTTTGGAAGAACGTGTGTATCAGGTCCGGATCGCTCAGATCCAGTTCTTCCCTGCCGGTGAACAGGAAATCGTATTGCATTTGCTGCTGGCCGACCAGTTGCTGCAATTCCCATCCCAATTGCCCGTTTTTCCCCGTAACAACAACCAGTGGTTTTGCCATAACAGCTATTTATTTTTTCAGCGAAACAAATTCTTTCGGTTGCCTGGACCATTCTTCCTCCGGAAGTGACTTGAAATATTCATAGGTGCGCTTCAGTCCCTCAGCCCGGTCGATCACAGGTTCCCATCCCAGTATCTCTTTTGCCTTTGTGATATCCGGCCTGCGTTGTTTGGGATCGTCCACCGGTAAAGGTTTGTATACGATCTTCACTGAGGAACCTGTCAGCTTCAATACTTCCTCTGCAAAATCCTTCAATGATATTTCATTGGGGTTACCCACGTTCACCGGCATGCTGTAATCGCTCATCAATAAACGATAGATGCCTTCTACCAGGTCGTCCACATAACAGAAGGAACGGGTCTGGCTGCCATCCCCGAATACGGTCAGGTCCTCTCCGCGTAAAGCCTGCCCTATGAAGGCCGGTAAGGCGCGACCGTCGTTCAACCGCATCCTGGGTCCATAGGTATTGAATATGCGAATGATCCTGGTCTCCACACCATGAAATGTATAATAGGCCCGGGTAATGGACTCCATGAAACGTTTGGCCTCATCATACACACCACGGGGGCCTACCGGATTCACATTACCCCAGTACTCTTCCGTTTGCGGATGCACCAGTGGATCACCATATACTTCACTGGTGGAAGCCACCAGGATGCGTGCTTTTTTTTCTTTGGCCAGTCCCAGGCAGTTATGGGTACCCAATGCGCCCACTTTCAATGTCTGGATCGGTATTTTCAGGTAGTCGATCGGGCTGGCGGGCGATGCAAAATGCAGGATATAATCCAGTCCGCCAGATACATGGATGAACTTGGTCACATCATGGTGATAGAACTCAAAATTGTCCAGTGGAAAAAGGTGTTCGATGTTCCGGATATCGCCGGTGATCAGGTTATCCATCCCGATCACATGGTAACCTTCCTTAATAAAACGATCGCAAAGATGTGAACCCAGGAAACCGGCAGCGCCGGTGATCAGTATTCTTTTCTGTGACATATTATTTGGCACTGGGGCGACCAATACTTTCGTAATGATAACCGAGTTCAGAAATATATTTTACATCGAACAGGTTCCGTCCGTCGAAGATCACTTTGTTCTTCAGTGATTGGTTGATCATATCAAAATCAGGCGTACGGAACTCGCTCCATTCCGTAGCGATGATCAATGCATCGGCATCTTTCAGAGCGGCATATTGTCCTTCGGCATACATCACCTTATCTCCTAACAAGGCCTTTACATTATTCATGGCTTCCGGATCAAATACCGACAGGGTTGCCCCTTCTGCAAGCAAGGCATCGATCAGGTACAATGCCGGCGCTTCGCGGATATCATCCGTGTTGGGTTTGAAGGAAAGTCCCCATAACGCAAAATGTCTGCCCTTCAGATCACCTTTGAAATAGTCTTTGATCCGCGGCATCAGGTGCAGTTTCTGCAGGTCATTCACCCGTTCAACGGCTTTCAGTATCTTAAAATCATAATCTGCTTCTTCTGCTGACGTGATCAGCGCCTGTACATCTTTGGGAAAACAACTTCCCCCGTACCCGATACCCGGGAACAGGAAACGTTTCCCGATACGGTCATCACTACCGATGCCCCTACGCACCATATCCACATCTGCACCCAGCCTTTCACACAATTGCGCGATCTCGTTCATGAAAGAGATCTTGGTGGCCAGGAAGGAATTGGCAGCATACTTGGTGAGCTCCGCAGATTTTTCGTCCATGAAGATCACCGGGTTACCCTGGCGCACAAATGGGGCATACAGATCGTTCATCACTTTCCGGGCCCTTTCCGAAACAGTACCCACCACCACCCTGTCGGGTTTCATGAAATCATCCACAGCAACCCCCTCTCGCAGGAATTCGGGATTACTTACCACATCAAACTCGCCTTTATAATTTGCTGCAATGGCTGCCTGTACCTTTTCTGCGGTACCTACCGGCACCGTGCTCTTGTCCACGATCACTTTATAATCGGTAAGCAGTTTCCCCAGTTCGGTAGCAACGCCCAGCACGTATCGCAGGTCTGCAGCACCTCCCTCGCCGGGCGGTGTAGGAAGCGCAAGAAATACGATCTCTGCATCCTTAACGCCCTCTGCCAGGTTGGTGGTGAATGTCAACCTGTTCTCTTTCAGGTTACGCAGAAATATCTTTTCAAGCCCCGGCTCATAGATCGTGATCTCACCCCTGCCCAATTTGGCCACTTTCTGCTGATCTATATCGATGCAGGTCACTTTGTTACCTGTTTCTGCAAAACAGGTTCCGGTAACCAATCCAACATATCCTGTTCCTACAACTGCAATCTTCATGCTTACTGATTTACGTATTTCAATACATGACCGGTGATATAGGTCAGTTGTTCTTCATCCATTTCCGTATGAACCGGCAAAGAAATCACCCGTTCTGTTAACCAATCGGTGGTTTCCATATCCTGTGGCTCCAGTCCCAGTGAACTGAACATCTTCTGCCTGTGCCCGGGAACCGGGTAGTAGATCATGGAAGGTATCTTCTGCTCTGCAAGGTAGGCGCTTAACCCATCCCTGTCAACATCGTTCAGGATAAGTGTGTATTGATGGTACACATGATCACTGTAAGAAGCCACGAACGGCGTGGTGATCCTTTCGTTACCGGCAAATGCCTGGTTATAAAAAGCTGCCACCTGTTTTCTTGCCTGGTTATACTCGTCCAGCCGGGTCAGTTTGATTCCCAATATGGCGGCCTGAATGGCATCCAGGCGGGAGTTACAGCCCACCAGTTCATGGTAATACCTCTTTTCCTGTCCATGATTCGCGATCATTTTCAGTTTATGTGCCAGTGTATCATCATTGGTGAAAATGGCTCCCCCATCTCCAAAAGCACCCAGGTTCTTGCTGGGATAAAAAGAAGTGGCCCCGATCGTTCCGATACTTCCTGTTTTGGCAACTTTTCCATCTGCAAAACGGTAGTCGCAGCCAATGGCCTGTGCATTGTCTTCGATCACATACAGGTTATACTCTTTGGCGATCTCCATAATCTCTTCCATTGGCGCCGAATGTCCATACAGGTGAACCGGCACGATGGCTTTGGTCCTGGGTGTGATGGCTTTGCGCAATGCTGCAGGATCCATACAGAAAGTACGTGGATCCACTTCTACAAAAACAGGTTTGAGTCTCAGCAATGCCACCACTTCGGTGGTAGCGATATAGGTGAACGAAGGAGTGATCACTTCATCGCCCGGTTGCAGGTCAAGCGCCATCATGGCTATCTGCAGGGCATCGGTACCATTGGCGCAGGGAATGGTGTGTTTGACACCTACATACTGCCCCAGGGCCGCTGCAAAATCCTGAACCGGTTTGCCGCCAATGTATACCGCACTATCCAGCACTGACTGAATAGCCGCATCCACTTCGGTCTTTATTTTCAGGTACTGGGTCTTTGTATCCACCATTTGTATCGGACGCATAATTATCTGGATTTAGGAGCGGCAAAATTACTGCAATTGGGCTATATACCGCCGAAACCTCCTATAAAAGCTCCAGCAATACAAACCGTTTTATTTGTTTCTTTGCAGTATAACCTTTGCTGATGCTGATCTACCGTTTATTCGTATGGCTATATCCCCTCATCGCCCGTATCATTGGTCTCGGCAATGTAAAAGCACGGTTATGGGTCTCCGGCAGGAGAAAGCTGTTCGAAAAGCTGAGTTCCGCATTTTACAAGAACCCCCACCCGGTGATCTGGATCCACTGCTCCTCACTTGGTGAATTTGAACAGGGACTACCCGTACTGGAAGGAATGAAAAGATCCTACCCCGGGCATAAGATCCTCCTTACTTTTTTTTCCCCCTCAGGTTATGAGATCCGCAAGAACTACCAGGGAGCAGATCATATTTTTTACCTGCCGATGGATTCTCCCAGGAATGCAGACCGTTTTCTCGACATCGTTCAACCCTCCCTGGTCGTCTTTATCAAATATGAATTCTGGTATTATTACCTAAATGAGATCCGCGACAGGGAAATCCCGCTGCTGCTGGTATCAGGGATCTTTCGTGAGGATCAGCCTTTTTTCAAATGGTATGGTTACCTGCACCGTAAAATGCTGGCTGCCTTTACCTGCCTGCTGGTACAGAACGAAACTTCAGCGAAGCTGCTGAACTCGATCGGCCTGAAAGAGAAAGTGATGATCAGTGGTGATACGCGTTTTGATCGGGTCATCACCATCAAGAACAGGTTTGAACCTATTCCACTGATCGAGCAGTTCTGCAAGGGACACGTTACGATTGTGGCAGGAAGTACCTGGACAGAGGACGACGAGGAACTCGATCATTTTGCCAATACCCGCCCCGAAACCCGCTGGATCATTGCTCCACATGCCATTGAATCGGAAAGACTGGAAGAATGCCTCCGGCTGTATCAACACTCCATGTTATATTCCGCATACAGGCATGCGGTAGAAAATGGAATACCCATCCCGGACAGGATCAATGTGCTCATCATTGATAATATGGGCATGCTGAGCCGCTTATATCATTATGCAACGATCGGGTATATCGGCGGAGGTTTCGGCGATGATGGCATACACAATATCCTGGAAGCGGCGGTTTACCGCATCCCCGTCATCTTCGGACCGGTCTACGATAAATATGCGGAAGCAGAAGAAATGATCGATGCGGGAGGTGCTTTCGTGATCGAAGACGCTCTTGAACTGGAGGAACAGCTGCAGCAGTTATTACAACAAAAAGAGCTTTACCAAAAAGCGGCCGCTGCAGCCGGTGATTATGTGCAGGCCAAGGCAGGTGCCACAGAGAAGGTATTGGGCTATATTCAGGAAAAACGCCTCTTGACCAGCTGATCGAAGATCTTCACCGCCTCGCTGTTATCAGGCCAGCTCAGTTTTACTTTCAATTCGCGCTGGATCCAGTATTGCGCTTCCGGGTAGATGCTGAAACCGTTGATGGTTTTCAGGCTGCGTTCATACATGTTCTCATCACCCCTGAACAATTCGTTCACGAACAGGAAACGGTCATTGACACCGATGGCTTTTTTCAGATCACGGATCGGTGCTCCCTGCAATACTGCGGCCACTTCCACCCTTTCCTCTTTCAGCCTTTCGTTCAGGCTCTCTTTGGGGGTAGCCAGTAAGGTATTGAATTCGAACAGCTCCTTTTTGGGTGTTTGCGCAGCAGGCGTCTCGGCCAGAACAGGCTGTGCCTGATGTGCCAGTGTGGGGATCTCTGTAGGTGTTTCAAATAACCAGTTGGAAACAGGCGCATCCTGTACGGGAGCCGGTTCTGGCGCTGTAACAGGGATATGGGTGGTTACCGAAGGCAGTACAACCGAAACCTTGCTTTTTACCGATTGGGCAGACTGGTTGGCCTGTAACTCGGCCAGGAGCATCTGCGCCGTTACCGCCAGTTTGTCGGCATCGGCCTGCTGCTCAAATTGTTCCTTCAGTTTGTTGATCAACGTGCCCACTCTTTCCATCGGATGTAATACATTTGGGGGTTACCAAAACTTGGGATGTCTAAAGTTACAAACGTTTTCCTGTTTAATTTATTTTACGGATGTTTATTGAACCGAATTTATCAGGCGAGAGAAGAGGATGGATCGAAGTGATCTGCGGCAGTATGTTCAGCGGCAAGACCGAAGAGCTGATCCGCAGGCTGAAAAGGGCCAAGATCGCCAACCTGAAAGTAGAGATCTTCAAACCTGCCATCGATGTGCGTTACGATGAGACCAATGTGGTCAGTCACGACGCCAATGCCATACAATCCACCCCCATCGACAATTCCCAAACCATCCTGTTGTTGTCCGAAGGCGTAGACGTAGTGGGCATCGATGAGGCCCAATTCTTTGACGATGAGATCTGTAACGTATGTGAGACCCTGGCACTCAGGGGTGTACGCGTCATAGTGGCCGGCCTCGATATGGATTACCTGGGTAAACCCTTTGGCCAGATGCCCTACCTGCTGTCCATTGCCGATTATATCACCAAACTGCACGCCATTTGCATGCAGTGTGGCAATATTGCCAATGTTTCTTACCGCAAAACTGCCCAGGAAGGACAGGTCTTGCTCGGCGAAAAAGAAACCTATGAACCCAGATGCCGTAAATGTGCCCATGAAAGCTAACCAACGCATATTGGCATTGATGCAGAAGGATCTGCTGCTGGAAGCCCGCCAGCAATATACCCTGTACGGCATCCTGCTGTACCTGGCTTCTACCATATTTGTGGTGTACCTGTCGATGGACCAGCCCGAAGAGAAAGTATGGAACGGACTGTTCTGGGTGATCCAGCTGTTTGTGTGCATCAATGCCGTGGCCAAAAGTTTTCTGCAGGAGAACCGGGGGCGTATGCTCTATTTCTACTCCATAGCAGGCGCCAGGGATTTTGTACTGTCCAAACTCCTGTTCAACGCATTGCTGATGATCGTGATGAGCCTGCTGAGCCTGGGCGTATTTACGGTGTTATTGGGCAATCCACTGGAGAATGGACTCACATTTGTATTCATCACCTGCCTGGGCGGCGTAAGCCTGAGCCTGGTATTCACTTTTCTGGCAGCCATTGCCGCCAAAGCACAGCAACAGGCGGCATTGATGGCGATCATGGGTTTCCCCATCATCATTCCTCAATTGCTTTTGTTGATGAAGATCTCTTCCACCGCTTTTGCCTCTGTGATCCAGGGGGGCTGGTGGCAAATGGTGGGATTGCTGGCCGGGCTGGACCTGATGGTCATTGCCCTGGCCGTGATATTGTTCCCTTTTCTCTGGAGAGATTAGAACCGCAGGTGCCTTACGGTCAACCCGTTGTTGATCAGCTGCTTCAAGGAGTCTATCCCGATCTTCAAATGGTTCTCTACGAACTGCGAAGTGACTTTCTGATCGCTGACTTCTGTTTTTACCCCTTCCGGCACCATGGGCTGGTCGCTCACCAATAACAGGGCCCCTGTAGGGATCTTATTATAGAAACCTACCGTAAAGATGGTAGCGGTTTCCATATCAATGGCATAGGCCCTTAACTTGGTAAGGTAGTCCTTGAACTCATCATCATGTTCCCATACCCTTCGGTTGGTGGTGTATACGGTACCGGTCCAGTAATCCACCTGGTAATCACGTATGGTGGTGGAGATCGCTTTTTGCAGGGCAAATGCCGGCATGGCCGGAACTTCTGGCGGGAAATAGTCGTTGGAAGTACCTTCTCCCCTGATGGCAGCGATGGGTAATATCAGGTCTCCGATCTTATTACGTTTCTTCAATCCCCCGCACTTGCCCAGGAACAGGACCGCTTCGGGTTGTATGGCGGTGAGCAGATCCATGACGGTGGCTGCACCCGGACTGCCCATTCCGAAGTTGATGATGGTAATGCCATTGGCTGTGGCACATTGCATGGGCCTGCCGGCACCTACCACTTCCACATTGTTCCATTCCGCAAACATGGTCACATAATTGCTGAAATTGGTGAGCAACACATACTTTCCAAAATTCTCCAACTGCTCACCTGTGTACCTGGGCAGCCAGTTATTGACGATCTCCTCTTTTGTTTTCATAATCCATACTTTTAGCAGATACCCAAATGGTATCTTTGAACAAAATAATTGGCTAAAATACAGAATTTCGCCGCTTCAAACAAACTGCATGCTGTCTATCAGGTACCCGAAACACGAATTCCGCTTTAAACAGGAGGCCGATAAGGAGTGGATATTCGACGAATTCCGGAAACAATGGGTGCGATTGACGCCCGAAGAATGGGTGCGGCAGAACATGCTGCAATACCTGGTCCAGACCCTGCAATACCCCGCATCGCTCATAGCCGTAGAGAAAGAGATCATGCTGGGAGAACTGAGAAAACGTTTCGACATCCTAGTATACCGAAACGCAGCTCCCTGGATGATCATCGAGTGCAAGGAAATGAATGTACCCTTAAGCGAAGCCGTACTGAAACAGGTCCTTAATTACAATATCAGTATCCAGGCCAGTTACCTCATCATCACCAACGGAACCGATACAGCGGGTTTTGCATTGAACCATGGCAAAGCGGAACCCCTCACCCACTTCCCTGAATTCTCCTGAACAGACGGTCTGCAGATCTCGGGATAGCAATTGTATTTACCCTATATAAAAAAGCCGCTGCATCTGCAACGGCTTTTCCAGTGATCAGGACACATCAGAAGAAAAATTCATCATTCTTCTGTTCCTTGATCGATATTCATCTGTTCTTATGGGAAGATACCCAGTTCAGCATAAGTAGTACCTACTTTATTGATGGCACATACATACGCTGCGGTACGCATATCCGGAATGTCAGGATTGCTTTTCCAGATATCCATGATCTCGCGGGTAGCACCGATCATGGTCTCTTCCAGACCACTGTGTACCAGGTCTATCTCATCTGCACCGTGCATGATCCGGTTACGCTCATTGGAATCCACTTTCTTGGCGGTCAGGCTTTCCATCTGCTCCAGGATCCTGCCGTTCATGTTCTCGGTGAATCGCTTTTCCATCCTTCCGTAACGAACGTGGCTCAGGTTCTTTAACCATTCAAAATAAGATACGGTAACACCACCTGCATTCAGGTACATATCAGGAACTACCAGTATCCCTTTCTTAACGAACACATCATCGGCTTCTGGGGTCAGAGGACCATTCGCCGCTTCTCCGATTATTTTGGCTTTCACCCTATCCGCATTACTGCCGTTGATCACGTTCTCCAGGGCTGCAGGGATCAGTACATCACATTCCAGTTCCAATGCATCACCACTCTTGTCCAGGTTGGTGGCACCGGGGAAATTCAGGATGGAACCCGTTGCTTTCCTGTGCTGGAACACTTCTTCTTCGTTCAGACCGTCCGCTTTGTAGATGGCACCTTCGTATTCAGCGATGGCCACCACTTTGGCTCCGTGTTCGCGGAAGAATTTGGCGCAGTGGTAACCCACATTACCCAATCCCTGCACGATCACTCGCTTACCTTCCACACCCACGGTCATGCCCAGTTTCTGCATCACATCGGGCATATTCAACACTTCTCGGATACCGTAAAACACACCCAGGCCGGTAGCTTCCTTACGTCCGCGTACACCACCCTGCGTGATCGGTTTACCGGTAACACAACCGGCAGCATCGATCTCACCGGGCTTCAGTGACTGGTAGGTATCTACGATCCAGGCCATTTCACGCTCGCCGGTTCCGTAATCGGGTGCAGGCACATCAATACCAGGTCCGATAAAGTTCTTTTTCACCAGTTCGCTGGTATAACGGCGGGTGATCTTTTCCAGCTCATACACGCTGTGTTTTCTCGGATTGATCTTGATACCGCCCTTGGCTCCGCCGAACGGCACATTCACAATGGCGCATTTGTAGGTCATCAGTGAGGCCAGTGCCATCACTTCATCCTGGTTCACTTCTTCGCTGAAGCGGATACCACCTTTACAAGGCGATTTGTGCTGCGAGTGCTGCACGCGGTACGCCTCAATCACTTCAATACTTCCATCATCCATCTTAACTGGGAAACGCATGCTGTATACACTGTTACAGGCTTTGATCTGTTCCAGTAATCCCTTCTCCCACTTGGTAAACTTGGTAGCTTTATCAAAGCTTTTCTCAACGCTTTGAAAGAAGCTATACGCTTGTTGACTTGACATGAGTAATCGTTTTAGTTTTTACTTGATATGTGTAGCGGTTGCCCGCTTGTAGACTTGTTGCGTGAGTTGTGAGTGGTGAGTGGTCAGTGGTGAGTAAGGACAAGTACTTACTACTTACTACTTACTACTTACTACTTACTACTCACTACTCACGAATTCTTTTCCAGCCTGGTGATCTTCCGGTCAAGGCTGAACACGTAGGCAAACAATCCCAGCAAAATGGTCACCACAACGGCCACCACCACATAAATCTTTCCGTTACTGCGCATCAGTCCTGCGTTGTCAGCCGCAGCTGCCGCTTCCTGTGCCTGAACTGCGGTGCTCATTACCAGTAACGGTAACAGCGCCATCATTTTTGCCAGTTTGTTCATTGGTTCAATCTTTTATGGTTAATCATTTGCACCCTGATACGTAATGTGGTGATCCATACACTTAACAATGTCCAGCCGATAAACGCCGGGTACATGACACTGCGCATCGAATTGCTGGTATCTTTCGGGTTCAGGCCGGGATTGCCTTCACTGCCCAATCCGCCCGGATGCAGGCTCTCTGCCAGTCTTGGCAGGATCCAGATCGTTGGGAACAGCATGAAAAAGGCGAAGATATTGTATACCGACCCGATCCTTGCCTGCTTCTCCTCATCCTGCAGACTTCCTTTCAAAACGAAATAGGCAAAATAAATGAGCAGGGCAATAGCGGTCCCATTCTGTTTGGCATCGCCGCTCCAGGGTTTGCCCCATTGATAGTTGGCCCAGATCATACCGGTTACCAATCCCAGGATCCCCAATACGGTCCCGGTACGGGCATATTCAGTAGAATAGATCTCGTCGGTGGCCTGCTGGTTACGCAGGTAACGGATGGCATATACCACGGAAACGGTGAAACATATCATCATCGCGATCCACATGGGCACATGGAAGAACAGGTTGCGGATGGTTTCTTTCAGCGGAACACCGGGTGGAGAAGGCACTTCAACCAGGAAGCCGTAAGAGCAGGTATATAACAGTAAAACAAAACTTGCTATTTTCCACCAGGATTTTCGAATCATGAGCTGATTTTTACTGAAAGCCTTTCACAATTTTCAA
Organism: uncultured Sediminibacterium sp.; assembly: GCA_964460235.1. Lineage (GTDB taxonomy): Bacteria > Bacteroidota > Bacteroidia > Chitinophagales > Chitinophagaceae > Sediminibacterium. The sequence goes on along the minus strand of CAYWPM010000010.1, from coordinate 51,516 downwards.
AACTAACAATTGTGAGCGCAAAAATAGGTGAAAGGGCGTCAATAATGGTAGTGTTTGTGTAAAAAATACCTAATGATTTGTGAATTACGGATCGGTGATTTTAGATGCCCGGATTACAGAATTTCGCGGTTATCTTTACCCATGCCCCAGCCCCTGTTACACATCAAAAACCTGAGCATCAATTTTGTCACAGATGGTGCTCGTACACAGGCATTAAAGAATATCAACATATCTGTTTCACGTGGCGAACTGCTTGCCATTGTAGGCGAATCCGGTTCGGGTAAATCCGTGACCTCTTTATCCATTCTGCAGCTGTTACCAACACCTCCGGCCGAATATGTTTCAGGAGAGATCCTGCTGAACAGCGATGAGAACACCATTGACCTGCTTCAGTTACCACGCGAACAGTTATCCACCATACGCGGCAACCGGGTGGCCATGATCTTCCAGGAACCCATGACCTCGCTGAACCCCGTACTTACCTGTGGCTTCCAGGTGCGCGAAGCCATACTGCAACACAAGGCGATCACTGCAGAGGAAGCTACCCGCCAGACCATTGCCCTGTTCGAAAAAGTACAGCTGCCCGATCCTGCAGGTATGTACCACCGTTATCCGCACCAGTTAAGCGGCGGGCAAAAACAACGTGTCATGATCGCCATGGCCATGAGTTGCGAACCCGACCTGCTGATCTGTGATGAACCCACCACGGCACTGGACGTGACCGTACAAAAGAATATCCTGCAACTGATCCGTGAACTGCAGCTGCAGAACCAGATGGGCGTGATCTTCATCACACACGACCTGGGTGTGGTGGCCGATATTGCAGATCGGGTGGCCGTCATGTACAAAGGTGTGATCGTAGAACAGGATATGGCCGATACCATTTTCAAACATCCCAAACACCCTTATACCAAGGCCCTGCTCGCCTGTCGCCCCATGCTGCACCCCAAAGGCGAGCGTTTGCCGGTGGTCAGCGATTTTATGGAAGTGGATGCCGAAGGCAATATCCTGGAAAAACCCGGTGCAAAGGCAACAAGGCCGGAACCGGTAACAGCACCCTCTCCACCAACTGCCGCCACACCGCTACTTTCTGTACAAAACCTCAAGGTCTGGTTCCCCGCCAAAAAAACATTCCTGGGAAAAACAATTGCCTACACCAAAGCTGTTGACGATGTGAGTTTTGACCTCTACGAAGGTGAGACACTTGGCCTGGTAGGCGAATCAGGTTGTGGCAAAAGCACTTTGGGAAGGGCCCTGCTCAGGCTGATCGATGCCACAGAAGGATCCATCCACTATAAGAACACTGACCTGCTCACAGCCAGCAGCTCGCAGCTCAAAGCCCTGCGAAAGGATATGCAGATCATTTTCCAGGATCCGTATTCCTCACTCAATCCCCGTATCACCATCGGCGAAGCCATTGCGGAGCCTTTGCTGGTACATGGTCTGCTTACCAATGGCCGGCAGCGGAAAGAAAAAGTGCTGGACCTGCTGGAAAAAGTAAATCTTCGCCCGGAACATTATCACCGTTACCCGCATGAATTCAGCGGTGGCCAGCGGCAGCGGATCGTGATCGCAAGGGCGCTGGCATTACAGCCCTCTTTTATCATCTGCGATGAAAGCGTTTCAGCACTGGACGTAAGCGTGCAGGCACAGGTGCTGAACCTGCTGAACGACCTGAAACAGGAATTCAGGTTCACAGCCATTTTCATTTCGCACGATCTGTCCGTGGTGCGTTATATCAGCGACAGGATCCTGGTGATGAACAAGGGCAGGATCGAAGAAATGGGCATGGCGGAACAGGTATACAGATCACCACAAAGCGCTTATACACAGAGACTTATCTCCTCTATTCCTGGTATCGGCCGCTAAGATATGCACAGGTTGAGAACTGCGATTTGGCACAAATTGGAGTATTACCTATCTTATTGTACCTTTGCAAACTTCTGAAATTCATGCCGTAACATGAAGTGAGTGCCCCCTGCCAAGCCCGGCGGGACAACAAACTGATTGTGGCTATCATCTTAAAACAGGATTAGACACATGAAATTATCGCAATTCAAGTTTGACCTTCCCCTGAACCTGATCGCACAGAACCCGACCAAAAAAAGAGAAGACAGCCGTATGATGGTTGTTGACCGTAAGAGCGGGCATATGGAGAACAGGCATTTCCGTGACATCTTAGAGTACTTCGACGACAAGGATGTATTTGTAGTGAACAATACCAAGGTATTCCCTGCCAGGATGTATGGCCGCAAGGAGAAGACCGGCGCCAAGATCGAAGTGTTCCTGCTTCGTGAACTGAATAAACCCAACCGTTTGTGGGATGTGATCGTTGATCCCGCAAGAAAGATACGTGTAGGCAATAAACTGTATTTCGGCGAGAATGAAGAGCTGGTTGCCGAAGTGATCGACAACACCACCAGCCGTGGCCGTACCATCCGTTTCCTGTGGGACGATGATGATGAGAGCTTCAAAAAAATGCTGGAACACCTGGGAGAGACCCCGCTGCCCAAATACATCAAGCGCAAGCCGGATGAAGAGGACAAAGAGCGTTACCAGACCGTTTATGCCAAATACGAAGGTGCTGTTGCAGCGCCTACTGCCGGTCTGCACTTCAGCAAGGAACTGATCAAACGTTGTGAGATCCTTGGGATCCGTTTTGCAGAAGTGACCCTGCACACCGGACTGGGCACTTTCCGCCCGATCGAAGTAGAGGACCTGAGCAAACACAAGATGGATGCTGAATACTATTCCATCAACGAACAGGCCTGTGCCATTGTGAACAAAGCCAAAGAGACGGGTCACCGCATCTGCTCTATCGGAACCACTACCATGCGTGCCATGGAAAGCAGTTTCACCGCACAGAAATTACTGAAGCCCAGCGAGGGTTGGACGAATCACTTCATCCACCCACCCTACAAATTCAATGTAGCAGATAGCCTGGTCACCAATTTCCATTTACCCAAGACCAGCCTGCTGATCATGACCTGTGCTTTTGCGGGTTATGACCTGGCCATGGAAGCCTATAAAAAAGCGATCAAGGACAAATACCGTTTCTTCAGTTATGGTGATGCATTACTGATCATCTGATGATGGAAGGAGTTCAATAAAAAAGGCCGGTATGCATACCGGCCTTTTTTCTGATCAGTGTGATCGGCTCGTCAAGGCACTGAGGCGAGGCCTCTTATTTTTTGGTGGCGGGCCAATACTCATTCGGTAAAAGGTTGGCGATCTTTTCGGACCAGGCCCAGTATCCGGAAGTGATCAGGTCCGTTCCCTCAAAATAATTCCCGGATGCCAATACCATGATAGGGTTCGGACTGGTACGCACCAGCTCAGAGGTAAGCGGGATACTGTAAACCCCACGTGGCAGCATCTTCTGGTATTCAGGCGGGGTTTTCTTTTGTGTGTAAACCACCTGCAGGTAATCCGGGAACTCAAGTCCTACGGTAGCACTATCCAGGGCATAGGCAATACTATCCCCCGTAAGGATTTTGTTGATCAGTACATTCATCGATTCCGGTTCATTCATCACTTTACGGTAATAGGCGGCTGAATCACGGCGGAGGCCGGGTAATTGTCCATCCACCATCACGGTACCGTTAATGGCTGCATTCACCGCCTGCGAGCGGTAGAGGGCCTTTACGCGTTTTTTCTCTGCATCCGGGATCTTGATCAGCCTGCGTACCTCAAAATGCTGTTCCACCAGTTTATTCCGGTAGAGGCTACGCATAAAGTGCATGACAGATCCGAAATAAGCCTCTTCCCGGTTGGCCGCCCATCGCTTCAGCCGGCCCGAACGTTTACTCTCCATCTCCTCGAACAGGGGATATCCCTGGTACAGGAAGATCCGGCTGCCAAAATCGTATTCAAAACGGGTAAGGTCGTATTTGAGCACATACCCCAGTGCATGGTTCTCTATCACCAGCCTGTCGGTGGCAATGACCTCCAGTTTGTTCTTCTTTTTGCTGAACCGGAATTTGATCACATCCCTGTTCAGCAGTTTGCAATCACGGGCAAAAGCAGATGTGCCGATAAAATTCTCTATGAAAAAATCACCCCATCGTTCCCAGCCATTTTTATCAAAAGGCTCAACGATCACTTCCTGCAATTCATTCACTTTGGGCTGTAACAATACGGTGAGCTGTTTGGGCAATTGCGCTGAAGAGACCGTGATCACCTGTGTCGTGTATCCCACACAGGACACCACCAGATCATACCTGCCCGCAGGAAAATTACGGATCAGGAAATGCCCTTTCTCATCCGTGACCGTTCCGATGGAACTGTTGCTGATATAGACGTTGGCCGATGCCACAGGCTGTCTGTTATCTGCACTCAATACCTGTCCGCCCAGGTCAGCCTGCGCATGCGTTTCCATGCAGGCGAAGCAACCGAGAAACAACAACAGCCAGCACCGCACCATAACTATAAATTTAGTTATACAATGGTACGGGTTTTTCTGCATAAAAAAACCGCTGAGTCGTATCAGCGGTTTTGAAAAACTATCTTTTGGCTTAGCGGAACAGGTTAGCCCCATCCTCTTTCAGCTGCAGGTAACGGTTACGTCCAACGCTAAGGTAATACAGGTAATATAACAGGAAGGGCACCAATACCGCCAGTTGGAGGTAGGTAAATTCTTCCGGAACTTTCAGCTGCAGGTATTTGATCACCGGGCCGGAAAGCAGCACCAACACCATCAGGGCTGTGAACAGGCTGTAATATTTCATACCGGAGCCTACCTGCACAACACGGGTCTCCCCTTCCTGCACGGTCAGTTCCAGTTCCGGACTGCTGCACCAGTCTATCTTACACTGGAGCCTGTGTGTACCGGGTTCCACCGGGTAGGCCTCAGAACCGCCGTCGGCGATCGTTCCGACTTCTTTCCCGTTGATCCATACTTTGAAACCCCTTGCGCGGTTTCGCCATTCATTCTTCCGGTTGAGGATGATCTTGGTTGCCATAAGCGAATTATAGACCGAACAATCCCTTGTTCAGCAATTGTAAGGTTTTGGTTTTATAGGCACTGGGAACAAGCAGCGAAATGTTGTGCGGGCTGCCACCATAACTTACCATGGTAACGGGGATCTCACTTACCGCTGAGAAAAGTTTGTGCAACACATCATCTGTTTTCGCGATCTCATTACCCACAATGGATACGATGCTCTGCTGTTCCTCCACTTCCACGGTACCGAATGGTTCCAGTTCGCGAACGATCTGCAGTAGGTAGATATCCGAATCGATGGTCACCGATACCGCCACTTCTGAGGTAGTGATCATATCGATGGAAGTATGGTATTTCTCAAATACCTCAAACACTTTACGCAGGAAACCATAGGCCAGCAACATGCGGCTGCTCTTGATCTTGATGGCGATGATGCCATCTTTTGCCGCCACGGCTTTGATACCCACGCTGCCCGCTTCCTTGGTGATCACGGTTCCGGGAGCATCGGGTTCCATGGTATTCAGCAGCTTCACAGGAACATTCTCCTGCTGTGCAGGCCAGATGCAGGTCGGGTGCAGGATCTTGGCACCAAAATAGGCCAGCTCCGCCGCCTCATCAAAACTCAGTTGTTTGATGGCGATGGTCTTTTCCACGATACGGGGATCGTTGTTGTGCATACCATCGATATCGGTCCAGATCTCACATACGGTCCCATGCACTGCAGCCGCTACCAGCGATGCCGTGTAATCACTGCCACCACGTTTCAGGTTATCCACTTCACCCTTAGCGTTACGGCAGATATATCCCTGTGTGATGAACAGTTGCTTATCCTTATGCTCCTGCAGCAGATGCGTCAGTTTGGTCCGGATCGCCGGCAGCTGAGGCTCTTCATTCGCATCGATGGACATGAACTCCAGCGCAGGCAACAGCAGGTGGTCGATACCCTGCTCTTCCAGGTAAGCACTAAAGAGTTTGGTGCTCATCAGCTCACCCTGTGCAAGGATATCTTTATTCAGCGCTTCACTGAATGAGATGCGCAATATGATATTCAGGAATTCAAAATGTTCTGTTACCACTGCATTCCCTTTGGCCCTGGTCTCTTCCTTCTTCAGCAGGTCCAGTACAAAACTCCTGTAATGTGCTTCCAGTTTATCGATCTGCTGTTTGGCAAGGGTACGGTCGCCATGTGAGAGGCTGGTGCTGATCTCCACCAACGCATTGGTGGTTCCACTCAGCGCACTAAGTACTACGATCTTGGGTTCTGCATCTTTGGTGATGAGCTGCGATACCTGGTGCATACGTTCCGGCTTACCAACACTGGTGCCTCCAAACTTCATTACTTTCATGTGAATGCTCGGGATTTTACTTTACAAAATGTAGCACAAATGTACAGCCTCACAGGAAATGCGGGCACATGATTTTGTGAACAGTCGTTAGCTTAAAGTAGGGGTATGCACAAAAATGCAGTAAAGATCTGCAGGCAACTGTATCCTGTAAACTACCAGGTAAGCGAGAAACGTTCAGCCAGCTGCTCCAGCTCTGCAACCACGCTATCCACCAGGGGTATGCCTTCCTTCATCCGTATGGCTTCCATCTCTCTTTCCGGATCACCGGGGATCAATACTTTTTCATGGCCCTCTGCAGGACGTGCCATACGGAAACGTGTGATCCAGTTATCCATATGCTGTTTGAATTCCTCTGCGGGGCGGAACGCGTCTATCCGCATGGCGCCAAAGAAATGGCCAAGACCTTCCCCCGGCATATGCTCCGGCATGGGAACATAGGCCGGAAATGGAGGTGCCCATGGACCATAGGAAGCGCCACTCAAAACTGCAGAGAAAATATCAACGATACTTCCCAAAGCATACCCTTTGTGACTGCCATGATCACGGTCGCTGCCTAATGGCAATAACGCCCCTTCTTTCTTCAGGATACTGGCATCGGTTGAAGGATGCCCCTGCTGGTCCTGCACCCAACCCAATGGTGCTTCTGCCTGTTTCCGTTGCAATATTTCCAGTTTCCCGTTGGCAGCAGTGGTCGTAGCGAAATCGGCCACGAATGGAGGCTGTTCGCCCGCCGGAATGGCCACTGCAATGGGATTGGTACCCAACATCCGCTCCACCGAAAAAGTGGGCGCCACCAGGGCACTGGCATTGGTCATGGCCATACCGATCATCTCCTGCTCCAGCGCCATCATGGCATGATGGCCGGCAATACCAAAATGATTGCTGTTACGCACGCTTACCCAACCGGTACCCGCAACTTTGGCCTTATCCATAGCCACCTGCATTGCAAAAGGCGCCACCACCAGTCCAAGTCCCGCACCCCCATCCACCACAGCAGTGGAAGGCGTTTCATGAACGATCCGGATGCTCGGGTTCGCATTCACGCGCCCGGCTTCCCACAAACGAACATACCCGCTTAACCTTGCCACACCATGACTATCGATGCCACGGATATCGGCAGCGATCAGACCGCGGGTGGCCATAGCGGCGTGTTCTTCAGAACAGCCCATGCTTTTAAATACGTCATAGGTGAACTGGTATAAACGATCGTAGGAATACATACAGCGGAACTAAACTTTTCAAAATAAAAGGATTCAGACAACCCCATCGGTTGCCGAAGATACATTCTTTACCACTAACTGCTGCCTGCAGCAGCAGCAGCAGTCGCTCGGCTCCGCCGAGTGACCCCTATCCCCCGGCCTCAGGCCGCCTCATCACTCATCTATCCAATTACTCCCCATTTCATATATCCATCACAACAAGCGGTGATCTTGGATTGGCACTGCTATACCACCAATGCCATGGGTCTGTCACCCATCCGGCCCGAACAGGATTCATATGAACATAATCGATCTTCTGCCTTAACACTTTATCATTAAAACAATCGATCGGATGATGGGTCTTTTGCCAGAACATATGCTCCGCATTCTGCTTCTGAAACCTGGCATGGTATTGAAAAACCACTTTCATCCAATCTCTTCTGCTCTCTGTATTTCCCTCATAGATCATGGCAAGTATCTGTTTGGCAGTGTAGCTTTTAAAATCTCTTAGCAGAAGATTCAACCTTCCTTCTTTTTGCCCGGCCACCCAATGCATATGATTGTTCATGATCACATAGGCATATAATTCCAGTCCCTTGTGCTGTTGACAGTAGAAAATATTTCTGATCAGTTCTTCGCAATACTGTTTCCGGGTAAAGACATCTACCCATCCAACAACAGTCAGGGTGAGGAAGAAAACGGCATCGTAATTGGCTTTGCGGAGTTCACTCATGATAGAGGCCTTGGCGGAAGCTTTGGTTGGAATTTTGGCTAGCGCTTTGGCTGGAAGCCAAGGTATAACAGTCACTCGGCAGAGCCGAGCGACTGAGGCCTGTATTAATACTACGTATTTATACCTGGCCGTTATTTATTTCAAGGCCGCGCAGAAAGTTCCATCCAGGCAAACATCTTTGTCGAAACTGCCAAACAGATAATCGAGATAGATCGCAGCTTCTTTCCTGGTCAAGGGAGCCAGGTTGCTTTTTTTCACCAGCTGAAAGGGTTTCAGGTTCGTTTGCATATCGCGGAGTTTGGCATCTTCCGCATCGGTTATCACCGTATTGGCCTGCTTCAGATGCTGGTGCAGTTTCAGCAGCTGCGCCAGGTTCACATAAGGTGTTTTATGGGTTTCCTTATACCCTTCCAGTTCGTACAGCCTGGTAAAGCCATTCATCATTTCACTGGTCAGCATCAGGCTATCCGGGTAGAAATAGGTCTTGTTGGCCCAGCCAATACTTTTGCCAACCCCTTTGATCAGTCCCTTCAAACCCACCCATTGAATGACCGGCCAGGCCGGATCATCAACGCGTACATCCACAAAAGGCATGAGGTAACATTTGTTCTGCAACAGTTCCTGCTGTATCTCTCTTATGCGGATACCGTTGGCAAACTGTTTTTCCTTTACCAACGCTTTTTTGGCAGCCATCACCCCCGCTGCCTGGCCTGTCAGTAATATCACCGGCTGCAAACGGGTAGTACCATTGGCGATATTACTTACCGAAATGCCCTTCTCACAAACGATCAATCCTTCCACCCCTTTCGGCAACAATGCGCCCAGCGGGATATTGAAGGAAGGCACTTTGGGAAAAGGTATGGGAGGCACTTTGCCGGGATACTGCGCATGGTGATGGTCTACCGGGTAATCACCTACCGCAATCCCGGTTCTGTATAAAGTATAGTCGTAGGGCGACCGGATATGATCGATGTTCAATCTTACTTCTCCCCTCACCCTTCTTCCTTCGCGGTTGTAGGGAACAAATGCCAAACCTTTATCCATCTCATCTTCTGCCAGGCCGATATGTGGCTGTTTCAATTCGGTTTGCAGAAAATGCAGGAAACCCAGCGTGATATTCTTAGCTTTTGCATATTCCTTTTCCCTTTCCATCGGTTTCATTTCCACCACGTCCAGGTAAGCATCGTTACCATGTGCTGGCCAGTTCAGCATGTATTTGTCTGCAGTTCCTTTCGACACCCGCAGTTTTCCATAATCCAGTACTTTCTGCGTGTTCAGTGCATAGGGCTGACCCGTACAGGGTGCCTCACTGGTACTGCAGTAATACCTGGCAGCATCGTATCCCGGCGGGGCCGGTATGGTTTTGTCAGCACCCTTACCAAAGTCTTTGAGGGTAGCGGCCCAGGTAAGGTCCTGTATCACATTGCTTTTCCCGGGTGCGATCCGCTCCCCGCTTTGTGTACTGTCTTCTGTTCCCAGGTCATACGCCACACCGGCATCTGCAAACACATCGCCCAGGTCTGTGGCATCTACCGTAACGCTTGCCGTCACTTCCAGTTTCTCTCCCTTGTGGTTTACAAAAAAAGCGCCGGTCACCTTATTGCCCCGCTTCAGTACCTTATCAAAATACCAGCCGTATACTACCTGTAAATTGGGTTCATGACCCGCCATGGCTTTAAAGATGCTGTCGCCCTCATGCGGTTCAAAACAGGTCTCGCTCACCCATCCGGCAAACAGGTTATTGGTCCGGTAATGTTGGTATAAAGCCTGCCGGAACTCCTCCCAGATACCGCTGCGTAATTCATGGTTTCCATCTGTGCAACTGACGCCTGCAGCGGTCAGCATGCCACCCAGCCAATGCGTCTGCTCCACGATCAGTGTTTTGGCGCCACTGCGGGCACTTTGTATGCCGGCGGCAGTGCCACCCGTAGTTCCGCCCACCACCAATACCTGCACATTCATTTTCGTGGTCTGTGCCACCAATGATAACAGTGTCATGAACAGTCCGGATAGAACAAGCGCCAGTTTTTTCATATGCTCAAATGATTCCCTAAGATAAAATAAAAAGGAGACGTGCGTTGGCACATCTCCTTTTCAAGATCATCGGCTCCCGTTCTTAGAACGGCAGGTCATCCAGCGGCTCTGTAATATCAGAAGCGGCAGGAGCAGAACTTGCTGGCTGCGAATAAGAAGCTGCCGGCGGTTGCTGGTAACTGCCTGATCCGCCACCTTCGTTACCACGGCTACCCAGTAACTGCACACTTGTGATACGCAGGGTCAAAGTAGCTCCCTGGCGACCATCCTGCGTGGTGTAGGTACGCACATCAGGCTGTCCTTCCACATATACCTGTGTTCCTTTTTTCAGATAAGGTGCTACAGCGGTCCTGTCGGTCCAGTAAGCACAGTCCACCCAGGTGGTCCTGTCTTTCTGGTTACCCTGAGCGTCTTTATATCTTTCTGTATGGGCAACGGTGAAGTTGATCACATTTTTTCCGTTCACATTGTTCACAATAGCATCCTTTCCGAGGTTGCCGATTACCTGAAGCTTTATCATAACATCATTTTTTTTAAATATCGGGAGGATGAAATTAAGGGAAAAGCGTATTTACCGCATAATCCAATTCTTTTTCACTGTATAACTTGGGAGTAACTGCCCCCCGCAAACCAGAGAACCAGCTGATATTACTATCTAAAAACCACTGTTTTAGATCGTGATACCCATTTTTTTCCGCTTTCGAAATACCGCCGGCCCCGGGTTGACCGGTTCTTACCGATACTTGTTTTAAATTTGCAGATTCACGCTATCCCGCCATACGGGATAAAAAGTACAGCATATGAGCCGGAAAGGAAAGGTTTTAGTGGCAATGAGCGGCGGTATCGACAGTACCGTAGTGGCCCTTATGTTGCATAACGAAGGGTATGAAGTGGTGGGCATCACCATGAAAACATGGGACTATGCCAGCAGTGGCACCAGCAGCAAGGAAACGGGCTGCTGCAATATCGATTCATTCAACGATGCCAGGCAGGCGGCCGTTCACCACGGTTTCCCGCATTTTATCCTGGACATACGCGAAGAGTTCGGCGATTTTGTGATCGAGAATTTTGTGGACGAATACCTGGCAGGCCGTACGCCCAACCCCTGCGTCATGTGCAACACGCATATCAAATGGCGCGCGCTCCTGAAAAGGGCCGATGCACTGGAATGCGAGTTCATCGCCACTGGACATTACGGAATGATCCGCCAGCACGACAATGGCCGTTACGTGATCAGCAAGGGTCTTGATGAGACCAAGGACCAGAGTTATGTACTTTGGGGACTGGACCAGCAACTGCTGAGCCGCACCCTGCTGCCATTGGGAGGTTACCGCAAATCGGAGATCCGCCAGATGGCCGTGGACCTGGGTTATCCCGAACTGGCCAAAAAGAGTGAGAGCTACGAGATCTGTTTCGTGCCTGATAACGACTACCGTGGTTTCTTGAAGAACCGCGTGGAAGGATTGGAAGAAAGAGTGAACGGAGGTTGGTTCATAGACAAGACCGGTAAAAAACTGGGCAAACACAAAGGGTACCCCTTTTATACCATCGGGCAACGCAAGGGACTTGAAATAGCCATGGGCCACCCGGTATATGTTACGGCGATCAACCCGGAGAACAATACCGTGGTACTGGGCGATGAAAAGGACCTGGAGCAGAACGACATGCTCATCGGCAAGATCAACTGGATCAAATACGACGGCATCACCGATGGCATGGAAGCCGTTACCAAGATCCGTTACAAAGACAAAGGAGCTCTCAGCAACCTATACACTGCCGATAACGGCATCCGCGCGCGTTTCTACGAGAACGTCAAAGGCATCGCACCGGGACAAAGTGCTGTATTTTATGAAGGTAATGATGTGATAGGCGGAGGCATTATTCAGCGTGGGGAACTTGTGGGGTAGGGTTAGTTAAATTGGTTAAAGGAGGTTAAAATAGTTAAAAGGGCTAAAAGGGTTAAAAGGGGTTAGAGAGAAGGGAAATCATTTACCAAGTTTAACTGCTTTAACCATTTTAACCTCCTTTACCCACTTCAACTCCTCCTCAACAAAGCCGCAAACATAGAATCCGCCTTCAGGTCGTACCCTTTCAGCAATTCCATTTGCACGAGTTCAAACCCACCCTGTTGCAGGATGAACTGCACCTGTTCCTCATTCTCCTGTTTGAATACGGAGCAGGTAATGTACAGGAGGTAGCCGCCCTTGGCTACTTGCGGCAGTACATTGGCAATGATCCTTTGCTGCAGGTCCGCGTAAGCGCTGATCTTTTCCTGGGTGAAAAAGAACAATTGTTCGGGTGTACGTCCCCAGGTGCCGCTGCCACTACAGGGAGCATCGCAGAGAATAATATGATAAGGCTCGTGATGAGCTGTAAAAGTCGACTGAGCAAGGTCTGCGGTAAAGGAGCAGTACTGTTGGATGCCTGCCCGATCGAATCTTTCCTTGAGATTCCTGAGAATGCTCGGGCGGATATCTGATACGGTCAATTCAATGCCGGGCAATACATCACAGGCCAGCAAAGATTTTCCGCCGCTGGCGGCGCAGCAGTCCCAGACGGTCGTTTTCGTGAGTGGTGAGTGGAGAGTGATAAGAGAGAGAAAGCGGGCCACTTGTTGGGAACTGTAGTCCTGTATCACTACCTCCTTATCTATATCCAGCACTGAATCAACCTTGGTGGTATTGGCCAATGCCAGGCAAGTATCGGTCACTTGTGAAAAAACGATCTGCTGTTCACGCAGTTTGGCCAGCACCTGCTTTTCTTTTCCGGGACGGACCCGCAGGAACAGGTCCGGCTGGATGAAATGAGAAAGGATGAAAGCTTCCTGATCAATCCCTTCACTCAACGCTGCTGTCCAGGGAAAGATCGCAGCTGCTGAGAACGCCGGGTATTTCTGTTGCAACCAGTGTATCTTTTTCTGTATCGGAATAACCCATGCGGCCAGCCAGTCCTCTTCGAACAGGGAAGCCCAGTCCCCTGCCGTTTCATTACAGAGAAAGATGGCTATTTTCAGTCGCTCCGCTGTCTCCAGTTCTTTTACTGCATGGCCCAGCCGGTAGTACCCATAGCAGAGATGGGAGATCAGTTTCCGGTCTCGCGAGCCGTGTTTCTTGTGTTCTGCAAAATATTTCTTCAGGAAATGTACAAGGGGAACTGACCCGTCATATGCTCGGATCAGCGATACTGCAGTATTGAAATAAGATTGGTAGCGCATGGGTCCCCTATCGCAGCTGATTAAAAAAGCCTGTTACCAACCGGCAACAGGCTCAAATATAAGTGATGCATTCTTAACGGTATTCTCGGCGGTCCCGTTTTATACTTCCAACAGGGTCTTAACGGGATCCTTGCCCATCAATAACAGTTCGGGGTTCTCCAGCAATTCTTTCACTCGCACCAGGAAGCTCACACTCTCTTTTCCGTCGATGATGCGGTGGTCGTAACTCAGCGCCAGGTACATCATCGGGCGTATCACCACCTGGCCATTGATGGCCATCGGGCGATCCTGGATCTTATGCATACCCAGGATGGCGCTCTGCGGGATATTGATGATCGGTGTGCTCATCAAACTGCCGAACACACCCCCATTGGTGATGGTGAATGTACCGCCCTGCAGTTCTTCTGCGGTAAGTTTGCTGTCCCTGGCTTTGCCTGCCAGTTCCACTACTTTCTTTTCAATATCGGCCATACCCAGGCTTTCCACATTACGCATTACCGGAACGGTGAGTCCGCGTGGAGTGCTTACTGCAATGCTGATATCGGCATAATCGTGATAAATGATATGATCGCCGTCGATGTATGCATTCACAGAGGGCCATTCGCCCAGGGCAATGGCACAGGCTTTGGCAAAAAAGCTCATGAAGCCCAGGTTCACACCGTGTTGCTCCTTGAATTTGTCCTTGTATTGTTTACGCACTTCCATGATACGTGTCATGTCCACTTCGTTGAACGTGGTGAGCATGGCCGTGGTATTCTTGGATTCCACCAGCCTGCGGCTGATGGTCCTGCGCAGGTTACTCATTTTTTCCTGGCGCACTACGCGGGTGAACAGTTCATTACCGGCAAATGCTTTTTTACCGGGATTATTCAACGCATCCAGCACATCATGTTTCAGGATCTTGCCACCGGTACCGGAAGGTTTGATAGAAGCAGGGTCCACCTTCTTATCGGCAATGATCGCAGAAGCCACCGGTGTGGCTTTGATATCATTGGGTACTGAAGTGACCGGTGCCTGGTTGCTTACCGGTTTCTGCTCGGTAGCTGCCAGTGCCGTTTCCTTGGCGGGCGCTCCTTCCGGTTTGGCAGCCGTCTCATCGATCTGTGCCAATACATCACCAATATGTAAGGTATCACCCTCTTTGGCCAGGGTCTGCAGGATACCGGCTTTTTCAGCATTCACCTCAAAAGTGGCTTTCTCACTTTCCAGTTCAGCGATCACTTCATCACGCTCAACCCATTCGCCAGGTTGTTTGGTCCACTTCAACAGGGTCACTTCGCTGATGGATTCACCGATGGTGGGTACTTTGATATCGATCATAAAAAATTATTTCAGTTTGTGGTTGGTTGTATGGTCTATCGTTATATCGCAAATGCCGTTTCAATGATCTCTGCCTGTTCCTGTACGTGCACTTTGTGGTAACCCGTTGCAGTGGATGCACTTGCATTCCGGCTGATCACACCAAAGTTGATCGACTTCAGGTTCATCTGCAGGAAAGATGCAGCGCCCATGTTCAGCGGTTCTTCCTGAACCCAGAACCAGGTGGCTTTGCTGTATTTCCTGTGCAACAGGTCAAGTTGTTTCTGCGGCAGCGGGTAGATCTGCTCCAGTCGTATGATCGCAATATCCTGGCGGTTCTCTTTCTGCTGGCGTTCGGCCAGTTCAAAATATAATTTACCGGTGCAGAGCAATACTTTTTTCACCTGTGCGGCATCGGTTACAAAACTGTCATCGATCAGCTCCTTGAATCCGCCTTTGGTGAATTCACTGATATGGCTGTATGTGACCGGGTTACGCAGGTTGGCCTTGGGTGAGAAGTTGATCAGCGGCTTGCGGAAACTCCAGGCCAGCTGGCGTCTCAGCGCATGGAACAGGTTGGCGGCAGAAGTGATATTGGTGATCACGATATTCAGCTCGGCACACATCTGTAAGAACCGCTCCATCCTTGCACTGCTGTGCTCGGGCCCCTGCCCTTCGTAGCCATGTGGCAGTAACATGACCATACCATTCTGGCGCTGCCATTTCTGTTCACCGGCAGAGATGAACTGGTCGATCATGGTCTGTGCGCCATTCGAGAAATCCCCGAACTGTGCTTCCCAGATCACCAATGCGTTGGGATTGGCCAGGGCGTACCCATATTCAAATCCCAGTACCCCGTATTCACTCAGTAATGAATTGTAGATCCTGAATTTTTCCTGGTTCTCGCGGAAATGGTTCAGGCGGTTGTAGCCTTTGTTGGTGTTCTCATCCCGCAGAATGGCATGTCGGTGACTGAAAGTTCCGCGCTGCACATCCTGTCCGCTCATCCTTACAATATTACCTTCCAGCAGGATCGAGCCATAGGCCATCAACTCTGCCGTGGCCCAGTCTATCTTCTGTTCCGCTTCCAGCACTTTGATCTTGTCCTGCAATAATTTCTCTACTTTCTTCAATGGCTGAAAACCTTCGGGCCATTTCATCAGGCTGTGGAACATGCTGTAAGCATCTTCTTCACTGATCGCCGTATTGGGTGATGCATCAAAATCTTCCGGTCTGGCTTTTCGGAGACTTTTCCAGGCCAGTTCCGGTTGCTGGTAATGGTAGGGCAGCGGGTTCTGTTTTACTTCATCCAGTCGCTCCTGCAGGTCGGCCCAGAATTTCTTCTCCATTTCTTTGGCCAGTTCCCTTGCATCCGCTTCGCCGTTCTCGATCAGGTATTGTGTATAGCTCTCTCTCGGGTTCTGGTGTTTATCGATCAGGGCATAGAGCTGCGGCTGGGTATATTTCGGGTCATCTCCTTCGTTATGGCCATGTCTGCGGTAGCAGACCATATCAATGAAAATATCACTGTTGAATTTCTCGCGGTAACGGGTGGCTATCTCTGCGCATTTCACCACGGCTTCCGCGTCATCGCCGTTCACGTGTAATACCGGGGCCTGCACCATGGCTGCAACCGAAGTACAGTAAGCGGCAGAACGGGCATCATCGAAATCGGTGGTGAAACCGATCTGGTTATTGATCACAAAGTGGATGGTACCACCGGTATAATAACCACGGAGGTTGCTCATCTGCAATACCTCGTATACAATACCCTGTCCGGCTACGGAGGCATCCCCGTGGATCAGGATCGGTAAGATCTTATCAAAATCGCTATGGTACAACACATCGGCCTTGGCCCTTGAAAAACCGATCACCACCGGGTCCACCGCTTCCAGGTGCGATGGGTTGGGCATCAGTTTCAGGTGCATGGTCTTGTTATCGGCCGTCTGCACCTCACTTCCGTAACCCATATGGTATTTCACATCGCCGCTGCCCATGGTCTGGTCCATGGCAGCCGTTCCCTCAAATTCGCTGAATATCTGCTCATAGGTCTTTCCCATGATATTGGCCAGTATGTTCAGCCTGCCCCTGTGTGCCATACCGATCACCACTTCCTGTACATTGTTGTTGGCCGCCACATTGATGATGGCATCCAATGCCGCGATCGTGGTCTCCCCGCCTTCCAGCGAAAAACGTTTCTGACCGATATATTTCGTGTGCAGGAATTTCTCGAACATCACCCCCTGGTTCAGTTTCTCCAGGATCCTTCTTTTTTGTGCCAACGGAATGGGTTTGGCAAACTCTTTCTCCATCTCATTGGTCAGCCAGTCAATTTTTTCCTGGTCGCCGATGTATTTGAATTCGATACCTACATGGTTAGCATACACCTGTTCCAGGTGGGCCAGGATGGTACGTAAGGTGGTGGCACCCAGTCCCAGCAGGTTTCCCGCCTGGAATACCGCATCCATATCCGCATCGGTCAGTCCGAAGAATGATGGCTCCAGGTTGGCGCCCCTGTCTTTCCGGGGCCTGATGGGATTGGTCCTGGCCAGCAGATGGCCCTTGTTCCGATACCCCAGTATCAGCCGGTACACCCTGAGTTCGCGCATCCAGTCGATACCGGAATCTATGGTTGCCGGTGCCGATCCCCCTCCCAAACCATGATTGACCGCAAAATCGAAGCCCTCGAAGAACTTTTTCAGGTCAGGATCCACACTGGCCGGGTCCTTCACAAAGTCCTGATACAGGTTTTCTATATACGCAGGGTGAGAATTCGTAATGTATGAGAAATCTTTCATTGTGAGATTTTGTACAGCTTTTAACGAATGGGGAGCA
Source organism: uncultured Sediminibacterium sp. (assembly GCA_964460235.1). Lineage (GTDB taxonomy): Bacteria > Bacteroidota > Bacteroidia > Chitinophagales > Chitinophagaceae > Sediminibacterium. The sequence goes on along the minus strand of CAYWPM010000010.1, from coordinate 33,914 downwards.
AATATCGGTCATTGAGGGCAGAAAAAAAGCCTAAAATGGGGTTTCAGACGGAAAAGACCGGAACTCGAAATAACCAAAAAAAGGGCCTGACCCACAGCTTGTACCCAGGCGGCCAGGGTGGCCGGAGATCCCCCCTTTCGGGTGCACCAGAAGTTGGTTTTCAGGGTTTTTACACTTTTTTTGGATTAAATTTCCAAATTTGCTTTCCAGGTATTACCTTTGCCGTCCTGAAAAAAACAATACATGGCAAATCATTCAGCTACCAAGAAAGATGTGAGACAAGCTACCAAGCGTCGCGATAGTAACCGTTACTACGGAAAAACAACCCGTAATGCGATCCGCGACCTGAAAGCAACCGCCGAGAAGAAGGCTTACGAAGAAAGCTTACCCAACGTGGTTTCCATGATCGACAAGCTGGCTAAGCGTGGCATCATTCACAAGAACAAAGCTGCCAACCTGAAAAGCAAACTGACCAAAAAAGCGGCTGCGATCGCTTAATCCTCGAATATCTTTTTGAAAAGAGCCACCCGTAACAAGCGGATGGCTTTTTTTATGTCCCTACCCTGTTACCGCCGAAGCCTTGCGCAGGATCACGGTAAAACGGTTCTGGTCATTGGAGATGGGTGAATAGGTCACCGTACCCTTGTGGATAGCGATGAAACGGTATACAATGGAGAGACCCAATCCGTATCCCTTTGTGGTAAGTGCATTAGTTCCCCGGAAAAAGGGCACCATGATGCTTTCTTTCTCATCCACCGGTAACTGTGTGCCGGAATTATCGAGATGAATGAACACAGATTCACCGCTGGAGTCAATGGTAATGGTCACTTTCTGGTCAACAGAATAGGTATAGGCATTCTTGATCAGGTTGGTGAATGCCGATTTCAGCAGCGACTCATTGCCTCGCACCATAAAATCATCATCGTTCTCCGGCACGTTGGCAAAAATGACCTCCACCACCAGGTTGGGTAACATTTTCTTGCAGCTGCTCACGGTCTCATACAGCAGTTCGTCGATCCGCAAACGGGGCCAGTCATCCTCAAAATCCATCTGTTCGAACTGCGAGATCAGCAACAGCGAGTTGGTGAGTTCGATCAGTTCCTGCTGCTCCTCTTTGAGCGATAACAAGGTCTCTTTATAACCGGCCGGAGACAGCTCTTTCGAAAGTGCCGATTCCGTCTCCGACAACATGATCGCCAGCGGTGTTCTCAGCTCATGCGAAGCATGGTATACAAAGTTCTTCTGGAACTCGAAGGATTTGCTCAGCCTTTCCAGCATGGCATTGAAATTCCGGGCTATCTCATTGATCTCATCATTGGCAGAAGTTTCAGCAACCCGTTCTGTCAGGTTCTGCACCGTGGTTTGGGTCATCTGGTTGGCCAGGTCCTTCAGCGGTTTCACGGCCTGCCGTACAAACAGGAAGGAGGTCAGTATAGACATAGCCATCGCTCCAAAGAACACAAACACCAAGGTCAGGCGGAGAAAACCGATCCTGGCAAAACCCTGTTTATCAAAACCGGATACGAACACATAGGAATTTGTTTCCGGCATGAACATGGCCACCTGCTGGTTCTTCGCATGATCCATGCTGCGGACCTCTTTCTCCTGCTGTATCCGCAACAAAGGATACGCCAGCGGTGGTATGTGAATGGTATCCGGGAAACGGAATATGGGAGCGCCGGCCGAATCAAGAATAAAGACCTGCTCATAGAACAGGGCCTTATCGTGGATCTCCTTGATGAGCTTGTACGCTACATGGCGGTCCTCTTTTTTGATATCGGTGAAGATATTATACACTTCCATGCCCTCTTTGGCCACGCGTTTGTAATAATCATCCTCACGCGACTGGTAAAAAAGCACATAGATGGCAATACAGGAAACCAGCAGGATCACCGAAACAAAGAAAGTGAACAGCAGGGCAAAGCGCAGTTTCAGGTTCATTGCCGGCGGGTTTATTTGATATAATACCCGAAGCCCGGTTTGGTGTGGATCAGCTTATGGGCAAACGGTTTATCGATCTTATTGCGAAGGAAGCTGATATACACTTCAATGGTATTGGTGCCGGTATCAAAACTGAGGTCCCATACCTTTTCCAGGATCTCCTGTTTGGAGATCACGCGGTCGCGGTTCCTGGCCAGCAAGGTAAGCAGGGTGAATTCCTTGGCCGTGAGCGGTATGTTCACCCCAGCCCTGGTCACGGTCTTGTTCAGGAAATTGATCTCCATGTCTTCCACGAAGAGCTTGTCCTTCTGCGCCGGCAGTTCCGATCGTTTCAGGAATACTTTCACGCGGGCGAAGAGCTCAACAAAATGAAAAGGCTTCACGATATAGTCATCTGCACCGATATTGAATGCTTCCACCTTATCATGTATCTCACCCGCAGCACTGAGCATGATGATCGGCACTTTCTTGTTCTGGTCGCGGAACTCACGGCACAATACAAAGCCGTTCTTATAAGGGAGATTGATATCCAGCAGCACCAATGCATAGGCATGCTGGTTGAACAGTTTGGAAGCTTCCAGTCCATCTGCAGCAATATCGGTATCGTAGCCCTTCGCGTTCAGCTCTTCCCGGATGATCTTGCTCAGTTTCGCTTCGTCCTCAACTAATAAAATTCTATGTTTCACACCCATGCAGCAGTAAGATTACTACTCAAAATAAACAAAAATGCTGTTCGGCGCACCATTTATCCGATAATCAGTTGAGAAAGCCGCGGGGTCTGTTTATGGTTCCAGCTTCTTCACTTCGCCACTGCCAGCCACCTGTTGTTTGATGGTGGGTGCACCCTTGTAGTACACCGATCCCACACCTGCAATATTCACATCCAGCGTGGCGGCAGCGAACAATTTCACATTACCGCTTCCAGCGATCTTCACCACCGCATTCTCCGATTTCAGTTCGTCTGCATTGTAATCTCCCACGCCACTGATACGGATCCGCTGGTCGCGGGTTTCGCCGCTCATGGTCATGGAACCACTGCCGGCGATCTCGGCTTCGATGCTTGGGGTGTTCACGTCCAGTTTGATATCACCGGAACCGGCGATCTTCAGGGTCAGTTTATCACCACCCGTGAATTTATTCTTGCCGATGATATTACCGCTACCGGCAAGCTGCAGCTGTTCCATTTTGGCAGTGGTGATGTACACTTTGATGGGGTTATCGGTAGAGATGCTGTAATGTTCCTTTGTTTTGATCAGCAGGAAACCATCTTCTTCACGGGTCAGGATCACAGGCAGGATATTCTCATCCGCTTCCACTTTTACTGAGGTCGCGGGTCCCTGCGTGATTTCCACATCAAAACTACCCGCCAGTTTGATCCTTTCTGCACGACTTACCGAACGTTCCTGCGTGGTGAGGCGTCCATTGCCCACCACCCGTTTATAGCCGAACCAACGGCAGGAAGTGGCCGTCAGCATTATCACAGTAAGAAAAAGAAGAATGTGTTTCATAAGGTTGGTTTTGGAACGGTAAATTAGGCAAAACTATATTTACCTGATCGCCCTTTATCCCCATTTGCAACCGTACAACCGGGTTTCAGCCTTAAAAAATTCTGTTACCTTCGCAGGCATGACAGAAAAAATACTCATTCTCGATTTTGGAAGCCAATTCACCCAGTTGATCGCCCGGGCCGTACGTGAGGCCAATGTGTTCTGCGAGATCATCCCTTACCAGAAATCATTCACCATTGAACCCGGTCTGAAAGGTATCATCCTGAGCGGGTCTCCTTTCAGCGTGAACGAAGAAAAAGCGCCTTCTGTGGATGTGGCGTCTTTTATACAGCAGGTGCCGGTACTGGGTGTCTGCTACGGTGCACAGCTCACCGCCAAACTCTTCGGTGGCAGGGTGGACAAATCCAATAAGAGAGAATACGGACGTGCCAAACTGCATATCCAAAAAGAGGATATTTTATTCAAAGGGGTGGCCGAACAATCACAGGTATGGATGAGCCACAGCGATTCCATCACCCAGTTACCCGAAGGTTTCGAAATACTGGCCACCACCGAAAGCATACCCGTGGCCGGCTTCCGCAAGACCGGCAGCGATACCAAAGCTTTATATGGTATCCAGTTCCACCCGGAAGTATACCATTCCATAGAAGGCAAAAAGATCATCAATAATTTCCTGGTACATACCTGTGGCTGCAAACAGGACTGGACGCCCGCCTCATTCGTACACGAGACCGTGGAAGCACTGAAACAACAGATCGGCGACAGTCATGTGATCATGGCACTGAGCGGCGGGGTCGACAGTACCGTTGCCGCCACCCTCATCAGCAGGGCCATCGGCGACAGGCTTCATGGCATTTTCGTAGACAATGGCGTACTGCGTAAGAACGAGTTCCAGCAGGTACTGGACACTTACCATGCCATTGGCCTGAACGTGACCGGCATCGATGCCCGGAAATTGTTCTACGATGCCTTCAAAGGTAAGACCGACCCGGAACAGAAAAGGAAAGTGATCGGAGGACTGTTCATCGATGTGTTCCATGAAGAATCCAAAAAAGTGGAAGGTGTGAAGTTTCTCGGACAGGGAACCATTTACCCCGATGTGATCGAAAGCGTAAGCGTACACGGACCTTCACAGACCATCAAGTCGCACCACAATGTGGGCGGGTTACCCGATATCATGCACCTGGACCTGGTGGAACCCCTGCGTTTCCTGTTCAAGGATGAAGTGCGTAAAGTGGGACTGGAACTGGGGATCCCCGCAGACATGATCAACCGCCACCCATTCCCAGGCCCAGGCCTCGCCATCCGTATCCTGGGTGAAGTGACCGAGGAGAAAGTGGCTTTGTTACAGGCAGCCGATGACATTTATATCAGGGGGCTCAAAGAATTCAATCTCTACAATTCCGTATGGCAGGCAGGCACCATCCTCTTACCCATAAAAAGTGTGGGTGTGATGGGCGATGAAAGGACCTACGAATTCACCGTGGCCCTGCGCGCCGTAACATCGGTGGATGGCATGACGGCAGACTGGGCACACCTGCCTTATGAATTCCTGGCACATATTTCGAACGAGATCATCAATAATGTTCGGGGCATCAACCGCGTGGTATACGATATCAGCAGCAAACCACCGGCAACCATCGAGTGGGAATAGACCGCTGCACAAACTGTTTGTATGCGATACCTGAAACAGGTCATACTGTTGGTCATTTGTCTCTGGTCCCTGTTGCACACAAGGGCCCAGGACAGTCTTGCCAGGCCGGTGAAAGTGGCCGTCTTCGCACCACTGTACATTGATTCGGCCTTTGCAGGAGAGAATTATAAACTGGGCAAGAGCAACCTTCCCAAATACCTGCTGCCGGGACTTGATTTTTACAATGGCGTCATGCTGGCCATCGATTCACTGAATGCCGAAGGAACGGTAGCAGAAGTGCAGATCTACGACACCAAAGATCCCAACAGCTCACTCGAAGAACTGCTGGCACAGCCCGCATTACAGGATGTGTCGCTGCTGATCGCTTCCTTCAATAACCGCAATGAGATCAGGCCCCTGGCAGATTTTGCGCAGAAAAAGAACATCCTGCTCATCTCATCCACCTATCCCAATGATGGCGGCATTACGGAGAGTCCCAATTTTGTATTGCTCAATCCCACGCTCACTGCACATATTGAAGCCGTGTATAAATACGTACACCGGACCTACCCGCTTGATAATGTGATCCTGTTCAGAAGAAAAGGCAATGTGGAAGACCTGATACAGAACATCATGGGCAACCTGAACAAACAGACCCGCGGCGTTCCCGTAAAATTAAAGGCCGTAGAACTGACCGATAGTTTCAGCGTGCAACAGGTGACCGCTTACCTCGACAGCACCAAACGCAACGTGGTGATCTGCGGCACACTGAACGAGACCTTCGGATTGAATCTGTCCCGGGCACTGAGCAGTTCCAAAGCTTATACAACAGCCGTGATCGGTATGCCTACCTGGGATGCCTTGCGCGATATCGGCAATGGCATCGATATGGTGTATACCACCCCCTACAACTATTCCCGCCAGGACAAACTCAGCATGCAACTCAGCGAGAGATACAAGACCCGGTATGCGGGCCGTGCCAGCGATATGGTGTTCAAAGGATTTGAATCGCTCTATCGTTTCACCAAACTGCTGTTGAAATATGGTGAGGGACTGAAGGATCATTTATCCGACAAGGAATACAAGGTCTTCAATGATTTCGACATACAACCCGTGAGCTCCGGCAAAGAGACCCCGTCCACAGAATACCTGGAGAACAAGAAACTCTACCTGATCCGCAAAATAGACGGCAAACTGAAATCGGTGAATTGAGTCAACCAATCCCTGCAGCAGCTGTTGTAACAAGTATGTGTGCCTTCAAAGCCAACAAGTCATACCTGCCCACCCGTTTATGCAAGACCTGCGGACGCCCTTTCAGCTGGCGAAAGAAATGGGCCCATAACTGGGAGCAGGTACAGTATTGCAGCGACCGCTGCCGGATGCAGAAAAAACAGAAAAGCAGTGCCTGAGCAACCCCTGCTGCAACAGAATCCTGTAAATTGTAGCCTGCATCACTACGGGCATTACCACACATGAAACTCCGGCAAAGCAAAGGATACCAGATCATTGACCAATGGCTTACGGGCAAGGGTTTCCACGCGTTCGCTTTCCAGGAGCAGGCCTGGCAGCAGATCTGTCAGGGTGAAAGCGGGCTGGTAAATGCACCTACCGGATGTGGTAAGACCTACTCGGTTTTCCTGGCTTCGCTGATACAGTTCATCAACGAGCATCCCGACCGCTATCTTACCCAAAAGAACAATGGGTTACAACTGCTGTGGATCACCCCCCTGCGGGCATTGGCCAAAGATATCGGCCGTGCCATGGAAGAAGTGATCAGTGAACTGGGTATGCAATGGCGCGTGGGCATCCGCAACGGCGATACGGATACGGCCGAGAGAAGCCGGCAGAAAAAGAACATGCCCGAAGTGCTCATCATCACCCCCGAAAGTCTTCACTTGTTACTGGCGCAGAAACAATACCCCGAATTATTCGCCTCCCTGCGCATCATTGCCGTGGATGAATGGCATGAATTGCTGGGCAGCAAACGCAGCGTACAGGTAGAGCTGGCCATCAGCCGCATCGTGAACTGTCAACGTTCGCAAGAAATATCCGGCAAAAGAGCTGTCAGCGTATGGGGCATCAGCGCCACCATCGGTAATTTACCGGAAGCCAAAGATGTATTGCTGGCTCCCTTGCAAAAAGAAGGTGTCATCATCCGTGCACAGGTGAACAAAGAGATCATAGTGGAATCCATCCTGCCCGATGAGATCGAGAAATATCCCTGGGCCGGTCACCTCGGTATCAAACTGGCCGAAAAGCTGGTTCCCATCATCGAACGGAACAGGACCACACTCATCTTCATCAACACAAGGGGTATGAGTGAGACCTGGTACCAGACCCTGCTGACCGTTGCCCCGCAACTGGCCGGAGCCATCGCCCTGCACCATGGAAGTATCGAGCAGGAACTCCGGTTATGGGTGGAAGACGCTTTGCACACCGAAAAACTGAAAGCCGTGGTCTGCACTTCCAGTCTCGACCTTGGTGTGGATTTCAGGCCGGTGGATGCAGTGGTACAGGTAGGTTCACCCAAGGGCATCGCGCGTTTCCTGCAACGTGCCGGAAGAAGCGGCCACAGACCCGGCGAACAAAGCAGGATCTATTTCTTGCCCACCCATTCACTGGAACTGCTGGAAGTGGCCGCATTGAAAACAGCCATCAAGGAAATGGCCATCGAAAGCCGCGAACCCCTGCTGCTCTGTTTTGACGTATTGCTGCAATGGCTCTGCACACTGGCCATCGGCGAGGGTTTTGAACAGGCGGCACTGTACAGGGAGATCAAAAGCACCCATTGTTTTGCAGACATCACCGAAACCGAATGGCAAGACATCCTCCTGCACCTGACCATCGGCGGTAAAGCCCTGCAGCAATACGATGAATATAAAAAAGTGGAAATAGAGGATGGCCGTTACGTGATCAGGAACCGGCGCATCGCCATGCGGCACCGCATGCATATCGGCACCATCGTCAGCGATGCCATGCTGAAAGTGAAACTGATGAAAGGCGGGTATATCGGTGTCATAGAAGAATGGTTCATCAGCCGTCTTGAACCCGGAGACGTGTTCACACTGGCCGGGCGCAACCTGGAACTGGTAATGATCCGGGAGATGGATGTACTGGTACGCGTTTCCCGGTCAAAAAAATCCATCGTACCCTCCTGGATGGGCGGACGCATGAGCCTGACCGCCAACCTGGGACAGATCCTGCGCCAGACCTTCGACAAAGCCCTGCACAACGAGGACGAGATAGAACTGCAAAGCCTTCATGGACTGTTCGAACTGCAGCAGGAACTCTCGCATATCCCAAGACATGATGAATTACTGATCGAACAGATAGAGGACAAGAACGGTTTTCACCTGTTGGTCTATCCCTTTGAGGGCCGGCAGGTGCATGAGGCCCTCAGCGCCATACTGGCTTACCGCATTGGTCAATCCCTGCCCATCACGTTCTCCATCTCGATGAACGATTACGGATTTGAACTGCTGAGCGACCAGCCCGTACCCGTTGACGACAGCAATGTGCGTGAACTATTCTCTACCGAACACCTGCTTGCCGATATCCAGAAAAGCATCAACAGTACCGAGATGGCCAGGCGAAAGTTCCGTGATATTGCTGTGATCGGCGGACTCATCTTCCAGGGCATGCCGGGAGAACGTAAAAAAGCCAGGCACCTGCAATCATCTGCCTCACTCCTGTTCAAAGTGTTTGAAGAATACGAGCCCAACAATATCCTGCTGAAACAGGCCTACCAGGAAGTACTGATGCAGCAGATGGATGAAGTGAGACTGCGTATGGCTATGCAGCGGATCCATGATCACAGCAATATCGTGCTCCGGTTCCCAAAACAGTTGACGCCACTCTCCTTCCCGATCATCGTGGATGGACTGAACCGGAACCATTATTCATCCGAGAAACTGGAAGACAGGGTCCGCAAAATGCAGGCACAACTGGAAAAATGAACGGCACCCGTCCATCCTGCACACATGCGGCACCCTTTGCAAGAGCCTAGCCTTTATCTTTGCGCACCATGACGGCCCCTGTGTTACATACTGTCCGCAATAACCGGTTCTGGTTATCTCCCCAACGCTGTATCTTTTGGGAAGAGGAACAGGCATTGATCCTCTCCGACCTGCACTTCGGCAAGACGGGGCATTTTCGCAAACATGGCATTGCTGTGCCACAGCAGGTGTACCGGGAAGACCTGCAGCGGCTGGTGGACCAGATCGGCCATTTCAAACCCGGCAAGATCATTGCCGTGGGCGACCTGTTTCACAGTGTTGCCAACAAAGAGATGGACTGGTTCCTGAAATGGCGACAGGACCTGGGCCCCATCGATCTCATCCTGGTAAAAGGTAATCACGATATCCTGTCAGAAAGCTGGTATGCAGCTGCAGCCATCTCAGTCGTTACAGGAACTTATTCCATAGGCGGTTTCGGTTTTGTACACGATCCGGAAGAAGTTACGGATCAGAGCGATCAGTATATCTTTTCGGGACACCTGCATCCCGGCATCCATATCAACGGGCTGGGCAAACAAAGCCTGCAGTTCCCCTGTTTCTATTTCGGGAAAAACAGCGCGATCCTTCCCGCATTCAGTAAGTTCAGCGGGCTGGCCATCGTGAAAAAGAAAAAAACGGATACCATTTACGCCATTGTGAACCAGACATTAGTTCCTGTTACATGATCAGTATTACTTACGACCCCATATACGCACACCCGCTTCCGGAAGGTCATCGTTTTCCGATGCTGAAATATGAATTGATACCGGAGCAGTTATTGCACGAAGGAAGTATCGATCAGGAACAGTTATTTGCTCCACAACCCTGTTCAGATGAGATCCTGCTGCTGACACATGACCGGGAATATCTCAACAAACTGGAGCAGCAAACACTGAGCGCTTCAGAGCAGCGCAAGATCGGATTCCCGCAATCGCCCTTGCTGACCAAACGTGAACGCATCATTACACAGGGAACCATTGACTGCTGTTACCGGGCCATGCGGTCGGGCTGCGCGCTGAATGTGGCCGGTGGCACCCACCACGCATTCAGGGACCGTGGCGAAGGTTTCTGTTTGCTGAACGATATGGCAGTGGCCGCCAATTATCTGCTGCAACAACAAGTGGTCAAACAGGTACTCATCATTGACCTGGATGTACACCAGGGTAATGGTACGGCCAGCATTTTTGAAAACGAATCCAGGGTATTCACATTCAGTATGCATGGCGGACATAATTATCCCTTTCACAAAGAACGATCCGACCTGGACATCCCGTTGCCCGATGGTACCGATGAAGCCACCTATCTCAACATATTGACCGAGACCCTACCCAAACTGATCGATGAAGTGAGACCCGATCTCGCTTTTTACCTGTCGGGCGTTGACATACTGGATACCGATAAATTCGGCAAACTGAAAGTGAGCCTGGCCGGCTGTAAACAACGCGATGCTTTTGTATTCGAAACACTGCACCAACACCGTATCCCCGTTACGGTTGCCATGGGCGGCGGCTACTCTCCCGATGTACGGACCATCGTGGAAGCACACTGCAATACGTTCCGGTTGGCGAAAGATATTTTCGGTTAAGTTGACTATGTTTTGGGTTTCTTCTGCTGCAGGCTAAGGTAGTCGAGGTAATAGATCAGCCTCACGGTGAGTTCATTGCCATGCGGTTGCTGGAACACCTGTCCCAGGTTACCCAGGTAACTTTTGTAGTTCATGCCATTGATCGGAAAATCCGTGCCCAGCCAATTCTTATAACCGATGATGAGTTTGCTGCCGTATTTGAAATCCCAGGTATAGAACATGTCGAGGTTAAAGGCATTGAAGTTCTGGTCCTGGCCGTTCACGAACGCATGAGGCAACAGGTCGCCGTTGGCATCCACGTTAAAGAATTGGGTATACGTCACTTTACTCCAGTAATGCCTTGCCCGCATGGATACATTCATGCGCGGAGAGAAATTATAGATGGCATTCACAATGCTAGTCAGGCTCTTCATCTCACGCCTGCCCGCGATCGGTTCACCGGAAGCCTCTCTGAATGCGAACCCATAGTTACCCCGATCACTCACACCGGATATATCCAGGTCCAGGCTGAAATGTTCATCGAACCGGTAACGAGGGCCGATCTGCCAGGTAAAGTACGGGTCCTGTGGCAAGGGCGATTCTGCAAAACCCAGCTGGTAACGCATGAAAAAACGTTTGCGGCTATCACTGCTGCCGTTGGCGCCTATATACCAGTAAGGCGTTTTTTTCATGACCCTGCCGAGAGTGCGCAGTTCAAAGAAGTCGCGCTGCCATACGGGCTGCCAGTTAGCGTTGAACGTGATGTCCCAGAAATTCTTGAAGAAATAAAAAGCTTTTCCCTGCAACACATAGTTCGAGAACCGGAACGGTTTGAACAGGTATACCGGTAATACGCTGAGGCTGTAATTATAACTCAGGAAATGCTCGGTGGGCGTGAAACTGTTATAACTGATCCGGCCCACAGCAGAGAATTCATTGGGCGAACGCAGGATACCCAGGTCGTTGGGATCGTACCGTTCCGACTTGATGCTGTTGGATACGAGGTACTGCAGTTTGCCACTCACTTTACCATAACTGATGGCGCTGCTGAAGCCGGTATATTTATCCACACCCGCTATCTGGCTGAATTTACCCGACCAGGCAAAATTGTGGCGGTTGCCTGCATCGAATAGGTTCACATCCACACCGGATACATTCGCATTCCTTCTGCCGCCGCTGCGCCATACATTCGTATTGGTGAACGTGAGCGATGAACGGTTGGGCAAAGCCTGGTCAAGCACCAGGATATTGTAATTGGTCAGGGGTTCTGTTTCAATGGTGGTGGTCGCTTTGGTGGTCCTGTCCTCGATCACGGCATGAATGGGCGAACCAATGGCGTTGAACACACCAATACCCAGTTTCTTCTTGGTACGTCCCGAGAATTTGGAAGCATTGATCAGCTGTGTAACACCCGGGTTGGAAACGATCTCCAGGTTGGGATCGTTGTTCACCATATTTCTCACGGCAGCATACCCCGCTGGTGTGCCACCTACCCTCCTGGAGTAGAACAGGCCCGCTTTGTTGAACAGTTCGATCCCTTCGGTGAAGAAAGGACGGTTCTCCTGGAACTGCACTTCATAAGGTGTCAGGTTCAGCACCACATTATCAGACACCACCTGTCCGAAATCGGGGATCACCGTGGCATCCAGTGTAAAACTCTCGTTGATGCCGTATTTCACGTCCATACCCCCATTGCGCAGGAAATCTGTTTTCCTGGAACCGTTGGAATAAGGAACCGTTCTGAAACCGGAAGTGATGTACGGCAGAAATGACAAACGCAAAGGCGGTGTGATATGGTCCACGCCCGTCAATGCACCGAACTGGTTCACGAAACCTCCCTGTGCGGGATCCACTTTGTTCCAGAACACACTCTCATTGGTACGGCGCATATACCGTTGGAAATTGATACCCCAGTCCTGCACTTCTTTTCTTGCAAAACGCAGGGCTGAATAAGGGATCTTCATTTCTACCGACCAGCCGTCTTTCTGGTGTTTTACACTGCTTTCCCATACAGCGTCCCAGCTGTAATCGGTGGGCAGGCCGAACTGCGATACCATGCTGGCCACCAGTCTACCATCAGACTGCACATTACGGGAGGTCACCAGGAACTGGAAACCGTTCTGGTCATCGTTATAGGTATCAAAGAATACGCTGAAATAATCTACATCCTTGCGCTGTTCCCCATCGCGTGAGGTGAGCTGTTTGCGGATCTTGGGCATCACATCGAACAGGTAGGCGCCAACATATACGGCCTGGTCATCGTACAGCACGTATACATGGGTGTTCTGTGAGGCGGGTTCTCCAAAATGGGGCATATTGGAAACAAATCCTTCGGCACGCTGGGCCTGGCTCCAGACCTTTTCATCCAGCAGGCCATCGATCTTGACAGGCGACTGTATGCGCAGGGCAGACAGTTTCTTTTCCTGCGCAGACAACTTCTTTTCCTGTGCAGAAACAATGGCAGTAATGGCAATAGCAATAATCGTGAGTATGTTTCTCATGCTTTGTTAGGTGGCGCAAAAGTAAGGATTGCAGTAGCTGTGTCTGCGAAAAATATATGAGTGGAAAAAACAAAGCAGCTTTGTTCAAGCTGCTTTGTGAATATGACAAAAGAACCTTATCCGTTCCTCAATTCAGTTTCTTTTTCAGGCTGCTCACCTGTTCCTGCAGGTTGTTCACCATACCTGCCAGCTGGTTCACATCCCAACGCGGACCGGTATTGGCTTTCTGCATGATGTAAACAGCTTTCCATACTTCCAGCACGTCTTCGGCGCTGACATGGTAGGGTTCGTATTGCGGGTTATCGCTGATCAGGGTGATCTTGTTCTTGAGGCGGTTGTTCTTCATGATGCGCTTATATACCACACCCTCGTTCTTAGATAGCACCACATAGGTATTGCTGTTCTTCACATCTTCCAGGTCATCCACTTTTTCGCCCACGATCACGCTGCCGCTGGGGGTGGGTAACATACTGTCGCCCACGATCTCAAAAGCGCGGTACTGACCGGGCCCCAGCATGGGAAGGGTGAAAGTGTTCAGTTCATCCACAAATTCAGGATCGCCATAACCGGCCAGGTAACCGGCGGCGGCTTTTACCGGCACAAAGCGGATCTCGGCCACTTCGTTCACCATTTTCAGCTGCCTTCTTTTTTCCAGGTAACTGAGCGCTTTGGGGGCAGAAAGGTCCTTGAACAGGAAATCCTCCAGGCTCAGTTTGAACGTGCTGCAGATCTGTTCCATCACTTCCAGTCGGGGTTCTGCACGCTCCTCTTCATAAGCACCCACCAATGACCGTTTGATCTTGAGTTTGTTGGCAAATTCTTCCTGTGTCCAGCCGCGCAGCTTGCGCAGGTAACGGAGATTTTTTCCGGCGTATGACATAGCTAACTGATTTAGTTAGCAATTTACTAATATTTTTAGCTAACTGCCAAATTTATTTTTTCTTTTCCCTCCCCTGCTGTTCCGAAAGCCAGGGATCCGGCTCCCTTCTGCTCCTCATACTTACAGCAGAAACCTCCTCAACCCTGGGAAAACATGGCTCTATTTGTAGTTCCCCCCAACATCCGTAATTTGTTTTACAGCATAACCAACCCAATGTTGGGCATCATACACCAGAACCTATGACCCGGAAAATAATTTACCAAATAAAAATTCCCAATATGGGAACTTTTATCTAACTTTGATAAAACTTAACAGTTGAGAGTAGTTGCCAAGAAAACACTTCGTGACTTTTGGGAAAGGCATCCGGACGCTGAACAGCAGTTAAAAGCTTGGTACCAGGAAACCAGCAAAGCAGAATGGAAAAGCCCAAATGTCATTAAGCGAGGATATCCTTCAGCCAGCTTTTTAGCCGACAATAGGGTTGTATTTAATATCAAAGGCAATCACTATCGTTTGATTGTAAAACTTAATTATGACTATCAAATCGTGTGGATTCGCTTTATTGGAACACATGCCGAATATGATAAAATTGACGCCACGAAAATATAGGCTATGACAGTAAAACCGATAAAAACAAGAAAGGAATATCAGCAGGCGATGGAGCGTCTGGAAGTACTGTTTGATGCTAAGCCAGGAAGCAAAGAAGGGGACGAACTGGAAGTCCTGACCATCTTGATTGAGAAGTACGAGGATGAGCAATTCCCTGTTGGATTACCAGACCCGATAGAAGCCATTAAGTTTCGGATGGAGCAATTAGGATACAACCAGGTTGACTTAGCCAAAGTAGTAGGACTAAAAAGTAGGGCCAGTGAGATCCTAAACAAAAAAAGGAAGTTGTCGCTGGACATGATAAGGCAACTTCACGACAAACTCCACATTCCAACAGATGTATTGATTCAGTCATACTAAGAAATACCCCAACACCTAACATGCCAATTGGCTAGCCGGCTTGAACGCAGCCATTAGGCAGACGGAGTGCTATAGGCTGCATTTTTTACATCAGACACGATATCTTTATCGGGTATTGGCAAACCGATCAGACAAAGCAATGAATGTCTGCCATATATTGACAATGTTTCACTGTTAAGCGCAATAATTCCGTTCATATTCAATCATCCTCTTCCAATTTGAAAATCTCATTGACAGTTGTTTTAAAGACATCAGAGATCTTTATTGATAGTAGTGTGGAAGGAACATACCTTTCAGCTTCAATAGAATTGATTGTTTGACGGGAAACACCAACTTTATCGGCTAATTGCTGTTGTGTCATATCCAGTTTTGCTCTTTCGACTTTAAGAGTGTTTTTCATTACCGACCACGTTTTTGCAGATAGTACATCACTAGATAACTGAATAGCATACATAAGACAAGTTCCTGACCCACAATAGTTCCGATCGGGTCTTTGAAAACTAAATCAACTATTGGACGAAATATCACATACAAAACAGTTGTTGTAAAAGACCACGCCATAGCCCTTAACCGTATTGACACAGTCATCTCATCTTCAACTTTGTCTTTCGACCAAGCAACAAATAACAACCCAAGAATTAGAGCGTTGAAAGTAAAGACACGATACAAATCTTTCTGAGTTCGCATTAGTTCGACACTCATTGACTTAACTATGATCGCAGGAACAAAAGCTAAAACCATCACGGCAAGACCAATTTTTTTAAAATAAACAGGTAGAAGGATAGGTTCATTTTTGCGTTTTTTGCTTTCCATTTTGACAAATTTGCTTTTCTAAATGACAAATATACTTTCCATTGCAATAAGTGCCTAATTTTTTAGCATTGCCATTAAAGCGCCAAACATGCGGTTTGGCGTTATGGCGAAATAAGGTAGACAGCATCAAAACCAGATTCGCTATTGTGTTGCATATTCAGATTGACTGAATGCTATTGAGCAGTAGAATAAAACCTGTACATTAGTTCTTCATTCTGCTTTAGTTGTCGGCAGACAGAACATAAAATATAGCCGCAACGCCAAGCCGTTCAATATCACCCTCCATCCTATCACCCAACACCTAACCCATATATGAAGTATCGCTTATTTACCCTACTGGCCCTCCTATTCTCCAGCTGCCTCCTGGCACAGGACGACAGCCTGATGGTCCGCATAGCGGAAATAGAGATCCATCCGGATCAGCTAGCCCGGTATACGGCCATCCTGAAAGAAGAGGCCAGGGCATCCATAGAACTGGAACCCGGAGTGATCACGATATTCCCCATGTTCCAGAAGGACCATCCCAACCAGGTGAGGATCCTGGAAATATATGCCAGCCGCCAAGCCTATGCGTCGCATCTGCGGTCGCCCCATTTCCTGGCATACAAGACCAGCACCCAATCCATGGTAGCTTCCTTGAAACTGGTAGATATGCAGGCCATGGATGTTGCAACAATGCCCGCCCTGTTCCGGAAGTTCACAGAAAAAAAGGAATAGGGTTCCCACTCACCCGTTTGCCCTTTTTTTTAGGCAAACCAAAGGTCTTACTGTACTTTCCTCCTCCAAAACAAACGGTTCATGAAAAAATTACTCCTTGCTACCCTGCTTTTGACGGCCACCGGTGTATTTGCACAGTCGCAGCAAAGCTGGTCAGACGATCTGCTGATCACCCCCGAGCGTTCCAATTTTGACAAGACATCCACCTATGGCGATGTGATGAATTTTCTCAATGCCATCAAAAGCAAAAGTCCCTACATACAACTGGCCACCATCGGTAAAAGTCCCATGGGGAAAGAGATCCCGATGGCCATCCTGGCCAACCCGGCCGTGAGTACGCCCGAACAGGCCAAAGCTTCCGGTAAGGCGGTGATCTATGTACAGGGCAATATCCATGGCGGCGAAGTGGAGGGCAAGGAAGTGGTGATGATGCTGATGCGCGATATCCTGCTCGGCAACAAGACACAGTTACTGCAAAACCAGATCATCCTGTTCCTGCCCATCTATAACACGGATGGGAATGATAAGATGGCCCCGGGTCTGCGTCCCAGCCAGGAAAACAGCCCGCTGGAAACCGGCGTACGCGAGAACGGCCAGGGACTTGACCTGAACCGCGACGGGATCAAGATGGAAGCTCCCGAAACACAGGCACTGATCCAGAACGTGATCAATGCCTGGGACCCGCAACTGAGTGTGGACCTGCACACCACCAATGGAACCTGGCACGGGTATTCGCTTACCTGGGCACCCAGTTATCTCTATGCAGGCGAGCCGGCCACATACCGGTATACCAATGATGTGATGTTACCTGCCATCACCAAAAATGTGAAAGAGAAGAATGGGCTGTACTTTGGCCCCTTCGGCGATTTCAATGTGCGCGATGGCTGGCCGGTGAAAAATTTCTATACCTATAACCACCATCCCCGTTACCTGATCAACCAGTTCGGACTGCGCAACCGCATGGGCATCTTAAGTGAGTCGTTTGCGCATGAGCGTTTTTTCCAGCGTATCTATAGCACCTACACTTTCGTGACCGAAATACTGGAACATACCAACCAGCACGCCAAAGAGATCATGCAGACCAACCATGACGCAGAACAGGCCGCTATCCGGAACGTACTGGAGAACGCAGGCAAAGTGAACAAAGGCGTACGTTTTAAAATGGTGCCGACCGAACAACCGCTGAAAGGATTCCGCTCTTATGAGTACACCAGCTTTACCAAACCCGATGGCAGCAGGTCATGGGTGAAGAAGGGGAATATCGTTACCTACGACAATGTGAACTATTACGGCGCATTCAAAGATACCGTGCAGAGCCTGCTGCCCCGTGGCTATATCATCCCCGCAGAACAGGCGGCCATTGCAGAACACCTGGTGAAACAGGGCGCCAAAGTGGAGAAGATAGAAAAAGCGGAAAAGATCAGCGTGGATGTGTTCGTGGTGGAAAGATACACCCGCGCACAGCGCAAGTTCGAGGGACACCTGATGGCTTCTGCCGAAGGACATTTTGAGCGGATCACCAAGACCCTGAAAAAAGGAGATTACAAAGTGGATATGGCGCAACCGCTCACCAACCTCATCTTTTATACACTGGAACCCCAATCGGACGACGGACTGCTGAACTGGAACTTCTTCGACAATTACCTGGACCAGAACGGCGTTGCCACCCAACCGGTGGAGTACCCTGTGTATAAATATTACAGCTGGCCTGCAACGGAAAAAGCGAAAGGGGCAAAGAAATAAATTTTGTGTGCGGAACGGGATGGCGCAGTAAAGATGACGTTGATTTTACCGTGCATTCCCGGCACTCAACCATCTTAATCGTATCTTGCAGTCATGGCAAAAGTGAAAAAGACAAAGAAAAAACAGCCGGTGATCCTGATCACCAATGATGATGGCGTTACCGCACCGGGCATACGCGCCCTGGTGGAAGCGGTAAAAGGACTGGGTAAAGTGATCGTAGTGGCACCCGATAAACCACAGAGTGGTATGGGACACGCCATCACCATCGGCAACCCATTGCGTTTACAGAAAGTGAATGTATTTGAAAATGAGAATGTAGAAGCCTGGGCCTGCAGCGGCACACCGGTGGACTGTGTAAAACTGGCGGTCGATAAAGTGATCCACAGCAAACCCGATATCTGTTTGAGCGGTATCAACCATGGCGCCAATCACTCTATCAATGTGATCTATTCAGGAACCATGTCTGCTGCGCTGGAAGCCGCCATTGAAAGTATTCCCAGCATCGGTTTCAGCCTGCTGGACCTGAGCATTGAAGCAGATTTCACCGCAGCAAAAAAATATGCCAGGATCCTGGTGGAACATGTACTGAACAGCGAGCCGCACGACAAACATCTCTGCCTGAACGTGAACATCCCCAAGGGCGAGGAGAAGATGATCAAGGGTATCAAGATAGCCCGCCAGGCCTATGCCAAATACGAGGAGGAGTTCGATGAAAGAAAGGACCCGCACGGCAAAAGATACTACTGGCTTACCGGTGAGTTCATCAACTTCGACAAGGGTAAGGACACAGATGTATGGGCGCTGGAGAACAATTTCGTGAGCGTGGTGCCTGTGCAGTTCGACCTGACCAACAATGAACTGAAAAAGAAACTTGAAAAATCCTGGAAATTTTGATCCTGAATAAAGACAACCGGAAACTCGGACTCGTGCTGGGTTTCCTTTCTCCACTGGTGGGTTTCACCGCTTATTACCTGGCCCGTTTCCGCATCTTCTCGGTGCAGGAATTCTGGCAGGTACTGATGATGCAGAAATCCCTGTTATCGGGCATCATCAGCCTGGCGCTGATCGTGAATGCGGTGGTGTTCACGCTGTACATCAACCAACGAAAGGACAAGACCGCTACGGGCATCTTCATAGCCACCTGCATCTATGCCATAGTGGCTTTGGCGTTCAAATGGTTTTTCTGAACCTGATCATTTACTGCCGGTAGGTAAAGCAGTACCGTTCACCTGTGCTTCCAGCGAAACACGGTATCTTTTTACAGCGCGGGCAATGGCTTCAGCGGTCTGCTGCTGTCCATCTTCACTGGTAATGAGTGCCTCCTCTTCCGGGTGTGATAAGAATCCGACTTCTATCAGGATGGCCGGCATGGCCACGGCCTGTAATACCCAGATCCCTTTTTCATCCCGCTGTTTGGCGCCGCGGCTTACCCGTCCGGAACGTACAAATTCCTCTTCCACCGTTTCTGCCAGTTTGCGGCTGCGGTTGGCATATTCCTGCGTACGCATGGAGTTGATCATCTTCATGGCGGGATTGTTATCAAAACCATCCACCACCAGCACCGCGGTATCCGAGAAATTGTTCTCCATCAGGGCTTCTTCCTTGTCCTTGGTCTTGCCCACACCCCAGATATAGGTCTCGGTTCCCATGGCAGGGTTCGGTGTGTACCAGGTGCGGTATTCGGGGATCTTCTTTTTGATCTTCTTGCCCTTGCGTTTGATGGTCTTGGTGGTATAACCCGTGATCTCGGTATGCCGTATGGGCGATACATCATTGCAATGGATGGAGATGAACAGGTCGCCCTTGGCGGCATTGGCCTTATTGGCCTTTACAATGGGACTGTTGAATTCATCGGTGGTGCGGGTCATGATCACTTCCACATCGGGCATCTGGCTGGTGATCACATCACGCAGTTTGAGGCCGATGGCCAGGGCCACATCTTTCTCTTCCATCTTTTTACCCGATGCACCATAGAACTTACCCGCAATGGCAGAGGGACCGCCATGGCCCGGATCGATCACGATCCGCTTCAACGGGTGCTTCATGGTCTTGCCCTTATCCGCCTGTGCGTTGGCAGGCTGTGATACCAGCAAAAAAAGAAGCCATATGAGAGAAAAAAAAGGTCTTGTTTTCATCGGGGGTCGACTGTTATTGAATAACGAACGAAACAGCTTTTTAGTATCCCCAAATATAAAAAACCGGCCCCTATCCGGGAGCCGGTCCTAAGCAGGTTTCAGAAAGTTTTACTTTCTGTTAAGGTTTATCTTTTTACGGATCCGTTATTTCTTCACTACCAGCGTGATCGCCTGCCGGTGCCGGTACAATACCGGCTGCCCGTTCTGCCTGGCAGGTATCCACCTGGGACCATTCTTAATGAGGCGAATGGCTTCTTCCACCGTTCTGTAACCGGGATTGTTCTCTGCCGTAACATTGCTCACGTTACCATCTTCCCCTATCAGAAAGGATACTTGTACGGTATAGGTGCCGGGCGGTATTCCGTTCTTTGCCAGATCGCTACGTTGGTTGCGCGTCAGGTATTTTTGAAAGCCCGCCTGTCCACCGGGAAATACAGGAAGGTTCTCCACTTCCGTAAAGATCTTGTATCCTTTGTGCACAGGTCTTGCCACCAGTTCTGTTTTGACCGCAAAGGGTCTTTTGGTAACGATCTCCACTACCCCATTGCGGGCCTCATCCCCATACTTGCTGATCGAGGCCGAATCCTTGCGCACATTAACGGTAGCGATCTCATCCGGTTGCACGGAAGACAACGAGCTCTTCACACCATCCACCAGGATGAGCACATCTTTGGGCATGGTGTCGGAATGCTCACGAATACTCACTTTGGTCACACCCAACGGGCGGTTGATGCCCGTTGCAGGCAGATTGTTGACCGCCACCACCCCACTGGCAACTCTTGCCTCCTGCGACACCCCTGTTTTGGTGGTGAGCAGTACCACCCCGTTCCTGCCCTCTTCGCCATACAAGGCAGTGGCCGATCCGTTCTTCAGAACATTCACCGATTGTATTTGTGCCGGGTTGATGCTGGCAATGGAATCATAAGCGATCTTTCTGCCATCCAGGACCACCAACGGTTGCGGTTTTTTGGTTGGCTGGGTGGTGATCAGCACCACGCCGTTTTTCGCTTCCTCTCCATACCTGCTGGTAGTGGCTGCATCTTTGCCGTTCAGTATGTTGACCGTTGCAACAGATTTGGTATTCAGTGAATCGAGCACAGCAGGGTCTACTTTTTTTCCGTCCAGTATGATCAGTGCTTTTCTCAGTTCCTTGTTTTGGGAAACGGAAGGAATGATCTTGAGTACATCTGTTTTGTCCTTACCCTGAATATACACCGTATCTGCCTGGATCACGATCGTATCGGCAGGATGCATACCCGGTAACAGTGTTCTCGTCTTTTCCACCATATTCTCCATCACCGTAGCAACCGACAAGGGACCTTTGGCCCTTTGCCCCGGACTACGGAACGCGAACAGCAATACCAGCACCGCCAGCATGGGCAGTACCACTAACCGGCGCAGGTAACTGAATCTCGGGTTATGGTCGTTGGTCAGCATCTGTAATCTTCTTTTGATGGGTGAGAAAAAGAAAGGGTTGGCCAGATCGAAGCGTTGTTGCGGATAGGCCGCCGTGAGCAGCATCTGCGCCAGTGCGGCTGTATCGCCATCGCCCACCGCTTTTTTATCGGCAATGAACTCATGGATCATTTCCATCTCTTTTTTCAGCAGCCAGAAGAAGGGATTGAACCAGCCTGCCACCAGTACCAGCTGCACGATCAACTTATCCAGCGAATGTTTCTGTTGCACATGCGTCAGTTCGTGTTGCAGGATCTGTTTGCCGGCCTCACTGCGCAGGTCGATCTCTTCGTTCCAGAAGATATAGCGGAAAAAGGAAAAGGGCGTGCCCGGTGCCTGTGTCAATATGAGGTACACATCGCCCACGTTCTTGCAGGAATGTTGTTTCAATAAACGGTACAGGCGGATGAACGAGTTCACCAGTCCCGCCAGCAGCACCGATGCCACCACCAGGTACAGGATCCAGGCCGCCATATCCCAGTTCCACTGGAAACCCCTGCGGGTAACGGCCGCTTCTATACGGGTATTGTTATCCGCAACCACAGAGAGCAGCTGCAGCACCTGCAGGTCATCTGTTACGGATGGGCGCTGCCACTGGATCTTCACCAGGGGCACCACCCACGACAACAGGGCCAGGGCCAGCAGGTAGAACCGGTTGTAATGGTGAAAACGCTTGTTGCGCAACACCAGCCAGTAATACCCCATCATGATGCCGCTGCAGAGTATCACCTGAACAAAATAATAGGCGGTTGTGAACATGGTGTCTATTTTTTGGCTTGTTTGTGTTTGATCTGTTGCAACAGCAGCTCCAGTTCTTTCACACTCAGGTTCTTCTGTTTCACCATAAAGGATACCGCATCCGTGAACGACCCTTCAAAATAACCGTTCACCAGCGTGCGCATGCTGCTGGAGGAATATTCCTCCTTCGATACCAGCGGGTAATACTGGTGCACCCTTCCCACGGGAGTAATGCCCACAAAACCTTTCTCTACGAGGATCTTCAAAATAGTGGCCACCGTATTCGAATGCGGCCGCGGTTCAGGCTGTGCCTCTACAATGTCTTTCAGGAAAGCTTCTTCCAGTTTCCAGATCGTCTGCATGATCTGCTCTTCTGCCTTGGTCAACGGTTTCATGGGGAGATTTTTTACGTTTCAAATATAATAACTAAATAATTAGTTTAACAACTATTTTCATAGTTAATAAATGATTATATCTAACTTCCTGTGCTTTTTACAATCACCCCGATAGTCGGGAGCTGGTGTCGCTCAAGGCCGCTGGGCCCCGTTCCTGTTCCCGGGCTGCTTTTTCTTCTGCCAAAATGTGCTACGCAACATTTTGTCTGCCAACGCTACGCTCGGCACCGAACAAAAAGAGGCCCGTCCACAGGAACTGATTAGAGAATTTCATCGATCACCCCGAAATGCATTTTTTATGTTTCTGTCGATAGAAATCTTGAATCATCTATGTAATACAACACGTAATTAAACACTTAGTTATTCCCCGTCCCATCCGAATTCGGTATTTTGCAGCCTCACCAATTTCCCTGCGGGAGATCAGGCATGAAGTATTACATCATTTCCGGCGAAGCCAGCGGCGACCTGCACGGCAGCAACCTGGTAAAACAGCTCTACCAGCTGGATGCCGGGGCAAATATCCGTTGCTGGGGCGGCGACCTGATGCAGGCCGCCGGGGCCACGCTGGTGAAACATTACCGCGACCTGGCATTCATGGGGTTTGCCGAAGTGGTGAAGAACCTGCCCACCATCCTGCAGAATATCCGTTTCTGCAAACAGGATATCCTGTCCTTCCAGCCCGACACGCTGGTATTGATCGATTATCCCGGCTTCAACCTCCGCATAGCCGAATGGGCCAAACAGCAAGGGTTCAAAGTGATCTATTATATCTCCCCCCAGGTCTGGGCCTGGAAAGCCAACCGCGTGAAGAAGATGAAACAGTGCATCGACAAAATGCTCTGCATCCTCCCCTTCGAAAAGAACTATTACCACGACACCTGGAACTGGAACGTGGACTATGTAGGCCACCCCCTCGTAGAGGTCATCGAAGCCAAACGCGCAGAACCCACCCCCGCACCCCTGAACCTAAATAACACTCCCCACTCACCACTCACCACTGACGACTCACGTCTGCCGACTCACGACTCAGGCCTCATCGCCCTCCTCCCCGGCAGCCGCAAACAGGAGATCCATAAAAAGCTCCCCATCATGCTGCAGGTGGCCAGGTCCTTTCCGCAATACCATTTTGTGGTGGCCCAGGCACCCGGACTGGACGATGCTTTCTATGCCCCTTTTCTGGCAGCATACCAGAATGTGTCGGCCGTGCGCAACCAGACCTACGACCTGCTGCTGCAGTCCAGGGCCGCACTGGTGACCAGTGGTACCGCCACCCTGGAGACCGCCTTGTTCGGCGTACCCGAAGTGGTGTGTTACAAAGGAAGTAATATCAGTTATCAGATCGCCAAAAGACTGATCAAGATCAAATACATCTCGCTGGTGAACCTGATCATGGACAAACCCGTAGTGACAGAACTGATACAGAATGAACTGACCCCGGAAAACCTGGTACAGGAACTGGACAGCCTGCTGCACAACACAAAAAGGCAAACACAGTTGCAGGAAGACTACCGCGCCCTGAAGGAACTGTTATCCGCCGGCGGACACGCTTCCGCACAGGCAGCCCGCATCATCGTGGACTTTATCCGTAAATAGATTTTAAGGTATTGTGCTTGGGCAAGATGACGATCGCAGCGTGCCCGATGAAAATATTCAATCAGTCCCTGTGGACGTCCCGCCAATGCGGGATTTGGGTTCGGTATCGAGCGAAGCGTAGATAGATCAGATCATGCGAAGCAGATCTGATCAGAGGCCAAATCCCGCACAAGCGGGACGGGAACAGGGACGAGGCTCCCGACATCGGCGGGACCATGAGCGATAAAAACGCATGCAGCCATAGGGGGGTCGCTATTCTACGGAAACAACAGGTAACAACCTATTTCAGCAACGGCAGGATCACCAGCTTGAACAGGATGATCAGCACCGCAATCAGGAACATGATCAGCGAAATGCAGTTCATGCCATGCATGTATTTCATCCACTGCGTGCGGGGTTCGTTGGGGTCCCTTTTTTTGATGTAGAGGTATTCAGCGATTTGTTTCCAGATGCCCATGAGATGACAGTTTATGGATTGATGCGTTCATGGGTCGCTACACAGCTTCCCGGCACTAAAGATAACAACAGTCTACCTAATACTACCCAGTTCTGCTATTAAAACCTCTGCGTAAACTCCCCGTTCTCACGTACTCTGCGGTGAATGACCTTCCGAACGATCGCAAGTGGCCTTTTGTTTAGGCTTTTTTTTCACCGCAGAGAACAGGAGAAGCAGAGTTTTCGCAGAGTGGGCTTCGATCATAGTAAGGGGGCAAGAGCAACACGCGTTACTTACGGATCAAACTTATTGTAGTTACATTTGTTTCACTCCAAAACCACTGACATGCTCATCCGTTTGCTGTTATCGCTTTGCTTTTCCCTTACCCTGTTCGGTTCCTTTGCACAGTTCGAACCTGCCGGGATCGATATCGTTCGTGACAACTGGGGCGTTCCCCATATCTTCGGAAAAACAGACCCTGATGTGGCCTATGGTTTGGCCTGGGCTCAGGCAGAGGATGATTTTGCCACCATCCAGCAATCACTGATGGCCGGTAAAGGAATGCTGGCCCGTTACCAGGGCAAAAAAGGTGCACAGATCGATTATATCATTCACCTGTTGCGCATACCGGAACTGGTGGAGGAAAGATATGAGTCGGACCTGAGTCCCGATTTCAAGAGATTGCTGGAGGGCTATTGTGCAGGTCTGAATGCCTTTGCAGCATCACACCCGAAAGAGATCCTGCTGAAGCACCT
The DNA here is from genome assembly GCA_964460235.1 of uncultured Sediminibacterium sp. Lineage (GTDB taxonomy): Bacteria > Bacteroidota > Bacteroidia > Chitinophagales > Chitinophagaceae > Sediminibacterium. Next base: position 8,143 of record CAYWPM010000010.1, on the reverse strand, counting down.
GTTCCCCGTCACACCCAGGGACATGATCCGGTACTCCGTACTGCAGTTATGTGTGCTCTCAGGCGCCGATAAGGCACTGGCCTCCATCTTTAACGGCAAAGTACCCTTACTGGAGAATTTTAAAACGGCCGGCAGTAATGCCTTCGCATTCAACAGTCGCAAAACCACCGACGGTCAGGTATACCTCGACATCAACGCACACCAGCCACTGGAAGGTCCGGTGGCTTTTTATGAGGCGCACCTGAACAGTGAAGAGGGATGGAACATCCTTGGCGCCAATTTTCCGGGAGCCCCCTGCATCCTGCATGGGGTGAATGAATACCTGGGATGGGCGCATACGGTGAACGACCCGGACAAACTGGACATCTACCAACTGGAGATCAATCCCGCCAATAAACTGGAATACAGGCTGGATGGCAAATGGGAACTGCTGGAAGAGAAAAAAGTGCCCCTGAAAGTAAAACTGGGCGGCATCACGGTAAAGGTCAACAGGAAAGCCTACTGGAGCAAATACGGTCCCACCCTGATCACCGACCGCGGAACCTTCTCCATACGCATGCCCGCACAGATGGATATCCGTGGACTGGAACAATGGTACCGTTTCAACAAGGCCAGAAATTTCACAGAGTTCAAAACTGCCCTGAACATGCTGGCCATACCGGGTTATAACATCGTGTATGCCGACAGGTACGATACCATCTATTACCTGAGCAATGGCCGTATCCCCGTTCGCGATCCCAGGTACAACTGGAAGGGTACACTGCCGGGTAATACCAGCAGCACTTTGTGGACCAGCCTGCATCCGCTGAAAGACCTGCCGCAGGTACTGCAACCCGGCAGCGGTTTCGTGTTCAACACCAACCATTCGCCCTTTCACTCCACCGAAGGTGCCGACAACCCGGTGATCAAGGACATCACCATGGGATATGAGACACTGGAGAACAACCGCAGCAAACGATTTTCCGAGATGTTGGCCCGGTATGATAGAATCTCCTATGAGCAATTCAGGAACATAAAATTTGACCGGCACTATCCCGCGCAATTCGCTTTCCCGACCGGTATTGATTCTTTGTTCCTGTTACAGGCAAGTGCGTACCCAGACATTGCAGAACTCATTGTTCAGCTGCAGCAATGGGATAAGAATGCCAATGCAGAAAGTGTAGGTGCCGGAACCTTCTTCCTTGTATACCATACCATCGTGGGATCACCCAAACTGTATAACAGAAACAGCATACTCACTTCACAACAAAGTATTGCGGTCCTGCGCAGCGTGAAAGCGGAGATGCTGAAGAATTTTGGCCGCACCGATCTACAGTTGGGCGATATTCAGAAACTGGTCCGGGGCGATCAGGAACTGCCGCTGCCCGGCCTGCCCGATGTGCTGGCCCCCATGTATTCTGTACCCTACAAGAACGGATTGTGGAAAGGCACACAGGGCGATGCCTACATAGAACTGGTACGTTTCACCAGCAACGGACCTGTGATCGAATCGCTCAATACCTATGGGGCATCCAGCCGGAAAGAGTCACCCCATTATACAGACCAGATGGAGATGTATGTGAAACAGCAGACCAAGACCATGACCCTGAACAAGCAGGAGGTCTACCGGACCGCCAAAAGAATCTACCATCCCATGTGATGCATTCATTCGCCCGCAACATCCACCAGCCAGTCCTTCAGGAAGCGGCTGATCTGTGCGGTCTCGATGATGAATCCATCATGCCCATAGGCTGAATCGATCTCGAAGAAATGGGTGTTGGGAATATGATCGGCCATGAACTGCTGTTCATCCAGCGGACAAAGGATATCACTCCGGATGCCGATGATCAGAGTGGGCTGGGTAATGGATCGCAGTACCTGGATCAGGTTGCCGCCCCTGCCCCTGCCCAGGTGGTGACTGTCCATGGCCTTGGTGAGCAGCCAGTAGCTATAGGCATTGAAACGTTTCACCAGTTTATCGCCCTGGTAATTGATATAGGATGAGGCTTTGAAATCATCGATCTTCTCCGGATCGGGATCGGTCTGTTTGTCCTGGAAGGTCCCATAATTGCGGTAAGTGAGCATACCAATGGCCCGTGCCGCTTTCAGACCTTTGGCGCCCGCATCGGGCGACCGGTGCTGCCAGGTATGATCGGCCTCAATGGCCAGCCGCTGCGCCGTATGCACCGCCACGCCCCAGGCACTCTCCGATGGCGATGTGGCGATCAGGAACAATCTCCCGATCACTTTTTTCTCCATCACGGCCCATTCCAGCGCCTGGTAACCGCCCATGCTGCCACCCATCAACAAGTGGATCTGATCGATGCCCAGGTGTTGGCGCAACAGGATGAAGGATTGCACCATATCGCGGATGGTGACCTGCGGAAAAGAAGAATAATACGGTTTGCCCGTACGCGGATCATCGCTCAAAGGCCCCGTAGTGCCATAACAGGAGCCAAGTATATTGGCGCAGACAATAAAATACCGGTCTGGGTTGATGAGACAATCCTCTCCCACCAATCCCTTCCACCAATCGGCCACATCAGAACTGGCGGTCAGTGCATGACAGACCCAGATCACATTGCTCTTATCCGCATTCAGTTGCCCATAGGTATGATAGGCCACACGCAGCGAAGGCAGCACCGTTCCGTTCTCTAATCTGAATTCAGCCTGGGACTCAAAAATTTTCATAAGTATTAATTCCGCATTTCAGAAGCAAAATAAGGCTAAGCTTAAATTACATTTGCATAAATCTTTGCAAAAGCCCGAACATACACGGAAATACTAACGTTCATTCGTATCGGAGAGGACAATGAGTGGATGAGTGAGAGAGTGAATGAGTGCATGGTAGGGAGAAATTGTCAATGGGCAATGGTCAATTGGCAATGGTGAATTTGGGGTAGACGCTTACGAACCACGATCCTACAATTACTAATTCCTAATTACTAATTACTAACTTAAAACATATGATGTTCAAGCATAACCAAACCAACGCCATCCGCATCCAAACCGAACGCACGAACGAGATGGAACATTCCACCCCCATGTTCCTGACCAGCAGTTTCTGTTTCGACAATGCCGAAGAAATGCGGGCCGCTTTTGCGGATGAGTCGGACGATAATATCTACAGCCGCTTCAGCAATCCGGGTGTACAGGAGTTCGTAGACAAAATGTGCGCGCTCGAAGGCGCCGAAGCAGGTTATGCCACCGCATCGGGCATGAGTGCCGTGTTCGGTTCGTTCATGGCCCTGTTGAAACAGGGGGATCACCTGCTCTCCTGCAACGCCATCTTCGGAAGCACCCATACCGTCATTGCCAAATACCTGCCCAAATACGGCATCGAATCCTCCTATGTGGGCGCCAATGCCACGGAGGCTGAATGGGAAGCGGCCATCCGTCCGAACACCAAAATGATCTACCTGGAAACACCCACCAATCCCGGACTGGATGTGCTCGACCTGGCCATGATCGGCCGCATCGCTAAAAAACACAAGATCATCCTGAACGTAGATAACTGTTTTGCCACACCCGTTAACCAGCAACCCATCGAATTCGGAGCCGACCTGGTGGTACATTCCGCCACCAAATGGCTGGATGGCCAGGGCCGCGTGCTGGGTGGTGTGGTCGTGGGCCGCAAGGACCTGATCAAAGAGATCTACCTGTTCTGCAGAAGTACCGGTCCGGCCCTGTCGCCCTTCAATGCCTGGGTACTGAGCAAGAGCCTCGAGACCCTGGACGTGCGCATGGAGCGCCATGCATCCAATGCCCTGTACATTGCACAGGCGCTGGAGAAACATGCCAGGATCGCTTCGCTGCGTTATCCTTTCCTGCCCAGCCATCCGCACCATGCCATTGCCACCCAACAGATGCAGAATGGCGGCGGTATCGTATGTTTTGAACTCAAGGGCGGACTGGAAGCAGGACGAACTTTCCTGAACAGCCTGCAGATGTTGTCGCTCACGGCCAACCTCGGCGATACCCGCAGCATTGCTTCGCACCCGGCCAGCACCACACACGCAAAACTTTCCGAAGCTGAACGCCAATCCGTCAACATCACCCCCGGCCTCATCCGCATCAGCGTAGGCCTGGAACATAAAGATGATATCCTGTCAGACATCCTGCAGGCCCTTGATAAGATCAGTTAAAAGTTAATAGTTAAAAATTAATAGTGAAAAGTCAGGAATTAATCTCTATTAACTTTTAACTATTAACTTTTAACTATTAATTACCTTGCGCTCATGTCGCTCGAGCTTGAACATCCTGATATCTTTGAGCAGTTTGAACAACTGGTAGCCAAAGAGGATAAACTGGAGATCCGGGAGTTCCTGGATGACCAGAATATCAGTGATGTGGCCGAACTCATCAGCGAATACCCGGAATACGAGGCACAGATCATTGCCAATATGGCCATTCACCGGGCGGCCAGCGTATTCAAGATCCTCGATATCTCGCAGCAGAAGGATATTGTGAAGGAACTGCCCTCGGCCAAGACCGCTGAACTGCTCAACGAACTGCCCGCGGATGACCGTACCGACTTTTTAGAAGAACTGCCCAAAGCCGCCATCCGCGACCTGATCAAATTACTCGACCCCGAAGAAAGAAAGATCACCCTCTCACTGCTGGGTTACCCGGAGGACAGCGTGGGCCGTTTGATGACACCCGACTACGTGTACATCTACCGCCACAATACGGTGAACGAAGTATTCGATACCATCCGCAAACACGCCAAGAATAGTGAGACCATCGATGTGATCTACGTGATCAACAGCCATGGTGAACTGATCGACGATATCCGGATCCGCGACATCATCCTGGCCTCTCCCGAAAAACGCGTAGACGAGATCATTGATGGCCGATACGTATCGCTCAACGTGAACGACGACCAGGAACATGCCAGCCAGGTGTTCAAGATGAACAACCGCGTGGCCCTGCCCGTGGTGGACGATAACAATATCCTGCTCGGCATCGTTACCATCGACGATATGTTATGGGTGGCCAACGAAGAGTTCAGCGAGGACATGCAGAAGATGGGTGGTACCGAAGCGCTGAACGAACCCTATCTCGATATTCCCTTACTCAAACTCTTCCGCAAACGCATTGGCTGGCTGGTGGTGCTCTTTCTCGGCGAAATGCTGACGGCCACCGCCATGGGTTATTTTGAGGATGAGATCGCCAAAGCCGTGGTGCTGGCCCTGTTCGTACCGCTCATTATTTCCAGTGGGGGTAACAGCGGCTCGCAGGCATCCACCCTTATCATTCAGGCCATGGCCGTGGGTGAGATCACCATTGCCGACTGGTGGCGCGTATTGCGCCGCGAGCTGTTAAGCGGCCTCCTGCTCGGCAGTGTACTCGGCATCATCGGTTTTATCCGCGTAGGCGTATGGCACTCCATTGCACCAGGCATTTATGGTCCTAACTGGATGATGATCGGCTCTACCGTTGGTTTCTCACTGGTAGGTGTGGTACTCTGGGGCACCCTCTCCGGATCCATGTTGCCCATCTTCCTCAAAAAACTCGGCGCTGACCCGGCCGTATCTTCTGCACCGTTTGTTGCGACATTGGTGGATGTGACGGGGCTCATTATTTATTTCAGTTTTGCTTACCTGTTTTTGCAGGGTATTTTATTGTAAAAATATTTGTGGGCTGCCAGCATTCGGTTTTCATGGCATCGGCGCTTGTGTCACTCACTTGTGCATGCTCTTTGCATGGCAACTGATTATCAAACACTTAGAAAAAATCTGTATTAGGATAGAATTATTAGTGGCTTTCCGAACAGTCTCAAAGCGAGTATTCTCAGCTTAGTTTCACATATTTCCTATAGACACATTCTGCAAAATTTGCATTGTATTGATTAAGATAAGGTTATGAAATCATTCATTAGAAGAGATAAGTTATCATAACAACTTTCGAAAACTTATAAGACATTTCTCTTATATTCATCAGATAATATTGAATTGCGGAAAGCCAGTGTGTATGGCTGCATTTGTGTGATAGGCGTGTGTATATAAACGAGTTGGACGTAATTCAAAATTCAAGCACTATGCTAATAATAAGTTTCAAAAATTAATTTATAAATATTAAGCATTAAATAAACTTGTATGGATATTATTACAAAGTCACAATTAACTGAGTTTAGTCAAGAGTTTGATTATACAAATCTTGAAGTAGAACAGCAATTTGAAAGATATTGCAACTATGCAGTATTCTCAAGGGAATATGGTAATGAACCCTTAGAATCTTATGAAATTGAACAATCCTCAATAGGGAGCTCAAATGATATAGGCTTGGATGGTATAGCAATTATTGCAAATGGCAAGCTCATATATTCTGAAGAAGAAGTGTCAGAACTTGTCAAAGAAAATGGCTATTTGAACGTAATATTCTGTTTTTTACAAGCCAAGACTTCCTCTACATTTTCTTCCGAGGAAATTGGAACATTTTTGTTTGGCGTAAAAGATATCTTTTCAGATTTAAATGAACCAATTCAACATCCCAATTGGAATAATTCAATTCTTCACTATCATGATTTGATATTACATATTTATTCCTTTAGTTCTAAAATGACAAATGGACTTCCTAAGCTCAAACTATTTTATATCACAACAGGTCGTTGGCAAGAAGATCATATAGATGCTAAAAGTAGGTTCGAAAGAGATAAACGAGAGCTTGAAAAAACTGAACTATTCTCAAATGTAAAATATGAACCTATTGATTCAAAGGCGATTCAAAAATTGTATACCCAAACAAAAAATAAAGTCACAGCATCAATTAAACTTATTAACAAAATAACACTTCCAGAAATCAAAGGTGTGGGAGAAGCATACTATGGGCTTGTACCATTTTCAGAATTCAAAAAAATCATAGTCGATGATGACGGATATCTAAAGAATGTTTTTTATGATAATATTAGAGCATTTCAAGGACTGAATTCAGTCAATAGGAGCATAGATAAAACAATTAAAGACAAAAAAACGCATTTATTCCCTTTGCTGAATAATGGCGTAACTGTAATTGCCAAAGAAGTAACACCCGCGGGAAATAATTTCAACTTAAGGGACTATCAAATAGTTAACGGTTGTCAAACAAGTCACGTACTTTTTTCGAATAGAATGTTTGATAGCATTGAAAGCATGTATATTCCAATTCGTGTAATAGAATCAAATGATGATGATGTAAAAAATCAAATTATAATAGCTACCAATAGTCAAACCGAGGTTAAAAGAGAACAGTTAATTGCCTTAAGTGAGTTTCAAAAGGAACTTGAAAAATACTACTCAGCAATTACCGGAATCGGGAAGTTGTATTATGAGCGACAATCTAAACAATTTGCAGGAGATAGTAGTGTTCCAAAAAATAAAATAATTTCAATACCAGTACAAATAATTTCTTTCACTTCAATGTTTTTAGAAGAACCACATAATGTGAGAGGTTATTACAGTAAAATACTTGAAAATGTAGAAAAAGTCGGCAAGTATATCTTTTCCAATGAGCATAAATTAGCTCCTTATTATACTAGTGCTTTAACCTACAATAAACTTGAAGAGTTATTTAGAAAAAGGCTAATCGATAATTCTTTTAGAAAAGCCAAGCATCACCTTTTACTCACATTCAGATTAATAGCCGAAGAAAGGAATAGGCCTCAACTTAACTCCAATGCAATTGAATCTTACTGTGAGACTATCAATAAAAAACTTCTCGATGACAAAAAATGCTTATCGATTTTTAAAATCGCTTGTGATACAATATTGGAAACAACCCCTAATAAGCATTTACTTGATAGACATATAAACTCCCTGTTGACAAAAAATATAGCAAGCAGACTGGGCAAATTTGTAACAATTGGATACAATAAAAAGCAAGGACACTCTCACGATAAGAAATAAAACTACAGCTAGCATTGACCTTAAAACTGGACTTTTTATTCTCCGAAAGGTCTACTTACAAAACTATCATCAACGCAAAGCCCCCCGCATGGACCTCTCGCAGAGGCCCTGTGGCTTAGTAGCACTAAACACGAACGAAAATTATAATCAACATCAGCGCTCTAATATCGTACATAAGTATCCTGTATTTCAACTAACTGTCCGGATCGAAAACGCAGGGTCCTCTTGTAAGTGTCCCTAAATCACAAACAGTTTAAAATTAGAGCGAGAAGCTTACATTT
>CAYWPM010000009.1:120952-159815 GCA_964460235.1 uncultured Sediminibacterium sp. | reverse complement strand
CCGTTGTCAGACCTACGGGCGTGATCGTTGCCGTTGGCAAGGGATTCACTGTTACAGATTTCGTTTGTAGACAAGTGTTGTTGTCTTTATATGTGATTGTGACCGTTCCTGCCGATACTCCGGAAACAACACCCAGAGAACTCACGGTTGCTACTCCCGTATTGGAGGATGCCCAGGGAGTGGTGCCATCGGGAGTGCCGGAGCCGGTTAACGTAATATTTGCCGACGTACAGAGGCTTGATACTCCGGTAATGGTCGGTAGTGGGTTAATTACCAGAAAAGCTGAACCCGGATCGCTTTCGCAAGTGGTGGTTGAGTTCTTGATCACCAGTGTACCACTGTACGTTCCGGCCACAGCTGTGGCCGGAACGGCAATTGTAATCGTACCAGATAGTGGCAAATTATTGGCAGCGTACGTAACGTCCGTAAACCCCTGGGCTATAGCTGCGGCACTCCAGGTGATCTTATATTGATCCGGATTTTGTGTGGTGGTAAGTGTTTCGGCAAAAGAAAGGGTTCCCAAACAAACAGCAGGTGTTGATGGACTGACCGATACTACCGTAGGAAGTGCATTCACCGTTATTGTAGCCGAACCGGTAGCCGTATTGGAGCAGGCAGATGCGCTGCTTTCCTGAACAGAGACCAGGGAATAGACAAAGGAACCCACTGTAGACGTGGGAACAGGAATGTCCACATAACTATTACCACCGGTAGTGCTGGTCATTTGCGAAGCACCCCCGTTTACCGTATAGGTGAAGGTGTACGGAGCTGTTCCCCCGCTTCCAGTGATGCGGATATTGGGTTGGGTGGAATTTTTACAAACGGATAATGTACCTGTGATGGATGCGGTAGGTAAGATTCCAATTTGAATAACATTACTATAAGCAAATAATCCATCAATCGAATTAATAGCTTTCCGTCTATAATAGGTAACTACCGAAAGTGTACTAGTCTCAGTAAACGCTGCAGTATTACTAACCGGAACAAACGAAGAAAAATTGCTTACTGTAGATCTTTCCCATACATAGTTATTAAATAAAGGACCACCACCACCCGTTGCATCGGCTATTGAAACAAAAGCGGCTGGACTTGTTCCTGAAGTTATACAAGCACTTGTCCCCGCACCTCCAGTAATAGCTATTGACCCGGGATCGGGAGCCTGTGCTTTTACATTGCTTATAGAAAGTATCGTTACGGATCCAAAAAGAAGAACTAACCTGTATTTATTAAAAATTGTCAACGGAGAAAGTTTCCCCAAAGTCATGCACAACCATGTTCTCTTTAGAAAAACACGCAGGCTCTTCCAAATTCCAGCAACAGGGGGGATACGACAGTTCATCACACAGACAGGGGGTTCTCCGGTTAATCATTACAAGCTAATAAAAATCGACGGCCCACCAGGTTATCTTTTGGTTTCCGGTACGTATAAAACGAAATCCCGGTTTCTTTAGTGTATACCGGCAGTCTCACCAACTCTCCAGTAAAGACAAATATCCACGCCCATTTGTTGCTTCCGCAATCGATTGCGCTACCTGCTTCATGAAAAATCCCGGATCGTCTGTACCTTATATATCAGGAATGTCTATATTGTATCGGTAAGCACCGATACCTGCCTATGAGAACGATTCAGCAATATTATGCAGGAAATCAATGGCATGGATCCGCTCATCCGGCCAATGTTGACAGCGCCGCCTGCCAGCTGGTACTGGTCTTTGGATCGGGAGAACTGGTGACCAGGCAGGACCTTTTTACTCATATCCGTTCTCAATACCCCAATGCAGAGATCGTGTCCTGCTCCACCGCAGGAGAGATCCTGGATGATACGGTCTTCGACAATACCCTTTCCGTTACCGCCATCCAGTTCGAAAAGACCCAGGTGCGCACCGCACAGGTACAGGTGAACCGCAACAGCAGCAGTGTCGATACCGGCCGGTCACTCATGAAAGAACTGGACACAGAAGGGCTCGTATCCGTATTCGTTGTATCAGACGGCAGTTGTATCAACGGTGGTGAACTGGTGAGGGGGTTCAACGAGAACAATCCTAAACAAATACCCATTACCGGCGGACTGGCCGGCGATGCGGAACGTTTTCAGAAAACACAGGTAGGTCTAAACGGTGCAGCCACAGAAGGAAAAGTGGTGGCCATCGGTCTATACAGCCAGCACCTCCAGGTAGCACATTGTTCTTTCGGCGGATGGGAGGAATTTGGCCGCGAACGCACCATCACCCGGTCCGAGAACAATATCCTCTATGAGATAGATAACCGGAACGCCCTTGACCTGTACAAGGAATACCTGGGGCCTTATGCAGAGGAACTTCCCGGCGCCGCTTTGTTCTTCCCGCTGTCCATGCAGGTAGAGAACAGGGAGTATAGCCTGGTACGGACCATTCTTTCCATCAACGAGGAGAACAAAAGCATGATCTTCGCCGGCAACCTGCCCGAAGGAAGCAAAGTGCGTTTGATGAAAGCCAATTTCGACAAGATCATCAATGCCTCTTCCGAAGCGGCCACTGGTGTATTGGCAACAGGCAGCAAGAAAACACCGGAACTCGCCATCCTCGTCAGTTGTGTGGGCCGCAAAAGGATCCTGCAGGAACGTACAGCGGAAGAGATCAAAGCCGCCCGAAAAGCACTTGGGCCGGCATGTACGATCACCGGTTTCTATTCCTATGGGGAGATCGCACCCTTTGGCCAGAACACCGACTGTGAACTGCATAACCAGACCATGACCATCAGCACCCTCACCGAACTGTGACCCTAAATGAGTACCAGTCAGTTGTGCTGATAATCCACTGACCGCATTTTCGTTCATACCATTTTACGACCGTTTATATTAATCGCCTGGGTGGTTTTCTGGATCATTTCCCTATTTTCGCCCCCGCAACAACACCACTTTATTAATAACCGTTGTTGCCATTGATCAATTCTACGCCGATGAACAACTAAGCAGAGCTTAGGCAGACATACCTGAACGTTTAGGCTCACCTCTCCCCGGTTTCCGTAATGGGTATCCATTACCCTTGCCAATCCTATTCCTTATTTTAATTCATTACGTAATGACTGTTGATACAACTAAGCATACAGGCAAGACCTCTGTCTGGTCCTATCTCAAAGAATCTCTCCGGAGCGAACACCAGGATTTTACCACGGGCAGCATCCGCAAAGCCATTTTCATGCTGGCCATCCCCATGATACTTGAAATGTGCATGGAATCGGTGTTTGCCGTTGTGGACATATTTTTCGTGGGTAAACTGGGGCCGAATGCAGCGGCTGCTGTCGGGCTCACCGAATCCTTTTTGACCATTCTCTATTCCGTGGCCATTGGCTTAAGTATGGGAGCTACGGCCCTGGTTGCCCGCCGCGTGGGCGAAAAAAATTATGATGCCGCTGCCAAAGCAGGTGCGCAGGCCGCCCTGCTCGCGTTCCTGATCAGCATCCTGATCAGTATTACCGGTGTCTTTTTTGCAGAAGATATCCTGGAGCTGATGGGCGCCGATGCGGCCATCGTAGCCATGGGGCATACCTATACCCGCATCATGCTCGTAGGTAATATCGTGATCATGCTGTTATTCCTCATCAACGGTATCTTCCGAGGTGCGGGCGATGCCACTATCGCCATGCGCAGTTTATGGCTGGCCAATATCTGTAACATCATCCTGTGCCCCGTACTGATCCATTTTTACGGATTGCCCGGTGCTGCCATCGCCACCACCATTGGCCGGGGCATTGGCGTATGTTACCAGGTATACCACCTGTTCAAGGGAAAGGGCATCATCAGGATCCAGTTACAGCATTTCGTACCTGACCTCTCTTTGCTGAGATCCATTTTCAGCATTGCCTCCACCGCCACCCTGCAGTTCCTGATCGGCTCTGCCAGCTGGATCGCCATGGCCCGCATCATTTCGGGTTTTGGCAGCGACGCCATTGCCGGTTATACCATCGCCATCCGTTTGCTCATCTTCTTCCTGATGCCGGCCTGGGGTCTCAGTAATGCCGCTGCCACGTTGGTGGGTCAGAACCTGGGCGCCCAACAACCCGAACGCGCAGAAAGATCTGTCTGGAAGACCGCGCAGTACAATGCCATTTTCATGGGCATCGTATCTCTCTTATTCCTGACCTCTGCCGAGTTCTTTGTGTCGCTGATCAATACGGACCCCGCCGTGGTAAAGACCGCCGTGCTGGCCCTGCGCATCGTTAGCCTGGGTTATGTGTTCTATGGTGTAGGTATGGTCATGATCAATGCATTCAATGGTGCCGGTGACAGCAGAACACCCACCTGGATCAACCTGTTCTGGTTCTGGATCTTCCAGATCCCTTTTGCCTGGCTGCTGGCCAAAGTATGGAATATGGGTCCTACCGGTGTATTCATTGCCATCGTGGTAACGGAGACCTGCATCACCACTACCAGCGTGATCCTGTTCAAAAGAGGCAGATGGAAGCTGGTTAAGATATAACATTGGCGGATTGACGGGTTCCTTTCACCGCGGAGGCGGGGAGTGCGGGGAGATAACGCAGAGAAAGGGGCCCGCCGGTCCGCTCATTCTTAAAACCAGCCTCGACGCCGGAATACGAATACCATCCACACAGGAACGATCAGCATCAATCCTACCGCGATGAAAAAGCCGTATTGGTGGTGCAGGTATGGTATGCGGTCAAAGTTCATTCCAAAGATGCCGCCGATCACGGTGGCTGGCGCCAGCAGGCAGGTCACCACTGCCATCACTTTCATCACTTCGTTCATCTTCAGGTTCACGTTGCTAAGGTAAAGGTCCTGCAGGTTCATCATCATATCGCGGTAGTTCTCTGCCAGGTCATTGGCCTGTACGATATGATCATATACGTCTTTGAAGTATTTGGTGGTCCGCTCTTCCAGCAGATCGCTGTCGCTGCGGATGAATCCGTTGATGAGTTCCCGAACCGGGCTTACGTTCCGTTTCAGTACGATCAGTTCTTTGCGCAGGTTATTGATCTCGGCCAATGCGCGGGTATTGCTGCTGCGGATGATCTTTTCCTCCAGCAACTCGATGTGTTCACCCAGTTTCTCCATCACCACATAATAATTATCCACGATCATATCGAGCAGCGCATAACAGAGATAATCGGCATTACTGATCCGAAGTTTGCTGTTGGCAATCCTTAGCTTCTCGCGGATGGGATCAAATACATCCCGGCTGGCATCTTCCTGGAACGATAACACAAAATCCCTGCCCAGCACGATACTGATCTGCTCCGTTTCCACCGCTCCGGTCCGTTCATTGAAGTACAACATGTTCAGCAAACAGGAAAGCACGGGGTCCATCTCGTCCATCTTGGGACGCTGTCCCACACTCAGGATATCTTCCTGTATCAGTACGTGTACCGCAAAATGATTACAGACCGCTTCCACATCGGCCTTTCGGATCCCATCAATATTGATCCAGGTGGTGTGGTGGTTATCTTTAAAAGGAAAACAGTCCGTGATACCTGTAAAGGAATGTTCATGCAGATGCCCCTGCGAATAGTCGAACACACTGACCTTACTCTCTTTGGCTTCTTCCCGCTGCGGAACCACGGTGGGGTTCACCTGGAAAATATCCCTCGTCCGCCGGGTATTGAACAGCGACGACAACTTAAAATATTTGAGATACTTATTTTGTGACATACAGGGAAGGTACAAATTATCGATGAGTGGATGAGTGAATGAGTGGGTGAGTGAATGGAAATCAATTTTTTAACTGCTCACAAACAAAACATTCACTCATCCACTCACCCACTCATTCACTCATTGACTACCTTCGCTCCATGCCGATCCTTCCCAAGACAACTTTCAAAACACCGTTCTGGCAATTCAATGGCCACTTGCAGACCATTATCCCCAGCCTGTTCCGTAAAGTGGATTTCACTTATCGGGAAAGGGAAAGGCTGGAACTGCCCGATGGCGATTTCGTTGATCTTGACTGGCACCGGGCCGGCAATAACCAACTGGTGATCATTACCCACGGACTGGAAGGCGACTCCACGCGCCACTACGTGACCGGTATGGCCCAACTGTTTTCACAAAACGGTTTTGATGCACTGGGCTGGAACTGCCGCAGCTGCAGCGGCGAGCTGAACCGCCTGCCAAGATTCTATCACCATGGCGATGCAGGTGACCTCAGGCTGGTGATCGATCACAGTATCCGGAAATATGGTTACGAGGAGATCATACTGGTCGGGTTCAGCATGGGTGGCAGCCTGAGCTTGCGCGCCGTTGCGGAGTTCCCGGATGAGGTACCCGCCCAGGTAAAAAAAGTGATCGGGTTTTCCGTTCCCTGCGACCTGCTGAGCAGCGTGAAGGTATTGTCGCAGTCGACCAACAAGATCTACAGCTCCCGCTTCCTGCGCAAACTGGGCGAAAAGATCAAGGCCAAATCAAAGATCTATCCCGACCTCATCAGTTATGAAGGGTATGAGAAGATCAAACATTTCGCTGATTTCGACAACCGGTATACCGCGCCATTGCATGGGTTCACTGATGCGTATGATTTTTACAGCAAGGCAAGTGTAAAGCCCTTGCTGAAGAACATACGGATCCCTGCATTGATCGTGCAGGCAAGTAACGACAGCTTCCTCACTACGGAATGTATGTGTGAAGAGATCATTGCCGAACATCCCTGCCTTTTCCTGGAAACACCCGAACAGGGCGGACATTGTGGTTTCATGATACGGGGATCTGCCTACAGCTGGGCGGAACTAAGGGCGCTGGATTGGGCATTGCACTAAATGGTACCATTCACTTGTCGCGGCCGTTCATGGCTGCAATGGTCATTCGTATTTCGCAGTAACTGATCTGGTCCGGCAAATGGTCTTTGATCTGTTTTAAACCCAGCCGTCCAAACCGGTTGGCTGCTGATGCGATCAGTTCCTGTTTATCGGGAGAAACCAATTCGTTCACATCCAGTTCGCCGGTGGTGATATAATGGCTGAGATGGGTTTCCACCGTAGTGGCGGCCAGCTGTCTTTCTTCAGCGATCTCCTGTATGGATCTGCCAGACCGGTACATTTCGTAACTGATCCGTTTGGTATCGGATGCACGTTCACGGCTGACCGGTGCCCGTTTTGTTCTGGCGGGTTGTTTCAGCTCCATCCGGCTGGTTATCTTATGTTCGATGCAGTAGTCCTGTACTTTTTCAAGAAAAGCCTCCCCGTATCTCTCAATTTTGAATGCACCAAAACCGGAGATCTTGGGCAGATCAGTGGGCGTTACGGGCAAGTAGGTAGCCAGGTCAAGTAAACTGCTGTCACTGAAGATCAGGTAGGCCGGCACATTCTCCTCATGGGCAATCCGGTTGCGCAGTTTTTTCAGTTCTTCGAACAAAGGTCTTTCGTAATCGTGTTGCTGGTAGATCACGGGTTCTTTGGCAATGGTGACCTGTACAGGTGCCGACAGGAACACTTTCTCCCCTTTGAACAAGACACCGTTACTTTTTTCTGTCAGCTGCAAAACAGGGTATTCACTTTCGGATTGCTGCAGGTAGCCATAATACAACAGCTCCTTCACATAATGCAGCCATGCTTCTTTGGGTTCTTCTTTGCCAATGCCATACACCGATAGTTTCTTGTGCTCCTCGCGGATCTTCTCTCCTTGGCTCCCTTTCAGGATGTCCACCACATAACGCATGCCGAAAGATTGGTTCAGCCGGTATACGGTACTCAGGATCTTCTGTGCGATCACGGTTCGCTCCTGCAGTTCAGGTTTGTTCAGGCAGTTATCGCAGTTGCCGCAATAATCGGGAGCCTGTTCACCAAAATACGCCAGCAGGTATTTTCTGCGGCAGCCACGGGTCTCGCAAAGCTGTACCATCTGGTCCAGCTTTTTCAACAGGATCTGCGTTTGCTCAGGGTTGTTCTCCACCTGCGCAAAACCTTTCAGTTTCATCACGTCGCCCGCACTGTAGAACAAGATGGCTTCACTGGGTAACCCATCGCGGCCCGCACGGCCGGTTTCCTGGTAATATCCCTCGATATTCTTGGGCAGATCGGCATGCACCACAAAACGCACATTACTTTTATTGATGCCCATACCAAAAGCGATGGTGGCCACCATGATGCGGATATCATCTTTCAGGAACAGGTCCTGCCGCTCATCGCGGATGGTCTTGTCGAGCCCGGCATGATAGGCAGCCGCATTGAATCCATCTGCACGCAGGTCTTCCGCCAGTTTTTCCGTGGCCATTCTGCTCAGGCAGTAAATGATGCCACTGTCGTCCTGGTGTTCTTTCAGGTAATCCACCAGTACCTCATAGTACCCTTTCTTGGGTTTGATATGATACGAGATATTGGGGCGGTTGAAACTGTTCTCGAAGACCCGGTAATCGGTCACCTGTAACTGCTCAATGATGTCTTTCTTGGTAAGCGCATCCGCAGTGGCTGTTAACGCAATGAGAGGAACTGTGGGAAACTGCTGTTTCAGTTGTGACAATACCCGGTATTCCGGCCTGAAATCATGTCCCCACTGACTGATACAGTGGGCTTCATCTATGGCAAACAAAGAGACCTTGCAATCCTGCAGAAAACGCAAAAAAGAAACTTCGCCACCCACCAATCGCTCCGGCGCCACATACAGCAGCTTCAATTCATTACGCTGCAACTGTTTCAATATGAACGACTGCTCACCACTGCTTTGGGTACTGTTCAGGAAAGCTGCTTTCACGCCACTCAATACCAGTGCATCCACCTGGTCCTTCATTAAAGCGATCAGCGGACTGACCACAATGGTCACACCCGGGAAACAGAGGGCAGGCACTTGGTAACAAAGGCTTTTACCCCCACCGGTCGGCATCAGTACGATGGCGTCCTTTCCTGCAAGCAGTTGCTGGATGATGGATTCCTGGTTATGCCTGAACTCGGTATACCCAAAAACAGATTCCAATACTTCTCGGGGCGTGGTAATCAAGCCGGTATGCGCTGCGTCTGTTTTCATCGGGCTGCAAGATAACATGCAATCGCAGCAATCCCTTACGCATTTATACGCTAAAAAAAGGGTGTTTTCCCCATTGTATCTGTTGCAGGGATTCTGTTCTTTTACAGTAGCATCCAATAGGTCTGGCAGGTATCATTGTTTCTTCACCAAACAGCCTTTATCCTATGAAAAACCAACACATACCCAGGGGGAAGGGGTGGCTCAAAGACTATCCGGACTTCCGCGACCAAACGCCTTTTACATCAGAACTCACTGTAAAGCAGGCCGAACGGGGTATCAGGCAACCGGTAAAAAAGATACTGGAAGCTTTGGAACCGGGCAAGACCCGGAAAAGATCCGCCCATCCATTACCATCCAAAACAGACCTGCGCCAATGGTGTTCGCCCATCGAGGACCAGGGGCAGCTGGGTTCCTGTACGGCACATGCGTCCATTGGCCTGTACGAATATTTTGAACGAAGGGCTTTCGGCAAACACATCGATGGCTCGCGGCTGTTCCAGTACAAAGCTACCCGCAACCTGCTAAAACAAAAAGAAGACAGCGGCGCCTACCTGCGCACTGCTATGGCTTCGCTGGCTTTATTTGGGGTGGTTCCTGAAAAATACTGGCCGTATGATGAAAGCAAAGTGAACGAAGAACCCGGTGCCTTCCTGTATTCCTATGCACAGAACTTCCAGGCCATTTCCTATTACCGGCTTGATGCGGTGGGCGTAACGCAACCGCAATTGCTGAACAGCATCAAGGATCACCTGAACAAGGGACTGCCATCCATGTTTGGTTTTACCTGTTACACATCCCTCAACCAGGCCGACAATGGAAAGATCCCCTTTCCGGATGCCAAAGAAGATACCGATGGCGGTCATGCTGTGATGGCCGTTGGTTATGACGACGACCTGAAGATCAGCAACCCGCTCAGCAAAAACACGGTTACCACCGGTGCCTTTCTGATCCGCAATTCCTGGGGAAGCAGCTGGGGTGAAGAGGGGTATGGCTGGTTACCTTATGAATATGTACTGAAAGGCATCGCCGACGACTGGTGGACCATGACCAAAGCCGAATGGGTAGATAGCCACCAGTTTGGTTTATGATACAACGCCCCCTGCCGCTGCAAACGGCATCAAACAAAACGGCTTCCAATTGGAAGCCGTTTGTGTTAACTGTATTCTGCAAGGTTTACAATTCTCTGATCCAGATATTCCGGTAACTCATGGGGTTACCGCCGTCCATTCCATGATCCTGCAATACCAGCGGCTCCTTGTCTTTATGCGCCGAATATTTCGGCTGGCCGATCCATTCGGTATGTCCTTTGATCTCTACGTTGTTCTGTACCAATACACCATTGTGTAATACGGTGATGCGTGCCGGCGACTGCAGTTTGCCATCCGAGAAAAAGCGTGGTGCCGTGAAGATCACATCATAACTCTGCCATTCGCCGGGTTTACGGCAGGCATTCACCAGGGGTGCATACTGTTTATACATGCTGCCCGCCTGGCCGTTCACATAAGTGGGACTGTTGTAAGAATCCAGAACCTGTAACTCATATTGTCCCATCAAAAAGATACCGCTGTTGCCGCGCGACCGGCTGGCGCCTGCAATGGCAGCGGGTGAGCGCCATTCAATATGCAGCTGACAATCGCCAAAGTCCTGTTTGGTGGCAATATTGCCGGATCCTTTCACAACGGTCAATGCACCGTCCTTATCTATCTTCCAGCCGGGCGCTCCTCCTTTTTCCTTTTGCCATTGTTCCACATCTTTCCCGTTGTACAATACGATCGCATCAGAAGGTGCATCAGCCGGCGTTTTGCCCGGCGTTACCAGTTTGGGAACGGGCTCCCAGTATTCTGTTTTGGCAGCTTCCTTTACCAGGCTGTCCTGGTTGATCTTTTTTTGTGCTTGTACGCTGCCGGCAACCACCAGTAGCGCAGCAGATAAAATAAGGGATCTTTTCATGTAGCTAATCTATAGATAAATAGCCGGATTATCCAGACCGCGGATCATTCCCCGGCAAAGAATTTTGCCGCTATACTTTGGGAAGTTGATAGCCGTTATGATATTGTTTTGTCAGGTATTTCTGGTTGATCGCCTCATCCCTGAATCGTTGTTTGGCGGCGTCCCAGAACAGTTTCTGTCCGCTCCGGTAAGCGATATTGCCCATCTGCGAAAAACAGGCGATATCAGAACCGGCCTGGATCGGACAATGGAGGTCTGCGAGTTTCCGCGATTTCACCACTTCTACAAAATTGACCCAATGTTTCTCCAGCCCGTTATCCACCGATTTATGGAAAGGTTCTGCCACTTTGTTCGCATTTTTCTTTTCTTCCAGTACCTCCCACCCGTTGCGGTTCAGTACCAGGGTTCCGTTGTTACCGATGAAAGCAATGCCATGGTCCTTGCCGTAATTACCGTTACCGATACCCACCGCATGATCCCACACGATATTGAAGCCGTCGAATTCATACATGGTCATCAGTGTATCCGGTGTTTCATCCGCAGAGTCGGGTTTGGCAAATTTGCCACCCACCGCAGAGATCGCTTTGGGGTCTGCCACTTTCATGCCGATCAGCGCATAATCGAGCAGGTGAACACCCCAGTCGGTCATCAGTCCACCGGCATAATCCCAGAACCAGCGGAAAGTGAAATGAAAACGGTTCGGGTTGAACGGCACTGTTGGTGCAGGACCCAGCCATGAGCGATAATCCACTCCTGCCGGAACAGGGCCATTGGGTTTTTTCTCCAATGGTTGTTTCCAGTCGAGATAACACCAGACCTTCACGGTGCGTATCATACCCAGTTTACCGCTGTGTACATACTCGATCGCATCGCGGAAATGCTGCTGGCTTCGCTGCCATTGGCCCGCCTGTACCACTTTGTTGTATCGTTTCTGGGCATTCACCATGGCACGGCATTCACCGATGGAGTTACCAACGGGTTTTTCAACATATACATCCTTACCCGCTTCGCAGGCATGTATCATCTGCAACGCATGCCAGTGATCGGGCGTGCCGATGATCACTGCATCAATATCCTTGTTCTCGAGCAGCTTACGGTAATCACTGTATACTTTTACACGGGAGCTGTCTACCTGGATCTTGGCCATATCCGCCCTGCGTCTATCGATCACATTTGTATCCACATCGCAAACACCTACCAGGTTCACGCCGGGTACTTTAACGGCGGCCGTAACATTTGACCAGCCCATGCCGTTAATGCCAATGGCGGCCACATTCAGCTGATCACTGGGAGCGACCGCATTTTTAAAATAGGCGAATGCGGATTGGGAGAACGCGGAACC
Source organism: uncultured Sediminibacterium sp. (assembly GCA_964460235.1). Lineage (GTDB taxonomy): Bacteria > Bacteroidota > Bacteroidia > Chitinophagales > Chitinophagaceae > Sediminibacterium. The sequence continues at coordinate 147,579 of CAYWPM010000009.1, read as the reverse complement.
CAGGAGTCCGCCACCTGCTACCAAAGCGGAGTTCTGTAAAAATTTTCTTCTCGATGACATGTGTTGATGGAATTATTTGAACAGAAAAATTAAGCAGTTTTCCGGAGAATGTCCGCTTTGGAACAGAACAGTTTACGAAATCGATATCGAAAATTACCGCCCATGAATACGGTAGTGAAGAAGTTGCGTACAACCGGTGAATGGTTTCACCCGACCGTGACCGGGCGGGGGTTACCGAGTATCCCTGGATGGTGGCCGGTTGATCGATACAGGAGGATATTTCTTTTGCTCCCGGATGATCCTCATCACGAATGCATACAGGATCGCGTGATATACTTCGAGTGAAACGATCGTTATTCTGGGTTTGTCCATAAGGCTGAGGCAGGAAAAGCCCCGCCACAGCCAACAAGTTACACAAAAAGGCAAGAGACGTATAATCATACGTCAATAAATTTCACTGTTGCATTGACCTTGTTGCCTCATGACCAACAAGGAAAAAATACTGATCCGATTTGCCACGCACCTCACCCGGCTGCGGAAAGAAAAAGGGCTCAGTATCCGCCAGCTGGCCGCTATATCCGGACTGGAATACAGCCAGATACAGCGGATAGAAAAAGGTAAAGTGAATTTTGCCTTTAGCACCCTTGTAACGCTGGCACTGGCTTTAGAAATGGAGCTGGGTGAAATGCTGGGCGAATACAAGATCCCCAGAAGCTGATCTTTTGCAGAAATACCGTGTTTTAACGGTTGTTCCTGCTTTTCAAACTGTTTATCTTATCCTCAGGTTCTACCGCTATAAAACATCACCCCCCAGGTATAAATACCTAACACAAAGCCGGATCAATAGTTGAACTTTCCTTTGCGAAGAAAACAGTCCCTGCTACCGGCATGGGTGCAGCATCCCATTTGCGTACCACCTTTAAACTTTCGGTCATGTTCAAAAGAAGTATCCGGGTGATGATCGCTGATGACCATCATCTTTTCAGGAATGGTTTACACGATCTGTTGGACCAGATCCACAACGTACACGTTATAGGAGAAGCCGACAATGGACAGGAACTGGTTCGCAGAACAATGGAAACCTCACCCGATATCATCCTCACCGATATCCATATGCCCTTGATGGATGGTATCGCTGCTACCCGTGAAATTACCAGACGGAAACCGGATACCGGCATCATTGTACTGACTGCTTTTAACAAGGAAGAGCCCATTCTGCGGATGCTGGATGCCGGAGCATTGGGTTATGTATTGAAAAGTGCCGATAACGAGGAGATCGCGGAAGCCATCCACACCGTATTCCAGCACAAACCCTATTTCTGCCGCGAAGTGACCGAAAAACTAACGGAGATCGTTTCCAGGAATTATCAACTGCCCCCGGATGCAGACCTCTGTTTCTCCGAACGTGAAAAAGAGATCATCCGGCTTATCTGCCGCGAGTTCACCAGTAAAGAGATCGCCTATAGTCTGAACCTGAGTAAACGAACCGTTGAAGGGCACCGAACCCGCATTATGGACAAAGTAGGGGCCAAGAGCATTGCAGGCATCATCACCTACGCATTCAGGAGTGGCATCTGTTACCGGAAATAATAAACCCTTCCGGTCAGGGAAGGGTTTTTGTAAACAGATAAGGGTCATTGATCAATAGCCCCAGCTTTTTATGATGCGCAGGTCTTCTTTCACACATTCCATTGGCGACTTGCCCTGGTAGGCTTCCTGTTCAATAATGAAATGCAGAGTACCTCCCATTTGTTTTCCCAGGTCGGTGATGGCTTTGGTATTGGCTACGCCCGTTCCCAGGATCGTACTTTCATACCCTTCGCCCATAGCACCTTTTTCTGATTTGATCTCATCTTTCACATGCATGGATACAAAACGGCCGGGATGTTTCTTAACGATCGCATACGCATCGGCACCGGTACCATATAAGTTACCCATGTCCAGCTGCTGGGCCACCAGCGAGGGGTCCGTATTGTCCAAAATGATGTCGTACACTTTCTGGCCATTCAGCTCCTGTGTAAACTCGAAATTATGGTTATGGTATCCGAAACGCATACCTGATTTCTTACAAAGCTCACCGCTTTTATTGAACACTTCCATATAACGGAGCATGCCATCATAGGTTTTACGAAGGCTCTCATCCAGCCAGGGACTGATGACCAGCTCCTGGCCAACGATTGCCGCGTCTTCAACGGTATACTTCCAGCTGTCGCTGAATTCCTTTTTATCAGCATTCCAATGGTCGCGGCCCATTACCGTGTGGCCGCTGGGCATTTGCATACCAAGGTCTGCCAGGATCTTTCTGAATTCCTTAGCGCTGTATCCATAAAATTTACGGTTCACATAATTGGCGTGTTCCACATTTTTATACCCCATTTCAGCCAGGGCTTTCAGGGTACCCAGTGGGTCTTTTTTCATCTCGTCACGGACGGAATACAGTTGTACGCCTGTCAGGGTTTTAGGAGCCGCGGCAGCAAACAGCTGGCGCGAAAACAAAGAGCCGCCGGCAACTACCAGGGCTGTCTTTTGCAGAAACGATCTTCTGGAACTGTTCATAGGTTTTCTTTATGGGGCTTGATGCAATCGGAATACAGCATCAATATACGCAATAATCAGTTGAAGAAGATAACAGGAAAACTGAATTTTAGGCGCGCCGCCGGCAACTCCGCCTATTTTTTCCTTTTGAGGGGATCGAGCAAATACACCAGCCCGTTCAACTGTATCACATACATGGTCTCCAATAGGATCCCCAGTTTGCCTTTTGGAAAACCCTGACGCTGCATCCACTCCAGGTAATGCATCGGCACATCGCAGATCAGGCGGTCCTTGTACTTGCCATAGGGCATGCGTTGGGTTACCAGTTCCAGTAATAATTCGGGATGCGGTTGCGACAGGTCGAGAGGCATGGGGCGAAGATAACAATCAATGAGTGAATGAGTGGGTGAGTGAATGAGTGAATGTGGTTACTTTGCAGGATGAAAACGGCGAGCATACAGGAGCTGAAACAGGAACTGCAGGCCAGTAACCACCACCAATTGCTGGAACTTTGTTTGCGGCTGGCAAGATTCAAAAAAGAGAACAAGGAACTGCTGAGTTATCTGCTGTTCGAGGCGCACGATGAAGAAGCTTACCTGAACAGCGTCAAAGAACTGGTAGACGAAGCCTTCACAGAACTACCCAAGCCGAATGTATACCTTACCAAAAAAACACTCCGCAAGATCCTTCGCCTGGCCAGCCGGTATATCAAGTACTCGGGATCCAGGCAGGTAGAGGCCGGTCTGCTCATTCACTTCTGCAGCAGGATGAAAGAGCTGGGTCTGGCCAACACCAAAAACCCGGTATTGAACAACCTCTACGAAATGCAGCTGAAAAAAATAACAACCGCCATGAAGACGCTGCATGAAGATATCCAATACGACCTGCAGAAAGAGATCGACAGGTTATAGTTCCTGCCTGCAGAAGACCGATCAGCTTTCTTCGTCGAAGAAAAGTTTATAGTAGTGTTTACCGGCCATTTCATCATAACCCTTTTCGATCAGGTCTCTACGGCCATGGATATACACGTGAAAGTTCTTGTCCAGTTTTAAAACGCTCTTGAACACCCGCTGCTGTTTTTTCACTGCAGAGAGATGGATATCGAACGCATCTTCAATGGTGACCTGCCTGGCCACTTCATAGGTCTGTTTATACTGCGTAAAACTGTCGATCACTTCCGGGTGATGCAGCACTTCCTCGGCAAACTCATTCAGCTTGAACTCATCTTTTGTTTTGAAGTATTCCATGCTGCGGTTCAGCATGTCTATCTGGTCGCTCTTGTTCACTTCAAATTTCTCCGACAGCTCGTTGCTGATGAAGAGCTTGCACATACCCAGGGCCGCATCGGTATAATGATAACTGTTGGCACAGCGGGTGACCTGCAAAAAATCGTTCACCCAGTATTGTGCATCGTTCTGCCTGTTAGTGGCATCCACCACGCATACCACATACCCTTCAGAACGGTTCTGCTTAAACACCAGGCAACCCTTATCCAGTTTGTTGATGTTGATCCCATCTTCAGCGATCACTTCCCAGTTGTCACCATGGGGGAACACTTTCAGGAAGGTTTCCTTGGTCTCACTTTTGAATATGCCAATGGCATCTGTATACTCCGTACCAAAGGGCACATTGCTGAAATGCACCACATAGAGCTCCCCCTCCTTCACCTTGGCATGTGTGCTCTTGCTGTAGAGGAACTGCGCCAGCTGGGCGCTGTACAAAGTGAATTTTTTCGGATCATCGAACAGGTCACTTACATACCGGTACACTTCATTCATGGCAACATCGGTAAGATGTGTGAACCGGTACTGCTCATGTTCATTGAAAGGCCCCAGGAAGTATTTGGCCAACATACCGCGGACGATCCCGTCGTTCAGGGTAAGCGGGTTGGCCGATAATTTCAGTTCCTCACCCCGGGTGGGATTACCCACTTTGTGTACGATCACCTGGTTCAGTTGTACGCTGTCGATACTGGTCATAGGCTGCGAAGATAAAAGTAGTCAGGGGTCGATCGTGTTTGTTCGATACATTTTTATACCCCAGACAACCGCCCTGCCAGTGGGTAGTGCGTTTACTAGACCCAGAGGGATCCGCCGCGTGTATCGCTGTCAAAATAACCGCCAGCGGCGATCTTCCTAAAATCAAATTCGTTTTTCGGCGATAAAAAGTGCAACTTTACACCGGCTTTTGCATCCGCAAAACCGCTATCATCAAATCATTCTCATGTATACACAGATCTGGAGCAAGTATCTTCCCATTATCAAGATTTTATTAAAGCGTACTGCTTCGGGCGACCAGGTACTGGATCTGAACCGTATCGATTTCGAAAGGGCCGGAACGGGCCGAAAAGCGGGATATAAGTTCACCATCGAATTCAAAAAGGGCCGCGTGGCCAATATCATCAGCGGTTCCTTGCTGGCTTCAGACCTTGCTTTTTCAATGCAGGAAGATGCCAATATCAGGTCCATCCTGGCCGAGAACCACTTCACGGTTTCGCTCAATACCAAATTCCAGCTGATCCTGAAAAGGGTCGCTGACAGCGGTGAATAACCATAGTTGATAGACCCGCACCAGGTATCTTTGACCACCACACCCGTTTTACCCAAGGCTTTTACAGCATAGACTTTACGGATCCCCCATCCAGGGTAATGGTTTGTCCGGTCACATAACGGCTGAGCGGACTGAGCAGCCACAAGGCAAGACTGGCAAAATCTGCCGGCAGACCCAGTGCCCCCACAGGGATCTGGGCAATGGCTTTCTCACGAACGGCTTCCACAGGCAAACCGGTCTGCTCCGATTTTTTCTGGTAAATGCGGTTAATGGCGGGCGTATCGTGTGAGCCTGGTCCAAGGATATTCAGGGTAACCCCGCTTTTTGCGATCTCCTGCGACAGGGTTTTTACCATACCAACCACAGCCACCCGCAAAGAACTGCTGAGAACCAGGTTCTCAAGCGGTTGTTTTACCGATGAGCTTTCGATATAGACCACCCTCCCGTACTGTTGTTCCATCATTTTGGGTACCAGGGCCTGGGTCAACTCCACTTTCCAGCGCAACAGCGAGCGGTAGGCATTGTCCCAGTCTTCCAGTGTGGTCTCCAGTACGGTCTTGGCCGGCGGACCTCCCGCGTTGATCACCAACCCATGCAGCTGGCGATCACCTACCACAGCCACCAGTTGCCTGATCACGGCAGAATCAGACAGGTCACCGGCAAGGATCTCCACCCGTTCTGGTGAGGCAGCTTGTAGTGCCTTCAACTTTTCTTCGCCCCTTGCCACAGCAATAATGCGGGCGCCTTCGGCCAGCAATGCTTCTGCAATGGCTTTTCCGAAACCGGATGTGGCACCGCCGATAATGAACAACTGGTCATACATCTGTAAGTTCATACACTTCATTTTCCTGAAATAAAGGTAGGGAATTGAGGGCGGGAGATAACGCATGAGCGGAACCGATCCACCAGTGGAGATACCCGGTTGTGAACGGGATCATTGAAGCCTGAAATTATCCATACTTTTATTGCTGAAGATCCATCTTGTATCAAACAATATCCATGAGAACCTATATCGTTGACTCTTTTACCAAAGAACCTTTCAAGGGCAACCCCGCAGGTGTCTGTTTTCCTGAAACATCACTGAGTGAAGAACACATGCTGAAAATAGCCCAGGAATTCGGTCTTTCGGAGACCGCATTTGTGCAGCCTGCCCATGAACCGGGCATTTACAGCATCCGTTACTTTTCACCGAAAAAAGAGATCCCCCTATGTGGACACGCCACGCTGGCTTCTGCCAGGGTCATTTTTAACAACAGTAACGTTGACGAGATCCATTTTACCACGGTCGAGAAATTAGACCTGCTGATCCGGCGGCACAAAGAGGAGATCACCATGGAGTTCCCGGTATACGATACAACTGCCATCGATGTTCCCCACACCATGCTGGAGGCACTTGGCCTGCAGGCGATCAGCCATGCAGCATTCAGTCCCAGGAACAGGATCATCCTGCTGGAGATCAGCGACGCTGCGATACTGGCAGGGTTGCAGCCCGATTACACAGCCCTGGTACAGTCATACACAGGCATCAACGGTGTTCTGGTAACCGCTCCCTCCAATACGGCAGACTACGACTACCATTACCGTTATTTCTGGCCCTGGGCCGGAACACAGGAAGACCCGGTAACAGGTGGCGTGCAGACCTTTCTGGCCAAATACTGGTCGGTACGGCTACAGAAACAGCAGATGAAGGCCTTCCAATCATCTGCCCGAACCGGTTATATGCATATTGATCTGCAAACAGATAAAGTATTGCTGACCAGCCAGGCCGTCATTGTTTTAGAGGGCCGCTTAACCGCTACAGGTAGCTGAAACAGCCCGCACCACCATCCGGAAATTCGATAAAACCCCGGTTCCTGCTCAATTAGTGCCGGTTTTCAAGATTATTGTTGTAACTTTGATTTTGAAACACCCCCCATTTACACCAGAACCACTGCCTGATAGAAAGAAAACTATTTTTTCAAAACTTAGCTATTATTGCTATGACTGGTGCAACCATGCAATTGAAGGAATTGGGCAAAATGCTTGCCCCATTGAGTAGTACAGAACCCATGCCCGTGCTGTTTTTGGGGCATGGCAGTCCTATGAACGCCATTGAAGAGAATGAATTTGTAGCAGGTTTCCGTAAAATTGGTCAGAGCATTCCCAGGCCCAATGCCATTCTTTGCATATCTGCCCACTGGGAAACCCGGGGCACTTTGGTAACCGCTATGGAGCACCCCCGCACCATTCATGATTTTGGTGGTTTTCCGCAGGCGCTGTTTGATGTTCAGTATCCCGCTCCCGGTTCCCCGGAACTGGCGAAAGAGACCGCTTCGCTCATTACCCGAACAAAAGTAGGGCTGGACCAGGCATGGGGACTGGACCACGGTACCTGGAGCGTGGTAAAACATCTCTATCCCAAAGCAGACGTTCCGGTAATACAGCTGAGCCTGGATTATACCCAGACTGCACAGTACCATTATGACCTGGCAAAAGAACTGGCTTCGCTGCGCAGGAAAGGAGTGCTGATCATTGGCAGTGGCAATATGGTGCACAACCTGCGTATGGTAGCCTGGGATAAGCTGAACACTTCTGGTTATGCCTACGATTGGGCAACCGAAGCCAGTGAAAAAATGAAAAGTTATATCCTCAACGGCGATCATGCAAAGCTGATCCATTACACTTCGCAGGGCCGCGCTTTTGACCTGGCCATCCCTTCTCCGGATCATTTTCTTCCCTTGCTGTACACATTGGCATTAAAGGAAGAAAAAGACGACCTGAGCCTGTTCAACGACAAGGCCGTGGGAGGTTCGCTTACCATGACATCGGTGAAGATAGGTTAAACGGGCAGCAGGTCTTTGCTGTTACCAGGTATTGCCACCAGTCCGGAGAGTTTGCAGATTGACGTAGATATCATGAAGCAGGTACCTTATTCTACCCGCAAGCACCTTACTGAATTATCCAGGCGATCGATGATGCCTTTAATTGATGATCCGCCATACGCTGTAAGTATAATTACCGGCATGGCCAAGCTCAATACCAATAGCATAAAGACCAGAACGGGTAACGGGAATCGGGGGCGCACCATATTCCGGCGACCGGTCGATGGGCAAAGCATCACCCATATCAGTAGCAGGATCGCGGTTGATCCTGAACTGCAGGCTACCCTCCTGCAGATAAAAATGATTATGCCATACCAGTTGTGCAGAGTCGATCAATACAAGGTCATGCTCTTTCTGATCCGTGAAAGCCGTTCCGATAACAGAGATAGCGCGTATCTTTTGTGCAGACCATGTCATGGTGCGGGTATTCACCAGCAGTTTATATATTCCCCGCCCATCTTCTAAAGCGATCTGCCTGGTAACAGACGCCAGCCGATGATTGCCGCCATCGCCATAGTAACCATCTGACCAATCATACCCTTTAGCCAAAAGGAAATACGTGTCTGGATCGGAAAAATGGATATACCCTTCATACTCGCCATTATTTGTCGGGCTCACCACTTGCGGGGCAGAAGGGATGAACCAGTTCTGGTAATTACCGGGCACATACAAGAGATAGGGATATGCATAACTTACCATCTTCTTATACGTACTTACCGTCATGGCCAGAGGTTCGCTATAGATCACAATACCCCCTCTGGATGCGAGTGTGGCCTTTAACCTGACTTTCAGTTCTATCAACGTGCCCAGTTCGGCCAGTTGGCTCAGTAAAATATTGAAATCGTATTGGGTGAATGTGACCAGCAGTTCATCCGATATGGCCACTTCTACCATATCGGAAAAATTCTTACCCCTGAGGGAGAACTGGAGTCCATAATTCTGGTCCTCCGGATTTTCATTAACAGCATTCCATGTAAACCTGACAGAATGTATGGCCGCATTAGCAGGCAGCAACTGAAGGGAAGAAACATTTACACTTAAAGATAGCACCTCCCCGGTTTTTATATTCAGAGAAGGATCTGGGAGCGGACTGCTTTTGGAACAACTCAATACGCATACCCAGCACAAGACACCCAAAACGGGCCGGAATTTCATTGCGCGATATTGTTCCTTAAAGTTACTGAATCTTTTGCGGCAGTGCTGCCAATAATTCGGCAATCTTATGCCTGCAAACCGGCGCTAACAAGGGGTATCCGGCCATAACAGCAGCAAGCGACCTGGTGATCGTTTATACGGATACACCCAGTACCCTGGCAAATTTTTTCAGTTCGGCCAGTTCCTCTGTACCCAATGTTTCATGGTTATCAAACCGGGCCTTTAAAAAAAGCACCCTTTTGTGCCCGGGATACTTGGCCAGAATGGCTTCAATCAAACAACCGGCAGTTTCATCCTTCTGATAAATGGGCGATTGAACAACCGGCTCTACCGGTTTATACCGGGTAGGCATTTTCAGAATAATGGCTTCCAGGGTACCCAGCCAGCTGGACGGCATCTCTTTCACCTTCTGCGCTTTCGCTAACAGGCCCTGCAGTTGTTTTTTACTCAGGCTCCCTCTTTCTTCATATTGATGCATCAGGCTCATGACGAACAAGGCATCCGGATTATGCGCATACAGGGCATCCAGGATCTTGGCAATAATATCAATTCCGGGTTTGGGCTTGTACATACTGATACCAGCGAAAGTACTATGCAACCCGCAGATTCTTGCAAAAGGCCGGATACAACAAGGGTCCCCGGTAATGACCAGGGACCCCTTGCTGAAAATATCTGCTTCCGGACCAGGCTGATCACCAGATGGTCTTCACCGCTGTAAAATTACCGCTGGCATCAAATGCCACGCAGTAACGGGTATTGTTGGCATCGATCACAGCTACATAACCCTTCAGTGTACCGGCCACGGTTACGCTAAACGCCTTATCCAGTACATAATTAGGATAAGTGGTCGCCAGGTAATTTTGCGCTGTTGCCGGCAATGTGGCGTCAGCGATCACAGGTCTTTCACCAGGAGCCGGCAAATTTACCCTACTTACAAATATGCCCGTGCTGCTGAACAGGGTTGCATAAAGACCGCCATTCTTAGACAGTACCAGGTAACCGCCATCGCGTTTCTGGAATGCTTTTACCAATGTATCCGCTGCATAATTGGTGCTCATGTAAGAGCTGATCATAATTGGCAAAGCGCTCAGGGAAATGGTGTCTTTCTGAGGCAGGCCACGTTTTTCAAAACGTCCACCTCTGTGCCAGCCATCTCCGTCCATATCTCCTTTCTCGCGCTGCTCAAGCACTTTCACAAATGTTGCATCGGCTTTGAACTCCAGGCCTACGGGTTTACCGTTAAAGTTGATGATGACCACATATCCTTTTACCGCACCTGAAGCGTCTTTTACTGCAAACGCTTTTACAAAGCTGTATCCACTGTAATTGGTACCAAGATATGTTTGTATAGCTGCAGGCAGATCTGCCGCAGCTACTGAATCGCGGTGTTGCCCTCTTTCACAGTTGTGCATCACATATACAGAATCGGTGATGCTACCGCCTGTTACGGTGCCGGTACCGCTTCCATTGACGGATACCGCAATGGTAGATGAGGTAGCCGTAGTTGCTACTGCCGTATTCTGTCCCGCACCGGCACCGGAGATTTCTTTTTTACAGGATGTGGCTGCCATTACCAGGAATAAGGATGCCGCGATATACGTATACGTTGTTCTGAATTGCTTTTTCATGTTGGTTGTTTTTGATCTGTTATCTGTTGATGGTTGTTTCTGGCTCTTTCATAGCAGGATCGCTTACACTAACCACCTATTTTCAATTGACAGAACACGAGGTACAACTTATGGACCGGTATCACTTCCCCAGCAGGAAGTGCGGTGGAGGGGGGTATTACAAAAATGCGGGCCGTTTTACGAACAGGAGCAAGGTCTCCCTCATCCCGGCCATTGCAACAGGCGGATATACAGCATCCCGCATACACTGTTGTGGACTGCGGCCTATGAATGGTTTTTATTTGAAGTGGCTGATACCTGGCAACAAGCGGCTCCGGTGCGGGGCTCCATAGCGCAGACATGTCGGGCATCTGGCGCGACTGGCTGAGGATGAGAAGCAGTTGTATGAAACCCGCGAATAAATGCATGTATCGATCAATGATTGATGAGTACCATTTCTGGATGGTCTTACCGGGAGATTGGATTTCGGGAAAGGTACCGGCAGGGATACCCTGTGCAGAATTGCGTTGATATTATCCAACGATTGCTATAGTGATAGATACGTTGTGAATGGAAACTGTTATCAAGAAAATGTTAAAGCATGGAGTAACGGCAAGGCAGGGCAGCCCCGCTCGCAATAGGAGGCAGGACACCAGTTCGGTATCGTTATTCTCTGTTGTAAAAGAAAGGGGGTGATCGTTTATTCGGCCGCTTCCCGTTTTTCCAGCCAGCGTGCCAATCCTTTCTTGATGGCTTCACCGATCTTTTGCTGGTTGGCGGGGTCACGCAGGAAATCGTAGCTGGCACCGTTATCACCGATCTCCAGCAATACGCGGATAGGTGCTTTGTTCACGTGTTCATCCAGGCTGTAAAAAGAAAGTTTGCCGGTGGCGGCACAGCGGTAATCGTTACGGCCGGTGGTGCTGTCCAGCAACACACCCCGGTTCTCCAGGGTCGTTGCATCTGCGATGGATGCGATCAGCGTAGCGGCCAGGTCCCGGTTATCGGCTTCATGTGCATCACCATAATGTATGTATCCCCATACCGCATGTCTGCGCGTGCCACCGTTGTTATGTACCGCAATGAATACGTCGGGATTCTTTTTGTTCGATCGCTTGAGTTCCCAGGCATAACCCGACAGTTTTCCATCTACCACGGCTGAGGTATGTGCGATCATGGTATTGCTGCCGCTGTCCGCATTGTGCACATCTTTCCTTCCCAGGCTCCACACTTTATATTCCTTGAAAAAAGGCGCTGTGGCCATGGCTGCTTCTGTAATACCATTACAAACTGCCGCTTCGCTGAAGTTCTTGCCAGTGTTGGTCTGGTGCGAGGGTTGCCATACGATAACGGTCTTCTTACGCTTAGGGGCTGAAGCGATGCAGACGGTCAGAAGCAGGAGGATGGTCAGCCTTTTCATATTCGGGGTTTGAGGCTACAAAATACAAATCCTGCCGTTTCTGCAGCAGGATTTGTAAAAATGGTCTCATGCGCACCCCTCTACTGCAGCGTGCCCGCGGCCCAGCGAAGTTGGTAACTGGCAGTAAGGTATTTGATCCGTAAAGCGGTCTGTTTCTGCAACACTTCCAGCAATTTGCTCTCCCTTGCATTCACCAGAAAGAGGCTGCTCTCACCCTGTGAGAATTTCAATTCTTCATTCCGTAACAATTGACGGTAATTTTCCTGCAGGCTGCCGGTGAGCTGCCACTGCTGTAACAGCTGGTTGCTTTCATTCTGGTAATAACGGATCTTGTTTTCCAGTTGCCAGCGTTTACCCGTCAGCTCCAGTTGCGATTCTTTCAGTTTGATCTGCGCCTTCCTGTAATCACCCCTTCCCTGGCGCAGGAAAAGCGGCAACTGCACGCTCAGGCCCCATTTATAATTATTCTGCAGGTAGGCGGCATCCCAACTTTTGATAAAGTTGTATTCCTTACTCAGCACATTCGCTTTCAGGCTCACATAAGGCAACAGGCCCTGGAATTTGAGCCGTTTTTCCGTTTCCATACTGTTGACCTTGAACTGGGCCGATCGCAGCAACGGGTGTTGTTCCAATACCGCGCTGATATTTTCTTCCAAAACAGCCATGTCCTGTTGCGACGTAAAATAAGCGGTATCCGGCACCAGGCCGGCAGGCAGGCTGTATGCCGTAGCATCGTCCTGCCATAAAAAATACGATAAGGATATGGCCGCGTTGTTCAGTTTCTGCAAAGCTTCCGTCTGCTGTAACCGGTATTGCTGCAGCTGCGTGTAAGACTCCACCGTATCCATCACCGATCGGTCTCCATTGATAAAAGCGTTTCGTACCAGGTTTTGTCTTCTCACCGCATTCTCAACAAAACCGGTATAGATATGGTATAACTGGTGCGCACCTGCCCATTGCCAGTATTCCGTATAAGCGTCGAGCAACAGGTTGTTCAGGATATTCTTGCGGTCCTGTTCGCTCTGGTTCTGCAATATTCTGGCCTGTTGCAGTGCGGCCCTGCGTTTGTCTATCAGCAAACCATTACCCAGCGGGATCTCGATACCCAGGTAGCTGGATCTTCCCCGGGTGGTCTCCGGAGAAAGCAGGTCGCCCCCATTGTTCTCTGTTCCGGCACGCAGGGTGAAGGCTGCAGCCGTGGGTATCTCTATCTGTGGATTCGTATAATAGTAGTAATTCTTGCCATCGAAGGTCTTACGGCTCGCATCCATCTCCAGCGTGGGGTCGAATGCGCCACGTACAGATTGTAATTCTGCCTCTGCCCTGTTTACCAGCAGTGCGGCCTGTTTGGCCACGGGATGGTTTTTGCGCACCAGCTCCATCAGCGCTTCCGGAGTCAGGACCGATCTTTTTTCCTGGGCGGCAAGGGTAATTCCCATTGCCAGTAGCACCAGCGTACACAGGAATTTATTTGCTTGCATCTTTCTGTTTTGTTTCGGTGGCCGATTGATAATATTCCGGAGGGAATCCATTGATGTTCCTCCACAGCTCATAGTAGATCCGGACGTCTTTCAAAAGAGCGATCGCATTGGCACCACCACCTATGCGTAATTGTTTGGGCCAGGGTTTATCGGTACTGTCCTCAACCACCAAAGCCCTGAACTTACCATTCTTGCTCACTTCTGTCTCCACGGCAGCCACAGTACCACCAAAGGTCCCGTAACTGTTTTGTGGCCAGCCGCTGAAAACAATGGCCGGGAACCCGTCAAATACGAACCGGACCTTCTGGCCGATGGACACCAGGGGAAGATCCATCGGGTCTACATACATTTCTACGGCATACTGTACTTTATCCGGCACTATCTGAACGATCATTTCCCCTTCTTTCACCATTTCGCCGATACCGGCTTTTTTGGCCTGTATCACCTGGCCACTTTGCGGCGCACGTAAATAATACAACTGGTTCCTTGCATCGTAATTGGCGTACAGGTTCTGCAGTTTGGATAATTCGGCTTCTGCACCGGCCACATTGGAAAGCGATGCAAATTTTTCTCCTTCTGCTTTTGAGATCTTATCCCGGTACTCCTGCTCCACGCTGTTCTTTTCGATCAGGAGATTCGTCATCTCCTGTTTGGCCTGTAGGAATTTGTTCTGTGCAGAGATACGCTTGGCCTGTGCATTCTGGAAATTCATCCTTCTTTTCTCCAGTTCCGTCAATGAGATGGAACCGCTATCATACATCAGCCTGGCCGCATCTATCTGGCGTTTGTACACGGCCAGTTCGTTGGTAACAGCAACCAGGTCGGTACTATCGCTCATGATCTTTAATTGCTGCTGACCCAGTTTATTATCCAGCGAACGCAGTTTCAGTTCCTTGCCCTGCAACAAAGCGGTTACCTGTGTTTCTGCTGTGGCGGCCTTGTTACGGTAATTTTCGATACTGTTCTTTTTGGCACTGATCTGCTCCTGTGTGCGGTCGAGCAATTGCGGATCCAGGTATTCGATCTTGACCTCCCCCAGCTGCAGCAGGGTATCGCCCTCTTTCACGTAATCACCTTCTTTCACGAACCATTTGATCACGCGACCGGCAATGATGGTATTCAGTTCCTGGGGTCGCTGCTCCTGGCGCAACGTGGTTACCGAACCCCGGGCCCGGATATTCTGTGTCCAGGGTAAACAAAGTATCACCAGCGTCAATAACAGGGTACCCCATAGCCATTTTTTTACCTGGCTGGTCCTGGATATATGGTATACTTTACCAAACGATGACAGCCGGCCATCCGCTGCACGTTCTTCGATATTGCTATTGATATAGTTCTCCATGATCACTTGCGGATTTCAATTTTCCCGTTATTCAATTCCAGTACCTTATCATACATAGACAGATCAGCATCCATGGATGAGATGATGATAACGGTACTGTTGATCTCCCTGCGTAGGTAGGCAAGCATGGTCGTTTTCTGTTGCAGGCTCAGATGCTGGAAAGGCTCTTCCAGCAGCAGGAGGCGGCTTTTACCCAGTAGCGCACGGGTAAGCAGTATATGCTGGCGGGTGCTTTGCGGTAACCGTTTGCCCAGCGGGTCCAGAATGGTCTCCAACCCTTCCTTGTTGGATTGAATGAAATCCACGAGGCCGGTCCTGGACGCCAGTTGCAGGATCTCTTCTGCTGCAATGCGGGTATCGCCCATCGTGATATTATCCAACAGGCTGCCATGAAAGATATCCTGCTGGTTCAGCAATACCCCTGTTTGTGAACGCAGGGATGAAAGCTGGTAATTACCTATGGGGAGGCCATCGATCAGTACTTTCCCTTCAAAATTCTGGTATGCACCGGTCAATAGGCGCAACAGGCTCGATTTTCCGGAGCCTGACACACCCCTTACCAGGACCATTTCACCAGGATCGATCCGGAAACTGGCTTTGTCTAAGACCTTATCTGTATTGGGATAACCAAACACCACTTCGTCAAAATCGATCCGGACACCTTTATCATTTTCGGGAAGTTCAATATGTCCTTCTTTTTCCGTTAACGCTTCTGTGATCAGGTTCATTTTTTCAATGGAAGTGAAACTGTCGTAGAGTTTATCTAGGTTGTTGATCAGTTTTTCTACCGATGCGATGATGGAGATGATCACAATATCTGCAGCGATGAACTGGC
Source organism: uncultured Sediminibacterium sp. (assembly GCA_964460235.1). GTDB lineage: Bacteria > Bacteroidota > Bacteroidia > Chitinophagales > Chitinophagaceae > Sediminibacterium. The sequence continues at coordinate 131,793 of CAYWPM010000009.1, read as the reverse complement.
CGATGTTGATCTCCTGGTCTACCAGCAAGAGCGCTCCCACCAACAGCATGGCGGCTGTGATCAGTGTCTTGAAACTGATAAAACTCCAGGCCTGCATAAGCAGTATCTTGAAATAACCCGTACGGGCAGCCAGGTAACCACTTATCAACGCATCGGTCTTACGGATATGGATAGAACTGTTCCGGGCATACTTGAACGACTTGATCATCCTTGCCATTTCCTGCAACCAGGCAGCCACATGGTATTTATAATCACTGGCTTCAAGCGAAGCGCTGAAACCACGTTGTGAGGTGAAGCGGAGAATGAGCAGGATACAGGTCAGCAGGATGGCCCCAAAAGCAATGAACACCGGATGGTAAAAAGAAAGCAACATCAGGCCCAATAAGATCTGTATCACAGAGGTCGGGATATCCAGTAATATCTTCTCGATACCTTTCTGAAGTGAAGGGATCTCGAAGAACCTGTTGACCATTTCGGGCAAATGGTATTGATCCAGTTTTTCCACGTTCAGTCTTGGTAACCGGTCACTGAACTCCAGGGCATATCGCAGAAAGATCTTCTGCTTCAGTTTCTCGATCAGTTGCAACTGCCTTACCTGCAAAAGCCCGCTCAGGAAGGTCCCGGCCACCACCAGGATGATCAGTACCACGATGGAGGTGGACAGGGAACCTGCCATTACAAAACTGATGATGGTCTGTATACCAAGCGGCAAAGACAACTGTACCAGGCCAGCCAGGATAGCGAACACGTAAATTGCGCTGATATCTTTCCGGTCAAGATGGAGCATCGACAGGAAATTGCGGAATACCTCACCGGCTGAACGGTATTGGGGTTTAGCCATAACAGAACTGTTTTCCTATTTGCCGTTTTGAAAAAAAGGCTGCCACTTACAACACTCGGTTTGAAGAATGGTTTGTTTTGGGCAAAAAAAATTAAACATTTATTGCGTCAGAGGTGCGGCCAGGCTCAGTTCCACATGGGCGTGAATATCCACCATCTCTTTGCCGCTTTCCCGGATCCGCTTCAGGATACTGCGAAGTGTATCCTGAAGTGCTACGATCCGTTTCTCCGCATGCTGGATATTCTCTTCAGAAAGGTATTGCATGTGGATCTTGCGGTGATGATAGTCGATCTTCACCTGAAAAATATCGGTCAGTATCTGTTCCGCATCCTTGGCAGGAAAACGACCGCTGATTAATTCCAATTCCATACTGTTTGTGTTTTTTGATTTATGAATCGAACCGATCTGCACAGGGTCTTATTGTCCTTGCGCAGCGGTATAACCTGCCACCCCGTCGAATGTGTACAGGTTTTCTGTTTTGATGATCTCCAGTCCATGGGTATTGACCGCCTGCATGGCTACGATCACGTCTGCATAACTCACCGGTTCGCCGTTGCTGTTCTTAAAGCGGCAGCGCCAATGATCGGTGCAGAATGTTTCCGGGAATCCTTCGGGCCAGACCTTTGTGCCCCGGTTGGTGATCATGGACAATACCAGCTTTCCGCCTACGGCTTTGTTCAGTTCAGCTGCCAACAGGTTGGCATCGCGCTCACGGAAATGAAGAAAGATATCAACGCCCACCAGTTCCTTTTTAGCAGGTGGCTTAGGGGTATACCTGATCTTGAACCCGGTTGCCTCGCGTGTAAAGGCAACGGGACGCAGGGCGGTCGGGCGCTGTCCCAGTCTTGCGATCACCGCATCGGCAAATTCACGGGTGCCCATCTTCTGTTTCGATACCGACTCGGTATAGATATCTGCCGTATGAATGCCGTCCTCCAGTGTTTTCAGCCAGGCATTCTGTATCGTTTCTGCCACCTGCTGCTGGCCAATATGCACCAACATCTGGATGGCGCCGAGTAATAATCCGGAAGGATTGGCCTGATTCATTCCCGCCAGGCGGGGGGCCGAACCGTGTATGGCTTCGAACATCGCAAAATCCTCACCGATGTTGGCACTACCCGCCAGGCCTACGGAACCTGTGATCTGTGCAGCCACGTCACTCAGGATATCGCCGTACAGATTGGGCATTACGATCACATCAAAATTTTCGGGAGTGTCGGCCAGTTTGGCCGCACCGATATCCACTATCCAATGTTCCTTCTCTATCTCCGGATACTCCTGTCCGATCTCCAAAAAGATCTTATGAAAAAGACCATCGGTCATTTTCATGATATTGTCCTTGCTGAAGCAGGTCACTTTTTTCCGGTTATAGGCTTTCGCATACTCGAAGGCATACCGGATGATCTTTTCCGTACCCGGACGGGAGATCAGTTTCAGACACTGCACCACTTCATCCGTTTGCTGGTGTTCGATGCCTGCATACAGGTCTTCCTCGTTCTCACGAATGATGACCACATCCATCTTCGGGTGTTTGGTCTTGACAAACGGATCGTAAGAAACGCAGGGCCGGATATTGGCGAACAGGCCCAGCACTTTCCGCGTGGTCACATTCAGGCTTTTGAAACCGCCGCCCTGAGGTGTGGTAATGGGCGCTTTCAGGAATACCCGGGTCCTGCGCAGGGAGTCCCAGGCCTGGGGTTGAATACCTGCAGAATTGCCTTGCAGGTACACTTTTTCCCCGATCTCGATCTCTTCGATATCCAATTGGGCGCCGGCGGCTTCCAGTATACGCAGCGTGGCGTCCATGATCTCCGGGCCGATCCCATCGCCCCTGGCGATGGTGATGGCAGTTTTCTGGTCTGTTTTCATGCCACAAAATTGCGGGGACCTATTTATATTCTTTTATTTATATTTACTATAATAATCATAAACATTATTTATGAATTACACCCTGCATCAATTGCGTGTCTTTTCCGTGATCGCGGAGAAACAGAGCATCACCAAAGCCGCCGAAGAACTGAACATGACGCAACCGGCGGCATCCATACAGCTAAAGAAATTACAGGACCAGTTCGATATACCCCTGACCGAGACCATCGGCCGCAAGATCTTCATCACCGATTTTGGAATGGAATTGTACCGTATCGCACAACGCGTCCTTTCTGAGATTGAGAGTATCCACTATCAGTCGCAGAGTTACCAGGGGATCCTTTCCGGAAAACTGCGCATCTCCATCGTATCTACCGGCAAATACGTGATGCCCTATTTTTTACGCGATTTCCTGAAGGCCAATCCGGGGATCGACCTGGAGATGGACGTGACCAATAAGAGAAAAGTGATCAGCAGCCTGGAACAGAATGAAGTGGATTTCTCACTGGTATCCGTGGTGCCGAACCACATTGCCATTCATGAGGAGATCCTGATGCAGAACAAACTGTACCTGTTCGGACCTGGCAAGGATAGCATCGATACCAGGGGCAAGAAGAATGCGGAACTGTTCAAGCAGTTGCCGCTTATATTCCGGGAAGAGGGATCGGGTACCCGTTTTGCCATGCAGCAATATTTTCACCAGGCACATATCAGGCCCAAGATCAGTCTATCCCTGACTTCTACCGAAGCGGTGAAACAGGCGGTGGTGGCAGGATTGGGCTACTCCGTTCTATCGATCCTCAGCCTGAAGAACGAACTGAAACAGAAGGAAGTGAAAGTGATCCCTGTCAAAGGATTCCCGCTGCATTCCCAATGGCGGATGATCTGGCTCCAGAAAAAACAGCTCTCCGCTGTAGCGCAGGCCTACCTTCAGTACCTGCAAAAGAACAAGGCCAGCATCATCAAACAACATTTTTCCTGGACAGCGGCCTATTGAACGGGTCACATCTTACTCATATCATGTCCTGCCATGGGGTTAGCACCTTTCTGGAAGATATATTCACTCTGCAGCAGGTAGGCTCCAGATATGACCACCACATCGCCGGAACGTAAGCCCGACCTGATCTCGATCCTGTCGTCGGTTTCGAGGCCGGTCTGGACCATCAATGTCTTGAATGTCTTTTTACCCGTACGCACCCATACCGAAGCACCGTTCCCGTCGCGGATCACCGCATCGATGGGTAATGTGAGCGTTTTGTGTGGTGCGCTTTTTAACAACACATATGCCGACATACCGGGTTTTAACTGGTTACCCGGGTTGGGGATCGCCACCCGTATCAGGTTGATGCGGGTATCCGGGTTGATCTCTGGATTCACAAAACCGATGCTACCCCTGATCTCCAGCCCGTCAAAATCAGGGAACTGAACGGTGGCAATACTGTTTCTGTTGATATCGGCCATCTGTGAAGTGTATACCTGCGCCTCTGCCCACAGGCTGGAAAGATCGGCCAGTTTTACCAGCACGCCTCCTTCCATCACATAATCTCCCTCCCTTGTTTCCAGGCTGGTGATGGTACCGGATACCGGACTATAGAAAGTGGTGGTAGTACTTGCTTTTTTCTGTTGTGCCAGTTCCTGTACCTGTTTATCAGACATGCCCCATAACAACAGTTTGTTCCTGGCACTCTGTAACAGCTGGTCAAAATTCATCATGGTTTCATTGGTGAACACTTTTTTCCTTTCCAGCGCCAGCAGGTATTCCTGTTTGGCATTATTCAGTTCTTCGCTGTACAACTCATATAAGGGCGCTCCCTTTCTAACAAAATCGCCCACATTTTTATAATACAGTTTCTCCACTCTTCCCATCACCCTTGCACTTACCGAAGAGGCTTTCATCTGGTCAAAGTTCAATGTAGCGGTAAGCACCAGTTTGTCACCGATGGTTCCGTTTCGGATGGTATCGGCATGGATATTACCCAGCTGAACCTGCTGTTCACTGAGTTCTATTTCATCGTGACTGTTACCGTTTTTCTTTTTGACAGGGGTAAGGTCCATTTTACAGATCGGACATTTCCCCGGTTTGTGCTCCTTCACCTGGGGATCCATGGAGCAGGTATAATAGGTATCTGACGCTGCTGTAACAGACGATGTCTTGTTCTTACACGCCGCAACTGCCAGCAACAGGAAAACGATGAGGAATGATGTACGCATATTCAGTTTTTTACTTTGATAAAGCTTTCGCTATCCATTAAATATTGTGCATTGGCTGCTACAGAATCCTGCACACTTAGGCCATTCAATACCTGTATGTGCTCCTTATGCATGATGCCGGTACTGATCCTGTGCGCCTTGAAACCGCCTTTCACTTTTTCAAATACCACTTTGTCAAGCCCCAGTGAAAGAACCGCTTCTTTGGGCAGCCAGTATGCCTGGCGGGTATTGCCGTATATGGTGGCGCTTACCTGGCTTCCGATGGGTATTCTGAGGTCGCCGTTATTGAAATATACACGGGCGGTCAGTGTTTTACTGTCTTTTCGGTAAAAGGGTTCCACATAATCCAGCGAGGCCTGGAAATTTTTTCCGGGCAGGGTTTCCGGTACAATGGTCACTTTACTGCCGGTCCTTACCAATGCCTGGTTCTCGCCGTAGATGTTCAATACCGCCCAGGCCTTTGCGGGATCATAAACAGTGAATACGGATTTTCCTTTCTGCACATACATGCCTTCTTTCAAAGAAAGTTCTTCGGTAATAAGCGAGATGTCTTTCATGGCCCCTGTTTCCCTTTCTTTACCCATCGCACCCGCATTGGTGGATTCGTGTATATGCCCATTGTAATTGCTGTACACTGTTACCGTCATCAAGGGTTTTTCTTCGCGGATCAATTTTTCCAATTGTGCCGCATCCATCCCCAGCAACAATAGCTTTTCTTTGGCCGCTTCGATGATGTTCCTGTTTCCCGGATCGTTCCTGAGCAGGAACAGTAAATTCTGCTGCGCAGTAAGCAATTCCGGACTATATATTTCCATGATCTTCTCTCCCTTCCTGATCCGCTGGTAACGGTAACGCACATAGAGCTTTTCTATACGTCCCGAGACCCTTGCTGAGATCGTGCCTGCCATTCTTGTATCGTAGGTGATCGTACCCAGCGCTTTGATCTCTATCTGCTCCTGTTTCTGCTGCATCACGGTTACGGGCAAAGAAGAGACCACAAACTCATTGGTGGGTTTCAGCAAAGCATCCAGGTCTACCTGCTCGTGCTCGTGCTCCTGCTCGTTCCCGCCGGTCTCCTTTTTTACCAGGTTCATGCCACAGATGGGACAGGAACCCGGTTTATCGGACCTCACATCGGGGTGCATGGGACAGGTGTACACCTCTCCGGTGGCCGCATCGTGCTGGTGCTGCGCTGGTTTTCCGGTCTCCATTTTAACCAGGTCCATGCCGCATTTAGGGCAGATGCCGGGTTTATCGCTGAAAACAGAGTCCTGTGGCATCGGGCAGGTATACATCGGTTGGCTTTCCGCCGGATGCACATGTCCGGTGTTGGTGTTTTTCTCTTTTCTATCCTGACAGGCCGCAACAGCCAGCAGTACCAGTGATAAAATCAGTAGTCGTTTCATTTGTTTTCTATTATTCTTTCCAGTGATACCTGTGTCCTGAGCGCCTGGTTCAACAATTCGGTGTATTCCAGCTGGCTCATATACAGCGCCTCCCAAGCGTCGTACAACATGAACAGTTCTTCGGTGTTCTGCTCATAGGCCAACTGCATGGTTGAAAAATTCTTCTGTAAGGCAGGTAAGATATTCGTCTCGTACAGTTTCAGTTGTTTGGTTTTCAGCATCAGTTCGTTGCGCATACCATACGCCATACCGCTGTATTCATTCACCATCATCTCTTTCTGCGACTGTAAGGCGCTGGCCTTCCATTTCAGGCTTTCAATGTTGGCCTTATTCATTTTGGACGACCAGTTCGTCAGCGGCAGTTTCATCATTCCCATCAATGAGTACTGCATGGGCAGGCCGCCAAAACCAAACATGTGTTCATACCGGATCCCGAACTGGGGACGCAGGCTTTGTTTTTCGGTTTCCTGTTTCAGGTAGGTAAGATCGATATCCCGGTCGATCGCTTTCAGATCACTGCGGTTGCGATAGAACAGGGTACTGTCGAAGATCATATCATCGTACCCATTGATCCGGTAGTTGGTATCGATTGCCAGGTCAGCCATGGCTTTACGTCCCATCAGCGTATTCAGGCGGATCCTTTTTTCGTTGATCTCACTCTCATACATGAGCTGCATGTTCTTGATATTGCCCAGCGCCGCTTTGGCTTTATAATAGGCGCTGATCTTTTCCATCCCGTTGCGGTAACGGATCTCCGCATTCTTGATCATGAAATTCAGCAGCTTCTCGTTCTGGCCCAGGATGTTCAGTTTTTTTTCAAGGATGATCCACTCGTAGTAGAACTGTTTGGCATCGTTCACCAGTTCGTTCAGGGTGGCATTCTTTTTTTCCTTTTCAACCGACGACATGGTTTGCATGTACGCCGCATCTGCCTGTTGCTTTTTCCTGTTGGGGATCATCTGCTGGCCACCCAACATATACTGACCCATCCCGTTGCCCATATCTGATTTTTTCCAGTAAGAGGGGTTATACGGAACCATCCACAGGCCGGTGGAGAACTCCGGCGGCATCCAGCTTTTGGCACCTTTTGCGGCTTCGTCCATGGAACGGATCTCCTGGTTGTACATTTTAACCACTGGATGCGAAACGGTGATACTGTCGATGACAGCAGCCAGTTTCAGGGTCTGCGCCCGGCCGGCAGTAACCAGCAGCAGCGCAGACAATACGAGGTATGTTTTATTCTGTAACATCGATCAATTCAATTTTACCTTTGCGTTTAAGTTCTCTTTCTTTGATGATCTCAAAAACCACCGGCGTGATCAGCAATACATAAATGGTAGAACTGATGGTTCCGCCGATCAATGGTATGGTAATGGGGCGCATGATATCGCTACCCACACCGGTCGACCATAAAATGGGGATCAGTCCGAACAGGCCGACCGATACGGTCATCAGTTTGGGTCTTAATCTCTTCACCGAACCTTCCACCACAAATTCACGTATGATGGCCGGAGTCAGTGTTGCCCGCGAGTTGCCATATTTCGCCACCATGTTCTGCATGGCTTCGTTCAGGTAGATCGTCATCAGCATGGCCGTTTCTATGGCCATACCGAACAGGGCGATGAAGCCCACTGCCACAGCCACTGATAAATTCACACCGTAGTGATACACCATGAACACACCGCCGATCAGGGCAAATGGAACAGTGATCATGGTAACGACCGCTTCTTTGATGGAATGGTATGTGAAGTACAGTACCATAAAAATGATGAGGATCACGATCGGCATGATCAGTGTGAGTGTACGATTGGCGCGGATCTGGTTTTCCCATTGTCCGCTCCATTCCAGGAAATAACCCTTGGGCAGTTTGATCATCATCTGGTTCAGCTTTTCCTGTGCCTCGGTAACCGTGCTGCCCAGGTCACGCTCACGTACATTGAAGAGCACCGTTCCGCGCAGCAACGCATTCTCCGAATTGATCATGGGCGGACCATCGCTCAACCGGATATCTGCAACAGCTTCCAGCGGAACGGGACCGAAGTTCATGGTCTGCACCGGTAACCGTTTCAATGCCTGCATATTGTTTCTGAAATCCTGTCCATAACGGGCATTCACAGAAAACCGCTGGCGGCCTTCAATGGTGGTAGTGAGTTTCATGCCGCCCAGTGCACTTTCCACCACGGTGTTCACATCATCCACGCTCAGGCCATACCTGCCGATCTCTTCACGTCTCACCACAACATCTATGTACTTACCCCCGGTAATGGGTTCCACATACAGATCTTTCACTCCGTCGATCCCTTCGAGGTGTTTTTTGATGGTCTGTGCAAATACATAAATACTGTCGAGGTTCTGCCCATACACTTTCAGGCCCACATCGGTACGGATCCCGGTTGAGAGCATGTTGATGCGGTTGATGATGGGCTGCGTCCATCCATTGGTCACACCCGGTATCTGCATTTTGGCATTGAGCTCATTGATGATGTCATCTTTGGTGAGTCCCTTGCGCCATTCATGCCTGGGTTTCAGCAGGATGATGGTCTCGATCATACTCACCGGCGAATTATCCGTTGCCGTATTGGCCCGGCCCGCTTTGCCCAGTACATGTGATACTTCCGGAACAGAACTGATCAGTTTATCCTGCACCTGCAGCAAACGTTTGGCTTCGGCATTGGACACATCCGGCAGGGTCACCGGCATGAACAGGATGGAACCTTCATCCAGCGGAGGCATGAACTCAGAGCCCATTTTGGTCATCATGACCACTCCCGCCGCCAAAGCCACCAGGTTCACTGCCAGCACCGTCTTGCGCCAGCGCAGGCACCATTGCAGAATCGGCATGTAGATCCGCTCCAATGTCCTTGTGATAGGATTGAAGGATTCCGGCTTCAGGTTGCCCTTCAGAAAATAGGAGATCAGCACCGGCGTCAAAGTAATGGCCAGGAAAGCATCTACCAGCAGGATGAAGGTTTTTGTCCAGGCCAGCGGATGGAACATCTTGCCCTCCATTCCCGTCAAAAGGAATACCGGCAGGAAAGAAGCGATCACGATGATCGTTGAATAGAACACACCCGGCCCTACCTGTTTTGAAGATCTTTCAATGATCTCCATTTTTTCTTCAGGACTCAGGGGATCTTTATTTTTTTTGAACCAGTTTGTCATGAGTTTACATTATTTGATGACTGCCTTTTTGCTGCCTGTGCTTCACTGATGTGGCGATAGGCATTCTCTACCATCACGATCCCGTCATCCACCACCACACCAATGGCCAGTGCGATACCGGTGAGCGACATGATATTGGACGAAATACCAAAAGCCTGCAGCAGGATAAAGCCCACCGCTACGGAAATGGGAAGCTGTATCAGGATGATGAGTGCGCTGCGCCAGTGAAACAGAAAAATGATCACGATCAGCGATACCGCGATCATCTCTTCGATCAGCGTGCCCTTTACCGACTCGACCGCTTCTTCGATCAGCGTACTCCTGTCGTAAGAGGTTTTCAACGTTACCCCCTCGGGCAAACCTTTTTCCACTTCCTTGATCTTGGCCTTTACAGCTTTGATCACCCGGTCGGCATTCTCGTTGTAGCGCATCACAACGATACCACCTACCACTTCTCCTTTCCCGTCCATATCAAAAATGCCGAGACGCAGGTCTCCCCCCATCTGCACGGAGCCCACATCCCTTACCCGAACCGGGATCCCATTGTAATTACCCAGTGCAATGTTCTCGATGTCTTCCTTGTTCTTGATATAACCCAGGCCCCGGATGATGTATGCCATATCGGCCATCTCAAACTTTCGGCCACCCACATCATTGTTGTTGGCCTTCACTTTGTTCATCACATCCATGAGGGAGATGTTGTAGTACTGCAGTTTCACCGGGTCTATCACCAGCTGGTACTGTTTTTCAAAACCGCCGAACGATGCCACTTCGGCCACACCCGGTACGGTTTGCAGGGCGAATTTGATGTACCAGTCCTGCAGGGCCCTCTGTTCACCCAGGTCCAACTTGGGTGCATCCAGGTGGTACCAGTAGATATGTCCCACACCGGTACCATCGGGCCCCAGCGTGGGTGTGACCCCCTGCGGCAGCAGGCGCTGGGCAAAATTCAGCCGCTCCAGCACACGTGTGCGGGCCCAGTAGATATCAACGTTGTCTTCGAAGATCACATACACAAAACTCATCCCGAACATCGATGAGCCGCGTATGTTCCTGATCTTGGGTATGCCCTGCAGGTTGCTCACCAGGGGGTAGGTGACCTGGTCTTCGATCACCTGTGGACTGCGACCCATCCATTCGGTGAAAACAATGACCTGGTTTTCACTGAGATCGGGTATGGCATCGATCGGATTCTGTTTGACAGAATACAGGCCCCAGGCAAACATGCCGGCTGCTGCCAGCAGCACGATCAGCCGGTTGCGCAAAGCCAGTACGATTATTTTTTGAACCATGACGGTAATTTTCCGGTTTCCAATAACAGGGTATTATCCCTTTTTCTCTTTCAAAGCCAT
>CAYWPM010000009.1:0-120852 GCA_964460235.1 uncultured Sediminibacterium sp. | reverse complement strand
GGTTTATCGCTGGTAACATCCGCATGCATAGGGCAGGCATAAGCCGCTTCCTTTTTATTTTCCGTCAGGTTCATGCCGCATTTGGAACACCTGGTAGGTTTGTCGCTGGTGATATCCGCATGCATGGGGCAGCTGTATTTTTTGGTGTCCTGTGCAAATACGGTTACAGAAAGGATGGTGAAAGCTGCCATCAACAGCATTTTGAACTTTTTCATTGTTTTGATTTTATGGATGATGAATAAATGCAGGAACGTTGGGGCCATAGAAATGCCCAAAGCCCGGCAAATCTTTGCCCGGCTGCTCAGAAGGATACGATATTAAATACGGAAAACGCGGTTACTCAAATAAACCGCTACGCTGCTTTCGGGAGGCGCGTTACTGGTAGGGTTTTCTTCTGTTACAGAAGAGAAGCTGATGACAGGCGCCTGAAATACAGAAACAGGTACAGCGGTAGCTACCAGCTGCATGGATTGGTAAACAGACTCGGCTGTTTTCTGGTCGATGGTTGATTTGACCAGTTTCTGTTCGTCTTTACAGCAGCCTTTTTTGTTCTTCTTTTCGGTCTTGGCCATGCCGCATTTGCCGCAGGCTTTGCCTTTCTGCTGTGTCAACTCCCAGCCATAGGCCTTACCCATACAGTAATGCATGTGCATGGTGATGCCGGCACTGGCACCGAAGTGTACAAAGGCTAATATGAGGACAAACAGCTTTTTCATGTAGATGAACCCGACAAAAGTAGCAGTAAAATAGAATAATTTTTCTTAAAATTCTTATAAACGGTCGTTTCTGGCAGTGTCAGACCGCCTGATCGGATTGACCAGCGGCATCCTTATCTACCCTGTTACCCATGCCCGGTAGGGGTATATGATGTTGTTTTTTACATCACTGGCAGCCGTTGGGCCTTTGCGGATATGAGGAAAATCATCTTTTGTAAAAGCAGCAAATTCTAAATTGCCTGCAGCCACATGCGTTATTATCCGCATGATGGTAACCTTGTATGAATGACACTGTTGTCCCCCTCTCGAAAAGACATGCTTTTTCGGCCCGCACCATTCTGTACTGGCGCATCATTCAAGTACTGGTATGGCTGATAGGTGCCGCTATGTTGCTAAGCCTTTTTCTCAGGCCCAGGCTGGGTTTACTGATCTTTTGGAATATCCTGATCCCGGTGGCACCTGCTTTGTTTGTTTTGGCAGCCGGTATCTGGCGCAATGTTTGTCCGCTGGCCATTACCAACCTGTTACCCAGGCATTGGGGACTCTCGCAGAGAAATAAACTCAGTGCCAGGCAGCTGGGCATGCTGAACCTGGCGAGTGTACTGCTGCTGTTCAGTATTGTACCGCTGCGTCATGCTGTTTTCAATACCAATGGCGTTGCCACCGGTCTGCTGATCATTTCACTGGCTTTTATGGGTGTGGTCCTTGGTTTCTTCTACGAATGGAAAAGTGCCTGGTGCTCCGGTCTTTGCCCGGTTCACCCGGTTGAGAAACTGTATGGCAGCAATGTTGCCTTCAGTGTTCCCAACGCACACTGCGATAAATGTATGAACTGCGTGGTGCCCTGCCCCGATTCTACTCCAAACATTCATCCGTCGGCCTCTGTAAAGACCATTTACCATAAACTCAGCGGCTGGCTCATTGTGGGTGGACTTCCCGGTTTTATCTGGGGTTGGTTCCATGTTCCGGACAACCGGTACATCGCCGGCATCAATGCGTTCCCGGGTGTGTATGAAATGCCGTTGATGGGTATGCTGCTCACCTTATCTATCTATGCCATTTTTGTAGAACTGATCATACCGGGTCATGAAAGAAAACTGAGTGGGCTGTTTGCAGCGGCCGGAGTGTCTTGTTATTACTGGTACCGCATACCGGCTTTACTGGGTATGGGCAGTTTTGAAGAAGATGGTCTACTGATCGATCTCAGCAATTCTGTTCCTTTCTGGGTGGTACGCGGTATTACCATTGCAGCAGCCCTGTTCTTCTTTTACTGGCTCGTGATCCGTCCTTCCCATAAACACAGCTGGGCCATCCGGCCACCCTATGCCGGCAAGACCCTGAAATAAAGACCGCGCCTTTGCGTCTTTGCGGGAACATAGGCTCGCAGAGGCGCAAAGGCGCGGGGGAGTATCTCAAACATCCGTGTTTGTCTGCATCCGGGCACTGCCTGGTACAAAGCACGAGAGCCGGAAACTATTCCGGCCCCCATGTTGATACCCGGCGAATCTCACTTACGCCTTTACTTTTCCATACATAACGGCTGCCTGTGCTGCTGCCAGTCGCGCAATAGGTACGCGGAATGGTGAGCAGCTAACATAGTTCATACCGATACGATGGCAGAATTTAACACTTTCCGGATCACCGCCATGTTCTCCACAGATACCCACTTTCAATTTGGGTTTGGTTTTCCGTCCGCGCTCTGTTCCGTCTTTGATCAGTTCTCCTACACCGTCCTGGTCAATGGTCTGGAAAGGATCGTCCAGCAAAATTTTCTGGTCCATATAGTTGGGTAAGAATCCGCCCACATCATCCCGGCTGAATCCAAAACTCATCTGGGTAAGGTCATTGGTACCAAAGCTGAAGAAATCGGCTTCGATCGCCATCTTATCAGCCATCAGTGCAGCCCTTGGTATTTCTATCATGGTACCATAGAGGTACGGGATGGTTTTCACTTTTAGTTTCTCACACACTTCTTTGTATACCCTGTCAACGATGGCTTTCTGGTGTGTAAGCTCATTCACGGTACAGGTAACCGGCACCATGATCTCTGGAAATGCTTTCTTACCTGCTTTCACCAGCTCTGCTGTTGCTTCCAGTATGGCGCGTATCTGCATTTCGGTGATCTCAGGATAACTTACACCCAAACGTACACCGCGGTGACCCAGCATCGGGTTGTTCTCGTGTAAGGCCAAGACCCTTCTGCGTAACACGCTCATGCTGATACCGAGTTCCTTGCTCAGCTGGTGCAGCTTCTCTACATCATGTGGTACGAACTCGTGCAGTGGAGGGTCAAGCAAACGGATGGTCACGGGGTTGCCCTTCATCACCTGCATGGTGTCTTTGATGTCTTTTTTCACAAACACGAACAACTCGTTCAGCGCTTTTCTTCTCTCGGGTTCTGTTTTACTCATGATCATCTTACGCAGCAGGAACAGGGGCTGCTCACTGCCTTCGCCATAGAACATGTGTTCTGTTCTGAACAATCCAATACCTTCTGCACCGAATGCCATGGCCTGTGCCGCATCCTGTGGTGTTTCTGCATTGGTACGTACACCCATCAGTTTGGTCTTGTCTACCAATGCCATCAGGTTCTGGTATGCTTTGTTCTTGTTCAGGTCTATCGCCACAAGCGGTATACCACCTTCATATACCAGTCCCTTGGTTCCGTTCAGGGTGATCACATCACCTTCTTTCACTACGGTACCATTTTTGGCCTTGAAGGTTTTGGTGTCCGCATGTATCTCAATATCGTTACATCCTACGATACAGCATTTACCCCAGCCACGGGCAACCAGTGCAGCGTGTGAGGTCATACCGCCCTTGGTGGTCAGGATCGCCTGTGATTTGTGCATGCCATCCACATCTTCGGGTGAGGTCTCTTCACGTACCAGGATCACTTTCTCTCCCTTGCGTGCCCACTCTACGGCTTCCGCAGAAGAGAACACCACGCGGCCCTGTGCACCACCCGGACCTGCAGGCAGGCCTTTGGCAATCGGTTTGGTAACCGCTTCCACTTTGGGATCAAGCATGGGCAACAGCAGTTCTACCAGCTGGTTAGGTGCTACCCGCATGATGGCTGTTTTGATATCGATCAGTTTCTCACTGTACATTTCTGTGGCCATCCGCACGGCAGCAACCCCATTGCGTTTACCAACACGACACTGCAACATATAGAGTTTACCTTTTTCAATAGTGAACTCGATGTCCTGCATGTCTTTGTAGTGTTTCTCCAGGCGCTGCTGGTACTGATCCAGTTCTTTGTACAGTTTGGGCATCAGTTTTTCCAGCGTATCGAGGTTGCGGCTATGGTCGTTCTTAGAATAGGCATTGATGGGTGCGGGTGTCCTGATACCAGCTACCACATCCTCACCCTGTGCGTTCACCAGGTACTCGCCGTAGAATTTGTTTTCACCGGTTCCGGGGTTGCGGGTAAAGGCCACACCGGTAGCGCTATCGTTACCCATGTTACCAAACACCATTGCCTGTACATTCACTGCGGTTCCCCACTCATCCGGAATTTTTTCAATGCGGCGGTATTCAATGGCCCGTTTACCGTTCCAGCTGCCAAACACACCACCGATACCACCCCAGAGCTGTTCCAGCGGATCTTCGGGGAAGGGTTTGCCCAACACTTTTTTCACGGTTGCCTTAAAATCCTTCACCAGCGCTTTCAGTTCCGGAACGGTCAGATCCGTATCGGAAGTATAGCCCTGCTTGTGTTTGATGGACTCCAGTTTTTCATCCAGCACTTTGCGGATACCTTTTCCGTTCTTGGGTTCAATACCACTGGCTTTTTCCATCACCACATCGGCATACATCATCACCAGCCTTCTGTAAGCATCATATGCAAAACGTTCATCGCCTGATTGTTTGATCAGGCCCTGGATGGTTGTATCATTCAAACCGATATCCAGTACCGTATCCATCATACCCGGCATACTGCGGCGGGCACCGGAACGTACAGAAAGCAGGAGCGGATTATCAGGATCTCCGAATTTCTTACCGGTTATTTTTTCAATAGAAGCCAGTGCCGCATTCACCTGCGCCTGCAGCACGGAAGGATACGTGCGTTTATGGTCGTAATAATAGGTACACACTTCCGTAGAAATGGTAAATCCCGGAGGCACGGGCAATTTCAGTTTGGGATGGCCCGCCATTTCGGCCAGGTTTGCACCCTTACCACCCAACAGGTTCTTCATGGATTCATTTCCGTCGGCCTTGCCGGCGCCAAAAAAATAGACGTATTTCTTTGTGGTACGCTTCTTTGTCATATAGTACATTTTAATGGTCTAAAATTAGACAGGTATCCTGCGCCGGGTTATGACAATTGTCATGCTGTAAACTGTATTTTATCAGGTTGCGGTCATACCAATACCGCATTTTCAGGGTAAAATGGGCTTGTTACGATCTTGCGCTATGATCGTGTGAGGATCCGGTCAATCCAGTCTTTTCAGTCCCAGGCCGGGTTGTTGCAGGCTGTGGAGATACCCTTCTTTCAGCATAAAACCTCCGCTGACCAGGTCTTTGCTGAGGTCAAAACTGCCATCGAGATCGATATAACGGGTATGTGGACAGGAATATGCCACATGCAGTGCCGCACTGATGCTTACGATACTTTCATCATTGCAGCCCCAGAACAAAGCGATACCGGCCGGCTCGGCAATGGTGGCGATATTGCGGGCGCCAAGTATGCCGCCGCATTTCATCAGTTTGATATTGAATACACCAAAAGGCTGCGGCAGCTGTGCCAGGCGGATCGCGGTAGCTGCATCCAGCAGGCTCTCATCGGCCACCAGCTGTTTTCTGTCAGTATCCGGAAATGCCAGCAATGCAGCTTCCTGGCCGGAAGGCAGGGGTTGTTCTATTAGTTCTAATGCCAATGAGCGGGTATTCTCCAGGAATTTTTTCAAGGCAGCACTATCGTATCCCTGGTTGGCATCTACGCGGATCTTCATTTTGTTACCAAAAGCCTGATTCAATAAACTTACTCTTTCTATATCTGCATCCACGTCCAACCCGGTTTTGATCTTGAGGATACGGAAGCCCTGGGCATGGTAAGCTTTTGCCTCTTCCAGCATTTCATCTGCAGGTTTGATGCCGATGGTGACAGACGTTAACAATGCCTGTTGCTGCTGCCCGTAAAAAGACAGTACCGGAATACCCAGCCAGGTGCAGAAAGCATCGTGTAAAGCAATATCGATAGCGGCCAGTGTACCCGGCAAATGCGGGAACAATTTGTCAGCTTCTCTGATCAGCTGCTGAAAACTGCGGATATCCTTGCCTTTCAGCAGGTCCTGTACCTGAACCGACTGCAGGTTGGCAAAACTGAGTGCCGGTGTTTCGCCCACCACTTCTTCAAAAGGATTGGCCGATCCGATGCCTGTCATGCCGTTCTCCAGCGTTATCTCCAGGAAAACGATCTCCGCATGCGAACAGGTATTGTAGGCAATGGTATAGGGTTTGGTAAGGGGCAGTTGCTCTATCCAGACGCGGACCGCTGTTATCTTCATACGGTTCTTGTTTTCAAGTGTGAGCGCAGAACAGGAATAACGGGTTCCACACCTTCTTCCAACGGCAGCAGTACGGGTATGCCCAATTCTTTTTCATACGCACGCTGAAAGGCAAATGCTTCCTCACGTGTACAATGCGAAGTATTCAACGCCAGCGCGATCACTTCCGATCCATACGCTTTGATCAATGCCACTTCTGACCGAACCGATGGGATCTCTCCCCACTCGGGCAGGTGTTCAAAGTGGATCCGCTTGGGCGCATGCACCAGCACCACCAGTTTGGCATTGCCTGATACCAGGAATTCCGAACCGCAGGGTCCGCTGGGGTTTCGCAGGGCAGACTGGCCCTCCAGCAGTATCAGCTCTGCCTGCGTTTCTTTCCAGCAGCTCACAATAGCGTGTTCTATTTCACCGGAGATGAAATCGTTCAGCGTGGAGTCGAAAACAAATCCATACTTACCGCCCTGCAACCAGCCGGTCTGCCCGGTGTAGATCATTTCGGCATGTATGCCTTCTTTGGCACAGGCCTGGCGGATCATACGACAGGTGGTTCTTTTACCCATAGAGCAATCGGTTCCTAGTACGGCCAGTATGGGTGCTTTTACACTGAATATCTCAGCGGTCCAGAAATGCAGGTCCTCGCGTTTTTTGGGACGGCGTATATCCGTTAAGCTGACACCATGTTCTTTGGCCAATGCCACCAGTTCGGGTTTATCATTCAGGTAATCGTGCAATCCGTTCACAATGGAAACCCCGTTTTTGATGCAGGTGCTGATGATCTGCAGAAATACCGGCGGCAAAATTCCGCCCACTGTGGCCACACCAACAATACAGTAATCGACCTTACCGGCTTTCTGCAAAGCCTCTTCTGCATTGGCATAGATGGGCATGTTCCTGTTTCGGCCATCCAGCATTTCACCGGCATCTTTGCCCGCATGCATACTGTCGATCATACCTGCTATACGGAATCGTTCGGTTCCGCGAATCAGTCCATGTGCTGTTTTTGCATCGTCTGTGTGTAACATACCCTCGGTGATGACGAGGGCGCTGGGTAAATTCCTCTCTGGCATTGATTGTCTTATTTTCTTTCTATGAACATACCCGGATAACGGCGGGTGCTTTGTTTGTTTTGATAGACCATTTCTCCATTCACCCACACCCGTTCAATACCATCCGATAAAGCTGCCGGGTCTTGTATGCTGGAGCGGTCTTTTACCGTGGCAGGGTCAAGCAAAACCAGGTCGGCAAAATAACCGGGCGCTATCTTTCCACGGTTGGCAATTCCGACATGTTCTGCTGCGAGTATGGTCATTTTACGGACAGCTTCTTCGAGTGAGAGTAATTTTTTGTCACGCACATAATGGCCCAGCACGCGGGTAAAGGAACCAAAAGCGCGTGGATGGCCGCCGATGGAGCCATCGGAGCAGATATTGGTGTGTTGCCAGGCCAGCAAAATGCGCACATCTTCATCGACCATCGATTTGCCCATGATGGTCTCCACACCGGTAACACCAGGATGATCTTTCTTATAAGTTTCAGCCTCAGCGATCAGTGAGATCAGTGTTTGCGCAGGTGTCTCGTGACGCATAGCGGCTATGGCAGCGATCGTTTTGCCTTTGTATTGAGGATTGGGTGCGTACCGGAACAGGATCGATTCATTGGGATCGAATGTATGTTCCACCGCATAGTTCGCACTCTGCAGGTTATCATAATCCGTTTTGGGAAACAATACTTTCAGTGTGCTGTTCCAGAAATCATACGGATAACAATCGGCTGTTATGTCAATGCCTTCTGCACGGGCTTTTTCCAACCTTGCCAGCAGATCCTGGGCTTTGCCCCAATCGTCTTTCAGCGCGATCTTGATATGTGATACCTGCACCGGCAACTTTGCTTCACGACCGATCAGGATGATCTCTTCAATGGCCTGTTTCAGTTGTACATCTTCGCTGCGGATATGGCTGGTGTAGCGGCCTCCATATTGTGCCGTGGTCTTTGCCAGCGCTACCAGCTCATCTTTCTCCGAAAAAAAAGCGCCGTCATATTCCAGGCCGGTAGAGAGGCCCAGTGACCCTTCCTGCATTTCCTTAGCGAGCAGTACACACATTTTCCGGATCTCTTCAGGGCTGGCTTTGCGATGCAACTCTTTTTCACCCATCACTTCTTCACGCAAAGAGGTCTGACCGGTATACGTGGCGATATTCACCGCAACCGATTGCGCTTTCAGCTGCGCACGGATGCTATCGATGGGACTGCCTTCGCCATCCTGCCCTGCAACAATCAGCGTCACACCCTGGTTCAGTGCGGCCAATGCTTCCGGTTGTGAGCGGAAAGAACCCAGCAGGTGACTATGTGTGTCGATAAAACCCGGCGTGAGCGTTCTGCCCTTACCATCTATCAAAAGTTCGCCAGGCAAGGGTTTGAGCGCACCTACAGCAATGATCTTTTTGTTTTGGATACGCACCGAAGTTTTTTGGGCTGCTGCACCTGTGCCATCGATCACCCAGACATTATAGATTAGTTGAGAAACAGGTTTGGCTTCTTTTTCAGTCGCAGCAAGCCGCAGCATCGATGCTATGAAAAAAGATAACAGTAGTAAGTATTTCATCTCCGGTGCATTATATACGCTGAGTGACGCGCTTAATTTTCACTAAAATAAGAAGTATATGTTCATAAATATTCACGTTTTTGCGCAAAGCATCTTTAATTTAGGGCCACTATGACTGCAGAGGAGCAAAGGCTGAGAGCAAACAGCACCAGGAAGATCCCCCTGGAACAATGGGGTCCTTATTTATCGGAAAGACAGTGGGGCACCGTACGGGAAGACTATAGCGAAAATGGCGATGCCTGGAATTATGTACCATTCAGCCATGCTCATGCACGCGCTTATCGCTGGGGCGAAGACGGACTGGGCGGTATTTCCGACTTCTTCGGAAACCTCTGTTTCTGCGTAGCCCTCTGGAACGGGAAAGATACCATCCTGAAAGAAAGACTCTTCGGCCTGGGCAACAACGAGGGTAACCATGGTGAAGATGTGAAAGAACTGTACTACTACCTGGAGAACCTGCCCACACATTATTATATGCAGATGCTGTACAAGTATCCACAGCAGGCCTTCCCTTACCAGGAACTCATCAACCAGAACAAACAACGCAGCAAACTGGAACCCGAGTACGAGATCCTGGATACCGGCATCTTCCAGGACAACGAATATTTTGATGTACTGATCACGTACGCCAAAGTGAACAAAAAAGATATCGGGATCCGTATCGAGATCACCAACCGCTCGGCAAATGATGCACCCATCACGGTTCTGCCCACACTCTGGTTCTTTAACCGTTGGCAATCGCGGGGATTGGACAAGAAACCCGTGATCAAATCCATTGACGACAACTGTATGGTGAAAGCCAAACATGAAAGACTGGGTTCCTACTATTTCTATTATCCCCAACCCAAACATGCTTTTTTCACCGAGAACGAGACCAATACGGAAAAACTCTTTGGCAAGAAAAATGAATCCATTTTTGTAAAAGATGCTTTTCACGATGCCATCATCCACAACAGGAACGTGGAAGCGCTGAACCAAAAAAAGAGCGGTACCAAGTTTGCACCGGTATACGAATACCAGATCAAAGCCGGTGCCACCGAGACCCTGTACCTCCGTTTGAGCGATGTACAGATGGAAAGCCCTTTTACCAAGGGCTTTACCGATATTTTTGATCAGCGCAAACAGGAGACCGACGAATATTATAACCGTATCCTCGCAGCCGATATCAGCGATGACCTGCGCAATATCCAGCGCCAGGCACTGGCAGGTCTGCTCTGGAGCAAACAGTATTATTACTACGATGTGGAACGCTGGCTCTCCGAACCCGATGGCATTGCCCATGTTGGCGATGAACGCGGCAGGGGCCGTAACCACGACTGGCAACACCTCAAGAACCAGGACATCATTCTCATGCCCGATAAATGGGAGTATCCCTGGTATGCCGCCTGGGACCTGGCTTTTCACTGCGTGCCCATGGCCATGGTAGATCCTGTGTTTGCCAAACACCAGATACTGCTGGTGATGCGCGAGTGGTACATGAAACCCGACGGACAACTGCCTGCTTACGAATGGAACTTCAGCGATGTGAACCCGCCGGTACATGCATGGTCTGCACTGCAGGTGTACCAGATCGAGAAGAATAAGAACGGTAAAGGTGATATCGGCTTCCTGAAAAAAGTGTTCCACAAACTGATGATCAATTTTACCTGGTGGATCAACCGGAAAGACCCGAATGGGAACAATATGTTCGAAGGCGGTTTTCTTGGTCTCGACAATATCGGCGTATTCAACCGAAGCATACAACTGCACAGCGAAGCCAAACTGGAACAGGCTGATGGTACCAGCTGGATGGGTATGTACGCGCTGAACCTGATGGATATGGCCCTGGAGATAGCCATGGAGGACGAAGCTTTCGAAGACAGCGCTACAAAGTTCTTTGAACATTTCGTACTGATCGCAGAAGCACTGAACCTGCTGGGCCTGTGGAACGAGGAGGACCAATTCTTTTACGACACGCTGGGCCTGCCCAACAACACTACCATCCAATTACGCATACAGTCCATCGTGGGATTGACCTCTCTGTTCGCTGTATCGGTGATCGAGAAAAAAATGCTGACCAAGCTGGAAGATTTTACCAAACGCATCACCTGGTTCGAACAGTACCGGAAAAAAAATAAAAAATTCTGGCCCAACGAAGAGATCGCAGATGAAGACAGGATGCTGATATCACTGATCCCAAAGAACAAACTCATCGCCCTCCTGAAGAGGGTATTGAGCGAAACGGAATTTTTATCGGAAGGCGGGATCCGTGCCTTATCCAAATACCACGAAAAGAACCCCTACTCTGTAACGATCGAAGGGCATGTATATTCGATACAATACGATCCCGGAGATTCCACTTCTGATTTTTTTGGGGGCAACAGTAACTGGCGGGGCCCTGTGTGGATGCCCATCAATTACCTCATCATACAGAGCATCAAAAAATTTGGTGAGTTCTACGACGGATCATTGAGCATTGAATATCCTACCGGATCGGGTGTGTACATGGACCTGAAACAGGTAGCCGCAGAACTGGCCAAACGCGTGACCAGCCTTTTTGAACTGGATGCACAGAACCACCGCAAACTGCACGGCGACCAGAACTGGTTTTACAGCAGGCCCGAAAACAAGGACCTGGTGCTGTTCTACGAATATTTCCATGGCGATAGCGGCAGGGGGTTGGGTGCCAGTCACCAAAGCGGTTGGACCAGCCTCATCGCTCAACTCATTGCCGACAGGGAAATGCCGGAAAACTGAGGAAGCAGGGGATAAACATTACCTTTATAAGAGGTGATCAATAAAAGTTATAAAGATGGATGACAGGAACAGGCAGAACGACCCGGCAGCCAGGTAGAATGAGCGGTACCGCAATGAAGCATTTGCTTACGGAGAGGAACCGAATCTGTTTTTAAAAGAACAACTGGCTCAATTACCTGCCGGAAAAATACTGTTCCCGGCCGAGGGTGAAGGACGGAATGCCGTTTTTGCAGCCAAACAGGGATGGATCGTTACCGCCTTCGACATCAGCCCGGAAGGCAAGACAAAAGCCATGCGGTTGGCAGAAAAAAACAAAGTAACCATCCATTATATCGTTGGCGACCTGCAGGCATTGGATCTTGAGGAGGAACAGTTCGATGCCATTGCGCTGGTATTTGCACATTTTCCGCCAAACATCAAGTCGCTCTACCATAGAACACTCAGTAAATACCTGAAAAAAGGTGGGACCATCATCCTGGAAGCGTTCAGTAAAAAACATATTGACTACGTAACCGCAAATGAAAAAGTGGGCGGACCAAAAGATATAGACACTCTGTTTTCTGTGGAAGAGATCAAAGCCGATTTCCCCGGTTATGAGATACTGGAATTAACAGAAAAAGAGGTTGAGCTGCACGAAGGGCTGTTTCACAATGGTACAGGCTCTGTGATCCGCTTTGTAGGAAGAAAACAATAACACTTCACCAGCGGATCCGTGTATCCTGGTGCAGGAGTTTTTTCTCGCAAGGGCGCAAGGACGCAAAGAAAGAAAAGGTGATTATCCATTAATAAGTACCTCTTCCCTGTGTGGGATTTTTTGCACGGAGACACCGTTATTCTCTTCATCGCACCTCAGTGAGAACACTACCCGATTATTGGATTTTAGAGTAACTTACGGTAAATCCAATGCACATGCCTATTTACATGGATCTACACATCCTCCCCGGAATCAACGCTGAGGATGCTGCCGATGCACATTTTTTAGACGTGAAAAGCCAGGATCAACATGGCTGCAAATGTTTTACCTATTGGGTGGATAAGGAACAGGGTCAGGTATTCTGCCTGATAGAAGCTCCCTCCAAAGAAAATGTAGCCGAGCTGCACAGGAACACACATGGATTTGTGCCACATAAGATCATAGAAGTGGAGCCGGGTTTTGTTCGGTCCTTTCTGGGACGCATTACGGATCCGGATCATACGAAAAAGAATAACCAGGGATTATTACTGATCGACGAACCCGCTTTCCGGGTCATTCTGTTCATCACCGTTCCTGATCCGGTATTACAGCAGGAAAAGTATGGCGTTGACCTGGCGCAAGAAGAAGTTACCCGCCGAAACCAGTTCATCCGTAAACAGGTGGCCGAACACAACGGCAAGGAAGTGGTCTACGAGGGTAATGCACTGCTGGGTTCTTTTGTTTCAGCCAGTGATGCACTTGCTGCAGCCAGGGATATACTGGCATATGGTAAAGAAAACAAACAACACTACTCCATCAATATTCACGCCGGCCCGCCCGTGGGAACACTTGATACCCTATTTGGAGAATGCCTGCAACTGCTGGAGCGTATGAGTACCTGGATAAGACCAACAGGTATTTCACTGACGCAGGCCGTAAAAAACATACTTTCGAAAGAATTATTACACAACGCCGACAAGGGCATTTTCGTTCTTGACCAAAAAGAAGAGACCCTGCTACATAACTGGCTTACCGCATTGGAAAAACACCATACCAGCGAATACCAGGTTAGCGATTACGCACGACTGCTCAATATGAGCACCTCCCAACTCTATCGTAATACGATCCGGCTTACCGGTCTCTCACCCAATGAACTGTTACAGAAATATCGTTTGCAGAAAGCCCGGTCGTTGATGAAAGCAAAGAAGCTGGCGATCGCGGATATTGCTTTTCAGTGCGGGTTCAGCAGTCCGTCCTATTTTACCAAATGTTTCCGGAAAGCCTATGGCATATTACCGCTCGCTTATATGGAGCGTTTATGAACCGGTTTGCAGGATTTTTACCATTTTTTGCACGATATGGTACAGCCATGCCCCCAGGTGTGCGGGTAGTTTTGTTTCCTAAACCAACCTCTTATACCATGAAACAAACTACCACCATCCACCGCCTGCTTTTGGTAAGTCTTCTCCTGATCCCTGGATTTTTTGCCATAGCGCAACAAACGACCGACACCAAAAAAGAAACGCCGGTAATGAAGACCTACCTGATCGAAAGGGATATTCCCGGCGCCAGTAAGTTCACCAATATTGAGCTGAAGGGCATTTCGCAAAAATCCTGTACGGTGCTGACCGAAATGGGTCCAAAGATCAAATGGCAGCAGAGTTACGTGGCCGGCAACAAGATCTACTGCGTATACCAGGCCGAAAATGAAGCGTTATTACGGGAACATGCCAAAAAGGGTGGCTTCCCCATTACACAGATCACAGAGATCGCCAATATCATCAGTCCGGAAACGGCTAAGGACAAATAAAAGCATTATCAATCCTACCCTCCCTTACTTTTTTTCTTTGTTTTTCTCTTATTGAAACATCCCGCATCCTCAGCCACTCCGCTGATGAGCGGGGTGTTTTATTTCAATAAAAGCCAAAAAAGAAAAGAAGGAACTGTATTATTTCCGGTTCTGATTTCTGATAACCCTGATTATCAGATAAACGATCGCTGCCAGGAATAACAGGCAAACAACCGACCAAACAAAGAGGCCCGGACTGAATACATTTATTTCCATGTAGCTACCTGGTTTTTATTGAAGGATTATTGCTAAGTAAGTTACTCACTTGGCAACAGATATTCAATGCCGGAGTATCTTTTTCAACACTTCCTGTTTTCCATCGATCTGCTGTTCATCATACTGCAACCCCAACAGGTTGGCGATCAATGGGTATACATGTATGTTCTCAAAACCGGGTATCCGCAGGCCCTGTTTGAATGCCGGTCCCCAAGCCAGGAAACTGGCGCGCATATCGGGCAGGTGGTTATCGAACCCATGTTTACCGGGTGTGATCTTGCGGTTGTTGATGTTGAACACCCGGGGCAAACGCGGTTCCAGTATCAGGTTGCCCAATCGTTGGTAGCGGTCGTCGCTTGTTTTGTAATGCCAGTGGGCGGGCGTTTCATCCAGTTTGTACACGGTAAAGGCGGTCTCTTTTTTCAGTGCCTGGTAAGTGCTTTCAATGCGACTGCTGTCTTTGGCATATACATGCAGCAACGCATCACCGGAGGGTACGATGAATGCTGTGGTATCGATCGCTGCCGGTAATGCCAATGTGTTACCGGCATCTACCTTCGTCATACCATGGTCCGATACAAAAATATAATTGATGGGCAGGCCCAGGGGTTGCAGCGCCTGCTGTAATGCTTGAATACTACTGTCCACGAACTGTACGGCATCGGTTACACGTTTGTCATCGGGTCCGTAATAATGTGCATCATGGTCTACCTGCGGAAAATAGAAAGTGATCAGGTGCGGACGTTTTGCCTCCGGCAGGCTTAACCAGTTCTTCACGGTATTGATCCTTTCGCCAATCGCAATTTTTTCGTTGTAGTGATAATAGTAGGTAGGCCTTGTGTTTTGTATGTCCGCTTCTGATGCCACCCAGTAAAAACTGGCGGTAAGCATCTGCTGTTTTTCGGCCAGCACCCAGAGTGGTGTGCCGCCATACCAGCTGCCATCTGCCACTTGTGTTTTGTTACCCATGCCATAGAACTGCTGGCGGCGGGTATCGTAATAGCTGTTGTCTACCAGCCCGTGGTGCGAAGGATACAAACCTGTCACCAGCGTATAATGGTTGGGAAATGTGAGCGATGGGAAGGAAGGTGTCATATACTCCGCCCTCACTCCTTTTTGCGAAATGTTCTGCAGAAAACCAGCTTTGTGTTTCTCCACGAAATCGGCACGGAAACCATCAGCAGAGATCAGGATCACGTATGGTTTCTTGTACTGTGAGGGATGGTTGCTGCGGCCGGGTACCACCTGCTGTGCCGTATCCTGCGCAAGTGCTGCGGAAAAAATAAAAAAGGCCACCAACAATAAAAAGGATCTGGAAAACATAACACACTATTTAAGAGGTCCAAAGATAGTTGCTGCCCGCGCCTTTGCGTCTTTGCGAGAAAAAATTTGCACGCCATGGCGCAAAGGCGCAGGCAGGGAACGACTTAACATAGGCAAACTGCCGGTGAATGAGTAAATTACAGCCTTCAACACTCTGCATGAAAAAAAGATACCAGGTTCTGTTCGTTCTTTCTCTTTTATCCATGATCACGTTCCTGGACCGCATCGCGCTCTCATCTGCCAGCAGTTCCATCATGGACGACCTGCAGATCAGCACCGTGCAGTGGGGTTGGATCATGGGTATGTTCACCCTGGCCTATGGCCTGTTTGAAATACCCACCGGCTGGCTGGGCGACAGGATCGGCGGTAAAAAAGTGTTGATACGCGTAGTGCTCTGGTGGTCATTCTTCACCATACTCACCGGTTTCTCCACGGGTTTCACCATGTTGCTCATTGTTCGTTTTCTGTTCGGTATGGGCGAAGCGGGTGCTTATCCCAACACATCCATTGTGTTAAGTAAGTGGTTCCCTGTGCTGGAACGGGGACGGGCGCAATCGATCATCTGGGGTGCATCACGCATTGGTGCGGCATTGACCCCATTCCTGGTGATCCCGTTACAGCAAAACTATAGCTGGCATGTTTCCTTTTATGTGTTGGGCGCCATCGGTATCATCTGGGTCATCTTCTGGATGTTCTGGCATAGGGAAGAACCTGCACAAAGCAGATCCATCAGCAAAGAAGAGCTAGACCATATCCTGGCCAACCGCGACCTGCCGGTTGACCCGCATGAGAACACCAATGGTACGTGGAAACAGTTGTTCCGTTCAGCCAATATCTGGTTCCTGCTGGCAATGTATTTCTGTTATGCCACCGGTACATATTTTTTCCAGAGCTGGTTCCATACTTACCTGCAAAAAGGCCGGTTGATCCCGCAGGAGAACCTGATCTGGGCCTCATCATTACCGTATTTACTGGCGGCTTTGGGTTGTTTGGGTGGTGGGTGGTTAAGTGATAAAGCCTGTTTACGCTACGGAAAAAAATGGGGAAGAAGGATCGTTCCGCTGATCGGCCTGTTTATTGCAGGGTTCTGTATGATCGGCGCTTCTTTGGTGCAGGATAACCTTACCGCCATCGTTGCGCTGGCAGTGGGCATGGCCTGTATGGACGTGACCGCACCCGTAGCCTGGGCCGTAGCCATGGACCTGGGTGGCAATAAAAGCGGTGCTGTTTCCGGATCCATGAACACTGCAGGCTTGACCGGTGCCTATCTCAGTACCATCCTGTTTGGTTATCTCGCTTCCAACTTTGGATATTATTTACCCGTGTTACTCATCGGCATCATCGTTATAGCCGGCGCCTTTCTCTGGCTGCGGATCGACGCAACCCAAAAATTGTAACCGGCTTTATGCATAGCAAAAAAAAGCTGCGATGAACCCCCTTTCACCGCAGCAACTTCCCAAAATCATGCTATCATTCATTAAATCTTATAATACTGTTCCCAACCTTTCCTCGGAGGCTGTCCCACCAGCATATCGTTTGCTGTTTTGTTGTTGGTGACCTTTTTGGTCTTCCTGTCGAACTGAATGGTGGTATTGAGTTTCTGTGCCATCACACCCAGTGAGAACACCTGGCTCAATGGACCGGCCACGGCAAAGGGTGAACGTGTTTTTTCTTCACCCATACAGGCTTTGAGAAAATTGGCGTAGTGATTGGATGGTGTTTCCGGAACGAACGGCAGTTGGGATGCCATATCTTTTGCTTTTGCTTCCGGGATGATGGACAATGTTCTGCCATGCGAACCTCCGGCAAACGTGAGTTCCTTACCGTAAAGGATCTTACCCGGGTTCAGTTTTTTGGCTTCGATCTTACCTGAGCTGGGTGGCGGGATATTGGCATCCAGTCCGGGACCCCTGTAGCCATCCGGTAATGGTGGCAGGTTGTTCACGCCATCGTACCAGGTGATATCGCAGGCCGGCATTTTACCGCGTGCAGGGAACCGGAAAAGTATGGTAGATGCCTGTGGATAGAAGAAGGAGTTATGACCGTCTGCTTTCAACATTTTCACTTCATAAGGCAGGCCCAGGTCCAGGAACTCATGTGCCGTATCGATCAGGTGTGCGCCCCAGTCGCCAAGAGCACCCATACCGAAATCGTACCAGCAGCGCCATTGGCCATTGACATAATCGTGGTTATAATCGTGCAGTTGTGTTACCCCATGCCAGATATCCCAGTCAAGGGTTGCTGGGATGGCTTCTTTGGGCGGATACTGTTTAATATTGGTATCCCATCCATGCCAGCGACGGCCACTGTTCATATGTGCGGTTATGGCGGTCACATCTTTGATGATGCCAGCTTCTGTCCAGGCTTTGAACTGGAAATAATTGGCTTCCGAATGTCCCTGGTTACCCATCTGTGTCACCAGTTTCGGATTTTTCCGTGCGGCCTTCATCATCAGTTCCACTTCGTTGAAAGTTCGGGCCATGGGTTTTTCTACAAACACATGTTTGCCCAGTCCCAATGCCATCATCGTGATCGGAAAATGCGAATGATCGGGTACACCCACGGCAACAGCTTCTATCTGGTTGCCCATCTTATCGAACATGGTACGGAAATCCTGGAACCGGGGTACATCGGGAAACTGTTTCAGTACCGCCTGTGTATGGGGAGCGCCCATGTCCACATCGCAGAAAGCCACAAACTCGGCCAGCCCGGTTTTGGCAAAGGACATGACATCGGAACCGCCCTGGTTACCAATGCCCACACAGGCCAGTTTCACTTTCTGACCAACCGCAAAATTGCTGGCAGCTTTTGTGATCACCGAAGGAACAGCAGAGGCGGCAGACAGGATAGCTGCCTGCTTCAAAAACGAACGACGCGATTTCTGAGAGGATTTCATGGTACAAGCAATTAGTTAGTGATGGATGACCCTACTAATGTACCACAAAGCCCAAAAGCTACCCGCACCCCAACACAAAGAAGTTACGAAAACGATGGCGGAAAGAACATTCCCAGTCCCCCCAAAAAAACCATTCACTCATCCACTCATCCACTCATTCACTCATTGCTATTTCTCCTTATCTTTAAAGACATCTATCTAACGCATATGAAATCCCCAAAATCTAGCGCGCTTTCGCGAAGAAAGTTCCTGCGCAACACGGCCACCGTATTGGCCGGTTTCAGTATTGTTCCCCGTCATGTTCTGGGCAGAGGTTTCCTGGCCCCGAGCGACCAGCTCACAAAAGGCATCATCGGTGTAGGCGGCATGGGCCGCGGACATATTCCCTATGCCGGCACGCGCGTAGTGGCTATCTGCGATGTGGACAAGAACCACCTGTCGCAGGCGGCCGGTATGATCGGCAATGGTGTCAAGACCTTTCACGATCACCGGGAACTGATCGCCCTTCCGGAAGTGGATATCGTACATATTGCCACACCACCACACTGGCATGGCATCATGGCCATTGATGCGGCCAAAGCCGGTAAGGATATCTGGTGCGAAAAACCCATGACCCGAACCATTGGCGAGGGCAAACGGGTAGTGGAGGCCGTACAACAATACAAACGCATGTTCCGCCTGAATACGTGGTTCCGTTTTGAAGATAATTTTTACGGCATGAACACCACTGTAAAACCCATTAAAAAACTGGTAGAATCAGGCATGCTGGGCTGGCCACTTACGGTGACCGTGAGCAAGACCACCGGTTTCGACTGGAAATTTTACTGGGTAGGTAAAACACAGCTGGAAACACAGACCGTTCCTGCAGAACTGGATTACGATCGCTGGCTGGGACCTGCACCTTTCAAACCCTATAACGCTCACCGCGTTCATGGCACCTTCCGTGGTTACTGGGATTATGATGGCGGCGGACTGGGCGATATGGGACAACATTATATAGACCCCATCCAATATTTCCTGGGGAAAGATGATACCAGTCCGGTGCTGGTGGAAGTGGATGCCGAGCAACAACACCCCGATGCCTGTGGCACGTTCCGCAAGATCACGTTCACCTATGAAGATGGTTGTAAGATCATTCTCGACGGGGAGGCCAAAGACCCCAATGCGGCTTATATAGAAGGTCCTAAAGGAAAATTGTATGCGGGATTCCGTTCAGACATACCCAACCTGAAAGAGAAACTGGCGCTGCTGCCCGATCCGGAACCACAGGTCACCAATTTCCTGGACTCGGTGAAATACAGGACACCGTTCGCACTGAACGAATCAAATGGTTTCCGTTCCTGCACCATCATCAATATGGGCAAGATCGCTTTACAGCTCGGACGTTCACTTCGGTTCGATCCGGTGAGCCAGACCTTCCTCAACGATGAGGAAGCCAACCGTATGATCGACCCGCCAATGCGGGCACCATGGAGTATTTGATTAATAGCATAAATATCTTCACCGCGGAGGCGCAGAGAAACGCTGAGGTTACGCAGAGAAGACCTCTGCGTAACCTCCCCACCTCTGCGGTGAAAAAAACATAACCAACCATATGAAAAGAATTCTTTCCGCTCTCCTCTTCCTGATCAGCTTTACACAGCTCAATGCACAAACGGAAGATGTGCAAGCGATTATTCAACCCTTCCCTTACCAGAGAACAGAAGAGGCCGCTACCGCACTTACCAGTATGCAAAACTGGAACAGCAACCAATGGAACCAGCTGTTCGGCCTGCTGGATGATGATTCCCTGAAACTGAAAGCCAGTTATGCCCTGAGTGCCTACACACACCAATCGGCCACAAACAGCGCTCAAAAAACACAAATGGCAACAAACCTGGTGGCCGGGCTGGCAAAAGTAAAGTCCTATTATGCCAAAGAGCTCATCATCAAATACCTGTCCTTGTTAGGAGACGACGCAGCTGTAAAACCGCTGAGCAAACTCCTATCAGACAACGAACAGGCCGATAATGCGGCACGTGCATTGGTCACGATCCATTCTCCGGCAGCCATGGCGGCTCTGCAGAAAGCGCTGGCCAAAGCAAAAGAGCCTAACCGGAAATACATCGAGACCGTTCTCAACTTTAACAAACAACCGTTACCGGCCATCAAAACTGCCGCAGCCATTGCTGTTGAAAAGCAGAATCCTGTTCAGCAACTGTTATCACTGCAAGACCAGCTAGAGAAAGCCACTGACCCCATCCGCAAAAAAAGGATCCTTAACCATGTATCCCGCATACCGGGCATCAGTTCTTTTGTATTGGTGAGTGCGGCTTTGTCGGATAAAGAAGTAGCCACCGATGCTGCCCGTATCCTTGCACAACTGGCGCTCAACGATAAACAGATCCATGGACCCCTGGTGCGTGCTGAATTGGAAAAAGCCCTGCCGCTGATCAAAGGAGAAGACAGTGCCATACTGGTAAAAAAACTGACCGCACATATCAAAGCCATGCCTTACGATAATGGTTTTGTTTCCCTGTTCAACGGGAAAGACCTTAGTGGCTGGAAGGCGCTAGTGGGCAACCCCATTCTGCGGGCGAGAATGTCTGCCGATTCCCTGGCAGCCGCACAGAACATCGCCAATGAAAAAGCAAAGAATGACTGGATCGTAAAAGATGGTCTGTTGGTATTCACTGGTCATGGCGACAATCTCTGCACCGAAAAAAAATACGGTGACATAGAAATGTTCGTTGACTGGAAGATCACCGAAAAGGGCGATGCCGGTATTTACCTGCGGGGCAGTCCGCAGGTGCAGATCTGGGACACCAGCCGTCGCGAAGTGGGCGCGCAAGTGGGTTCAGGCGGTTTGTACAATAACCAGAAGAACCCGAGCAAACCCCTGGTAGTGGCCGATAACAGGATCGGGGAATGGAACCGTTTCCACATCATCATGAAAGGAGAACGCGTAACGGTGTACCTGAACGGGCAAATGGTGACCGATAATGTGGTGCTGGAAAACTACTGGGACCGCAAGCAACCCATCTTCCCTAAGGAACAGCTGGAGCTGCAGGCACACGGAACCTATGTTGCTTACCGGAACATCTTTGTACGGGAACTGCCCACTAATCAAACGACCCCGTTAAGCGAAGAAGAAAAGAAACAGGGCTTCAGTTCCCTTTTCGATGGGACCAACCTGGAACAATGGACAGGCAACACCACCGGCTACCTGGTAGAGGAAGGTAATATAGTGGTACACCCCGAACTCAGCGGCGGTAACCTGTATACCAAGGAAGAATATGCAGATTTCTATTTCCGTTTCGAGTTCCAGTTAACTCCCGGCGCCAACAATGGCCTGGGCATCCGCGCACCATTGCAGGGCGATGCGGCTTATGTAGGAATGGAATTACAGATCCTTGATAACGAAGCGGAGATCTATAAAAACCTGCAGCCCTACCAATACCATGGTTCGGTATATGGAGTGATCCCGGCCAAAAGAGGTTTCCTGAAACCTACCGGTGAGTGGAACCAGGAAGAAGTGATCGTAAAGGGCTCTAAAGTAACAGTGATCCTGAACGGGGAAACCATACTGGATGGCGATATCAAACAGGCTTCCGCCAACGGCACCATGGACCATAAGGAACATCCCGGCCTGCAAAGGACCAGTGGCCATATCGGTTTCCTGGGCCATGGCGATGTGCTGCGGTTCAGGAATATCCGGGTGAAAAGACTTTGATACCCGCAAACTCTCTTTAACTGCGCCCTTGCGCCTTTGCGGGAAAATTGCTCGCAAAGGCGCAAGGGCGCAGTTGTTTTTGTTCGGGCAGGATGGTATCTTACTAAACAAATCTGATACCATGCCGATAGAACAGTACACACCAAAATTGCTCGCCTTTATCCGGGTCATTACAGGGATCTTGTTTGTGTATCATGGTCATGAAGTATTTGTATTTGACCAGATGAAGAACTATACACAATGGCTCAGTGACCTGCATTATCCGTTGCCGGCCGTATTTGCGTATGCAGGTAAAACAGCAGAACTGCTCGGTGGTATTTCTTTGTTGGTGGGATTATGGGTGCGCCTGTTCATGTTTCCCCTCACCCTTACCTTATTACTGATCACGTTCACCATGGGGCATGGTAAAATACTGACAGAGGACCAGCATCCCTTCCTGTCGGCGTTACTGACCGGCGTGTTCTTTTGCCTGGGAAGCGGAGACTGGAGTCTTGACAAGCGACTGCAGAAAAAGTAATCGTAACTTATTTTGCATCCCGCACACAGCGGAAGCCGAGGTGGTTGGTGCCCATTTTCCAATCGCCCTTACCGCGGGAGCCTACCACATAACGGGAACAATATTGATCGCTGCAAAGGAAGGATCCTCCCTTCTGCACTTTTTTGATAACACCAGGTTCTGTGGGGTCAAAACTATCCGGTGGTCCCTGCGGGTCAACAATGGCTGTTCCTTTTCGCACCAGTGTGGTATAATAATCTGCACGGTACCAGTCTGAACACCATTCCCATACATTACCGGCCATATCATATAGACCATACCCGTTCTTCGGGTATTGTTTTACGGGTGCAATGCCCTTATATCCATCCCGGCCTGCATCCTTAGAAGGGAAACTTCCCTGGAAAGTGTTGGCCATATAACGTTTGGCCGGTGTGAACTGGTTGCCCCAGGCATAGGTATTCTCTTTCAACCCGCCACGCGCAGCAAACTCCCATTCGGCTTCTGTGGGTAACCGTTTACCGGCCCAGCGCGCATAGGCCACTGCATCTTCCCAGGCAATATGCACCACGGGATAATTCTCTTTTCCCTTGATACTGCTTCCCGCACCGAAGGGTTGGCGCCAATTGGCGTTCTTACGGTATTCCCACCATTGCAGGTAATTGTCCAGTGGAACCTCGTGAGACGGCGGCGCAAATACCGCAGACCCCGGAACCAGCAACGAAGGATCTGCATTCGGAAACTCCGCTGCAGTGGGCGCGATCTCTGCTACGGTCTTATACCCTGTGGCGTGTACAAATTTTTCAAACTCGGCATTGGTCACCTCATGTTCATCCATCCAAAAGGCTTTTACTTCTACGGTATGCACCGGCAAAGCATCGGAAGTCAATCCGGGAGTGGCACATAACGACTCATTGGCTGCGGGTGTGCCCATGCGGAACCTGCCGCCAGGGATCCAGACCATGGCTTTCGGTTTCACCGATCCGGGATCGGTCACACGGGCTTGTGGAACGCTCGCGGTTTGTTTTTTGATACCGGGCTGACCGGTCATACCATGATACAGAACAGTTACTGCTACCGGTGAAGCCAGCAATACTATCAGAGAGAGAACAGAGGAACGAAACATGTTTAAAATTACAGAAAAGCTGCATTGCGTCCGGAGGAAATCACCACCGTGCCTAGTGTCACAAAAAAGTGATGCCCGGAAAAACCAGGCATCACTTACATAATCGGGGGGATATAGAGATAAGGTGTAGGTCCGATCATTCATCCGGTCCAATAACAGGTCCGAACGGATAGCAATATATTAACTATTTATACCTGTTTTTAATTCAGATGATTAATTGATATCAATTGACGAAATCATCATCTTCGACCCAATTGCACCGGCAGGTGTTGGTCTTAAGAATATGGTTACCCGCCCCCTCAAAACCGTTCGCGATCACGACGGCCGAGTGCATCATCTCTTGTGCAACCGTATATGGGTTCTGCTCCAGATCCCTCTATCGGTGCCTCCGATAGACAGATAGCCCGGAAAATATCGATTCCGAGATATTTAAATTAAATCTATGCATCCCTGGGTATTGTCGTAAATTTATAGGACAATAGCAGATGCCATGAGGGTAACTCTGACCATACTGTTTGCCTGCTCTTTTTTCCTGGCCCATACACAATCGGCCACCGAGATCATCCGGAAAGCAGATGAAAAAATGCGTGGCAAGACCTCGCAGGGCGAACTGATCATCAAAACCATCCGCCCCAGCTGGAGCCGGGAAATGCGGATCAGGTCCTGGATGAAGGGTAATGACTTTGCACTGCTGCTGGTACAGTCTCCCCCCAAAGACAAAGGCATCGTATTCCTGAAGCGCAAAAAAGAAGTGTGGAACTGGATGCCCATACTAGAACGCATCATCAAACTGCCGCCCTCCATGATGACGAACAGCTGGATGGGCACCGATTTTACCAACGATGACCTGGTAAAAGAATCCTCTGTTGTGGACGACTACCAACACCGGTTACTGGCAGACACTACGATCGACGGAAAAAGCTGTTACCGGCTTGAACTGATCCCCAAACCCAATACGGCCGTTGTATGGGGCAAACTGCTGGTAGTGATCGATAAAAAGGATTTCCTGGAACTCTACACAGAGTTCTTTGATGAGGAAGGTAAACTCACCAACACCATGCGCGGATATGATATCAAACTGATGGACGGGCGCCTGATACCCACCCGAGTTGAAATGATACCTGCAGATAAAAAAGGGCACAAAACGGAGATCATCTACCTCTCTGTTCAGTTTAACCGGAACATAGACGATAATTTTTTCTCTATTGAGCGGATAAAACAATTCAACTAAGATGTGGATCTTACAGCTGGCATGGAAGAACCTCTGGCGCAACCGGAACCGCACCGCCATCACCATGGCATCCATTTTTTTTGCCGTGGTCCTGTCCGTGCTCACCAGCAGTATCAAAACAGGGATCTTCGACAACCTCATCAAAAACGTGGTCAGTTTCTATTCGGGGTATATACAGATCCACAAACAGGGTTATTGGGATGAACAGATCCTCGACAACAGTTTTGAAAATTCTGCAACGCTCGAAAAAAAACTCTTGAACGATCCACGCATCACCGGTATCACCCCAAGATTGGAATCCTTTGCACTGGCTTCTGCGGGCAATATCACCAAGGGTTGCCTGGTAGTGGGCATTGATCCACAGAAAGAGGACAGGATCACCCAACTTTCCACCAAACTGGTTGCCGGTAAGTACCTGCAGTCAGGCGACAATACGGTACTGGTAGCAGAAGGATTATTAAAAAGATTACAACTGAATCTGCACGATACCCTTGTACTGATCGGCCAGGGTTACCATGGTGCCACTGCTGCGGGGAAATATGTGATCAGTGGCGTAGCAAAATTCGGTTCGCCGGACCTGAACGACCGGCTCCTGTACCTGCCGCTCGGCGCCGCCCAGGTGCTGTTCGAGGCTCCGGGTATCCTTACTTCCTATGTGTTATCCATACAGGATCCCAAACAGGTGAACACGATCAGTACCGACGCGCAGCAACTGGCCGGCAACGGATACGAAGTGATGAGCTGGGAACAGATGATGCCCGACATCAAACAACACATCAAAACCGACAGCTCCAATATGGTAGTGATACAAATGATCCTGTACCTGCTGATCTCATTTGGCATTTTCGGCACTTTGCTGATGATGATGGCAGAACGCCGTTTTGAACTGGGTATGCTGGTAGCCATCGGCATGCGCAAAAGTAAACTGGCTGTACTGCTCCTCTGCGAATCGATCCTGACCGTGCTGGCGGGTTGCCTGCTGGGGATACTGGCCAGTATTCCCATCGTATGGTATCTGCAGAAACACCCCATCCGCATCACCGGCAATGCTGCCAAAGCCTATGAACGGTTCGGGTTTGAAGCCATTTTTCCAACATCAACAGACAGCACCCACTTTATCAACCAGGGCCTGATGGTCTTGCTGATCGGGCTGGTGTTATCGCTATACCCTTTGTTGAAAGTGATCCGTTTAAATCCGGTTATTTCCATGAAAAAATAAAACCATTACCGTGATCTTCAGAATTGCCTGGCGTAACATATGGCGTAACAAAATCCGCAGTCTCGTTATCATGCTTTCGGTAGCGATCGGGCTGTTTGCGGGCATTGCCGTACTGGCCCTGTACAAGGGAATGATGAACAGTCGCATAAGAACTGTGATCTACGCAGAAACCGGGCATATCCAGCTTCACCACAAAACATTCAAGAACGACTACGAAGCCCGTTTCGTTATCAGTGACCCGGAAAAAATATTGCAGGAACTGCAGAAAAATAGCGCAGTGAAACAGGTTGCCACCAGAACCATCACACAAGGTATGCTGGCCACCACCACGGGCAGCGCCGGCGTACAGATCAATGGCATTGATCCAGCCATGGAAAACCAGGTATCCGGCCTGTTAGAGAAGATTCGCATGGGTAATGGATTTGAGGCCGGCAAACAAAACCAGGTGCTCATCGGTAAAAAACTGGCAGATAAGATGAAGCTGAAAACCGGTAATAAACTGGTGCTCACATTCACCGATGCCGACGGCAATATCATTTCGGCGGCATTCCGTGTGGCTGCTATTTACCAGTCGGAGAACACGCCCATGGACGAACGCAATGTATACGTACAACAAACCGAATTGAACCAGGCACTGAACCTGGGTAACGGGATACACGAGATCGCCCTTATACTTCAGCAGGATAACGCAACACAGAACATGGCAAAACAACTGCAGCAGCAATATCCCGACCTGTTGGTTGAGCCCTGGCAGAATCTTTCTCCCGAAACAGAACTGATGATCGATACAGTGGATATCACTTCTTATATCATCATCGGCATCATCCTGTTCGCATTGGCTTTCGGTATCGTGAACACCATGCTGATGGCCATACTGGAACGCACACAGGAGATCGGGGTAATGATGACACTGGGCATGAACCGGATCCGCCTGTTCCTGTTGGTATTCCTGGAAACCATTTTCCTGACATTGATCGGCACACCGATCGGGCTGGGCATCGCCTGGATTGTAACCGGTTACTATCACCAGAACGGCCTGAACCTGGAAAGCATGGGTAAAGAAATGATGAGCAATTTTGGTTTCAGTACACTGGTGTACCCGGAGTTCCCCACTGAAAAACTGGCGGGCATCATGGGTATCGTTTTATTCACGGCTTTGGCATCCTGCATCTATCCGGCGCTGAAAGCCCTGCAGTTACGACCCATAGAAGCATTACGAAAATAAAATCATGATCACCCAAAACAACCGGCATGAGTACCGTAATTGACGCACATAATATTTCCAAGATCTATAATAAGGAAAACATTCCCGTGTATGCCATCAACAATGTGCACCTGCACATTAACCAGGGAGAGTTCACCGCTTTGGTAGGACCCTCCGGTTCCGGCAAGACAACATTGTTGAACCTGGTCGGCGGGCTGGACAAACCCGACGAAGGAAAAATAGAGATCAACGGTATTGATATCACGGCCATGAGTCCCAACAAACTCATCGATTTCCGTTTACAGAATATCGGGTTCGTGTTCCAGTCATTCAACCTGATACCGGTGCTCACTGCCAGAGAGAACGTAGAGTTCATCATGCAGTTGCAGGGTATCGATAAAACGGAGCGGGAAGCACGTATCCAGTCCCTGTTCAGACAGATAGGCCTTGAGGATAAGATGGACAGTCGTCCGTCACAGTTATCCGGTGGTCAGCAACAACGTGTGGCCGTAGCACGCGCGCTGGCATCGAAGCCGCAGTTCGTATTGGCCGATGAACCTACGGCCAACCTTGATACCGCTTCCGCCTCGAACCTGCTTGATATCATGGCGCTGCTGAACAAGGAAGAAAACATCACTTTCATCTTCTCCACCCACGATGCCAGGGTGATCGAACGGGCGCGTCGCGTGATCACACTGGTAGATGGACGCATCACTTCCGATACTGCAAAAGTGGACACACATGTACAGCATTAAGGGGCTTTTCATACTATTGTTTTGCAGCTGTTACCAGATCCTGGTGGCGCAGGACTCCCTATCGTCCACCCACCAGAAAATAAGTTTCAACGGATATATCAAAGACCTCTCTTCCTATTCGATCGACAAACTGGGTCACCAGAACACATTCGGCAACCTGGTACATAACCGTTTCAATGTAAAATGGAAACCCACTGCCACTATCACTTTCGCTGCCGAACTGCGTAACCGCCTGTTCTGGGGCGACCAGGTCAGCCGCATTCCCGATTTTGCCAGTCACCTCCGCAACAGCAATGAAGCATGGAACCTGCAGAAAGCCTGGGTCAGCAATAACAACCTGGTCGTGCACACCAATGTAGAGCGGTTGTATGTGGACCTGAAAAAAGACAAATGGCAGGCACGCATCGGCCGCCAGCGCATCAACTGGGGTATGGCCACCATCTGGAACCCGAACGATATTTACAATGCTTATAATTTCCTGGATATCGATTATGAAGAACGACCGGGGTCCGATGCCGTCAGCCTGCAACATAACCTCTCCGATTTTTCACATGTAGAATTTGTGTACAGCAGCAGCGGTAACCAGAAACAGATCGCTGCTGCACGTTATTTCCTGAACAGGTGGAACTATGATCTGCAGTTCATCTCCGGTATCTATCACGGTGCGGCCACACTGGGTATGGGCTGGGCGGGCAGTATTCAGGAAACAGGCTTTAAAGGTGAGGCACAATATTATTTTGCCGGCAATGACTCGGCCAGTCAACTGAACCTGACGCTCGCACTGGACCATGCTTTCAAACACGGGTGGTACCTGACCGTTGGCGGACTGTACAACAGCCGCGGCCTGAACCGGAGCCTGAGCAATCCGTTCGAACTGAACCTCAACCTCAGTTCCAGGAACCTGATGCCGGCGCGGTTCAGCTGGTTGCTGGCCGGGCGCAAGGAGATCAGTCCGCTCAGCATCGCCAGCTGCACGGTTGTATACTCCCCACAGCTTGACCTGCTTATTCTGTCGCCGTCCATCAGTTATAATATTTCCCCACAGTTTGATGCCGATCTGATCTGGCAATCTTTTTTTCTCCGTTACCAGGGCAGCTTCCAGGGATTACAGGATATCGGGTACCTGCGTTTTAAATGGAGTTTCGGTTGGTAAGGGCAAACAATGACAGAGAAATTACAAACTCAGAATGGCGTGGAATGTAATTTTGCGTGAGTCGTGAATCGTCAGACGTGAGAGTAGATGTTTGCCTACTCACCACTGACGACTGACGATTCACGACTCACGAATTCCTCATCACCTGTAAATAAAAAACATATGCAATCATTACAAAATAAGACCGCCCTGATCACGGGTGCGGGTAAAGGAATTGGACGGGCGGTAGCGCTTGCGTTGGCTAAAGAAGGTGTACAAGTGGGCCTGGTGGCCCGAACCGAAAAAGACCTGCAGGCGGTAGCGCAGGAAATCAATGCGCTGGGAGTCAAAACGGCTGTAGCCACTGCAGATGTCAGTGATATCCACTCAGTAAATACCGCCGTGGCCAAGATCCGCCAGGAACTGGGGCCTATCGACATCCTCATTAACAATGCCGGCACCGCCGCATTCGGAAAGTTTCTGGAGTTGACACCGGAACAGTGGGAAAATCAAATCAAAGTGAACCTTTTTGGCGTATACTATACCACCCGCGCCGTTTTACCCGAGATGATCGAAAGACAGACGGGCGATATCGTGAACGTATCCTCCACTGCTGGTTTAAAGGGCGCACCGGTTACCAGTGCCTATAGTGCTTCCAAATTCGGATTGATGGGGCTCACCGATTCATTGATGCAGGAAGTACGCAAACACAATATCCGCGTGACCGCACTTACCCCGAGTACCGTGGTGACCGACCTGGCCAAAAGCGCCAACCTCATCAACAACAACGAGGACCGGGTAATGCACCCCGAAGATTTTGCAGAGCTGCTGGTTGCCCACCTGAAACTGAACAGGAGGGTGTTCGTGAAAGATGCTTCTATCTGGTCGACCAACCCATAACTCAATAACCACACTTACCGCGTCTTAGCGCCTTTGCGGGATGATTCCTGCGATGGTGCTAAGACGCATTTTTTATGAAACAACTTGCGGCGGTATTGTTTCGTACCTTTATAGAAATCCTTCCTAATGTCCAACATCCAACTGATCATAGAAGAGCGTGCTGCCAATATCGGCAACTTCCTGGTGGGCCGGTTACTGCCCTTCCGGGAAAAAAGAATGGTGGGTCCCTTCATCTTCATCGACCATATGGGCCCCACTAAAATGAGCGAGCGAGAGAATTTTGATGTACAGCCGCATCCCCATATTGGTTTGTCAACCCTTACTTTTTTATTCGACGGCTCCATCATGCACCGCGACAGCATTGGCAATGAAATAGAGATCAAACCCGGCGAAGTGAACTGGATGACCGCCGGGAAAGGCATTGTACATTCAGAAAGAACACCGGAATACCTGCGTCATTCAGAAAAACACATGCACGGCCTGCAGATCTGGGTGGCACTACCCAAAGAGCTGGAGAACATGGAACCCAATTTTGCGCATGTCGACAAGAACCATATCCCTTACTGGATGGACGGGGATGTAAGTTATAAACTGATTGCCGGTGAGGCATTCGGCAGAAGATCGCCCGTACCGGTATACAGCAAACTGTATCTGCTGGAGATCAAAAGCAGTACACGGCAGAGCATCCATATCGGTCATGAACTCTATGGTGAATCCGGGCTCTATATTTTGGAAGGCTCAGTAGAAAACGATGGAAACCGTTATGAACCCAAACAGATCCTGGTGGCCAAAGAAAGCAAACTCTGCAGTTTTACGATCGAAGCCCATACCACTGTTTACCTGTTCGGTGGTGAACCTTTTCCGGAAGAAAGGTTCATTGACTGGAACTTTGTTTCCAGCAGTAAAGAAACCCTTGCAGCGGCCAGGCAGAACTGGATCGATCAGCGGTTCCCTAAAATAAAGGGAGATGACGTTGAATTCGTTCCTTATCCTACACGTATAAAAGCATAAACATGGACAAAGTATCTTCTTCCATCAAGACCGATCTGTATAAAGTTGAGATCCAATCTCCCAGCGGTAACCTGTTGATCGCAGACGAGCCCCTTGGTCTGGGTGGTAAAGACCTGGGATTTTCTCCCAAAGAACTGCTGATCGCTGCACTGGCTGCCTGCACCAGTGCCACACTACGCATGTATGCCGACAGGAAACAGTGGGACCTGCAGGAAGTTAAGATCGATCTGGATCTGGACAGGAACGACAGCGAGAACAAAACCTATATCAACCGCAGGATCCGGTTGATCGGGAACCTGGATCAGGAACAACGTGCGAGGTTATTAGATATCGCCAACAAATGTCCTGTTCATAAAATACTGAGTAACCCGATCGGGATCCATACCGAATTGTTATCGCTGAGCTGATCAGTTGTACAGGTTGGTCCGCAACAGGTCAATGCAGTAATCGGTGATCCAGGCGCCGGCCACATCAACGTATACGATATTGGGTTTGTTCTGCCGGTTGATGATACCTTCTTTGATCCATTCATTCAGTTTTACCGGCAGCCATTTATTGCCTTCGATCGAGTGATCGATGATGCTTTTGTTCTTTCGGATCACATTGGCCAGCAGCATGACCCCATTCACCAGCGGATTGATTTTTTCGTCCTGGAACTCATTACAGATCACCGGCGCTTCATCGGCACTTTGCGTGATCTGCCAGTCGAGCCGGACCAGGTCGTTTTTATTCAGGGTATTATTCAGCGAGATAAAAAAGTTCTTTTCCTTCTCGATCAGTTCATTCATCTTATTGGTAGCCGCGTAAGCCCTTCGGAAATTGATGAAAGCGGTTGATGTGTCTGCGATCGAACAACCGGGAAATCGGTGATCTTTCTGGTCGGGTATCTCAAAACTCAATATCGCTTTACCGGCCAGCTCCCGTAAAGGCACATCCCCGATCGTTGTTGTATTGGCAACATAGATATGGTCCTGCCCGATCCAGTGTATCAGGCTGTCCTTCAAACCGGCCAGCGGTGTCTCTTTTTCACAGAAATGGCTGAATGTGGCCATCACAATCTCCTGCGGATTGGTTTGCAGGAATTTTTTGATAGCTGTCGCTATCGGGTACAGTCTTTCGCCAAAACCACCACCCAGCGCCTCGTCCATGCAGTCGGAAGAACAATGTTTGGTGTACAGCATTTTATTGAATGTTCCGATGCGCAGATCGAACATGCGGATACCGCCATTCAGCTGGTTCTCAATATTCAGTTTCTGGGTAAGAGTGTTGCACTCGTTGATGGTGCCTTTCTGCTGGCCCCCGGTAGCGGTTAATACACTCATACCCGCATCGTGCGAGCCAGGTATCACGATATCCTTCAGTGTTTTGTTGCTGGTATGTGGTTGCAATACCTGCTCCATCCACCTGGCAGGCTGGTAAGCGGAAAAATTGCTGAGGTATAACTGGCGGTCGGGGCCGGTATAGGCCATCAGGAAATTATTCGCATCCACTTTACAGACAGATACCGGAAGGTCGGTGGTAAAATAAGGCGGCAGTTCCGTGTGTCCCCGCGGACTGGCAAAACCCGCACCCATTTTATAATACAGGCGGCTGTCCTTTTTATATCCTCTCCAGATATAGAACAGTTGATCAGAGTTGTAGACCTGGTGCACCACCGGCGAAACCTGTGTCTGTGAATTGCCTTTCGGTTTTGCTTCGGACCAGCTGTTCCGGCTTGCGTCATAATCGGCAAAAAACAGCTGGTCATTTTTTCCCTGCCAGCAAAAACGTGCTATGTTAGTATTGATCGCCGTTACATGTGGATAGTTCCTGGATCTTTCCTGTGGTATCTTATGAAGACCGGTCGTCTGCAGCAATCCGTTTGCATCCACCCGGAACAATGCATATAATAAGGTCTCTTTGTTGTCGGCATGTGTAGACAACACCAGCT
This sequence comes from uncultured Sediminibacterium sp., assembly GCA_964460235.1. Lineage (GTDB taxonomy): Bacteria > Bacteroidota > Bacteroidia > Chitinophagales > Chitinophagaceae > Sediminibacterium. The sequence continues at coordinate 87,615 of CAYWPM010000009.1, read as the reverse complement.
GTTCCCCCAACTCAGCACCATCGATCCCCAATGAAATTTTTACGTGATCGGTGAACAGGATCTCATGGATCGCCGACGGATCAAAACCCTGCTCTTTTGTACGCACCAGGTATTGGATCCTGCCTTTGGGATTGATCCAGAAAAGGTATAGTCTGTTCTGAAAAGGTTGCAGCAGGGGAGCGAAGGAAGAAGCCGACCCCGGTATGCGGATCACAGACGCCGCAGCAGTGGTATCATATTGTTTTCCCAGATCGCTGAGCAGGATATTTCCGGTTGATCCGGTCTCCTTCCAGGCAACAAAATAATTGCCCTCAAAACCCATGATACTGGGCTCCCGGTCCGTTTGCTGATCGGTAAAAATTTTAGCGGGTCTTGTAAAACTTAAGCCTTGCGCTATTGACGTTTTCTCAATGAATAACGCCGATAAAATGAGCAGGATATGAACAATTTTAACCAACTTTGTCATAGAATTCATCAGTGAACTTTTACCCTCTTAAGTTACTGAAAAAACGTTTCTCACTCTATAAATTCTTCGTCATGTTGAGAAAAAATATACTCGCAGTTGTATCCCTCCTTCTCTCTTCAGCCTGTCTCGCACAAGACGCCAATTACTGGTCAAACGCTTACGGACCCGGAGGTTTCATGTCACCCGGCGCTGTCATTGCCAAGAATGGCGACAGCGGTGTTTTATTCTACAACCCTGCATTGCTGGCATTCAATACAAAAAACGCATCCAATATCAGCGGCAGCATCTACAATTTTCAAACCACCAAGTTTAACGATGGTGCGGGACTGGGGCTGGGCCTGAAAGCCACGTCTACCTACATCCTTCCGGTGATCGCATCCAACACCATCTACCTAAAACTGAAGAAACCCATCACGGTTGCGTATGCTATCATGAACACTCCGGTGATGAAATTCAACGCTTCTCAAAGGAGAGATGGTATGGTAAACGTCCTGGATGAATCGATCAGTGTCGGCAATGAATTTTACGTGGGTCAATATGTACATGCCAACACGGTAGATGAGACCACCGGTCTGCTGGCCGTTGGTAAATCCTTCTCGAAAAAGCTGGCAATGGGTGTCTCTTTCAGTTTCACCAACCGCCGGCAGGAGTTTCACCACAACCTTTCCCTCAGCGTGCTCAGCAATGATCTTTCAGCGGGATTTGACCAGCGATTGGTTTCTATCGAAGAGTACTACCTTGTACACAGCAATGTGTTCAACCTGGGCATCAAAGCCGGGTTATCTTACGAACTGGCACCCAAACACCACCTGGGCCTGCTGGTGACAGCACCTTCCATACACCTTTCTTCAAAGGCCGACCTGTTGGTGCAATACAGCGTCAACAATCTGCCGCTGGATAATAACACGGAAAAATTCCTGATCGTCAACAGCAAACAAACCAAACTGGCATCCCGGTGGAAGACACCCCTGAGTGTTGCAGGCGGTTATACCTACGATTATGGCCGCGGCCACCTGTATTTTGCGGCTGAATATTTTTCGCGTGTTGCCGAATATAGTGTCATCACACCCCGCAACGACTATTTTATCCGTCCCGACACCGGTATCGGTGGCGAATTCACTTCTTCTATGATGCAGTTAAAGAACCTGAACAAGTCGATCCTGAACTTTTCTGTTGGCGTGAGCTTTCCGCTCAAGGAGCGTATCATGGGTTACCTGTCACTGCGGACCGACTACAACTACTCCGATGTGCGCTCTTTTAAAAATGAGGACGGTTACCGCTCAAACACCTCCACCTGGGACATTTATCACATGCAGATAGGTACCAATTTTAAAAAGCGCAAATTCAATCTCAGGGCCGGACTGTTATTGTCATACGGAAGGAAAAACCAACTGGAGCAAATGGTCAACTTCGACGACCCCTCTGTTGAGAACAACCTGGAGGGTAGCCTCAAGAAGATCAGCGCCACCCGTTTTGCAACAGGTCTGATGCTGGCTTACATTCATAATTTCTGACAGGATACTGAAAGCAGATACCTGGTATCAACAAAGGGCGCAGATAGATTTCTGCGCCCTTTGTTCTATTCACATCTACCTGCAACAAACGGAGAACTACTGTACGATCAGCCTTGCATTCATGCAGGCCTCGTCCAGCAGGTTACTCAGCTGTTCAGATATGGTGGCCATTCCGCCAGATGTGTTCCAGGTATTGGTGAATGCTACCACTGAAATGTCTGTATCTGGATCTGATACCATCCTGGATAGATAACCCTCATGCGCACCGTTGTGTCCCCAGCCCAGGTTAGGAACGTAAAAGATACCACAGGCATACTTACCCTCACCCAGTGTTCCGGAAGGATAGACCTTTAAGATATTGTTCACGGTATTCAGGTTCAACACACCTTCTCCCCGCATCAACTTACGGATAAAGCGGCAAAGGTCATCCGGCGTAGTGACCAGGTTTCCCTCCGCTATATTGCCCGAGATATTGGAATTGGTGCATTCGATTACGGCAGGCTGATAAAAATAGCCTTTTGCATACGGCATGGGTAATAAACGATCTGTGCCCGTATAAGGCATAGACGATTGATCCAGGCCCATCGGTTTGATGATCCGGTCCGTTACGAACTGGTTGTATCCCATGCCGGAAACCCTTTCAATGATCTTTCCCAGAATAGAGTAGCCGGTATTGGAGTACTTATGTTTTACACGCGGCGCAGAATACGCGATCTGACAGGTTGCCACCACGCCCACCAGCTCATCAAAATTGAAATTGTGATTGGGATCGGTTTCCTGGATGAACTCCAGGTAATGTTTCCCGATATAGGGCACATTCGCTGTAACGGTTACCGGTATGGAATCATTGGTGACGTCATATACACCGGCACTGTGTTGCAACAGGTCCCGGATAGTGATCTGGTCACGGTACGGGATATTATACTGCAGGTTCAGCGGAACATAGGTCATTTTGGTACCGGGGATCGTATCAATGATCTTTGCATCCACATTCAGTTTACCTTCCTGTGCCAGCAGCAGTATAGCGGTTGCCGTAAACGCCTTGGTATTACTGGCCGCCCGGAAATGGATCTGATCTGTTGTACCGGCTTCCATACCGGATGATACAAAATAGGATCCGTTCTTAGAGATCACTTTCAATGCAAGACCTCCCGGATAACCCGGGTATTTGGCCTTATATTTTGTCATCATCAGGTCTACAGATGACTGTAGTTTTTCCTGTAATAATGTTTCGGCAGCAGGTTCGGTCAGGGTCTTCTTGGTACAGGAAAACAACAAAGCCCCCCCGATCAATAGTGTGCTGAACAGCACAAAGAACTTTTTCATGACGCATAGATTTATAACAGGATGGACGCAATATCCATATCCTGTCCGACCTATGAATTTACCTGATGACCTGCCGGTAATCAATGACATTCGTCATTGAATCGGCAAGCCGGATTTAGTAATATTATAGCTTATCTGCTGTCCGTAAACAGACAATGGATTTTGCAGGAAAATCAAGGGTGATACAGTTGCTGGATCTTTTTACGGTTTCCCACGATCCACACGATATCATCCCACTCAAGCTGCGTATGTGAGGATGGATTCAGGATCCTTTCTCCTTTCCGTTCAATACCCACTACCAGGCCATCCGTCTTTTCACGGATGCCCGATTCGCGTATGGTGAGCCCCTTCAGGCGGGTATGTTCATCTACCAGGATCTTATCCAGCTCCACCAGCTCTTTTTCGTCAGTGGCACCCTCTTCAAACGGAACGATCAGTTGGCTGAAAGCCAGTAACTGCTGGTCCGTACCGATCACGCCGATATTGTCGAAAGGAAAGATCTGTTCCGTCCTGGACGGGGCGAACTTGGCAATATTACCCCGCTCAATGAATGCCACATTGATCCCGTATTTTTCACGCCACTGCAGTTCTTCCAGTGTCTTGCCGATAAAATCCACATGCGGACTGATCACATAATTGGTGAGGTGGGCATCCCAGGGTGACAGATAACTTTTGGTCCTGTTCTTTTCCAGTTCTTCTTTTTCGTGCAGGTTCTGCAGAAAACGGTCCTCGATGCGGTGATAGAACACCTGCAGCCGCTGACGGAAAATGACACCTACGATGATCATGACCAAAACAGTTCCCCCAATGGTCACCGGAAGACTGAACAGCTGCCGAAGCAGGAATCCGATCAGCAAGACGGTAATGATATTGCGGGCGATCTCGATCATCACCAGCGGACCCTTGCTGTATTTCTGGTCAAGCCACAAAGAGGCATACATGCTCTTTTTCATCTTCTTCACTGAAATACCCCAGATGAACGGGGCCATGGCGATCAATCCAACCACCGCACAGATGATCTTGGTGACCAGGGGATTCCCGATATAACCATTCAGAAAGGGCTCGGCGAATTTCACGATCAACAGGGTCATGGCGATCATAATGACCCCATTCAGGATGATGGTTTGCAGGTAAAAGCGCAACAGTTTGCGCCAGTTGTTCTCCGTTTTGATGATCTGTGAACTGCTGCTATAGGTCTCCAGCGAATTGATCCATTTAGGTGGCAGTATCTTCAAAAGCAGGTTATACAGTGGCTCCGCCAGTTTGATCATATACGGTGTGGTGAATGTGGTGATCACCGAAACACCCACAGCGATCGGATACAGGTAAGAACTGGTCACATTGAATGCCACGCCCATAGAAGCGATGATGAACGAGAACTCACCGATCTGCGACATACTGGTTCCGGCCTGCACCGCCTGTTTCAGGGAGCGGCCGGCGAACAGGGCACCGGTGCTTACAAAAATGGTTTTACCCAGTATCACCGTGGCCGTGAGGATCAATACGGGACCCGCGTATTCCAGCAGTATCTTCGGATCGATCAGCATACCTACCGATACGAAGAAGATGGCACCGAACAGGTTTTTGACAGAAGTCACCAGGTTCTCGATCTTGTGCGACTGTGTGGTCTCTGCCAGGATGGATCCCATGATAAAAGCACCCAGGGCAGCAGAAAAACCGAACTGATCGGCCAGCGCTACCATGCCCAGGCAAAGCCCGATCGATACGATCAATAAGGTTTCGCTGTTCAGCAGTTTACCGGCGCGCTTAAAAAAAGAGGGAAGGAGGAAAATGCCCATCACGAACCACAAACACAGGAAGAAGATCAGTTTCAGCAATGAGAGAAAAAGTTGCATCCCTTCAAACTGCTGGCTCACCGAAACGGTGGAAAGCATCACCATCAATAAGATGGCCACCAGGTCTTCTATGACCAGCACCCCCAGGACCAGTGTCGTGAATTGTTTTGCCTTCAGTCCCAGTTCATCAAAGGCCCGGAAGATGATGGTGGTGGAAGAGATGGCAATGATGCCGCCAAGAAAAATACTATCCATATTTGACCATCCCAATAACTGGCCGGCCATAAAACCCAGCAGCATCATACAACTCAGTTCGGTAACACCGGTAATGGCAGCAGAACCGCCCACTTTCAGCAGCTTTTTGAAGCTGAACTCCAGGCCCAGGGTAAACAGCAGGAACACCACCCCGATCTCAGCCCAGATCTTGATACCTTCAATATCTACGATAGTGGGAAAGAGCTTGAAATTCGGGCCTACCAGCAGACCGGCAATGATATAACCGAGTACAACGGGCTGTTTGATCCGTTTGAAGAAAAGAGTGATCACACCGGCAGCGCCAAGGATCAATGCAAGGTCCTTTATCAGATTGGGTAAATGCGTCATTGTGTTTTTTTGATCGATGAGAGAACGCGAATGGCACATCCGGATACAAACCATACCTACCACCTTTACGAAAATACAACTTAGTATCCAGCTATGCCATTGTACAACTGTACAACGATTGGTTAAAAACTGGTACACCCTTTATCAAAGCAGCCCATGCAAAAGCAAAAAAAAGTGCCACGCTCTCGCGTGGCACTGTACCATTTCCTCTTATCATGCAATGTTCACAGCCAGCCTGTTATTGTTTATCACAGGCAAAAACATTGAACTCCTTGATGAAAGCACATCCATAGTTTCCTGCTGAACAAAGATTCAGATAAATGGTGTAGTAACCGGGGGTCGTTACTGTAAAATTCTTTCCGCTGGCAGAAGGGGTATCGTATCCGTTTTGGGTTTGCTTACCCAGACTCAGGGCGTCATCATCATTGGCCCTGAACCTGAATTCACCGGCCTGCAACGCAAGTGTGATCAGGTATTTGCCTGTTGCAGCATCGTATGTCATGACGGGATCTGTTTCACCGGCACAGGTTACAGCGGTTCCATGAATTCCCCATTTATCGATCCGCGTACAATTCCAGGTATTCGTATTGGTGCTGGCTTTGACAAAATAGCTGCCCGCGTTGCCGGTCAGGGAGAACAGGGTTCCTCCAAAACCGAACTTATTGGCACCCAGGTTGGTGAATGTATTGGCGATCTCCCATTTACATCCTTTCACGAACATGAATTGAGGGTTCTGTCTGGTGAAGTTGATATATCCCTCATATTCACCATCGTTTTTTACACTTACGATCTGTGGCGCATTACTCAACTCCCATTCCTGGTAGTTACCGGGTAATTTGATGTATTGCGGATAGGCGTATTCTGTCATGGGCTGGTAGGTGGTGATGTCTAGAGACAAAGCTTCTGAATACACAAGTACCTCATGATCACCATACAGGTCCGTTGCTTTTACCCTGATCTCCACTTTGGTGCTTTTGCCTGCTGGGACCAACCTGCTCATTTTCTGGTTCAGCTCTTTCGCCAGAAAACCTATTGTGGCATAGGAGGAACTGCCCAACTCTATGGGTTCTGAAAAATGAGATTGTACTGCGCCGGCTTCGATGGTATACCGAAGCGGATTGTTACCGGGCAAAGGCGTCCAGCTGAAACTGATCGCATTACTCTCGGAACCCGACTGTTGTAATACGACAGCCTGTACAGAAGCCCGAAAGCCCGTGATGGATGTTGATCCATCCTTTATTTCAGTATGGGCTACAATGGCGTCAGGGGATGCCACCTGTTTCTGGCAGGCGGTAAGCAGTAAAAAGGCAACTCCGATCAAAAAACAAATGGTTTTCCCGGGGGCCTGTTTTGATTGGGTATTGGGGGTGAACAGCCTCATCAAATACAGTTTTGGTACAGCAAACCATGCATCAACATGCATAATGATTACAGTACAAAGGGACGACAGGCAGCATGGCCGGCGAATAGGGTATTTTGTGAAAGAATAGTAGGAATGCAAGGCCCGGAAGGGTAAACAGAGCACATTGGCCCATATAGATATCAGGAAGATCGATGGGTAAACATCGTATAGACCACTCCGTAGCCCCGGTGAAAAAAACGTAGTATAAGATCTATGTAAACAACACAAAAACAGCCAAAATCTGCATTAATTATTGATAATCAACGGTTCGCATAAATTACATTTTGACGAAAAAGAAACATTTCATATCCCATGTTGCTGTTCTTGCCTCATTTTATCAATTAGCCGGCTGAAACAGGATGTTCAGAAAACCCGGTCCGACACAAGACCAGGAGCGACATCGGTCATGATAGGTGTAGCTATCGGAAAACGACCCGTTTGGTGCAGCTACAACACTCATAGAACCGAGACCGACAAAGCGTTTACGGACATCTGCAATTCTGGTTAGCGGATACTGCTGATACCGCCATCTACATGAAATACCTGACCGGTGATCCAGCTGCTTTTATTACTTAACAGGAATGCGGCCGTTGCAGCAATGTCATTGTCGGTACCAATTCTTTTTAATGGATGCCGCTGTGCATTCGCTTCCATTTTTTCCGGTGTATTCAGGAACTGGTGGGTCAAAGAGGTCTGTGTGATGGAAGGGGCGATACAATTAACCCTGATCGTTGGAGAGAGTTCTGCAGCAAGTGCTTTGGTCAAACCCTCAACGGCGCCCTTGCTGGCACTCACCATACTATGAAAATTAAAACCCGTTTGTACAGCAACGGTGCTGAATAATACAATGGAAGCCTGGCCGCTTTTTTTCAGCGCAGGTAAACAGGCCTGTATGATCTTTACAGCGCCGGCAACCTGCAATTTGTAATCCTCTACAAATTCTGCTACCGGGATCCTCGAAAATGGTTTCAGGTTAACAGAGCCCACGCAATAGGCCAGGCCATCCAGCTTATCCGGAACAAAACTGAGATCCATCTTTTCGTCCAGTACATCCAAATAATGAAACGACAGATTCCCGCTGTCCGTCTGCGGGTTCCTGAAATAGGTTCCGATCACCTGATTTTCTTCGGCCAGCTGTGCAGATAAGGCCTTGCCAATACCACTGGTTCCAACGATAAGATAGTTGTTCATACAGCTAACAACAACGAAACGATGGTATTGTTATGATCCGGATTAAATTATGGCTTGGCGGGGGATCGCATCAACCGGCAGGCCATCCGGTTGGTAAATGATTGCGGCAAAAGAAAGACCCGGATATGACCCGGGTCTTGTTGATTTTTACACTCGTGTAAATCGATCCCTTTTACGTCTACTTGATCGGTACTCCAAGGTTGTCCAGTTTCGCACGCATTTCCGGGCTAAGTTGCAAAATGAGTTCTGCGTTTACTACTCCGGAAGGCATCGGTTCCTGTACAATATTGAATAACTGGTTGGCAGCAACAGCATAGGATCTTGCTTTTGCGGCCAAAGACCCTTCTTTTGCAATCGGGTCCACATCGGTAGCAAAAATAGAAATGGTCTGATCGCTGTTACGGGTTATCCGGAAACCTCTGAACTGCTGGGGAAATTCCCGCAAAGAAGGCGTTTCCACTTCCCAGAATCCGAGTTCAGGCCTGGAAGGATCCGGTGATTTTTGCGGTGTGACCACACTCAGGTGCCTGTGTCCAGCTACCCACAAAATGAGGTTAGGATAGGTATGCAGTTTTGCCAGCATTTCATCTTCGGTTTTATACGAAGAAGCGCTCCATGTCATGGCTTGTCCAATTAATGTTTGCTCGAGCACTACCTTAATGGGAATATGTGCAGCAATGATCATGAGTTTGCCTTCGGCCTGCCCTTTATCCAGTTCGTTGATCAACCAGTCGTAGCGCTCTTTATCAACAGATCCCTTGCCATATCCATCTGTTACAACACGATCGTCCCTGTTGGTATTATCGAGTACGATCACTTTCAATGGAATGTCTGACCTGGGTTCAAATGTATAATTAGCAAATCCGGAGGCGGTGGTTGCAGGTGTAAAACCATGACCCGCCGGGGAGCTGCTGCTTTTTACAAATGCATCCATGAATTCATGGCGTGTAATAAAACGTCTGTTCGGATCGGGTGAAACAACAGGAGGAGTAGCAAAGTTCCCCACAGGTCCTGCACCAATAATTTCAACATTGGGCGTTTTACCGTTTACCACACCCATATAATAACCCCTGCTGTTAAGTCCGGAAGGATCTTTGAACATGTTCCCAAAATTCAGAACAGTGTTACCGGTCAGTTTATCCTTTATATTTTGATCCGGAGGAAACATACCCATCCAGAAGTGGTCATGGTTACCAAGTGCCTGGTACCACTTTATGGTAGGGTCAATGCCCTCTGCCTTGAATTCATCCTGGTAATCGTTACCGGGTCCGGGGTTGGGGTCATCCTTTTCTCCTGAATCAGGGTTAATGAGTTTTCCGTCCATTACGTCTACAAACCATTTCAGCTCGTTATACTGACCACTGTTGAGAGCATCACCAAGCGAAAGTCCAAAATCAAATGGCTTTGTTTTGTGAAGACGGTTAATGGTACGAACTGCTGCATCAAGCATATGAGTGGAGTAAAGCATGGCAGGCGAATAACCAGAGATAATGCCCCATTTGTACCCATAATAAATGGCCTGTGCCGGTGATTCCTTATCCGTAATATGAATATCAGAAATAGCAAAGAAGTTGGCCAGTAGCGCTGTATTGGTCACAGAGTTACCTAAATAATTCGCGGGCATCAGGTCGATCCTTTTTTGATGAGGCACACCCGCCCCGTATTGCCAGGTGCCATAACCATATTGGGAAAACAAGGCAACATCGTTGGGGCCGATCAGGTGTGGATAGGTTGGGACCTGGTCGGGAATGATCGTTTGATCCGCCGTGGTCGTAACAGTGGTAGCAGTTGATTCACCTACGGCAACATTCTTGTTACAGGCGAATAAAAAAGATAAAACCAGTCCAAATAAGCATAATGGAAGACTTTGGGTAATTGATCTCGTTCTCATGTCTATTTATTTGAAATATGAAGGATTACCAACCGATGGGGAAGTGCAGAAGTGCACAGAACGTAATTATTTATACATCAAAGCTCCTTCGAAATCTTCCCATGAAAAATGATAATAATCATGGATATGCTTTGTGAGGGTTCGACTTCTGTAGTGAAAACGGTGACACGAATGATGCATGCTCTCTGTAGACCTAAATAAAAAGACCCTTGCAAGTTTTACTTACAAGGGTCTTTGTTGTAATCTGTGGTGTGGGCCGGGATCGAACCGGCGACACAAGGATTTTCAGTCCTTAGAAATATGGTTTTATATGGTTTGATATGAACTGAAAGTATTGATTTTATTGAATTTGTATTTTATGAGAAATCAGAAAAAATCACTCAAAACCACTCTTTGTTGTACCTATGTTGTACCTTAATAGCTCTAAAACTCAATGTGGCTATGGCTTCATCAATAAAGGTAATCCTTCGGCAGAAGAAAAACAAGGATGGAACACTACCAACTACTTTCCCGCTTGCCATCCGCATAACCACAGATCGTAAGTCCTCCTTCATGTATATTGGGCACAAAATCAAGACTACTGAATGGGACGCGAAAGAACAGCGGGTTAAAAAGAATCACCCCAATTCTGCCCGTTTGAACAACCTCATAGTGAAACGAATCGCGGAAGTGAGTGCTGCATCCATTGACCTTGAAGTGAAAGAAAAGAAGGTGAGCTCCCAAGCAGTAAAGCAAAAAATTAAACCGAAAAGGGGATTGACCTTTTTTCCAATCGCAGATTTATACCTTGAAAACCTTCAAAAAGCCGGAAAATACAATCAATATACCGCCGACAAACCTCGAATAAAGCATTTTAAGACATTCTTAAAAAACAGCGATAAAGCCTTTTTTGATATAACCGTGTCGCTCCTGCAACAATTCAAACTCTATCTGAAAAGTGAATATAAGATCACGTATAATGTAGAGGAGAAAAAGCCAGGGAAAAAAATGCGGAATCTGGAAAAACGCCTAATAAAGAAAAGCGTATTGAGCGAACGCTCAATCATCAATCACCTTGTTGCTATCCGATCTGTCTTCAGCCTTGCAGTAAAAGAAGGAGCAGCAGTAAAAGCAGATTCTCCATTTGGAGAAGGTAAAATTTCAATCAAATTTCCTCCGTCAAATAAAATAGGACTAACCGAAGAGGAGGTTAAACAAATAGAAGCACTAGAATTTCCCGAAGGATCTAAAGAGGCTCATGCACGAAACCTTTGGTTATTTTCTTTCTATTTAGCCGGAATGCGGGTGTCAGATATTCTCCGTTTACGATGGTCGAATATTAAAGACAATCGACTCTATTATGCGATGGGGAAAAACCAAAAGACTGGCTCATTAAAGCTCCCCGAAAAAGCTCATGCTATTTTGAGCAGGTATAAAAAAGGGAAACAGAGTTCGGAAGCACATATATTCCCTGAGTTAGAAAAACTGAGTGAAAGCGAAGATAGCTTCGCCATTCAAAAAAAGATTGCTGACGAAACGAGTAAAATTGATAAGTGCCTTCGATTACACGTTGCACCAGCAGCGGGTATAGAAAAAACACTTACAATGCATATCGCTCGTCACACTTTTGGAAATATTAGTGGAGATCGTATACCAATACAAATGCTCCAAAAGCTGTACCGACATTCCTCGGTAACAACAACTATAGGCTATCAATCGAATTTCACTCACAAGGAAGCAGACGATGCTCTTGAATCGGTAGTCAATTTATAGGACTTATTTATCATGAGCTGCTGCTATAAGCGCAGCCTCGAAAACTTTCAGATAATACGGACGTTTATTTCTAAACTCACGTTCCATTAAGGGCAAAAGGTCTGGAAATTGCGAAGCAGCTTCTTGAGCTAATTCATGCGGATTGAGTGCCGTTGGAAAAACATGCTTTAAGTCACGCTTCGTTTTATAGTGCACGAAACACTTATGCTGCTTTACGACTTCATCGAGAGATTCGATAATCTGATTTATCCGTTTTGTTTGATGTGTTTGTGGAGGAATCTTTGCAATAATAATCCGAACACCATATTTCTTAATATGCTTTTCGTATCGCTCAATCATTCTTTTGCACTTCTTATTAGACCATTTTCCTAAGAATGTGTGATTGTGCCAATCACGCAGGCGTCCATCGATTAATAAAACTGTGCCGGTTGTTCGTGTTCCAATACTAATGCCGAGGAGAGTCATAATATTTTAACTGCTTAACTAAAGAGACAAAATAGGCCGCTCGACTTGTATGAATTTTGTCTTTGGGAATACTAAGTACCTTTTCTAAGATCATTCTCAGGGAATCGTGAGGGTATAGTCTGACATATTTTAAATGTTGGCTAAGTGCTTTTTGGTCATTTAAGGCCGTCGCGATTTCATGAGCCAACGCTGTTTCTTCATTGGTATACATCATAGTTTTGATTCGGATTAGTTGTTTTGTTAACTCTGCTTGAAAGCGGTTCACAATCGTCGTCGTTTTTTATATTAAAATCGATTATATCGTCGTCGATTTTAATAGTTTTTAATTTAGATCCAATAAGAAAGATTAAATCTGCACCACTTTAAGTGGTGGCTCATGTGCTAGTAGCTCATCGCGAATTTCGAATAGATACTCATAATACAACTCATTTGGAATTGTCCGATAGAGCATACTTAATTTAAATAAGTTAATTGCGTTCGGCATTATGAATCCATTTTCCCATTGCGAAATTTGACTTGTTGTTTGCAACCCCAACAAGTTTGCTACATCGTGTTGAGAATAACCGTATCGTATGCGATACAGTTTTAATCTATTTGGAATTGGTCGTTGTTCCTCTTCCATACGATAACAATATCAAGAATTCGCTACTCGAAGAAAGACTGAAATAATTTTGCTTATGAAAAATGAATGGCACAAAAACAAAAGCCCGATTACTCGGGCTTTGAATCGTAGGATACGTTCAAAATGAAATCTGTCGCACGCTGCGCCTGTGAACTTGCATAAATGATGAATCGTTTATCATTGCGCAATTGCTTCAACCACCCCTGGATATATGCCACATTGTTTTCAATGTGTTTTTGGGATGATACACCGGCAATTGACTGCAAATACGAAGCACCAATTTCTGCAGTCAGCTCTTCAATTGAATAAAGGAGAGATCCAAATACGACTGGTTCAACCAACTCTTTGCGATTAAGTCTACTACTATGTCCAGTTGCATGTACTAATTCATGGAAGAGAACATTATAATAGCTCTCTGCATCCACAAAGCAATGTAAGGTTGGAACATTTACATAATCCTGTTTCGGATCGTAATACGCTTTATCTCCTTTGTGAGAGATTGTTGGACGCTGTGGCATTAGTGAAACAATGTCTTCACAGCTTTCAATCGTGTTTTTTTCTTTGTCTACTTCATCTAATCTTTGCAGTAGCCCCAAAGGCAAGTTATAGCACTGCGCAACATTAAATACCTTGTGATAACGAAGAATTGCTTTTTTCTGAGTATCATCTTCACTATCATGTTTCTTTTCAAGAAGCTTCCAAAACACAACTACATGACCAAACTCACCTTTGTGAATTGAGCCACCAATTTTTTTGAGTTGGTGCCATGTTAAAAAGAAGTTCTTTTGGTAGTTAAGAGCAGACAGAAGCCAAACGTTGATTCCTCGATACGCTACGTTTGTAACGAGGTTGCGGGGAATACCGGCTTCTTGCCACGTCTTTTTCCAAGGAATTATCCCTTTTTCCAATTGAGCGACAATGATATCTGTTACAAGTGTATAGACATCGTGGGGCTGCTTTTTTTGTACAGACATACAAATTGATTTAATTGTGAAAGAACAGTGTCTTTCACATTGTATGTATGTCTAACAGTTTATTGCAGTCTGAAATATTTTAGCGTTTGCTAAAGTCGAGACCAAAGATAGTTTGGTGAGAGTGGTATATAAAATAATTCATACTCACTGAGGCGACTTGGGAATAGTGAGGTATATGAACAATAGTGAAGGGGGATTAGAAAAACAGCTCCGGGCTTCTCTGGAACACCTTCTAAACCCAGTGCAACAAATACGGGCACTTCTTGATGCAGTTGTAAATACCGTTCAAGTTGTTGATCGTTGCACCAATCATAGTTACCATCTGGATTAAGTGAAGAGCGAAACTTACATTCAACATAAAACTCTCTTCCTGTTACCTTATCTCGGAATAAGAAATCGGGGAGTAAGCTACTCTCAACAAAACGGTGTGAGTTGGTTGCATAGGAATTCGTCTTATGAATTATTTGATATTGCGATTCATCAAAGATTTCATTTTCAACAAAATCTTCAAATGCAGTTCCTTTTTCGAAGGACTGTGGTTGGCGCAAACTGTTCCAGCCGGACTGTAAAGCTCTTGATATCCTATTCATATATTCCTATCTACCTTAAAATTATTCATTTTCCTACAAGAGCAAAGCAAATATTTTCAATACAATGAAAAACTTTGCTATATGTGAAATATTGCAGTCTGTAAAAATGTCATAAAAGAATGATAAGGTTTTGATAGTATGAGAAAAACCATTTATCAGCTTTTTGATGAATATATTCTTGAATGCGAATATTCTAGGAAACTTAGACCTGAGACTATTCGAGGGTATAAAGAAACATTTAAGCTTCTTATGAAAGTTATTCCGGATTTAACGTTAGAAACATTAACGCCAATCATGATAACTAGATTTTTTAAAACACTTGAAGATAGAAAACGAACACGCCATTTCGGCTTACTTCAAGAGGGTATCAAAAAATCCACAGTTAGAACGTATTGGAGCAAGTTGCATAATTTCTTTGAATGGCTACGCATACGAAAGTACATATCAGAAAGTCCTTTTTTAGGTATGCGGAGGCCTTCAGTCGTTTATGACAATTTGAAGTATCTCAAAAAGGAAGAAGTTGAAAAAATAATGACCGCAGTACATTATCACTCAAGCAATAATCTGTTACTTAGGAAAAGAAACCTTGCGCTGTTTTATACTCTTCTTTTTTGCGGCCTTCGCCGTGAGGAGCTATTGCTATTGCAAATAAGAGATATTGATATGGAACGGAAGGTTTTAACTGTGCGAGCGGAAAACTCAAAAATTCCTCGCACAAGAATTATACCGTTACATGCACACGTTTGCATGTATCTCAAAGACTATCTAAAGGAACGCCGCCATTACAGTACGGCATTTTTATTCGTCTCTAGGTATAAAGATCAACGATTAAGTTATGACGGCTTAGACCTGTTAGTAAAAAAAATTAAAGCAACTTCACGGATAAAATTTCATTTGCATCAATTTAGACACACCTTTGCAGTCAACTTCCTGAAATCAAGTAATAATGTTGTTAAACTAAAACAACTAATGGGACATTCAGATATTAGAATGACTCTTGTTTATTTACGTTGTTTACCTACTCATGAAATGAGAGCAGATGTTGAAAACATGATGATAGATGATTTTATTTAATGGTTTATTAATCTGAGTCTTTTACAAAACAAGTAATAAAAAGACCGATATACGAAACTCTTAAAATGAAAGGACATTTTGATTTGCAAAAACAACAAGTTTTTTTCTTGCACGAGTAAGCGCAACGTAAAAGTTTTTTTTATCAAATTTTTGTGCGTTCAAAACAACTACCGTATCAAACTCAAGCCCTTTCGTAAGCAAAGTTGTTCCAATACACCTTCCAATAACTTTTCTACCTGCACGCCGAGTTTTATTCCGTATAACTACTACAGCTTCATAAACTGTTACATTGTTTTCTTTTGCAAAATAAATGGCACTACATATAACCTTAAATAACTCTTTTCTATAAGATTTAATATTGGGCAATTTTTCTACCCCTTTTAGAATGAGGGGAATTTTGGAAATATCTCTTGACTGTGAAAAATCATCTAAACTTTCTTTTACTTTTTGTATAGCTTGCCTTTTTTCTTCCTTTTTAAATGATTTAAGTCCGTTGGAGTCAAACCATTGGTTAATTATTGAATCAGGGCTAAGTAATTCAGCTATTAAATCTCGGATTTTTTTTGAAGGTGAATCTTCTGTTGAGATTAGGTCAATTTTTTTAGCAATGTCATAAAATGATTTATCATCAATAGATTCGATTAATCTAATTCGATTTTGGAAACTTGAGATTTTCTTTATTCGAGGTGTTACACTGGTGCTATCTGGATCAATAATTAAAATACTTTCATCGTTTAGTAGACTTATGATTTTTTTATGATAATCGCGTTGCCCATTATATAAGTCAGCTTCCGGGGCTATTATTAATTCCATGCCCAATCTATATTTAGAAAGGTCAACTGAATCTGTTGATTCTAACTCTACTCTTATTGATTTTAGAGTTTCTCCAAGATTTTCATTTACACCGCGCCATCTATATGGTGTACTTAGGGTAATTCTATCTTCTAAAAAATCACCCATTTGTTCTTTATCATTCAAATCTACGAGCGCTTCACTAAAACCGAAAATACCTTGGAGCGGGTCACCAAAAATTCTTGTTGAGAGAATATCGGACAGTTTCATAATAAAGGTGTGTTGCGAGATTGTACAGTCTTGATATTCATCAACAAATAAGCCTTTGTATGTTGCCGCAATTACATCTTTAATGGGTTTCTTGTTAAGCAAGCTCGTTGCCTTTTCAATAAGGAATGCATAATAAGTTTTACCAGATTCTGGCGGGGGAATATCTTTTCCAGTATAAAAATTTTGTACAATTGCTTGCGCATAACTCGTTATTGTTTCGAGGTTATATGCTTTTGAGGAAATATTTTGTTTTTTTAATTTATCTCTCAAAGACGCAACACCTGCGTGGGTATGCGTTAAAATAAGTTGTCGACCTAATATCTGAGTCATGCAATCGGTTATTGCATGAGTTTTCCCATGCCCAGCAGGTGCAATAGCTAATGCCTTTCGTTTCTCTATAAAGGTTTTATGATCCATTATCAATCCACTCTTCTAGTCGAGAAAACATTTGTATCACTGCAGGCCCTAGCTCTGACTGATTTGCAAATAAGAGATTACCCAATCGTTCACCTTTTGAAATTCTTTTAAACCAGTTTTTTTTAGATGCCGACACCCCAATCGCTATGCGCATTTCGTTTGTTAAAACTTCATTCGAAAGGAGTTGTGGAAATGAGTTACCCGTTTTACTCGAAATGCTTGTTTTAATTTGTTGTTCAAATGCTGTATTTGCAGAAATATTATTCTCTTCACCAATTATTTGTGCAGCTAAGTCAAGCATTTTCTTAACCAAATCAACTGAAGCACTTTTAAATAATGCAACTTCCAGGCAATCGCCAATCTCCCAGTCAAAAATTGTTATACCTAAACGTGTTAATTCGGATTTCTCGGCATTAATGCCAGCATCATCTGAATCACAAAAGACCGCTGTTGGAAATCCAAGTGCTTTGAAACTTTTACTATATTTTATAAAGGCACTACCTACACCTTTTGCAAACCTAACCCCAAGATGGGCTGCATTTTTCTTGCCAGTGCTAATTCTAAAGTTGTTTAAAGCTTTACAGACACCTATTTCCGTTTCGCCTTCACATACCAAAATCTTATTCGCGAACATGCACTCTGGATTTGCACGAATAACACCCTGCAAATCTGAGGCAATTGGCGTTAGTTTTGAACCATTAGTACTTAATAAGTATAAATCCTTTGTTTCAAGTTCAACAATTACATCTCTTGAATGTGTTGTAATAAATATTTGGCCTTCATTTTGCATTTTGAGAATGCTCACAAGGTTCTGAACCCTATCCGGCTCTAGCCCTTGTTCGATCTCATCAATCAAAATGATCCCTCCAGATGCAGCTATAGCAGTTTGTATTGCTATAGAGGCCAAGCGGCGAGATCCTTTCCCTTTTAATCTTAATGGAATTTTGCCATCATGAAGACAAACTTTACTGTCGCGAATAGCAATATCTCTGAAATCAATTGTTGTGTTTGCGTTATTGAGCTCAAGCCCCATTATTGAAGCTACTCCCTTAATAACCTGTGTCGTAGCGTCCAATTTAGAGAAAGATCCATCGATAGATGTCTTCGCAGTTCTTAATACATCGAGTATTAAATTCTCCTCTATTGAAGTTGTTCCTTCAACATCTTTAAATAGCGTATAAAGTGGGCTTCCTTTACTCCATGAGAAGTGACGATCTACTGAATCAGCAGTCATAAACATATTTAGCTTACCTCGATCCGTTGCAGATATTGGCTTAGGGTCATGTCTGTCACACACAACACTCCATTTAGGTTCTAAATCTTTATCTACCTCCAGACGAATAGTAAGTACCTTTTCATGATTATCTTCTAGTTCCTCTTCGATTTTGTTTGTATCAGTATTTAAGCCATTAATATATCCGCCAAATTTTTCTTCAGTTATGAGTGTTGCTGGTAAATCCTTTATAATTGCTTCAATTTCTATTGTGTTATTTAAGTCACAATTATAAAAATCATTATCATAGTATGTAATATTCCAGTTAGGAGAAAGTACGTGTGATATAGCTTCCAAAATAGTTGACTTACCTACATCTCCTCTTCCAATAAGGCAAACAAAGTCAGATGAAAATATTTGTTCAAAAGACTTAATTCCTCGAAAATTTTTAATATTGAGACGATGGATAGTTGGCATTTACTATTCGATTATATAACAAATTAGGGAATATTATATACAAATGCCAATAATTATCATCCGTTTTACAAGCACGGAAACAAGAAGAAAAAGATAAATAAATATGCTGTTTTAATTTTATTCGATTTTTAAGAAATGGGTTCAAAACTGTATCCTAGATAAAATCTATAGGTTGGATACGACGCAGTTTTAAAGTATAATAAATCTAACCCGTACTTATTATTTAAATTAATTTCCTATCCTAAATGCCTCCTGTCGGAGGCTTAAACTGACACAAAAAGTGACTGAAAACGGGTAGTTGCAATGTGATTCGGAAAACCTATCAATTGTCGAAAATAGTTTGATAAATAAAGCTATTTTAAGAGAAAGAGACATCCTAGTTTATCTCCCATAATCAGGTACTTAGCTTAACTGATAAAAAGGCTTATAAGAAAAGGGAGAATCGTAGTTTTTGACTCCGCAGATACTACTTTTCAAAATAAACAGGTAGTTGAAATTTCCGAACATGACTGTAATTAAATCACTTTAATGGGTAAGTGTCAATTTAGGGTTGGAAGAGTTATTCAATGGATATCAGTATTGCAGCATCAAAATTTTATCAAGAGTCTCAATATTTACTTAATTACTCATTGCCCACAATAAGGCGATATAAACAGACCCTCCGATCCTATATAAGACATGCGAATATTAGCCAGTGCTCTGAAATAACCGAAGAGAACGTTCGATCATACTTTCTCAATGGTATGACAATTCAGCATTGGAAATCATCAAGTTTTAGTTGTATTCGCATTACTCTTAATGTTTTCTTTAAATGGTGCATCGCTAATCGGTTATTAACATTTAATCCTATCGATAATATTCAGCGTCCCAAGAAAGAAACAAGTCTTCCGAAAGGGCTTTCAAAAGTGCAGGCATTAAGAATTCTTGACATAGTATATAACTACCCATATAAGACAAGATTTATTCGTAAGAGAAACCACGCCATGTTTTCTATGTTTTTATTCGCAGGTCTTCGGAAAAGCGAATTATTAAATTTGAAGTTTACAGATGTTGATATTGAAAATCTGTCGGTTTTTGTTCGTTGGGGCAAGGGGAAAAAAGATCGGGTTATACCAATGTCTATTGGACTTGCGCAAAGTTTGAAGTCCTATCTGGAAGAAAGGGCAAAGCATCATGTTGTTTGTCCCGAGTTTTTTGCAACCGATAGAGGGAAGTGCAAAATAGATGAGCGTGTGCTTCAAATAATAGTTAGCCAGCTAAAGAAAATTTCAGGTATTGAATTTGGTATTCATAAGCTACGCCACACGTTCGCTACTCTTATGTTAGAAGGAGGATGTGACATTTTCAGTCTTTCTAAAATGATGGGACATTCTGATATCACTACAACAACTATTTACCTTTCAGCGACAACTGAACACCTTCGTGGTCAAATTATTAAGCATCCACTCAATCAACTTGGTTAATCGTAGTAATAAGGATAAGCAGTATAAAATTGATTATGAGGTAATAGTTTGTAGTAGGCAAATAATTTTCAGGCTTCAGTATTCGAGTACGTTTCATAAGATTAGGTATGAGATGGAAAGACAACATCATGCTGACAATTCGATCACCTACTTTGCACAAACAAATTGGCGTAATACAAATCAGCGGTTTGGTATTAAAACAAAAGACCGATACACGGGTATCTTTTGCTTTGGGAAAACCGGTACAGGTAAATCTACACTGCTTCAGAATATGGCCATCCAAGATATGCGCCATGGGCACGGAGTATGCGTAATTGACCCCCACGGACAACTTGCAAGCCTTTTAGTGCAATATGTACCAGAAAGTCGAAAGGATGATCTTGTGTATTTCGATGCAACAAATACAAATGACCTCATTTCCTTTAACCCTCTTGATGAACAATTAGACCAGAAACACCTTCTCGCATCTGAGATTGTATCTGTATATCAAAACATATTCCGAAACTCATGGGGCGTCCGATTAGAATACATTCTTCGTTTTTGTATTTTAACTCTCTTAGAAAACCCCGGCACAACCCTTTTGGATATTCAACCTCTCTTAACAGATAAAGACTATCGAGAGGGAATGCTTAATTCAATATTTGATCAATCAATTTTATCTTTTTGGCATGATGAGTTTGATAAATACAGCCCAAGTTTAAAAAGCGAAGCGGTATCGGCCATATTAAATAAATCCGGTGCTTTTATTGCAAATGATGTTATCAAGAGAATTATTGGTCAACGATCTGGAAGTATTTCAATAAATGACATTGTAAATCAAAAGAAAATCCTCATCGTCAATCTCAGTAAAGGACATATAGGCGAACAAGCATGTTCATTTCTCGGTTCAATGCTTATAACCTGCATCCAAATTGCTTCAATGAAGAAAGCACGATTGCTTGAAGAAGAACGTGAGCCATTTTTTCTTTTTATAGATGAGGCACACACATTTGTAACCACTTCGTTTGCTCAAATGCTCTCCGAGTGCAGAAAATTTAAACTCGGCTTATTTCTATCAAATCAATATCTAGATCAGTTTCCTATAGAAACCCAAGAGTCCATTTTGGGAAACGTTGGAACACTTATTTGCTTCCAAATTGGTGCAAAAGATGCCGAAACCATATCTCAGATTTTTCACCCCGTTTTTACAGCAGAAGATCTCATAAACCTTCCTCGCTATTCAATTTATCTCAAGTTGATGATTGATGGCATGACCAGTCGGGCGTTTAGCGCAAAAACTCTTCTTTAAGATAAACCACGCATATCATACCTTTATAATATAACTGCTGATTTAGACATACCACTCGGAAATGAAGGAGACCAGAGGCTTATTTATTGATATCCAAGGTGATATGAAATAACCCCCAACTAAACCAGTAGTTTTGTCTTTGTTTTTGAACTTTAAAGTGTTAGAATCCCGATTATTATGACCTCTGCTCAAGGCCGGCAAAACCACGGACTCAGTGATTACCATGCGAAATACTTTGCGTATGAGCTTACCAAGCGTTGTGCCTCTGATAGCCTGGAAAAGCTTTCCTCAACCCTCTCAAATGCTCAGGTAGACTTAAATCCGCATCAAATTGAGGCTGCTTTGTTCGCGTTTAAATCACCATTATCAAAAGGAGCAATATTAGCTGATGAAGTGGGTCTCGGAAAGACGATTGAAGCCGGATTGGTACTTTCTCAGAAGTGGGCGGAACGAAAGAGAAAAATTCTTTTGATTGTTCCTTCAAGCTTGCGAAAACAATGGAATGATGAATTGCTCGAAAAATTCTTCTTGCCGTCCATTATCCTTGAAGCAAAATCATTCAATCAATATATCAAAGACGTAAACTTAAATCCCTTCAATCAAGATGGGCAAATCGTTATCTGTTCATATCACTTTGCTCGTGCAAAAGCACCGTATATAAAACAAACTAAGTGGGATCTCGCTATTATTGATGAGGCGCATCGCCTCAGAAACGTCTATAAGACAAGCAATAAAATTGCTCGTGAAATAAAGAATGCATTAGTTGATGCTCCTAAAATTCTGCTCACCGCAACACCACTGCAAAATTCGCTTTTAGAACTATATGGGTTAGTAAGTATTATTGATGACCACGTATTCGGTGATTTAAAAAGTTTCAAATCAAACTATGCTCGGGTATCAAAAGAACAGGATATCTATGAAAACGAAGTCGGACTCATTGAGCCGAAGCAAGAGATGTTCAATGACTTGCGAAACCGCCTAAAGCCCGTTTGTATTCGAACACTCCGCCGACAGGTATTGGAATACATTAACTACACGGAACGAAAGCCAATAACGCAAGACTATATCCCAACAGACCATGAGACAGAACTCTATGATGGAATGTCCGAGTATTTACAAAGACCAAAGCTCTATGCACTTCCGTTTAGTCAGAGACAATTGATGACACTCATTTTGAGAAAACTTTTAGCTTCTTCCTCATTTGCTATTGCAAGCACACTTAACGGCTTAGTATATAAGGTGGGCGAATTGATAAAAGAGGCAAAAGCGAATGCAACGCCAACCGATATACCAATTGAAGGCTTAGAGCAAAACTTCGAAACATTTGAAGACCTTGCCGATGACTGGATTGATGAAGATGAGGACGATGAGGATGAAAAAGGAGCAAAGGAAAAGAAAGCTTTTACTCCAGAAGACATAGTGGCAATGGAGCAAGAAAAAGCTGACCTTATTCGCTTTCGTGATTTAGCACAGAACATTTTTACAAACTCTAAAGGTGAGGCGTTACTCACAGCCCTTAAAAAAGGGTTTGAAATGACACAAGAACTCGGTGCTAAAAAGAAGGCCATCATTTTTACCGAATCTACAATTACTCAGAAATATCTTTCTGAAACACTTTTGGCTAACAATGGTTATAAAGGAAAAATTGTCTTGTTTAATGGCTCTAACAATGATGACAAATCAAAAGAAATATATACAAACTGGCTTGCTCGCAATAAAGATACCGATAAGATAACAGGCTCTAAAACAGCCGATACTCGTGCCGCCCTTATCGACTACTTCAAAGAAGAAGCAGAAATAATGATTGCAACTGAAGCAGGTGCTGAAGGAGTTAATCTTCAATTTTGCTCTCTCATTATTAACTATGATCTACCATGGAATCCGCAAAGAATTGAGCAGCGAATTGGTCGTTGCCATCGCTACGGACAAAAGCACGATGTAGTGGTGATTAACTTTGTTAATAGAAAGAACGCCGCAGACCAACGTGTATATGATCTTTTAGATATAAAATTCAAGCTCTTTAAAGGAGTATTTGGTGCAAGTGACGAGGTATTAGGAACTATTGAGTCTGGTGTAGATTTTGAGAAACGTATCGCAGGTATATATCAAACCTGCCGAACGTCAGAAGATATAAACAAAGCCTTTGATGAACTTCAATATGAAATGGATGAAAGCATCCAAAGCAGCTTGTCAGACACACGACAAAAGCTTTTGGAAAACTTTGATACAGAAGTACACGATAAACTCAAAATCAATAAACGTGAAGGAGAAGCTTTCTTATCTACTTATAATCGTTGGTTGTGGGATGTTACCAGATACTATTTAAACGATAGGGCAGAGTTTGCAGAAAACGAATACTCTTTTTCATTGAAAGAAAGCCCATTTCCGAATGAACACATTGATCCTGGCCCTTATCGCATAGGAAAGAATGTAGATGATGCTCACATCTATCGACCCGGACATTCTTTGGCTCAACGCATCTTAAAGGATGTGAAAGCAAAAAAGGTAGAAGAAGCAGAAATTACCTTTGACTATTCAAATAACATTTCGAAAATTTCAGTATTAGAACCCTATATTGGCAAAGGAGGTGTATTGAAAGTTTCAAACTATACCGTTTCTGCTTTTGAAGATGAAGACAACATTATTCTTTCGGCATTTGATGAATCGAATAATCCAATTGAATCTGATATAATAAAGAAAATCTTCTCTCTTCCCACGAACGGAATAACTTCTACTTCTATTTCTGAAACAGAGAAACAAAAGCTTTCTGAACTGGAACAACAGTTTATTACTTTTGTCTCCGGTAAAATCGCTGAAAGAAATGGAGATTTCTTTGATGATGAAGTTGAGAAGTTGGATAGCTGGTCTGATGATGTAAAAAAAGGATTAGAGCTCGATCTCAAAAAAATTGATATTGATATTAAAACTGCAAAAACAATTGCAAAGAAGATTATTAATCTGGAAGAAAAGTTAAAAGCGCAGAGAGAGATTAAGGATATGGAGAAAAAGCGAAATGAAATGAGAAGAAAACTTTATGAAGCGCAGGATGAAGTTGAAATCAAAAAAGAACAATTACTTGAAACAATAGAGGCTCGACTAAAACAGAAAGCAATAGTTGAAAATCTTTTTACAATTCGGTGGAAAATAATATAAGAAACATGAGTACTAATAATCAAAAGCTGGAGTTATCATGGATTGGAAAGAAAAATCCTGAATATAATATTTCAAATGTTGAACCTCGAATAATTGAGGAGAATATTGAGCTTTCTTTTGGAGATGTTTCCAGTAAAAACATGCTGATTCATGGGGACAATCTACTTGCTTTGAAAGCACTCCTTCCCGAATTTGAAAGCGCTATTAAATGTATTTATATTGACCCTCCTTATAATACAGGGAATGCCTTTGAACATTATGATGATAGTGTTGAACATTCCTCTTGGCTTAGTCTAATGAAGCCCAGATTAGAAATTTTAAACCTTCTATTGTCTGAGGATGGAAGTATTTGGATAACTCTTGATGAAAATGAAGTCCACTATTGCAAAGTCCTATGTGATGAGATTTTTGGTAGGCAATGCTTTGTGGCTACGGTCATTTGGAAAACAACAGATAACAGCAATAATAATGTTACTCAGTTCTCCTTGGATCACAATCAAATTTTGGTTTATAGCAAGAAACCAGGATGGCGACCTAAATTCTTAAATGACGATGCTAAGCGAAAGCATTTTAAAAATCCAGACAATGATCCAAGGGGGCCTTGGTTTGATGGAAACCCCGTAAACAATCCGGGACTTAGACCTACACTGCAATATAATATAACTACGCCTAATGGAAATGTTATTAAACATCCACCAAATGGTTGGAGATGGTCTTATGAAACAATACTGGAAAAAATGAAAACTGGTGAAATTAGATTTTCAGAAGATCAAACAAGGCTAATTAGACGAACTTATTTGAAAGATATGGAGGGCTTACCTCCTTCAACCCTATGGGTAGATGTAAATGAAACCGGGCACAATAGACAGGCAAAATATGAACTCAAAAAACTTTTTCCTGATATTCCAGTAACTAGTCTTTTTAGAACACCTAAGCCAGAAAGGTTAATTAAGAAAATAATTGAGTTATCAACCGATGAGGGTGAGATAGTATTAGACTCATTTCTTGGTTCTGGAACTACTATAGCCGTAGCACACAAAATGAATCGACAATATATAGGAATTGAAATGGGAGATCATGCTTATACACACTGCAAAGTCCGACTAGATAAAGTTGTTTCGGGTATTGATGATGGAGGCGTTTCAGAGATGGTATCTTGGAAAGGTGGTGGTGGATATAGGTTTTATGAATTATCACCTAGTTTCATAACAGTTGACGAATTCGGAAATAACGTAATTGATAGTTATTACGATAACACAAAACTAATTAAAGCTATGTGTAAGCTATCTAACTATACATTCGCTCCTAGCTCTACAGAATATTGGAAACACGGAAAGGGTCAGGGTAACAATAGTATTTATATTACAACTCAACTTCTTACGGTAGCAATGGTTCAACAAATAGCAACTCATTTGCAAACAAATGAGACCCTTTTAATTTGCCCTAAAAAATATGAACCAGGATGTGAAAGATTAGATCAAAGAATTACAATCAAAAAAATACCACAATCAATTCTAAAGGCTTGCCAATTTGGTAAAAAAGACTATTTATTACCCATTAAAGAAGCTGAATTTGAAGATTTTGAAGAAGAAGATTACGAGTAATTTAATTAAGATTTAGCAAAATTATTTTCTTATGACAAATCCACAAGCGCTTCAATATATTATAAATGCAATGAGTTTGCGTACCCCACAAGCGCAAAGTCTCGTACTATTTTCTGAATACCTAGAATCTGATGCTGGGCAAATGATGTTAACTCGATTAAATCGAGAGCACAGGGGCTCTTGTGCTAATATCGAAAACGCCACAAAGGCTTATGTAGAATTAAAACCCGAAACAAAAGACTTTTTAGCGTTTGAGAGAACGTTTCCTGCCTACACATTTGCTCTTGCTACAGGAGTGGGAAAGACTCGACTTATGGGTGCGTTTGTTGCTTATCTACATTTAGTGTATGGAATTCAGCACTTTATGGTGGTTGCTCCGGGAAATACTATATATAGAAAGTTAGTTGAAGATTTCAGCAGATCAAATAATCCAAAATACGTTTTTCGAGGAATAGAAGAAATAAACAGTAGCTCTGCAAGGGTTATCACTAAAGATAATTTTGAACAAAATCAAGCAAACGCTAGTCTTTTTGGAAATGAGATTCAAATAAATATATTTAATATTCAGCAGTTTGCGCAAAAAGACATTGAGCAAGAGAAGGGGATTACTAAATTCAGTGAAACCCTTGGCGAATCATATTTTGACTATCTATCCTCATTAAATGACTTAGTTGTTTTAATGGATGAATCGCATCATTATCATGCAGATGCGGCATTAGGTTCACTTGACCGAATTGATCCTCTTTTTGGCTTAGAATTTACTGCTACCCCTTATACAGGAAACACAATAGGGCGAGGAAAAACGAAAGAGCCCGAACTAATGAAAAATATTTTCTATAGCTATCCACTTGGGAATGCTATTAGAGATGGATTCGTAAAAGATCCATGGGTAGGCACTGAAGCAGATGTAAACTTTAATCAATGGGATTCAAACTCAATTGAAACTGATGCTCGTAAATTACAACTGGCTGCATATTTTCATGAACGTACAAAAACAGCACTAAAGGAATATGCCTATGAAAATAATAAAAGAGTAATTAAGCCGGTAATGCTTGTGGTAGCAAAAGATATTACTCACGCATCTGAACTTCGTGCTTTGATAGATAGCGATAAGTTTAGGGGAGGTGCATACATGGGGAAGGTTATTGAGGTGCATACAAAAACTAAAGGTGAGGAAGCAGATGAAACTATTGAAAAATTAATTTCGTTAGAAGACAAGGATAATATTGTTGAAATTGTTATTCATGTAAATATGCTTAAGGAGGGGTGGGATGTTGCAAACATTTATACTATTGCTCCAATCCGATCTTCTGCTTCAGAAATATTAACTGAACAAACCATTGGTCGAGGCCTCCGTTTACCTTATGGAGAAAGAACCGGAAACAAATATGTTGATAGAGTTATGATTGTTGCCCATGATAACTATGCAAAGATTATAGAACAAGCGAAGGACTCAAAACTTATTCAGCCAACAAATATTGAAAACGTTACTACAGAAGAAACAAAATCAATTAAACAGGTTATTGAAGTTCAATCCGCTGCCGTTGTAAGCATTCAAGACAATATTCGTTCCAATGAGGTTGTGATGAAAGAGCTAGTTGCACAAGCAGCTAAAGCAATATCATCCTTAGTTCAAGAAGATACACCAAAGGATGTGATTGAAGCGACCATTCAGACGAAAACAAATGAATATGTAGAAGCTATTGCCAAACAGACCATTTCTCAAAGAAGCTTTACTGATTTTAATAATCAAAAAGAAGCTCAAAGCTTAGTAGCAGATTTGTCTTTTGAAGAAGGAACGCTGTTTAATAATTTTAGTGAACCAGTTAGAAAAGAATTACAAAATATTAGCCGTCAATCTGCGCAGGCTATTGAGGTTAGAAATATTGCTATTCCACGCCTCATACTTACTCCTAATTATGGAGAAGCTACTATTGAAGATTTTGATTTGAATACTTCAAAACTTACTCGCTACTCCTCTGAAACATCCATTTTAACTCAGCGATTACAGGCCAAGGGCGAATTAGATTTATTTGGCAATACAACTGCTGGCGCCCCAGAGAAGGAACAAACAAGAGTTTCAAGCTTAGGAGAGGGAAGAGCACAAAGTCCAGAAAATACCATCATTGCAGCATTGGTTGATTTTCCGTTGGTTGATTACGAAGATCCAAATCAAACCCCACTTCTATTAAAGCTTGCTAATCAAGCTACTGAATACTATAGGACTTTTGTAAGTGATGATAATTCTTTAAAAATGATGATTGAAAACAACTTTCGTCAGATTGCTAAAGAAATCTATGACCAAATTGTTGCTCATAATAAATATCTCTCAGAAGGGTTTTTGGAATCCACTATTGGGGAGCCCCGTCCATACTTAGATCCATACAATATTTCGAAGACACAGGAAGAAAAACCTGTAACCCTTGAATCACAAATAAACCGTTTTTCAAAGGATTTAATATATACCGGTTTCTCTAAAGCCTGTCACTCAATGTATCGCTTTGATTCGTCAGATGAAGTTCGGTTAGCTTATTTGTTAGATAAAGACCCGGCAGTAGAAGACTGGCTTCGCCCATCACCAAGACAGTTTGAAGGTTTGTTTTGGAGAGACGAATTGGGCAATTCTCATCACA
Organism: uncultured Sediminibacterium sp.; assembly: GCA_964460235.1. Taxonomy (GTDB): domain Bacteria; phylum Bacteroidota; class Bacteroidia; order Chitinophagales; family Chitinophagaceae; genus Sediminibacterium. The sequence continues at coordinate 58,639 of CAYWPM010000009.1, read as the reverse complement.
GATATGAACCAGATTTTGTTGTTGAGCTTGAAAACAAAATTGTACTTATTGAAGTGAAGCCTGGAAGTGAAATAGATGACTTCGATGTGCAGGCAAAGAAAACAACAGCGGAGAGGTATTGCGAAATAGTAACAAAAAACGTAGGGAAGTACGGAATTACAAAGCCTTGGGAGTATGTAATTCTAAAAACAGAGAGAATAACAATTACGTCAACAATTGGGGGGTTACTAAATGGTTAATCGCCGAGGCTAATACTTTTACAATGTATTATTCAACAAATCATCTAGTAAAATAAAGAAAGCGAGTTATAATCTATTCTCTATTAAGGCAAACGTGTCTGTAATACAATTAGCAAGTTCTGTTATTGTCATACTGATCGGGTCAATTCCTCCTACTGGATATGCTGGTTGAACTCCACCATGATGGGGTTGCCAAGAAATATCATTCAATAAACGAAGAGAGCTTATTACACCAGCAGTATTTGCATCCCTAAATGTTACTCCTGCACTTGTAAGTCGCGTTATTAAGGCCCCAAAAGTAGGGCCACCTGTAGTAGTTAAAAGCTGACGCCGAAACTTGAATTTTATATGCGACTCCAATACCAACCGAATTAATCCAAGAACGTAATCTTTCTTTGTCATACTTGGGGAACTTAAAAAATCATCAAGCTCTTTTAAATTTCGGAAATAATCATTTTCAACCATAGTATCCAAATCAAGAGGGTGAATTTCTGAAGTTCCTGCTGTGAAATTTTGAGAAATCCAAAGTGTAACTTTTTGACCGGCAGAAATATGAGTTGTGGAGAGGCTATGTAAGAAATGCTCATTATGACTTAAAACAATTAATTGCTTAGCAACTGGAAGTAAGCCACGCAATAAACTAACTGTGTAGGCCTTTCTATTTCTATCAAAACTGGATAGTGGATCATCAAAAACTATAATCTTATCTGCAATGGCAGGGTCTATGTCCAATTTAGAAAGAAAAAATGCAAAAGCTATTGTACTTTTATCGCCCTCACTCAAGGTGTCCTTGAGATTTGTGTTGGCAGCAGGATCGTTTGATATATCAATTCCATTAATAGTTAAAGAATAGCCCAGCTTACTCTGTGTAGCTCTTCCTTGTGGTGCAACATTTGCAATATTTACAATTTGGAATGGCGTTTTAAAAACGTTTTGTAAATAATGATTAATTCTTGCTCCATAGTTGGTAAAGAATGTTGCCACAGCAGCTTCTTGCGCTTGCACCAAAGGACGATATGCAGCATCTAATCTATTTAAAACTGCCACTTCTTGTTTAATACGTGTACAGAGTGCATCGATGGTGGCATCTGATCGAAGTCCTTTTCTTCGAGCTACATTCAAAACCATTTGTGCTGTAGATACAGTTTGTATACCGACTTTAAACCGGGAAATTTCAGTGTTATAAGCCGCTATCTGTAAGTTTGAGGTTGCAATTGCCGAATTTATATCAGCAATCATTTGCCTAAAATCTTGCAAATTTTTAGGTGAAATTGAAGCTGATGGATTTCTATTTTTTTCCGAAAGATCATTTACAACTGCACCATATAAAGCACGAAATGTTGTTTCGTTTGGCAAAACAGCGAATGAGGGGATTGTGGCAGAAGGGAGAAAAGAGCTCCAGGTAGCGATTATTGCAGTATTTGCAGCGATTCTTTGATTAATCAATTGAATAAACGAATCAATATTTACCCTTTGTATTTATTCTAAGCCCAAAGTTATATCAAGAATATACTGATTGAATGCATCATTAAATTTTTGAGCATATGCATTTAAAATTTGTATCTCATCCTCAAAGGGTCTTTGGCAAAATGGACAATTTATCTCATTTGTATGTTCATGTTTTGATTCGGTATATTGAAATCCCTTCATTAACCAATCCCCCGGGTTTTCAATTCTATTTGAAGAAAGATCTGCGGCATGCTCTTCAAACAATTGTTTCAACGTAGCATCTTGAATTGTATGAGTATTGTTTTGCACATCAACCTCATATTTTCCAAAATTAAATGTAGTTGTAAGTGGTTGAAGCGGTTGTAATCCAGTCATTGCCTGAATAGCTGAATTTGCATTTGCACTTATTAATGCTGCTTGTGCATCAGCAATTTCTTGTGTTATCGCAGGGTTCGGAGTATTTGGCAAATTTAAAAAACCAGGAATCATTTCAGGGGTCAATCCATTTCCTACAGCATTTAATAATTGTTGATTTAGAGACTCTATTAGTTGTCGTTGTCGAGTTTTATCCGCCTTATTTTGCTCAATTTGTAGCTGTAAAGTTACACCTTGCGCCCCCATTACAAATTGATGTAACCGTTTTTTGTGATCGTCTGTAAACTCAAATCCAGAATAAATATTGTCATTTACAAAGTGAATGTCGAAAATCTCAACATTTGAAAGTGGGGAGTTCCAACCAGAAGCAGAATAACTATGTATAATTCTTGTACCGGAACTATCTGTTGACCATATTTGTGCTGATTGTGCGGTACTAGAACCAGTAGAAATTCTTCTGCGAATTAAATCAGCATCGTTTTTGCATAGAGATTTTATCACTCGCGTAAGCGTGGTTTTCCCACTACCATTATCAGCATATATCAAAGTAAGATTCTTAAATGTTACAACCCCAGTTGCTTGATAGTTACGAAACTTACCAATTGATACAAGATATTGTACTTTTTCAATCATATGTTTAAGTTGATATGAGCATTAAAACATTGCCAATAGAATAAGGCAATTATACCTTTTTGAAGGTACTAAAGGGGGGAATTATAAACGGAACATACTCAAGATAATGAATATTCGTTATTGCATTATTTTAAAAATCATTTGTAGTGATAGTATTTAGTAATCCGGTCAACTTTCGCAGGTAAAAAGGTCTCTCTGCGGGTATTCGTCACGGCAAAAAGTCCGCCAACCTGATTCCAGGTTGTCATACTTTTCGCGTTCCTCACACCCTTCGCTCGGGAAGCTCCTGTGCCCATAAAGGCGCACTCAGTCATTCTTCCTTCGTGACCCTTTATGTTCACCCGCTTCCTTCTGTTGTTGGGCTCGCCTGCGCTGCCATTAGCTGCGTTACGGGGCTTCGTTGGCACAAAACCAACCCTTATGCTGCGCATGCCACACTGCGCCCCTTCACTGTGTGTCCATCGCGCTCATTCTTCGCGCTTTACTGTCACCCCAACAAATGGCGCTCGCAGTCGCGTCCGTTCGTTCCTCACTCCCGCGCCTTTGACGGCGAGCCACTTCGCTTTGTATTAACCGCTTTTTTATTTACCTTTTTAACAAGAGGAATTGTTGCAGTTTTCTTTTCAGGAGCAGAAAACTCCTTTAGCACAGAAATGTAGTTATTTAGCCTGTTAAGCATCTCATCGTATGTCACAAACAAAATGTTTTTATGTGCTTGAGTAAGCAACCTGAAATCATCTTTTTGTTTTTGATTCTCAAATGTACTTGTGTCTCCAGCCAATATTATTCCCCTAGGTCTTACTATTTTTAAATCGATTTTATATTTGTCCTTAATAAAACTTCTAATTTTATCAGCAGAAGAAGAAACCTGTTCAATATAATTTTCGGTTTGTATTATTGCCCGTGACATTTCTACATCCCAATGATAATTATCTCTCCCAGAATCGTGCTTTAGTAATACAGTAGATGGTTTTTTTATTTCTAAAATATCAATATACGAGTCATGTGTTATTAGTAAAAAATCTGGATATTTGGTTCCACCAAGTGCCACATTTAATTTTTCAATCGCTTTTATATACCCTTGTTGTATTATTAAAATGTTAGCTTTTATATAATCTTGCCACCATGATTCGCTTCTTCCTTTTCCTATTTCTAATTTAAAGCCTTCAGCTAATTCTTCTAATGTTTGTATTTGAGCATTTGCCTTTAGGAGATTCACTGTTGAGTAAGACTCCTGAGCAATATACCCCGGTAAAAAACTGTTTAATGCATCTTTGTCTTCGGGCGACATTTTAGAAACTATTTCGGGTTTTATAATTTTTGCTAAAGATCCACCACTATATGAGCTTGTGGTTTTTGCTTTAAACTGTCCCGGATATGCTATTGAAAAGAAATCAGAGAGAATATCAACTTTTATATCCTTGCTCCGAGAGAATAATTCTTGGTACATTCTACTTAATGTTCTTACAGAAGTTCTGACTCTATGAATTCCATATTTATATTCAATAGAATCGGTACTTGGTGTTATTATCCATTGAAACTTTGTAAAGGTTTTGGTGAGTAGCTCCAAAATATGTTTGCCGAATGTAATAGACCCGTCAGCTTTTAGTGTTGACGGTTTCTGTCCTTCGTAATGTATTTTTATACCTTGCAGCCCCTTTCCATACCCTTTGTTTTTTACTTCAACAAAATGATCCGGAGGAAATTTAATGGCTTTCTTTGCTCTTTTTTGGGGTGCTACTTTCTTCTTAGCCTTTGCCATAATTTAGTAATTGAGAGTTTGTTTTTAGTAATTACATACTTTCCTTTCGAGTCGAGGTAACAATCTAGTAATACACTTAGTGGGGGGGACTGTCAATATAGTAAGAAATGAACAATTTTCATAAATTATGGGCTTAATTCCATTATTATTCTTCCCGTATTTTTTTATTCAAATGAATTCTTCCGCTAAGTGAGGTGCCTCCTTCCTTACGCCAAGAATTTCCGCCATAAACACATTATCCTCACACAGCGCTCTCATTTATTGCGTTGCTTCTTGGCTTCACTCGTTTGGCACCTATGATCGCTTCATAATTCATTCACTTAAAAAAGAATTTATGAAAGATCTGACTTCAGAATTAGAATTCAACGTTGCTGAAATCGAATTGGTATATCGCCATATTGTTGACTACAAAAACATTCCAGTAACAAAATCCTCTCAGCAAAACTATGAACTACTCCTTTCTGTATGGGATAAGGATAAAATCGATCTGGTAGAACAATTCAAGATACTCCTTCTCAACAGAGCATTTAAAGTTCTTGCCCTCTATACAGTATCGACTGGCGGCGTTTCCGGAACCGTTGCCGACCCACGATTAATATTTACTGCTGCATTGAAAATAAATGCTTCTGCAATTGTATTAGCGCATAACCACCCCTCTGGCAATCTCAATCCGAGTAGGGCAGATGAAGAGTTAACCAGGAAGATTAAGAACGCAGGTTTATTTCTCGACATTATGATCTTAGATCATTTGATTATTACATCAACAGGATATTATTCCTTTTCAGATGAAGGATTGATATAGATCACTACGAAAATATTTCAGCCTATTCATAGAAGGGATGCGGAATACAATAAAAGGAAATATTCTTTCACTTTTAAACACTAGTCTATGAGTGATACAAAGCTTTGCGAAGAGTGTAATAAACCACTTGCCGGGAGAAGCGATAAAAGATTCTGTAATGATTATTGTCGCAATAGTAGTAACAATAAAAAACACGCATCCAGTAACAACTGCTTTCGAACTACCAACCGCATCCTACGAAAGAACCGAAACGTTTTAGATAGCTTTCTTGTTGCACAGATAAAAACAGTCTGTGTACCGAAGTATCTTTTAAAATTAAAAGGGTTTCAGTTTAATTTTCACACGCGGAGCAGCACATCTAAAGATGGCAGCGTTCGTTTTTACTGCTACGACAGGGGATTCACGATAGAAGACGATATAGTGTTCATTTATCGTTCTACCCGTCAAACTAATAGCTGAAACAAATTTGATTTCGGCTATTTTTTACTTATGAATCAACAGAGAAGAAGAAATATTAACTATCCATTTTTTCGTTTTTTTGTATATTTAAATCAAATTGATGTTATGCATACCGACTTACAATTGTCTTCTTCTGAAATCGAAATGATGAATGAAGTATTCGGGGTTTTTAAAAAATATGCAGATAAAACAAGATCATTTGGACTCCAGCTTGTTCACTCCCATTTCCCTATAGCTGAGAATGAGATTCTTTACGAAACGCATGATAAAAAAAACAGAGTTTTAACAGTAGTTCCTGTTGATCGTGATTCACTTAAAACAAAGCCATTAGCTACCGCTTGGCAGCAAACAAAAAACGGTGGGATTACTGTTGCAATGTTTTGTTGTGATGGGGGTGATAGCGGAGATGACGGCTCAGGAGGCGCATCCACTTGGCCAGATTAAACTACTTTAAAATTAACTGAGTATCACGCATTTTATTAATTCGGCTTTCATTAAATACGCCATCAAATGAAGTTGTTGCCCTACTTTCCACTTTGGTATTAACGTAAGTCTCTATATCTACTCGTACAATAAATGCAAGGCCAGCTTTTACCTTAGAGTTACCCGAATCAATATATGCCAGGGAAAACTTTTCTTTTGTTTGTAAGAACTTATTTTCTAACAACCCAATATCAATTATCAAAAATATTTTTCGTTGCTCGGGGCCAAGTTCTATTGCGACCTTATCTTTTCCAATAAGCTTGCTCATCGTTGCCTCTACCAAAGCAGCCTGTTTTGTTTCGCAAACAACATTTGTTGCATCCTTTATTTCGACTTTAAATACATGAATATATTCTTTATCGAGTGGATCTGATTCTGTTGTTGATTTATCCCATGAGTAGCCAATCCAAAACCCCTTTAAAGTATTAATCCTTTCTATTTCAAATTCTCTATTCGTACTATTTATAGACCTTGCTTTGCGATAACACTTGCCTTTATCGTCCCACTTATACCCATAATTTCTTATAAGAAACGGATCAATTACAGATAAGATGGATTTGTATTTTCTTATACGAGCTACGCTAAAACCCTCAGGATTTAAAAGTCTACTAAACTCAACATCGGTTAAATGAAATTCTGTAATGTTTTGATTTAAATAATCAATTATTTTCAACTTATTCCCATAATTAGAAGTCAGGATAGTAACTGACGATTCGAATTTATACCTCAACTTTTCCATGGATCTTTCGTCCACAGTAGGTTTTCTCCTATTGGATTTACTCATTTTAATTTATCCTTTTGGAAATTTTTAGAAACTTTTATTAACTAATATACAGTTTTTGAATTTTAATTGAATGTTTTTTTATGTTATTTAAACAAAAGGAAATGGGTGAATCTGTGTCATTTTTCGCATGGATTAACAGTAGTTTTATTGTGAAATAGCTATTGTAATATCATCGAAAATCCTATTAAAAATTACGATAAAACAAAACCGTTGATTTGAATTTTAATGACTCTTAAAAACACAAAATGATGAAATAAAAAAGCCCATACATCCGAAGACATATGAGCCGAGTGGCGCACTAAGCTTGAGACCCTTAACGCCACGTCAAAGATATGTATATCATAGAATCGAGCGAAATACAACTCCTTTCTATGTTGCTTAATCAGGCATATATTGACGTGTTCGAATTTGGTTAACAAAGCCAGGCGCTACGAAGAGTAGACCGCTTGGCTTTTTTGCTTTAAACCATAAAGACACCCCCAATGAAGCCGCTCCTCAACCTTTTATTAAGCATGCAGCATCTGCCAAATGGCATCGGTAGATCACCGATCCCTTCGATTGAGCCATCTTTTACTTTTCTGACAGATGATATGTTACAAGAGCTTTCTCCGCCCCATAACACTTTTCCATTGTCTGATTTAAGGATTCTTGAAGTGCCGAATGCTATCACTGGCTTAGTGTGGTATCACATCTCTGATAACGCCGGTTCATTCTTGGGGTATGCCATTAAACCCCTAATTAAAACCAATTCCGTAACCAATCCCCATTAATATGAATTATCTACCACATTCACTCACTAACCAGTTTATAGATCAGGAACTGGAGGATGAGTACGAAAAAATCAAACAAGAGTTATCTATTCGTCTGAGCTTTCAGGGTCAGAAGGATGGTTTGTTACCCAAATCAATAGAACAACAGCACTTTAAAGTTCATGTTTGGGACACCATTAAACATGAAATTCAAAGCCTGATTAATAAGTGCCATGATAAACATCAGCCGGTATCTTCTATTGCCAATGCAAGAGGTCACAGATCTGAATCAACCGAACGTATTGAAATAAAAGAGATATTAGCGAAAGCGGCAGAAGGCCGGTACCTATTGTTGGCTCATGAATGCGCTGTTTTAAAGAGTGCTTTAGTAACTCGTATTTCGCCAGCACTCAAAGCTTTTATTTTATTCCTGTTTGGCTTCAGTGAAGCTTTTTTCTCTTTCACCTTACTTCGGAGTGCTTCATTTTCTGAGGCCTACGCGATTATGCTCTCATTTGCAATTGGCTTTAGCGCTGCGTGGGGGATGCACCTTGCCGCACGTTACATTGCAACAGCCCCAACCTCAGATCAAAAGAAAATTCGCCACCTGACAATTATTGGAGTGGCACTGATTGTTACAGCTGCATTAGGATTATGGAGAGCAACCCTTTCGCAGGAGGTTACAACAACATTTGCTCTTTTGGGCTTTGGTTCTCCCAGTGCACATTCTACAAGTTCATTACCGTATGTACTGAGTTCTTTCATCCTTTTCGTTGTCGGCTTAAGCTTTGAATTGAAAACGTGGATTTCAGATACTGAAATAAAAAAGCATATGAAATATGAGGAGCGTTACAAAGAGATGGAAAAGGCTAAAAAGGAATGGGACGACCTCGTTGCCGATAAACATAAATTATCAAATGATGCATTAACAGCATCAGCAAACAGTATTTCGCGGTTAGAGTGGGCTTCCGGTTTTGAACAACGTTTATGCAACCTGGCCGATCAATTGCGTAGCATGTACGAGCGTTCGTATTTAGAACACCGTATTGATGGCGTTTGCCCAAAATTCTTCGGCACAGAAAAACCCTGGGGCTTTACCGTTTATTTCACCGAAATCTTTAAAAACATTAAAACTCAATAACCATGAATACAATCATGTTTCTTATCTGCGTAGCCTGTATTGTAGGTTGCGCAGCTACAACGCTCAACACCAATATGTATTCAAGCAGCATTATTGTTGTTGACGATCAGACAGATCCTATTTTGGCTCACCCAATGGCTGACCCTATTCTTGCATCGTTGTCCCTTGCCGAGCATCGTGATGTTTCAGTAGAGTTCAGGTACAAAAGAATAACAGACAAAGTTTTAGTCCCCGAAACACACATTGTTCTTCCTAATGAAGAGGACACAAAGAAGCTTAATATCGGTAGTGAAGGATTATTTCGTGAAAAGCTTATTCTCACATTCTTCGATAGTGTGCGGAAGTGTTTTTCAGCCAATAGGCTAGTTGGTGATACCTCGCATTACAAATACTCAGAATGCTTTAGAAGTATCTCCGATGCTCTTATGCAACTTAGTAAGTCATCAGCAGAGAAGAAAACACTATTAGTCTTCTCAAACTTATTCGAAAATTCTTCACTGTATGATTGCTATTCTGCAACGAACATGGATGTTTTGCAATCTAACCCAAACAAGATCGCTAAGCTGTTTGCGAATACCCAGTTGCTCCCATCTCGTCTTGATGGCATTAAAGTGGTTTTTGTCTTTGAGCCCGAAAGCAGAGAAGAAGAACAGAAGTACATGGCAATTATGGCTGTATACAGACAGTTGTTAGAAGAGCGTGGAGCAATAATTCATATTCAGGCAGACAACAAAAATTATGTGATATGAAGCCACAGCAGCCCAAGAAGAATATTGTATGGAGGGCTATACGCGCCCTCCTGCTTATTCTTTTCAAAATACTGGCATTGATTTTTGCCTGGCTCTTAAAACTCATTGGTTTGATTTTGACAAAAACTGGCACTCTTATTCAAGATTCAATCCACATAAAATGATACAGACAATAAACTCATTTTTTATACTCCTCGCTCATTGGATTGAGGGTATGTTTTCTCTTATCGTATCTGCGATACCAGAACCAAAACAAACGGAATACGATGCAGATTTTTTTCCTGCCTCTGAAATGCTCTCCCGTTTCAACAAAGGCTTTACCATAAACGGAAGATCGCTTTCATTGGAGGATAGTTTTAAAAACATTCTCGTTACAGCACAAACAGGTGCGGGAAAGTCTTCATGCATTTGTATTCCAACATGCTTTAACCTCATAGGAACCAGCTCATTTTGCGTGAACGACCCTTCGGGAGAAATTGCCGAAAAGGTAACAGGTGCACTCATGAAGGCGGGTTATGATATTAAAATCATCAACTACACTAAGCCTGGGTTTGGAGGGTTTAATCCACTTCGAAGGGTGAAGAACAGGTCGGATGCACAAAAAATATCTGAGCAGATTATATTTACTGCGCTTGGACGCAGCACGAAAGACCCGTTCTGGAATTTGGCTGGCGCAAGTTGCTTATCCTTATTCGTGGAATTAGCGTGTTCACTTTCTGAAGAGCAGAGAACAATGAGTTCGGTTATTCAGTTAATAAATACATTTAGTTATAATCCTGAAGAAATTGATAGGTTAATTGTTCGTACAAAGAACCCCGTATTACTCCAAGAATATAAAGTATTTGTTTCTTATGACCCAAAAGTTGTTCAAAGTGTTATTGCTACAGTGAAAGCAGCTACAAAAATATTTAGCGATCCATTCGTAGCTGTTACAACCTCTTACGACTCCATTGATTTTGAATCGTGTAGAAAAAAACCAACAGCAATTTTTTTCAACAATAGCGTTACGAACATGAAATATTTCGGCGTTATTACTTCCATCTTCTTTGAACAATTCTTTGCTGAAATTTTAAGTCGTATTCCCGACAAGAAGGAACTCCCCGTATTCTTTTTAATTGATGAAGCGTCCAGTCTCTATTTAAATTCGTTACAGACGGTATGCAGCAATATTCGTAAGTCTCGTGCAGGTTTAATGGCAATTTTTCAATCGTATCACCAAGTAGTAAGTATGTACGGATCTGATGATGCAAACGCTATCCGTGAGAACTGCTTTACCTCTGTGTATTTACCGGGGCAGCCGCTGGACGTTTGCAAAGAGCTTTCAACGGTATTAGGAAGTTTTCAGTTTACCGATGATACCGGCAACAAACAAACCCGCTTACTCCTTACTCCTTCGGAGGTTCATGAAATGGAAGAGGCATTGGTATTGTGTGGTAATAAACGTGCTATTAGGTTGCCGATGCGCCCCTATTATGAAAGCACCAAGCTGCAATCGCTTTCTGCCCTAAAGCCATATCAACCACCACAGGAACCACCGTTTACAACTCCTCCACCCGTTCAATTTCCATCTGCGTGAAATCGGGAAAGCCCATACAACAAAATGTGTATCAATACCTCGAATCACTCGGCATATTGGAACAGGGAACTGAGGAAGAAATTTCCGCAGCTAAAAAACAATATTGGGCAACATACAAAGCCGCATGGAGAAAAGCAAAACGATCTGCCGAAACAGAATTTATTACATCATGGAATGATGATGAATTACAGATTTTAGACGATGCTGCAAAGCGCCATCATACAAGCCGAACTCGGTTCATCAAACAGGCAACTTTAGCCTACATCGATTCCGTTTATATTGTACCCGACGGTAAAGCGGTGAGAAGTATTGGGCAACTTATCGGACTTACACTTAACGCCCTCCAAGAGCTTATAGAATCAGACAGCCTTTCCATGGCAGAAGGAAAGCAGGCAATTGATCACTTCTACTCGCTTGAGCATTCCATCCTATCTGCCCTCCACAATCCTAAGTCATTAGAGCAGCATATTACGGAACTCATCTCCATGCGTCCAAATGCAAAAGAAAAGATTCTTTCCATCATCAACACAACAGAATCTGTATGATAGTTAAATCTATGAGTAGACGGTCTGGGGCTGGTCAGCTTATCAAATATCTATTTAATGATACATCTCGACTGGTAGCAGAAGATAAAAACCCTGTGCTAATAAAGAAGAATCTGCGCTCAAATTCGATGGAGGAATGGATCAAAGAATTTAAGGAAAACGAATCCTTACGCATCAATAATAGAAGCGATAATGTAAAGCTCTTTCATACCGTCCTTTCATTTTCAAATAAGGACAAAGGCGTAATTACCGAACAGATGCTCAATGATATTGCGAAACAATATATGAAGCTCCGAGGAGGCGATAGTATGTATATCGGAGCCGTACATTATGAAAAAGAGCACACGCATATTCACCTGGTACAATCTGGTACTAAATATCGTACCGGCGAAAGCAATAGAATTTCTCGCGAAGAATTCAAACATATAAAACTGGCTCTTCAATCCTATCAACAGGAAAAATATCCAGAACTTATTAATTCGCTTCCCGAACATGGCAAAAGCGAAGTTTATATGGCAAGCCCATCTCTTGATCTCCGAGGAGGTCGCGCTTCTAAAAAACAGGAATTGATTGACCTAATCAAAAGTGCTTCGGTGAATGCCACTTCTTTGGAGTCTGTTTTAGAAGAACTAAAACAGGCAGGACACGAACCATATTATAGAGGAGGGAAATTAACTGGAATAAAGTTTGCCGGAGAGCAAAAATTTCGATTCTCAAAATTGGGTGTAGATACAGATGCTCTGGTTCCACAAATGGTAGCTCCCACCATTGAAGACGTTATACAACCATCCGAACCATCAATAGAAATTCAAGAGTTAGAAGCATTACAGCAACTACGCAAAAGAAAAAATCCCGAAAGGATTATTGAGCAGGAGACTACAACTACATCACCTTCCAAAGCTCAACCAACTAAAGCCGAAAGCGATAGAGAGCGATAGCACCATCGCCTGCGGCGTTGTTGCTAAGAGGGGTCGGGGATACATCCCCGCAAGAGAGCATCAATATCGCCATGGCGAGATGCAATCTTGCAACCCTACCCTTACTCTTAAAAAAATAACTCCCATTCAATAATTACTTCATTGAATTTAATCAGGATCATATCCTGAACCATCACATCGTGAGCATGTACGCTCACCCGATCCGTGGCAATATGGACACGTTACCCAATCATTTGCGAGGTTAGTTACCTCAGCAATAACAGGAATGTATGAACTGTTTCGAACCTCTCCGGTTCCATCACATTTGCTGCAAGCAACTTTGCCGCTACCGCCGCAATCAGAACAATCAGACATAGTGATACATTTTAGGATTAGAAAATATTCGGTATTACCGACCCCTTTCTAAATCACGTCCATGCTCGTTTGCCCTATTTCGTATATCTTGGATTTCCTTTTCTTGAAGTTTGGTTTGCTCAAGTTCCCACTGCTCTTTCCCGCTGAAAAATCCATCAAAATATTCGCTCTCCGGATTCACGCTTTGGGAAATATCAGCCAATAACACAGGCTCCGCCATTGCCAATAGGTAGGCATCATTAAAGCCCTTGGTAAACTCTTTCGATGGTTCAATTTCTGTTTCCATATCAAAAAGTTTCTCGTGCGTGCCGCTCGAGGTATTCATTTATTGAATCACTGTCATATAATATGACCTTCTTCCGTGGTTGCGAAAACCGAATTTCGCCACCATCGCGTAACTCCTGAAGTGTTGTTTTACTCGTAATCCGCAGCTTCTTCATTGCCTCTTCTGAGCCAATCCATTTGTCTTCTGTTTTGCCATTCCTTTCCTTAACGCGCTCCAGCACCTTATCAATCAGAGCATAGAATGCATCTTCCTGGAGACAGATTACTTGCACAAATAATAATTTTAATACAAGTTACTGAGAAACAATGCCATTTCAAAAATGGCTCTCTCTATACATAGGACAGGAAACAGCTGTGCCTTTTTGTTGTACCTATGTTGTACCACCAAAGAAAAAGGCTTCCATGCTAATCGCATGAAAGCCTTATCTGTCTTGTGGTGTGGGCCGGGATCGAACCGGCGACACAAGGATTTTCAGTCCTTTGCTCTACCGACTGAGCTACCGCACCTTTTTCACCCTTTCGGGGCAGCAAAAGTAGGGGGATTTCACAAATAATCCACATTATTGGGAAGGATTTTCAAAATTTTTACCCGGGACCGGTCATGAGACCTCCGGGCAAAAAAAAGCCGGGATTGGTTTCCCAACCCCGGCTTTCGTATGTTCAATCCCTTAGAACTCACAGTTATTGGGTGTTCTTGCAAAAGCGATCACATCGCGGATATTTGTCATGCCCGTCACAAACAACACCATCCGCTCAAATCCCAGTCCGAAACCTGCATGCGGCACGGTTCCGAAACGGCGGGTATCGAGGTACCAGCTCAGCTCTTCCGCGGGGATATGCATTTCTTTCATGCGCTGCTCCAGTTTGTCCAGGCGCTCTTCCCGCTGCGACCCACCAACGATCTCTCCGATTCCCGGCGCCAGTATATCCATGGCCGCTACGGTTTTGCCATCATCGTTCTGGCGCATGTAAAACGCTTTGATGTCTTTTGGATAATTGGTCAGGATCACCGGTTTCTTGAAGTGTTTCTCTACCAGGTAACGCTCATGCTCACTCTGCAGGTCCACACCCCAGCCCTCTACGAGGTATTGGAATTTCTTCTTCTTATTGTGATTGCTCTCTTTCAGGATCTCGATCGCTTCTGTGTAAGTAAGCCGCTGGAAATCGTTGTTCAGCACAAACTCCAGTTTCTCGATCAGGCCCAGTTCACTGCGCTTGTCCTGCGGCAACTGTTTTTCTTCTTCGGCCAGTCGCTGCGCCAGGAATTCCAGGTCCTCGCGGTTATTGTCCATCACATACCGGATCAGGTATTTGATGAACTCTTCCGCCAGGTTCATATTGTCTTCCAGGTCATGAAAAGCCATTTCCGGTTCGATCATCCAGAACTCGGCCAGGTGGCGGGTGGTATTCGAATTCTCTGCCCGGAAAGTAGGTCCGAACGTATAGATCTCGCTGAATGCCATGGCGCCCAGCTCACCTTCCAGCTGACCGCTTACCGTAAGGTTGGCGCTCTTGCCAAAAAAGTCTTCCTTGAAGTTGATGGAACCGTCTTCGTTACGTGGCGGATTATCCATCGGCAATGTGGTTACGCGGAACATTTCACCCGCACCCTCTGCATCACTGGCGGTGATGATGGGTGTATGCAGGTACACAAAACCTTTCTGGTGAAAGAACTGGTGCACCGCAAAAGCCAGCGAGTGGCGGATACGGAATACCGACCCGAACGTATTGGTACGGAAACGCAGGTGCGCTTTTTCACGCAGGAATTCCAGGCTGTGTTTTTTGGGCTGTAGGGGATATTTCTCCGCATCACTGTCACCCAGTATCTCAATGGTCGCAGCTTTTACTTCAATGCTCTGTCCCTTACCCACAGAAGGAACCACCTGGCCGGTCACTTTCACAGAAGCACCGGTGGTGAGGCGTTTCAGCAAAGCCTCTTCAAATTCTCCCAGTGTAGCCACCACCTGCAGGTTATGATTGGTGCTGCCATCGTTCAATGCGATAAACTGGTTGTTACGAAAGGTTCGTACCCAACCCATTACGGTCACTTCCTGTCCTGCCGCACCGGTGGCGAGCAGTTGTTTGATCTTGGTTCTCTTGTTAAACATGTTGTCTGTCAATGAGTGAATGAGTGAATGAGCGGATGAGTGAATGTTCATCTGTTCATTGCTGAATCTGGGGTCGCGGTCTTATGAATGGGTTTGGGATGATCCGCCAATCCATGATCCGCCGGTCCGCCAATATTTCGGACCGCAAAGATAACCAAACCGGCCGCCAAACCGTGTTTTAACAGGATTCTAAGCCTAAAAAGCCCAAAAAAATGTTTGTTTTCCGAAAATCTGGCTTAACATTGCACTGGAAACCAAACCGGTTCGGTCTTCAATTCGCTCTCGACACAACCTGTTTACTCTCTTTCCGCTCAAACAATCACAACCCGATCTGAGTTCCAAAGTTCCTTAGACTGGATTTTTAACCCTTGACAAATTGAATTTCCCCTATTAACAGATTTTATTTCTTATGTACGACATTTTGCAATTAAATGACATGCTCCTGCCTGAGTTGCTGGATATTGCTGAGCAACTGAACATCAGCGGAGCCAAAAAATTGGACAAACAGGGGCTCATCTACAAAATACTGGACAGCCAGGCATTGCAGGCCAGTGAGACCAAAGAAGACCCCAAGAAAAAGAACGCCCGGCAGCGCAAACCCGTTACGGTAAAGACCACCAACGGAACCGAAGAAGCTGAAGTGATGCAGGAAGCGCCCGCCCCGGCAGAAAAAGCAGCACCCCGCAAAGGACCGGCCCGTAAAGGCAAAACAGATGGCCGTCAGCAGACCGCCAAGGCAGATACCGCACCGCAGCCCCAGGAAGGAACGGAAGCTGCAGCAGATACCCTTGTTACAACCGAAGCCAACCAGCCCGGCGAGAACGGCACAACGCCAGATGCGCCCCAGCACCAATACCCCGCCAAACAACAGCGCAAAGAACCCGCATTCAACATCGAGTTCGAAGGTGTGATCCTGGGCGAGGGTGTATTGGAAATGATGCCCGATGGATATGGATTCTTACGTTCCTCAGACTACAACTACTTATCATCCCCGGATGACGTATACGTTTCCCCTTCTCAGATCAAACTGTTTGGTCTAAAAACAGGCGATACCGTACATGGTGCGGTCCGTCCTCCCAAAGAAGGTGAAAAATATTTTGCCCTGTTAAAGGTTGACAGCATCAACGGCAAACGCCCGGACGAAGTTCGCGACCGTGTACCGTTCGATTACCTGACCCCGCTGTTCCCTTTCGAAAAGCTGAACCTGTTCACCACTTCCAATAACTACAGCACCCGTATCATGGACATCTTTACCCCCATCGGTAAAGGCCAGCGTGGACTGATCGTGGCGCAACCCAAAGTGGGTAAGACCATGCTGCTGAAAGAAGTGGCCAACGCCATTGCAGCCAACCACCCCGAGTGTTACCTGATGGTGGTGCTGATCGATGAACGTCCGGAAGAGGTGACCGATATGGAACGCAGTGTACGCGCAGAAGTGATCGCATCCACTTTCGATGAACCCGCAGAAAAACACGTTAAGGTATCCACCATCGCACTGCAGAAAGCAAAACGCCTGGTGGAATGCGGACACGATGTGGTGATCCTGCTCGACTCCATCACCCGTTTGGCACGTGCACACAATACCGTTGCTCCGGCATCCGGTAAAGTACTGTCTGGTGGTGTGGAAGCCAACGCCATGCAGAAACCCAAACAGTTCTTCGGCGCCGCCCGTAAAATTGAACACGGCGGATCACTCACCATCCTGGCAACGGCCCTGATCGAAACGGGAAGTAAAATGGATGAAGTGATCTTTGAAGAATTCAAAGGTACCGGTAACATGGAACTACAGCTCGACCGCCGTTTGGCCAACAAGCGTATTTTCCCTGCCATCGACCTCACCGGTTCTTCTACCCGTCGCGACGACCTGCTGCTCGACAAGGAAGTACTGCAGCGCATGAATATCCTCCGCCTCTTCATCAACGATATGAACACCGAAGAAGCCATGAGCGAACTGCTGAAACGTATGCGCGGAACCAAAGACAACGAAGAGTTCCTGATGTCGATGAACCGATAACAGCGACCCTAACTTATACAAAGGGAGACAACCAAATTGTCTCCCTTTTTTATTTCCCCCTAAGTTCTCTTTCTCTCTTTTTCTTTTGTCCTTCTCTTATCGAACCCTTTTCCAGACAATCGCCAAGTGTAATGATCATGGAGGATGTTTCAATAAGAGGTAAAAAAGAAAAAGAGAACAAGGGGCGTTTTATTTTTTGAATACCTCCAGTAATTTTCTGAAGTCGAGTATTTTTTGTGATTTGACGATGATGGCCGCATCAAATATCTTTTCAGTTGACCCCAGTTCCTCACCATTTAACACGTGCGTTAAACGTGGGACCGTTTTTGTTCTGTAACCATCGGAGAGGGCACCATAATTGATCCCCACCAGGAACAAACGCTGCGCGATCGTTCGTTTGTCGTAACGGTCGTTATAGTTGATCTGGTAGAGGATCACCGGCGCACCGGCTGCACCATCGTATAGGGGAATGTCTGCCAGGAACTCTTTTTGCTGGTGGTAATCCAGAAACATCGGTGTGGCGCTCACGCCCTTTTTTATAAAGGGCACCCCGTTGAATTCAGGCCGGATGCCGGAAGGGTGTCCGATCATCATCAGGTCCTCCGACACGTTCAGCCTGTTCATGACAGAGTCGGAAGGGATGATGGATTCGTCAAGACTGTGATAACTGATCCGGATCTTTTGCCTGGCCAGGCCATCGATCACAGGGTTGATCGGGATCAGGGCCAGGTCTACGTTGGGTTCGGGATGGAAAAGGATCGGCAGTTCTTTCCGGGCAATGGTGACCTGTCGCTCCTTACCATACAGAGGCAGGCCCGCCGTATCCGCTTCCAGGAAAAAAAAGTTGAGCGACTGCGCCGATTGCACGGCAGTTCTTGTTGTGATGATGGAAGGAACTTTTCCATTGCGTGTGTCCAGCAGAAAAAAGAAACCGGTACTGTAGCCGCCGTAGTAGATCTCTTTCCCGTCACGTTTGACCACACTGTCAACTGTCTGTATTTTGATCGTAGCATTCACCAGGTATTCGAGCATACCCAGTTTGTTCTTTGCCTGGCCATGAGAAACAGCTGGCAGCAGTAACACAAGAAAGAGGTAGCAAATTTTTTTCATAACCCGGCTCTGTTACCTGCAAGTACGGTATTATTTTAGAAATCTGTTTTGTACAAAACAACGACACTATTTATAATAACCATTCCGCTCGATCTCTTCGCGCACTTTTTCCGGAACCAGGTAACGGATCGTTTTCCCGTTGCGGATCGTATCGCGGATCTCAGTGGCGGAGAGTTGTAACAGGGGAGCCTCCAATACCAGGTGTTTCGCGTTCCAGTTATCGGTTATCGGAAAACCCGGTCGTTGGTAAATGAGGAAGGAATAGTTCTTCACCAGCTGTTCAAAATTCTTCCAGCGGGGCAGGTTCTGAAAACTATCGCTACCCATCACCACCAAGAATTCATGTTGCGGATATTTTTCCTGCAGGTAGGTAAGTGTGTCAATGGTATACGAGGGGCGCGGCAGTTTGAATTCAACATCGGAAGCTTTCAACCGAAGGTCGTCTTCCACCGCCAGGTGAACCAGGTTCAGTCGGTCATACTCATTCAATAATACAGAAGAGGGTTTCAGCGGGTTCTGTGGCGATACCACAAACCAGACCTGTTGCACATCGGTATGGTTGGCTACATAACTGGCCACGATCAGGTGGCCGATATGAATGGGGTTAAAAGAGCCAAAATACAGACCAACTTTCATCTAACAAATTGATAATCAATTAATTAAGAGGTTGCGCTACTTCTACAAAGATACTGTGCGCCTCGTTCATCCGAAGGCTCAAGTGATAACCGGCCACAGATATGGATATCGGATCTCCCAGGGGGGCCACCTGTTCCACTTTCACCTGTTCTCCGGGAACACAACCCATTTCCATCAACTTGATAAATATCTCATCTTTCTCGAACGAATGGATCACTGCTTGCTGGCCCACGGCTAATTCTGACAATCGTTTCATTTCCACTAATTAATATTTAAAGGTAAAGCGGTAGCATAGCATTTTGTTACGAATTTTGGAGTAATACATCATTATGTCCAACGTACAGTTCCGTTCAGCTGACAGAAGCCTGCAGCTGCCAGGCAGATCCGCACTCAAAGCTTTTATTGCCGGTATCTTCAAAAAAGAAAAGCAGGCGCTTGCTTCCATCACTTACGTGTTTTGCTCAGATGCATTCCTGCTGCAAATGAACCGTGATTTTCTGCAGCACGATTACTATACGGACATCATCACTTTCGGCCTGTCGGAAAAAGGGGAGCCGGTAGAGGCGGAAGTATATATCAGTCTCGACCGGGTCAAAGACAATGCCCGTAACCTGCAACAAACCTACCGGCAAGAAATCGTACGGGTGATCTTTCATGGCGCCCTGCACCTATGCGGGTATAAAGACAAAAAGAAAAGTGAAATCGAACTGATGCGGAAAATGGAAGATCATTATTTGCGTTTATTTGAGAAACAGCAAATGCATGCCTAAGGCACTGGTCATTTTTTTGTGTTTCCTACCCATTCTCTCTTTTTCCCAGGTATCGGTAGTTGAGTTGGAAGTCAGGCCCATACCCGGACCGGTTACCCGGGACTCCGTTGTTGACCGCTGGAATTTTGCACAACCCGGATACCAGAAACTATCCCCACAGGCCAAAGAACTGTTTTACTGGACCAATTACAGCCGCAACAACCCAAAAAAATTCTGGGACAGTGCCGCGGCACCCATCATACAACTATTCCCCCGCTTACAAACACCCGAAGCCCGCAGTCTGAAACAGGGCTTACTCCAGGCAGGACCACTTCCCATGTTCCGGCTAAACCCCATTCTGGTTAAGACCGCCCAGGCACATGCCAACGATATGGCAGCCAACCTGGCCGGCGCCAGTCATATTTCTACCAACGGAAACGATTTTGCTACCCGGATGCGGATAGCGGGTATCCGTGGAATGGCCAACGAAAACGTATCCATCAGCAGCCAGAGCATCTTGCTCTCCGTTGTCCTCCTGTATTTAGACATAGACCTTCCCGCCCTGGGCCACCGGAAAACCCTGCTCGATCCAGTTTTGAGGGAAATAGGAGTTGGTACGGCCTTGTATGGTAAGGATCAATGGTTTCTGGTACAGGACTTTGCCGGTCAGCAATAGGACCCAGGTTCCACGAATCCCAGTTTCACCCCGGAACATTCATTTTAAAAATGGTTCCACGAATCCCAGTTTCACCCCGGAACACAGTAATTTTGGGTATGGCAAGAAAAAGATGGACACCCCAGGAAGAGATCACCGACTCCTTACTCCGTACCCGGGAGAAAAGAAAATGGCAACTGGCCTATAGAAGGTATGTGCTGGAGAACCTGCCAAGTGAGGCCTATGCCCATTATTTCGGACTGGACAGCGCCACCCTCCGTCAATGGTTCGAGTGCCAGTTCACGGAAGGGCTCTCCTGGGAGAACTTCGGGAAAGCCTGGCAGTTCGACCATATCATTCCCTCAACCTATTTTGATTATGCCGTGGAGGAAGACCTGGTACTCTGCTGGAGCTTCGTCAATATGCGGGTAGAACCTATTGAACAGGACCGGGGAGGCCGGATCGATATCCTGTCTGTACGATCTTATTTCCAGGACCTGTATCAGGCAACAGGTTTTGGACTTTGCCAGAAAATGCTGGAGAAGATCCAAAGCATTGAAGAGTCCCGTCAAAAGAATCACCCGGCCATTGAACAGTTCCTCATCGAGAACAAAGAAAAACTGGAAACCATCGGTACCCTGGACCGGGAGGAACTGGCCAGTCTGAACCAGGGCACCCCGCTTTCCGACATTTTATTAGAAAGGGAAATCCTTAGAAAATTCACCGCAGGCCAATAAGCCTGATTTATCTTTGCCGACTATGTTTCCTGAATATGATGTGATCGTTGTAGGCGCCGGGCACGCCGGATGTGAGGCTGCCGCTGCTGCCGCCAATATGGGCAGCAAAGTGTTGCTGGTGACCATGAACATGCAGACCATCGCCCAGATGAGCTGTAACCCGGCCATGGGTGGAATTGCCAAAGGACAGATCGTTCGGGAGATCGATGCCATGGGTGGTTACAGCGGGATCGTCAGCGATCTGAGTACGATCCAGTTCCGGATGTTGAACCGGAGTAAGGGACCCGCCATGTGGAGCCCCCGTACCCAGAACGACCGTATGCTCTTTGCAGCCACCTGGCGCGAGATGCTGGAGAAAACCCCGAACGTGGATTTTTACCAGGACATGGTCCGCTCCATCATCATCAAAGGAAACAAAGCCTGTGGCGTAGTGACCGGTCTGGGTCACGAGGTAAAGGCAAAGTCTGTGGTGGTGACCAGTGGAACCTTTTTAAATGGTATCATCCATATTGGTGAGAAACAGTTCGGCGGAGGCAGGGTTGCCGAAAAAGCCGCAACCGGTATTACCGAACAACTGGTGGAATATGGTTTTGAGAGCGATCGTCTGAAAACCGGAACACCGCCCAGGGTAGACGGCCGCAGCCTCGACTACAGCAAAATGGAGGAACAGAAGGGTGACGATGAGATCGTTGGATTCTCTTACATCAATACACCCCGCATCAAACCGGAAGCACAAAGAAGCTGCTGGATCACCTACACCAACGATACCGTTCATGATATCCTGAAAACCGGTTTCGACAGGAGCCCGATGTTCCAGGGAAGAATTGAAGGTATCGGTCCTAGGTACTGCCCCAGCATCGAGGACAAGATCAACCGTTTTGCAGACCGCGACCGTCACCAGCTGTTTGTGGAGCCGGAAGGATGGAACACGGTCGAGATCTATGTGAATGGCTTCTCCACTTCCTTACCGGAAGAAGTTCAATACGAAGCCCTTCGTATTGTTCCGGGCTTTGAGAACGTCCGCATCTTCCGCCCGGGGTATGCTATCGAATACGACTACTTCCCACCTACACAATTGAAATATTCCCTGGAGACCAAGAACCTGGCCAACCTGTTCTTTGCCGGACAGATCAATGGAACCACCGGTTACGAGGAAGCTGCCTGCCAGGGACTGATGGCCGGTATCAACGCACACCAGAACGCCAAAGGCCTGGAGCCGTTGATCCTGAAAAGAAGTGAAGCCTATATCGGTGTATTGATCGACGACCTGATCAGCAAGGGCACCGAAGAACCCTATCGTATGTTTACGAGCCGCGCCGAGTTCCGCACGCTGCTGCGCCAGGACAACGCCGATCTGCGCCTGACAGAGATCAGCCATACACTCGGCCTAGCTTCAGACGAAAGGATGGCAGAAGTGACGCGCAAGAAGAACGAAGTGGGTTCCATCAAAAAAACACTGTCTGATACCAGCGCAGAACCGGAACAGGTGAATCCTTATTTCGAAAGCATCGGTTCGGCACCGGTATCCGAGAAACAAAAGATCGCCAAACTGCTCTTACGTCCTAATGTTGATCTGCCATCTTTGCTTAACTCAGTTCCAACCTTACAGGCTGCGTTAGCGATGCACCAAGCCGACTCACTGGAGCAGGCAGAGATCCAGATCAAATACGAACGCTATATTGAAAAGGAGCAGGAGATCGTTGACAGGATGAGCCAGCTGGAGAACATGGCCATTCCGCCGGTTTTTGATTATGACAAGGTGAACGCCCTCTCCAACGAAGCCTTACAGAAATTCAAGAAGATCAGACCAGCCACCCTCGGCCAGGCAAGCCGCATCAGCGGGGTGAACCCCAGCGATGTACAGATCCTGATGGTTTATATGGGCCGTTAATCAATTATTGGATAACTTAGGTTTCCTAAACGATTCTGCTATGAAACCTATGCTCACCCTGCTCGGGCTGGTACTGTTATTGTTTTCCTGTAAACAAACAGACAGCAACGCACTCTCTGTAAAAGATTACCATGCCATTGTTGACACAGGTATACAGACCGGTGGTGTAAAACTCATACCCATAGAAACCCCCGTTGGTAAATTCAACGTGTGGACCAAACGTTTTGGCAATAACCCCAAGATCAAAGTGTTGCTACTGCACGGCGGTCCGGGCGGTACACATGAATTCTTTGAATCCTTTGAAAGTTTTCTGCCGCAGGAGGGAATAGAGTTCTACGAATACGACCAGTTAGGCTCGTACTTCAGCGAACAGCCCAAGGATAGCAGCCTCTGGACCACCGAACGTTTTGTAGAGGAAGTGGAGCAGGTACGGAAAGCACTGGGTCTGAATAAAGATAATTTTTATCTGCTGGGGCACAGCTGGGGCGGGATCCTTGCCATGGAGTATGCATTGAAATACCAGGATCATATCAAAGGACTGATCATCAGCAATATGATGAGCAGCTGCCCGGAATATGGCAAGTACGCAAGAGAAGTGTTGGCCAAACAGATGGATCCAAAAGTGGTGGACACGGTACGTGCCATGGAAGCCAGGGGCGCTTATACCGATCCGAAATACATGGAACTCCTGACCGGCTTTTATGAAGCACATCTCTGCCGCGTGAAACCCTGGCCGAATGCAGTTCAGCGAGCCTTCCCCCATATGAATGGAGAAATCTATACGATGATGCAGGGCCCCTCAGAGTTCGGTATCTCCGGAAGATTGGCCAATTGGGACCGGAGCAAGGACCTTCCTAAAATAAAAGTGCCCACTCTGACCATCGGCGGCAAACACGACACCATGGATCCCGAACACATGAAATGGATGGCCACTCAGGTGCAACAGGGCAGAAGCGTGATCTGTCCCAATGGTAGCCACGGTGCCATGTGGGATGACCAGCCTACTTATTTCCCGGGACTGATCAGTTTTATCAAGGATGTGGATGCGGGCACTTTTAAGAAGTAGCCGGCTCACCGACCAGAAACCGACTTTACCGAATTTATGATGAATGGTTTTCACAATTAACCGATTTCAGTAGTTTTAGTACTCTTCCAAAACCAACAATATAATCATGAGAAAAATCAAGCTCCTGTTTTCCGGGTTGCTGTTTGCTGCATTGCTGCAGGCCCAGGAAACATTCCCAGTGAACGGGGTGGCTGACAAACGCGAAGGCTGTTATGCTTTTACGAACGCCACCATCGTCACCAATGCCCAGAACACCCTCAACAACGCCACCCTGGTGATCCGCGACGGTAAGATCGTTGCCGTAGGCACTACGGGTATCGTGATACCGAAAGATGCGGTAGTGGTGGACTGTAAGGACAAGTATATCTATCCTTCTTTCATAGATATCTATAGTGATTATGGTATCGCTGCGCCACAGCGGTCCATGGGTGGTTTCAACTTCAACGCACCAGCACAGATCAGTTCCAATACCAAGGGTGCCTATGGATGGAACCAGGCCATCAAACCCGAAACAGATGCTGCCAAGGTTTTCTCTGTGGATGATGCCAAAGCCAGGTCTTACCGCGATATCGGTTTCGGTGCCGTACTGACCCATGTAAAGGATGGTATCGCCCGCGGAACCGGAACCGTGGTTACCCTCGCCAACCAGAACGAGAACCTGGTAATGCTGAAAGAAAGAGCATCGGCTCATTATTCATTCAACCGCGGTACGTCCACGCAGAGTTACCCCAGCAGTATGATGGGTTCCATCGCCCTGCTTCGCCAGACCTACCTGGATGCGC
This sequence comes from uncultured Sediminibacterium sp., assembly GCA_964460235.1. Classification (GTDB taxonomy): domain Bacteria; phylum Bacteroidota; class Bacteroidia; order Chitinophagales; family Chitinophagaceae; genus Sediminibacterium. Next base: position 33,568 of record CAYWPM010000009.1, on the reverse strand, counting down.
AGTGGTACAAGAACAAACCGGCCAAAGAAGGGGTGAACCTTTCACTGCAGGCATGGAACGACAACCAGTCGCTTCCACAGATCTTCGAAGCAGAAGACAAATGGAACGACCTGCGTGCCGACAGGATCGCGAAAGAATTCGGTACACAATATATCATCAAGGGCGGCGGTAATGAATACCAGCGTATCAAAGAGATCGCCGGAACCAAGAGCGCCTATATCTTATCACTCAACTTTCCACAGGCAATGGATGTGGAAGACCCCAACGATGCACGTTCGGTATCCCTGGGCGATATGAAACACTGGGAACTGGCACCCACCAATCCTGCCGCTTTTGAAAAAGCGAATATCCCTTTCTGTCTCACCACAGCAGACCTGCGCGATGCCAGGCAGTTCATGACCAACCTGCGTAAAGCGATTGAAATGGGTCTTTCGGAGACAAAAGCCATGGAAGCCCTTACAAAAACACCCGCTACCTTATTGGGTGTGTACGATAAAGTAGGTAGCCTAGAGACCGGCAAACTGGCCAATTTCCTGATCACCAACGGACCGGTGTTCTCAGAAAAGACCACCATCTTACAAAACTGGATCCAGGGAGATAAATATGGTGTGAAGGAAGATGCCTGGTATGATGTGAAAGGGATCTATAACCTTACCCTGAACACTCCTTCAGGCGCCGTTACCTATAGTCTCGACGTGAAAAGTGCCGCTGCTGCCAACGTGATCGGAAAAGATACCCTTACCGGCAAGTTCAGCTTTGACGGCAAACAGGTGAAACTGAGTTTCTCTACCGTACCCGCCAGAAGACCTGCAGCTGGAGCTCCTATGGGCGGCGGCGGATTTGGTGGTGCACGCGGTGGCGCTGCAGCAGCGCAATACCGTTTAAGTGGTGTGGCCAATGGCAATAACTGGAACGGATACGGAGAAGATACCGCCGGTCACAAGATCACCTGGACCGCATCCTTTGTCTCTTCAGGAACTGCTGCTACAGACTCATCGGCCAGAAGACGTCCGAATATTCCACAGCGTTTATCGAAAGTAACGTTTCCGTTTGATGGCTATGGTTGGGAAGAAGCACCTAAGCAGGAAAACCTGTTGATCAAAAATGCAACTGTTTGGACCAACGAAAAAGAAGGCAAACTGGAGAATGCCGATGTATTGGTGAAAGACGGCAAGATCGCCAAAGTGGGCAAGAACATCACAGACGCTAGCGCGAAAGTGATCGATGCTACCGGTAAACACGTAACTGCCGGCATCATTGACGAACACTCACATATTGCCGCATCCTCCATCAACGAAGGCGGACAATCCGTAACTTCTGAGGTGAGGATCGCAGACAACCTGAACCCAGAGGACATCAATATCTACCGTCAGTTAAGCGGTGGTGTTACCTCTTCTCATATCCTGCACGGTTCTGCCAACACCATCGGCGGACAAACACAGCTCATCAAACTGCGCTGGGGTGCGAATGATGAAGACCTGAAGTTCAAAGGTGCTGATGGCTTTATCAAGTTTGCGCTGGGCGAGAACGTGAAAAGAACCACTTCTACCAGCAACAACCGTTTCCCGGATACCCGTATGGGTGTGGAAGAAGTGCTGAACGACGCCTTTGCACGTGCAAAGGATTATGAGAAAGCACTGAAGACCGATCCTAAGACCAAACGTGACCTGGAACTGGATGCGCTGGTTGAGATCATGAATAAGAAACGTTTCATTACCTGTCACTCTTATGTGCAGAGTGAGATCACTGCCGCCCTGCGAATCGGTGATAAATATGGCTTCAAATTCAACACATTCACGCATATCCTGGAAGGATATAAAGTGGCCGATAAGATGAAGGCACAGGGATCCAGCGCTTCTACTTTCTCTGACTGGTATTATTATAAGGTAGAGGTTACTGATGCCATCGCCTACAATGCTGCCATCATGCACAAAGTGGGTCTGAATGTTTGTATCAATTCAGACGATGCGGAAATGGCCCGTCGCCTCAACCAGGAAGCAGGTAAAGTGGTACGTTATGGTGGTGTATCTGAAGAAGATGCCCTGAAAATGGTAACCCTGAACCCGGCCAAAGCCCTGCACGTAGATGATAAGGTAGGAAGCCTGAAAGCCGGTAAAGATGCAGACATCGTGATCTGGAGCGACAACCCGCTGAGCATCTATGCCAAATCAGAAAAGACAATTGTTGACGGTATCGTATACTTCGACAGGGAGAAAGACGCAGAGCAGCGCAAGAAGATCAGCAGTGAAAGGTTCCGCCTGACACAGAAGATGATCGGTGAGAAAAGAAGCGGTGGTCCGGTAAGGCCAGCAGAACCCAGCTTCCAGGTACTGTTAAGCTGCGGCGACCATGACCACAAAGATGGTTTGTATACCATCCATACCGAAGACGCCGAAACCCTCAACAAATAAACCGACAGATTATGAAAAAAATATTCAGCACACTCAGCGTATTACTTCTGGTCGCCGGTTTAACCAAGGCACAGGAAGTTGTATACCCGGCCAAAGAGAACAAGGGCCGTATCTATATCACCAACGGAACCGTTCACGTAGGTAACGGGACCGTTCTGGAAAATGCCACCATCGAGATCAACCAATCCAGGATCACCAATGTGGGCACCAATATCACAGCGGCTGCCGGGGCAACCGTGATAGATGCCAAGGGCAAACATGTATATCCCGGCCTGATCCTTCCCGCAACCGATGTGGGTCTGAAAGAGATCGGTGCAGGTGTACGCGCCAGTAATGATTTTTCGGAACTGGGCGAGTACAATTCCAATATCCGTTCCATCACTGCATATAACACCGACTCCCGCGTGATCGGCGTATTACGTTCCAATGGTATCCTGCTGGCCAATATTGTTCCGGCCGGCGGATCAGTGAGTGGTTCCTCCACCGTTGTTCAGCTTGACGCATGGAACTGGGAAGATGCCGCATACAATATGGACGGCGGTCTTCATGTAAGCATGCCCAGTTTCATCAACCGTTTTGGCGGCAGAAGGGGTGGTGGTATTCCTCCGGCCCTACTGGCGCAGCTCGGCATCAGCATCAACGCACCGGCAGATCCTGCCAAAGCAGCACTGGATAAGGTAGAAGAGATCAAATCTTTCTTCCGCCAGGCAAAAGCCTACCTGCAGGAACCCACACACGAAAACGTGAACCTGAAATTCGAAGCGTTGCGTAAACTCTTCGATAAAAAACAAAAGCTCTTTGTTCATGGCGACCAGGTAAAACAGATGCTGGTAGCCATAGACTTCGTAAAAGAGTTTGGTTTTGATGTAGCGATCGTAGGCGGCAGTGAAAGCTTCCAGATAGCAGACCTGCTGAAAGCCAATAATATTGCCGTTATCCTGAACGAGCAGCATGCATTGCCCGCCACAGAGGATGATGACATAGACCAGCCTTACAAGACACCCGCCGTATTACAGAAAGCCGGTGTATTGTTTGCACTGAACGATGGCAGCGATAACGCGCGCTACCGTAACCTTTCCTACAATGCAGGCACTGCCGCTACCTATGGCCTGACCAAAGAGCAGGCTTTACAGGCCATCACGCTCAACGCGGCCAAGATCCTGGGGATCGCCGACAGGACCGGTTCACTCGAAGCTGGTAAGGACGCCAATATCGTGATCAGCGAGGGCGACCTGCTGGATATGAAGAGCAGCACCGTGACCGATGCCTTCATCCAGGGACGCCAGGTCAGTCTCGATAACAAACAAAGACAACTCTACGAACGCTATAAGTATAAATACGGTATCAAATAGAACAATACCGATAGAAGAAAAGACCTCCGGAGATCCCGGAGGTTTTTTATTTTCCTGCCCGCCGCTCTTCCTGGTGCACTATGGACTATCACCTGCATTTACTACCTTAGCCCCATGGGTAAGAAACTATTTCTGCTAGACGCGCTGGCATTGATCTACCGGGCATATTATGCGTTGATCCGCAATCCCCGTATCACTTCCAAGGGAAGGAACACCAATGCACAGTTCGGGTTCACCAACACACTGTTCGAACTCATCAACAAAGAAAAACCCACGCACCTGGCGGTCTGTTTCGATACGCATGCACCCACTGAGCGACATGTAGACTTCACCGATTACAAGGCCAACCGCCAGGAAGCGCCGGAAGACCTGTTGGATGCCATTCCGGATATCAAAAGGATCATCAAGGGATTCAATATACCCGTAGTGGAACTGGATGGCTATGAGGCCGACGATGTGATCGGGACCGTAGCCTGGCAGGCAGCCGATAAAGGGTATGAAGTATACATGGTCACGCCAGACAAGGACTATGGACAGCTACTGATACACCCGCATGTATATATCTATAAACCACCGGCATTCGGAAATGCGGAGGAGATCCTGACGGCAGAAAAGATCTGTGAGAAATGGGATATCAAACGCGTAGAACAGGTGGTAGATATGCTGGGCCTGATGGGAGATGCGGTGGACAATATACCCGGCATACCCGGTGTAGGAGAAAAGACAGCCGCCAAGTTGCTGAAGGAATATGATACGCTGGAGAATATCCTTGCCAACGCAGATAACATCAAGGGTGCTTTGGGAGAAAAAGTGCGGAACGGGAAAGAGCTGGCCATCGTCAGTAAAAAACTGGCCACCATCATCACCAATGTTCCGGTAGAGTTCCATGAAGAGGATTATCGCCTGAAAGAATGGAATAAGGAGGCCCTGGTGGAAGTGTTCACAGAACTGGAATTCAAAACATTGGGTAAACGGATCCTGGGCGATGAGTTCAACGCTTTTCATGCAGCTCCGCAATCTATTCAAACAGACCTCTTTGGTAACCATGTTCCTTCGCAGGGAAAAAAGGAATCAGCGTCTAAAAAAGAAGCGGCACCCGTTCTCATGGGAGAAGAAAGCGCCGGACTGCTGGCAGAGAAGAATATCCATAACACCCAACACAACTACCAACTGGTAGAAGGAAAAGACGCGATCGATGACCTGGTAAAGACCCTGTTACAACAGAAAGAGATCTGCTTTGACACGGAGACCACCAATATCGACGCCAACGACGCTGAACTGGTAGGCATGAGTTTTTCTTATCGGCCAGGAGAAGCCTTTTATATCCCTTGTCCCGCAGACCAGAAAGCCACCCACAAGATCCTTGACCAGTTTGATCCGCTGTTCAGTAACAAACAGATCACCTGGGTGGGACAGAACCTGAAATACGATATGCTCGTATTGAAATGGTACGGGAAAGAGCTGGCCGGAAATATTTTTGATACCATGCTCGCCCACTATGTCATAGAGCCGGAGGGCCGGCGCAGCATGGACCTGCTGAGTGCACAATACCTGAGTTACGAACCTGTGCCTATTGATGAGCTGATCGGCAAAAAAGGTAAGAACCAGCTGAACATGCGCGATGTGGAAGTGGAGAAGGTTAAGGAATATGCTGCCGAAGACGCCGATATCACCCTGCAATTGAAACAGGCCTTCACCCCGCTGCTGAAGGAAAAAGAAGTGGAACGCGTATTTGAAGAAGTGGAGAACCCGCTCGTACGCGTACTGACCGATATGGAATTCGAGGGCGTTAAGATCGATGTGGATTTCCTGAACGAGTACAGCAAAGAACTGGAGAAAGATGCCAGGCAGTATGAAGAGAACGTTTATGCACAGGCCGGGGTACGTTTTAACCTCGCTTCACCCAAACAGCTGGGTGAAGTGCTGTTCGAAGTACTCAAGATAGACCCCAAAGCCAAAAAAACGAAGACCGGTCAGTATGCCACCGGCGAAGACGTATTACAGAAACTGGCCGCCAACAACCCGATAGTGTCCGACATCCTTGGTTTCCGGGAGTTGACCAAACTCAAAAGCACTTATGTGGATGCCCTGCCGGAAATGATCAACCGTAAGACCGGTCGTGTACACACTTCCTATGCACAGGCCGTGGCAGTTACCGGCCGTCTGAGCAGCAACAATCCCAACCTGCAGAACATTCCCATCAGAAGCGATAAGGGGCGCGAGATCCGTAAGGCCTTTTTGCCCAGGGACAATAAACACGTTCTGATCAGTGCCGACTACTCACAGATAGAACTGCGTATTGTAGCGGCCATCAGTGGTGACCCGAATATGTGCGAGGCATTCAGGGAAGGAAAAGATATTCATACGGCCACAGCAGCCAAAGTGTACAATGTACCAGAGTCAGAAGTCACCAAGGAAATGCGCTACAAAGCCAAGAGCGTGAACTTTGGGATCATTTATGGGCAGGGGGCATTCGGACTGGCCGACAACCTGGGTATCTCAAGGACCGAAGCCAAAGAGATCATTGATAATTACAAAAAGGAATTTGTGGGCATCACTTCCTATATGGACGATACTGTCCGCTTTGCCAAGGCAAACGGTTATGTGCAGACGTTGATGGGAAGGAAGCGCTGGTTGAAAGACATCAACTCTTCCAACTTCACCGTTCGGGGTTATGCCGAGCGCAACGCCATCAACTCACCCATACAGGGAACTGCGGCCGACATGATCAAACTGGCCATGATCCGCATCTATCATGAGATGAAAAAGGGAGACTGGAAATCTAAAATGATCCTGCAGGTGCACGATGAATTGGTATTTGATGCGGTGAAGGAAGAAGTGGATGACCTGAAAAAACTCATCATCGATAACATGACCCACGCCATGATCCTGCCCAACGGAGTTCCGGTAGAAGCAGAAGTGGGCATGGGCAGCAACTGGCTCGAAGCACACTGATCCTTATTAAAACGAAGTAACCTACGCCATGACCAACGAAGAGACCATACACCGCTTCTACACCGCATTCCAACAGCTGGATTATGCCACCATGCAGGCCTGTTACCACGATGAAGCGGTCTTTAACGATCCCGTCTTTGGCCTGCTCGATATCACAGAGACACGCGCCATGTGGGAAATGTTGTGCAAACGTGCCCGGGATTTTTCGCTGGTGTATGGCAATATCAAGCTACTGGATGAGGAATATACCACCTGCGACTGGACCGCATCCTACCTGTTCTCAAAAACCGGCCGCAGGGTGGTGAACCGCATAACGGCGCATATGCGTTTTAAGGACGGGTTGATCATTGAACATACCGATGCTTTTGACATCTATCGCTGGTCGAGACAGGCTTTTGGTTTGCCGGGCTTGTTATTCGGATGGTCGCCCTGGATGAACCGCAGCATACAACGAAAAGCCAAACTGGGTCTGCAGCAATTCATGAACAGCTGAGCCTTGTTACATCATAGCGAAGAGGAGAAAAAATATCTCAAGTAAAGACAGTACCAGCACCAGCCGACGCCAGCTTCGCCGGAGAAAAGAATCCCTGACCAGGGTCCGGTTTTGTAAGATGAAGTAAAGGGCCGCAGAAGCCAGTGCCAGTAAAACCAGTTTTTGATAAGCAAAAGAAGACTGAAAAAAGGGAAGTACGGATGTATACAAAGCCTCCATTTCCGACATTTCCTTTCCCTTACTCGTGGCATCGATCATGAACCACCTGGTGATGGCATAGACCCCCGGAAGCACCAGAACGGTGGAAACTGGCAGAAAAGACTTGTTTTTCATAGGTTTAAGTTAACAAAAAGCCTTCTCTTTTTCATCTTGTCCTATATTTAAGTATGAACTGGACCTTCTTTTTCCAGAGTAGCTGGCTGATCGGCGGGCGTTATTTTATGATAGCGGGCTTTGCCTTTCTCCTCTTTTATGTACTCTGGCGCAACCGGTTCTTCTATAAAAAGATCCAGTTACGTTTTCCCCGGTATGCAGATTACCTGCGTGAAATAACTTACTCTGTGCTCACCATCTGTATCTTCTCCTTCGTTTCTGTGATCCTGTTCAAACATCCACAGGTTGCCCCGCATACCACGCGGTACTATTCGATCGAAACATACGGGTGGTTCTATTATTTCCTGGCATTCCCGATCATGCTCATCATGCACGATACCTATTTCTATTTTACACACCGGCTCATGCACCACAAGTCTTTGTTCCGGTGGTTTCATCTCGTGCATCATAAATCAACGAATCCATCTCCCTGGGCGGCATATGCATTTCATCCGCTGGAAGCCATTGTAGAAGTGGGCATCGTGGTCATATTCATGTTCACCATACCCATACACAAGACGCACCTGTTGATCTTTTTTCTCATCATGATCGTTTACAATGTATACGGACACCTGGGGTATGAATTATATCCGAAGGGTTTCAGTAAAACAGCGATTGGTAAATGGATCAACACATCTGTCAACCATAACCAGCACCACCAATACTTTACCGGGAACTATGGGCTCTATTTCCTGTTCTGGGACCGGGTGTTCGGTACGGTTAGAACGGATTACGATAATCGTTTTGAAGAAGTGGGATCCAGAAAAAGAGCTTAGTGACTCACCGCCCAGTTATAGAACTGCAGATCACCCTTTCCCTGGACCGTGATATTCTTTACATTGCGTCCGAGCTGAAGCGAAAGTTGATTCATTCCTTTCTGTAATGGCACCCGTACATATTGGATCGTGGCGGGTAATGATTGCCAATTGCGGGTATCCGCTTTTTCGGTGGCCGTGTTGAACAGATTCACCAGTAACCCTGCAGTAAGCGCAGCGGTTTCAGCGTTCCGTTCTTTTTTCCTGTCATCCTTTTCTTTACTGCTGCCTTTTGAAATTTCTCTGGCCACGGCCGAGGCACCAACTTCTGTGAGTTTCTTGGTGATCTGCCTGGTAAGCGCAGCGGTCACTTCTTTCAGGATCCTTTCTTTCAGGATCTCTGGTGCAAGCGTGTTAAGGTCTTCCGCTAATTCAGCTGTGAATTTCTGTCCGTTGACCGTAACGGCAGCTTCAGCAAAAGGATAGACCCTCGGTGTATACGAAGGAACCGCCACGCGGATGGTCCTGAATTCGTTCAGTCGCGAATGGTTCGGCGAGATCCTTGCTGCCGAAAAATCTATGGGAACATTAAAACTTCCATACTGGCTGTTGAACAGGAAAACACCATTGCCGTTGCCCTGCTGCATCAGTACAAAATTCTGTTCCGTTTTCTCCGGTACCATCCCTCTTTCAAAGAACACGATGAGCTCTCCGCCTTCAGCAGTGGGTGCTGGTTGGTACATGCGGTTCAGTTTACGCTGGTATACATCGACCATATCTGAAAAACCCATCTGGCTGGCTGTTCTCAGAAGATCGATCTTCAGTTGCTCCGGCATTCTTACCCCATAATAATTAGGGCCCTGTGCAGAAAGGAACAGGTCTGTGGCATTCCGGTAAGAGATGAAAGCATTGTTGATCTCACCCGCCGCCTCGTAGATCAACCCCTGAACGATCAGGGCAAAAGCGTCCTCGGTATAACGGTCGGCATTGGGTTTGAATTTATCCTGCTGTGCCTGCGTGCTCAGCGTGATCCTCCTGGCTTCCACCACTGCTTCGGATACATCGCCCTTATACAGGTAGTTCAGCGCTTTATAATAATGCAGGAGGAACCTTTCGAAATCTTCACCCAGGTAGGTCTGCATCATGGGGTTCAACAGGTTACTCACTACCACATCGCCCAGCGTTCTCTTTTTTTGTTCAATGAAATTATCGGCAAGGTTCAGGTAAAGGTTACTGCTGTCGTAAGAACCCAGCAAGTGATAGATCCTACCCTTTTCCATATAATACAACAACCTGTTCCTGTCGTGCTGCAGCAGGCTGTTCTGTTCCAGCAGGCTCTTGGCACGGTAATAATCTGCCTGGCCGATGCTGTTATAAAAGCCCGACATCTTATTATTGTAGGTAGCGCAGGAAAATAAAACGGGCACACATAGCCATGCTATCCATGCCCGTTTCAGTGTCTTCTTCATGAGAGAGGGATTTCAGCCGCGGTAAAATACCGGTCCTTAGTTCTTAACCAGTTTTGCGATCTTTTTCTCACCGATCCAGACCACTTCGTTGGTCTCAATGTTGGTAAGTTCCAGGTTCACCTGGTAGGTAACCGTTTTCTGGCGTTTAAAAGCATCAACAATGGAATTGATGCTTCCCTGCAGGATATAATCGGCCCCTTTTTCCAGTCCAAACTTCTTCATGGTGCTCTGAGAGGCATTGGTTTGCTGATCGGCCTTTTCGGCGCGCATCTCTTCACGTTTTTTTCCACTCTGCACCAGGCCCACTTTATCTGATTCTATGAAAGCGATCTCCAGGTCTTTCATGAAGGTTTCTGCTTCAATATGTTCATGACTCTTATTGGTGATCATACCCACGATGACCACAGGTTTTTTCCCTTTGGCGCTAACATGGTTGCTGATCCATTTCTCATTCAGGATCTGTCCGGTGATCTCTTTTGCGGTCAAACGGCTGTCCGTATTGTTCCAGTTGCCGCTGAGGTCGATCTGTGTTGCGGGATCGATGCGGGTAACCGTACGGTTGGAACAGGATGCAAAGAACAGGGCTGTGGTAACGGATAAAAGTAAAGCTGTACGTTTCATAGATATTTCCTTATTGCGTTTGTATTAGGTGTGATAGCCGGTCGGGTCAAAATCCGAACCACCAGTTACCGGACCGGAAACCGATGAACGGGCGACTGATGCCCCAGCGGTTCCAGTTGTATGGGTTGTAGGCGCCATATCCATAACTGTTCCAGCCGTATGGGTAACCAAAATTCAGTGAGGGAGCGAACAAGGCCGATTGTCTGCGGTAAGACCGTCTTTCTGCCCGGCGTTCTTCGCGGGCCTCTCTCCAGTCATAAGCCTTATACGTATTCTGTAGGGTGGTATTGGACCAGCTCAGAAGGGAATCCTTCTGGTTCATGTACTTCTGCTGGCTGATCTGGTAATTCGGATTCTGGTCTGGCAACAGTTCGGCGCTTTGTGCCTGTGTCATTGTAACAAGCAAAACGAAGAGAATGGGTAAAATTCCACGTTTCATAGGAACCTCCTTTTTGTTATCAGTAACAAAACTAATACCAATTCCGCATCCGGCAGGTCCGGAGCTGTTAAAACGGGACGACTGGTCAAAATCTGCCATAAATGGCAGGGTCTCAGGCTTTTTTCTTGTAGATAGGAACAGTGCTGCAGGGCTCACCGTACATGATGCTTTTTACAAAAGGCCTGAGTTTATTGGTGATCTCCACATACGCCGTTTCCGGAATAGCTACTTCACCACAACCCTTTACCACAACACGCTGGTCGGTATAATCCTCCCCTTTCACAGCAGCAAGGTTCTTCAGCAGCAGGGTACTCACCAGTTTCTTTTCGTCGCCAAACACCACTTCTTTGGCAAAAGGTTGCAGGTAACTGGCCACCAGCATATAGGCCCACATGGGAATGATGGCATCGGCCGTACAGGTAATGGCCACATAGGCATCCTGGTAAACCGTCCAGTCGGTACTTTGTAATGCGGCGCGAAAATCCTTTTCTTTCAGTATCAGGCCCATGAACAGGTATTCCTTCAGGTCAAAGGTCTTGATCTCGCCTTTTGGATAATATTCTTCCAGGTCAAAGCTGACCAGTCCGCTTTCCGAAACTTTATTCACAAAGGTCTCACTCATGAAGTATGCTTTACACGGTAAAATTACAGATATCCCGGTGCTTTTGTTTTCGGTATCCGTAAAACAAAAGCCCGGCGCTATGGCCGGGCTTCAGAAAAGAGATCTGTCTGTTAATAGAACTTGGCTCGGTTATCCTTGATGCTGGCGGCTTTTTTCAGCGCATCCAGTCCACGGTAAGATGCCATTTTAGCGCTCTGGATCAGGCTTTGTTTAATGGTGGCCTGGTCAACTGCTTCTGTTTTGGCTCCGGTTGACTCCACTTTGATGGAGAACACACCCGTAGCGCCAGCAATGGGTTCACTGGCTTTACCCACCAGGGTCTTATTGAAAGCCGCACCCACGATCTTGGGTTCACTTCCCACACCGGTGATGAAAGGAGCGGTAAAGCTCAGGCTGTCGGCACGCAATACCGGTGCTCCGGTGCTGCTGGCATAGGCTTCCAGTGAATTGCCTTTGAATTTGGTCTCAATGATCTGCTTGGCCTTTTTCTCGTTCCTTACGATCGTTTCAACGGTAGGCCTTGCTTCAGCAGCAGAAGCCAATCCGGCTTTGTTCACTGCACTTACAACAGCAACCACAAAACGGTCGCCGATCTCGAAAGGTTCAGAAACCTCACCGGCCTTGTGTTCATATACCCAACGAACCAGCTGGCGGCTCTGGCCCAGACCGGTCACGGCAAAATCATTCTGTTTGATGTCGTTGGCATTCAATACCTGCCTTCCGTCTTTCAAGGCATTGGCATTGAATTTTTTAGCGTCCTTACTGGCCACAGCGAACTGTGAAGCAGCAGTATTTGCAGCAGAAACGGTCTCATTGCTGGCAAAGATGGGTTTGGCCAGGTAAGCGATCTTATAGGCCGGGGCACTGTTCTTCTGACCCAGGATCTCTACATAATGGTAACCGTAGTCGGTTTTTACCACACCTTTTGATCCAACCGGATTATCAAATACATAATCATTGAATGGGATCACCATCTGTCCCTGAGGGAAATATTCATACACACCGCCATTGTTCTTGCTTCCGCCATCATCGGAATATTTGGTGCACAGTGCACCGAAATCAGCACCGCTTTTGATCGCGGTCTGGATGCTGTCGATCAGTTTCTTACCCAGGCTGTCCGGACGAACCTGCTGTCCACTTCTGGGGTCTGAGGTAGCTACCAGGATATGACGAACCCTAACACTGTCGGGCCATTGTTTCACACCCACCATTTTGGCAAGCACATAATTGGATCCATCCACATAAGGACCATAAACGGTTCCAACGGGAATACGTACCAGCGAGTCTTTATTGAGCTGCTGCATACGTGTTTTGCTGAAATAGCTGTTATAATAAGGTACTTCTGTGCTGTTCTTGTTCAGGAAAGCCTCTACATCCGAAGTGGCAGCGAATTCATTCTTCAAAGCCAGCACCTGGTTCAGTACTGCAGCAGAGTCTGAACTGCTGGGTGCAGAACTGTAGGTAACATAGGCAATGTTGCGGGTCTCTTCCAGTTTGGTGTATTCGTTCGGATGTTTCTTCACATAAGCATTGATCTCTTCATCGCTTACTTTGGCAGAGCTGTCAGAAACTGCCGCATAAGGAACGTATACATAAGAGAAAGAGGTCACGGCATTGTTATCTGCCTGCTGTTTTTCCAGCATCCATTTAGGGGCATAAGCTGCCTGCATCAGCAGGTTCTGGTATTTATTACGTAATGTCTGTTCAATGGAAGGTTCAATATAAACGCTGTTGATCATTTTGATCTGCTCAGCATTCTTGCTCTTTTTGATCTGTGCAAAAGCTTCACGGGCATTGTTGGCCATGAACTGACCGGTGTTGGGATCAGTGAATTCATTCCTCAACGGAGAGTTCTCACCGAAAAGGATATCGGTCAATTCTTTCGGAGATACCTGCAGACCCAGTTTCTCGTATTCCTGGTTCAGTACGATCTTCTCAACAGCCTGGTTCCAGGTAGAACCGATCAGCTGCTCACGCTGGGCACCCTGCGGACCGTACATACGCTCCTGCATGGCCAGCTGCTCTTCAAAATCACCACGCTCAATATTCTTACCGTTCACCTTACCGATGACACTGGTATTGGAAAAAGCTCTTCCGCCGCGGCCAACACCGTCCTGCAGAATGAAAGCGATCAGGGCCAGCGCAATGATACCGAATACAATCCACGCACCTTTGTCACGAATACTTTGAATAACAGACATAATACTTTTATTAATGGTTTTATCCCGAATGTAAAGGGGAGGCAAAAATAGGGGAATAAAACATTAGAACAAATTGTGGATAACAGGGTTAAGTCTAAGAATAACAAGCTTTCCCGGAAGAGGGTACCGAAGGCTTCCGGAACCGGATCACCGACCCTTAAAACAGAACAACCCTACCCAAGCCCCCATACCTGCCAGATCGGGGAAAGGGATTTCCACATCGGCCTGTTCATAACCCGGAAATCCGGTGGAGAAATCGGTTTTTTACCCTGACTTATGTGGAAAGAACTGGAATAAACTCTTCCGGATCGTATCCTATAACTGGTTGAGCCAGAATTCACTTGCTCTTTATCCCTGTTAATTCACAGTGCCGTAAAAGTGGATAGTGAAAACAGGCTCATGTGAATTGGATAATCCACCGATGTTCATAAAACAGCCCAAATCAATACAGAATGTAAAAATATCTGTGGATCAGATTGTGAATTACTGTGTATAAGCCAAGGGTAATTACCTTTGGGCTCTGGGGATAAGTAAGTTATCCCGATATCCACAGCCCTAATAATAGTAGTTTATTTAAATAAAAAGGTATTATTAAATACTATTACAAGTCTTATGAACATCAATAACGATAGCGTTTTAGAAAAAGGATTTTTAGACATAGAAATTGATCCGCGTCTGGATTTATTTGCCGAGATTGAGCGCCTAAAGAAAGAAAAAAATGCGGTCATACTCGCCCACTATTACCAGGAACCCGATATACAAGATGTGGCAGATTATATTGGCGATAGCCTTGGGCTGGCGCAACAGGCCAGTAAGACCAATGCCGACCTTATCGTATTTGCCGGTGTACACTTCATGGCCGAAACAGCCAAGATCCTGAACCCCACCAAAAAAGTGGTGCTGCCCGACCTGAAAGCCGGTTGTTCCCTGGCCGACAGCGCACCTGCACCTTTGTTCAAGGCCTTTAAAGCCAAATACCCCGACCACCTGGTCATTTCCTATATCAACTGCAGCGCAGAGATCAAGGCCCTGAGCGATATCATCTGTACCAGCAGTAATGCCGAAAAGATCATCGAAAGCGTACCTAAGGAACAGCCCATCATCTTTGCACCCGATAAGAACCTGGGTGCTTATCTCAATAAAAAAACAGGCCGCAATATGGTGTTGTGGAATGGCGCCTGTATGGTGCATGAGATCTTCAGCCTGGAAAAGATCACTAAACTGAAGGTCCGTCACCCGAAAGCCAAACTGATCGCTCACCCGGAATGTGAAGATCCGATACTGGCCATTGCAGATTATATCGGCAGTACCACACAATTGCTGAAATATTCAGAGACCGACAGCTCGCAGGAATACATTGTAGCAACTGAGACCGGTATCCTGCACCAGATGCAGCATAACAGCCCCAATAAGACCTTCATACCCGCGCCGCCTAACAACAACTGTGCCTGCAACGATTGCCCGCATATGAAGCTGAATACGCTGGAGAAACTCTATCTCTGTATGCAGTATGAGCAACCGGAACTGGTGATGGATGAGAACCTGCGTTTACAGGCAAAAAGATCCATGGACCGCATGATGGAGATCAGCCGCCAGGCAGGATTGATCGGGTAATACAGTTCCGTCTATTTGAAATTGATCAGTGCATACCCTTTTAACTGGTAGCTGGTAAGTGTAGTCAAAGCAGAAGTGGCCACTTTCACTTCCGGCGTGATGTCGTTCTCGGTGAGTTTTCCCCGGACCAGGTTCTGTCCGCATACGAAAAACTGCACACCTGCCTTACTCAGTTCTGAGATCAGTGGCAGGTTGGGATTGTCCGTTTTGAATTTCTGCCGGTATTTTTCCTGGTTCAGTATGGAGAAAGTAGCCATCTTGTGGATCACCACCACCACTTTCAGGTTACTGGCCGGTACACCCGCCGATCCGTGCAGGTTCATCAGTGTGGCAATGGCTTCCAGGTAAAGGTTCAGTGTATCGGGTCTCTCTGCGTGGTTGGTGATATCCACCAGGATCTTGTATTCCGTATTTTTATCCGGCTTCTCTGTTGCGTTGGGGATCTCCCAGACAGATCCATACGACCGGATGATGGGATTCACTTTGGGTGGTTGCGCTTTTACCACGCTGACACAGAACAGGAGCCAGGAAAAAAACAGGATGGGTCTCATAACAATTGTTTGAAACCAAGATAGAACCTAAGCATCAGAATACCGATGAACAAATGCTGAACGGTTTTGCCGTTGGATGATGGTAGTATCTACAGTACAGGAGGAAAATCCCTATCCTTCAATCCACAATAAAAGAGAGCTTTTTTACAGTTGCGGCCGTTTTGGTAAGCTGCGTGCGAAGGTTCTTAAATGTTTGCACCGGCCCCCTGGCAGAAAAGGAATTGATGATCCAGGCCGGAAGGTCGCCACCGGGATCCACCTGCAAAGTATACACCACGCGTACTTCCTTATTCGAAACAGGGGTCAACTGCCAGCTTCCTTCTGAATGGTCGATCCGCACCAGTTTATCCTTCTTCGGTTCCCATCCGCTTACATTGCTGGCTTTGATGTTCACTTCCCTGCTAACAGGGTTTTGGCTGATGACCACATGTGATACAAAATCACGGTTGATGGCGGGCCAGGGAAAGACCACTTCCGAATAATAATATAACTCCGAAGGGGAGACCTGTTTCAGTAAACGGGTGGAGCGGCTGTTAAAGACCCAATCGTCGTACGATGCCACGTCTGCGATCACAGCGGTCAACTGAGAGAGTGTTGTCTGGAACACCGCTTCCAGTTTTACCACATTCAATTTAGTGTTGCTGCTTTTTTGTGAGTAGGTCCTGATCCCATCGCGCTCCCCCGTCAGTTTCCAGTTTTCCTGTGCCTGGCACAGAAAGGAGAGGAACCCCAGAAGACCTGTCAGAAAAAACTGTTTCAGCATATAGACGATTGGCTAAGAAATGACCCGAAACCAGTTGCAAGGTAAGGGAGCCGGAGAGATGGTGTTTTCTGTGCCCCTGATTTAACAAATCCTGTTGGCTTCGTCCCAACCGTTAAAAAACCCTCCCGAACAGGTATTTATACGATTGCGGCCACAGCTGCGGCCCCCTAGTTTTATGGACCCGGGAAGCTTCCAATAGACATAATAAGTATCAACTAAATACGTTAGTAAAAAAAATACTAAAAAAATTAGTGTTAATAAGAAAAAAGAGCTACTTTTACGTTCCCATTAATTTTGATCCTTAAATTCTAAGACAATGAGCAATGCAGAAAAGCTAAAGGCGCTGAAGCTGACGATCGACAAGATCGACAAAGACTATGGTAAAGGCAGTGTGATGATGATGAACGAGAAGAGCCAGGAACCAATGGAAGTGATCTCGACCGGTTCGATCGGGCTGGATGCCGCGCTGGGTGTGGGTGGTCTGCCAAAAGGAAGGATCATAGAGATATATGGACCGGAATCTTCTGGTAAGACCACAGTGGCCATCCATGTGATCGCTGAAGCACAGAAAAAAGGAGGTATGTGCGCCATCATCGACGCCGAACATGCTTTTGATAGTTCCTATGCCCAGAAACTGGGTGTGGATGTTGATAACCTGCTGATATCACAACCCGACTACGGTGAGCAGGCCCTGGAGATCGCCGACAGGCTGATCCTTTCCGGTGCACTGGATGTGGTGGTGATCGACTCAGTGGCCGCACTGGTTCCCAAAAGTGAACTGGAAGGTGAGATGGGCGACAGTAAAATGGGCCTGCATGCCAGGCTGATGAGCCAGGCGCTGCGTAAGCTCACCGCCACCATCAATAAGACCAATACCGTCTGTATATTCATCAACCAGCTTCGTGAGAAGATCGGTGTCATGTTCGGTAATCCAGAGACCACCACCGGTGGTAATGCACTGAAGTTCTATGCTTCTGTGCGACTCGATATCCGACGTATGACGCAGATCAAGGATGGTGATGCAGCCGTGGGTAACCACGTTAAGGTGAAAGTGGTGAAGAACAAAGTGGCGCCTCCATTCCGTGCCGCTGAATTCGACATCATTTTCGGAGAAGGTATCAGCAAACTCGGTGAGATCATTGATATGGGCGTGGAACTGGGGATCGTACAGAAAAGTGGCTCCTGGTTCAGCTATGAAAGTAATAAACTGGGGCAGGGACGGGATGCTGTGAAGGGCCTGCTGCACGATAATCCTGAACTGGCCAATGAAATTGAAGCCAAGATCAGGGCCAAGATCTCCGAAGTGACGTTGGCAACAGAAGCATAAGACTTGTTTTGATGGGTTAGTTAGTAAGACCACCGCAGGGATGCGGTGGTTTTTTTGTTCCCAGAGAGAGGGATTTTGCCCCCCGAATTAGCTATTTTCTAAATTGGAATAGTGATAAACACTTAATACTGCCAATTTTGGGACCTCGGTGGGTTTATTTTCACCGCAGAGCCGCGGAGAGGCAGAGAATACGCAGCGAAAAACCACCGCGCCTTTGCGAGCCGTCAGCCGTGAGTCGTGAGTCGTGAATGGTGAGTTGGTGATCGGGTACTTCTTGGGGCCAAACTGTCTGTTGGCCGGTCCGCAAATTCTGCGGGATGCTTGCCGGGCATTCGTTATATTGAGAAGCTTAATTCTCGGGCATTGTTATACTCCCTGGTTAAAATATTCGTCCGGCTGGCTTTACGGATCTTCTGCACAAGGACCACCCTAACGGGTAAGGGCTCGCTGCAGACCGCCGGTCCGCTGCTGCTGGTGGCCAACCACCCCAATTCTTTTCTGGATGCTATCATCATCGGTGCCCAGTTTCCCAGGCCGGTACATTTCCTGGCAAGGGGCGATGCATTTCACAGGCCCTGGCACAATGTCCTGCTCCGGCTGCTCAATATGATACCCGTATATCGCCTGAGCGAGGGAAAAGAGAACCTGCACCTGAACGAAGAGGCTTTTCGTCGGAGCACAGAGATACTGGCATCGGGCGGCATCGTCCTGATCTTCATAGAGGGCATCTGCGTGAACAAACATGAACTGCAACCCTTTAAAAAAGGAGCGGCCCGCATAACCTGGAACAACCGGCACCTTCCGCAATTTTCCGTACTGCCGGTGGGCATTGGCTATGATTCTTTTGTTTCTTTCGGCAAAGAAGTGCTGATACAGTTGGGTGACCCGATCACACCCGATCAACTCTTTCCTTTTACCGATGAGGCGCGCAACCTGCAACATTTTAATAGACGTTTGTTGGATGAGCTGCTTCCCAGAATAGCGATGCCGGCCGCAACACAGGGTACACCGGTGTTACAGACGGCCCTTTCTTATTTTGCCGCTGTGCCGGGCTGGTTGATACATGCGCCATTGTATTATCCACTGAAACACCTGATCCGCCAAAAAACGACCGGAACGGTCTTTTATGATTCGGTTCTGTTCGGTTCCCTGTTACTGCTCTATCCCGTCTACCTGCTTTTGCTGTGTTTGTTTTGCCTGCAACTGGGTGCCAGTCCTTCGTCGGTATGGCTGTTTTTCCTGCTCGCGCCATTTGCTGCCTATATCACGGTTCGGTCCTCCAGGAATTTTTCTGTGAAGCGTGCAGAACCGGTCATTTTATAAACTACGGTTACCTTACCTTCATACCAGGTATCAATCATAAAAACATGTCTCAGACCAAAATACTCGGCAAACGCAAAAGGATCGCCCTGGTGGCGCACGACCATAAAAAATCAGACCTGCTCGAATGGGCCAAACACAACAGTGTACAATTGGCCAAACATGAACTCTTCGCTACCGGTACCACCGGTCGTTTACTGGAAGAAACGCTTGACAGGCCCGTTAAAAAACTGTTGAGCGGTCCACTAGGCGGCGACCAGCAGATCGGCGCCATGATCGCTAATGGCGAGATCGATATGATGTTCTTTTTCTTTGACCCGATGGAGGCACAACCGCACGACAGTGATGTAAAGGCCCTGCTGCGTTTATGTGTGGCCTGGAACATACCCATGGCCTGCGACCGCGCCACGGCGGATTTTGTGATGACCTCACCGTTCATGCACGAAGAGTATACCTGCACGCTGCCCGATTATGGTGGCTATCTAAACCGCAAGATCTGATATGGATACAGTGATACTGCGCCCCTGGCAAAAACAGGACGCACAGGAGCTGGCATCGGTGGCCAATAACCGGCAGATCTGGAACCAGGTGAGGGATGCGTTGCCCAGTCCTTATACCGTGATGGATGCATTGCAATGGATCGCACATGTGAATACACAGCGACCTGTGCTCAATTTCGCCATCGTGTACAACGGGAAGATCGCGGGCAGTATCGGTGCCACGCTGCAGACAGATATCTCGCGCCGCAACATAGAGATCGGGTATTTTGTGGGACAACCCTACTGGGGAAAAGGCATCGCCACCGAAGCGGTGAAACAGCTGGTACAATTCATCCAAACCCAAACAGATATGGTGCGCATAGAGGCGCATGTATTTGCATCGAACAAAGCTTCCATGAAAGTGTTGCAGAAAAACGGATTTCAACTGGAAGCCATACACCGCAAAGCATCGTTCAAGAACAACGAACTGGTGGATGATCATCTCTGGGTAAGATTCACTTCCTAAAACAACTGTTATGAAAAAAATTGTCATTGCCATTCTGTTATTCACTGCCACAGCAGGTCTTGCACAGGACAGTCTTACCAAGAATGACCTGCCTGCTGCAGCGCGGCTCATCGATCTCAATTTTACGCAGCAGGAGATCGACAGTATGTATGACGGTGTCAAGGAGAACCTGTTGCTCTATCGCCTCATGCACCAGAAGACATTGAACAATCATGTGCCCATGAGTTTGTGGCAAAGCCCTGTATTGCCAGGCATGCAGTTCAACGAAAAACAGGAAAAACAACACTGGAAGATACCCGCCAAAATAAAACTGCCCGAGAACAGGAACGAGCTGGCATTCCTCAATATCCTGCAGCTGGCATCGCTGATCAAGAACAGGCAGATCAGTTCGGTGGAGCTCACGAAGTTTTTCATTGATCGCATCCGCCAATACGGAGATACCTTACAATGTGTGATCACGGTCACCGAAGAGATCGCTATGCAGCAGGCACAGCGCGCCGATGAGGAGATCACCGCAGGAAAATACCGCGGACCCCTGCACGGCATCCCGTATGGACTGAAGGACCTGTTTGCCGTAAAAGGTACCCGCACCACCTGGGGTGCCGCACCTTACCGCAACCAGGTGATAGAACAGGATGCGTTCGTATACACACAATTGCAGAATGCCGGTGCGGTACTGGTGGCCAAATTTACACTGGGTGCATTGGCCATGGGCGATTACTGGTATGGCGGAAGGACCAAAAATCCCTGGAACCCGTTAACAGGTTCATCGGGCTCTTCTGCAGGTTCCGCTTCTGCAACCGTGGCCGGACTGGTACCTTTTGCCATCGGCACGGAGACCTGGGGTTCTATTGTATCGCCGGCTTCTACCTGCGGGGCAACCGGTTTGCGGCCCACGTTCGGCAGGATCAGCCGCAGTGGCGCCATGACCCTGAGCTGGAGCCTGGATAAAGTGGGCCCTATCTGTAGAAGCGCCGAAGATGCAGCTGTTGTTTTCAACTATATACATGGCACGGATGGGTTAGACCAAAGCGCTGTTACCAAACCCTTCAACTACGATGCAAAGGCCGACATCAAAAAGATGCGTGTGGGTTATGCCAAGAATTATTACGACCGCATTACCGATACCACCCGCAGCGAATGGAAAGTGTTGGAGGCCTACAGACAAATGGGGGTAGAACTGGTGCCGGTGAACTTCCCGGACAGTGGCCAGTATCACTATGCCATCATGGACATTGTGATCGGCGCCGAATGTGCAGCGGCCTTTGATGATTTCACACGCACGAACCTCGACGATGAAATGACGCGCCAGGGAAAATATGACTGGCCCAACAGTTTCCGCACATCGCGTTTTGTACCTGCGGTGGAATACATCAATGCCAACCGTCATCGTTACCTGCTCATGCAACTGATGAACGAAACCATGAAGGAGGTAGATGTGCTGATCTGCCCCACCCGCGGCAGCGGCAACCAGGGCGCCATCACCAATCTTACCGGGCACCCGGTGGTTTGTATGCCCACCGGTTTCGACAAACGCAGTAACCTGCCCACCAGCATCACCCTGATCGGAAAACTGTACGACGAAGCCACGATACTATCCGCCGCCAAAGCCTACCAGGACGCCACCCAATGGGACGAAATGCACCCACCAATGTTTCGGTGATCCTTGGCGCGTTGGCGTATTGGCGCATTAGCATGTTGGCTGGTCAGTGGTTTGTGATCTTGACGCGTTGGCAGAACCCCGCTACCCCATTCACTACTCACCACTGCAATTAGCACATTACCACATTAGCCAATCAACTCATTCCCTCAATTCCGTAAATTGCTACATCAACCAACCCCAACCCCATACCATGAGAAGAGTTATTGTTTGCGGCGTCATTGCCGCACTGGCTTTTAATGCCCCGTTGTCGGCACAAAAGACCCTGACCGGTTTCACTGAGCGATCGGCTGCTGAACAGAAACAGCTGGAACAGAAATTCGATGCGCAACTGAGTGCCGAAAGAGTGGGCCAGGCCATCAAGGACCTGTCGGCCGTGCCACACCATGTGGGCTCTGCAGGCGGAAAAGCTGTGGCAGAGAATATCCTGAACAAGTTCAAAGCCTATGGATGGGATGCCAAACTGGAGACCTACCAGGTATTGTTTCCCACACCCAAGACAAGGGTGCTGGAAATGCTATCACCTACCGTATACAAAGCATTGCTGAAAGAACCCGCGTTAAAAGAAGATGCCACTTCTGACCAGGCGGACCAGCTGCCCACTTACAATGCATGGAGTGCGGATGGCGATGTTACCGGTGAGCTGGTATTCGTGAACTATGGATTGCCACAGGACTACGAAGTGCTGGAGAGCCTGGGCATTGATGTGAAGGGAAAGATCGTGATCGCCAAGTATGGCCGCAGCTGGCGCGGCATCAAACCCAAAGTGGCACAGGAGCATGGGGCCATCGGTTGCATCATTTATTCAGATCCCAAAGACGATGGTTACTACCAGGGAGAAGTATATCCGAAAGGCGCATTCAAGAATGAATATGGGGTGCAGCGCGGGTCCATCATGGATATGGTGATCTATCCCGGCGATCCTTTGACACCCAATATCGGTGCTACCGAAAACGCCAAAAGGCTGAACCGTCTCGAAGCACCCAACCTGCTGAAGATACCGGTATTACCCATCAGCTACCACGATGCCAAACCTTTGCTGGAAGCGCTGGAAGGTCCCGTGGCGCCGGCAGAATGGAGAGGCGCATTGCCCTTCACGTACCATGTGGGTCCGGGTAAGAGCAAAGTGCATTTGAAAGTGGATTTCGACTGGAAATTACAACCTGCGTATAATGTCATCGCAAAGATCACGGGCTCACAATATCCCGATCAGTGGGTCATCCGCGGTAATCACCACGATGCCTGGGTCAATGGCGCCAATGATCCCATCAGCGGTGCCGCAGCTTTACTGGAAGAAGCACAGGCCATCGGTCAGCTGGTAAAAACCGGCTGGAAGCCCAAACGCACACTGGTGTATTGCGCCTGGGATGCAGAGGAACCCGGACTGCTCGGCTCCACCGAATGGGTGGAAGACCATATCAGTGAACTGCAACAGAAGACCGTGGTATACATCAACTCAGACGGCAATGGCCGCGGGTTCCTGGGTGTGGAGGGATCACATGCGCTGGAGACACTGGTCACCGAGATCAGTAAGGATGTCACCGACCCGCAGACAAATGTTTCTGTATTCGAACGCGTAAAGGCCAATAACGCCGTGAACGCTGCCAGCGCCAAGGCCAAAAAAGAAGCATTGGCGAAGCCCAGCTTCAAAGTGAATGCCATGGGTTCGGGCTCCGACTATTCCTCCTTCATCCAGCACGCCGGCATTCCCTCTTTGAATATTGGTTATGGTGGTGAGGATGATGGCGGTGAATACCATTCCATCTACGATTCATACGATGACTACAGCCGTTTCAAAGACCCCGGTTTTGTATACGGTGTGGCACTGGCCAAAACAGCCGGACGCGCAGCTTTGCGTATGGCCAATGCCGAAGTGCTGCCTTTTGATTTCAGGAGCCTGCACAAGACCGTGAGCGATTATGTGAAAGACCTGCTGAACCAGACAGAACAAATGCGCGAGAACACAGCTGCAGAGAACGAACTGATCCGCGCCAATGGGTTTGCATTGGCCAATGATCCCACCGAGAAAAAGAAATTGCCACAGGCAAAAGCTGAAGTGCCTTACCTCGATTTCTCTCCCATGCTGAATGCGTTGACCGACCTGGAAAAGACCACCGAACAGCTGGCAAACGCCTGGAGCAAAGCGGTGAACAACCATGGTAATACCGAAGCCTTCAACAAAGCTCTGTACCAGGCCGAGCAGCAACTGCTTACCGCCAACGGCCTGCCACGCAGAAGCTGGTACAAACACACATTGTATGCACCGGGCTTTTATACCGGGTATGGCGTAAAGACCATCCCGGGCGTACGTGAGGCCATCGAGCAGCGCAACTGGAAAGAGGCACAGGAGCAGATCACGGTTGTGGCTGCTTCCCTGCAAAAACTTTCTGCTTACCTGCAGCAGATCGCGCAGTAATTTTGCGTGCAGAAGCGCCCAGTATGAAACAAAGACGATTTTTAATATACCTGGTAGCAGCTATGGCTGCTACCAGTGTTTTTGCCCAGTCCCCAAGAACCCAGGGATCCTTTTCCATCAGCGCCCTGCGACTGATCGGCGAAAAAGAGATACCGCATGATCTTTCTTACCAGGGAACCACGGTCGGCGGCTTATCGTCCATCGACTACGACAGCAGGACCGGTCTATATCACCTTATCTGCGATGACCGTTCTGCCATTAACCCGGCGCGTTATTACACGGCAAAGATCTTTTTCACGGAAAAGGGTGTAGACTCTGTGGCCCTGCTGGGTGTGACCACCCTGTTGCAGCCCAATGGTAAGGCCTATCCCAACGCCAAAGAAGATCCTGCGCATACGCCCGACCCCGAAGCCATGCGTTACGATCCGCTGCGGAAACGTTTTGCCTGGAGCAGCGAGGGCGAAAGGATCATTCGCGGAAAGGATACGGTACTGCAGAACCCATCCATCCATCTGATATCACCCGCAGGTAAGTTCATCGATAGTTTTCCCCTGCCTGCCAATCTTCGCATGCAGGCCACGGAAAAAGGGCCCCGGCAAAACGGTGTGCTGGAGGGCATGAGTTTCACCCGTAATTATCGCAGCCTGTTGGTGAACGTGGAGGAACCCTTGTACGAGGATGGTCCGCGGGCAGACCTCTCCGACAATCAACCCTGGATCCGCATCTATCGTTTTGATGTGGCCAGCAAAAAGAACACGACGCAGTATGCATATAAACTGGATCCCGTTGCCCATCCCACCACACCAGCCGGCGCATTCATGGTGAATGGGGTGCCGGATATACTGTCGCTGGATGACAGGCAACTGATCGTGATGGAGCGTTCCTTTTCTACAGGCAGGTGGCCCTGCACCATCAAACTCTACCTGACCGATCTGTCAACGGCCGGCGATGTGCGCAACAATGGTTCACTCCGCAACCACCCGCCTGCAAAACCACTCCGCAAAAAACTCCTGCTGAACATGGACACGTTGGGCATCTATGTGGACAATGTGGAAGGCATGACACTCGGCCCCACCCTGCCCAACGGCCACAGAACATTGGTGCTGGTGTCCGATAACAATTTCAATCTTGCAGAGAAAACCCAGATGTTTGTATTCGAAATCATCCCATGAGCCATCAACCCCCCTCATCTCCGCGCAACCTCTCCGCTCTCTGCGTCTCCGCGGTGAAAAAAAGCTCGCTCCGCAACCTGCTTGTTTTTCTCTCGATTCTTGTTTTCTTTTCCGCCTGTCAACAAAAACAAGACCCCAACAGACCCCGCATCGAGATTCAGACATCAAAAGGGGACATCCTCATAGAACTCTACCCGCAACGGGCACCCAAGACCGTGGCGGCGTTCTTATCATACGTGGATTCCGGCTATTACTATAACAGCAATTTTTACCGCGCCCTCACCATGGACAACCAGCCCTCCAATGCACCCAAAACGGAGCTGATACAGGGAGGCATCTGGAAAACCAATAACAAACTGGCCATACGCATACCGGGTATCCCACACGAAAGCACCGAGCAGACCCAACTCCTGCATGATGAAGGTGTGCTCTCACTGGCCCGTGCAGAACCCGGAACAGCGGGCACCGAATTCTTCATCTGCCTGAGCAAACAACCCGGGCTGGACCATGGCGGCGAAAATGTGCCCGACAGGCAGGGTTATGCCACATTCGGTAAAGTGGTGAAGGGTATGTCGGTAGTCAGAAAGATCTCCCGCCAAAACGAGAACGACCAGTATTTCTCACCCCCCGTGGCCATCTACAATATTGTTAGGAAATAACATGATGTGTTATTAGAAAACGACCAACGCAGGATAACCGATGAAAATTTACTAATCAGTCCCTGTGGACGTCCCGCCCAGGCGGGACGGGAACAGGGACGGGGCCCAGCGGCCCTGAGCGACACGAACCCCCAACCATCAGCGTGATAGCAAAGAAGCAAAGGCTTAGCCAATACCCTCTGCACCCAGGGTGGAACATCACCGCTTTCACAAATATTTATCTGACACGCTTTCAGTCCGGCACACACATTGAACGGGTACTATTATCAGTTCATCCTTAAAGCAATGGATATGAAAACGATGCCATGGATAACAGGCGTCCTGATGAGCGTAGTACTGCTAACTGCCTGTAGTAGCGTTGCCCATGTACAAAAAGACAATAGCGTAGATATCTCCCGTTACAAGACCTATGCATGGGTAACGGGCACCCAGAAAGACAGTCTGACAGACAAACCCCGGGTGACCGATCTCTCGGACCAGAAGATCCGGGAAAGCATTGACCGTAACCTGCAGCAGAATGGCTGGACACTTTCGAAAAGCCAGCCCGATGTGTTGCTGGTGTTCGACGTGGATATACAGCGCGAGACCCGTTTGGTGAGCGACCCGGTATATTCTTATCCTGCCACCCGCTGGTTCTTCAGTCCGTATAGCCGCAGGTATGTGCCGGTGTATTATCCTTCGCAGTTCATCGGGTACGACAGGCGGAGAGAGACCTACCGTGAGGGAACGCTGACCATTACGGTGATGGATGCCAAAACAGAAAAGACCATCTGGCAGGGCTGGACCGTTTCAGAAGTGGACGGCCGCCGTTTATCGGACCGCCAGATAGAGAACAATGTGAAAGCCATCCTGAAAAAACTGAAATAAGGGGTTCCCCCCTTTTTGTTTCCTATAGTCCAGGGCCGTCCATAGTATGGGCGGCCCTGTGTTTGTGATGACCCGAAGTTCTGAAACAGCGATATCTGCAACACATATAAAGCGTAATTTTAAGGCATCATCAGCCAAAACAGAGAGCAACCGACCGGGAACGATGCTGCCAACGAGGAATCATAGGAACCACCACAGAAAGAACAGCTGGAAAAAGATCCTGCGTGTCCTGGGCCCCGGCCTGGTCACGGGCGCCAGCGATGATGATCCCTCCGGGATCGCCACATACTCGCAGGCGGGCGCGCAATTCGGTTATGCCACATTATGGACGGCCATGATCACTTTCCCGTTGATGGCTGCCATACAGGAAATGTGTGCACGTATCGGCATCGTTACCTCCAAGGGACTGACCGTTACCCTCCGCAACCACTACCCCAAACCGATATTGTACCTGATGCTGCTGTTCGGTTTTCCGGCCATCACGCTGAACATCGGCTCCGATATTCAAAGTATGGGCGCTGTGGCGCATATGTTGTACCCGGGCATACCCGAATGGTTGTACTGTGTGGTGGTCACCGCCCTGCTCATGTATGTGATCATCCGTTATCCCTACCGGAAAATTGCGCGGATCCTAAAATGGTTATGTGTTTCCCTGCTGCTCTACATACTGGTGCCCTTCATGGTGGAACAGAACTGGGGCGATGTGTTGAAAAGCACTTTCGTACCCACCATCCGTTTCAACAAGGAGTTCCTGGCCATACTGGTGGGCATACTCGGTACCACCATCTCGCCCTATCTCTTTTTCTGGCAGGCCACCATGGAGGCGGAAGACATTGCGCACAAAAGAAGAAAAGTGGTGGTGGACAAACATATCCTCGATAACATGATGCTGGATGTGAACATCGGGATGGCTTTCTCCAATATCGTGATGTTCTTCATCATCCTCACGGCCGGTGCGGTGCTGTTCAAAGGGGGCATACACCAGATCGATACGGTAGACCAGGCCGCCAAAGCCCTGGAGCCGCTGGCGGGTAAACTCACGTATCTCATATTCACCATCGGCGTTATCGGTACGGGATTCCTGGCCATACCGGTGCTGGCGGGTTCGCAGTCCTATATGCTGGCCGAGACCTTTGGTTGGAAAGCGGGACTCGATAAACATTTTTCGCAGGCCAAAGGATTCTATGGCTCCATCATTCTCTCACTGCTGGTGGGACTCTCGCTGAACTTCGTCGGCATCACACCCATACAGGCGCTGATCTATACGGCCATCCTGTATGGATTGACCGCACCGGTGCTCATCGCCATCATCCTGCACATCGGCAACAACAAAGCCATCATGGGCGAACACACCAATTCCAGTTTGTCCAATACACTGGGTTTCCTCACCCTGATCGTCATGACCGCGGCGGCGGTGGGCCTGTTGTATTTCTACTTTTCCTGAGCAGGCGGTGAACACAGGATCTCATTGTTTGAAAATCGTAGTTTTTTCTTTGAACTTCATTAGAGCATGCCTAACAGGCGCCGTTCTTTTGTATCCTGAAAAAACATCTATTGCCTATGGCTTTCAGGAGAGTGTTTGTATCGATCAGTTCTCTGCTGTTGTTGGTGACGTTCTCTTTTGCACAGCAAACGGATAGCGCCAGGACCGCGGCTCATTTTTCGGGTTCTGTGTTGGTGACCAACAATGGTATTTCGCTGATACCTACTTTTTCGTTGGGCAAACCCGCTACCATCATCAACCTGTCAACGGGCAGGGGCAGGCTCAGTTTTGAACCCGAACTGCGGTTCTCACTGGAAGCAAAGCCCTGGAGTTTCCTGTTCTGGTGGCGCTACAAACTGTTGCAGGGCCAACGGTTTACGGTGAACCTGGGCATGCACCCCGCACTCAATTTCAAGACCAGTACCGTGCTGGTCAATGGCATCAAAACAGAAAATACCGTGGCCAGGCGTTACCTGGCCGCAGAGCTGAATCCCGGTTACCAGCTTACCCGGCAGATCCGCCTGGGCGCCTATTACCTGTATTCGCGCGGACTGGATGAGGGCACTACCCGGGTAACGCATTTTGTTACGGTCAATACCAGTTTTTCCAATATCCCCCTGCCGGCCAAACTGCAGCTGCGTTTTACGCCACAGCTGTATTATTTACAGACCGATGCGGAAGACGGCTATTTTGTGACCACCGCTTTTCAGCTGAACAGGAAGAACTGTCCCTTATCGCTGGGCGCCCTCCTGAACAAAAGACTGCAAAGCAATATCACGGGCAGTAAGGACCTGGTCTGGAACCTGAGCCTCTCTTATGCATTCAACAAAAAATACCTGCGACAATAAACGAACTGCAGTAATTTGTATACAATGAACCAAGTGGAAACGATAGAGGAGTTTTACCGCCGTAAGTTCGACTGGATGCCGGATAATATCCGCAACGAGCTCGGCCACTTCAACGTGTTCAAACTGGAGCCGCTGGTAGAAGGCAAACCCACCAGCATTCCCTATAAACGCCGCGACTATTATAAGATCATGCTGGTGATCGGCAACAGCAAAGTGCATTATGCCGATAAGGTAGTGGACGTGCAGAAACAGGCGCTCTCTTTCTCCAATCCGCAGATACCGTATAAATGGGAACACCTGGACAGGATCCGCAGTGGTGTCTATTGCATCTTCAACCAGCATTTTTTTCACCAGTTCGGTGATCTGAACCAGTACACGTTGTTTCAGCCTGGCGGCACGCATATTTTCGAGTTGACCGATGAGCAGCTGAACCAGGTGACCGTATTCTACCAGCGCATCTTTGAAGAGATCAATTCAGAATACGTACACAAGTATGATGTGCTGCGCACGATCGTACTGGAGCTGATCCATTTTGCGCTGAAGATGCAGCCATCCGAGAAACTGGACAAACAACCCATCAACGCTTCCCAAAGGATCGCCACCCTCTTCCTAGAATTGCTGGAGCGGCAGTTTCCCATTGACGATAACCACAAACAGGTGAACCTGCGCAGTGCATCCGATTATGCCGCGCAGTTGCATGTACATGTGAACCACCTGAACAGGGCCGTTAAAGAGATCACGCAGAAGACCACCACACAGCTGATCGCAGAGCGGGTATTGCAGGAGGCAAAGATCCTGCTCAAACACAGCAACTGGAGTGTTGCAGAGATCGCCTATGCGCTGGGGTTCACAGAAGCCACACACTTCAATAATTTCTTCAAGAAACATGCGGCGTTGAGTCCGCTTCAGTTCAGGAAGGTTTGATATTTGTAAGGATCCGTTTGAATCGGGTCACTCATCACAAAGACACCTGCTTAATTTTGACTAGCAGATAAAATACAGACACCATGAATAAAACAATGCCTGCCCGCCAATTGGGCAAAAGCGGTCTGACCGTATCTTCCATCGGTCTGGGTTGTATGGGAATGAGTTTTGGTTATGGCGCTCCCGCCGATAAGAACGAAATGATCGGCCTGATCCGCAAAGCGGTGGAACAGGGCGTCAATTTTTTTGATACGGCCGAAGTATATGGTCCCTTCACCAATGAAGAACTGGTGGGCGAAGCGCTGGCGCCTTTCCGCAACGAAGTGGTGATCGCCACCAAATTCGGTTTTAAGGCATCTCCCACGGACAGCACCCGCTGGTCGCTGCTCGACAGCAGGCCGGAACATATCAAAGCCGTGGCAGAGGCATCATTGAAAAGACTGAAGACAGAAGTTATCGACCTGTTTTACCAGCACCGCGTAGACCCGGAAGTACCCATTGAGGATGTGGCCGGTGCCGTGCAGGACCTGATACGCGAGGGTAAAGTGAAACATTTCGGCCTCTCAGAAGCTGGTGCGGCCACCATTCGTCGCGCACATGCGGTGCAGCCAGTAGCCGCATTACAAAGTGAATACTCTTTGTGGACGCGAAACCCAGAAGCAGAGATCCTTCCCACGCTGGAAGAACTGGGTATCGGGTTTGTGCCGTTCAGTCCGCTGGGCAAAGGATTCCTTACCGGAGCCATGAACGCCAACACCGAATTCGACAGCACCGATTTCCGTAAGATCCTGCCAAGATTCACGCCGGAAGCGCTGAAGGCCAACCAGTCCTTAGTAGACCTGCTGACAAAAGTGGCCACTGAAAAAAATGCCACGCCCGCACAGATAGCGCTGGCCTGGCTGCTGGCGCAGAAACCCTGGATCGTTCCCATACCCGGAACCACCAAACTGCACCGCCTCACCGAAAACAATGCCGCCGCATTCATAGACCTCAGCGAGGATGAACTGCACAAGATCAATGAAGCTGCCAACAGCATCCAGATCATGGGGGCCCGTTATCCGGAGCATATTGAAAGGATGACGGGGAGATGATCACCTGCAAGGATTCGAGATAGCAAGCGACTGTCTGCAAAGTGGACAGTCGCTTTTGCATTGGTTTGTACCTACCATCGGATGTTTTGTAACCTTTTGTACGTTCATCCACTCTAATCAGTAGTAACCACAAAACCACCAACATGGAAACTACTATCAAGAACCCCTCCCTTACACAGGTATTCAACCTGCTCAAGTTCACATTCGGCATCATTCCCATCGTGGCCGGGGCCGATAAGTTCACGAACCTGCTCACCCATTGGGATCAATACGTGAATCCCGGTATCGCCAGCCTGTTACCGTTCTCCGCTTCGGTGTTCATGATGATCGTGGGGGTCATTGAGATCGCAGCGGGCATCATTGTGCTGAAAAAAACGGAAATTGGCGGATATATCGTGGCCGCCTGGCTCACCGTTATTGCACTGACCCTGCTGCCGGGCCTCAAATATGTGGATGTGGCCGTGCGTGATCTTGTGATGGCGGTTGCCGCATTCTCTATGGCCAGGATCGCTAAAATCATTGCGTGAACCATGGGCCCGTCTGAACCACTTACCGAAACAGAGATCATCAGGCGCATCCTGAACGGAGAGAAAGCGCTCTATGAGATCATCGTCAGGCGCTTCAATCCCTACCTGTACAAAGTGGGCCGATCGTACAATTACCATCACGAAGACACACAGGACCTGATACAGGAGACCTTTGTGGATGCGTATAAGAACCTCTCACAGTTCGGCGGACGTTCGGAATTCAGGACCTGGCTCATCCGCATCATGCTGAACAACTGTTACCGCAAAAAAAACAAAGCCAGTTTTACCAACGAGATCATGCAGGAACTGAACGACCAGGCCCAACCCCTATTTACCACCGCAGACACCGATACCGAAAAGATGGTTCAAAACCGTGAATTGGGACATATCATCGAGAACGCCCTCGGCAAAATGCCGCATGATTACCGCATGGCATTTTCGCTGCGCGAGATCAGCGGACTGCCCGTGGCAGAAACGGCCAGCCTGTTACAGATCAGCGAGGCCAATGTAAAGGTCCGGGTGAACCGGGCCAAGACCCTGTTGCGCCGCGAGATAGAGAAGACCTACTCGGCCAGCGAGCTGTTCGAATTCAACCTGGTGTATTGCGACAGGATCGTAACACGGGTGATGCAGCAGATAGACGCGCTTTGAGGGGAAACCCGAAAACTCATTGCACACCTGTTTCCACGATGGTCCGGAACGTAAGGTTCACGCGGGGTAACTGTGTGCGCTGTGTAGGCGGTAAGCGGTGCAGCCAGTGGGTCTGGGTGGTGCCCTTCATCACCAGTAAACTGCCATGCTCCAGCGTGAGCGATACGGTGTTACCACGGGTCTTGTGTTTGAACGAGAATTTGCGCTCGGCGCCAAAACTCAGGGAGCCGATGGCCCCGTCCTTTTTCAGGTCCTTTTCCGCATCGCTGTGCCAGGCCATGCCTTCTTCGCCGGTATGGTAGAGGTTGAGCAGGCAGGAGTTGTAGGTCTCACCCGTTTTTTCTTCCACCAGTTTTTTCAGGGCCAGCAAGGTATCGGTCCAGGGCAGTGCCCGTTTGGTGGTGTTGGAATAGGTGTAGGAAAAGTCGCGGTCGCCATACCAGGCCACTTTGCGTTTGGTGATGATGCGTTTGCCGAAGATCAGGGCCTCATCGTTCTTCCATTCTATGCCGTTCAGCAATTGGTGCAGGTAATCATCTGCGATCGTCTTCGGCAGCAGTTTTCCGTAATACTGTACAATGCCGTCGTGCGGCAGCAGGTTGGTGTTTTCGTTACTGAACAGGTCCATGTTTCCATTTTTGATAGGCCGCCCGCAGGCAATGACCGCAGGGCCGGTAGCCCTTGTCCATCGCTTCCTGCTCACTGGCAAAGAAGACCCGGTTCTGCGGCCGCATCCTTTTTCCCGAGGCGCAGTGTAAAGTTCCGTAGATCCGCAAACGCCGGTTGCCCGCAAAACAGATCTTTTTTTGACGGATCAGGCCACGGATGGCAGCGGCGTTCAGTTCATCGTTGTTGCGCATGGGAATCAGTATTACAAAACTGCAGGAGAATGGTTGCGTTTGCAACCCGAAACTTGCGGAACTGGATGCTATGGAAATATTTCCTTTCTCCGAAGAGTCTCCCGAACGGGGACTCTTCGGTTAGTATTACAAAATACTCA
>CAYWPM010000008.1:0-195412 GCA_964460235.1 uncultured Sediminibacterium sp. | reverse complement strand
TCTCCGAAGAGTCTCCCGAACGGGGACTCTTCGGTTAGTATTACAAAATACTCAATGAAGGGTCAACTCTTTGCAGAAGAGAATGCCCTCCTGTTGCTGTTCTATCTTTCCCTTTTACCTTCTCCGAAGAGTCTCCCCAACGGGGGACTCTTCGGTTAGTATTACAAAATACTCAATGAAAACATCAATAATTGTAAAACCACGTAATACCTGCGTATAAACCGCAATCAATCGCTGTATATGTTTTACCTTCTCCGAAGAGTCTCCCGAACGGGGACTCTTCGGTTAGTATTACAAAATACTCAACTAAAACATCAATGATTGTAAAACCACGTAATACCTGCGTATAAACCGCAATCAATCGCTGTATATGTTTTGATACATTAGATCTCAAAACAACCCCATGAGCATAGGTAGAAAAATAAACGAACCGAATGGTATCTTTTTTATCACATTTACCTGTGCCAGATGGCTGCCGCTGTTTCAGCAGGCAGAAGGATATGATGCGGTATACAAATGGTTTGACTACCTGAAAGAACAGAGACACCACATAGCCGCTTATGTTATCATGCCTTCACATGTACATGCATTGATCGCATTTAGCAGCTGCCCGCGATCGATCAATAGCCTCATCGCTAACGGCAAACGATTTATGGCGTATGATCTT
Source organism: uncultured Sediminibacterium sp. (assembly GCA_964460235.1). GTDB lineage: Bacteria > Bacteroidota > Bacteroidia > Chitinophagales > Chitinophagaceae > Sediminibacterium. The sequence goes on along the minus strand of CAYWPM010000008.1, from coordinate 194,745 downwards.
GTACATAGACTGCAGGTACAGGAAAACAAAACCATACTCGAAAAACTGGCATCCTGGGTCAATAAGACAGATCGGTATAAACATAAACTGCACGAAGTATTTGAACCCTCTTTTGACAGGAAAGAATGCCGCACATTACGATTTACCCAACAGAAGGTGGAGTATATTCATCAGAATCCCTGTAAAGCAGGATTGGCCAGGCTGCCGGAAGATTACCTGCACAGTTCAGCCCGGTATTATTATACAGGCGAACAAGGGGTGTATCCTGTTATCACATATATGGAGTTGCAGGATATTGATCTTACTTAGTTTTTTGTGTGACGATGAGCGAAACAAAGATAGAGCGGTGCTTCTAAGCGAAGAGTCTCCCCAAAGGGAGACTCTTCGGAGAAGGAAAGATTACCTGCACAGTTCAGCCTGCTATTATTATACAGGTGAACAAGGCGTATACCCTGTTATTACCTATATGGAGTTGCAGGATATTGATCTTAGTTAGTTTTTTGTGTGATGATGGGTGAAACAAAGATAGAGCGGTGCTTCTAAGCGAAGAGTCCCCCTTTGGGGAGACTCTTCGGAGAAGGAAGAGGAACGATGTGGATTGGTATACTTCATTTTTCAAACCCGTTCAGGAACCGTTCGATCAGGGGAACCATGAGATCGTTTTCCGTAAAGCCGGGTTGCAGGGTAGTGATCTCCCCGATGTATTCTCCATGCCCGCCCGGAATGATGGCCAGTGATGCGTGGGGTAACAGCCGCTGCAGTTCAATAGCGTGTTCGGGCGTGATGATGTCTTTGTCGCCGATCATCACCAGCGCCGGAGCGGTAACGGAGCGGATCAGCTCATCGGGAATGTCTTTGAAATGCACCATTCGTTTGGCGTCCCTGTCGTGCATGGTCTGCAGACCTGCGGGGTCGGCTGCCACAGCCAGGTAACCGGTCTTCAGTTGTTCGGGCATATTATCGAGACTGGCCTGTTCCATGAATCCCCAGAACCAGTCGGGAACGCCATTACGTTTGGCCAGCGCCGAACAGAGGATCATTCTGTGAACGAGGGCCGGGTGGCGGATGGCTACCTGTAATACGGTGGTGCCCCCATTGCTGAAACCCAGGAAGTCGGCCTGTGTTATGTGCAGGTTGGCAAGAAGCGTGGCAATATCATCGGCATCCTGTTCAAAACTCAGGTCGGCGTTCCGGTCGCTGGTGCGGCCATGTGCCTGCAGTTCAAGGGCGATGAGTTTCCTGTTGCGTGCAAGCAGCGGGATCAGTCTTTCAAAATTGGTCTGAATGGTGGAACCGCCGCCATGCACCAATACCAGCGGTTGGCCTTCTCCATAGATCTCGTAATACAGGTTCAGTCCGTTCACGGATGAATAACCGCTCGTGTGGGCCGGGTATGGGTTGATTTGTGTTGGCATGGTGGGTTTGCGTTTTATCTTCTCCGAAGGGTCTCCCGAAAGGGGACCCTTCGGTCAGTATCACAAAGTACTTAATGAAAGATCCAAATCTTCGGTGAAAGAAAACACCATCACCACTCTGTTTGAACCTTTGCAACCTCTTTGCTCACCTGTTCCTCCAGGAACGAAGCAAAAGCCTCATCGGTCATTTTCTCTTTGTGTTTTTTTAGTCCTTTCCAAAGTTGTATGAAGGTGGTTGGCCCGCCGGCGTTGTAGATCTGTTTGCCAGCCACGTGGAGCCGGCATTGGAACCATCCGTAATTCTTCGGGTCCATCTGGTCATATTTTTTTTCAAAGCCGGCCAGGGTGGTGAACTCGTAACCGGCCGATCCGCCAGCCACCACCATTTCGGGGAAGGTTTTCAGTGCTGGTAAATTGGCGGGTTCTTTTTCGGCTATATAGGTATGCAGCATGATGTTGCAGAACAGTTCCTGCATCCAGAGCCGTTGCATGGTCAAACCTCCCTGCTGGTGAAAAGCATGGCCCAGTTCGTGTAATGCCAGCAGGTCAAAGAAAGCCATCATGCTCAGGTTGCCGTCGGGGGTCCTGTATGCCTCTTTTACTTTGGCCGCCATATCAGGCGAAAGTTGATCGAGCGGGGGAATGAAACTTTTCCAGAATGCATTGTCCTCAGCGGCAACGAACAACCGCTCGTTGTCCGGGTAATGGGGCATTCCGTACACAGGGAAGCTGGCGTATTTTTTCCAGTGCTCCGGGTTCAGGATGAACACACTGACCTTTGGTGTAAAACCCACCAGGCCTTTTACATAGTCAATGGTCTTTTCGCAACGGCCAACAATGATCTTCGCCCGTTCCGCGTTACCGGGACTATAATAGGCTTTGATGGAAAACCCGGTCAATTCCTGCAGGTCGGGATAGGATTGTGCTCTTGCATCCGGTAAGGCCAACAGGCAAAGGACCAGGATCAACAGCCACCTGTTTGTTCTCATCATGTAATGGTTTAGGTTCAACGGATAGGTGTCGATACTACCGGCAAAACTTACCGGCCGGCAAAGACCAATCTACCCCAAAACCGTCACCCCGCCATCGGGAAAAAGGCCCTATTTCATAAACTGGTGAAAACAGGGATCCGAAACAACTGATAATCAATCAAAAAATTTTTGGTTTGGTCGTCATACCAAACAGAGAGGGTGTGGTCTGAGATGATGGGGACTTGTCAGAGAAGGGAAGATTGATCTTACTTAGTTTTTTGTGTGACGATGAGCGAAACAAAGATAGAGCGGTGCTTCTAAGCGAAGAGTCCCCGTTCGGGAGACTCTTCGGAGAAGGGAAGGGTCATCTCTTCGGAGAAAGGAACCTATCAGGCAGCAGGGCTGCTGAACCTGGGAATGGAATCCAATGCTGATCTGATCGTGATCTTTCCTTCTTCAATATCAAAGTCATTTTGCAGGCCCAGCCAGAATTTGGCGGAATTACCAAAATATTTTGAGAACCGTAAGGCGGTATCAGCAGTGATCCTTCGGTTTCCTTTTATGATCGCCGAGATCCTGGGCTGAGGAATACCGGTGTCTTTCGAAAGCCTGTATGCCGAGATGCCAAGCGGAATAAGAAACTCCTCCTGAAGGATCTCGCCGGGATGTATATTTCTAAGCCTTTTCATAAAGTATCATTTAGTGGTAATCAATGATCTCAACTTCGGAAGCGTTTCCGGAGAACCATTTAAAAATGATGCGCCATTGATTGTTGATGCGTATTGAATAAAAATCTTTCAGACCCCCTTTTAATCTTTCTAATTTGTTAGAGGGCGGTATCTGTAAATCGTTGAGATTTTGCGAGTTGTTCAGCATTCTCAGTTTACGCCGGCCAACTTCCTGGATCTCATTAGGTATCTTCTTTACTCTTTCGCCGTTCCAGATAGTCTGTGTGTCTTTAGAGCCAAATGAAAGAATCATACCGATGATTTTCGATACTTACGCCAAAGGTAAGTAGTGTTAGGAAAGTAGGGAAATTAATTTTTCCTTCTCCTGAGAGTTTTCTGAACTACTATTCTTCGGAGAAGGGGAGACCAGATCATGTATCGCTCGCAAGGGATCGTGCATGGTTTCTGATATTGGTACCCGGAAAATAATACTTTCATCTGAGTTGTGGTAGCGTTAAAAGACCCGCTGTAAGACAGTGTAATTACGCTTTAGAAATAGGGTATTTACCACCAGGTTTAAAACGCAAAATTGAGGATCCTTCATAATGCGAAAGAGATAAACGGTTGATTATTTGGTGAAGAAGGGAGGGTGTTTTGAGAATGGAGGAGTGAATGTGGTGGATCTTTTATGTGGGATATTCGGTGGAGAAGGGAATAGTATATAAGTGAACAAGGCATATCTCCTATTATTGACATACGAATTTGCAGGATATTGATCTTGCTTAGGGTTCTGTGCAATGATGATTGTAACAATGGGTAATTGGTGCTTCTAAGCGAAGAGTCTCTCCTAAGAGGACTCTTCGGAGAAGGGAAAAGATATATTTATTTAAGGAGCTTGTCTGAAATTTTTGTATCAGTAAGTAATGAAATAAAAATGTGTGTAAACCTTAAACTTGTTAATATGGAAAAAACAAACAGAAAAATAAATAAATAATCAGGAACGTTACAACCCTTAACTGTTAATTTATCAAACCCGTTACGATGTTCAATGTATTTAACTAAAAAGGATGCTCCAAGAAGAGTTAGATTTGAAAATATAGCTTCTCTTAAATAAGTCATTAATCTTGGGAACCCTCCCATGTCTCTAACAAAACGCATTCGTCTTGTATCAATAGAATTAACTAGAGTTAATATTGTTAGCAAGAAGCCAAATAAAGTTACCGAAATAGAAAGTGCATTATCTGCCAGCTGATTAATTAATGTTGGCATACCTTCCCCAAATATTTTAAAATAGGCAGAAGCTATTGTAAGCAGAGCCGAAATTGCTAGTGGATAATATTTTTCGAAATAATATTTCAATCTAACTTCCTTTTTACTTTATAGGTTTTATCAATTTTGGGTTTCAAAGTACCATAATCTTCAATTACATTTTTTAAAATACTGTTTAAAAATCTGGGGTTTATAGTTCTAGGGGATTTGTAAATTACTGGGATAAAGACTTTGTTTGTGATTAAATCGAGAGTATCAAGTTTATCATCTTCATACTCTTTGCCTTTTACCTCAATTTTTCGTACATCAAGGGTTTGATTTTTCGATAATAGGTTCCTAACATATGAAAAAATTGAAGGCTTTTTTAACGTAGCATCTCTTTTGTAGCCTACGCTTAATTGAAGAGTTAAAATGCTAGCATCTGTATTATCCGCAATTGCATTCATTTCTGAAAATGCTTTTTTATTGTTTTGACTAACAAATGCTGCATTTTCTGGTCTTGCAATGGAGACTTGAAATGAAGAAATTGTTGTCATTTTCAATAATTTTTCTAATTTATCAGGATTAATTATTATCTCTAATGTTATATCCTTGACCTTATAGTTTCGCCGAAAATAGGCAGCAATTCCATTTGCACTAACCCCATTACGATTTGTTTGAATGGCAATTACGTCATTTGTAGAATCGTACATAAAAGAAGTATAATGCCCTAAACCGCCATCATCTTCATCGGCAATAATTAATTCAGGCTCTTTCCCAAAGTGAGCTTTTGTAGGAAGTTCATTCTTTTGAATTAGACAAAATGTACCTGTATAAATATTGCTGCTTTTTTTGATGTTTCCTTCAATTTGGAACGGGTTTCCTTTTTTTGCCATTGTCACTTGCCTGACTGGAGGATTTTCTAGTATTTCCTTAAACGTTTTATAAACAGAATCTTCTCTTGGCTCAATCGTTATTTTATACAAGTGAAAATAAGTAGTTGGCATGCTATGTCAGTTTAATTAAAATTCGAGTAATATGTTTTTTTGCTTTCGTGCTACATTCGAGTATTTGATAATGCAGAGATTTCATGATTGTCAAGACCGATACAAAGGCTCATTTGAAAAAAATATCCAACCCTGCTTTTGCAAATACCTTTTGGCGATAATTATTCCTGCCCGTCAATGTTTGCTTCTTCTAAATTTTTCTTTTTACTGAATACCTTGATAAACTTATCTTTAAGACTCGGAACTTTGTCTAATGCCTCTTTGAATTGATCTGAGGATATTAATTCATGCCACGGACTGCCATGATGCTCAGACTCCATAAGTCTTAATGGAGCTTCTTCGAGTCTCGTAAGAGCTGACGAAAACAGCCTGCCTTCTAGTTCTTCGTCAATACGTGCAGCTTCTTTACGATAACCTTCATAAGCTTTTGCTACAGAAGCTTTGTAAGCATAATCTTCAGATAGCTTAAATCGTTGACTTATTTGTTTTGTTGCTATCCAAGCAAACCATATAGGCGCCCCTAAACTAAGGATTGACAAAAATATTTGTATCCATATATATCCTGCTTGCGTTTGAGATTTCATAGCTGAATTCAATGCTTCAAATCGATGCGAACCGATATATATTCCAAATCCTAAAGCAAAAAGTAATCCCAATACCCATACCCACATTGAATTTGAAAGTTTAATTGCCCTTTGGTCAAACGCAGCAGCTAATCCTTTTGTGGTGGTTATTTTATATGCCTCTTCACATTGAGCTACTAGTTTGTCAGCTTCATCTTTTTTGTTTGATATTATTGTTGAAACCTCTTGAACAGTCTTATGATAAGTATCTATTTTGCCATATAGTTGAGCCGAATCAGTTGAAAACGTATTTACTTTATTTCTCGCCTCTTTTAAACTTTCTAAATCAGTTGGTAAACTTTCAGCAGCTTCAGTGGCGCTTTGTATTAGATTAATTTGTGTTTGTAATTCCTCTTTTTTAGGTACGATCTCGTTTAATTCTGATTGTATTGAACGAAGTCTTCTACTCAAGTTATTGGGCAAAGCTTTATTGTCTTGTAAAATTTCCCAACTAAAAATCGGGTCAATCTGATTCGTTATCCACTCAATTAGAGAGATATAAATTGGTGTTGCTAGTTGTCCTTGCCCATTAAATAAATAAGGAAGAGAACGTGATTTAAAAACCGCAATCCGAACTGGGATCTGAGAGATTTTTTCTAGAATGTCATTATGAATATAATCGATGTCATATTCTCTTAGCTTGTTGGAAAGGTTTGAAGCAAGATTTGCTAAGTCGTGCCTTGTCAAAGCTGGAAATTGCCAGCCCCAAATTTCGTTCATTGTTCTATCGTCGGAGTAGGCATTTCTAACACTCGTTGCCAAATCGTCTAACGAGTTTATTACAGAGCTAATTGTGTCATTCATCTTTTTATAATTAGAGTCTTAAATATGTGTAACACCCTTCATCAAAAGACCCGACCTCAACCACTTACGATTGCGGTAGCCCAAACGACCTTCTTTAGTATAACAATGCGAATGCGTGCCTATCTAATAATTACCACCAACAATCTAGCTTAAAAAACAGAACCAAGGAACCGGGAAAAACCCCGTATTTCATTTATAGGTAGATCTCAAAAACCAAACACTCTGATAATCAATAAAAAATAATGGACAGCCTCATCATTGTGGGTGCTACAAGTTCCGATTAGGTGCAGATTCAGTTGCACCGTATGAACGTTCTTACCCATTCATTTCGCATGCTGCCAACAGTAACTTGAACCCGGCTTCGCAACTCTACTACACTGCGTCCCCTTTTTGGTCGTTGCCTGGCATTGACCACTTCTTTTAGCGGATTCTTTCTTTGGCTTTTCCGGTACCGCACAAACGCCGCAAGTACCGCCGGAACTACAATATTTGCAAGAGGAACAGCTGCTGCAAGCCCAGCAGGATGCAGAACCGACACATCTGCCATAATCGAGAACTGTATTTGGCGGACAGAAAGAGGTGGAGGAGAATAGAAACAACAGACAAACAGCAATCGAAAAGTTTCTCATGGCAGTTGATTTGATAGAAAATATACTACTGATCAGGCAGAAATGCAATAGCCCTGCTGATTGGTATATCTTCCGCTGAAGTGTGCGACGCAACCCCAGCCGCCATGAAACACTGCAGCCGGTGTCATAAAGATCCTATTCAACCCTTCACCCCCCGATCATCCTCTTACCCCCTCAGCGATCCCCAACAACTATTAACTTTACACTCTTAACTATTAACTAAGCTCAGTGCCCTTCAAACTCCACTCCGACTACCAACCCTCCGGTGATCAACCGGCTGCTATTCAACAGCTTACCGAAGCTGTGAACGAGGGCGAAGCATTCCAGACCCTGCTGGGGGTAACGGGTTCGGGTAAGACCTTCACCATTGCCAACGTGATCCAGAACACGCAGCGCCCCACCCTGGTGCTTACGCATAACAAGACCCTGGTGGCGCAACTGTATGGTGAGTTCAAACAGTTCTTTCCCGAGAATGCCGTGGGTTATTTTGTGAGTTACTACGATTACTACCAGCCCGAAGCCTATATGCCGGTGAGCGATACCTATATAGAGAAGGACCTGAGCATCAACGAGGAGCTGGACAAATTGCGGCTGCAGGCCACATCGCAACTGCTGAGCGGGCGGCGCGACATCATTGTGGTGGCGAGTGTGAGCTGTATCTATGGTATGGGAAACCCCACCGAATACGAGAACGGCATCATCCGCATACATAAGGGTATGGTCATCAGTCGCCAGGCCTTCCTGCATGCGCTGGTGAACAGCCTGTACAACCGATCGCAGGGCGATTTCAACCGCGGCACTTTCCGCGTGAAGGGCGATACGGTGGACATTAACCTGCCCTATGTGGACTTCGGCTACCGCATCACATTCTTCGGCGATGAGATAGAGGAGATCGAAAGCATAGAGACCAGTACCAGCAAACGCATTGGACTGATGGAGAACGCCGCCATCTTTCCCGCCACGCTGTACCTGGCTCCCAAGGACATGATCGTGGAAGTGATGCACGAGATCCAGGACGAGATGATGGCGCAGGTGGAATATTTCAAGAACAACGGCAAATTCATAGAGGCCCAGCGACTGAAAGAGCGCGTGGAATACGACCTGGAAATGATCCGCGAACTGGGGTATTGCAATGGCATAGAGAACTACTCCCGCTTCTTCGACCGCCGCCGGCCCGGCACCCGGCCTTTCTGTTTATTAGATTATTTTCCGAAGGATTACCTGATGGTGATCGATGAGAGTCACCAGACCATTCCGCAGGTGGCGGGCATGTATGGCGGCGACCGCAGCCGTAAGATGGTGCTGGTGGACTATGGTTTCCGCCTGCCCAGCGCCATGGACAACCGCCCGCTGAATTTTCATGAGTTCGAACACCTGATGGGTCAGACCATATTTGTCAGCGCCACTCCGGGCGATTATGAACTGGAGAAGACCGGCGGTGTGGTGGTGGAACAGATCGTTCGCCCCACCGGTCTGCTGGACCCGCCGATCGAGATCCGCCCCAGCGTGAACCAGATCGATGACCTGCTGGATGAGATTGACAAGACCGTGAAAAAAGGCTACCGCGTATTGGTGACCACCCTGACCAAACGCATGGCCGAAGAGATGGATAAATACCTGGGCCGCATCAACATCCGCTCCAAATACATTCACAGCGATGTGGATACGCTGGAGCGCGTGGAGATCCTGCGCCAGCTGCGCCTGGGTGAGATCGATGTACTGGTGGGTGTGAACCTGCTGCGGGAGGGTCTTGACCTGCCCGAAGTGGCACTGGTGGCCATTCTGGATGCGGACAAGGAAGGTTTCCTGCGTAATGAAAGAAGCCTGACCCAGACCGCCGGCCGCGCCGCCCGTAATGTGGATGGCCGCGTGATCTTCTATGCCGACCAGATCACGGAGAGCATGCAGCGCACCATTGATGAGACCAGCCGCAGAAGGGAGAAACAGGTTCAGTACAATACCGAACATGGCATCATCCCCAGGACCATCCTGAAATCGGTGGAGCAGGTATATGCGCAGGGTTCGGTGCTGGATATCAAGGGTTATGATCCATCCAACCCCCATGCTTTGCAGAAAGATGAGGAGCTGGTGAAACACGAAGCGGCCGAGGAACAGGTAAGTTACCAGACCATCCCGCAAATGGAGAAAGCCATTGCCAAAACCAAAAAGGAAATGGAAAAAGCTGCCCGCGACCTCGACTTCATTGAAGCCGCCCGCTTACGCGATGAGATGTTCCGCCTACAAAAAGAGCTGCAGGCCATGCAGTAAATGTTCTCGCCAAGGCGCAAAGACGCAGGGAATACCAGTTACTACCCCAGCCATGCCTTTGTGAGCAAAAAACCCTGCGCCTCCGCGCCTCTGAGAGAAAATTTTCCCGCACCTTTATTACACCATTCACTTCACCCAAACTACCCCGTAATGAAAAAACTGTTCTTAATCGCCTCCCTCGCGTTCACCACATTTCTCTTTGCGCAGGAGAAAAAACAAGGCACACCCGATCAAAGCAAACCGGTACAGACCGTTGAAGCCGCCTGCGGGCAATGCAAACTCGGTTTACCCGGCACCACCTGCGACCTGGCCGTACGGATCAAAGGCAAAGCCTATTTTGTAGATGGCATTCACATTGATTCTCTCGGCGATGCACATGCCAAGGACGGTTTCTGCAATGCCATCCGCAAAGCCAAAGTGCAGGGTGAGATCGTGAACGGCCGTTTCAAAGCCAGTTATTTTGCGCTGGAACCGGAAGCTGACAAAAAACATTGATCCATTACTGACTTGCAACAAGCAGTTCTGTATACTTTGTAAAAGAATACACGAAAGGTTTTGTGGTTGCCGGAATAAAGCTGAGTTTTGAACTCCCGTTATTACTGCCGAGTTTTAAAAGAACGATATGGCAAAAGAACACCATTACCAGCTTACCATTGAATGGACTGGCAATACCGGCAGCGGAACTGCTGATTATCGCAGTTACGAAAGATCGCACGAGATCAAAGCTCCTGATAAGATCGTGATACCCGGTTCCTCTGACCCTGCCTTCAGGGGCGACAGGACCAGGTACAACCCGGAAGACCTGTTGGTGGCTTCTGTTTCATCCTGTCATATGTTATGGTTCCTGCATTTCTGCGCCGATGCCGGTGTGGTGGTCACGTCCTATACCGACCAGGCAAAGGGTACCATGTGCGAGGAGGCCAATGGCGCCGGTTATTTTACCGAAGTGGTACTGAGACCGCATGTGGTGGTCAAAGATGCTTCCATGATCCCGACCGCTCAGGCCCTGCATACCAAGGCCCACCAGTTCTGTTTCATTGCCAACTCCGTGAATTTTCCGGTAAGGCATGAACCGGTCTGTGTGGCGGAAGGGGATTCGTGATGGAATGTTGGTCGGGCGACCAACATCGGTACAACATCGGTACAGTAAGTTTTTGTACATTCATTCTATATGAATAGCCTGAGAAACCTGCTGTTGTTCTGCCTGTTCACCAGCCTCTCGACCAACTTGTTTGCCCAACAACCTTTTGCGGTGTATGGGTATTATGCGGGCAATGCCACGCTGGTAGATAGTTTTCCTGTAGAGAAACTGACGCATCTCTCTTTCAGCTTCACACATTTGAAAGGGAGTCGCAATGCCCTGGGTAACCACCGGGATTCTGCCGCTTTGCGAAGTTGTGTGGCGCTGAAAAAAAGGAACCCGCAATTGAAAGTGATCCTGTCGATGGGCGGCTGGACAGGATGTTATTCCTGCTCGGATGTATTTGCCGCGGACAGCTCCCGCAAGATCTTCGCCTCTTCCACCAAACAACTGCTGGATGGTTTTGGCGCCGATGGCATTGACCTGGACTGGGAATACCCCACCATTGCCGGCGCACCGGGACATCCCTATTCTCTACAAGACAAAGCACATTTTACCGCACTGATACAAACCCTGCGCGATACACTGGGTCCGGGCAAAGAGATCAGTTTTGCTGCCGGTGGTTTTACCAAGTACATAGAAGAATCGGTTGACTGGAAGAAAGTGACACCCCTGGTGGACCGCATCAACATCATGACCTACGATCTCATTACCGGGTATGATACTGTAACGGGACACCATACCGCCTTGTATTCTACCCCGCACCAGCAAGAGTCCTGCGATCATGCAGTACAGTTGCTGAAAGCCAAAGGCGTACCGGCTGAGAAATTATTGATCGGCCTGGCTTTTTATGCGCGGATCTGGGAGCAGGTGGCGGCCACCAACCATGGCCTGTATGAAAAGGGTAAATTCCTGCGCGGCGTTTCTTACCGGGGTTTTGACAGGCACTTGTCGCAGGACAGCGGTTTTGTCTATCACTGGGATCCCGTAGCATCGGCGCCTTATTTGTACAATGCACAGAAACGATGGTTCGCCACATTCGATGATACACGTTCCGTGGTTGCCAAGACCGAATATGCCATCCGGCAAAAACTGAATGGTGTCATGTTCTGGCAACTGGCGGATGATGCTTTCAGCAAGGGTTTGCTGGATGTGATCGATGATACGCGGAAGAAATGGAAAAAATAGGAAGGGATTGGCCCCAAGGTTCTCAGTTTCGTTGAGAAACTTTACGGGGAGGATGGATGTTGGTCAGGCGACCAACATCGGCATGAGATCGGTCGGGCGAGTTTATGCAAAACAAAAGCATTGCCGCTCTCTTTAGGAATTGTCGCGCCCTTCTTGCCGCGCCCTTCAGGAATTGCCACGCCCTTTTTGCCGCGCCCTTTAGGGCGTGGACAAGATGTAATGTATCCTAAAGAGTAAATTGGGCTTTAGCCCGGAGTTGTTTTTTGAACAGCGCATCTGAACCGACCAGGGACTAAAGTCCCAAAGAAGTACAAGGGGGTTACTTATATCCACGCCCTGAAGGGCGCGGCAAAAAGGGCGCGGCAAAAAGGATGCAGCAAAAAGGACGCAGCAAAAAGGATCCGGCAAGAAAAGTCTGGCAATAAGAGCGCGCGGCAGGACAACAGATACTTGACCGATCCCGACCGTTTGCCCAGGTGACCAATATCAGCGGGAGGCCGGCCTGGCGATGCACATCAGCAAAGGATACTATTTTGTGAACGATACCATATCAACAGAGATGAACAACCTGAAAATTACCACAGCACAGTTCGAGAACCGCAGCGGCGACAAGACCTATAACCTTTCCGTGATCCGGAAGCTGGCACAGCAAGCGGCCGAAGAGGGATCGCAGGTGATCGCTTTTCATGAATGTTCCATTACGGGGTATACGTTTGCGAGACATTTGTCGAAGGAGCAGATGCTGGAACTGGCGGAGCCGGTGCCCGATGGTGCGAGCGTGACCGCTTTAACAGAGATCGCCCGCAGCACCGGCATCACCGTACTGGCCGGCCTGTTTGAAAAAGACATTGATGACAAACTCTACAAGACCTATGTATGTGTGAACGAAAACGGACTAGTGGCCAAATACCGGAAACTGCACCCCTTCATCAACCCACACCTTACGCCGGGTGATGCCTACTGTGTGTTCGAGCTGCACGGATGGAAATGTGGTATCCTGATCTGTTACGATAACAACATCATTGAGAATGTACGTGCCACCACGTTACTCGGTGCGCAGGTGATCTTTATGCCGCATGTGACCATGTGTACCCCTTCTACCCGCCCCGGCGCCGGTTTTGTGGATGCAGCTTTGTGGGAGAAAAGAGAATCGGACCCAACCTCCCTGCGTCTTGAGTTCGATGGTATGAAGGGGCGCGACTGGTTACTGAAATGGTTGCCATCCCGTGCGTATGACAATGCCGTATACGTTGTATTCTCGAACCCGATCGGTATGGATGATGACCAGCTGAAGAATGGCTGCTCCATGATCATTGATCCCTTCGGTGATATCATTGCGGAATGCCGCAAGCTGGGTGATGACCTGGTCACGGCCGTGATACAACCTGAAAAGCTGACACAGGCGGGTGGCTACCGTTACCTCAAAGCCAGGCGCCCCGACCTGTACCGGGAGATCATTGGCAAAGAACACCAACCGGAGCAGAAAGTGATCTGGTTGCAGAAGGGCGAGTGATGTTCTCTTTTCTTTGTATCTTATTCATCAAACCTTTCCTATGCGTTTCTTTTTTCGCTGGATCATTCGTTTGTTGATTGGCGCGCTGTTGCTGGTATTGATCGCGGGCCTGTTCCTTGGTAAGAAAGACATACCGGCAGAACAGCTGATACAAAAATATGGCCAGCCTCCATCGCAGTTCATGGACCTGATGGGTATGAAAGTGCATTACCGCGACGAGGGTGACCGTAATGACACGGTGCCGTTGGTGTTGATCCATGGTACTTCTTCTTCCCTGTTCACCTGGGACAGTACCGTTCTGTTGCTGGGTGCACAACACCGCATCATCCGTTTTGACCTTCCGGGTTTTGCGCTCACGGGTCCGCATCCCGACAGGGATTACAGCATGGCACTGTATACGCGTTTTGTGGATTCGGTATTGCTGCGCCTGGGTGTTGCCAAATGTGTACTCGGTGGCAATTCGCTCGGCGGTTCCATTGCCTGGCAGTACGCGGTGCAGTATCCGGCCAAAGTACAGAAACTGTTATTGGTGGATGCCGGAGGTTATGTGCCCAAAGAAAAAATGGACCTGCCATTGGGTTTCCGGCTGGCTAAAATGCCGGTGGTGAATAACCTGGTCAAATGGATCACACCCAAACAGGTGGTACGCAAAAGTGTGGAAGATGTTTATGGTAACAAGGCCCGTGTTTCGGATGCGTTGGTGGACCTGTATTCTGACATGACCCTGCGGACCGGCAATCGTCAGGCCCTGATAGACCGGATGCAACTGGGTTTGGGCGAAGATGCTTCTGCACAGATCCGCACTTTATCCATGCCCACCCTGATCGTATGGGGCGACCAGGACCGCCTGATCCCGCCATCCAATGCGGCCCTGTTTCATCGCGACATCCGCGGCAGTGAACTTCACATACTCAAAGGTATTGGCCATGTACCCATGGAAGAAGCGCCACAGGATTTTGTTCGGGTATTGGCTCCGTTTTTGCAAAAGCCGCATTAGGGAGAGTATACAAGGAAGAGTATTGCCACACCCTTTAGGAAATGCCGCGCCCTTCAGGAATTGCCACGCCCTTTAGGGCGTGGACAAGATGTATCCTAACAGGTAAATCGGGCTTTAGCCCGGAGTTATTGTGAAAGGATCATGTAAGATCACATGGGACTAAAGTCCCAATAGGGATACATATGAGAAACTTATATCCACGCCCTGAAGTGCGTGGCAAGAAGGGTGCGGAAAAAAAGGGTGCAGCAAAAAGGGCACGGAAAAAAGAACGCGGCAAGGAACAGTATATGGTTCTGAACACCTGGTTTGCTCCAGGCCTTCTTGTGTTTGTTGGGAGACTTTGCGAGGAATCAACAGTAGTAATATCTACAGCACAAAAAAACCTGCCAGTCATTTTCTGGCAGGTTTTTTATTGTGCGGGTGTTTATTTCTGCAGCGCCTCTGCCTGTTTTTTCAGTTGCGCCCATTTGTTTTGTAATGCCTGTAACTGCGCCTGTACCTGGTTGACACCAGCTACCATCTGTGTGGTGGGTGGCATGTCTGATTCCTGCAGCATGGAGAGCAAGGAGGCAAAACCAGATTCCACACTTCCGAATGTGGCCGAGCCGGCTGCGGCACCACCTCTTCTGCCGCGCGATACACCTTCCAGTGCAGCGATCTCCTGCTCCAGTTGGGTGAGCGCCTGGGTTTGACTGCCGCCTTTGGCAATGGCCGCTTTCACTTTTTGCGCCGTTGCTGTTATGGCTTCTTTGGTGGCACGTGCGGCCAATCTTCCTTCGTAACAGGTAAGTGATAAACTATGCTGTTTCTGCAGTTCGGGCAAAGCGGTCTTTACACGCGGGTCCATTTTTACAGTGAGGGGTTGTGTGTAGGATTTACCATTCACTGTAAGGGTGACCGTATAGGTTCCGGGTAATACCCAGGGCGAATTCTTTTCGGGTGCCGTATTCTGGTAAATAGCGGTCATGGGATATGAGACGGGCTCATCGATGGGTGTATAGTGCATGTCCCACAGGAAACGGTGCGAACCCGCTTCTGCCGACAGCAGTTGTTGCGGACGGATCCAGTAGAGCGGGATATTCACTTCGGGGATCTCGTAGGGTTTGTCGTTACTGCTGTATTTGCGAATGCTTCTTCCGGCAGCATCCTTGATTTCCAGCGTCACTTCGCCGGGTGCTTTCTCAGCCAGGTAGTAGTTGATGATGGCGCCATCGGGTGGGTTTTGTCCGCCGGGTTCTTCCTGTGGTATGGGCGTATCCGTATTCATGTTCCAGCGCACTCGGATAGCGGTCTGTGGTTTGTACAGTACGGCTTTCTCTGCGGCCAGGCTGGCGCTGATCTGTCGCAGTGGTGTGATATCATCCATGATCCAGAAACTGCGGCCATGGGTACCCAGTACCAGGTCATCATCTTTGATCACCAGGTCGCGGATAGACGTGGCGGGCATGTTCAGGCGCAGCGATTGCCAGTGTTCTCCATCATCGAACGATACATATACAGCATTCTCTGAACCGGCAAACAGCAGCCCTTTCCGTTTAGGATCTTCGCGCACCACATTGATGGGCTCATTATCGGGCAGTCCGTTGGTGATGCGCTGCCAGGTCTTGCCGCCATCATGTGTCTTGTATGCATAGGGCCGCATATCATCGCAACGGATGCGGTTGACAGCCGCGTATACGGTGTTGTTATCAAAGTGACCGGCATCCATGAGAGATACCTTGCTCCAGGATGTGATCTCGGGTGGGGTCACGTTCTTCCAGGTCTTACCGCCATCGCGGGTGACCTGTATATAACCATCATCGGTTCCGGCCCAAAGGGTGTTGATGTCTTTGTAAGAAGGTGCCACCGTGTATACCACACCGCGTCTTGGCATTTTCTTCAGTTCGTCGCTGGTATAGATACCTACGCTGGCGGGGATGTCCCAGCTTTCGCGGGTAAGGTCGGGACTGATGGTCTGCCAACTGTTACCGCCATCCCTTGTTTTGAAGATGACGTTACCGGCAAAGTATAATGTTTTGGGATCGATGGGTGAGAACAATACCGGTGCTGTGCGCAGGAAACGGTACTTACCGCTGCGAACAGCTTCGGGGGCGATGTTCTGCACCTGACCTGTGCGTTTATCGAAACGGGTGACCTTACCACCATAGATGATATTCGGGTCCAGCGGATCGGGTGCCACATAACCATATTCTTCCACACCCACCGGATGCCATTCGCGGAAACTGATCTGACCATCGTTACCGCGTGAGGAGATCCCTACCGAACCGCTCTCCTGCTGACCGCCATATACGTTGTAGGGAAACTGGTTGTCGGTGCTCACATGGTAGAACTGTGCCGTGGGCTGGTTATAGAAGGAAGAGAATGTCTCGCCACCGTTCACGGTCACAATGCCACCTTGGTCAAGTGCGATGAGCATGATCTTTGGGTTGAGCGGGTTGATCCAGATCCGGTGATAATCATCACCACCGGGTGCGCCGCGGAAACCGGTCCAGGTCTTACCGCCATCAACGGATTTCCAGGTGACCACGTTGGCACTGTACACGATATCGGCATTGGTGGGATCTACTTTCACTTCGGCAAAATCGCTGCCACGTCCCCAGTAACGGCCATCGCTGCTCATGAGCTGCCAGCTTTCTCCGGCATCATCACTGCGATAGATACCTCCGTAACGTCCGGCATCTACGGTGGCATATAAACGTTTGCTGTTGGTGGGTGCTATACCAAAACCGATGCGGCCCAGGCCTTGTGCCGGTGTGGGTAAACCTTTGGTGAGGTGTTTCCACGTACTACCACCGTCGGTCGATTTGTAGAGACCGCTCTCAGGTCCGTTCCACTGTCCGTTCTCCCAGGGGCCCTGTCTGCCGGCCCACATATCCGCATAAATGGTCTGGGGATCGTTGGGATCGATCGCTACCTGCACGGCGCCGGTGTTCTCATCCTTATATAAGACACGCTCCCAGCTATTGCCACCATCGAGGCTCCTGTACACGCCACGTTCTGTATTGGGTCCGTATGGGTGGCCCAGTACGGCCACGAACACGCGGTTCTCATTTTTAGGATCGATGACGATGCCGCCGATCTGCTGGCCGTCTTTCAGGCCAACGTTCTTCCAGGTCTTACCGGCATCGGTCGATCTGTAGACACCATCGCCCACAGAAAGGTCGGGTCGTTGAATACCTTCTCCGCAACCCACGTATACCACGTTGGGGTTGGATTCAGAAACCGCGATATCACCCACGGAACCGGTGCCCATCTGATCGAAAATGGGTTTCCAGGTACGGCCATAGTCATTGCTCTTCCATACACCGCCGTTGTTGACGCCGATATAGAACACATTGGGTTGTGTAGGCACTCCTACGGCACCCACGGTACGGCCACCGCGGTGCGGACCGATCATGCGCCACTGCATACTGTTATACAGCGAGGGTGAGAAACTTTGTGCAGACAGCATGGCGTACACAGCCAGGCAACCCAGCAGGGCAGAGAGTTTTTTCATGGAAGAAAAAATTGGGACCGGGCGATCGATACCGCCGGCCATCGTTTGAGAATAAGGTTTCTGAGAAAGTTAAATTACTGCATTCCGCCAATGTGGAGAACAACTATTTGCAGGCAACACCGCAGCAGGCTGTGCAATGGCCACTGCAGGTTGCAATGTTCGGTGAGTATGCGGTCACTACCGGTGAACGGCTTACTGCAGCTGCGACCTATCTTTTGTTGACGAGGTAGGCACCGGTCACCAGCAT
This sequence comes from uncultured Sediminibacterium sp., assembly GCA_964460235.1. Classification (GTDB taxonomy): domain Bacteria; phylum Bacteroidota; class Bacteroidia; order Chitinophagales; family Chitinophagaceae; genus Sediminibacterium. The sequence goes on along the minus strand of CAYWPM010000008.1, from coordinate 176,590 downwards.
GATGACACCGGCCAGTTTTACCCAGCTGATACTGTTCTGCGGAAATCCGAACAGGCCAAAATGATCGTAGAGCATGGCAAAGACCAGTTGCCCGGCAATGAGCAGTGCGAACACATTGGCCGATCCGATCTTGGGAACTGAATAGATGATGACGGTGACAAAGAATGCGCCGAGCAGACCACCGGCATATTTATACCAGCTGATCTGGCTAAGTGTTTGCAGAGAGGGAACGGGTTGCCTGGTGAACACGATAACGGCACCCAGGAACAAGGTACCCACCAGGAAAGAGATGAATGCCGCCACCCAGGCATTGTTCACGGCAAAACGTAACTGGCTGTTCACGGCCGCCTGCGTGGTGATGGTAAGGCCTGCCAGGGTAGGCAGGATGAAAAAGATATATCGCATGCCGCAAAAATACAGCAAACACAAACCCGACAAACACCCTAAAAAACCGCGCCTCTGCGCCTTTGCGAGCAAATGATATTCTCGCAAAGGCGCAGAGGCGCGGATGTAAGAGGGTTTGGTTATAATTTCTCGTAGAGAGCTCTCAGCTTTTCTCGGGTCATGATCTTTTCCCAGTCCTTGCCGAGTGCGTTCTCCCAAAGCGGTTTCATACCGAGGGATACGTTCATCATCTTTTCAAAATCCTCATCGGACAGTCCCTTACAGATCCCCTGCGGGATCTCGATCCTGTTCTTCTCCACCATGTACTTGAATTCTTTTACACCGGCCGGGTAATATTCTTCCAGGTGGTTCATGACGATACAGTTGCCGATACCGTGTTTGGTGCCCAGCAGGTAACTGAGGCCATAACTGACGGCATGCGCCACACCCACCTGCGAATAGGCGATGCTCATGCCACCGGCATAAGAGGCCATCATCAGCTGGTCGTCGCTTTCATCATCCCAATGGTCTTTTTCCACAAACACTTTCTGGCATAACTGCAGGGCCTTCTCGCCATAACTTTTGCTGAACTCGTTCAGGAACGTTCCTTCCAGGCTTTCGATGCAGTGGATATAACAGTCCATACCGGTATAAAAACGCTGGTTCACCGGGGCGTCTTTGGTGAGTTCAGGATCGAGTACGATCTGGTCGAAGGGCGTGAAGTCGCTGTTCATACCCAGTTTGCGGGTGGGTCCCGTCAATACGGTGGTACGGCTTACTTCAGCACCGGTACCGCTCAATGTGGGGATACCGGCTTTGTAAACACCGGGTTGTTTCACCAGGTCCCAGCCCTGGTAGTCGGCAGAGGAGCCGGGGTTGGTCATCATGAGTGAAACGGCTTTGGCCAGGTCCATGGTAGAACCCCCACCGATACCGATGACACCACTGATGGTACCAAACTGCTCTTTCAGTTGTTTGGCCAATGCATCTACCTGTGTGGTCTTGGGTTCGTAAGTGACGTCTGCGAAAATGATCTGGTCCTTTCCGCGCAGGGGTATCCGGCTAACGAGTGGCTTGTTCTGGAAAAAATGATCCACCAGGAAGATCATCGGGGCATCTCCTTTGCGCTGCGGGGCAAGGATCTCATCGAGCTGGCTGAAACAGCCGCGGCCATACACTACATAACTTACCATCTTAAAATTCCGGAAACTCATACTTGTATTTTTTGCAGACAGCGGGTGGACAAACCCACAAACCATCCTTGTAAGGAATCAGATATCCTGCAAAATTACTCCAGATGGAACGATTTTCAAACAGCTTGGCCGGGGCGGTTGTGAATAGTTTCCGGATCCGCAAAAAGTTATCACGAGCGGTTTTTATTACCTGAAAAGAGCAGGGTTTGACCTAACTTTAAGTTCTAAATATCCTACTGCTCAGAACTGCGATACATGTTTCCTCCTATAACGATACCACCGTTCTTCCAGGCACCGGATATCTTCCTGCTGAACAGTTTTTTTGCGGACCTCACTTCGAAGATCATGTCGCCCGGTCACCTGCTGACAGGTGCCAAATGGCTGGCAGTGGCCATAGGTGTGATCGTAGGCATCATTTACCTGCACCTGTTCATTAAAAAGCGGGATTTCTTCTATAAAGAAAGGATCCGGATATACCTGGAGAACTGGATCACGCAGGTGATCATGGAAGAAGAGATCGATACGGATAAGCTGCTCCACAATTTCAGGCGGATCCTGTTCAGTCGCGCCGCCAGGCAGTTCGCGATAGATGAGCTGATCGTCTGCAAGAAGAATTTTTCTGGCGGGGTAACGGAGAACATCATCTGGTTGTACCTGCAACTGGGACTGAAGAAGGATTCGCTGCGTAAACTGCGCAGTACCGCTCCCTGGCATATACGCGCCAAAGGCATTCAGGAATTGTACCTGATGGAGCAGCAGGACGTGCTGAAGACCATCTATAAGAACACCAACAGCAATAACGAGTTCGTGCGTATGGAAGCACAGACGGGGGTGATCAACCTGACCGGTTTTCCAGGCCTGCGTTTCCTGGATGTGGTCTCTTACCCCATTACCGAATGGCAGCAGCTGAAACTGCTGGAGCAGTTACGCCTGCACCCGGTAAAACAGGACCTGTCGGATAAGATCCCGAACTGGCTGCGATCAGCCAATACCACCGTGATCGTATTTGCCCTGAAGCTGGCCGATGAATACCAGGTGTTTTCGGTGAAGGACCAGGTGATGGCCTGTATGGAACATGCCGACGAAGCCGTGCGAAGCCTGGCATTGAAGACATTGGTGAGGCTGGCCGACGAAACCACCCCTGCCTTACTGGCGGGTTATTTCCCCAACGAGTCGCCTGCCAACCAGCTGTATATACTGGATGCCTTGCGTACCCTGGCAACGGAGAACGAAACGGCATTCCTGGTGTCACTGCTGGACGCTGAGAACGATACCATTAAACTGAAAGCGGCCGTGGTGCTGGCAGAGATATCGGAAACAGGCATGGAACTGATCACAGAAAAGAGCAGGCAGCAACCGGAGCCCTTTGAAAGGATCTGGCGACACATAAAAACAAGTAAATGAACTGGGATACGGCAGGCACATTTCTATTTCACTTTCTTACCTACGGGATCTTCCTGTATTCCTTTGTATTGCTGTTATCATACGTATTGATCGCCATCTATTCTGTTGGTGAGACACGCCGCTACATATGGAAGAACAGTTTTACCGATTACCGGGTACTGGCCACTTCGGTGCATGCCCCATCGGTAAGCATATTGGCGCCTGCCTATAATGAGGGCAAAACGATCGTTGACAATGTGCGCTCCCTGCTCTCTATCTATTATGCCAACCTGGAAGTGATCATCATCAACGACGGAAGTAAGGATGACAGCCTGGAGAAACTGATACAGGCATACGACCTGGAGAAGACCGACTATTTTGTGAACGAACAGTTATCCACCAAAGCCATACGAGGTATTTATAAAAGCAGGAACAGCATTTACAATAAGCTGATCGTGGTGGACAAGGAGAACGGCGGGAAAGCGGATGCGCTGAATGTGGGCATCAATGTTTCGTCTAACGACTACCTGGTTTGTATTGATGTGGATTGTATACTGGAGCAGGATGCGTTGCTGAAGATGGTGAAACCGTTCCTGGAGCAGACGGATAAACGTGTGATCGCCACCGGCGGTGTGGTACGTATCGCCAATTCCTGCGTGATAGAGGATGGAAGGCTGATCAAGGTAAAACTGGCCGAAGACTACCTGCCCAGGATCCAGATACTGGAATACATACGCGCCTTCATCCTGGGAAGAATGGCCTGGAGCCGTTTGAACGGGCTGATGCTGATCTCTGGCGCATTCGGTGCTTTTGATAAGGAGATCGCCATCAAGTGTGGCGGCTACAACCATAATACGGTGGGGGAAGATATGGAACTTGTGGTACGTATGCGCCGTTACATGGAAGAACGTAATGAGAAATACGTAGTGACCTATATACCTGACCCCCTTTGCTGGACAGAAGCGCCCGCCACTTTCAAGATACTGGGCCGTCAACGTAACCGCTGGATCAGGGGCACTTTTGAAACACTGATGATGCACAAGCGTATGTTCTTTAACCCCAGGTACGGTCTGCTGGGCATGCTGAGTTATCCGTACTGGTTCTTTTTTGAACTCTGCGCACCACTGATCGAGTTCTTTGGACTTATTTTTTTCCTGGTATTTGTGTGGAACGGATTCATCACCTGGGACCTGTTCTTCTCCTTCTTCCTGTTCATCGTCTGCTTTGGTTATCTCTACTCTTCCTTCGCCATACTGATGGAAGTGTTCACGTTCAACCAGTACAAACGAAGGGTAGACATATTACGTTTGCTGTTGACGGGTATGACGGAGCCTTTTTATTACCACCCCTTTGTGGTATGGAGCGCCATCAAAGGTTTTTTGGATCTGCTGAAAAAGAAAAAAGGATGGGGCGAAATGACCAGACAGGGATTTGCACAGAAAAAGAACGGTACCACACCGCAAGCTGTTCCAGTATCTACCGCTACGGTCACTCCTGCTGCCGTTACAGCCGTTCCTGTAGTTGCCACACCGGAAGAAGAGGCTGGTCCGGAACCTGAATGGTTCGTACAACGTGCGATCATACCGGTCATTGGCAGGTTCTTCGGTTTTGTTGGCAGATCGCTCAACTATTATATCAACCATATCATCATCCTGTTGCTGCTGCTGATCTGTGCGCGTGGGTTTGAGCTGGTGTACGAGATGGCGCAACATGGCGTACCGCGTTTTGTGGGCAAAGTGGTGTTGATGGGTTTTGCCAAGGACCTTGTATTCTTTCTGCAGATCAGCGCTGGTGGTTACCTGCTGTTTGCATTGTTGTACCTGGTACATAAGAAACTGGCACACCTGTTCTTTGTTGTGGTATCAGTGATCCTGTTGCTGCTGCAGGTATCGCTGTCTGAATATTTTGTGACCACGCTGGTGCCACTGGGTGCGGATCTCTGGTCCTATTCTGTTGCGGATATCAACCAGACATTAGGTGCATCGGGTGGCATCAAACCCGCCATCATCGTGTTGCTGCTGGCAACGGTATCGCTGGTCATAGCCGGGTTCATCTTCTTTTTGAAGAACAACAAAGCCAGGGGCTGGACGGTCTTCATCTTTTTTGCTGCGTTCATAGCTGTAACATTCACCAACGGTCCAAAACTGGTGAACGACTGGACACCGGGACAGGAGCACAGCAATAACATAGCACTGAACAAATCGAGACATTTCCTGGAAGCCACATACCGCTACTTTTTTCCGCCGGCGCAGGAACTGGATATCTATTCCGATCATTATTCAGAGACCGCGGCACCGCCGTCTGAAGACGCCGGTCGGTTCTCTTTCCGGTATATTGACGAAGCCAACTATCCCTTCCTGCATGAAGTGGATAGTACAAGTGATGTGTTGTCCCCTTTCTTTACTCCATCAACAACCCCACCCAATATTGTAATGATACTGGTAGAAGGGCTGGGCAGGGCCTTCAGCAACAAGGGTGCCTACCTGGGAAGTTTTACCCCTTTTATGGATTCGTTGTCGGAGAAGGGTCTTTACTGGGAAAACTTTGTCAGCGAGGGGGGACGCACTTTTGCGGCATTGCCTTCCCTGCTTGCTTCCCTTCCCTTTGAGCGGAACGGATTTAGCGAACTGGGAGAAGCCATGCCCGAACACCTGTCGCTGCTGAACCTGGCCAGGAAAAACGGGTACCACACTTCTTTTTATTATGGTGGCGATGCGCGTTTTGACAATATGGACTTTTTTCTGAAGAAGAACCAGATCGATGTCCTGAACGATGGAAAGACATTTCCGGCAGGATACACCAAAATGCCCTCACAGAACGGGTTCTGCTGGGGTTATGGTGACAAGGAACTGTTCCGCAGATTCCTGGATACGGAGACGGATGAACAGCAACCCCACCTGTCGGTGTTGTTGACCCTGTCCATGCACAATCCCTTCCTCATCAATGAACAGGAAAAGTACCTGCAGTTGTTTGAGCAGCGGATGAACGCACTGGGGCTATCAGAGAGGGAGAAGGCGGAGAAAAGAAAGTACCGGTATCAGTTTGCAAGTATCCTGTATACCGATAATGCTGTCAGGGACCTTATTACCGCCTACCGGAAAAGACCGGGATTTGCGAATACCGTCTTCCTGATCACCGGCGATCACCGCATGCCCGAGATCCCCATGAGTACGCGCATTGACCGATATCATGTGCCGCTGATCCTGTATTCGCCGCTGCTGAAAAGAACTGCGAAGTTCTCTTCGATATCCACGCATTTTGATCTGACCCCTACCCTTACCGCCTGGCTCAAGAACAGTTATGGCTTACAGGTACCTGACCAGGTGAGCTGGCTGGGAACCGGACTGGATACGGCGCGCCAGTTCCGGAACCTGCATGCCTACCCGCTCATGCAGACCAAGAACGAAGTGGCTGATTTTATGAAGGGGGATTATTTTCTTAGCGGTGACCAGTTATTCCGCATCAGCAGTAATCTGGACCTGAGTCCGGAAACCAATGAAGCCAAAAAAGCGGAACTGCAAGCGGCTCTCAACCGGTTCAAAACAAAGAATCACCAGGTGATCAAAACACAGAAGATCGTTCCCGACAGCATACTTCAGCGTTACGTTCGTTAATTGTGTGGCAGGGTCTGATAATAATCGTTCAGGATCCTGGTTACCATGGGCTGGTATACGTTCCAGAAAAAACTGCTCCTGTCAAGCGGGTCCCTTCTGTTGTACAGGAACTTTTTGAACCAGGCGATCTTCTTGAAATGCGAAGAAGAGAGGCTGAGCGGGTTATCGGAAAAATCAGCGGAGAAATAAAAAAAGCGATAGTCGTTGCCCGCATGTGCGGTGATGGCCGGAAAGTTTGGCTGCAGGCCATGCGCGGCCAGTAATTTTTTGCCTGCTTCGTTCACATCTATCTGAAAACTGGAAAGCACGCGGTTGCGCGAACTGTCGGGTACGATCACATCGAACCAGAAAGAATATGGAATGGAGGCCGGCAGGCCATAGTACTGTTGCGCTTCCTTTCCGGAAACGATCAGGGGCAGGTCCTGTTTCAGGAGGGTATTGTTCTCCAGGATCAGCACATGATCGTCTGTGTTCACCAGGGCAATGCCGCTTTTGCGGAAAGGCCAGTTGCCGTTGTTCTTTTTCCGGTAGAGTTCTGTCAGCCATCGCGGCAGGTCGGGGTTGCTGACGGTATCGAGCGAGGGGAAATAACGGCCGATCCATTTGGTCCAGCGGATGCCGAATGTCTTTTCAAACGAGGTCCTTATGGCAGGATGGGTGGGCGTGGCCAGGCAGTTGAATTCGGTAATGATCAGTTTATGACTGGCCTGCATCTGTTTGATGAAGTAGAGGTCCTGCTGGCTCATGCCTCCGTATAAGATGCCGGCTACCGCGGTATCGGCGTTCTCATGGTACCACTCGTTCTTGTAAATGCCGTAGGTGTCTGTCAGGTATACCATGTCCACATCCTTACTCAGCTGTTCCAGCTGGCTGTTGTTAAAACGCTCGAGGCCCTTTATCTGGAATTTCTGATCGTCAAGCGGGAAAAAACCATAATAGTCCTTTTCGCGGTTGTACAGTTCTTTCCGGTTCTTGGTGAATTTTTCCTGGTTCAGGATCCAGTTGATGGAGACGTGTTCCTGTCCTTTTTTGTTGAGTACGGTCTTGTCTACAATGGCCACCACCAGTTTTCTTTTTTCCGTGAGCAGCCAGGCGATATATAACCAAAGAGGTGTCAGTAATACCATCAGTATTACGAAGCGGATGAAGCTGCCGCTGCTGGTCTTTAAAACCGGCGCAGCCATCCTATACTGATTTGGTATTGATTTCCCCTGGTTTGCGGAAGGTACTCCTGGTTGAACCAGCTGCCGTCTATGCTGAGGATATTGTACAGGGATAATTTCTTTTTGAACATGAAACCGACCTTGTAAGAGATCAGGCGTTCCTTGGTGTCGAGCTGGATGGCATTGAGTCGGTCGTCGGGTGAGATACCATAACCGATGTTCATACCCACCAGGTCGTCGGCGCTGCCATAGTAATAGCGGGCCGATACGTTATAAGAAGCGGAGACCGTGCTGGTATAGGTGCTGGGTGTAAGATAGGTGCGTGCCCCGAATAACCAGCTTTTGTAATACTTACCCAGATAGGCCGTATAACTCCAGGTAGGATCGCCACTGAATTTCAGGTAACGGAAACCCAGCTCGCCCTCGAAACTTGCGGGCAGGTTGGCATAGAGGGAGAAACCTCCGCGCCAATGCGGGAATACGCCTACTTTATCGGAATAACCGATGCTGACATAGGAATAGAACGTATTGGAGATGCGCGGATACGCTTCCAGTTCATATTGCACACCACTTTCTTTGAAGCGGTTGGCATAGTTGATCCTTCCGGTAACGGAACCGATACCTGTGGTGCGTGTATAATCGAAGCTGGCCAGGTGCCAGGGATCGTTGAACTGTTTGTCGAAATACACATAATCGTAACTCAACCCGATCTTGTTCAGAGAGGAGGATTCTTTGATGCGGTTGGCCAGTGAACGGGCTTCCGTATCGTTCCTGTTTATTTTCAGGGCCTTGTCTATGGCAGCTTGTGCCTCTGCATACCGGCGCGATGCGTTCAGGAGTTTAGCTTTTCTTACCCAGAGTTCCTGTGATGATGGGTGAGAGGTAAGCGCTGTTTCAACAACTTCCAGTCCTTGGGTATACCGATCGTTCCAGTATTCCAGGTCGGCCAGCGCCAAGGAAGCGTCTTCATGTCCCGGGTTCTTCTGCAATACCCCGTTGAAATAATAGCGGGCACTGTCGTATTGTTTGGTCCAGGTATGGATCCTTCCCAGGAAGATCCGCACATCCGTATAATCGGGGCTGATGTGCAGGGCTTTGTACAGGCGGTATTTTGCCAGAGTATAGTTGTCTTCTTCGAATGCCGCTTTGCGCGCCAGCAGGAGCAGCCCGTCGGCAGACAAACTATCCTGGTTGGTCACGGGTTCCTGCGGTGGTATGGTGATGACACTATCCGGCTTTGCGGTTTGCCGGGCTTCGCGCATCGATCTTTCCAAGGCCAGGGCCTCTTCGTTTCGGTTGTTTTTGGATAACAGTTTCTGCAATACCGATGTGGCTTCTTCTGTTCGGCCCAGGGCATTCAATGCCCTTGCCTGCCGGAACAGCAGGGCTTCGGAACCGGGATCGTATGACAGACCCTCTTTGCTGATTGCCAGCGAACGGGTAGGGTCATCGGAAAAGAATTCAAGGTCGCTGAAGGCAACGGCCGCATCTTCATAGGCCGGCTGCTGGGCCAGCACTTTCTTGAAACAGATGCGGGCGCTATCATAGTTTTTGGTCCAGGTAAGGATCCTTCCCAGGAAGATCCGCACATCTGCATAATCGGGACTTAGGGTGAGGGCCTTGTAGAGATAGGTCTTGGCCTTACCATAATTGTTCTCTTCAAAAGCGGCTTTGCGGGCCTCTTTCAGCAGGCCGTCGGATGTGGCGGTGTCCTGCGCATGAGCAGCCGTGCCCAGTAAGAGTGATAAGAGCGGGATAACAAGGCTTTTCAGATGAACAAGACGGATCATGCGTTCGGTATTAGCTCAAAAATATCTCCAGATACAAAGTATCAGCTTTTGGCACGGGCGATCAGCCGTTTTACACGGATGGCCAGTTCATTCAGACTGAACGGTTTGGTGATGTAGTCGTCCGCACCCAGTTCAAATGCCTCCATCACCACTTTCTCCTGCTCCATGGCCGAGAGGATGATGATGGGTGTTTTGCGGTTCAGTTTCTGCCGCACAAAATTGATCACTTCCAGCCCGGATGCATACGGCATCATGATATCGGTAACGATCACATCCGGATTGGCCTGCTCCAGTTCTTCTATGGCCTGCCTTCCATCAGTGGTAACGACAACCTCGTACCCTTCTTTTTTGAGTTTCATCTCAATGGTCTTCCGCAACATGGCTTCGTCTTCTGCTACCAGTATTTTCATAGTTACTACATCGGGGTTTTTACAAAATTAATTTATTTTAAGCGCCTGCTGCCAGCTCTTTTTGGATCCGGCTCACTTCCTCCTGCAGCTGTTTTTCCAGCTCCGCGAATAATTTCAGCACTTCGCTCACATGTTGCGCCAGCTTCTCCATGGGGGTGTCATTTTTAGCACCCTGTTCTATGTTGGCCAGCAGCACGCGTAGTTTTTCGGCTTTTAACATTCCTGCGGCACCTTTTAACTTATGCGCTTTTTTAGACAGCAATTCGCGGTTATTCTCCAGTACCAGTACATTCAGTTCTTTGATGTCGATCGGGGAATATTGCAGGAAATAGGTAAGTACTTCCAGTACATAATTCGGATCATCCAGCTCTTCCAGCAAAGCCAGGTCGTACATTTTCTCCGGTTTTTCAGGTTCTTTGGATACCAATTCGGGCTGAACCGATACATGGAACAGCAGGCGGATCATACGTGCATAGAGATCGTTGAAGTCGAAGGGTTTTACCATGAAATCATTCATGCCCACTTCGGCACTTTTTTCCTGGTCCTCTTTCAGGGCGGTGGCCGTCATGGCGATGATCGGGGTTTGCAGGTGCATTTTCTGCCGTAGGTATACGGTGGTCTCATAACCATCCATGATGGGCATCTGCAGGTCCATGATGATGAGGTCGTAAGCCGGGTTCTTTTCACAGCATTCGATCGCTTCCTTACCGTTATTGGCGATATCGGCCTTGATCTGCATTTTCCGCAACACAAAGTCGATCAGTTTCTGGTTGACGATATTGTCTTCCACCACCAGGATCCTTTTGCCCGACAGCTTTGCAGAAAAATCCGTTTGCCCGTCCACCACATCCTGGCTCTCTGTGCGGCCGAAAGGGATCACAAATATGAATTCGGATCCATTGCCCGGTTCGCTGTTCACCGTAATGGTGCCACCCTGCAATTCTATCAAACCTTTGCTGATGGTCAGGCCCAGTCCTGCGCCACCATAACCGCTGGAGATCTTTTTACCGCCCTGCGCAAAACTCTTGAAGATGGTGTCCAGTTTGTCCTTTTCAATACCGATACCCGTATCGCGTAAGGCAAAACAAAGGGTACTTCGTTTGTCGGTCTGTTCTTTCAGCGAAATGGTCAGTGTGATAGTGCCTTCCGTGGTGAACTTGATGGCGTTATCGATGAGGTTGGTCAGGATCTGTTTCAGACGGAATGCATCTCCTCTCACAAAAGAGGGAACCCCTTTCTGTATGTTCACATTGAACTGAAGTTTTTTGTTTTTGATGGCATGCTCAAAATGTTTGGTCAGCTCTTCCAGTGTTTTGGGAAGGTCGAAAGCAAAACTGTCGAGCGTGAGTTTGCCGGTACTGAGGTTGGAATAATCGAGTACGTTGTTGACAATGACCACCAGGTTATTCACAGAACGGCTGATGATATTGGTGAAACGTTCCTGTTCTTCCGTCAGGGTAGTTTCCAGTAACAAACGGGTCATTCCCTGGATGCCGTTCATGGGTGTACGGATCTCGTGGCTCATATTGGCCAGGAACTGTTCCTGTATCTGTTGTGCTGTTTCTGCTTTTTCTACTGCCTGTAACAGTTTTTGCCGGCTCTCTACCGTATCGGTGATATCGGTGGCGATACCGCTGATACCGAACATCTCGTTCCGGTCGTTGAACAAGGGAAATTTGATGAGCAGAAAATTCCTTTTGCCTTCCGGCGTGTCCAGTACCTCTTCCAGTTGTATGGAGCGTTTGCTGGCGATCACTTCATCATCCCCTTTCTTGTAGTGGTCGGCCAGTGCCTTTACGTTGAAGTCGTAGTCGTTCCGGTTGATCACCATTTCATCTGTGACCTCGAACACTTCTTTGAAGCGCCGGTTCACCATCAGGTATCTGCCTTCCAGGTCCTTGATGAAGATGATGGCATTGGCATTATCGAGAATGGCATTGAGGCGGTATTCGTTCTCTTTGCGTTTGGCTTCCGACATGTCCAGCTCCTGTGCCACCAGTTTCTTTTCTGTGATGTCTTTGGCCATGCATTGCAATCCTTCTATCTCCCCATCATCTATCAGCAGCTGTGCAGACTGTTCCACCCATTTCACTTCACCGGTCCGTGTGTGGATCCTGAATTCCAGATAGGTTGCGGCTATTTGCTGTGTAAGCTGGTCTGTGTAAAATTTCCTGACCTCATCCGAACAGGACTTATCGATCAATGAATGATAGGGTTTACCAACCAGCTCTTCCGGTTGGTATCCCGTCAATGCCAGCACTTTGTTGTTGACAAAAGTCACGATCCCTTCCTTATCGGTGGTGTACATGACCGCCCCTGCATTTTCTATGAGCTTTTTATATTGTTCTTCGCTGGCCAGGAGTTCGTCTTCCGCTTTTTTGCGGAGGCGCATGTCCAGGTTCAGTCGCAGCAGGATGCTTAACACCAACAGGAAGAAAAAAACGCCACCCGCGAATGCGATATAACTGATCTTCTTATCATTGCTCTGGTTGGATGCCATCCTATCCGACAGGGTCTTGACCTCTATATCACGGATCTGTTGCAACAGTGTTTTTACGGAATGACTGATCCTGCGGCCCTCACCATCGGGGCTGATCATGTCTTTTACCGGGTCGCCGGTCACGGGGCTCTTCATTAAGCGAACCTGGAAAGCTTCTTTCTGCAGGCATAGGTCGGCCAGTTCGTTCATGTATGCCAACTGGCCTGGCTCCTCTTGGGTCAATGTTTTGAGGCCCTGCACAGAACGGTTGATGAGCGTGTGTAAATGATAGGTCTGGTCTTCCCATTGTTTTTCTTGGCTGACCAGATAACTGCGCGTGCTGATTTCGGCCTCGGTAAAAACAAGGCCAATGCTGTCGATCTCTTTGATGAGCAGATTGGTGCGTTCTACCAGCAAACGGGTGGCTTCCTGTTTCTTTTTCTGTTCTATCATCACAAACAGGAACAGGGAGAACGCTACGAGCGAGAAAGCGAGTATCCAGCGGATCTTTCTGTCGGGGATCAATAAACGGATGGTGCCTGTTTTTTTCATGGATAGGGCCTCTGAACAGAAACACGAATGGGTGCTGACATGCGGTCTTCAAGCGCAGGAAAGCTTTCTATGCAAGTTACGCACGAATCTGTTAATAATTCCGGTAAGCAAATTGTCCGGCAGGGTAAACGCATGTAAAATTTTCAGACCAGTCGCTCGGCTCCGCCGAGTGACGCCTATCCCCAGGCTTCCAGCCGCCAACCCAAACCCATACTACCCCGAACCGGCCAGACTCAGGCACTCAGCTTTTTCTCCAGTTCTTCCAACGAAACGCCCTTGGTCTCCGGCACGCTGCTGAACACCCAAACCAGCTGCAGCACCATCATAGCGGCAAAAAACGCGAAGATGGGCCAGGGGTTGTCTTTGAAGATGCCATTGTCGCTATCCAGGAAAACAGGTGTCACCAAGGTGATCAGTGCCGCAAACACCCAATGCACGCTGGCCCCGAAGGACTGGCCTGCACTGCGGATCTTGTTGGGGAAGATCTCTGAAATGAATACCCAGATCACCGCACCCTGTCCAATGGCATGGGCCGCAATGAAGAGCAGCAGGAAACTCATCAGGAAAACAGGTCCGGCATGGCTGTAGAAAGCCCAGGATACCATGGCCAGGCTGAGGATATAACCCAGCGAACCGATCACCAGCAGGGTCTTTCTGCCCAGCCGGTCTATCAGGTATAATCCCACAAAAGTGAACACCAGGTTCACGCCACCGATGGCAATGGAATTGAAAAGGGATTCTTTTGCCGCCAGCCCGGCTTTTTCCAGGATCTCCGGTGCATAGTAGAGAATGAAATTGATACCCGACAACTGGTTGAAAAAAGCGATCATGAACGCGAGGTAGATGACCTTGCTGTGTTTGCGGTTGAGGAAGGACACGATTTGCCCTTTACTGTCGTGTTCGTTACTGCGGATGATGGCTGCTGTTTCAGCAGCCACATCGGTAACGCCGATCTGCTGCATGATCTCCTGGGCCCTGGTCAGATCGTTCTTTTTGGTGATGAGCCAGCGGGGACTTTCCGAAACACCCAGTACGAGCAGGGTATAGATGGTTGCAGGGAATGCCAGCACGCCCAGCATCCAGCGCCAGTCGTTCTCACCGCCAACACCCTGCAGGAAATAGTTGGATAGAAAAGCCACCAGGATACCGAATACGATATTGAACTGGTACAAGGCGCCCAGCCTGCCGCGGGTCACGGGTGTGGAGATCTCTGAGATATAAATAGGGGCCACTACCGAAGAGACACCGATACCTACACCACCCAGAAAACGGAAGAAAGAGAACAGGTATGGTCCTGTTGCCAGCGCAGAGCCCACCGCAGAGACCGCGAACAGGATACCCACCCAGAGCAATACCGCTTTTCTGCCGAACAACTCTGTAGGCACGCCGCCAAAGATGGCACCCAACACCGTGCCCCATAAAGCCATGGACATGATAAAGAAACCATGAAACAAAGGCGTGGTATGCCAGAGTTCTTTGATGGGCTGGTTAGCACCGGAAATGACAACGGTATCGAAACCGAAAATGAAACCTGCCAGCGCCACTACTATTGACCACTGTACCAGTTTGCTTTTGTTCATAGCAATTGATTTTGGTACAGGAAGATACGAGAAAAGGAATATTGAATGATGAACAAGGAACGCCGAATATCGGGGGGGCCGATACTTCAACATTCAACATTCCTTGTTCATCATTCAATATTCCCTAACCTCCGGCTCCTACGCGGTCCATTTCGTCTTTGGCACTGCCCTGGTTGCGGCGGGTTGTTTTCAGTGGTTTGCCAAAGCGGTAACTGAGGCCCAGGTTCACCACACGTGTATCCCTTTTCAGCAGGAAATATTCTTCAGCACCCGGAAAATCGGTAAGTCCTTCCATGGCCTGCGTAAAGAAGAGGTCCCTGACACTGAGGCGGAGGGTTCCTTTTTTATTGAATACGGGCCTGGCAACACCAATGGATAACTGTCCGGTGGGGTACAATAATTCCTGCAGGTCGTTGCGCGCGCGGCCGGTATAAAAACCGGAGAGCTCCAGTGTATACAGTTGTCCTGCCTTGAACTGGTTGTTGATGCTGAGGTTTGTCTGTGAGATATCGGAACGATAATCCACATTGCGATATCCTTTTAATTCTTTGTGATTGTACAGGACCTGACCGGAGAAACTCCACCAGGGGAAGGGACTTAGCTGAACGGCCACTGAAATACCCAGGTTGGTCATCCTGCCTACATTACCATTGGTGTACACGAGTATATCGCTACCGTCGTTCAGGAATAACTGGGAGAAATAATCCTTGATGATGCTGTATGAGACCGTGGTGGTAAGCCATTGTTTATACTGGTGGCTCAGTTCCAGGTTCCAGCTATACTGCGGCTGGAAAAAAGGATTGCCTTTTTCGTAAGTGTATTTGTTGATGATGGAAACATAGGGATTCAGTTTCTGGAAAGGCGGCCTGTCTATCCGCCGGCCGGCAGTGAAAGTGAAGCTGTTGGATGAATCGGCCTGTATGCTGATATATCCTGAAGGGAACAGGCCGGAATAGGTTCTGGAAAAAGCGGAATCCTTCTGCCGCGCATTGCCCAGCTGGTGTGCATCGTAATGGGTGTTCTCGTAACGCAGGCCCAGCTGGTAGCTGACGCGTGTTGTTTTGTGTTCGAAACTACTGTATAGGGCATGGATGTTTTCCTGGTACAGGAAGTGATTGCTTTTGTTGATATCGTCTTTCCAGCTGCTGCCATCATACAGTTCATAAGCTGCCAGGTTATCGGTGCGGATGGCGGAGAGTTTATATCCCGATTCCAGTTTGGCATTCTTGCCGATCTGCAGGGTATGGTCCAGTTTGGCGGAACGGATGGAAATGGTTGCCGGCAGGCTACCCCGGGAACCTTCGGTATAACCGCCGCTGGCCTGTAGCAGGCTGCTGAATGATTGCTGGTTATTGATATCGTACGACAGGTAATCCAGGTCGGCCGTAATTTCCTGTGTGCGTGAGAGGGTGTGTTTTGCATTCAGGTTGATGCCCCCGTTGCGGAAACGCCCGCGGGTGGCACCGAAGGTCCTGATGGTGGAATCAGTGACCCCTGCGGCATTTTTCCAGTTGGCAGAAGCATCGCTGCTGCCACTGCGGTTGTTAGCGATACCGGTGAGTGTGATGCCGAATGTGGTCTTCTGGGAGGCATAAAAATCCAACCCCATTTTCAGCGTATTACTGTTGTTCTGGTTCAGGAAACCCGTAGGCTGATCTAACAGCGACAGCAGGGTGCCGTTGGTGTTGAAGTATTTGCGCAACGCATAGATATCCATGAAACCCTTGCTGAAATTGCTGCTCCAGGTGGCAAAAGCATTGAATTTGCCGTTACGGTAATTCAACACCAGGCTATTGTTGTTCTTGGGATACCGGCCCTGCGCCAGCGAACCGGTAAGGGTTCCGTTGAAACCGGTCTGCCGGTTCTTTTTGGTTTTGATGTTGATGATACCCGCATTGCCACTGGCATCGTAGCGGGCCGAGGGACTGGTGATCAGCTCTATCTGGTCTACCTGTGAAGAGCTGATGCCACTCAGCAGGTTGTTCAGGTCGCTGCCGGAAACATAAGTGGGTTTATCATCGATCAGTACCAATACGCCGGCCTTGCCCTGCAGGCTGATGCCGCCATTCCTGTCTACCATCACCCCCGGCGATTTTTCCAGCACTTCCAGTACGGTGGTACCGGCATTGGTGACAGAAGCATCTACATTGACGATGGTCTTTCCCTGGGCCCGCTGTATAAAGGCTTTGCGGGAGCTGACGCTGACATTGCCCAGTGTTTTTGCGGCGGCGGGCAAGACCAGTGTCAGTTTCTTTGCGACAGCCTGTTCTGCGCTGATGGGGAACAGTGTTGTTTCATGACCCACATAACTGACCCGCAACACCTGGTCGGCGGTAACGGCGATGTAAAAAAACGACAGGCCATTTTTGTTGGTAACGGCTGATCTGATCAGTTTCTGGTCTGCTTTCTGCAGCAGTTCCACCACGGCGCCTTCGAGGGGTTCGTTTTGTTCATTCACCACGGTAACCCGGAAGTTTTCTGCCGGCAGGCCGTTCTGGGCTTTTGCCAGGAATACACATAACAGCAGTAATGCACACAATAGGATCAGTTCAACCTTTTTCATGCAAGGAAATTATTGAAAAAGGGTTGCGGGCAAAACAGTTTGGGTTGAGTGGTGGAAGGGGTCATTATCCCACCAGTTTGGCGGCGCGTGCAAGGTCCTCCGGGGTATCAATTTCAATGCCCATATAATCGGTCACGACCATTTTCAGCGGGATGCCATTCTCCAGGTAACGGAGGCATTCGATCTTTTCTGCGGCTTCCAGCGGGGTCATTTCCCAGTTGGTGAAATTGAGCAGTGCCTGTTTGCGGAAAGCATATACGCCGATATGTTCATAATAGACGGTGCTGGCCTCAACACTGCGCGGGTAAGGGATCACGCTGCGCGAGAACATGAGCGAGTTCATGTGTTTGTCCACAGCCACTTTTACGTAATTGGGATCTTCGATCTGGCGCTGGTCCGTCATTACCTGCATCAGCGATGCTACCTGTACCGTTTTACCGGGCTCGCCTTCGAATACACGCAGCAGTTGTTCAAGCGGTTCGCGTTTTACAAAGGGTTCATCACCTTGCACGTTCACAACAATATCAACTGCCAGGTCTGCAACAGCTTCTGCAATGCGGTCGCTGCCGCTTTCATGATTCTTTTTGCTCATGACGGCCTTACCGCCATGCGAGGTGATCTCGTTGAAAATGATGTCGCTGTCCGTAACCACATAGACCTCATCGAACAGACCGGTGGCAAGGGTATTATCGTAGGTATGGCGGATCACTGTTTTGTTACCCAGCAGCTGCATCAGCTTGGCCGGAAACCGGGTGGCGGCATAACGGGCCGGGATAAAGGCACAGATCTTCATAATCGGAATATTTGAACCGCGTCGCAGGTCATTGTGCAGAAAACAGGATCGCACACCTGGGCCGGAACACGGTTGGGTTTGTCTGGGTGCAAAAGTATTTTAATAATCTGTCTTTACCTTCTTATCGAAGGGGATCTGCAGTTGAAAAGGCAGGTTCTCGTCTTTTGCATTGTCCAGCACATCCAGTCCATAGCGGATCTGATCAATGGGCGTATCATCATAGGTCCCGAAGAGGCGATCCCAGATGGAAAAGATATTCCCGTAGTTGCTGTCTGTCTGCGGACGCATATAATGGTGATGAACTTTGTGCATATTGGGCGATACGAGGAACCAGCTCAGGGCGTTGTCGAGCCAGAGCGGTAAACGGATATTGGCATGACTGAACTGCGTAAACACCACGCTCAGGCTCTGGTACATCATCACCATCCACATGGGTGCACCGCTCACTACGACTCCCAGCATGGTAAAGATCACGCGCAAAACACTTTCACCGGGATGGTGGCGGTTGGCGGTGGTGGTATCCACATGGGTATCGGCATGGTGTACCATGTGGAATTTCCACATCCATTTGACCTTGTGTTCCAGCAGGTGTACAAAATAGGCCCCGGCAAGATCGAGCAGCAGCAGGCCGGCGATCATGAATACCCAGAGGGGCATCTTTACCAGGTACAGCAATCCGAACTGATGTGCCACCACCCAGTCGCTGGCTTTCACGATCAGGAGTGCGCAGGCGAAGTTGATGATGATGGTGGTGATGGTGAAAAAGATATTGATGGAAGCATGTTTCCATTTGTTGTACCTGAATCCGAACAGGGGTATCACACCCTCGATCAGCCAGAAGAAAGTGATACCGCCCGCCAGGATCAGTGCCCGGTGCAGGCTGGGTATATGATCAAAATAGCTGATGATGTTCTCTACCATGGCGCAATCGTTTAGAGAGTCAATTTACTAAGAAATAGATTACAGCCAACATTGGTAATGGCCCGCAAAGGCGCAAAGGCGCGGAAGGGAGGCCGGATATATGCTCACTCATCATTCATCATTCCTTGTTCGTCTGTTCCTCTATTAAAAAAGCCCCCGTTTCCGGAGGCTTTTGTTATTAGTTTGAAAGCTTTGTTTAGTTATTCAGCATCAGCGGCATCACCAGCATCAGCAGGTCTTCGCCCTCGGCCTGTTCGGTAGGTTTGATGAGACCGGCTTTGGTTGGGGTTGACAGCTCCATGCGTACATCATCCGTATCGGCTGCATTCAGCATTTCGATGAGGAATTTGGCATTGAAGGCGATCTGCAGGTCTTCGCCATCATACTGGCAGTTCATGCGCTCGTTACCTTCAAAGCTGAAATCAACATCCTGTGCGGCCATCTGTAATTCGCTTCCGGTAATGTTGAGGGCGACCTGGTTGGTGCTCTTGTTACTGAAAACGTTCACACGGCGCAGTGCGTTCTGGAAATCGGCCTTGTTCACGATGAGGCGGTAAGGATTGTCTGCAGGGATCACCACTTTATAATCCGGGAAACGGGCATCGATCAGGCGACAGATCATCTGTGTGGAACCATGGTTCACGAACAGGTGGTTACTGTTGTAAGTGATGGTAAGCTCATCATCGTTATCGGGTAAAGCATTCTTCAGCAGGTTCAGCGGTTTTTTGGGAACGATGAACGAATCTGTTTTGGTTGCTTTGGTATCTGTTCTCTTATAACGTACCAGCCTGTGTGCATCGGTGGCTACGAACTGGACCGCATCTTTGGACAGTTCAAAGAAAACACCTGTCATGGCGGGACGCAGGTCATCGCTGCTCACGGCGAACAGGGTCTTGTTGATAGCGGTCAGCAGGGCGCTGCTGGTCATGGTAAAACCGGTAGTATCATCGGCAGCGGGTTCTTTCGGGAAATTGTCCGGGTTCTCGCCCATTACCTTGTACTTACCGTTATCGCTGGTGATCTCAACGGCGAAGTTCTTATCGATATTGAAAGTCAGGGGCTGATCTGCGATGTTCTTCAGTGAATCCATGAGGATCTTGGCGGGGATACAGACCTTTCCATTGGTCTTGCTTTCCACATCCATCTGGACCCGCATCACGGTTTCCAGGTCGGTAGCGACTACATTCAATTTTTTGTCCTGTATCTCAAATAAAAAGTCTTCCAGGATGGGTAAAACCGTGTTGGCATTGATCACCCCGCTGATCTGTTGGAGGTGTTTTAACAGCGAAGACGACGAAACAATAAATTTCATTCTACACAATTTAAGTTCGCAACAAACCTAATGTAAAATGTTAATATTCCGTACTAGAAATCGCGGGTAACCCCGTTAAAAAACGGAATGTGAATGAGTTGTGGATTGGCCAATACTTGTTAACAGGCAAGGTTTTCCATCAGTTCCTGGTAGGTGCTGCGGTTAACGGGTTTTACCAGGTAGTCGGTCACGGTTTTGTAGGAACGGGAACGTTGCATGTCGGTGCTGTTCACAGAAGAACTTACCACATAGACCACAATAGGCTTGGGCAGGTTGGCGCCGAGTTTGTCGTATTCTTCCAGGAATTCCCATCCATTCATGATGGGCATGTTGATATCGAGAAAGATCACATCGGGCAGGGTATCGGCACCGGCAGAAAGTTGCTGCCTGAAATAGGTAAGGGCTTCGTTTCCGTCGTAAAAAGAATGGATATGTTTGGCCAGTCCGGTAGATTCAAGAATGATCCGGGCAGTATACTGGTAAATATTATCGTCATCGATCAGGCAGACGATATGTTTCTGTTTCACATCGGTCATGGTTCTTCAAATAAAATGTTACTTTGAAAGGAGAAAACGGGCGGATATTGGCGGAAATAGTTTTCAAATATAGGTTTTTATACAATAAGTTGCACAAGTGAAAAAGAGCCTGACGCCAGAGATGGCCTATCCCAAGATCCGGCACTACTGCGGTTACAGCGAAAGATGCCATTACGAAGTGAGGGAAAAACTCTTCAGTTTCGGATTGTTCAAGAAGGATGTGGAAATACTGCTCTCCCGGTTGATCGAAGAAGGGTACCTGAACGAGGAAAGGTTCGCGATCTTGTTTGCCGGGGGGCATTTCCGACAAAGACAATGGGGTCGTACCCGGATCATCTATGCCCTGCGCCAGAAAAGAGTGAGCGAACAGAACATCAGGCGGGCCATGAAAGAGATAGCGGAAGACACCTATCTGGCTGTTTTACAGAAACTTGCCCTCGCCAAATGGAACAGCCTGAAAGCCGAACAATACATCAACCGGGAAGCCAAAACAACCGCTTACCTGTTGCAGAAAGGTTATGAACGCCCGTTGATACAACAGGTCCTGGCTGGCATACGGACAGAGAAAAGCAGTTAAATCATACAGAGGCACATGTTGAACAAGATCAAAAAAGGATGCCTGTACCTGGCTGGTTGCTGTATGGCCCAACTGGTTCATGCTCAACAGAAAACAGCCCCTTCCCATACCCGCGAATTCACGTTCACCACGGAGAACGACGCCTACCTGTTTCAGAAAAAGGACGCGTATTATACCAATGGTTTTGCCTTCACCCTCCGTACCGCCGGAGAAAAAAAGGGGGTACGCGTGATGCATACCTATGAACTGGGGCAAAAGATCTATACCCCGTTGCTGCGTAAGACCACCGGTCCGCAGGACATAGACAGGCCCTATTGTGGATACCTGTATGCGCAGTACACCCAGACCCGTTTTCCGGTGGGGGATGCCATTCTACAATATGGGGCCACGCTTGGCCAGGTTGGTCCGAACTCACTGGGTGAAAATGTGCAGAGCAGTTATCATAAGATGCTGGGTTATGCGCGGTTTACCGGCTGGCAATACCAGGTGCAGAATTCTTTGGGTGCCGATCTGGGGATCCGTTATGCCCGAACGGTATTGCAGGATAGCAGCCTCTTTAAATGGGTGCCCGTTGCTGAAGCTAGCCTGGGCAGCAACTTCACCTATGCCAAACTGGGCGCTTATTTATGCATCGGTGTTTTTGAAAAGAACCAGCAAAGTGCACTCTGGAATGCCAAGATACAGAAAAACGGCTCCCGTCAGGAGCGTAGCTATGAATTGTTCGCCTACTGGTATCCACAGGTGTTATGGCAGGGCTACAATGTTACCGTGGAGGGTGGCCTGTTCAGCAAGGGAAGCGGCGCTGTGCTGGGAGATCCCAAACGGGTGATGTTCCAGCAGCATTTTGGTCTGTGTTATGCCAGCGGTAAGATTTCTGCCAATCTTGCGTTGGTGATACAATCCCGGGAGACCACCAGCCAAATTAACCTGCAACGATACGGATCTGTACAGCTGAGTTATCGTTTCCATTAACTTGCAGGGTATAATCACCCATATGTCTTCACTTAGTTTTACCATCATACAGACCAACCTGCATTGGGAGGACAGGGATGCCAATCTCTCCATGCTGGAAAAAAAGATCATGGGTATCCGCGAACGGACCGAGATCGTGGTATTGCCGGAAATGTTCAGCACAGGATTCAGCATGCAGCCGGCCAAACTGGCCGAACAGATGGACGGCAGGACCGTACAGTGGATGAAACGCATGGCCGCCAGCAAAAAGATCGTACTTACCGGCAGTGTGATCATTGAAGAGAACGGGCACTATTACAACCGCCTGCTCTGGGTGCTGCCGGATGGGCAGTTGGGTCATTACGATAAAAGGCACCGTTTTGCTTTTGCGGGTGAGGACAAAGCATATACCCCCGGGCATAAACGCCTGATAGCCCAGGTGAAAGGCTGGAAGATCAACCTGCAGGTTTGTTACGACCTGCGTTTCCCCGTTTGGGCAAGGCAGCAGGTGAACGGGACCCCCGAATACGATGTATTGCTCTATGTGGCCAACTGGCCTGAACGCAGAAGTCATGCCTGGAAGAGTTTACTCACTGCCCGTGCCATTGAGAACCAGAGTTATGTAGTGGGTGTGAACCGTGTGGGGGTAGATGGTAATGGCATCAAGCACAGCGGCGACAGCATGGTGCTCGATGCATTGGGTACCACCCTGTACCACAAACAGGACGAAGAAGATATCTATACCCTTGTTCTGGAGAGATCGGGCTTAACAGAAGTTCGGGAAAAATTCCCTTTCTGGAAAGATGCCGACCAGTTCAATATCCTATCTAACGAAGAAGAATAAATTATGGAACAGTATTATGCCGAGAGGTTGTTTACCGGGAATGAATTTTTGCAGCAACAGGTGGTGACGGTTGCCGACGGATCGATCGTTGACATTGCTGCCGCAGGAGCAAGTGCTGAAAAGCCGTCGAAACAATACGAGATCATCGCCCCGGCATTCATGGATATCCAGATCTACGGAGCGCACGGCAAATTGCTGGCCGTGTATCCGGAAGCCGATTCTTTGCACAAGCTGTACGATTACTGCAGCAAGGGAGGTGCCTCTCATTTTCAGGCAACGGTGGCAACGAACAGCAAAGACGTGTTCTTTGCCTGCATAGATGCGGTAAGGGCTTATTGGAAAGAAGGGGGTAAAGGTTGCATGGGTCTGCATGTGGAAGGTCCCTGGTTACACCCTGTTCGCAAAGGTGCGCATATAGAATCCTTCATTCACTCACCCTCGGTCGAGGAAGCACGTGCGTTACTGGAATATGGTAAGGGTGTGATCACCATGATCACCCTGGCGCCGGAAGTATGCAGCCAGGAAGTGGTTGAGCTGGTACGTTCCTATGGTGTGGTGATCTCGGCCGGGCATAGCAATGCCACTTATGAAGAAGCTACAGCAGCTTTCAATAAGGGAATACCCGCTGCCACACATTTATACAATGCCATGAGCCCCCTGCAACACCGCGCGCCGGGAATAGTGGGTGCGATCTTTGATCACCCGCAGGTCAGGGCGAGTATCGTACCCGACGGTTTTCATGTTGATTTTGCTGCCATCCGTATTGCCAAAAAGATCATGGGGGAACGTTTGTTCGTGATCACCGATGCGGTCACAGAGACCAGTGAAGGGCCTTACCCGCACCACCTGGCGGGCGACAGGTATGAATCGAACGGTATTCTCAGCGGCTCTGCATTGACCATGGCCAGTTCTGTACGCAACCTGGTGAACAAAGTGGGCATAGAACTGGACGAAGCCCTGCGTATGGTAAGCCTGTACCCTGCACAAGTGATGAACAGGGGTGAACAGATGGGAAAGATCGCCAAAGGATACAAGGCCAACCTGGTAATGCTGGATAATGCATTACAGGTACAGGCATTGGTCACTGCTTAGTGCTGTTTATTTCCGGAAAGCATTCCAGCCCTGGGCAGTGATCGGGAAAGTATTGCCACCCTTGGTGTGCAGTTTGCAACCTGCTTCTATGTCGGTCATGTAACCGATCACGCTGATCTCTTCATTGAGCGTGATCTTTTCGTAGTCTTCCTGTTTCATGGTAAAGATCAGTTCATAATCTTCGCCACCGTTCAGTGCGCATACGGTAGGGTCCAGGCCGAATTTATAAGCGGCCCTGCGGCTGTCGTCGGAGATGGGGATCTTTTCTTCGTACACCACGCAGCCCAGGTTACTCTGTTTGCAGAGATGTAATACTTCGCTGCTGATGCCATCGCTGACATCCATCATGGATGTGGGCATGATATCGTTCTGTTCCAGGAATTCGATGATGTCTTTGCGTGCTTCGGGTTTCAGTAAACGGCCCACGATATAACTTTCGTTCTCCAGGTCGGGTTGCAGTTGCGGGTTTTCAAGGTAGATCTTTTTCTCACGCTCCATCAGGGTCAATCCCAGGAAAGCGCCGCCCAGGTCGCCGCTCACACAGATGAGGTCTCCTTTGTTGGCAGTACTTCTTTTCACGAGTTTATCCGCCGCTACTTCGCCGATGGCCGTAACGGAAATGATGAAACCCTTGTTAGAGGAAGAAGTGTCTCCTCCTACCAGGTCCACCCCGTGTTTTTCGCAGGCCAGGTATACGCCCTCATAAAACTCATCCAGCGCTTCGAGGCTGAAACGGTTGCTGATGGCGATGCTCATGGTTACCTGTGTGGGTGTGGCATTCATGGCATAGATATCACTCAGGTTCACCATGACGGATTTGTAGCCGAGGTGTTTGAGTGGTGTGTACATCAGGTCAAAATGAATGCCTTCCACCAGCATATCGGTGGTGATCACGGTCTGTTTGCCAAAATGGTCGATCACGGCCGCGTCATCACCCACGCCCAGGATGGTAGATGCGTTGTGTATCTCAAAATTGCGGGTCAGGTGATCTATCAGACCAAATTCTCCCAACTCACTGATCTCTGTTCTTTGCTCCATATATAAGGATGAATTGAGAAATGTGAACTTTTGCTGCTACGGTAACCGGCTTAAAATACTGCGCCATTCACAATAGAAAGCAATTCGTCGTGGATCTTTCCATTGGTAGCGATGATGTGCGGCTGGTAGGGTGAGTAATAGTCACCGTTGAAATCGGTCACTTTACCCCCCGCTTCTTCTACGATCAGGAAACCTGCGGCGCTGTCCCATGCCTGCAGCCTGTGTTCGTAAAAACCGTCGAACCTTCCGGCGGCAACCCAGCAGAGATCCATGGCGGCACTGCCCAGCCTGCGTACAGGAACACCCCTGCGGATCAGTTTGGAAAATACTTCGATGGGCCCGTTGGGCATATCAAGATAGGTATAAGGGAATCCGGTAACGAGGCAGCTGTTGATGACCTCTGTCTTGTGGCTGACATGGATCTTTTTATTGTTCAGGGTAGCGCCAAAACCATGCTGCGCAAAATAAAGTTCTTTCAGGAAGGGGTTGTATACCGCGCCCATGACCATCTGTCCGTTATGCTCCACGCCGATACTCACACAACAGATGGGAATGCCGTTGGCAAAATTCACGGTGCCGTCGATCGGATCGATGATCCATTTGTAGGCAGAGTCCATTACGATCTCACCGCTTTCCTCGCTCAGGATGAAATGATCGGGGTATTCTTTCCTGATCACATCAAAAATGGCTTTCTCTGCCGCATGATCGGCTTCGGTAACGAGGTTATTGATGCCTTCCTTGTTACTGATCTTGAATTCGCCATTGAAATAATGGGTCAGTTGAGCTGCACCGGCTTCTGTTGCTTTCAGCAACGCGTGTTTTAACATCATGCTGCAAAAGTAAGAAAAGGATGGCAAGTCTGTTTATCCGGCCGCTGAACGGAATCCAGTATCTTGTAGCCAGAATCTGCTTTTTTGCAACTCTCCATCGTCATAGTGAATTATAATGTCAGGTATTTCCTGGAACAATGCCTGCATACGGTGTTAAGGGCTTCTGCCGCAATGGAAACCGAATGTTTTGTGGTAGATAATGCCTCTTCTGACGATAGTATGGCCTACCTGAAACCCCTGTTCCCAACCGTCAGGTTCATAGAGAACAGCGCCAACCCCGGTTTTGCCATGGCCAATAACCAGGTTCTGCCATTGTGCAGCGGCGAATATGTACTTTTCCTGAACCCGGATACCCTGCTTCCGGAACATGCGTTACAAGCTTGCCTGGCCCATATCAGGCAACAGCCCGATGCCGGCGCGCTGGGTGTAAGAATGATAGATGGTCACGGCCGTTTTTTGCCGGAGAGCAAAAGGGCTTTTCCCGCACCACTGGTGTCTTTGTATAAGCTGAGCGGACTGGCCGCCCTGTTTCCCCGTTCCGGCATTTTTAACCGCTATGCACTGGGTAATCTGGATGAACATGCCAACCATCGTGTTGACGTGCTGGCAGGCGCCTGTATGCTGGTGAAGCGGGATCTGCTGGTACAATTACATGGATTTGACGAACGATATTTTTTATACGGGGAAGACATCGACCTCAGTTTCCGGATCCGTAAGGCGGGATACCAGAACCTGTATTTTGCCGGTGTTACCATTGTTCACTTTAAAGGAGAGAGCTCGGGCAACAACCGCCTGCGGCATGTGAAATATTTTTATGAGGCCATGCTGGTATTTGTAAGGATACATTACCAGACCCTCGCCGGAAAGTCACTGGCAGTTTTTCTGCAACTGGCCATCGGGTTGCGTGCTGCCCTGGCAGCCATCATCCGCCTGGTGCGGCCATTGGCATGGCCCTTGGCCGATGGTATGGTTGTTTGGTTAAGCCTGCAGCTGGCAAGGCTTTTCTGGATACAGCAGTTCCGTAACGGGAAGGACTTCGGGGTGGCACAACTGGAGTATGCATTTCCTGTTTTCTCCCTGCTATTTGTGGGTGCTGCGGCCTTTTCGGGCATGTATGACCTGCGTACACGTATATCACAAATGTTCTCGTCGCTTGTTTTTGCCATACTAACATTATTGTCCCTGTATTCGCTGTTGCCGGAGACCGTCCGGTTTTCAAGAGGTGTGATGTTGTGGGGCAGTTTGCTGGCAACCTTGTTGGTATTGCTGGTGAGGAGGCTATTCCGTCATCCCGGTGCAGAAGGGTTAGCGGATGTTTCGGATGGCCTTACCGTGCTGGTAGCTTCTGAAAGAGAGTATGCCAAGGCGGTTCCCTTGCTGGAAAAAGAAATGATGGACGAGCAATTACTCGGACGCCTGTCGCCGGAACCTGGGGATATACATGCACTTGGTTGTTTGTCTGATCTGCTCTTGCTTGCCAGGCAACTGCGTTTTCGCAGGGTCATCTTTTGCCTGGGCGACCTTAGCCTGCAACAGGTCTTGCCGGTATTGCAGGCATGCCGTAAACAGCCACTCCGCTTCCTGTTTCATGTATCAGGAAGCCAGTCGATGGTGGGAACCCAGGCAATGGCGCCAGGAAACGGGATCATCACTCCAGAGCTTTCCTATGCCATTGAACAACCGCACCAGCAAAGAATGAAACGGGTGATTGACCTGTTCTTCAGTTTTGTATTTTTCTTAACGCTTCCGGTACAGCTATTGCTGCAAAGGCATCGCGTTGGTTTCGTAAAAAATATTTTCCGGGTGTTACTGGGTTATAGAACATGGGTGGGTTATGCGTCTGCGGCAGACCAGCTGCCGCGCATCAGGCCTGCTGTAGTGGCTTCTACAGGCGTAGCAGGAGCTTTTTCGCCGTTGGTGGAACAGAAGGCCGATCGTTTGTATGCAAGGAATTATGACTGGTGGGGAGATATCCGCATCCTGTTCCGTCATTACCGGCAATTGGGGAATTGAAAAGCCTGCCGCCGGTCAAAATCGTACCATAATTACGGCTTTTGCGTTAGCTTCGTGCTTTCATAAACCCTGCTTCTAACGATGGCTATACTTGATATCAAGCTCCCCAATACCATTTTAAAAGCACTCCGTTTGCCGCAGAACAGTCCGCGCAGGCAACAGATCAAAGTATTGAAAAAACTGCTACGCAAAGCCCGCTTCACCGAGTTCGGTCAGAAATACCTGTTTGATGAGATATTGCTGAGCAAACATCCCGGAAAGAAATTCCAGGAACTGGTACCTACTTTCAATTATAACAAGATCTATAAGGAATGGTGGCATAAGACCCTGGAGGGGAAACCCGATGTATGCTGGCCCGGCAAGATCCGCTATTATGCACTCAGCAGCGGCACCAGCGAATCGGCCAGTAAATACATTCCCATCACCAACGACCTGTTGCGTGGCAACAAGATCGTTATGATCAAACAACTGCTGAGCCTGCGCACCTATGAAGACATCCCGTACAGCTCTATCAGCAAAGGATGGCTTACACTGGGTGGCAGCACCGACCTGCAGAAAGGGGCGGGTTATTATGCCGGCGACCTTAGCGGTATCACCGTTAAAAAAGCACCTTTCTGGTTCCAGCCTTTTTATAAACCGGGGAAAGAGATCGCCAAACAGAAGGACTGGAATAAAAAACTGGAAGAGATCGTAGAGAAAGCACCGCAATGGGATATCGGTTTTGTGATCGGTGTGCCGGCCTGGATACAGATGTGTATGGAAATGATCATCCAGCGCTACCAGCTCAACAATATCCACGAAATGTGGCCCAACCTCGCTTTTTTTGTGCACGGAGGCGTGAGTTTTGAACCGTATAAAAAAGGCTTTGAGAAACTGCTGGGTAAACCCATCACCTACATTGAGACCTACCTGGCCAGCGAAGGTTTTATTGCTTACCAGGAAAGACAGCATGCCCAGGGTATGCGGCTGGTGACGGGGGAACATATTTTCATGGAATTCGTTCCCTTTGATGAAAAGAACTTCGATGCCGACGGAGAAATGGTTGCCAACCCCGAAGCACTTATGATACATGAAGTGGAAGAAGGGAAGGATTATGCCCTGCTCATCAGCACTTCGGCCGGTACCTGGCGGTACCTGATCGGCGACACGATCCGGTTCGTGGATAAGGAGAGATGTGAGATCGTGATCACTGGCCGCACCAAACATTTTCTTAGCCTGGTGGGCGAACACCTGAGTGTGGAGAACATGAACAAAGCCATTCAGCTGGTAAGCGAAGAACTCAATATCTGTATACCCGAATTCACCGTTGCCGGCGTACCGCATGGTAACTTTTTTGCTCACCACTGGTATGTGGCCTGCGATGATACCGTAGACGCTGCCGTATTGGCCAATAAGATCGATGCCCAACTGAAAGAACTGAACGACGATTATGCTGTTGAAAGGAAAAGTGCATTGAAAGAGGTCAGGCTGAACGTGCTTAGCGAGAAACAGTTCATGGATTTCATGCAGTTCAAGGGCAAAGTGGGCGGTCAGCACAAATTTCCGCGGGTACTGAAAGGTGGCATGCTGGAAGACTGGCAGGCTTTTCTTGCTTCGCAGAACCATTCTAAATAAACCTGCAACCATGGTAAAGCGTTGGAGGCTGCTCCTGTTATTTGTTGGTCTTGCCTGCAGCATGGCAGCACAAAAGCCAGATGTTTCCATACTGAAACAAAAAGCGCCCGAAACCTTCCGCGCCGTGTTCACTACCACAAAGGGTGATTTTGAAATAGAAGCATACCGGAAATGGTCGCCGCTCGGCGTAGACAGGTTGTACCAGCTCATCCGTACCGGTTTTTACGACAAGGCATTACTGTTCAGGGTGGAGCCGGGTTTTGTGGTACAGTTTGGCATTGGCGCCAGTTACAGCGACAACCGTTTCTGGGACCCTAAGAAATTACCTGATGAACCCATGCTGCAAAAGAACCTGGCAGGGACACTTGCTTTTGCAAGAGGCGGTCCTGCAGAACGTGCTACGCAGATATTCATCAACCTTTCCGACAACAGGAAACTGGATACGGTTATCCGGGGTGGTGTAAAAGGATATACACCTATTGCCAGGGTGCTTCGGGGGATGGACCATATTAAAAGATTCTATGCAGGTTATGGCAAAAAGCCGGCAATGATCCAGGATTCGTTATATAAGTATGGGAATTTTTATTTCCAGGAACGTTTCCCCATGCTCGATCAGATCATCCGTGCGCGGATTGTTAAATGAAGTGCATCAATTTGATGAAAGGCGAGCACACAAGTGTAAAATTCAGAATTAACCGCTTACTTTCGGGTAACATTCGAACAGCGAACAGTGATAATAGCGCCATTGATCAAAGGATTGGTATTGGGAGTTTTTCTGGCCATTTCGGTGGGGCCGGTCATATTTGCCATTCTTAAGCAGAGCATTAATAACGGTCATAAAGCAGGTTATGTATTTGTGGCCGGCATTTCGGTCAGTGATATTGCACTGGTATTGATCTGTAATTTTTTCACTACTCTTTTTCAGCAGGCACTTACGCATAAAACGGTGATCGCAGTGGCCGGCAGCATCTTCCTGGTGGCGCTGGGTGTGTATACGTTGTTCTTTAAAAAGGTAAAAACAGACGAGGACAATAATATCGTTGTCAAAAAGTTCCGCAAACGCGATTACCTCGCGATCTTCTTATCAGGGTTCTTCATCAATGTGCTGAACCCCGGTGTATTTCTTTTCTGGTTTGCATGGACGGCGGCTATCCTGGCCGATTCACAAACGGCTCCCAACCCGCTTCAATACCGGGCCATCGTATTTGGCACCTGTTTGCTGTTTGTATTACTCACGGATATAGCCAAAGTGGCCCTTGCGTCCCGCTTACGTTCCAAACTCACCAAACACAACCTGGTTAACATTAACCGGATTTCAGGATTGATCCTGATCGGCTTCGGCATAGCCCTGGCCTGGGGCATTCTGAGTTACGGCGACCAGATTAAATGACGGGTGAATCGTGAGTGGTGAGTCGTGAGTGGGTAATCGTCAATGGTGAATATGGTATTTTGAGAAGCCTCCGGACGAATAAAAACTCCCCACTGACCGCTCACTACTTACCATTAACAGTTCTTTTGGACCCCGTTCCCCGCTATCTGTTACCTTAGACCAGTGAAACCACTGTTAACTGCTGCACTTGTTGTACTAAGCCTTACCTGTAGTTATGCGCAAAGCGACCTGCTGGTATTGAAACAAAAGAACCGGACCATACAAACCTGGGTGCCCGGAAGTCTGATCAACTTCCAGTTCAGCAGCAAACAATGGTTGCAGGGGATCATCAAGACCATCCGCAACGATTCCATCACGATGGAACAGATCGATATCCGTACAGTCCCCAATGCTTTTGGTTTTCCCACGATCGATACGGCCAAACTCGGCCTGATGAAACTGCACGTGAACGAAGTGTACGGCATGCCCAAGCGTGTATATGGCAGCGGGATCTTTACCAATGGCGTACTGCTGCAATTGGGCAGCGGCGCTTTTATGTTCCTGAATATTGCCAACAGCCTTATCCGGAACGAACAGGTGTTCAGTCCCCTGAATCTCGGACGACTGGGGGTGGCGGGAAGCGTATTTGTGGTGGGCAGTTTATTGCGCGCCAGTCATAAGACCTATATTGTACTGGGTAAAAAGTACCGCCTGGAAACCATACAGGTGGGTGCCCTAAACAGGTAGGCGCTTTTGGGTTTGCAACAATTGACCTGCGTTTTAGTATCTTGCTAACCAGATGGCCATCAAAACTTTCATCAAGACCACCTGGCGGTGGACCAAACGGATCCTGTTCTGGGGTTTTGTTTCTTCTCTTGTATACATCATTGTCTGTCGCTGGGTTATGCCACCCATTACGGTTACACAGATCACCAATAGTTTCAGCTATGGATTGCAAAGGGATTATGTGAGCGGTAAACAGATCTCGCGTAATGCCAAACTGGCTGCCTTAGCCAGCGAGGACCAGGCTTTTCCGGACCATGGAGGGTTTGATTGGGATGCCATTGAGAAAAGCCTTCGCCCGAAGAAGAAAGGAAAGAAAACCAGGATACCTCTGGGCGGTGGAGCCAGTACCATTACGCAGCAGGTGGCCAAGAACGTATTTCTCTGGCAGGGTGGCCGCTATGATAAGTATATCCGTAAAGTACCCGAAATGTATTTCACCAAAATGATCGAATGGATCTGGGGTAAACAACGGATACTGGATGTTTATCTGAACACCATTGAAATGGGGCCCGGCATCTTTGGTATAGAAGCGGCATCGCAGAGATATTTTGGTAAACATGCCAAAAACCTGAGTCGTGCGGAAGCGGCCATGATCATTGCCTGTTTGCCCAATCCCAAACGGTTTACCGTGAAACCCATGAGCCGCCGCGTGGCCTGGCGTTATCCGCAGATACTGCAGCAGATGAACAACATTGAAGACGACGAAGATGTACAGGCTTTGCTGAAGTGAACCTTACAGGTATTCTGCTATGGCTGCAATGGAAGTGGTCAAACGATCATCATACCCGCCGGTGATCTCTACCCAGGGAACGGACTGGTTGATCAGGATGTCTTTATAGATGTGATATAGTTCTTTCCGGTTCTTCTCATCCGGATATTCCCGTAATTCATCCTTCACCCAAGGGAGATCGGTATTGCACAAGAGGTAGAGGTCGTATCTTCTTTCTATGATCTGATCCAGGATGAACTGGTGACATTTGCCGAATACATATTCGCACCAGACCTTCATCACATACATGTCGGTATCAACAAACAGCAAAGGGCTCTGCTGACTGGTTTCCAGTGAATGCGGGTTCACCCAGGTACGTTCATTCACTTTGGCCCACTGGCTGTTCACCAGGTTGGTATATTCATCTTCCAGCGCCAGTTGTCCTTTGGCAATGGTGAGCAGGTCATCGAACTGGTAATCCTTACCATTGGTGAGCAGGTATTCCCGTGCAAATTCGGGGCACCACTGCATACGGTAATGCTGTGCCAGCAATTCGCACAAAGTGCTTTTACCGGTAGACTCGGGGCCGATGATGACAACTTTTTTAATCATGAATGCGATATGATCGGAACAGATGAACAGATGAGCAAGGAACAGAAGAGTGCAGCATGTTGTTTAGCATGACTCTTGTTTTTTCTCCGGATCTCTATTCTTCTGTGCTGTGGCGATACTTTTTACAAATATGCTGATAAGTTCATTACATTCTGTTTGTTCTACATGAATGTTGCGTTCTTTTATCCAATTCAATTTATCAATAATTTTTAAACAGTTATAGGTTTCTCTGAGTTCTTTAACGGCGATTTTCATCTTATGGATAAAATCAGACCTGGATTCTGCTGATTGTGCTTCGCCGTATTGCAATGCGGGAGATGACCCACTTCTTGTCAATTGTTTAGCCAAATGGTAACCTGCTATATTTTTAGGCAGTTGATCAGCTACTGTTATCATTGATACAGCAAAACTTATCAGTCGATCGCTCAGGTTATGATAGCTTTTCATGTTTTCCTTTTGTATGTCAAAGTGGAAAAATTTGCTATCTCTGTCAAGCGTATTTACCGCAAGACCTAATGTATTTATCCCTCATCTGTTCCTTGCTCATCTGTTCATCTGCTCTATGTTTCCTGCTCTTTTCCTCCACTCTGCCAGCCCTGCAATTGCCAGGACGAACAGTATGATGAACTGTACGCTGGTGAATACGTATCCTTTGATGAAGTATAACGGAATGGAAGCCATATTGGTGGCGATCCACCAGATCCAGCTTTCTACTTTCTTTTTGGCCATCAGCCACATGCCGGTATAGGCGGTGGCAGATGCAAATGCATCGGCCCAGGGAATGGCTTCGGGTGCAAATGCCTGTTGCGCCCAGGTCAGCGCCGCAAATATGGCAAAGTAAAAAGCGGTAAAGAACAACAGTTGTTGTATCCACTCTTTCCGGCTGCTGTAGCTGATGTGTAAGACCAACTCGTGCCTGACCTTGTCTTTTTTGGACCACAGAACCCATCCATAGATACTCATGATGCTGTAATAGAGGTTTACGCTGGCCTCACCCAACAGGTGACCTTGTATGCTGAGGTAGATATAGAACAGCGTATTGATCAGTCCTACAGGATATACCAGGATATTTTCCTTTCTGCTGAACCAGACACTGCCGATGCCTGCCAGTACGGCAATGAATTCGACAACGCCGGTTTGCTGTAAGCCTGTAATGAATTGCTGATAGATCTCTGCTGCACTCATAATGGGTTACCAAAGTAACAAATCATACGGTAGCATTCAAAATGCATCTTCCCGGTTCACTCCAGCTTGCTGATGATGCCCCAGCCGTTGGCTACAGAGCTGATGCCGATCAACACTTCATTGTGTCCCTTTTGCAAAGGAAGGTAAACGGCATCTGCATTGAAAGTTTTATCGATCAGGCCTTTGTAGAAGACACCTTTCAAGCGGTAGCTATGGTCTCCATGATACAGGATCTGACCATTGATATAGATCCAGATACGGTTGGTGAAATCAAGAGCGAGTTTTTTGGTGACAGCCGTTTCGGAACTAAGGTCCATCTTTAACCAGACCAGGTCATTGCTGTTCTGTTCAAAACTGCCGGAAGCCTTCTTGAAAACATATTTACCGATATTCAGTAAACCGTCTTCCTCGGTGCTAACTGTTTGCCAGTTCAGGTCTGTAATGGCAGGGTAGTTCATATTTTTTTCCTTTTTGTCGATGGTAAATGGCTGCGACATCTGATAGCGGGTGACCAGTCCAGGTTCTGTTCTCGGAGGGATCTCTGTAAAGGCCCCTGCAGTCATGGGTGTATAAGAGAAATTGGCAAAAGCCTGTTCACTTAAACACCACAACCCGATTTTCCCCTGTTTGTTTTTTGTACGGAGGTGGTTGACCACCAAGGAAGGTTTTGATAAGGTATCGATGAAGAGGGATGCCGTATTCCCTTTCACCACGATCTTCATATGTACCCAACCCGAGTCGGGGTACACATATCTTGCCTGGTGTTCGGGGTAGAGTTGCCAGTAATCCTCATTGTGAAAAAATGGCGCGTATTGTATGGCATCATCTCTGCCCGATAGGGGAACGCGCAGGTAGATGTTCTCGCAGGTCTGGTCCTTGTCTCCGCGGAAACTGATACCCGCCAGGCTTTTTTTGGGTGAAACAGATATGTCCACTTCAATGATCCCGTCACCGAAAATGACCTCTTTGGCCCAAACGGTGCCGCGGTTCAGCACAAGCGCCTCCTGGCCGCGGATCTTTTGAAAACTGGTCTTGGAAGTGTCACCTGTCCAATACCCGGCGAGCATGGGTACCAGTTGGGCATTTGCTCTGAACAATATTGTGAAAAGCAGGAAGGGTACTAAAAACTTATGCATAGCTGAAAATTTTGCATAAAATTCAGCGACTGCTGCTTCCGTATATGGTCATTTTGTTTACAGGATGGTCAGTTCATAAACCCAGCCGGTATTGTTGCGGTGTAAGACCAGTGGCCGTTCTAAAAAAGCGGTTGAAATTGGATGGATCGGAGAAATTGTGTTGATATGCGATTTCTGTAATGGTGTCGTCTGTGGTTCTGAGACATTGTTTGATGGCCGATACCTGTTTATCGTGTATCAGTTGCTGTGCCGTTATACCCAGGTTTTGTTTGCAGAGCTTGTTCAGTTGTGCCGCGCTCACATGAAGTGACTGCAGGTAATCTATCACACGGTGATTTGTTCTGTAATCGGTTTCCACCATTGAACGGAACCGGAATAACACAGGATGCACATAGGTGTCGCTGTGCAAATGATTCTGGACAGCATACGATCGGTTGAGCAGTACCAGAAGCTGATATAGTAATGCCCGTAACAGGTGGTTGCTGTCGTTCTGCAGTTGTTGCACTTCCTGTGTTATCGCGGATAATATGAGTTGGTATCGTGCATATTCCTGCTTCTGTGCCAAAAAACTGGTTGCCTGCCGATACTGATGAAAAAAACCGAAGCGGTATAGGAACAAATCGTCGGTAAAAAAATGGTTGAGGAAATCCTTTTCAAAAAGAACAGCATAACCACTTACCGGTTTTTTGATATGCCATTTGCGCATATGACCCGGAGATGTAAAGATGATCCTACCGGGCTGAAGTGATATCCGGTTATCGTCAAGCATAAAATGACCGCTGCCCGCATCGATGAAGAGGATCTCGTAAAAACTAAGCTGATGGATCTCGGAGCCCAAGTTAAAATTGGGGATCTTTTCTATTCTGCCGATATCCATCAGCAACTCTCTGCCATATTTCGTCGGTAAAAAATGATAGGTTTTTATATTGCCGCTATTGACGAGGCCTTTTTTCATTTCGGATCCGGATTAGGAGGTATCAGGTGAACTCAGTGAACCAGTTGCTGAACAGCTCTTCACGTATCTCCGGACCTGAGATCTGTTGTTGATTCATATGCGGAGATCAGAAACTAAAGATAACCGAATTATTGCCGCATGTTGACCGTTTATATATCAAAAAAATACCCCGCAGTTCTGCAGGGTATGGTAACAATATCAACTCACAAAATTATTCGGCTTCTGCCACCACTTCTTTTACCTCGGGGATCATACGTTTCATCATTCCTTCGATACCTGCTTTCAGGGTGATCATGGATGAAGGACAACCACTGCAGCTTCCCTGCAGCATCAAATTCACGGTCCCGTCGTTATAGCTTTTGAACTGGATGGCGCCACCGTCCATTTCAACGGCGGGTTTCACATAATTCTCCAGCAATTCCTTTACGCGTTTCACGATATCGTCATCATCCGCGCTAACGGCATTGGAGGCTTCCTGTTTTACTTTGGCCACTTCCTCTTCGTTCACCACCACACCACCGTTCTCCAGGTATTGTTTCAGGAACTCTTTGATGGTAGGGATCACATCCTGCCAATCGTCCGTATCAACCGTTTTGGTCAGGGTCACAAAATTGCTGGCAATGAATACGCTCCTGATAAAGGGGAAACTGAACAGTTCTTTCGCCAGGGGTGAAGGGGCCGCCAGTGTCTCGTCTGCAAAATCAATACTCTTACCTGGATACAATAATTTGTTGGCCACAAATTTCATGGTCTCCGGGTTGGGCGTCATTTCGGTGTAGATACTGATGACCGGGTTGCCTGTCTGAATCATAATACTTGGCTTTTAAACTACTGCAAAAATAAACAAAAGCCAGGCAGGGAAGGTTCAGATGGGCTGCCGGAGCCATTCCGGAAGCCATATTTTTCGGATATCGAAACCCAAGCTCACTACCAACAGGCAAATCGAACAGTGCCCTCTTCGATAGAAAGGGGTGTTTCAGGAGTCGCACCAGGCTCAATACATTGATTATCAATACGATCAATGGTCTTTGCGGCGGACTTCTCCATCTTTTGTATCAACGGTTGCGGATGTGCGATGTTTTGGGTGGGGGCAGCCAAAACCACACTTGCCAGGCAAAACAGGCTGATAAGGGCATTTTGGTAAACTGCTTTCATTTTCTAGATTATGGAACAAAAGTATCCTTGAACCTGCATGTTTGCAATCACATAAACGTGTGAATTGCCGGTTTGTGCATGTTTTGAACGAAAAAGCCCGGATTTTGGTCCGGGCTTTTGGGTGAAATGAGCTGGTGATATTAATAAGAGAATATGGCATTCTCAATGGTATCGGGGAACCCTGTCGATTGGGTCACGGTCTTGCGGGTCAGCGGGTAACCGGCGCCATCGTAGGTATAGGTATGGGTCAC
The DNA here is from genome assembly GCA_964460235.1 of uncultured Sediminibacterium sp. GTDB lineage: Bacteria > Bacteroidota > Bacteroidia > Chitinophagales > Chitinophagaceae > Sediminibacterium. The sequence goes on along the minus strand of CAYWPM010000008.1, from coordinate 138,800 downwards.
GGTCTCTTCTACGTTGCCGAAAGAATCGTAATGTATTTCTGACAATGGGTTGTTCGGGATAAAGGTCTCCATCGGCAGATACGGGTTGGTTTCAAAAACGGCGGTCGTGTTCGGGTTGGTATCATACTGGCTGAATACGAATTCGTTGGTCTTGTCCAGTGCACCGGTCGTTGCATCTTTAAAATACAGGGTCATTTTTTTCAGGTTGCCATTGGCATAGTATTCGTTTTCGTAGCGCAATGTGGGTGTGGCAGAAACACCGCCACCAGGCGCACGTGTGTAGCCCTCTGTCTTCCAGAGTTTGCCATTGGCATCGTAGGTGTAGGCATACCAGGCGATCAGGTTGCCGCCGGCGCTGAACATTTCTGTTTTGCTCAGTTTGTTATTGGCGTCGTAGGTGTATTTGAATTTACTGCCGTCATCGCCACGCACTTCAGATACCTGGCTTCCTGCGTAAATAAAATCATACACAACATGTATCGGTGTACTGGTACCGAAAGCAATGTGATTGATGATGGTTTTAATGCTTCCGTTGCTGTTGTAGGCGATGCTTTCATAGCTACCATCGTCGTAAGCGATCTTGGATAATTTCTTGGCACTGCCCGGAGGCGGATTTTGCGGGTCTGGTGTAACAGGGTCTTTGGTGCAGCTGGTTACCAGTAAGGCTAATAAGAGATACATCACTCCGGCTTTCATCGATAATAATTTCATTTTTTTCATAGTATTCGTTTGTAATCTGCGGCAAACCTAAGCCTGCAGAAACCGGCATCCTATCACATGAAAATGTGGTTGGGATAAAGGGTGCCAATCCTGTAAGATCGGTTTGGCAGGTGATTGAAAAATAAAGGCCGCAGCAAACGCTGCGGCCTGGTTTTTCAGCACAGGATTGACTATTTAACATCGGCCAACGGTACCGGATTGGGTACGGCATTGTTCACCGGTTTGGTTGATTTGAGGTAGGCGAACATGGATTTCAGGTCCTCATCTGTCAGTTTACGGAAGTTGGGCCAAGGCATGGGTGGCAACAGCTGGCGACCGCCTTCCAGTCCCTTGAATTTTCCTTCACGCATCGCACGCATGAAATTCTCCTCTTTCCAGCCACCGATACCGGTGCTGTCTGAACTGATATTGGCTGCGTAGGAAATACCCCATGGCCCTACAGCGGCAGTCAGGTCCGGCGCAAACAGGGCCCATCCGTTCTGAACGGCCTTTGTATCTGCCGGAGGCAGTTTGCCATCTTTCTGAAATCCGGAGAAACGGAGTTCGGGAATCAGTTCGGGGCCATGTGCGCCCATTCTTTTGGGAGAATGGCAGTCATCACATCCGATGGTGTTCACCAGGTATTCGCCACGTGCGATCCTTGCGGTGGCAGTGGTATCAACGGAGTTGCTGTTGGCTGCCGTGCCTGTTTGAGATTCCTTACCGGAAGAGCCGGTGCAGGAGATGACTGCGGCAGCAATAACGGCAGACAGGATGGTTACTGTAAGAAATTGTTTTTTCATGGTTGGTTTGTATGGTTAAATAATTTTCGGAAATCCGTTCGGTTGCAGGATTGTTTCCGTTGGTGCAAACCTACCGGTAGCAGCAGGCTCCTACAATCACATGAAAATGTGGTTGGGTATGAATGGGCAATACGGTGTAGGAATGGTAAACGGTAGAGGATACGTGGTGGGCACAGTCCATGGTGCAATAAAATAGCCGCGAAGCTGCAGAACAGTTATCTGAACGGCAACCCGCGGCCCCCCAATTATAACAGCGCTTTATACTAACTTGTCTTTGAACGCTTTGGCTACAGCTTCGCTTTTGCTGTTCACATGCAGTTTTTCGTAGATCTTTTTGATATGGCTTCTCACTGTATCAATGGCAATGAACATTTCATTGGCGATCATCTTATAACTATAGCCTTCCACCAGGAACTGTAACACCTGTTTCTCCCGGTCTGATAAATTGTAGTCTTCCCCTCTTTCATTGTTCATGGAGGAGAACATCTTTAATACCTGTGTGGCAATACTGGCGGTCATGGGTGCGCCCCCGCTTTGTGCCTCTTTGATGTATTCAAGCAGTTTGGTGGGAGGTGTCTTTTTCAGCACATAACCGTTGGCACCGCTGCTGATGGCCTGGAATACGTTTTTGTTATCATCAAAAACGGTGAGCATCAATACTTTTACATCATCATTCACCTGGCGGATCTTCTTCAGGCCCTCGATACCGTTGATTCCGGGCATATCTATGTCCATCAGTATCACATCGGGTTTCCAGGCGGTAACTTCTTCGGTCACGTTATTGCAGTTCTTAAATGCGGCCAGTACCTCAAACCCTTCCGATCCATTGATGAGCATAGTCAGTCCTTCACGTAGCTGGGGGTTATCTTCGTAAATCAACAGTTTCGTCATTATTTCTCTTTTACCGGTTCAAAAATAGGCAGTGGGTCAGGATAAATCAACCGCATAAATATGTTATCCTGCCTGGAATAGGTGCTTAAAACCCTCTTCCGCCGGTTGCCCACCGGAAAAAACCGGGAATATATCGCCTGCAGAGCGCTCCCAACCCCACACAGCCAAAGAACACGACCGCCGGCGCCAGCAGGTAGGTAATAAGGCGGTAATTCGGAATATCATTGAGGTACAGGTAAAACAGACGTGTTATATAGACCACCAGGGGGGCATGTAACCCAAAAATGAAAAAAGAGAAAGAAGAGAGCCAAAGGAACCAGTGCTGCCGCATACACCATTTTACCAGGGTATCGGCACCGAACCATACGGCAAGAATTCCTGCCAGTACGGCAACATCGTGCAGGACATTCAGCAGGACATAGGTGTATTTACTGCCCGGGTCCAGTTCAAATGCCATGAAGGTTTTAATGATGCTGAATCCGACAAACAAGAGCCAGGCAATATACAGGCTCAGCCATTTTGGTTTTTTCTCCAGGTTAAAACCGGTCTTTTGCAGCCAGACACCTGCAGAGAAAAAGAACAGTCCCCTTCCATCAAACACAAAAAAGCCCAGCTCAAACACCCAGAGCAAAAATGTGATGGCGAACCATCCGATCGGGATAAAACGGATGGCCCAGCGGATACCCGGGTAAAAGAGGTTGGTGAGAAAGAGCGCCAGGATAAACCATAACTGAAATGAGATGGGCGCTACCAGCCACCTGACAAGAATACCCCACCAGCCGATCTCCGTATAGGGGCGGTTATCTCCCATCTGGTCCAGTTTTGATTCGAGTACCGCGGTGGCAGTCACAGGAAACTGTTGCCATATATAGGTAGTGGCCAAACCAATGGCACTCCAGATCAGGTATGGGATCAGTAGTGTTCTGGCTCTTTTGGTGACCTGTTGCAGGTAAGGCGCTTCCTGGTCCTTAAGCGCATAGATATAACCCGATATCATGAACAGCAAGGGTATGCGGAAACGCAGGATCCCGTTGGCCATGAAGTATTCGAAGAAAGAGGTGAAGGTCAGGGATTCCTGTACCGTGGTAAAGGGCTGCAGGTAGGTCTGGTGCAGGTTATACCCATGCACCGCCAGCAGTAATGCAATGGAGATGAATGTATAGAAACGTAGTTTCTGGCTAACCAGTCTGCTGATCTGCACAGGCATGAGGTTGTATTTATTGTACTGGTATGTTCACCGTTACTTTTGCTCCGCCACCGGGTTTTGATAAAATATGTAAACGTCCCTGCATGGCATCGGCCCTTTTCTGCATATTGCTCATTCCGTTGCCACTGTCCGCTTTTTCAGGGTCAAAGCCGATGCCGTCATCTTCCACCACCAGCAGCAACCGGTTGTTGTGTAATCCTATCTGCACGATCACCATACTGGCCTGTGAGTATTTGGCAGCATTGTTCACTGCTTCTTTGAATATGAGGAAGAAATCTCTCCGGGCTTCCATATTCAGTTTTACATCAAAGACAGATTCATCCACGCGGAAATCCAGTTCAATTTCTTTGGCTTCCAGTACATTGGTGGCAAACTCGCGCATGCGGGCCGCGATCTTCTGCATGCTGTCGTTGCTGGGTTTGATGCTCCAGACGATATCATCCATGGCTTCCATCATACGCTGACTGTTATCGCTGATCTTGCCAAGGTATTCGGTGGTCTTTACCGGGTCTACATGGATCCTGCTTTTGGCCATGGAGCTGAGGATGTTGATGGTGCTGAGGGTGCTGCCCATATCATCGTGCAGATCGCGCGCCACGCGGTTCCGTAATTTTTCAACGGCCAGCAATTTGTTTACGCGTAACCGGTGTACCGCATAAATGCCCAGGGCCAGAATGAAAAACAGGGTGCTGATGAACCAGTAGGTACGCCAGAACGGGGGTTTGATATAGATGTGCAGCTGCGTGATGTTTTTCGATCGGTTGCCGTCAATATCCTCGCAGAACACGCTGAACGTATAGTTTCCGGGCGGAAGTAATGAGTAATTGATGAAATTCTGGCGGTCGGCTTTGATCCAGTCCTTGTCAATGCCACTCATCTTATAATAATAAGTCAGTTTTTCACGGTCAAGGTAGCTGAGTGAGGCAAAGTAAAAACTGAATGAATTCTGTGTGCTTGAGAACTGGATGCGGGGTAAGGACTGCAATGAATCGACCGACAGGTAATTGTTCAGCAGTTTGAAATCGGTGATCACCACATCCCTCGGTTGCTTGTTCCGGAAGATGCCGGGTTTGAAATAGAGCAAGGCGTTGTTGCCGGTGAACATCATGTACCCGTCCGAACTGAAAAAATCCGCTTCGGTGGTGGCATGTGCCAGGGTGATGCCATCTTTTCTTCCATAGGGCGTAACCCGCCTGGTGCTGGGGTTGTAGCGGCATAGGCCATCCAACGTGATCATCCAGAGGTAACCCTCTCCGTCCATCCGCATCCGCATGATGGTATTGCCCGGCAAGCCGTCATCATATGTGAGCCAGTATACCTTACCGGTTCTTTTGTTGATGAAGTTCATGGCTCCTGCACCGAATACAATGGTACTGTCGTTCAACTGCTCAATATCCTTTCCCATATTCATGAACAGTCTTTCACCGGCAGGACCTTCGGCCGTATAATGTTTGAGGATGCGTGTGCCATCGCTGCTAAGGCAGTACAGGCCCTTACTTTCAACAGACAGCCATAACAACCCTTCCTTGTCGATGAAGATCTTATTGATGACAGAGCCCATTTTGTGGAGCACCGTGAACTTCTTGCCGTCATATTTTACCAGCGAACCGCGGAAACTGGCTAACCAGATATTTCCCTTTGTATCCCCGGTGATGAAGTTGATGGTGGAGCCTTCAAAAGCCGGGTCGGTCAGGAAACGTGTTTGCCTGGTGGCGGTATCATAGATCATGTAATTACCGGTTTGGCAACCGATCCACACTTTCCCGTCCGTATGTTGGTAAAGCGCCCATGTTTGCCGGTATTCGATCCACTTATCGCTGCCTTCCGGTTTGTTGGCGTAGATACCTGCATCGTAGGTTTCCAGGTTTCGGTTCAGGGTAAGGATACCGCGCCCCCAGGTGCTGAGCCAGTATTGTCCCGAGCGTAATTGGTAAATATCGGTACACTCAACCGCCCCCTTTTTTTCCGAGAACAGGATGTTTACTACGGAATACGTGCCACTGCCGGGAGAGGCAAAATACAGTCCATTGTCGGTAGACACCCAGATACTTCCGTCAAGATCCTCCATTACCTGGTACACAAAATGGAACTGGATCCCGGTTTCCCCGCCTGCTTCATGTTCGTAGTAAAAAAAACTGCGGGTATCATTGTCAAAATTGTACAGTGCATTGGTGCCATACATCCAGAGCAGCCCCTGTTTTGTCTCATAAAAGTTCCGCAGTTCTGAGTAATCGGGGTTGTAGTTCAGACCTGCGGTATCTTTCAGTGGTTTACCGGTAGAGTCGTAACAATATTTTAGATGTGCCGACACCCAGGTGAACAACCAGTGCCTTCGCTTGCTGTCGATGAATACTTCCGATGCACCCGCTCCAAGTTCTTTCCGGTTCAGTAAGGGGATGTTTTTGGGGTTGTACTGTTTGGTGTACATTTTCTTATCCCTGACATCGTATACCGAAAAACCATTATCCCCGCAGGGGAACCAATATTGCTGTTTCCTGGTATCCTCAAATAACCCGGGACCGGGTATCCATCCTTCGGGGAAATGGAAATAGTTGTCGTCTATAAAGGCTTCCTGTTTTCGATCGTAGTGCAGCAGCCCGAATTTATTGATGAACAGAAAGGTCTCGCCACGACTATCCTGCCACAGGTTGATCCCGCTCAGGTTATTAATGGGCCTGGAGCTTTTTACCGGAACAGTGGTATAGCGTAAGGTAGCTGTATGATAAATGCCGACCTCCTGCAGGTTGGGAAAACAGAGCCAGAGAGAGCTGCTGTCGTAAGGAAGGATCTTGGTAAGACTGGAGGCCCTGGGACTGTTGATATTTGAGGCGTTGAACCGGATGAACTTGGATCCGTCAAAACGCTGTAATCCATTGGCTGTTCCTGCCCAAATGAATCCTTTTTTATCCTGGTAGGTGCAGTATACCACATTGGAGGCAAGGCCAATACCATCATCGGTACTGATACGGTTGAACGTAAACCCCCGTTGCGCCAGCAAAGGGCTTACAGAGAATAGAAAACAGGCAACAAGTTCAAGGGTTTTCTTCATGCAGGTTTTGGATGTATCAAATCTATAAACAAAAAGGCGTACTCCCTACCTGAACGGGAAATTCACCCTTTTATGTGGTATGAGCGGTCTGTTGGGTGTATCAAATGAAGGGTGCCAACCCGGTGGAATAAAAAAGCCCCAATAGGAATATCGGGGCGAAACTAACTGCATATTATGAAAACAGGGAACAGGACCTATGCTCGCTATCCCCTGCTGTGGATTAAAATTGCTGCAACCGAACCTGTAAAAACACCGGATAAGGATAAACGGAGGATTGAAAATGATGAAAGGTAAACGGCCTCACATAAATGTGTGATATGGCTTAAATCCTTACTGGTAAAGGATTTCACATGAATGTGTGATTGTGCAGGAGTGAATTTCGGGCCAATTTTGCACCATCTGATCACGTAAAAAACAACTATGAAAGGAAAATACATCACCACTTCTTTAATGCTGGCAGTGCTGGCAGGTGGTAAGAACGGAGTAAGCGTACTGGTGGACGAAACCACGGCCGTTACCCAGGATCATACGCCCATATGGACCAGGGATACCAACAAACCTGCAGAAAAAATGCCCAAAATGCAGGGCAGGGATGAACTTAAACTGGCATAAGCTGTTGTGTCTATTACCCGGAAAAAAATACCATGGAAAATAAATTCCTGCAACTCATGGACCGCTTTTTCACTTTCCTCCTGCTGATCTCGGGCGAGGAGGACTATGAAACCGTATCCATCGGTCATATCCTGTAATTGTTTCCTCCTTATCCAATAAAAAGGGGAATCTCTTTGCGAGATCCCCCTTGGGTTGGTAAGTATGCAAGCTTATAAGTTTCTTAGTGCCAGTATTTTCTCCCAACGGTGGCGGATACCTTCATTGGCCTGGGCCAGGAACTCACCTGCTTTCTCAGGGTCATTGTTCTTGATAGTGGCAAACCGGTTCTCATGATAGAGGAACTCATCTAGTGAAACGGAAGGATCCTTACTGTCGAGCACAAACCGCTGTCCCTGCTCTTTTAACGGGTTGTAACGGAACAGTGGCCAGTAACCGGTCTTCACAGCCAGCTCCTGCTGGTCTAGTCCATGACACATATCGTATCCGTGTGCGATACAATGGCTATAGGCAATGATGATGGATGGACCAGGATAAGCTTCCGCTTCCAGTATGGTCTTCAGCGCATGTACATCGTTGGCACCCATAGCGATCTCGGCCACATAGGCAGATCCGTGTGCGATGGCCTGCATGGCCAGGTCCTTTTTACCGGTTGTTTTTCCCTTGATAGAGAACTTGGCACTGGCGCCGATCGGTGAAGACTTCGATTTCTGTCCGCCGGTATTGGAATACACTTCGGTATCCAGCACCAGGATGTTCACATTTTCGCCGGTTGACAATACGTGATCCAGTCCGCTGAATCCAATATCATAGGCCCAGCCATCTCCACCCACGATCCACATGGATTTGTGTTCGAGGAAGTCGGCCACCTGGTATAATAATCCCGCTTCTTCTTTCTGTATCTCTTTCAAACGGCTCTTCAGGGCTGTCACATTCTTACGTTGCTGTATCACTTCTGCTTCGTTGCCCTCTACGTTGTTCAGAATGGCGTCGGTCAGTTCACCACCTACCTCTTCACGCAGGGTTTTCAGCAGGGAAAGCGCATAGTTGCGTTTCATATCGGTAGCCAGCTTGATACCCAGGCCGAATTCCGCATTGTCTTCAAAGAGTGAGTTGGCCCAGGCTGGTCCGTGTCCCTCTGCATTTTTGCTCCAGGGTGTAGTGGGCAGGTTACCGCCGAAGATAGAGGAGCAACCGGTTGCGTTGGCAACGATCATCCTGTCGCCAAACAGCTGGGTCAGCAGTTTCAGGTAAGGGGTTTCACCACATCCGCTGCAGGCTCCGGAGAACTCGAACAGGGGCTCCAGTAACTGTGAACCTTTTACGGTACCACGGTTCACACGGGTTCTGTCGATATCGGGCAGACCAATAAAGAAATCCCAGTTCTGTTTCTCGGTCTCTTTCAATGGCAGCACATCCTGCATGTTGATGGCTTTGTGACCTGGTTCTGTCTTGCTCTCGATCGGGCAGGCTTCCACACAAAGGTTACAGCCGGTGCAGTCTTCCACAGCTACCTGTAAAGTGTAAGATTCCGTGTCTTTAAAGAACTCCTTACCGACTGGTGCAGTGTGTTTGAAAAAATCCGGTGCATTGGCCAGCAGGTCGTTGTTGTATACTTTCGGACGGATGGCAGCGTGCGGACAAACAAAGAAACATTTACCACACTGTGAGCAGATGCTGGGGTCCCACACCGGAACCTGGTCGGCAATATTCCTTTTTTCGTAGCGGGTGGTTGCAGATGGATATACACCATCAGCGGGGAATGCGCTTACAGGCAAACTATCTCCTTCTCCTGCAATGATCTTGGCCAATACCTGCTGTACAAACTCAGGCGCTTTACCGGAAATGGCCGGTTCACTCTCCTTGGTACCGATGCTGTAGTGAGAATAATCCACCAATGACAGGTTCTCAAGTGTTTTATCTACGGCCTCATAGTTCTTCTGCACCACTGCATCACCTTTTCTGCCGTAGGTCTTTTTAATGGCCTTTTTGATATAACTGATGGCTTCGTCTTTCGGCATCACATTGGAAATGGCAAAGAAGCAGGTCTGCAGGATGGAATTGATCCTGGAACCCATGCCGGTTTCCTTGGCCACTTTCGAAGCGTTGATCACATATAATTTCAGTTCTTTCTCCTTGATCTCTTCCTGGATATTGCGGGGCAGGTTGAGCCATACATCTTCTGTAGGATATGGAGCATTGAGCAGGAATGTGGCACCATGCTGCGCGTCTTTCAGGATATCGTATTTCTGCAGGTACTGGAAGTGGTGACAGGCCACAAAGTTGGCAGAATTGATCAGGTATGTGGAACGGATGGGCTGTTCGCTGAAACGCAGGTGCGAAACAGTGAGCGAGCCGGATTTTTTAGAATCATACACAAAATAACCCTGTACGTGGTTCTGTGTCACATCGCCCACGATCTTGATGGTGTTCTTGTTGGCGCTAACGGTACCATCGGCACCCAGGCCAAAGAACAGTCCGCGGAACAGGTGCTGGTCTTCCAGCGAAAAGGTTTTGTCGTATTTGAGACTGGTATGCGTAACATCGTCTTCGATGCCAATGGTGAAACCGTTTTTGGGTTTGTCTTTTTTCAGCTCATCGAAGATGGCTTTTACCATACCGGCATTGAATTCTTTGGATGCCAGTCCGTAACGGCCGCCGATCACAGCAGGCATTTTACCCTGCCAGCCGGCGTGCAGTGCGTTGATCACATCCATGTACAAAGGCTCGCCAATAGCGCCGGTTTCTTTGCAACGGTCCAGTACCGCAATGTTCTTAACACTCAATGGAATGGCATTGATAAAGTGTTTTACGGAGAATGGACGGAACAGGTGTACATGCAGGTAACCGGTTTTTTCGCCGATGCTGTTCAGGTAATCTACGGTCTCGTGTACGGCACCGGTAGCAGAACCCATGAGAATGATGATGTTCTCTGCTTCGGGATGTCCATAGTATTCGAACAGTTTGTAGGAGCGGCCTGTCAGTTTTTCGAACTGCTGCATGGTGTTTTCCACGATCTCGGGTACTTTCCAGTGAAACTGGTTACAGGCTTCACGGCTCTGGAAATACACGTCCGGATTCTGGGCGGTACCCCGGATAGAGGGATTTTCGGGGTTCAGGGCACGACTGCGGTGGCGGGCCACGGCATCGTTATCGATCATCTGGGTAATGATGCTGTCAGGGATGATCTCCACTTCGTTCAGTTCATGTGAAGTGCGGAACCCGTCAAAAATATTCAGGAAGGGGATGCTTGAACGCAGGGTGGATGCGGTGGCGATCATGGCCATATCGTGTGCCTGTTGCGGACTATTGCCGAATAACATGGCAAAACCGGTGGCACGTACGGCCATCACATCGCTATGGTCACCAAAAATGGAGAGAGCATGTGTGGCCAGCGACCTGGCGGCAATATGAAATACGGTAGGGGTCAGTTCACCCGCGATCTTGTACATATTGGGGATCATCAGCAGCAGACCCTGTGAACAGGTAAAGGTGGAAGCCAGTGCCCCGCCCTGTAAGGCACCGTGAATGGCGCCGGCAGCACCTGCCTCGCTCTGCATTTCTATGACTTTGGGAACTTCCCCGAAAATATTCTGTCTGTTATCACTGCTCCACTCATCAGCAAATTCGCCCATGGCAGAGGAAGGGGTGATGGGATAGATGGCACATACTTCGCTGGTCTTGTAAGCGATGTGGACTGCAGCCTCGTTACCATCTATGATAGCAAGGTTGGCTTTTTTCAGTGGGGTTTTACCGGCAGACTTGCCCCGGGCAACGGTTGTTTCCATGGCGTGAGATTTTGGGTATTTTGAAAGCACCAAATTACCCTTAGTGCCAGGCGTAAAATATGACCAATGTCAGCCCGGAATATGATTTATATAGGATTTAGGCTGAAAACACACCTATTTTATCAGCAGGATTGCCGTTTCTTATTCATTTATATCGTTTTATCACAGAAAATAACGGCTCATGTAAATCCGGGGTGGTTACGGAGCTTACCTTATTAATATTGTATCAAATCCGTATGCATGAAAAACCAGGGCAGGCTGATATGTTTATTGGGTATGATGGCCGTTACCATGACCGCGACCGCACAAAAAGGCCTGAGTGGCCTGATCGAAGCCGAACGGGCTTTTGCCCGATTCACCGAATCCCATACCATACGGGATGGGTTCCTGACATTCATGGATACTGCCGGTTTGATCTTTCAACAGGGAAAACCCCTGCATGCGCACCAGGTATACCAGCAGCAGAAAGCCGGCCCCGGTGTGTTAAGCTGGGCACCTGATTTTGCCGTGGTGAGCGCTTCCGGTGATATGGGTGTGACCTCAGGCCCCTATGTCATTAGACCGGCATCCCTAACGGATACCCCGGTAGCAAGAGGCTATTTTTCTTCCATCTGGCGGATCAATGCACTTGGTGAATGGAAAAACCTGGCCGATCTGGGAACGGCTTCCGCAACCGCGGATTTGCCGGTGAAGAACATCGTCTCTTTCAGTATACCCAACCAGTCCCTTCCCGACATCACTCTTGCATCCATTCTTCTGTTGGATAATACGCTTAATACGGCCATTACCAGTAGAGACAGCCGGCAGTTGGAAAAATTCCTTACGGAAGAAAGCCGGATGAACCTTGAACGGCATGCATCGGCCTCAGGACAAAAAAACATCATGGGACTGTTGTTACAGGCACCGGATCAGTTACAGTTGGCAGCTATCGGCGGAGACATCTCTTCAGCCGGCGATTTTGCCTATACCTATGGGGTGGTCACCAATGGAACCAGGAAGGAGAACTATCTCCGCGCCTGGGTGTACCGGCGGAAAGAATGGAAACTGATACTTCAGACGATCAAATGGTAAACAAGAGGATCAGAGTTTTACACCTACGCTCAGGGTTACATAAAACAGCTCTTTCCCCCTTTCAGACAGGTCCGGGCGCCCGGCAACCGTGATCAGGTTCTGCGGAACGGTATAGGAGGGGGTGACCGACGCATTGAATTTACCCGAAACAAAAACGACCGGAACCGAGATCTCATAGGAAAGCAGGTTGAATTGGGTCACTTTCTGCGTGGTCTGCTGCGAGATAGGGATACCCAATACATTCTTTTTTTCCAGGTACGTATTGGAAAACTGTTGTGTGCCGAAATACGCATACACAGAAGGATTGATGGCGAAAGCTGCGTTGGTCATGCCCTTGTTGAACAGGAATAGGTGATCGATACCCAGCGTGGCGCCCACATCGGTCTGGTTACTGAATTTCAGGTCAAGACCGGTATTGATATTCACGATCTGTGAAAGGTAGTTAAGGTTGATCCCGGTTTGTGAGCGTAAGGCCGATTGTACGAGGGTGCTTTTATCCTTGTACAGGAACTGTGTATAAAACAGGTTACCTGAAAAGTGCGGGGTCTCGCGAAAACGATACCCCGCTTCAATAGTAGTACCGGTATAGCTGAGCGGAAAGGCTTTGTTCTGTACAAAGATGAAATTACCCTGTGCATACAAACCCATTGCCGATTGAAACCCGATGGTCGGGAAGAACCCACTGCTGGTGAGACTGTCTGTTCTGCCAAAATAATGCAGTGCAGACTGGTAGTTCACAGAAGCGCTGAGTTCATTTTTCCGGGTATTGTCTGTATTCCCTTCCTGCGCTGCAGAAAACAGGGGTAAGAGCAATAGCAAAAAAAGACTGGGTGTTAGATGATTTGTTTTCATATGCATGGCATTTGAACAGCTGTCGGAACGATCTATTGAAACGGGGTCGGATATTGGATACTAAAACGGGACTACGGTTACTGTTTACCTGCTTTTACAGAACCACTGGTCTTGGCTTCTGCACTGGCTTTAACAGACGGTTTTACTGATTTCACTTTTTCTTTTGCCCTGGCTTCTGTTTTTTCAGCAGCTTCTTTTGTTTTTTCAACTTTTTCTTTTGCCTGTTCAGACTGCTCTTTCAGCGATTCTTTGGCTTCACTCATCGGAAGTTTGGCATTGGCATTGGCGTGTACTTCAGCTTCGGAAACAGATTGTGCACGTACCAGGCCCCTCTCTTCGCCGCCTGCATTGCTGTGAAGATTTGCTTCATCGCTGTGTTTCACTCCGGCGCCGGCGCTTGCATTGACACTGGTGTTACTGGTTGCTTTATCTGCAGCTTTCAATGTTGCGGCAGATGCCTGTTTGGTTGCACCGGTAGTGGCTTTTACGGCATTACCTGCGGCAACGGAGGCGCGGTTGGTGGCATTGACCGCTGCGTTAGCGGCTTTGGTAGCATTGGCTGTGGCTTTTACAGCTGCACCCGCATTGGTTTTTACGGCTACCTGTGCATTAGCGGCCTGGAATAACAGAACAGCGGCCAGCAGGGCTGAGGATTTCATTAGTGTTTTCATGGTTGTTGTTTTTTGGTTAAGGATGCTTTTCGACCAGAGAAATCCAAATACTGTGCCAACAGGAATAACGACACGAATAAAAATGTATAACTCCCTGATAATAAAAAATTTAAGAAACGCTAAAATCTTGCCGACCGTTCTTACGGAGAATCCTCCTTTCATCATACATACATATTTGTGCGATAGGGTACACATCCTTTGCGGGAGATATTTGCACCTAAAAAAATGACACGCGTAATGAATCCTGTGCGACTGATAGCCGGCCTATTGCTTTTTGTAGTAGCCTGCACAAAAGACCCTGTAATACAGCCTTCGACACCGGCAAATGCCATCAGTAAACTGGAAAAGGATGGAGACAGCTGGGAGGTCTCTTATAACCCGGATGGTTCTATTCAACAATTGATACGACGCATGGCGGACAGTTCTGTATTTGCACGCTATGATTTTGTATACAACAACGGCAGGCTGTTCGAAATAAATTCAGGCGGCAAGTGGAAATATTATTATACCGGTGATCAGCTGACACAGATAGAAACCTATAATAATCTGGGGGTGCTGCGTTACCGATCGGAGTTTACTTATACGAATGGTAAAATAACCGAGCGGACCAACTATTATGCCAATACACCTGTGCCACTGCGGCCGCTTGACCGTATCAGGTACACGTACAATGCAGCGGGTAACGTGGTGGTAAAGCAGCACTTTGATCATGTGAACGGCGACTGGCGAAAAACGGAAGAGGTACATGTACTTGCTTATGATGATCGTCCGAATACCTATGAGCACCTGGAGACCTTCCCGTATTTACCTGCCAACCTGCTTTCTGTGAACAATCCCCTACGCGAGGAATATGTTGACGTGAACGGCCAGTCTTATGGTTCTGCTGTGCATGAGTACCAGTACAATGCAGCAGGGAAGCCTGCCCATCGAAGGGTTACCTATGCCTATACGGGTTTCCCCGATACGCACTCAGAAGCGAAGTTCCATTATTGAATGATCCGCAGTTTGGCGTAGTTGAGCATGATCTTTTTTTCACCGTTCAGTTTAAAGTGAATGGTGGCAACAGGATTATGTGCAGAACCTTCTACTTTGATCACGGTACCGAACCCGAACTTCTGGTGTTCTACTTCCTGCCCCGCCTGTAGCTGGCTGGTATCGCTGGCCACAAAATCGGCCGAAGGTCTGTGCTCCACTACTTTATTGGCGGGCGGGTTAATGGGGAGGTATTCTGGTTTCTGGTTTCTGGTTTCTGGTTTTTTTGATGGAGGAGGGCCGTATCTTTTTTCGGCACCGGCTGCTGAATTGCCGAAACCAAATCCACGCTGCATACGTTCATACCCACTGCCCCATTCTGCGCCAAGGTTCCGGGCACCGCCACCGGCATAACTTTTATCGATATACTGCTCCGGCATTTCTTCAATAAAACGGCTGGGTTCATTTTGTACCAGTTGACCAAAACGGTAACGGGTATTGGCATAGGTCAGCCACAAACGTTGTTTGGCACGGGTAATGGCCACATAGAAAAGACGGCGTTCCTCTTCCAGCTCTTCACGGGTGTTGATGCTCATGGCGTTGGGGAAGAGCATTTCCTCGATGCCTGCCACAAATACGCAGCTGAATTCCAGGCCTTTGGCCGCGTGTATGGTCATCAGTTTTACCACATCGCTGTTCTCCTTGTCGTCATCGGCATCTGTGAGCAGGGTGATCTGCTGCAGGTAGGCGCCCATGGTTTTATCGCCCAGTTCTCCATCGTCATTGCTGGGGCTTTCCGTCCATTCCTTGATTGAGTTGAGTAACTCCTGTATATTCTCGTAACGCGCCAGGCCTTCGGTGGTCTTATCGCTGAACAACTCCTTTACGATATTGGTGTGTTTGCCAACCTGTACCGCTACATCATACGCATTCTTATCGGTAAGCATGCTCTGGAAATAGCGGATCATGGTCACAAAATTCTGCAGGGTCTCCAGGGTACCTGCACGGAAACCAAATTCGGCCGCACGTGTCAGCACTTCGAACATGGGAATATTGTGCTCGTTGGCAAAGATCACACATTTCTCCACCGTGGTCTTTCCAATACCGCGGGCCGGGTAATTGATGATCCTTTTCAACGCTTCCTCATCTTTGGTATTGACGATCACACGCAGGTAGGCGAGGAAATCCTTGATCTCTTTCCGCTGGTAGAAGCTGACGCCACCATAAATGCGGTAGGCAATACCCATCCGGCGCAGGCTTTCTTCAAAAGAACGGCTCTGGGCATTGGTTCGGTAAAGAATGGCGAAGTCGCGGTTATAATAATGATTACGGAGTTTTTGCTCCTGGATGGTATCGGCAACGAATTTGCCTTCATCGTTATCCGTCATGGTACGTACCAGGCAGATCTTCTCTCCTTCACTGTTCTCGGTCCAGAGGTTTTTGGGGATCTGGCCTTTGTTATTGCTGATGACACCGTTGGCCACGTTCAGGATACTCTGGCTGCTGCGATAGTTCTGTTCCAGTTTCACCACTTTCACATCATCGTAATCTTTCTGGAACTGCAGGATGTTCTCAATGGTGGCACCACGGAAACTGTAAATACTCTGAGCGTCATCCCCCACCACGCAGATATTCTCATGTGCGGCCGCCAGCAGTTTGGCTATCTGGTACTGTACGGCATTGGTATCCTGGTACTCATCTATCAATATGTATTTGAACTTGTGCTGAAACTTGTGCAGGGCCTCCGGAAAATTCTTGAGGAGTTCATACATCTTCAGCAAGAGGTCGTCAAAATCCATCGCCCCGTTCTTAAAACAACGGCTGGCGTAGGCAGCATAGATCTGTGCAATGGCGGGCCTGTTGGCGCGCATATCTTCCTGCTGTATATAATAGTCCACTGCATATTCCGCCGGACTCACCAGCGCGTTCTTGGCAGAGGAGATGCGGTTGTGTACCACACTGGGTTTATAGTGTTTATCATCCAGGTTCAGTTCGTTGATCACGGTCTTGATCACGGAACGGCTGTCGTCGGTATCGTAAATGGTGAAATTGCTCGGATAACCCAGCCGGTGTGCCTCACCGCGCAGGATGCGGGCAAATACGCTGTGGAAAGTGCCGATGTAGAGGTTACGGGCGTCTGAATTGCCCAGTATCTTCTCTACCCGCTCCTTCATTTCGGCAGCGGCTTTATTGGTAAAGGTCAGGGCAAGGATATTGAATGCATCAACCCCGTTCGCCATCAGGTGGGCGATACGGGTTGTGAGTACTTTGGTCTTTCCACTGCCTGCACCGGCAATGATCATCAATGGGCCGTTAATATGTGTGACCGCTTCCATTTGCGGTTCGTTCAATCCCTCCAGGTATGCTTGCATGGGTGCAAGATACTATGGAACCTGCTTGCATACAAACAGGCAGACAGGTTAGCAAGTGTATTTTACTGACAGTTTGTTGGCAAAGTGCAGATATATAGTAGAAAGGCTATCAATGCCTTTGTTTTCGAAAGCCGAAAATAAACAAACTAGATAGTCTATCAGTTTTGTAGACTAATAAAATTGTCGTACCTTTGCATGACGAACATAAGATCTTATTAGTATGAGTGAAGCCGTTATGCCGTTTTTGAACGGTATGGCGGCTTTCACCAAATAAGCCTCTTTTGAGAGGGCCACGTGGCCGAGCGGTTAGGCACAGGTCTGCAAAACCTTTTACGGCAGTTCGATCCTGCCCATGGCCTCACGTATATTGATGTTCTTTTATATGGCAAGCAATCGAAACGGGGCTGTATGTCTATATGGCCCCTTTTTTCTGAAAACCCTGTTAAAGCGGAGCCGCTTGTTTCACCCGGTTGCAGAGATTTCGTAATTTTGCATCCAACCATTACCAACCAACGCTTTTCGGCAGTTTTTACTGGATTTTACTGTAAACCCCCAATTAACCGATATGAAAGTATTCAGGCAAAGGAAATGGCATACCCCGATATGGGTAGCAGCAGTATTGTTTGTGATGATGGCATTGAGTTTTACCGATCCGGCTCCCAAACCCACGGCAACAGCACCCAGGGAACTCGGTTCCCGTCCTACATTGGTAGCGGCAAAAATGGAATTATATGAGCGTCTGAACCTGGCGTCGCTGGGTCTTTCGCACGAAGCATTCGTGTACGGCCTTACGGGTTTTCATAACCTGCTCAGCAGTGGCAAAGTGGTGAAGGACAATATCCTTTCGATCGTGGATTTCAGTCTGCCCTCCAGCAAAAAAAGGTTGTTCGTGATTGACCTGGAAGCCGGTGAGCTGCTGTTTCACACGTACACATCTCACGGACGCAACTCAGGTCAGATACTTCCCACGCAATTCTCCAATCAGGCCAACAGCAACAAGAGCAGTCTGGGTTTCTATATTACCGGCGATACTTACCAGGGTAAACATGGCGAATCGCTGCGTTTGCTGGGAGAAGAGGATGGCATTAACGATAATGCGCTGAAAAGAGGTATTGTGATGCATAGTGCTACGTATGTAGACGAAAATATCATCAGAAGTCAGGGTTTTATCGGGCGCAGCCAGGGTTGTCCGGCACTACCTAAAAATGTGTATAAGCAGGTGATCGGCACCATCAAAGACGGTACCTGCCTGTTTATTTACAGTCCCGACAAATACTACAAGACCCACTCACGGATGATCCGTGAGCTGGCATAGGTTTATTACATGAATGGATGAATCATATGCTGTGGCATTTGTATTTTTAAAAATGCCGCAGCATATTGAATTCATAGATGTCCGCCATTTTTCTCAATATTACCATCGTCGTAAATCACCGGCGTCCTTAGCGCTTTTTATTGATTATTTCTGGGAAACCGATTTTGGCAGTTTATGGAAAAAGTATCCGGATGGTTTTTCGGATGTGCTTTTTCCCAATACCGGTTATACATACCTGGTGAACCTGGGAACCCCCTTTACCCTGCAATTGGGTAAACACCGGTTTCCTATGCGGACAGATGGTTTTCTGCCACGCAACCAGGCTATGGAATGTTACCACAAAGCCGGCAACCGGATCTTTGGTATCAAATTCAAGACCTCACCCATCATCCTGGAGAAGAAGATCAATTTTGCTGAATACCGCGAATCTGTTTTTCCACTGAGTTATCTTGCTGACAGTGCTATCCTGAAAAAAGCCAAATTGGCCGGTAGTTTTGCAGAGCGGGTAACTATATTTTCAGAATATTTCAACCGGCTGTTGCAACAATACGATGGATCGCTGCACCCGGTGATGATCGTGAATGAGATCCTGGCCGAATTTGAACGTGAGATGGATTTCAGCAGAACGGTGGAAGACCTTGCTGAACAATATAAGGTCTCCTCCCGAACGCTGCAGCGGTATTTTGAGATCTATACCGGGATCAGCACCAAAAAAGTACTTCAGATATTACGCATACGCAAGGCGGTGGAACAACTGCTGGCATCTCCCGCTTCTTTCAGCCCGGAGTGTTTTGCCTATTACGACCATAGTCATTTCTATAAACATCTGCTGCAGTTCTTACAAAAAGATACTTTGCATAAATTAAGACCACACTTGCCTATACTGGCCAAACTGCATCGGTAAGCCATCCATTTGTGGCTAACCGATGCAGTTCGTTTTGTTAATTACCTGCGCGTTGTCTCTCTTCTTCAGAAGCCGTATTCCTCTTACGTGCGGCCTGTACCGTATTTTTTCCGAAGCGGTAAGTGAAGCTGATGGTGGCAACCCTTGTTTCTCTTTTGGCATGCCATTTCTCTATATAGTTGGTATAGGTGATCACGGCTTTCGGCAGGTTGGTCCAGAAGATATCGGTCACATTCAACCGAAGGGTTCCCTTATTCTTCAGCATGGACTTCTGAACGCCCAGTGCAATGCCCCATAAAGGATCCTGCACCATGAAACCGTACTGCCCTCCGGAACTGAAGTTGCCATTCAGTTCGGTGATCCATCCTTTACCCAGGGTGAATGTGTTGTTCATACGGTAGTCAAATGCCGGTTTACCATTGTTCAGGGTAGTGCCTCCCAGCGATCCGTTGAAATGATTGTAGTAGAGGTTGGCATTGTTGATCATGTTCCAACGTTGACTGATCTTCAATGGCGCTGCTACCGTAACCCCATAATAATCCGATGAACTCAGGTTGATCGGGATCTGTACCGTAACATTATCTGCCTGAGGTATGTTGGGGAACACATCTTTGAAGCGGGCTATGGCTATGTTCTGGTTGTTTTTGGTATGACTGTAGGATAACGCAACATTGATCCCTTTGATCGTATAGTTCAGTTCATAGGCCCAGGTGAACTGCGGCAAAAGGGAGGGTTTACCAGTGGCATAGGTGGTCACGTCTATCAGGAACAGGAAGGGGTTCAGCTGCGCATAACCGGGCCGGTCTATTCGGCGGCTCACGGAAATACCAAGTGTCTGGTCATCTTTGATCTTGTAATTGAAGTAGGCGCTGGGGAACAACTGCAGATAACTGGAATCAAAGAAGACGGCGCCTTTTACCTGGTGTGTTTTCACATTCGTATGCTCTGCACGCATACCCAGTTGCAGGCTGAACCGCGTAAATTCCTTGCTGAAATTGAAATAGGCGGCATTATTGTACTCTTCATAAAAGAAGCGGTTCGTTTTGGTCACATCGTCTACCGGTGAGCCACTGCTCAGGTCAAAAAATTTCGCATCATTATCGGAAGATACGTAGCTGGTCTTTACACCTGTTTCAAAACGGGCGCCCTTGCTCAACGGATTGCTGTAGTCTGCTTTGGCGGTTCGTAAAATCAATTTACCCTCCTGGTCTCCGTTCAGCAGGTAATCTGGCTGCAGGGAACCTCCACCCAGTGTGAAATAACGTGTTGTATTCTTGCTGATGGCAGAGGAACGGTATTCGCCATAGTCCGCATCTACGGTGAGTTCTTTGCCACTTGTATTGAAACTGTGTTTGAAGTTGATATTGGCAACTGTATTCAGGTTGTCGTTGTCATTGAAGGCCCTTGTCTGGAAGGTGGAAGCCTGCTGGTGTGCCGCATCGATCACTATCGAATTGTTGTTGATGCTGGTGTTGAAAGAGCCGCTGTTCCGTGTGACAACAAAACCGATGATGTTCTTTTTGTCGGGAAAGAAATCCGCCCCTACCCGTAATGCATGAAAACCGGCGGGAGTCTTTGCATAGTTATCTTTCAGGTCGCCGCCATTAAAAGTGCCGCCACTGTAAAAATTCCTGTCGAGGAACAGGTGGTTCATATTCACCCGGTAGGAATAATTGTAATTGCCGAACAGGTTCACTGTTTTGTTGCGGTAGTTCAGGGTAGTGCCTGCGTTGGTTTTGGCGTAAACGCCCTGTCCGTAACCCGCTGTAACGGTACCGTTGGCACCCAGGCGCTGGTCTTTTTTCATACGGATATCAATGATGCCGGAATTCCCTGCGGCGTCGTATTTGGCAGAGGGTTGCGTGATCAGGTCGATGCGCTCAATGGCATTCGATGGAAGACCACGCAGGTAACTGGCGAGGTCGGCGCCGGTAAGTGGGGTGGGTTTGCCATCGATCATGATGATGACTCCCTGTTTACCACGCAGGCCGATGGCATCATTCTGGTCTATCGATACGCCCGGAGAACGTTCCAGCACATCCATTGCGGTGCTGCCGGCGCTGACGATGCTGTTCTCTACATTCACCACCAGCCTGTCTGATAAACGCTGGATAAATGGTTTTCTTCCTGTAACCACCACTTCACCGATCTCTTTGGCAGCCGGCTGTAGACGGATGGTGCCCAGATCGGCGGTTAACTGACCTGCAACTACGGTAATCACGGTTGTGTATTGCGTGGCATAATTGATCGAGCTGACCCTGGCGAGGTAAGAACCCGGCTGCACATTCTCAAATTCGGCAATGCCGTTCTTATCACTGATGAGGGTTCTGGCCAAAGCAGAATCTTTGGATCTCAGTAATTCGACCGTTGCATTTTCCAGGGGCTGGCTTTTTTCATTATGAATCACCGCGGAGATCCTGGATTTACCGGATCCCTGCGCAAACACGGAATGACTGTTCAGGCAAAACACCGTTATACAGATAAGGAAGATCTTCTTCATGCAGAAACTTTTGCTAAAAATCGGGTCTTGTTGTTCTCTCTCAACACGTTGTTTTACAGAGCGCCGAATGCGATAGATGAAAGGGTTGCTGAATAAAAAGCCGTGTCCGATTTTTACATCTGAATTCCAGCCCCTGTTCCTGTCAGTAACCATTTATTGCCCCCACGACCCGTTTATCCCAATCACATACTTATGTGATTGGGATGGCGGATGAAATCAGACAGTTTTGCACCTGCTGCACTGAGAAGATCGCGATTGCGCCTGCGACATTTTTCTTTTAACCATTACAGACAAATCATGAAAACAGTACGTTTTAACCCGTTTTACCAGGTACACCAGGCATTGAGAGCCCTGCTGTACCATGCATCCATTACTGTGCAGCATACCGACTTCACACAGCCCGAGCAGGTGGATAGGACCATCCTCCTGATGAAACAGCTGGTTGACTTCTTTGAAGCGCATGCACACAAAGAAGATACCATGGTGTTCCCCCTGATCGCCCAGGCAGCACCTGAGCTGGTGGCCGATTTCGAGGCCCAGCATGTGAAGGACCATCAATTGGGCGAAGCATTGGAAAATGCCGTTACCCAATGTATGACCGCTGACTCGGCTACTGACAAGATACTGGCAGGCCGTCACCTCCAAAGAGTGTTGAATGCATTCACCGCCTTTAACCTTGAGCACATGAATGCCGAAGAGACCCAGGTGCTGGAAGTACTGCACCGGGAATACACCGATGAAGTATTGCTGGAAAAAGAACAGGAGATCGTTGCAAAACTTACACCTGAAGAAAAATCTTTTTCAGGATACTGGATGCTGAAAGGATTGGCCATCCATGAGATCGTTGACTGGTTCCGTAAGATCCAGGCTTCGGCTCCTCCATTTGTACTTGACGAATTCATGGAGCTGGCTGAACGGGCGTTATCTGAGGAAAAGTTAAAAACACTTCACAGATCATTACAGTTTACCGTAGCATAGTAGTATTGCAAGCAACCCAAACAAGGATCCCGGCTTTTGGCGGGATCTTCTTTTATCGATATGTTTATCTCCAGGGCTTATTGTTTGTCATCCTGCCGGTGAATATAGGTATGATGAAGGATGATGCGGAACAGTTCATCGGGTACAAAAGGTTTTACCACAATATCATCAATACCACTGCTGGTGATCCTGTCCTCCACTTCCCTTGGCAGGCTGGCGGTAAGTGCAATGATCGGAATCCGTACACCACGTTCGCGCAGAATACGGGTAGCTTCATAACCATCCATAACCGGCATATGCATGTCCATCAGGATGAGTTTGTGCCTGGAAAGGTCCAGCTTGTTCAGTGCTTCCTGCCCATTCATGGCCACATCGATCGATGCGCCCCAGCGTTCAAGAAATGTTTTGGCAACGAGTATGTTCACTTCATTGTCTTCTACCAGCAGTACAGACATACCTGACAGCGGTTTACTTTCTTCGGTAGGAGTGCTTACTTTCTTCACTTCTGTTCTCTTTTCTGTGTTCACCAGTTTCGGGAAGGTCTGGGTAAAATAAAATACGGATCCTTTTCCCTGCTCGCTGGTGAGATGCAGTTCGGTTCCCTGTAAGGCCAGCAGCTTTTTGCAGATGGCCAAACCAAGCCCGGTTCCACCGAAATTACGAGAGGTGGAAGTATCCGCCTGTGTGAACTGTTCAAAAATGATCTTTTGTTTTTCCTGGGCGATGCCGATACCGGTATCTTCCACACTCACCTGCAAAGTGATGGTGGATGGGCTCTGGCCCACAACTTTGATATCCAGTAACACATGACCTTTTCTGGTGAACTTGATGGCATTGTTGACGAGATTGGTGATCACCTGCCCGATCCGGGTGGGATCGCCCAGCACCTTATGCTGCAGGGCGGGATCGATCTGTAATTTGAGTTCGATACCTTTGTCCTCCGCAGAAGTGCGGAGACCAGAGATGATATTCTTCACCACATTCGGGATATCGGTCTCGATCATTTCAAAATTCACTTTCCCTGCCTCTATCTTGTTATAATCAAGTATGTCATTTACGATCGCCAACAGGTTATTGGCCGAAAATAACAGCACATTCAGTTGCTCTTTCTGTTCCGTACGGGGGTTATCGCGAAGGATCAGGTGGGTCATGCCCAGGATGGAGTTCAGTGGTGTGCGGATCTCGTGCGACATGGTGGACAGGAACTCGTTCTTTGCCTTCAGCCCCTGCTCGGCTTCTTCCTTGGCCTGTTTCAGTGTTGAGGCGAAGCGGAAAGAGAGTACCAGCGACTGCAGGAAGAAGAAACTGATATACCCTGTGAACAGAATGCTCTTATGAGGCGCTACGATACCGAAATATTGCAGGTTGATGACCACAAATACCACCAGTACAACAGCAGTACTTAACAACGCGTATTCTGCTCCGAGTCTTTTGTTGCGCATGGCTTTCACATATACATAAAAGGCATAGGCGATCACTCCGAACATCAACACCAGGAAAGGGTTGATCAGGTAGGTGAAAACGGCAGGCGGGAACAGGATAACGATGGCGGATAGGCTCAGTCCCAGGCCCACTTCGATCCGTGTGGCCAGTTTACCGGATTCTTCAGGATACAGGTAACGCGTATACAAACTGAAAAATACCAGACTGATGAAAAGACTGAGGTATTCAAGATGGGTGGTAATACTCCAGGGTATTTCGGGTAAAAGACTATGCAGCACATAACCGCGTGATCCGATGATCCGGTAACTGTACACCATGCAGAAAAGGGCAAAGTACAGGATCGACCTGTCGTGCCGGCCAAACAGGAACAATCCGAAGAAGAATAGCCCGCCCATGAACAGGCAGCCCGTCAGCAATAGATCAAAAGCCGTATCTGTATCGTGTTCATAAAACAGGGCATCCTTATCGCCAATAACGATCTCTTTATAAGGCCCGCCTTTCGAGTGCCAGAAATTGGCTACCTGCAATACCAGGTGAAGCGTATCGGATTCGGAAAGGATCTCTACCGTGTTCTCGACCCATTTCGGAACGGCTTTCTCCTCCAGGGAATCAGGTATGCCCGAATGACAGAATAAAGTACCATTGACAAACAGCCGATAGGAGCAATAGGTATCCGGCACCTGTAATGCCAGCCGGTTGCTGTGTTTGGGTAACAGGACCGTAGCTGTATAAGTGGCATAACCATTGGTGCTCAGTTTTGTGCCGTTCAGCGTGGTATTATTGAACAATTTAGGAAATGCCACATATGCCGGTGCCTGTTTTTGGGTTTCATCCGGTGTAAGCAACTGTTTCCAGTACATGCCCCATTCTCCGTTCAACGGAACGGATTCTTTCTGCAGATCCGTGCCGCGCAGATCGATAATGCCCTGTATGGCTTTGGGATATTTTTCCTGTTGGCAGAAGATCTGGCTGGAGAAACCCAGGCAACCCAACAGTATTGCCAGCACAAACAAAGGATGGTAGGATGGTTTTTTTCGGAACATTGGTTGGCAGATATGGTAAAACAATACCCGTTGAAAATGGGGGGAGAAACCGGGGCACGCTTCTTACAGCAAAAAAAAGCTAATTTCAATATCTGGCAATCATTTCATATGAAACAATACCTGATTTTTTTTCTTCTGATCGCCTCGGTACAAACGGGACTTTCACAGAAAACAGATAAGCGCTTACAGAAAGAGCTGACAAAACTGGTATCCGGTTTCCGGGGAACGCTGGGTATATATGTGCACGACCTCTCTGCTAACCGGGTGGTGGCCCTGCAGGCCGATACGGTTTTTCCCACTGCCAGTATGGTAAAACTGCCCATACTGACCGGTCTTATGCAGAAGATCGAGAATGGCGAACTGCAGTACCACCAGGTGCTCACATACAAGGATTCGCTGTTGTATGCAGGAGAAGATATCCTGGGTTCTTTCAAAACCGGTGAGAAGATCGAATTGAGCAAAGTGATGATGCTGATGCTGACCACCAGTGATAATACTGCCAGCCTGTGGCTGCAAAGTCTTGCAGGCACAGGCACCACCATTAATCGCCTGATGTATAGTCTGGGCTTACGGGATACCCGTGTGAACAGCCGTACACCTGGTAGGGAGCCTGACCGGCAGCAATATGGCTGGGGACAGACCACACCCCGCGAAATGGTGGGCCTGATGGAAATGATCGTAAACAAACAGGTGATCAGTGAGGCTGCCAGTGAAAAAATGCTGCGTTTGCTGAGCAGGAATTATTGGGATGAGGAAGCCATTTCCCAAATACCCTCCGATGTGTTCGTTGCCAGCAAGAACGGGGCAGTGGACGCAAGCCGAAGCGAAGTGTTGTATGTGAACGGTAAAAAAGCCAGGTACATCTTCTGTATAGCCACCAAAAACAACAGCGACACCAGCTGGAAAAGCACCAATGAAGCCTGGGAGCTGACCCGAAAGATATCCCGCTTTTTATGGGAATACTATCAGTAATGTTAGAACAGGGGCCTATTGCAGCGTCACCAACCCTTTTTTGATGGCTTCCATGGCAAGCCCCACGCGGCTCTGCACTTTCAGTTTGCCAAAAAGTGATTCACGGTAACCATCAATGGTGCGTTCGCTGAGGCACATCAATGCTGCGATCTCTTTGTAGGTAAGGTCGGAGCAGGCATGTTGAAGGAATAGTTTTTCTTTTTCTGTTATGACCACCGCATCCTGCTCGGACTGTAACAGCCTGCGGAAATTGATATTGCTTGAATCTGCATTATAGAAACCGTTCATATTGATTTCATGTAAGGCTTTTTCCAGTTCATCAGGATGTGTCTCCTTCAGGAGATAGGCGCAGCATCCTGCTTTGATCATGTCGATGATCACCATGTCGCTGTCGTTCATAGAAAGCGCCACCAGTTTCATCTTGGGGTATTTTTTGCTGAGCCACCTGGCGGTCTCTATACCGTTCATGACAGGCATGTTCACATCGATCAGCATGATGGCCGGTGTGGGCGCTCCCTGTTCCAGCTTTTGCTGCAGTTCTTTTCCGTGTAAGGCTTCCAGTACCACGTCGTATATGGCAAAACTTTTCAGCATGAGTCCCAGCGATTTGAGGAACAGCTGGTGATCATCTACAATTCCGATAGGTGTTTTCATAGGTTGGAAGGATTTACGGGTAACTGTATCGTGAATTGTGTACCCTTATTGATAGACGAAACCCACTGAACGTTTCCACCCAGCAGCCTGGTCCTGTGCCTGATATTCAGGAATCCTACACTTTTGGTAACGGCTGTTTCATCAAAACCGATACCATCATCGCCAATGAATATGGTAAGCTGTTGGCTGTTCTCCTTGATCTTGATCTCGATATTCCTGGCAAATGCATGTTTGATCGCATTCTGCAGGATCTCCTGTACGATCCGGAAGAGGATGATCTGTTCCGTAGCTTTCATGGAAAGGGTTTCAGGGCGGTACAGGTGTATCTGCAGGCTCTTGGCCGCATTGATCCGATTGATCTCCGCTTCCAGATTCTCGATGAAATTGAATTGCTGCAGCCATTCCTTGTTCAGCGATTTTGAGAGCGCACGTACTTCGGCAATGGCTTTGCCCAGACTGTCGTCGGCCATGTTCAGGGTTTCGGAGGGTTCGGGTAAAGCACGTTGTGTAATACCGATCAGCAGTTTGGTGCTGTTGAGCAACTGCCCTACATTATCATGGATCTCATTGCTCAGCTGGTTCAGTGTTTCCTCCTGTGTTTCCAGTTTCGACCGGAGTAACTGGTTCTCAAAATCGGCTTCCATGCTTTCTTTTTCCTTCAGGTGCTTCAGGTCTCTTTTCAGGTAAGCCACTACCATCATGACAATGAACAAGGTAATCAGCAGGAGAATACTCGATGCAGCCAGAATGATGCTTATGTTTTCTGATAATTTTTGCATGTAAGGCCGTAGATCGAATAAATACAGAAAATGGTTAAGAGCAGGTTGTGAAACCGCCAGAGAATACCGATAACCTCAGCTTCGCGTACAATGAGGTATTTGTATGAGATAAATATAAAAAAACTACCCGTATAGTACGTAAAAACGCCGATGGTGGCCCAGAAGAAGGCGCTGTCGGTCAGGCTGCCCGAATAATTTTTATCCTTCACCAGTCGCCAGTAAAAAAAGATCAGGCAATAGGCGGTAATGATGAAACTTGCCGAAGCAGATATGATGCTGTTATAGGTTTCTATACCATCCCCGTTGGCAATGGAATAAGTGGCAAAGCCAAGAAACAGCAGGGAACTGAAAGGAAAAATCTTTCTGATCAGCGGTATCCCCAGTTCATAGAAAAGGATCGACAGTACCAGAAACGACAGTACAATGTTCAACAGGTATACCGAGTAGTTGGTGATATGCAGTTTTTCCAGAACGGTAGCCGTTACATTGGTGATCAGCTGAATGCAGATAAAATAAAAGATATAAAGGAGCTCCTTTGCCAGTTTGTTCTGTGTCAAAACCCTGATGAAGACCAGTAGCGCCAACAAAGGAGCTCCGATATCTATATAGTTGAGTATGGTAATAATGGTTTTCAACAACTTGTGGCTGATTCAGTGATAAAAATGCTTGAACATCAGGAGCTTACTCTGTACAGCCTGGAGGATAAGGGCAACCGTTGATGGTCTCCTCACCGGCAGTTACCGATGTTCTCAGTTCTGCGTTGCCGGCGTTTTGTCCATTTTCTCCCAGGTCGGGCCTGGCTTTGATGCGGGTAACGTTCACATAATGATCGGCCCCCTTGGGTTTTTCCCTGACGATCTGTTGCGAGATGATGATACCTTTCGCTGTGGGGTTCTCGGCCAGCAATTTGGCCATTTCTTCGGCTTTGAAATAGAATTCGATCCTGCATTCGTGCGGCATAATAATTGGGTTTGGTTATTTGAGGATAAAGAATCCCAAATATTCAAAAAAAACGGCATAAATCACCCGGGCTTTTTCTTGAAAGCATACGGGAAAATTCCCGGTGCAGGCGGGGGAATGTCTCCTTGCGGTTATCCGGGTTAGTCCGCATATTTGACCAGGATTACCAATAAGGCCTTAGCTGATCATATATAATATCCATCCTATGTCAACCTTTAACATCCTTGCCATTGATGGCGGTGGACTGCGCGGTATTGTTCCCCTTGCCATCCTGCAGACAATTGAGTCCATCACAGGCCAAAAGATCCAGGAAACCTTCGACCTGTTTGCCGGTACGTCTACCGGCGGACTGATCGCCTGCTGTCTTACCCTGCGCGATGAAAAGGATCCGTCGCAACCCAAATACGCTGTCGAGCAGGTTGCAGATATCTATACCAGCTATGGCAGTACCATTTTCCCCGTAAGGTCGGGTTTGAACAGGCTGCTGCACAGGTTGATCAGCCTGGTGGCACCGGCGTATGGTCCGGAAGGACTCGACAAGGCATTGCGTTGTTTTGTGGGCGAGCAGACCATCCTGGACGCACTACGGCCCGTATTGGTACCCACGTATGACCTTAGCAGTAACCAGCCTGTTTTCTTCAAGTCGAGCGAGGCTTCCGGCGACCCTGCGGCCAACGCGAAAGTGTATGATGTGTGCAGGGCCACTTCAGCAGCACCAACCTATTTGCCGGCCTATTCTTTCATACATAAGAACAAACAGCTGACGGGGATCGATGGTGGCGTGTATGTGAACAATCCATCCATGGCAGCGCTGGCAGAGGTCAGCCGCTATGGTGATGCGGGATTTTACCATAAGAAAGACGGCAGTAAGGTATCGTATGAAGATATCCGCATCCTTTCACTGGGTACCGGTAGTTATGAAGGAACCATCACCCGGGAGCAGGCTATCAGCTGGGGGCAGTTGCAATGGATCACACGCATCACGGATATCATGATGAAAGGGGTGAACAAAAGCACCCATTATGAAGCATGTGAAATGCTGGATATGGGGAACTACCTCCGTTTATCCATCGATATCCAGGATGAGCGATATTCGGACATGGCCGATGCTTCTGCAGATACACGGCACTATCTTTTGCAGCAGGTGAAGGAACAGGTGACCCATCATCCACAGCAGGTAGAAAAACTGACACAGTTCCTGGCGGGTTTGAGCTGATAACTTTACTGCAGTACCTGTTGATAAGATAAGTATCTTGACAACTCTTTAGAATTGTCATTTGCATGCAGAAGATCAAGCGGAAACATTCGGGCAGCCGTATCAGGGCCATCGTAAGCGGATCGGTGGGGAACCTGGTTGAGTGGTACGACTGGTATGCCTATGCAGCGTTCTCCCTGTATTTTGCACCGGTTTTTTTCCCGGGGAAGGATGCTACGGCCAATCTGCTGCAGACCGCAGGCATATTCGCTGTTGGTTTTCTGATGCGCCCCATCGGTGGATGGTTGTTCGGCAGCCTGGCCGACCGGAAAGGAAGAAAATGGGCGATGACCTTATCCGTACTGGTGATGTCGTTCGGCTCCCTGATGATTGCTGTAACACCTTCTTATGAACAGATCGGTATCATGGCGCCGGTACTGTTGTTATTGGCCAGGTTGCTGCAGGGACTGAGTGTAGGTGGCGAATACGGTACTGCTGCCACATACCTGAGTGAAATGGCTGGTACGGGCAGACGGGGTTTTTATTCCAGCTTCCAATATGTGACCCTGATCGGCGGACAGTTGGTGGCATTGGGGATACAGTTGGTATTGCAGCACCTTTTCCTGACCAATGAACAGATGCACAGCTGGGGCTGGCGGATTCCCTTTTTTATTGGGGCGGCCCTTTCGCTGATCGCTTTTTACCTGCGGCGTACCATGGAAGAGACCGAGGCTTTTGAAAAAAGCAAACATGCTTCCAATGAACAGAAGGGAACCCTGCGGGAATTGTTACATCATCCGCGTGCGGTAGCCACGGTTGTGGGATTGACCATGGGCGGTACGCTTGCTTTCTATACCTACACCACCTACATGCAAAAATTCCTGGTGAATACGGTACACCTGAGCAAAGCGGAGTCTACCCAGTTGACATTCTTGTCACTACTGATCTATGCAATGCTGCAACCCTTTTTTGGCGCTTTGTCAGATAAGATCGGCCGCAGGCCCCTGCTGATCGGTTTTGGTGTTCTGGGAACAGTGCTTACCGTGCCCATACTCACAACCCTCAGCCATACCACCGATAAACTGGATATCTTCCTGCTAATGCTGTTACCGTTGCTGATCGTGAGCGGGTACACTTCCATCAATGCAGTTGTGAAGGCAGAATTGTTCCCTGCCAAGATCCGCGCATTGGGGGTGGGTTTCCCCTATTCTGTTACAGTGGCCATATTTGGCGGCACGGCAGAATACCTGGCATTATGGTTCAAGAACAACGGTAATGAAACGGGATATTACTGGTATACCACGGCCTGCATCTTTGTTTCTTTGCTGGTATATATTTTTATGAAAGACACCCAGAAGACCTCATTGATAGAGAAAGGGGCATAGCGATCAACTGAACACCTGGTAAACGATCAGGCTTAACACATAGGCCAGCCCTGTCATATACACGAACTGGAACACGGGCCATTTCCAGGAGCGGGTCTCACGTTTTACCACGGCCAGCGTACTCATACATTGCATGGCAAACACATAAAAGATCATGAGCGAGAAAGCAGCCGGCAGCGTGTATACCTTGGTCCCGTCGGCATGACGGGCCGCATCCATTTTCTGCCGCAGGGAACTGTCGTCGGTCTCTTCCACACTGTATAAAGTGGCCATGGTTCCCACAAACACTTCCCTGGCAGCAAAGGAAGTGATCAGGGCGATGCCGATCTTCCAGTCGTAACCCAACGGGGTGATCACGGGTTCGATGCTCTTGCCCAGGATGCCCGCATAGGAGTTCTGCAGTTTTTCGGAAGACAGGTGTTTATCAAGCGAGTCTTTTTGTGCAGGATACTGCTGCGCGAGTGCGGCATATTTCTCCTCTACTTTCTGCATTCGGTCACCCGGTCCGTAGGAACTCAGGAACCAGAGCAGCAGGCTGATGATCATGATGATCTTTCCTGCATCGAACACGAATATCCTGGCTTTCTCCACCATGGTGATGCCCACGTTCTTCCAGCGGGGAGCGCGGTAAATGGGCAGTTCCAGTATGAAGAAGCTTTTTTCCTTGATCTTGATGAACCATTTCATCACATAACTCACAATGAGTGCCATCACGGTGCCCATCAGGTACAAAGCCATCATCACAAGCCCCTGCACACTCAGGAAACCGAAATAATACTTGTCGTCCACCACCAGCGAGATCAAAATGGTATACACCGGCAAACGTGCGCTGCAGCTCATCAAGGGTGTGATCAGTATGGTGAGCAGGCGTTCTTTCTTGTTTTCAATGTTACGGGCACTCATGATGGCCGGTACGGCACAGGCAAAACCGCTGATCATGGGCATCACGCTTTTTCCGTTAAGTCCCACTTTGCGCATCAGCTTATCGCTGAGGAAACTGATACGGGCCATGTACCCCGTATCTTCCAGTATCGTGATCAGTCCGAACAGGATCATGATCTGGGGTATGAAGACCACGATACCACTTAATCCCGCTACCAGTCCATTAATGAACAGATCACTCCACCAGGTTTGCGGTAAATGCTGGTTCAGCCAGCTGGAAGTCTGGGTGAACAGCCATTCAATGCCATCCATCGGGAACTGTGCCAGCCAGAAGATACTCTGGAACAGTAAAAACAATACAACCAGCAGGATCAGGTAACCCCAGGTTTGGTGCAGGAGCAGGTTATCCAGCTTGTCGGAGAACATTTTTTTCTCCATGGGTCCCGGTTCCACCACATGTTTCTGCATGATCTGCCTGATACGGGTATACCGCTGCATGATCTCTTCTGCCTGTGTTTTGGTGGGGTTGAACCGGTTATCGATCTCTATCTGTTCTACGATCTCCTGTTCCTGGTCTGTCAAAGGAAAGTTCTCATGATTGATCAGGTAGTGGATGCCGGCATAATCACTTAACTGCGGAAACAGTTGTTGTACACTTTCCACAGCGGCAGGTGCCAGCTTGCGGGTGTCCATGAAATCACGGTTCTGTGTACCCGGGGCCATCCGGGAAACCTGTACGAGCACTTTCTTTACTTCGTTGAGTCCTTTATTCTTTCTCGGGTTCACAGCCACGATGGGAATGCCCAGTTCGGCCTGTAAGCCGTTGATGTCGATCACGATGTCCTTTTTGGCGGCGATATCGGTCATGGTCAGCACCATCACCACCGGGATCTTCAGGTCAATGATCTGTGAACAGAAGAGCAGGTTCCTTTTCAGGTTACTGGCATCGGCCACCAGCAGCACGATATCGGGTCTGATCTCGTTATCGGCTCCCATCAATACTTTGTAAGCCACCCACTCATCTCCCCGGCGGGGATATAAGCTATAGGTACCCGGCAGGTCGATCAGCTCGGCCTCCAAGCCTTCTTCCAGTGCAAGATGCCCTGTTTTCTTATCAACCGTAACACCCGGGAAATTGCCCACTTTCTGGTTCAGGCCCGTCAATGCGTTGAACAGCGATGTTTTTCCGCTATTGGGGTTTCCTACGAGGGCAATATGTAAACCTGGTTTCGACAAATTCGCTAAATGCTTGCAAAAGTAGCCGCAAACGGCAGGCATAAGTTACGAGATTGGGAACAGAATCTGGATGATTTTGCGATCTGCTGGCAGTAACACCATATCATCCGCTTATTTTTGCGGCATAAAAGAACCCTGTATGAAAAAATTACTGCTGGTACTGGTACTGGTGCCTGTGTTTTCGTTGGCCCAAAGCAAAAGGAAAAAACGCCTGGCCGAGGAAAAAGCCAATGCAGCATTGGTCACTAACCTGTCGGCTCATGTACAATACCTGGCAGATGACAAACTGGAAGGCAGAAGGGCCGGATCAGCGGGAGAAGAGCTGGCCATGCAGTATATCATTGAACAGTATACCCGCCTGGGACTGGAACCCAAAGGAAACAAAGGGTATATACAGGAGTTCCCGGTAGAAGAGGGCCGCCAGGTAGCAGCCGGTTCTTTCCTTACCGTGGAAGGTAAAACACTGGAGTTGGCCAGAGAATACCAGCCCCTGGCTTTCAGTGCATCCGCCAGCATCAAAGGAAGCCCTGCCATGGCCCTCAGTGAAGCCAAACAACCCTGGTTCAAAGACCTGAAGGACCTGCTGGAAGAAAATAAGACCAACCCGCATTTTGACATAAACGAAGAGATCAAAAAAATGGCCGACAAAGTAGCGGCCAAAGGCGCTACGGCCCTGTTCCTGTATAACAGTTCAACGATCACTGATAATGTCCGTTACAATAAGAATGATAAAAGCCAACCGGTTAAGATCCCGGTGATTTATATCACCAGGGAAGGGTATGAAAAACATTTCTCAGATCATTCGGCCACACTGGAAATGGAACTGGTGCTGAGTTTCACTGAAAAAACACGCACTGCCCGCAACCTCGTGGGTTTTATCAATAACCATGCGGCCACTACGGTGATCCTGGGGGCCCATTATGATCACCTGGGTTATGGGGAGGATAAAACAGCCCTCGACACAGGATCTGTGATCCATAACGGTGCCGATGACAATGCCAGCGGCACTGCGGCCCTGATAGAACTGGCCGGCATGCTGAAGAAAAAAGCACCTGCCAATAACAATTACCTCATCCTCCATTTTTCAGGAGAGGAACTGGGCTTACTGGGGAGTAAATACTGGCTGGAGAACCCGACCACCACGATCACACCCAATTATATGATCAATATGGATATGGTGGGCCGGTACGACACATCTCATAAGCTGACGATCGGCGGATACGGTACTTCCCCGGTTTGGGGCGAGCTGCTGCCAACCCTGCACCATGACCTGCTGGTAAAATTCGACAGTACCGGAAGCGGCCCCAGCGACCATGCTGCTTTTTACCGGAAAGACATGCCGGTGCTGTTCCTGTTCACCGGCAGTCACAGCGATTATCACAAAGCCACCGACGATTGGGACAAGATCAATTACACCGCGCAGCGTGATATTGTGAAACTGGTATACCAGATCATCGAAACAGCCGATAGTAAAGGCAAGCTGCCCTTCACCAGAACCAGAGATGCGCAAACAGGCCGCAGCAGCGGCTTTAAAGTGAGCCTGGGTGTGATACCTGATTATGGTTTTACCGGAACCGGCATGCGGATTGATGGGGTTAGTCCGGGTAAACTGGCCGAGAAACTGGGCCTGCAGGCAGGAGATATACTTTTGCAGTTGGGAGAGTTTAGTTTTGTAGACGTGAACAGTTATATGCAATCTCTTGGTAAATTCAACAAGGGCGATAAGACCCGGCTCAAGATCAAAAGAGGTAACGAAGAAAAAACATTCGACATCGTATTTTAAATCACCTCTCTGCGTAACCTCTCCGCTCTCCGCGGCTCTGCGGTGAAACGTCTTCACAGCAGCGTCAGGGATAAGGCCGGAGCCACGCAAAGGGACAATGCAGATATATGCGTCTTCGCCTGAATGTAGATGAACTGAACGATGACTTCTTTGAAGACACGCGTTTACTGGGCATAACCGCCCCGGTAAAGAACTACCAGTTCTGCCTGCAACTGAATAACCAGCTGGGTTACAATTTCAGGTTGAATAACGATATCGAGATCCACCTGCGCAAAAAGGATCGTAGTTATTATTTTTCCGTATACCAGTCGATCGAACCCAACAGTTTCCTGGTACATTACCTGTACCACAACCAGTTCGACGGCGAGTACCTGTTACCTGAATTCAAACACATGGATTTTTTATGGCTGATGAAGGGAGATCTGGTGGATGATGAAAAATGCGACTGGATCAAACAATCCGTCAAGAACATCAACGGGGTACAACTGGTGGCCGAGCTTACCAACGAGCAGATCAGGAACAAGGGGAATATGGTATTTTAATGCGACATAGCTAAATCACTTCATATGTGGACAGAAGAGAACGATACGCTCTACAGAAAATTCGTGTTCAATGATTTCTCTGAGGCATTTGCTTTCATGACCCGGGTGGCGATCGAAGCTGAGAAAGCCGATCATCATCCCCGCTGGACCAATGTATGGAAC
Source organism: uncultured Sediminibacterium sp. (assembly GCA_964460235.1). Classification (GTDB taxonomy): domain Bacteria; phylum Bacteroidota; class Bacteroidia; order Chitinophagales; family Chitinophagaceae; genus Sediminibacterium. The sequence goes on along the minus strand of CAYWPM010000008.1, from coordinate 103,083 downwards.
ACGGTGGAGGTCTGGCTCAATACCCATGATGCCGGTAATACCGTTACCGAAAAAGACCGCGCACTGGCCCGCAAGATCGATGGACTGCTACCACACACTAAGTAAGAAGAGCCCTATTTCACGGTCACTGTTTTTTCGGATGCCTGGGTCATGACGCCAATGGGTTCTGTGAAAGCTGTCAGTCCCTGTTCTTTCAGCACTTCCTGCACTTCTGCAAGTGCTGCAGGGTCAACAGCGATCAGTAAACCGCCATTGGTTTGCGGATCGGGTAAGATGGTGAAAGCCTCCATTACATTCACCCCGGGCCCAAAACCCACTTTGCTGCTATAGCCGTTCCAGTTACGGTAAGTGGCATCCGGTACGATACGTTGCGGCAGGTATTCTTTGGCTGCTGCCAGTATGGGGATCTGCTGGTATACCAGTTCGGCTCCCAGTTTGCTACCCTCAGCCATTTCAATCAGGTGACCCAGTAAACCAAAACCGGTCACATCGGTCATTGCGTGTACGCCGTTGATTTTTCCGAGGGCTTCGCCAGCCTTGTTCAAGGCGCCCAGTTGTTTGATCATCAGGGGAAGATGTTCTTCTTTCAGTACATTCCTTTTCTGGGCAGTAGACAGGATGCCCACACCCAGCGGTTTGGTAAGTAAGAGCAGGTCGCCTTCCCGCGCAGTGCTGTTTTGTTTCAGCTGATCCGTTTGCACGATCCCGTTCACAGCCAGTCCAAAAATGGGTTCAGGGCTGTCAATGCTGTGCCCGCCCGCCAGCGGGATACCGGCTTCTGCACAGATCTCGCGGGCACCTTCCAGCACCTGCTGCGCCAGCTCTGCGGGTAATTTTTCTACCGGCCAGCCCAGAATGGCAATGGCCAGCAAGGGTTTGCCCCCCATGGCATATACATCACTGATGGCATTGGCGCCGGCAATACGGCCAAAGGCAAAAGTGTCATCAACGATCGGTGTAAAAAAATCGGTGGTGCTGATCAGTGCGGTACCATTGCCCAGGTCATATACGGCAGCATCGTCTTTGCTGCTGTTGCCTACCAGCAGGTTCTTGTTATCGGAAAAAGATAAACGGCTTTGCAGTATCGTATCCAGAACAGCCGGTGCAATTTTGCAGCCGCAACCGGCACCATGAGAGAATTGAGTAAGTTTTACAGGGTCCATTGTTATTGTTGGTGAGAACATGAAAGATGATGCAAAGTACAATGGAAACCGAAAAAACAACGGGATAGGCCATAAATGAAGAAAGCTGCAGTTGATGCAGCTCTCTTACCCCCAATTATTACTGATTAAGTAACGGGTGTAAGATGGTGTAATAAATCCTTGATTTATCCTTTTTTTTGCCAATCTCCCTGTTTATCCCATGAAATAGGTAGGTTTATTTACCAATGCGGTTTTTAGGTAAAAACATGGTGAACCCCTCAAAAAAGCCTGATTATCAGTAACAGCAGTTAACTTTAAATCACTGTTTGTATCGTAAAAACGGCCCAGATGCGGATCATACCGGTTATTCTACTGCTTTTTTCATTCTCCCAGCTGCAGGGGCAGTTCCCCTATGCCAAAAAGCTGAATTACCCGGAACAGTTACCCACACAGGTGGTATATGATATGCTGACGGATAGCCAGGGTTATATCTGGCTCGGAACCGACAGGGGTCTGTACAGGTTCAATGGCCGCGCTTTTGTGACCGTACCCTTTGATAATACTTCTTTTAAGGCCGTTGCCTACCTGCAGGAAGACGCACAGGGTACTATCTGGTGTATGAACTTTTATAACCAGCTCTTCTATTTTCAGAAAGACACGTTGCGCAGGTATACGCTCGACAAAGATTCTGCCAGCTGGCCGGTAACTTTTCAGAATGTGATGGTGGGGGCCAATGATATCAAATTCCACTCCTTCAAGAACATCTATCGTTTTGACAAACGCAGTCACCGGCTGCTCGATATCACGGATGCTCCATCCCGTTTTGATCCCATCATCAGTTCACTGCACCATAAGGGCCGGTACTATGCGTTCTCTAACAATGGTTTTTTGTTTTCCTCGCTCAAAAACAAATGGACCAACCTGAAACAGCCCTACCTGGATTTCAGGCTCGTGGATGGTAAAACGCGGTTGCTGGGCCTGGGCATTGGTTTTGAAAGAAAACAACCTATAGAGATCGTGGGCGATAACACGAGACCTCTACCCCGGATAGACCTTCCTGCGGATATCTATATATTCCAGGCGGTCTGTATCGACAACAGGGAATTTTGGCTCTGTACCCAAAACGGCGCATACAGGTGGGTACCCGAAACGGGGGAAGTAAGGTGTTATGTTCCGAATGAAAGGGTGTCAGATGTGGTGAAGGACTACCAGGGTAACTACTGGTTCAGCACATTGGATAATGGCGTGTTCATGTGTGCCTCTTTATACAATACCATTGTGAAGATCTATAATGACCCTTTGCTGGATAATTTCACCAGACTGGCGGGTTTGCCGAATGGGGAGATTGTCAGTGGGAACAGCCATGGGTTACTTTCGAAAACCAATCTTGAAACCATGGAGCACCTGCGCTATAAACTGGTGCGGGAGCGGCAGACCGAGTTTATCAGCTACGATTCAATGGCCAATGTGATCATTTCTAACAGGGGCGTATTCAAGCTTGATTCAAAAGAGCCGCTGGAGATCATGGACTTCAATAAAGGGATTACCCGTGACCGTTATGGTAACCTTGTATTTGCCGTATTCAACGGCGCCTATGTGATCAATGATCAATTTCGGTCAAAACGCAGGAAGCCCGAACTGAATTGCAGGCTGTATCGCAAATTCGGCAAGGATACGGTCTATTTCCAGGGTATTTTTGAATCGATCCTGTTGCGGCAGAAAAGGGCTTTGTCTGTTCTGGCATCAAATAACAGGGAATGCTTCTGGGTGGGATATGATGACGGGTTATACGAGTATCATTATGATGCAGATACGATCCGCATACTTAAAGACGAACGGGGAGATCCGGTCATTGCCAAATCGCTGTTACAGTTGCCGGATGGATCCCTGGTGGCGGGAACCTCCACCAAGGGGGTCATGTTCATACGCAACGGCAGGGTTCAGAGAACCTATACAACCCGCGAGGGCCTCAGCAGCGATAATATCTGGAAACTGCTTCGGGAGGACCAATATATATGGGTGCTGACGGATGGAGGGCTTGACCGTATCGATACGGAAAAGGGGATTGTTAGCAATTACCTGGAAGATTATGGCCTGACCAGCACCATCATCAACGATTTCATCATACAGAAAGGAAAGATCCTGTTTGCCACACCCTCGGGCATACTGGTAAGGTATAACCTCCCTAAATATTTCAATTTCCAGATCAAATTTCCCCTGCTGAGAGCGAGCACTAACGGTACAGAGTTGAAGAACAACGATATACTGCCTGACAAGAACAGGGATATCGCATTTTATTTCGAGGCCTTGCATTATCTCTCATCCAATGCCCTCAGCTATCAATACCGCTTGAAAGGCATCGATACCATCTGGCGTTCTGTGGGCAATTTCACCAACCAGCTGACCTTCAACAGGCTTTCACCCGGCGAGTATGTTTTTGAGATCAAGGCCATTGCCGGACCCAATTATAAAAGCGTTATCAAAAGTTTCGCATTTACGGTAGCCAAACCCTTCTGGCAGCAGGTCTGGTTCTTCCTGCTGCTGCTGGTGGCAATAGGCCTCATGTCCTGGTTCTTTTTGCAGGAATGGAAAGTGAGTTTATTGAAACGGCAGGAGATCAAGGCGCAATTGCTGAAAAGCCAGCTCGTGGCCCTGCGTGCCCAGATGAACCCCCACTTCCTGTATAATGTGCTGAACACCGTGCAGGGCCTGGTGTATGGGAACCGTAAAACCGAAGCCGGGGAACTGCTGGGCAATTTCAGCGACCTGATGCGGAAGACCCTGCAGGCCAGCGATAAGCAACTATTGCCGTTGCAGGACGAGATAGACAACCTGCGTTTATACCTGGAGCTGGAGAAAGCCCGGTTTGACGGGGGATTTGACTACCAGATTAACCTGGTGAACCTGGACGATATCTCTTTCGTATATGTGCCTTCGCTGATGTTGCAGCCATTTGCCGAGAACTCGGTAAAACACGGGCTGATGCATAAGAAGGGCCATAAGGAAGTATTGATACAGTTCGAGAAAGAGGCCGAAGGACTGAAAGTGATCATCGACGATAATGGTATCGGAAGAACGAACTCCATGGAGATCAATAAGCGAAGCAAGAATAAGCCCTTTAGTTTTGCCACGGTCGCTTTGAACGAAAGGATGAACCTGTTCAACAGTTTATACAAACAGAAGATCACTTGCCGGATCATCGATAAGGTGGATGAGATGCAACAGCCGTTGGGTACCCGGGTAGAGCTGTTGATCCCTGATTACACACAGGATCCGGATGCTTTATGAAAAAAACATTACCTGTCATATCATAACAGGGGCTGACAAAAAAATTGCGCCATGCCACATACCAAGCAAAGCTACCTTCGGAACTCTATGCAGAAGATCAGCGCCATTATAGTAGATGACGAACCCAACGCGCGGCGGGCATTAAGGGGGTTGCTGGAGGAGAATTTCAGCCAGGTGGAAATTGTGGGAGAATGTAAAAGTGTACCGGAAGCGGTAAAAGCCATCAACCGCTTCAAGCCCGATGTGGTTTTTCTGGATATCGCCATGCCAGGGTATAGCGGTTTTGAGCTGCTCGACTTTTTTGATGAACAGCATCTCCAGTTCAAGATCATTTTCGTCACCGCGTACAGTGAACATTCTTTGCGCGCTTTTGAAACCTCTGCGGTAGACTATATCCTCAAGCCGGTGCGGCTGGAACACCTTGCCCGCGCATTGAAAAAGATCAATATTGAAGAGCACTCCGTGGCTTCAGAGAGCCGGCAATATCAGGTGCTGAAAGAGAACTTCACCAACCAGCTGGATAAGAAGATCGTACTGCAGACCGCTGAGACCATTTTTGTGGTGCGCATGGAAGATATCATTTACATGCAGGCAGAGGGAAGTTATACGCGGTTTTATACCACATCGCACGGGGTGTTGACCATTACCAAAAAACTGATAGACTTTGAATTCCTGGAAAACAATGGTCCTTTTTTCAGGACACACAGAAGTTATATCGTGAACCTGAACCACATTAAGAAAGTCGATAAAAAGGAGTTTATCCTGATGATGAGTAACGATGCTGAAGTGTACCTGGCACAGGATAAAAAGAACTTGCTGTTGGAAAAGATCATCAAATGACCCATTCCAGCTCCCCGAAACGGAACCGGTCTTTCCATCCGCCGCTTACCCGTAAATCACCATCGGCCGTAACTTCCTGTATGCGGCCATAAAAGCCTACAGAGCCATACCTGAGCCGCACTTCCTCCTCCCGTTTGTAGAGGACCCGGTTGTATGCCTCCAGCAGTCCCGCTTCATCCCCATTCCGCAGTTGTACAAAACGTTTTTCCAGGCAATGGCAAAGCTCCCTGGCCATACTTACGGGATCGGACTGTTTGCCTGTGATCTGTTTCAGGGAAACGGGGTTACGCGCCAACGGCGGGAAAATGGTCTGGTTCAGGTTGATCCCGATCCCCACCACAGACCCCTGCCATTTATTGCCTCTGACCAGGTTCTCGATCAAGATACCCCCTGCCTTTCTGTCACGCCAATAAAGGTCATTTGGCCATTTGATACGGGTCTCATCACCTGCGTAATTGCTAAAGAAATCATAAGATGCTACTGCCACCATCGAACTTAAAGGGAACTGGTGGGTTATGGTAAGAAAGGAAGTATCCAGGATCACGGACAAAGCGATGTTCTGACCGGCTTCGGCGGTCCAGCTCCGTCCCCGCTGGCCTTTTCCGGCAGTTTGGTGATGGGCAAAGAACGCAGCGCCATGACCGGCCAAATTAGCCTGTAACAGCTCCATGGCATAGATGTTGGTACTTTCTACCGAAACCAATTCTATGAAAGGTTGCCCGATGGTAGTTTTGGTATCTGAGGGTAACAAAGAATTAGTATTTTTGACGAAGTTAGTCCAGCAGGTCATACAGCAGCAGAAAAAGCGGTAGGAGCCGGCCGGGCAGGAACCTAATTAAGAACTTAAATCCGATCGATTATTGGAACCTCTTTCTGTTTTACAAAGCCGTGAAAAAAGCCAGATCACCCGGCTTACGCGCAATTCGAAGATCTTCAAAACGATTATCAAAGCCATCCAGGATAAAAAGGGCGAGCATATCATCAGTCTCGACCTCCGGAAAATACCGGAAGCTTCCGCAGATTTCTTTATCGTATGCGAAGCCTCCAGTACCACACAGGTAAAAGCTATCTGTGATTTTGTTGAGCATGAAGTGAAGGAAAAGTGCGGCGAAGCGCCCTATAAACATGAAGGGCGCCAGGCATTGCAATGGGTTCTGATCGATTATGTGAACGTAGTGGTTCACGTGATGCACCCCGAAGCAAGAAAATTCTACAAGCTGGAAGAGATGTGGAGCGATGCGGCATCGCAGCTGCACGACCTGTAGGATCTAAAATATACCAAACAGTTATTCGTTTACCATAGAAACCGTAGTTATTACAGAGGGATTTTGATATGTCACAGGAAAACAAAAATGCAAGAATGGGTGGGCCCGATAAGGGCGATGGTTCACGAAAAGGACCCAAGTTCAATATATACTGGATCTATGCGATCATAGCAGTGGTGCTGTTGTTTGCCCAGTTCATGAAATTCGCACCTGAGACCACCCAGACCTGGGAGCAGGAATTCAAACAGAAGATGCTGCTGCAGGGCGATGTGGAGAAACTTGACCTGATCAAGAACAAGGACAGGGTCCGCGTTTACATCAAACCGGACAGTATCTATAAAAAATTCTATTCCGAAAAACTTCCCAAAGCCATCCTTTCCAAAGAGAAGGTGAAAGGTGTGCCTTTGTTCGAGTTCGAGGTGAACGATATCAAGAGTTTCCAGGAAAGGCTCGCCGAGACCTATAAAAACAATCCCGCATTGGAAGAGATCCCGGCAAGGGTTACCTCGGAAGGTGAATGGTTCGGTCCCGTGGCCAATACCGTTATCTCTCTGCTGCTGATCGTTGCTGTTTGGGTACTCCTCATGCGTAAGATGGGCGGCCAGGGCGGTGCCGGCGGACCGGGCGGCATATTCAGCATCGGTAAATCCAAAGCCACTCTGTTCGATAAGGGCGCCAAGGTGAACATTACGTTCGCCGATGTGGCTGGTCTGGATGAGGCCAAAGTGGAAGTGATGGAGATCGTGGATTTCCTGAAGAACCCTAAGAAATATACCGCACTGGGTGGTAAGATCCCCAAAGGCGCATTGCTGGTAGGTCCTCCCGGAACGGGTAAGACCCTGCTGGCAAAAGCCATGGCGGGTGAAGCGCAAGTGCCTTTCTTCAGCTTGAGCGGTAGTGACTTTGTAGAAATGTTCGTAGGTGTGGGTGCCAGCCGTGTGCGTGACCTCTTTAAACAGGCCCGTGAAAAAGCGCCTTGTATCATATTCATCGACGAGATCGACGCTATTGGTCGTGCCCGTGGCCGTAATGCCATCATGAGCAACGATGAGCGTGAGAATACCCTGAACCAGCTGCTGGTAGAGATGGACGGTTTCGGAGGCGATACCGGTATCATCATCCTGGCAGCCACCAACCGCCCCGATGTGTTGGATACGGCCCTGCTGCGTCCCGGACGTTTCGACCGCCAGATCTCTATCGACAAACCCGATGTGAAGGGAAGGGAGACCATCTTTAAGGTGCACCTGCTCCCTATCAAGATATCCGAATCGCTCGATCTGCATAAGCTGGCCGAACAGACACCGGGTTTTGCCGGAGCTGATATCGCCAACGTATGTAACGAAGCGGCACTGATCGCGGCAAGAAAAGGTAAGGAATCCGTGGAGATGATCGATTTCCAGGATGCCATCGACCGTGTGATCGGCGGACTGGAGAAAAAGAACAAGATCATCGCTCCGCACGAAAAATCCATCATTGCCTATCACGAAGCAGGACACGCCGTGTGTGGCTGGTTCCTGGAGCATGCGTATCCGCTGTTAAAAGTGACCATTGTACCAAGAGGTACGGCAGCATTGGGTTACGCTCAATACACACCGACCGAACAGTACCTGTATAATACGGACCAGCTGATGGACCAGATCTGTATGACACTTGGCGGCCGTGCTGCCGAAGAGATCTTCTTTGGCAAGATATCTACCGGTGCGGCCAACGACCTGCAACAGATCACCCGGATCGCATACAGCATGGTTACCGCTTACGGTATGAATAAGAAAATAGGTAATGTAAGTTTCTACGATCCTTCACAGGAGAATACCTTTACCAAACCGTTCAGCGAAGAAACAGGTAAACTGATCGATGAGGAAGTAAGAGGTATCATCGATAATGCCTACCAGCGCACGCTGCAACTGCTGACCGAGCGTAAAAAGGAAGTGGAAACACTGGCAAAAGAGCTGCTGGACAAGGAAGTACTGCACAAAAGTGATGTGGAGACCCTGATCGGCAAGCGGCCCTTTGAAGAGAAGAAACTGATAGAGATCGAAGAGGAACTCGATAACGGGCAACCTGTTGGTGAAAAGAAATTCGACGGAGAGCGGATTGATCATTCAGAAAACACGACGATCGGATAATGACAAACAATGCCAGAGAAAATATTCTGCGTAAAATAAAACAGGCACTGGGCAAACCAGTGCCTGTTCCTTTTCCCTCGGCAGGAGCGGACGGTGCTGTTTTTCTGCCCCAGCAACAGGAACTGGAAATAGAATTTGCAGAGAACTTCAGTAAACTGGAAGGCCGTTTTTCTTTCTGTGCCGATGAGCAGGAACTGGTGAACCAGTTACGTGCACTGATGGCCTCGCGGAAATGGACGAAGATCTATTCCCGCGAAACAGCCATACAGGATGTATTGGCCAGGGCCGGATGGGATCTTCCCTATACGGATGACCTAAACCATTGCGAAGCATCCATCACCGGCTGCGAATCATTGGTGGCCCGTACGGGCAGCATTGTCATGAGCAGTGCCCAGCAAAGCGGACGCACGGTAAGTGTATATGCCCCTGTGCATATCTGCATCGCCTACACCCGGCAACTGGTATACGATATCAGCGACAGCCTGCAACAGCTTCGCGAAGGCTATGGTCAGCAGTTCCCCTCACTGGTAACACTGGCAACAGGTCCCAGCCGAACCGCCGATATTGAAAAAACACTGGTGGTTGGGGTACATGGCCCGAAAGAAGTGTTTTGTTTTTTAGTGGACAGTTAATTTAATAAGATCGTATGACGGATCCCAATCATGGTCAGCTGTTTGTATATGGGTCACTGCGAAGCGGGTTCCATCATCCTGCGTATGCTTATATCAGCCGCTATTTCACTTTTATCAGTGATGCCAAAGTGAAGGGCGCCCTGTTCGATATGGACGATTACCCTGCAGCCATCCCGGTGGATGCCGACCTGTTCATTGTTGGCGAGCTATACCATATCACCAACCCCGATGAATTTTCCTGGGCCATGGGCCAGCTGGATGATTACGAAGGTTTGCATACAGAGAACAACGAGCCTGCCCTGTACAGGAGAGAACTTACGACCATCTATGTGGGCGACAAACAAACACAAGCCTGGGTATACTGGTTTAACGGCGATGTTTCCGGTAAACCACTGGTAGCCAGCGGGGATGTGCTTCAGTACCTGCATGACAAGTATAAAAGCGGAACTGTATGACGGCATCACCCGATAAAAAGATCTATTTCCTTTCCGATTTTCACTTAGGGGCGCCAGACCATAACAGCAGCCTGGTGCGCGAGAAAAAAGTGGTGGCTTTCCTGGAAAATATCCGGCATAGCGCTTCTGCCATCTTTATTGTGGGCGATATCTTTGATTTCTGGTACGAGTATAAAAAAGTAGTGCCCAAAGGGTATACGCGCCTGCTGGGTAAACTGGCCGAGATCACCGACAGCGGGGTACCGGTGTATGTATTCGTAGGGAACCACGATATGTGGATGAGCGGTTATTTTGAACAGGAACTGAATATCCCGGTATACCACCAGCCCCAGACATTCGAATGGAACGGTAAAAAGTTCCTGATCGGCCATGGCGACGGATTGGGTCCGGGCGATCATGGGTATAAATTCATCAAAAAGATCTTCCGCAACCCGTTATGCCAGTGGCTGTTTGGTCAGTTGCATCCTACCTGGGGCATCGGGCTCGCCAATTATTTCAGCCGTAAAAGCCGCGAGAAGACGGGCAGCTCGGACGAAGTGTTCCTGGGCGAAGAGAACGAATGGCTGGTGATCTACTGTAAGGAAGTGTTGCAGCAGGTGCACTACGATTATTTTGTGTTTGGTCACCGGCACCTGCCCCTGAACATCGCATTGCCGCGGAACAGCAGGTATATCAACCTGGGCGACTGGATCCGTAACTTTACCTATGCCAGCTTTGATGGCACAGACGTGCAGCTGCACAAATGGGAAGGTTAATTTAAACGGGCATTGTAACTTACAGTCATGGAAAACTTATTACAGCAAAAGGTTCTGGACAATACCATCGAGAGTTATCTCTATGTATTGGGAACCATTCTGCTGATACTGCTGATCAAACGTCCTATCTCCAAATACCTGGCCAAGCTGTTGTATAAGATTGTGGCCAAAGCCGCAAAGAACATCGCGCGCCAGTCGTTCCTTGATCTGGTAGTGCAGCCCCTGGATGTTTTCCTGGTCCTGATCATTTCCATCATTACACTGGATAAACTCAAGTTCCCCTCTGCCCTTGATTTTACCATCTACCACATCACTTTCAAGCAACTCATCGATTCGCTTGCCACTACTACGTTGATTATAGTATTTATCTGGCTTTGTCTGCGCGTGATCGAATTCATTGCCATGATCCTGGAAGAAAAGGCCAATCTCACCAAAGACCAGACCGATAACCAGCTGATCGTATTCTTCAAGGATTTCTTCAAAGTGATCATGGTGATCATCGGGATCCTGCTGATCCTCCGTTTCTCTTTCAATAAGAACATCGGCAACCTGCTTACCGGCTTAAGTATCGTGGGTGCTGCTGTTGCCTTGGCAACAAGGGAAAGCATGGAGAACCTCATTGCATCGTTCATCATCTTTTTCGACAAGCCCTTTATTACCGGAGACCTGGTGAAAGTGAACAATTTCACGGGTAATATCGAGAAGATCGGTTTGCGCAGTACACGTATCCGCACCACCGATAAGACATTCATCTCTGTACCCAATAAACAGATGGTAGATACGATCGTGGACAATATCACGCTCCGCACCCAGCGGAAAGCAGAATTGCGGCTGGAGATCAGTTTATCGGCCACAGCGCAACAGCTGAGAACCTTGTTGCCTGCTGTCCGTACCGTACTGCAGAAACCGGAGATCGAACATACCATCGTATACCTGATGGATACCGGTAAAACGGCACATATCATTGCGGTGGATTATTTCACTTCTATGCAGCAGTCCATAGAAGAGTTCAACAGCCTTCGTGAAGCAGTGAACCTGGAGCTGATTGAATTGTTGGAAAGATCAGGCATAGAATTGGCCGCTGCCAATACGGATGTGATCGTAAGGTCAAAATAAAGATGGCCTTGCTATTAAGCCTGCAGGTTGGTCTTTAATTCTAACAGGAAAGATTTGAACCTCGTCAGCGATTCCATCAGCCGTATCTGTGTATCCGCTTCCTTTTTATTGTTCTTGAGGTAGTTCTTGGCACCATCGATCGAAAACTTGCGCTGGCGCAGCAGGAAATAGATGAGCTGCAGGTTCTTGATGTCCTCAACACGGAACAAACGGTCTCCCTTACGGGTCTTACGGGGCTGCAGGATATCGAATTCGTTTTCCCAGTAGCGGAGCAGGGAAGTGTTTACCTTGAACCAGCTGGCCACTTCACTGATACTGTAATATAATTTCTGACGCAGCACATCTTCTTCGGGAACTTCTATCAGGTCGGCTTCACTGTCCATCTCTTTGAAGGATTTCCTGCCGCGTTTACCGGCGGTTTTGGATACCGTGATCTTTTTAGGCGAAGCGGTTCTGGTAAGCCTGATGGGCTCATCCACCACGATGGTCACTTGCTCCGTTGCTTCCTGCACTTGCAGGGGGGCCGCTACCGGCGCCACTTCTTTTTCAGCAAGCACAGGCGCTTCCACAGGAGCTGTCACCGCTTTTACGGTCTTCTCTTTTTTCTTTGGCTGCACCGTTGTTTCAATGGGGAAACCAAAAAGATCGAGTTGCTGCAGTGTTTTTTGCATGAAGTAAAAATACGACAACCCGCCTGCCCGCTCAGCCCCGCTTGCCGGTAGGTGGAAAAGATGTAAGTATCTTATGAAAATAGCGCTGTTTTAACCGTATCAGGCGCTCTGACAGCTTACATACGATATTGAAAAAGACAATACTGTACTTTTACGGCAAACAAAGCAGGATGCATACGATCAAGACCATCTGTGTTTGCGGTGCGGGTACCATGGGCAGCGGTATTGCGCAGGTAACCGCACTGGCGGGGTATACCACCATCCAGTTCGACCTGAGTGCAGCCATGCTTGAAAAAAGCCGTGCAGCCATTGAAAAAAACCTGCATTGGCTAAGCGAAAAAGGAAAGATCGATGCCGACACGGCAGCAGCAACCATGGGTCGCCTTGTATTCACCACTGCAGTAAAGGATTGCGTGGCCGACCTGGTGATCGAAGCCATTGTTGAAAAGCAGGAGGCCAAGGTTGATCTGTTTAACCAGCTGGCACAGGTGAACAGACCCGATACCATTTTTGCCACCAACACTTCTTCCATTGCTGTTTCTGCCATTGCAGCAGCTGTGCCGCATGCTGAGCGAGTGGCGGGAATGCACTTTTTCAATCCCGCACCCCTGATGAAACTGGTGGAAGTGATCCATACCGGAAAGACAGATCCCGCAGTAATAGAGACCATCACCCGCCTGGCAGCAACCTTGGGTAAGACCGCCGTTGTTTGTAAAGATGCACCCGGATTTATTGTGAACAGGGTGGCCCGTCATTATTACCTCGAGGCCATGAAACTGGTGGAAGAGGGACTTGCTGATATACAAACCGTGGATGCCGTCATGGAGGCATCGGGTTTTAAGATGGGTCCGTTCAAACTGATGGACCTCATTGGAATGGATATCAATTATGGCGTTAGCCAGATCGTTTGGGAAGCCCTCGGCAAACCCGAACGTTTGACCCCCTCACCCTTGCAGCAGCAAAAAGTAGCCGCCGGAGAACTGGGCCGAAAAACGGGCAAAGGATTCTATGAATATTGAATATTGAACAAGGAATGATGAATGATGAATGGGAGCCCACTTCATCATTCATCATTCCTTGTTCATCATTCATCATTCCCTACTCCCAGACACTTTCAATTTTTGTGTAACCCTTAACGATGAAGTTGTGGCGGTTGCGGCTGTTGGTGGCAAAAGCACCTTTTTTGGTGTAGATGGCAATAGCGCCGGCACCGCCTGAGAAACTGGAAAGCTGCGCAGGTGGCCGGTACACTTTGATCATGGCGATCTCTGTGGGTGATACGAGCCCGTAGGAAGTGGAATCTACCCGGAACTCATCAATATAAATTTCTGCGATCTCATTACGCCATTTGGCGATCTCCTGGCCGGCTTCATTGGTCTCGATCCGAAGACCAGGCACTTTGGTTTCAAGAAAACGCAATACGCTAAGCGAGCGGCCGATCTGGTCGGACTCGATGCCATCGAACGACATCGCATCATCCCGCTGGAACAGTCCACGCGAGAACTGTTCATCGTACTGCTGCATTTTGGATTTGAACTTCGACACCACCGTTACATTGGGCAAAAAACCCGGGTCAAGCAGCTCTTCCGACTGGAACTGGTACCTGCCGGTATCGGTCTTTCTCGATAGCAGCATTTTGGGGTCACCCACGGTGATGAAATCCCTGTTGTATAAGACCGGCGAAAAAGCTGAATCCAGCGGCGTTTCGATCTTGATGGAGAGATAATTGTTCCGTACTTTTTTGGGTGGAGAAAAAATGAAGAAGGCCGAATCTGCGAACAGCGTACTTTTTAAACGGAAGTTTCCATCCTGCGATACCTGCGCATTATCAAAATAACTGGCAGTTTTGTTCTTCGGTATCATCATATAATTGACGACCGTATCGTTCCGGCCATTGTCGATAATCTGGCCCAGTACTTTAAAGAATCCCCTTTGCACCAGAAAATTTACCGCGTAACGGCCATCGGGTATCTTATCACTGATCACCAGTGAGGCAGACACTTCTCCGTTGATCATCGGGTACCTGAATTTCCAGCGTTTGCTTCTTTCCATATCCTCGATCCATACGTTCAGTGTGGCATTCAGGAGTTTGAGTTCAGAAAAATAAGGGGTGCTGCACCTGAATTCCAGCGTATCGCCCTTGACAAAGGTTTTGGTGGTAAGCTGTATCTGTAATGAATCGGAAGCATTGGCAACGGTAACAAACAGGAAACTGAGCAGGAAGAAATGTTTTCTCATAACAGGTACAATGTTCGGCAAAAACGAACACATTTTAATTTCGCTTATGTATTTTAACAGTTTTGCGGCAGCGTCACCTACTTTTGCAGAAGATGCGGATCGCTGTCAACACCATATTTCTGCAGAATGGCCAACTGGAAGGCTACGGTCATTATGCCCATGAAATCCTGAGCCGGATGGTCAAACAACATCCTGAACATGAGTTCATCTTCCTGTTTGACCGGGCATACGATCAAAAGTTTGTTTACGCAGAAAATATTACGCCACTGGTTGTGCCGCCCCAGGCACGTCATCCGCTTGCTTTCAAATACTGGTACGATGTGGCAGCACCCATGGTTCTGCGGAGAAAGAAAGCAGATGTGTGGTTACAGCCTTTTGGTTTTGCCAGTCTGACCACCCCCATCCCGCAGGTTTTGCTGGTACATGACCTGGCTTTTCGCCATTATCCGCAGTTCCTTCCCTGGTATCACCGGCAGTATTACCAGCTTTTTACCGCGGCTTTCCTGAAAAAAGCCAGGACAGTGGTCACGGTATCGGATTTTACAAAGTCGGATATCCTGGAAAAATACCCGGTACCGGCGGAGAAGATCAAAGTGGTGAAAGGGGCGGCGCGCAACATTTTTACCCCTGTCTCCTGGCAGGAGAAGGAAGAAGTGAAAGATACCTGCTCGGATGGGAAGGAGTATTTTCTGTTCACAGGGGGCATCCATCCCCGTAAGAACCTGCTGAACCTGCTGAAAGCTTTTTCGCTTTTTAAGAAATGGCAGCACAGCAATATGAAACTATTGGTAGCGGGCAGACTGGCCTGGAGTTATGATGAAGTGCTTGAGAAGCTCAAGACCTATAAATACAGGAACGATGTGGTCTTGCTCGATTACCAGCCTGATGAGCAATTGGCCCGTTTAACTGCTGCCGCCTATGCACTGGTATACCCATCGTATTTTGAAGGTTTCGGCCTGCCCCTGCTGGAAGCCATGCAGAGCGGCGTACCCGTGATCACCAGTAATACCAGCAGTATGCCCGAAGTAGGTGGCAATGCGGCCCTCTACGCTGATCCCGCTGACCCGGATGCGATCGCCAAACACATGCTGCACATATACCGGGATGAATCGCTGCGCGGCCGCCTGGTGGAAGCAGGTAAAGAACAGGCTGCTCGTTTCAGCTGGGACCATTCGGCAGAACAGTTATGGCAGGTGATCAGCCTTGCTGCCAAATCATGACCTGGATAACCCGCAACCGATGTTTTGCTATGGAGCAGTCGCTCGGCTCTGCCGAGTGACGCCTATTCCCAGGCTTCCAGCCTAAAGCTGCAATACCCAGATACCCCGCAACCGATGTTTTGTTACTTTTGCAGTTCCGATTAACCGAAAATTACAGAATCATGCACAAATCGAATATCTCGATAGAGATCGAATTAGATGAGAATAAAGTGCCGCAACAGATCCAATGGAATGCCAGCGACAGCACCGCAGATATGATGCAGCAAGCCAAATCAATGATGGTGGCTTTCTGGGACGGAGCCGATAAAAGCGCCCTCCGCATCGACCTCTGGACCAAGGAAATGATGGTGGATGAGATGGCCGATTTTTATTACCAGACCTTCATGGGCATGGCCGATACGTATATGCGGGCCACCCAGCAAAAGGAACTGGTGGAAGATATGAAGGCTTTCGCTAAGGAGTTTTACAGGAAATTCAGGGAAAGCCAGGTAAAAGAGAACCAATAAAACATTAGATATGAGTTTAGAAGAAAAAGTAATGGCACAGATGAAGGATGCCATGAAAGCCAAAGACGAAGCCCTTCTTCGCGGTTTACGTGCCATTAAAGCCGAGATCATCAAGGCCAAAACAGAACCCGGAGCCAATGGCCAGGTAACAGAAGATGGCGAGTTGAAGTTGTTGCAGAAGCTGGTGAAATCGCGTAAGGATTCACTGGAGATCTATACCCAACAGAACCGCGCAGATCTTGCTGCCAAAGAATCAGAAGAGATAGTGGTCATTGAAAGGTTCCTGCCGGCACAATTAAGTGAGGCCGAATTGCAGCAGGCCGTTGCAGCCATTATTGCCGAACTGGGTGCCGCAGGTCCGCAGGATATGGGCAAGGTAATGGGCGCTGCCTCCAAACAACTGGCCGGTAAGGCGGATGGCAAGGCAGTAGCGGCAACCGTGAAACAACTGTTGAATAAGTAAAATAATACAGAACTGCTGCCCCGGTGGTGGCATCCCTTTTGCCATGCTGATAGATGTCATTTTCCTGGTATGCATGATCCTTGCAGTGATCAAAGGCCTCCGCAACGGGTTTGTGGTAGCCGTTTTCTCATTACTGGGGATCCTCATCGGCCTTGCGGCCGCCATGAAGTTCTCTACACTGGTGGCAGAATGGCTGAAAGAAAGTACGCAGATATCCGCTGCATGGCTGCCATTCCTGTCGTTCATCTTTGTAATGATCGCAGTGATCCTGCTGGTAAGAGTAGGCGCTATGTTCATCCAGTCGGCCATGGAGATGGTATTGCTGGGATGGCTGAATAAACTCAGTGGCGTGTTTTTGTATGCGGTACTGTATACAACCCTGTTCAGCGTGGTACTTTTTTATGCGGAGAAGGTTCACTGGATCAAACCGGAGACCCTTCAGACCTCTTATACCTACGCGTTCATACAACCCTGGGGTCCTAAAGCCATCAACCTGTTCGGTGCGGTAATTCCTTTTTTCAGGGGAATGTTCGAAGAACTGTCGGTATTCTTCGATACTGTTCAGTCGAAGATTATGTAATAGTTAAACCTGTATGGGCCGGTATCCCTCTTTTTGCCGTAAAATCAGTACTTTAGCAAAGGTTCCCAGTACCAGGTACAGAAGCGGTTCTTCATTTATTCATATTTGAGTGATTTTCCTTTTATTTGTACCGATCCCAATTACTGCTTGTATAAGAAATTGACTAATGAATTACGAGATAAAACACCAGGACAAGTTTAAGTTTATTGAAGTAGGAGAAGGTGAGCCACTGATCTTATTACATGGCTTATTTGGCGCATTGAGTAATTTCAAGGATCTGATCGAATATTTCAAGGGAAACTACAAAGTGGTG
Source organism: uncultured Sediminibacterium sp. (assembly GCA_964460235.1). Lineage (GTDB taxonomy): Bacteria > Bacteroidota > Bacteroidia > Chitinophagales > Chitinophagaceae > Sediminibacterium. The sequence goes on along the minus strand of CAYWPM010000008.1, from coordinate 85,473 downwards.
GTTCCGCTGCTGCCCCTGTTCGACCTGGATATTTTTCATACATCGGTAGGGGGACTTGAAAAACACGTACAGAAATTCATCGAAACAAGGGACTATCACAATATTCACCTCCTGGGTAACTCCCTGGGGGGGCATGTGGCGCTGGTGCATATCCTCAAACATCCGGAGCGCATCAAATCGCTGATCCTTACTGGAAGCAGCGGTCTGTTCGAAAACGGTATGGGCGACAGTTATCCCAAACGAGGCGACTACGAATACATCAAAAAGAAAACACAGGTCACTTTTTACGACCCGGCCACGGCAACCAAGGAACTGGTGGACGAAGTGTTCGAGATCACCAACAACCGTTTAAAAGTGATCAAGATCATTGCGCTGGCCAAAAGCGCCATCCGAAATAACCTGGGCGAAGAATTGAACCAGATCAAACAGCCTACCTGCCTGATCTGGGGCAACAATGATACCATTACCCCGCCGTTTGTAGGCCGGGAATTCAACCGGCTGATCCCGAACAGCGAACTGCATTTTGTAGATAAATGCGGTCACGCCCCAATGATGGAAGTTCCTGATGAATTCAACAGGATACTGGAAGGTTTTTTAAACAAGCTGAAGTCATAGCCGGAAACCCTGGCCTGGCTGGCAGCGTATATGCAGAAAAGAACAGATGCTGGCATCACAACTCATTAATTCCGGTTTTCCCGCTATCAACCTGTTTGATAAGATCTCCCTCGCCCTGCAGTTGATGGATGAGTACGATGTATTGCACCTGCCGGTACTGAGCGAAGAAAAATATGCCGGCCTGATCAGTAAGGACGACCTGCTCGATGCTGATGAGGGTAACCTGGTGGCCACCATGGAATCATCGCTGCAACAGGTTTCTGTGAAAAGCGATGAATATTTTTTATCGGCCCTCCGGATCATTGCCGATCATGAATTATCGCTACTGCCCGTGATCACGGCGCAATCAGAACTGTCGGGTGTGATCACAGCCCGCGACCTGCTCAGAAGGCTCTCTTCCTTTGTGGGCAACGACGACAAGGGCGGTATCATTGTATTGGAAACCGAGAAGCGGAATTTCTCATTCGGTGAGGTGAACCGGCTGGTGGAGACCAACGACGCCTACATCACACAGCTCAATACCTATACAGAACCGGATACCGGCCTGGTAGTGATCACGCTGAAAGTGAACAAGATCGAGGTATCGGATATTGTGGCCACCTTCCAGCGTTACGATTATGCAGTACGTTATTATTTCGGTGAAGAGACCTACACCAACGAACTCAAAGAGAATTATAACCACCTGCTTTCCTACCTGAACATGTAAAGCAAATGCAGAACGGTTGTGTTCGTTTTCAATGGCATTGCAGATATACGCATATTACTGATCTCATATTCCCCAATCCACCTATTTTTACCGCAATTATCAATTGAATTCCGCAGATGAGGTTATCGTGTGTTATTGTCTTACTGGTGGTGTGTGCAGGATCAGTGTTACCCCTTACTGCCCAATACTTACCCGATTCTTCTGCTTCCGTGCTGCAGGCCGATACCATAGCCCCGCAGAACCGACCGGTAATGGTTGGCGATATCGTCATCACCGGAAATAAACGTACCAAGATCTTCATTGTGACCCGTGAACTGCCTTTTGTCAAAGGCAGCCGTTTTACAGAGGGTGGGATGGAGGAGCAACTGATACTTGCCAAACAACAGCTCATGAACACCAGCCTGTTCGTGGATGTGGATGTATACGTGGCTTCGCGTAAGGGTAATGTATTGCAGGTACAGGTGGATCTTAAGGAGCGCTGGTATTTTTTCCCGCTTCCTTATTTCAGACTGGTCGACCGTAATTTCAACCAGTGGTGGGTTGAACAGAAGCGTAGCCTGGAAAGGGTGAATTACGGGATCAAATTCACCCAGAACAATATCACAGGCCGTAACGACAACCTGGATATCTGGGTGATCAATGGGTACACCCAACAGCTTACCCTGCGGTATAACCTGCCTTTTTTCGACCGGAAACTGAAACAGGGCTTTAATGTGGGTATTATTTCGGCCACACAGAAAGAGATCAACTATGCCACGGGCGATAACAAACAGCTTTTTTACAAACAGGAAGGCATTGCCAAAAAAGCGCTCCGTTTCGACTTTACCTATTCATTCCGGCCGGATGTAAAACAAAGGCATTATTTCAGGGTATCGTATAATGATGAGCAGGTGGCGGATACCGTTCTCAAGATCAATCCCAATTATTTCCCTGATAACCGTACACGCCTGCGTTTCGTGGATTTCAGTTACCAGTACAAATACTATAATGTAGATTATATCCCTTACCCAACCAAAGGGTTCCTGTTCGAGGGGAACCTGTATCGCCGTGGACTGGATAATACCGTTGGTTTCTGGCAGCTGGGAGCAAGGGCCGTTTACACGTTACCTTTCACCAAGACCAGTTTCCTTCACCTGGAAGGTCTGGGCATTGCCAAAGCGCCTTTCCGGAACTATTTCGTGAACGAGCGGCTACTTGGCTATGGTTTTTACCAGATGCGCGGTCTTGAGTACAATGTGGTGGACGGTATGCTGGGTGCAGCCTTAAAGACCACGGTTCACAAACAGGTCCTTTCATTTATCCTGCGTAACCCCTTTCCCAGCAAAACCCATGACAAGATCCCTTTCCGCATTTTCCTGAAAGCCTATGGCGACCTGGGCTATGCGTATAACCCTAATCCGAATATCAGTAACACATTGAATAACAAGCTACTGCGAACCTGGGGTTTGGGTATGGATATCGTTTCCATCTACGATTTTGTGTTTAAAATCGAGTATAGCTTTAACCAGCTGGGGAAGGATGGCTTATATTTACAGACGAGAAACGATTTTTAAATCGATTTGAGAATCAGGTGATTTGACAGTGCCGCAGATCTGTCCATTCACAGGTCTTCAAATTTTCAAATTCTTCAATGAAAGTAGCTATCTACAGCCGTGGTCTTGATTTTGAACAGGAGAACCCTTTGCTGGTATTGCTGGAAGAACTGACCCGCTACGAAATAAACATACTGATCTACCACCAGTTACTGAACCAGTTCACCCTGCCGGCCCATTTACAGGATAAATTGACGCCTTTCGCCAGTTCAGACGAGCTGGAAGAGCCGATTGACTGCCTCATCAGCCTGGGTGGGGATGGCACTTTGCTCGATACGGTTACACTGGTAAAAAATAAGAATATCCCGATCCTGGGTATCAATTTCGGCAGGCTGGGTTTTTTGGCCAGCATCAGTAAGGAAGAGTTGGCCAGTGCTGTGGATGCACTGGTGAACAGGACCTACCTGATCGACAAAAGATCACTCATTCACCTGGAGTCGAACCTGCCCCTGTTTGGTGAGACCCCCTTTGCCCTGAACGAATTTGCCATCCATAAAAGAGACATTTCGCCCATGGTGAAGATCCATACCTACCTGAACGGTGAATTCCTGAATACTTACTGGGCCGATGGGCTGATCGTATCCACGCCAACCGGGTCAACCGGTTACAGCATGAGTTGTAATGGCCCCATCATGTTCCCTGAAACAGCCTGTTTTGTGATCACCCCCGTAGCGCCGCATAACCTCAATGTGCGCCCGATCATTGTACCGGACACCAACGTGATCTCCTTTGAAGTGGAGAGCAGGGCCGACCAGGTGATCTGTGCCCTGGATGCGCGCCGCGAGATCGTGAATAAGAGTATCCAGCTGGCCATCCGCCGCGAAAAATTCGGGGTGAACCTGATCAGGCTGAACGAGAATAGTTTTTTATCTACACTGCGTAGTAAACTTACATGGGGACTGGATAAAAGAAATTAACTTTTATCGTATTAAAATTTGGTGCTATTTTACAATGAAATCGTGAACACCCGGATGACTATGTTTAGAAAAACCATCGCCCTGTTTTGTTTGATCGCCGGACTGGGAACAGCCCGTGCACAGATGCTGGAGCCCTATGTGCATCAGGGCGAAGTGGGTGTTTCTGTAGGACTGGCGCATTATTTCGGTGACCTCAACCCCAATACGGGTCTGAACCGTCCCAAGACCGCAGCGGGTATCTTTTTCAGAAAACAGATCAGCAATTATATCGGCATCCGTATTGCGGGTGATTATGCGTTGCTGGGTTATTCGGATGTATACAGCTCCAACCCGGTACAGCAGGCGCGCAACCTCAGTTTCAATTCCAATGTATGGGAGCTCAGCCTTGCCGGCGACTTCAACTTTTTCGAATTCCACCCGGGATTCGAGGGTTATGAGTTTACCCCCTATGTTGGTTTGGGTGTGGGCGTTTTCTCTTACGATCCTTACGCATACCTGAATGGAGAGAAGTACCTGCTTCGTACACTGGGTACAGAGGGACAGGGAAGTTCACTCTACCCGAACCTCAAACCATACAACCCCATCGCAATCAGCATACCGTTCACGCTGGGGGTTAAATATGCCCTGAGCGCCCGTACCAATGTATTTGCCGAGCTGACCTACCGGATGACGAATACCGATTACCTGGATGATGTCAGCGGTCTGTACGCACCGGACGCTTTCCCTCCCCTGCCGGATGGTTCCCCATCGCCCGCCTTCCTGCTGCAGGACAGGAGTTATGAAACCGGAACTTCCATCGGGATCAAGGGCAAACAACGGGGAAACAGCCTCCAGAAAGATGCGTTCGCCACGCTGAAAGTGGGTGTTTCCTTCAACCTCTCCTCTTACCGTTGCCCCACCCCTCCAGGCAGGTAAGTACTGTTTGTAGGGCTACCAGCCCATATTTAGGCAATTATATCCCGCTATAAGCGTTGATTTTGTTAGATTTGCACCCTAATTCTAGTTACTCCTATGCAGGAAGGCCTGATCGACAAGATTGACCGGGAACGCTTACCCCGCCATATTGCCATCATTATGGATGGAAATGGACGCTGGGCCCAAGAAAAAGGCCAGGATCGTCTGTATGGGCATTTTCATGGGGTAGAGAGCGTTCGTAACATCGTGGAGGGAAGCGCTGAACTGGGCATCCAGTACCTTACCCTGTATGCATTCAGTACCGAAAACTGGGACAGGCCGCAGCAGGAAGTGGAGGGTTTGATGGCGTTGCTGGTGGAGACCATCCGCAAGGAAGTGCCCACGCTGAACAAGAACAATATCCGCCTGCATGTGATCGGCGACCTGAATATGCTGCCCGCATTTGCACAGACCGAACTGAAGGAAGCACTGGATTTGACCAGCCAGAATACCGGCCTGAATCTGATCATGGCCCTTAGTTACAGCAGCCGCTGGGAACTGGTGAATGCCGTGAAGAATATAGGCCGGGATGTAAAAGCCGGCAAGATAGACCCCGAGACCATTTGCCAGGAAACCCTGCAGCAATACCTTACCACCAGCCAGTTCCCGGATCCGGAACTCATGATCCGCACCAGCGGGGAATACCGGATCAGCAACTTCCTGCTGTACCAGTTAGCGTATGCCGAATTATATTTCACCAACACCCGTTGGCCCGATTTCCGCAAAGAGAACCTGTACGAAGCCATTGTTGACTTCCAGGGTCGCGAGAGGAGATTTGGCAAAACCGGGCAACAAATACAGGAGGAAACCCAATTGGCATAGCTATTTAACACCACACCTTATATTACAGGGGTTGATTTAACAAACAATTTTTAATTATTCCAGTTAATTTGCCCCGCCTAAAAACCTGAACCTATCGCTGACAGAGCCTGGAATGTTCTTTCAGTCGGCAACATCACAAACCGAAACCGGATGCAGAAAGTGTACAAAATTTTAGTGTTGGCTTTAGTAACATCGCTCGTGAGTCTCCCGGCCCGTTCGCAGCAAACCGATACTACCATAACCTCTATTGATGTTGACCTGCTCAATATTTTCACACAGAAAACACCCCGCAAATACAAAGTGGCCGCCATTAAAGTGGTGGGCAACCGTTTTTTTGATGAAAACCTGCTGACCTCTATTGCCAATATCAACGTGGGCGATGAGATCGTGATACCCGGAGGCGACAATTTCTCCAAAGCCATCACCAAACTCTGGGGCCAGAACTATTTTTCCAATGTTGAGATCTACCTGACCAAACTGGAAGGGAGAAATATTGATATCGAGATCGCTGTTACCGAAAGACCCCGTTTGTCGAGGTTCTTCTTCAAAGGCGTACGTAAGGGAGAGAGCGATGATCTTTCCGGTAAAACCGGCCTTGTACCCAACCGTGTGATCACCGAGAACATGAAGATCTCAGCGGTGGAGGCCATTAAAAAATATTATGCCGAAAAAGGTTTCCGCGATTCAAGGGTGACCATCGTTGAAAGAAAAGATACTACGTTCAACAATACCCTGGCACTGGACTTCCTGATCGACAAGGGGCCGAAAGTGAAGATCAACAACATCAATTTTGGCGGGAACACCGTTGATGCCGGCAAGCTGAAGAAACAACTGAAAGATACCAAAGAGCGTTCGCGTTTTACCCTGTATCCCACTTTCGATAAGGGCTACCTGGTTACCCCGCAACGTTATAAGTTCCAGGACTACCTGAAAGAACACGGTTATCTTACCTACAGCAAAACCAAAAAGCTGCTGGATCCCTACATCCGCCTGAAACTCACAGGTGCCAAGTTCGATGAGAAAAAATTCATAGACGATAAGGAGAACCTGCTGGAATATTATAACTCGCTCGGTTTCCGTGATGCGATCATTGAAAAAGATACCGTATACCATGTACGCCGCGGCGGTTTGAACATCGATATCAAACTGAATGAAGGGCACCGGTACTACTTCGGTAATATTACCTGGAGAGGTAACACCAAATTCCCCGACTCCGTTCTTACGGCCATTCTCGGCATCCGTAAAGGAGATATTTACAACCTGGAAGTACTGAATAAAAAGCTGGGAAAATCTGCTTCACCCGATGGCGGTGATATCAGCGGACTGTACCAGGACGATGGATATCTTTTCTTCCGTACAGACCCGGTTGAGACCGCCGTGTACAATGATACCATCGATTACGAGATCCGGATCATCGAGGGTCCGCAGGCTACCATCAAGAATATCCGCATCAGCGGTAACGACCGTACCAAAGAGTATGTGATCCGCCGTGAACTGCGTACCATACCCGGTGAAAAATTCAGCCGTACCGACCTGATCCGCTCACAGCGAGAGATCGCACAGCTGAACTATTTCAACCAGGAAAAGATCAAGATCGACCCGGTACCCAATCCTGACGATGGTACCGTAGACATCAATTATGGCGTGGAAGAAAAATCCAGCGACCAGCTGGAATTGAGTGCCGGTTGGGGTGGTTATATCGGTTTGACCGGTACACTGGGTGTATCGTTCAACAACTTCTCTATCCGGAACATTTTCAGAAAATCGGCCTGGGATCCCTTGCCCATGGGTGATGGACAGAAACTGAGCCTGCGTGTACAGAGTAATGGTAAAGCGTTCCGCTCTTACAACTTCTCTTTCACCGAACCCTGGCTGGGCGGCAAAAAAAGGAATGCCCTGACCGTGAGCCTGTACAATACCAAGTACGGACAGACCTACGATCCGCTGACAGGCTTGTATGACCCCAATGTGGCCAATTCAAGGTATATCTCTACCACCGGTGCTACGGTGAGCCTTGCGCGCCAGCTGAAATGGCCAGACGACTATTTCTCTCTGTCAATGGGTCTGAACTATACCCGTTACAAACTGAGCAACTATGCCATTGACCCCACCAACCTGCCTGGTTTCGACAATGGTGTGGTAAACAATATCAACTTCCGTATTGCCCTGCAAAGGTCTTCGGTGGATGCGCCGCTGTTCCCACGTTCGGGTTCTACCTTCCTGCTGAGTCTGCAGGTGACACCACCGTACTCGCTGATCGATAAGAATATCAATTCATCTGCCAACCCGTACAGCTTCATTGAATACCATAAATGGAGGTTCAATGGTGAATGGTATGTGCCTTTGGGCAAACCGCACGGTGAGGACAGGAACAAACAGTTCGTGCTGAAGGCTTCGGCCAAATTTGGTTTCCTGGGAAGGTTCAACCCCGACCTGAAGATCTCTCCTTTTGAGAGGTTCCAGGTGGGTGATGCGGGTCTGAGCAACCAGTTCGCCTTATTGGGTTACGATATCATCGCACACAGAGGTTACCCTGTGTACGATAACTCGAACCCGAAGATCAACCCCGACAGGCAAACGGCCAGCCAGTATTTCACCATCTTTAACAAATACACGCTGGAAATGCGTTACCCCCTCAGTCTGAACCCGAGCAGTACCATTTACGCACTGGGCTTCTTTGAGGCAGCTAACGGCTGGTATGAATTCAAGGACTATAATCCATTTAAACTGAGACGTTCGGTAGGTCTGGGTATGCGCTTCTTCCTGCCTATGTTCGGATTACTTGGATTCGATTATGGCATAGGATTGGATAGGTTTACGCCGGGAGGCGCGCTGAAAGACGCAGCAAGGTTTACCTTTATGCTGGGCTTTGAGCCGGAATAACCCAAAACCTAAACTAACTACCGTTATGAAAAAAAACGTATTGCTCCTCATTGCTTTTGTGGCACTGGCCATTGCCGGCAACGCACAGCGTTACGCCATCATCGACACCAAATACATCCTGGGTAAGATCCCTGAATACAGGGATGCCGATAAAAAACTGCAACTCATAGGCGGGCAGTGGCAGAAAGAGATCGACGACAAACAGGCGCAGCTGGACAAGATGTACAAGAATTATGAGGCCGAGCAGTTCATGCTGACCGATGAGCTGAAGAAAAAACGGGAGGATGAGCTTTTCCAGCGGGAGAAGGAGGTGCGTGACCTCCAGAAACGCCGTTTCGGCTACGAGGGCGACCTGTTCAAGGAGCGCCAGAAACTGGTAAAACCGGTCCAGGACAAAGTATACAATGCCGTACAAAAGATGGCCATCTCCAAAGCCTATGATTTTGTACTCGATAAAAGTGAAGGAATTACCATTATATTTGCCGACCCCAAGCTGGACAAAAGTGAAGACGTACTGAGGGAGCTGGGAATTAAGAACTAGTGTAAACCAAACAATCATAAATTTCACTAAAATGAAGAAATCATTATTTGTGTGCATGGCTTTTGCTGCGATGCTACTGTTCTCAAACACAACCAGCGCACAGCAGAAAATAGGATATTTCGACGAGCAGCTGACCCTGTCTTTGTTTCCCGGTATCGGTAAAGTGGACACCCTGTTGTCCAGCTACCAGAACGATTCTCTCCGCCTGGAATACGAAGCACGCGTTTACGAATTCAACCGTGCCGACAGTATCTATAAAAAAGACTCTGCCACTATGCCGGCAAAAGCACGTGAACTGGCCCAGAAAGACCTGGCACAGAAGCGTTACATGCTGATCAACTGGCAGCAGATCGGACAGCAGATGTACGAGCAGAAAATGGAGCAGTTGCTGAACCCTTACAAACAGAGAATGTTTGAAGCCCTGAAGCAGGTGATCGCTGAACAGAAGTACACATATGTGCTGAATTCAAACTCACTGTCTCCTTACGCTCAGCCACCACTGCTGGATAACTTATCCATCCGCGTGGCCATGAAACTGAAGCTGCCGCTGACCAAAGAGATCGAAGATGCCTGGAAAGCCGCATCCGGTGCAGGTGCAGCAGCCCCTAAAAAATAAGTTGTCTCATCAACAATAATATCTGGTCTGAACCCCGTCCTTGCGATGGGGTTCTTACTTTTGTCATATGCAGCCCGTTAAGCCCATTGGTGTATTCGACAGCGGTTATGGTGGTTTAACCATACTGAAAGAGATCGTACAGGAATTACCGCAATACGATTATCTCTACATGGGCGATAATGCGCGTGCCCCCTATGGTCCGCGTTCATTTGCCACCGTTTACCATTACACGCTGGAATGTGTGCAGTGGTTTTTTGCCCAGGGATGCGAGCTGGTGATCCTGGCATGTAATACGGCTTCTGCCAAGGCACTTCGAACCATTCAGCAGAAAGACCTGCCCGGGATCGATCCGGCCAAACGGGTACTGGGGGTGATCAGGCCTACGACAGAAGTGATCGGTCATTACTCCAAAACCGGGAAAGTGGGGGTGCTGGGAACATCGGGAACCGTGCAGAGCGAGAGTTACCCCATTGAGATCGCTAAATTCTTTCCCCAGGTAGAAGTATACCAGGAAGCCTGCCCCATGTGGGTTCCCCTGATCGAGAACAATGAATACGATACCCCGGGAGCCGATTATTTTGTTCAGCAGCACTTACGGCATCTGCTGAACCAGTCTGAGGGGATCGATACGGTATTGCTCGCATGTACACATTATCCGTTGCTGATCAATAAGATCCGTCAGTTCCTGCCGGCGGGTATCACGGTGGTGTCGCAGGGTGAGATCGTGGCCCAAAGCCTCAAACAATACCTGGAAAAACATCCCGACCTGGCCCGGAAATGCAGTCGCAATGGCCAGATCAGCTTTTATACCACCGATTCTACCACGGATTTCGATACCCATGCCACCCGCTTTTTTGGGCAGGCGATCGCTTCAAAACACCTGGATCTGGGCCGGAAATAGGGTAAAAAGGGCAAACCGGGGCAGTTTTTCGCAAAAAAACAGCATCCGGCCTTCCTTCGTATGGCTGATTTCCCTACCTTTGCCGTCCTTTCACAAGCAGCAGTATGGTGACTGCAGGCATGAAACGAAATCATATTACCGGGTTAGTAAAAAACTAGAACATGAAACGTACATTCCAACCACACAAGCGCCGTCGTAAAACCGTTCACGGTTTCCGCAAGCGTATGGAAACTGCCAATGGCCGCAAAGTACTGGCGAGCCGCAGAGCGAAAGGTCGCAAGAAACTCACTGTTTCCAGCGAAAAAGGATTAAAATAATACACCAGGCCTCCGGGCTTAGCCGTGTAAAAAATATAGCCTCATCTTTGTGATGAGGCTTTTTTAGTTTAGCAGAACGATGTCAGCAGGCAACCACACATATTCCCGGTCAGAAAAACTGAAAAGCCGTAAGGTATTGAGTACCCTGTTCACGGGGGGCAAAACCATTTCTGTATTTCCGGTGAAACTGTTCTGGATGCCTGCCGGTAATACAACCGAACAACCTGTTCAGGCCGGCGTAGGCGTTAGCGCCAGGCATTTTGCAAAAGCGGTGGACAGGAACCGTATCAAACGGTTACTGCGTGAAGGTTACCGGCTGAACAAACAACCCCTGCTGGCTACCCTCAAGACCCATGAAAAGCAGATAGCTGTATTTTTCTTATACATTGGGAAAGAACTGCCCGATCATGTGATACTGACCGAGAAAATGCAGCAGGCCCTCACCAAACTGGAAGAACAGATTGTGCGCTGAAAAGAACATACCACCTGAACAACCACGTTCATGGATCACCTGGCTAGCCGTGGTGATCAGTTATCCGTTCATTTTGCTGATCAGGATCTACCAGTATGTGATCTCTCCGGCCATTGGTCCTAAATGCCGGTTTACACCCACTTGCTCACAGTATGCAGTGCAGGCACTGCAAAAACACGGGCTGATCAAAGGAGGCTGGCTATCGATACAACGTATCAGCAGATGCAGGCCGGGTGGCGGCCATGGATACGATCCGGTTCCCTGATAATTTGGGAATTTGATAATTTGGAAATGAAGTGCCGGCGATCAATGATTTCTGATAGAATTATTTACTATGGATATTCTTTCTGCGAAACTCCTTTTCACCGCGGAGCCGCAGAGATGCGGAGGAAACGCTGAGATCTTATGCAGGGCTGGTATATCTCTATCCTGACCGAAAATCCATTCTCAAATTTTCAAATTCCCAAATTCTCAAATTATTCTTTCGGTGCCACCGTCAAAGCCTGCAGTTTGCCGATGATCTCCCGGACCTCCTTGATACTGTAGAACCGGTATACTTCCGGGGCTTTTCCATCTACTTTTTCGGCAGAGCGCATACGGTGGTAGGGACCAACGATCATGGCAGCCGTATTATCGGTGACCTTAACGGCCTGGTTGGGCAGGATAAAGAAATTACGGTTGGCGGCACTTACATTTTTGCCTTCGGACAATAACTGCAGTGAATCGATCTGCTGTTTCAGTTTCTCCTGCGTGATCACCTGCTGCGATACGGAGGGGTCACTGTACTGCTGGTAACCGCCGATAATGGTATCGTTCTTCACGTTCACCACATACAGACCGTTTTCTTTCAGCTCTACAGTGGCTTCTCCGGCAGGTGTGTTCAGTTTAAATACAATGGATCCACCGCCCAGGGTCACAGCTGTTTCTTCATGACCGGCACCATCTTTGGCCTTGATGGTCTTGGCTGCCACATCAATGTCGGCAGCGCCTTTACTCATTACCACCAGGGTCTTGCTTTTGCAGGAAGCGAACAATGCAATGGCACAACAGAAGAAAAGTATTTTTTTCATAAGCGTAGTTTCAATAAAAAAGTCCCGCCGTGACGCAGCGGGACTGTAAAATAATATTATTTACTGACAGCGATTATTTTGCTGCGTTAAAACGTTCAGCAACCTTGTTCCAGTTTACCACGTTCCAGAATGCGCCCAGGTAATCAGCACGGCGATTCTGGTATTTCAGGTAGTAGGCGTGCTCCCAAACGTCCACACCCAGGATCGGAGTGCCTTTAACTTCGGCAATATCCATCAGAGGATTGTCCTGGTTGGGAGTGGAAGATACTTCCAGTTTACCGTTTTTGACCAGTAACCAGGCCCATCCGCTGCCGAAACGGGTCATACCGGCATTGGCGAATTTTTCCTTGAAGGCATCAAACGAACCGAATGCGGCAGTGATGGCATCGGCCAAAGCGCCGGTTGGAGCCCCACCTGTCCCGCTTTGGGCGGGAGATGCCAGGCTTTCCCAGAAAAAGGTATGGTTCCAGTGGCCGCCACCGTTGTTACGTACCGCAGGGCTGATAGAGCCGGCCGCAGCAACCAGTTCCGCCAGTGATTTGCCTTCGTTGGGTGTTCCGGCAATGGCTTTATTCAGGTTATCTACATAAGCCTGGTGGTGTTTACCATGGTGGATCTGCATGGTAGTGGTATCGATATGTGGCTCCAGTGCATCATGTGCATAAGGTAAAGGGGCGAGTGTAAATGACATAGTTTATACGTTTTTAGATGAAAATGAAAGGTTATTGGATGAATAACAAATTTACTGCTGTTCGGTTGATAAAGGAAGCCGGTAATCAATTCTTTCTTAATTCGAAAAACAGCCCTGCCAGCAGGGATCAATGATTACTGCCGTTTGGCCTTGAAAAAAGATCGCATCAACTGGGCGCATTCATCTTCCAGTACACCTTTCACCAGTTCTGTTTTGGGGTGGAAGGGCCAGTTTTCTTGGGTTATGTGTTTAAATCCGTTCTTCTCGTCGGAAGCCCCGTAAACGATGCGTCCGATCTTACTCCAGTAAAGGGCGCCGCAGCACATGAGGCAGGGTTCTACGGTTACGTAGAGGGTAGCATCGGGCAAATATTTGGCCCCGAGGTAATGGTAGGCAGAGGTCAGTGCCAGGATCTCGGCATGCGCGGTAGAATCGGTCAGCAATTCTACCTGGTTATGCCCGCGGGCGATGATCTTGTTGTTGATGACCACCACGGCACCTACCGGAACCTCATCGGCCTCATAGGCCAGTACGGCTTCTTTCAGGGCCTGCTGCATAAAGTAGGTGTCATCAAACTCGATCATGCAGCGAAAGTAGGCTTTTGCAGGGAGCAAATAAAAAAGCCATCTCATTTTGAGATGGCTTTACTAAAATGGTTTTTTTATAATTGCCGGATCATGATATTCCGGTACCAGACCTCATTACCATGGTCCTGCAGGGCAAAACGGCCTTTGAAAACCGTTCCGAAATCAGGCCATTGTTTGAACTTGCTGGAGGCGATCATTTGTTTCCAGCTGTCATCTCCGTAAGTGGTGGACAATACAGTTTCTCCATTCAGGATAAAATCCATTTTGCCTCTGTTACAGATGATCTCTGCCGTATTCCATTCGCCAACGGGTTTTACCACGCCTTCTTTTCCGGCGATCAGATCGTACAGGTTACCTGCACGGTGTTTGTTGATCTTACCATCCGGGTGGCCATCATTGTCCAGCACCTGCATTTCGGGACCGGTATGATAGGTCTGTTTGTATTTGGCAGTGTCTTCTTGTACCCAGAAGATCAGACCGCTGTTACCGTTTTTGGCGATCTTCCAATCGTATTTGAAGTGGAAGTTCTCGAAATCCTTATCGGTTACCAGGTCGTTCGATCCTCTTTGTCCGGGAACCCTTTTGGAGGGGTTGTAAAAAATGGCTCCGTCTTCAACGGTCCAGGCAGGACTTGTGGTTGTTTTACCATAGTTGTGCCAGCCGTTCAGTGTCTTTCCATCAAATAAAGCTATCCAGCCTTTCTCTTTTTTCTGGCTTACAGAATGCAGGTCTGTTGTTTTCACAGCAGGAGCTGCAAGCAGTAAGGACACTGCTAAAACGGTGATCGCGGAGAATGATTGCATGGGGATTATTTATTTCTCAGTAAGAGGATATATTTTACCATCTGTTTGGCATCATCTTCACTCACAGTTGGGTGAGGCGTCATTGGGATAGTACCCCAAACGCCCTGGCCACCTTTGATGATCTTGGATGCAAGCATACTGATGTTCTCATCTGTGCTCTCATATTTTGCAGCCACGTCTTTATAGGCAGGGCCGGTCAGTTTCTCGCTTACTTTATGGCAGGTAAGGCAATCTGATTTGGCAACCAGTGCCAATCCTTTTTCATAGTCAGGGTTACTGGCCAGGTCATTGGCTGGAGCTGCTGCAGGAGCGGCGGCTTCGGCAGGTTTCTCTTCTTTTTTCTCAGAACTGTTACTGCCACAGGCAACCGCAAAAGTTAACAGGGCGATGGCTACAAAATACTTTTTCACGACAAATGTTTTTAGTGTTACAAAAATTGAGGTAGATCTTTCAGCGATGTATTCAGGTACATCGCTGAAAGAGAACATGAAGGTATTAATCAATTCCCAAAATGCGGCGATTAAAGTTTTCATCTGAACCTGTTCCCGCAAAATCGTCAAACGCTTTTTCGGTCACTTTGATGATGTGGTCTTTGATGAAGGGCGCCCCCTCGGCTGCACCGGTAGCCGCATCTTTGATGGCGCATTCCCATTCCATCACCGCCCAGCCCTTGTAATTGTAGGCAGCCAGTTTGCTGAAGATGGATTTGAAATCAACCTGCCCGTCGCCCAATGAACGGAAACGGCCGGCACGGTCTACCCAGTTCTGGAAGCCACCGTATACCCCTTGTTTACCCGATGCGTTGAACTCGGCATCTTTTACATGGAACATCCGGATACGCTCATGGTAATGATCGATATAGGAAAGATAGTCAAGGCATTGCAAAACAAAATGTGAAGGATCGTAGAGCAGGCAGGCCCGGCTATGGTTGTTCACTTTTTCCAGGAACATCTCGTAAGTGATGCCATCATGCAGGTCTTCGCCTGGATGTATCTCATAACACAGGTCAACACCCGCCTCATCAAAGGCATTCAGGATGGGTAACCAGCGTTTGGCCAGTTCGGTAAAACCGGTTTCCACCAATCCCGCCGGACGTTGCGGCCACGGATATACGGTATGCCATAACAGGGCGCCACTGAAAGTGGCATGTGCGTTCAGTCCTAAATTCTGTGAAGCTTTGGCGGCATATTTCAACTGCTGAACCGCCCATTCTGTTCTGGCTTTGGGATTGTTGCGCAGGTTCTCTGGCGCAAAACCGTCGAACAGGGCATCATAGGCCGGGTTAACCGCTACGAGTTGTCCCTGCAGGTGCGTTGACAGTTCTGTGATCTGCAGGCCGGCAGCCTGCACAATTCCTTTGATCTCATCGGCATAGGTCTTGCTCTCAGCAGCTTTCTGAAGATCGATGCAGCGGCTGTCCCAGGTAGGGATCTGTACACCGGTAAAACCCAGCGAAGCCGCCCATTTACAGATCGTATCGAGTGAATTATACGGAGCGGCATCTCCCATGAACTGGGCAAGAAAGATACCGGGTCCTTTGATAGTGGTCATGTTATCAATGATTGAATGAGTGATTGATTGAATGAGTGAATGGTGTGAGTAGTGAGTGGGCTATAATGATTTTCCTTACTCCCTGCTCACTACTCACCACTCACTACAGTTCATATTTTGTCCACTTGACATCGCTCTTGGCAGATGCTACAACGTTGTCGATGAACGCCATACCGCGGATGCCGTCTTCGCAGGAGGGGAAGTCGAGCATTTCGGGTGTTGGGGTTTGGCCATCTATTTTAGCGCTGAGGGTTAAAGCGAAGTTGCGGTAGATATTACCGAATGCCTCCAGGTACCCTTCGGGGTGACCGCCCGGAGTGCGGCAGTTATGGGTGGCGAAACTTGACAGGCGATCGCCGTAATTGCCACCGGCGCGCAGGATCTGCGTGGGTTGATCCAGCCATTTCACCAGCAGGGTATTGGGCTCATGCTGGAACCATTCGATACCGCCCTTCTCACCATAGATACGGATCTTCAATGCGTTCTCTTCGCCGGCTGCTACCTGCGATGCCATCAGTACGCCGGCTGCGCCGTTATCGTACTTTAATAATACAGCACCATCGTCATCCAGTGCGCGGCCTTCCACCATTACGTTCAGGTCTGCACAAAGATGGGTGATCTTGGCGCCGGTGATGTATTCAGACAGGTGTGCGGCATGGGTACCGATATCACCCATACATCCGCTCTTGCCCGATTTTTTGGGATCGGTCCTCCAGGCAGCCTGTGCATTGCCTTCGCGTTCGCTCAGTTTGCTGAGCCAGCCCTGCGGATACTCTACCCAGACCTTACGGATCTTACCCAGTACGCCTCCCTGTACCATGGCTTTGGCCTGTTTTACCATGGGGTAACCAGAGTAAGTATGCGTGAGACAGAGGGTCAATCCTGTTTCCTCTACTTTCTTCTTTAGCTGTTTGGCTTCGTCAAGCGTGAACGTCATCGGTTTTTCGATGACCACGTGGAAACCATGGTCCAGCGCCATCATGGCCGGAGCAAAGTGTGCGAAGTTGGGGGTAACGATGGTTACAAAATCCATCCGCTTGTCGGCGGGCAACTGGCTTTCCTTGGTGATCATTTCCTCGAACGTCAGGTAGGTCCTGTCTGCAGGAAGGAATAACATTTCACCCGATGCCTTTGCAATTTCGGGGTTGATGCTGAGCGCACCACAAACGACTTCGATGAGGCCATCCATATTGGCAGCCAAACGATGGATAGCGCCGATAAAGGCATCTTTGCCTCCGCCTACCATTCCCATTCTGAGTTTACGATTCATGTTTTGATACTTTTTTATGAAATGCTGATATTATTTTATTAAGTCAGGTGAAAAACGGCTGATACCTGTAAAGCTTATAAAAAAAATTGATGTTCAACCGATTTTATCAATCCAGTTTTAAAAATAAAAAATTACATTTAACCACAGATTGTTTTTCCATATTAATTCTAACGACATGCAGACTACCCCTCAACGTAGCCAATTATTCGTGGCCAGTTGTCTGGCTTTATTAGTCACTTCTCTCTCTTTTGGAATCCGTGCCGGCATATTAGGTCGCTTGGGTGTTCAGTTCGAACTCAATGCCGGGCAATTGGGAACCATTGCTGCCACTGCTTTCTGGGGATTCCCGCTCGCGGTCATCATCGGTGGTTTTGTGGTGGATGTGATCGGAATGAAACGTTTGTTGATCGTAGCGTTTGTTTTTCACCTGGCAGGTATCCTGTTAACAGTGTTTGCGGGTGGTTATTGGAGTCTGTTCATCTCAACACTCTGTATCGGCATTGCCAATGGTACGGTGGAAGCTGCCTGTAACCCGCTGGTGGCCACCATCTATGCAGATAATAAAACCACCAAACTGAATCACTTCCACCTGTGGTTTCCCGGTGGTATCGTGATCGGTACATTACTTGTATACTTTCTTGACAAAGCAGGCATCGGCTGGCAGATCCAGGTGGGCCTGATGGCCATCCCTACGCTGATCTATGGCTTCCTGTTCAGTAAACTGGAATTCCCGGTTACGGAAAGGGTTGCCAGTGGCGTATCTGCGGGCGATATGTATAAGGCCTTGTTGAGTCCCCTGTTCATTGTCATGATCATCCTGATGTTTGGAACAGCGATCACAGAACTGTTTACAGGTCAGTGGATCGATGTATTATTAAAGAATGTATCTGATAACGCCATCCTGCTGCTGACCATTGAAACGGGCATCATGGTGATCGGCCGCGGTTTTGCAGGTCCGGTGGTGCACAGGTTCTCACCAACCGGTGTATTGCTGATCTCTGCCATCCTTTCTGCAGTGGGTCTGTATCTGCTGGGTCATAGCTCAGGTAATATGCTGTTTGTGGGGGCCATCATATTTGGTATGGGTGTTTGTTATTTCTGGCCTACTATGCTCGGTTTTGTTTCAGAGAACCTGCCCAAAACGGGCGCTGTAGGTATGAACCTGATGGGTGGTGCCGGCATGTTTGCCGTGTCGGTATACACGGTGTTCATGGGTGAATATTATGATCAGTTGGTCAGTGCCAAACTGCCTGCCGGAGATACCTCAGAAGCTGCTATGAACGAAGCCAAGAAACTGGCCGGTCCGGAAGTGCTGAACGCCACACTGATCATACCGGTGATTCTTACAGTAGCTTTTGCCATACTGCTGTTGTATATGCGCGGAAGAAAACAGCCATCAAAATTATCGGCAGCGTAAAGGATAGCTGAGTATATTTAAGTCCCCGATTATTATATGCCTCCATATTCAAACAGAAGAAAAGCGATCAAAAACATTCTCGCAGGTTCTGCGGCGCTGGCTGCAGGCACTGCCGCGGTACCCGCTTTTGCCTCCGGCGAAAAAAAAACAGCTATGCTGAAAGGTAATGTCCAGCACTCGGTATGCCGCTGGTGTTTTGACAGTTTGACCCTCGATGAACTTTGTGTGGCAGCTAACCAGATCGGTTTAAAAGGGATCGACCTGGTGGGACCCAAAGACTGGGCTACCCTCAAAAAATACAACCTGGTATCCACCATGTGTAATGGCGCCGAGATCGGACTGACCAAGGGTTGGAACGACAGGCAGTATCACGCCACACTGATCAAAAGTTATACGGAACATATCGACCTTGTTGCTGATGCCGGCTTCACCAATCTTTTCTGTGCCAGTGGCAACCGCAATGGTATGGATGACGAAACCGGGCTGAAAAACTGTGTGGAGGGATTGAAGCGGATCGTGGGCCAGGCCGAAAAAAGAGGTGTGGTGCTGACAATGGAACTGCTGAACAGCAAAATTGATCACAAGGATTATATGTGCGACCATACGGCATGGGGGGTGGAACTCTGCAAGCGTATCGGCTCGCCCAACTTCAAATTATTATACGATATCTACCATATGCAGATCGATGAAGGAGATGTGATCCGGACCATCCGCGATTACCATACCTATATTGGTCATTACCATACGGCTGGTGTGCCGGGCAGGCATGAGATCGATGAAACGCAGGAACTGAATTATCCTGCCATCATGAAAGCGATCGTGGCTACCGGGTTCACGGGTTATGTGGCGCAGGAATTCATTCCTACTGCCGCAGATAAACTGGGATCACTCAGGGCCGCGGTAACGATATGCGATGTGTAGTTAAGAATCAGGAACAAGTAACCATAAACCAATAAACAAACAGAATCATGTCCGATCAAACATTTGATGCCATTGTTGTCGGCTCCGGGATCAGCGGTGGCTGGGCAGCAAAAGAGTTAACCGAAAAAGGACTCAAAGTGTTGCTGCTGGAGCGTGGGCGTAACATTGAGCACATCAAAGACTATGTAAACGCCAACAAGGAAGCCTGGGATTTTCCGCATCGCGGAAGAAGGACCCAACAGATGATCAAGGATTATCCGGTGTTGAAAAGGGATTACCCGCTGAATGAGACCAACCTGGACTACTGGGTGAACGAAAAGGAAAGTCCGTATACAGAGGTAAAACGTTACGATTGGTTCCGTGGCTATCATGTAGGAGGACGCTCACTGATGTGGGGCAGACAGAGTTATCGCTGGAGCGATTTCGATTTTGAAGCCAATGCCAAAGATGGGATCGCCGTTGACTGGCCGGTACGTTATAAAGACATTGAACCCTGGTATGATTATGTAGAAAAATTTGCAGGCATCAGCGGTAACCGCGATGGACTGGCACAATTGCCCGACGGTCAGTTTCTGCCGCCGATGGACATGAACTGCGTTGAAAAGGACGTGGCTGCCAGAATGAAGGAGTATTACAAAGGTGCGCGTTCCATGATCATCGGACGTACCGCCAACCTAACGGTTGCTCATGAAGGAAGGACCAATTGCCAGTTCCGTAACAAATGCTGGCTGGGTTGTCCGTTCGGCGCCTATTTCAGTACGCAGTCGTCTACTTTACCTGCAGCCATGAAGACGGGAAAACTCACGCTGCGTCCATGGTCGATCGTGACCAAAGTGTTATACGACAAGGATAAAAAACGTGCAACCGGTGTGGAAGTGCTGGATGCTGAGACCAACAAGACCTACACGTTCAATTCCAAGATCGTTTTCCTGAACGCGTCTACGTTTAATACGGCCTGGATCCTGATGAACTCTGCTACCGATGTATGGCCCGGAGGTTTGGGCAGCAGCAGCGGAGAGCTGGGGCACAATATCATGGACCATCACCTGGGTGTGGGCGCCAGTGGAATAGTAGAAGGTTATGAGGACAAATACTATTTCGGACGCCGTGCCAACGGTATCTATATCCCACGTTACCAGAACCTGTTCGGCGATAAGCGCGATTACCTGCGTGGCTTCGGTTACCAGGGAGGTGCCAGCCGCCAGAGCTGGGGACGTGATGTGGCCGAGCTGAGCATTGGCGGAGAGTTCAAAGATGCTTTGACAGAGCCCGGTGGCTGGACCATGGGAATGGGCGGTTTTGGAGAGATCCTGCCAGATCATTCCAATAAGGTGACGCTGGATAAAAATGTGAAAGATAAATGGGGACTGAATGTATTGTCGTTCGATGCAGAGTTGAAAGAAAATGAGCTCAAGATGCGTAAAGACATGCAAAAAGATGCCATAGAAATGCTGGAAGCAGCCGGTGTGAAAGAGGTAAGAGGCTGGGATGCCAATGGTTACCAGGGTCGCGGTATCCACGAAATGGGTGCAGCCCGTATGGGAGCCGATCCAAAAACATCGGTGGTGAATAAATACAACCAGGTGTGGGATGCACCGAATGTATTTGTCACTGATGGTGCTTTCATGACTTCGGCGGCCTGTGTAAACCCATCGCTGACCTATATGGCCTTCACAGCCAGGGCAGCGGATTATGCAGTAAGCGAATTGAAAAAACAAAACTTATAAAGTGAACCCTGGGTGGTGAGTGGGTTATAAAAACGCACTCACTGCTCACTACTCACTATTCACCATTAAAAATCAATCTCATGAATAGAAGAGAAGCCTTATCCAGTGTAGCATTGCTCCTGGGTGGTACTATTTTGGGTGCCGAAGCATTCCTCTCCGGCTGTAAAACCAAAACAGATGCAGGTGTCAGTTTCTCCGCGTCTGATATTTCTTTCCTGGATGAAGTGGCAGAAACCATTTTACCCGCCACCAGCACACCCGGCGCCAAAGCTGCCAAAGTGGGCGAGTTTATGACGGTGATGGTAAAAGACTGCTACGAAGAAAAAGACCAGAAGATCTTCATGGAAGGCATGGCGAAACTGGACGAAGCCAGTAAAAAGAAAAATGGCAAGTCGTTCATGGAAAGTACTGCCGAGCAGCGCCATAACCTGCTGGTAGAACTTGACAAAGAGCAGAAAGAATACCAGAAGACCAAAAAAGAAGAGGAACCGACCCACTATTTCCGCATGATGAAGGAATTGACCCTGACCGGATTCTTTACATCTGAAGTGGGTGCTACAAAAGCCCTGCGTTATGTAGCGGTTCCGGGTAGGTACGAGGGTTGTATCCCTTATAAAAAAGGAGACAAAGCCTGGGCGACCTAAAAATTGTCAATTAACAATTAGGAATCAGTAATGGGGCATATGTTTTGTATGTACCTGTATGGATCATGCCACTCAGGTTGTACGAGTAGGTTTTTTATCATCATATAAAGATTATTGTATGTCTACTAACAGGCGCGACTTTTTACGGAACAGTACTTTCGCCGCTTTGGGTTTATCGTTGCCATTTGCAGGGAAATCGTCCTTGCTGAATATGGCTCCGTATAAAAACATTCCGGCATTTGGGATCCAGTTATGGACGGTGAAGGAAGACATGGCCTTGAATGCCAAAGAGACCTTACGCAAGATCTCCGGTTATGGATACCGCATGATCGAGAGTTTTGAGGGACCGCAGGGCATGTTCTGGGGTATGAAACATACCGAGTTCAAAAAATATATGGATGACCTGAACCTGAACATTGTTTCTGCGCATTGCAATATTGAGAATGATTTCGAGCGCAAAGCGGCAGAAGCTGCAGCTATCGGGATGAAGTACCTGATCTGTCCTTACATCGGCCCGCAGAAAAGTATCGATGATTTCAAACGTTATTCCGATAAGTTCAATAAGGCTGGAGACATCTGTAAAAAGAACGGTATCCGTTTTGCCTACCATAATCACGATTATTCGTTCAAACCGGTTAACGGGCAGGTGCCACAGGAGGTAATGATGGCTTCTACGAATAAAGACACGGTAGACTTCGAGATGGACATCTACTGGGTAGTGGCCGCGGGTGAAGATCCCAAAGCCTGGTTCAGCAAACATCCGGGTCGTTTCAGGTTATGTCATGTAAAAGACATGGCCAAAACCAATTCAAAAGAGGGTCATGAGTCTGTTCAGATCGGAAAGGGCACGATCAATTTTGCGGCTATCCTGAAAGCGGGCGCTGAAAAGGGATTGAAATACCATATTGTAGAGCAGGAAGCTTTTACCGGCAGCAATCCATTGGCCAGTGCAGAAGCCGATGCCAAGTATATGAAATCATTTACCTATTGATCGGTTAAGGCCAAGGTAAGCGAAGAATGTGTTGAAGTGGTTCCCACTTTTTTCGTCATTCAACGCTACCTGTTAGATAATAAAAAAGCGGTTCAGTAAAATGAACCGCTTTTTTATTATCTACTCAAAGAGCTGGGTTATACGCCGAGGCTCCAACCTTCTCTATAGGTTCTCTTCACATATTGATTGGCTTCGTCAAAGTTGGTGATGCGCATATTGGGCCCATCCCACATGAGTTTGATGTTGCGTCCCGGATAAACAGTGGTTTCTCTGCCCCTGCCATCTTTACCGGGTCTGCTGATATTATAACTGCGGATGGCCAGGTTGCCCATCAACACACTCTCGGTCAGCGGTCCGGCAATATCGAAATTGGAGCTGAGGTTCTTGGCCTGCTCGGAACCGTATCCGGCAATGGCAGCTTCCACCCATGCGGCGTAGTGACCTGCATCTCCTTTCGGAACACGTTTAACTGTTTGCGGAACTGTGGTCTCTTTGGTTCGTGAAGTGGGCAACAGGTTAGGATACATTCCATAAGTGCCGCACATCATTTTTCCTTTGGTACCGATAAAGATGGCACCGTTACCACCATCTCCCATCATTTCATTGGGACCTAATTCATCAGGACGCTCTGGTTGAATACCGCCATCCATCCAATGCAGTTTAATGGCTTTGCCATTAGCGCCCTTGAATGATAGTGTGATAGAGGAAGAGACCGGACCTGAATCAGGATAATTGCCACGGGTCCAGTTTTCAATATAAGGAGTGGCCACACTGCACTCGGCAGCTTCAGGATATCCCAATCCGAGTACGGCAAAAGCCGGCGCCATGATATGACAGGCCATGTCGCCCAATGCACCGGTACCATAATCCCACCAGCCACGCCAGTTGAAAGGAACCAGTTTTTCTACATAATCCCGGTAGGGAGCGGTACCCAGCCATAAGTTCCAGTCGAGTTCGGCAGGAACCGGGGGTTTATTGCTGCTCCAGGGAATGCCCTGTGGCCAAACGGGCCGGTCGGTATAACAGTAGATGGTGTGTACATCACCGATCAGGCCGGCATTGTACCAGTCCTGCAGTTGCCGCACACCATCGCCGGAAGCTCCCTGGTTACCCATCTGCGTAACCACTTTATGGTCGTGGGCGGCTTTGGTCAACATGCGGGCTTCATAAATATCGTGGGTGAGGGGTTTCTGGATGTAAACGTGTTTGCCCAGTTGCATGGCGGCCATACCAATTACGGCGTGCATGTGGTCGGGTGTGGAAACCGAAACGGCATCAATGCTCTTGTGTTCTTTTTCCAGCATTTCGCGGTAGTCGGTATAGAGTTTGGCCTTGGGGTAACGTTCACGGCTTTTACGAGTTTGTCGTGCATCCACATCGCAGAGGAAACCGATCTCGGCTTTGCCGCTCTGGTAAAAATTCCAGAGATCGCTTTCGCCTTTACCGCCGGCACCTACGCCGGCCACCACCAGCTTATCACTGGGTGCGGTAAAACCGCGGCCCAATACATGGCGCGGAACAATGTAGAATCCGGCCGCAGCCAATGCCGCATTCCGGATAAAGGAACGGCGTGAATCCTGGTTTTGGGTGTTTTGAGTCTTGTTACCTGAATTGGGTTTGTTTTTCATACTGAACAATCGTTGGTTGTTTTGAGAAAAATAGGAGACATGAATTTATCGAAATATCAGATGGCTTGAACAGAAAACCCGAGAAATAATATGAGAAGCGCCGGTACGAGATCGTATTCTATAATATGGAACAGGATGCAGGTGGTGTGGGGAAGAATTTTGCGGAATGGCCCTTCGGGCACAATAAAACGCAGCTACAGGGAGTTATAGAAAGACAGTTGAAATCCAATATGCAACTGCCTGTTCTGAAAAGAACAGGCAGTGTTGTGTATATCAGTGACAGATCATTGATTTACAGGGAAGGTGGCCGGCGATTCTCACTGTAAATATCGATGCCGGTGAACCTTCCGTCCACTTTTTTCAGTACGCTCGTATCTACATAACCGTATTTTTTCTGAATGCTGAGCGAATCGGCACTGGTATAATTCAGAATGATCCATCTTTCAGTGTCCAATGAAACCGGCTTGGTCACAACCAGGTTGCCATCTGTTGTTTCCGCCGTAACTGAATAAGCGCCCTTGGCAAAACTGCCTACCCTAAGCTCCTGTAAACCAGGTTGTATGGTATGGAGTATGACTTTATTAGGATTGTTCTTATTGTTTTTTGTAATGGATAAACGGATGGGGGCCTCTTTATCAGAGTTGTTGTAGAAGATCACGTGGGCCACCGGGCGGGAATTTACACAAGATTGTAGTAACCAAAGACTTAAACAAGCGATAAGCAAAAATGAACATTTCTGTGTCATGTAAATATTGGATTTATGTTTCAACAAAGCGACGCAAAAATAGAATCCATGGACATATAGCCAAAAACCTATTATGTGCCGATCACTGATACTGACACCGATATTCACCTATTCGTTGCCCGATTTGTTATTCTGCTGAAAAATTATTTTTCTCTGTAATGGTTGCCTATAAAAGAACTACAGCGAAATATTGAATTACATAAGTAACTATGCGTGTAAACAGGCAAACTGTCTTTCATTAAAAAAGTGTATGCGGATTATTTTATAAGCGGTTGTCATGTGAGAAGAGCGGTTACGGGGAAGATTTCGTGTACGTGTATACGGCAAGTGGTTTTACCGGAAGTTTACAGAACATCAAAACAAGATAGAACGACCGGATTTTAGCGTGGGGAGAAAACAGGTGTTCGCAGCTGTCTGCATTGACTTGTCCGCTGATGGCAGAAACACTGATTCTCATCGGTTTAATAATAAATTCTGCTATTTATCTATCTTACAGGTAACAAATCTGCCTGCCATGACAATTCCTTCACAGCTGGCCGCTATGCGGTCGTATTTTGAAACAGGGGTCACCAAACCGTATGCATTCCGCAAACAGCAATTACTCTTACTGAAGCAGGCCGTGATGGCGCATGAGGAGGAGATCTATGCGGCTTTGTATGCCGATCTTAAAAAGAGCAAGGAAGAGTGTTGGGTCACGGAGAACGGTTTTTTCCTGGCCGAACTGAACGATACGATCAATCACCTGCGGCAGTGGATGTCGCAGGAATCGGTACGTACGAACCTGCTCAATCTTCCGTCGAACAGTTATATACTTCGTGAACCGCTTGGCATCGCATTGATCATTGGTCCCTGGAACTACCCTTTCCAGCTATTGTTCACGCCATTGATCGGAGCGATCGCAGCAGGGAATTGTGTTGTGCTGAAACCCAGTGAATTTGCACCGGCCACTTCAGCGGTGATGCAGAAGATTATCGAAACCACTTTCCCGAAAGAATATGTTTTTTATGTGCCCGGAGACGGTGCAGCTGTGATCCCTGACATGATGAATCAGTTCACTTTCGACCATGTTTTTTATACCGGCAGTACTGCGGTCGGAAAACTTATTTATACAATGGCCGCAGAACGTCTGGTTCCTGTAACGCTTGAACTGGGTGGTAAAAGTCCTTGCCTGGTAGAGAGCGATGCCCATATCAACATTGCAGCCAAACGTATCGTGATGACCAAGTTCTCCAATGCCGGCCAGATGTGTGTGGCACCGGATTATGTATTGGTGCATGTTTCACAGAAAGAGGCACTGGTAAAAGCCATGAAGGAGAAGATCACCGAGTTCTTTGGGGAGCGTGCGGAAGAATGTGAGCATTATGGCCGGCTGGTGAATACCAAACAGTTCGACAGGGTGGCCGCTTACCTGGCACAGGGTAACCTGCTGCACGGAGGCAGGCAGAACCGGTCCGACCTGTTTATTGAACCCTCATTACTGGACCAGGTACATCTGGAAACCGCTGTGATGAAAGAGGAGATCTTCGGCCCCGTATTACCCATACTCACCTTCCATACGGCAGAAGAAGCCAAAGCCATTATTGCGCAAAACCCCAACCCCCTGGCATTTTATGTATTCACTGCTTCTTCGGCAAAAGAAAACTACTGGCTGAATGCCATACCTGCCGGAGGTGCCTGCGTGAACAATGCCAGCTGGCACCTAACCAATCCCTCCCTGCCGTTTGGTGGCAGAGGGTTCAGTGGTACCGGTGCGTATCATGGTAAATATTCTTTCGATACGTTCAGCCATAAAAAAGCAGTGATGAAAACGCCCACCTGGTTTGATCCATCGATCAAATACCCGCCGCTGAAGGGAAAACTGAAGTTGTTCAAGTGGATCATCCGTTAACCCATGACCGGCCTTTTCCTGTTTGCAGAGAAGAGGCCGGTTGTGAAGCAAATACTCTTTATGCGAAAACTATTCCTCTTTCTGGCTGTTATCCTTATCGTATCATTCCTTATCAAACGTAAAGACATGACCTGGCGTCAATCGGTTCTCAAAGCAGTATACCCGCTCATTATGCTCAAGGGGAAATTAATGCCCGGCAGTAAGGACATACAGGAGAACAGAAACCAGTCATTGCCCCCTGTTTCCTTTTATTCGCTGATGGCCGTCAGTAACCAGGGCGACACGGTTGATCTTGCCCGTTTCAAAGGGAAAAAAATTCTGATCGTGAATACCGCCAGCGACTGCGGCTTCACCGCACAGTATGAGGAACTGGAAAAGTTGTACCGGCAATATCAGGACAAACTGGTGATCCTCGCTTTTCCGGCCAACGATTTCAAGGAACAGGAGAAAAAGGATGACGCGGCCATTGCAGCATTCTGTAAGCTGAATTATGGAGTAAGTTTTCCCATCATGCAGAAAAGCCGGGTGGTTAAGGGGGCGGGGCAGCACCCCGTATTTCAATGGTTAACTGATCCTTCAGCGAATGGCTGGTGCAGTCAGCAACCGATGTGGAACTTCAGTAAATATATCATAGATGAGCGCGGCGTTCTAACCTATTTCTATTCGCAGCACATTTCGCCCCTCAGTAAACAGGTAATAGCAGCTATCCAGTAATCTCCCATATAAAAACAGAAATTCTATCAACTTCCCTCCCTAAAACATTCACTCATTCACTCATTCTATCATTCTATCATTCTATCATTAATCCCTACACCGGGCATTTCTCATGATAATTGATGAGTTCTATCGGGGCCCTTTCAAAAACATATCCTTTATAGTGTTGCAGGATATCATCCAGAACGGATTCCACTTCCTCGCCGGTTTTATAGGTGACCAGCTTGTAGCGGTATTCTTTGATATTGGGTAAACCCTTCAGGTAATTGGTATAATGCCTGCGCATTTCGTTGATACCGGCAATGGGGCCTTTCCATTCGATGGATTTGCGGAGGTGTTTGCGGGCAACTTCCACACGCTCTTCCAACGTAGGTGATGGCAGTATCTCACCGGTGGCGATATAGTGTTTCACTTCGCGGAAGATCCAGGGATAACCAATGGCGGCGCGGCCGATCATGATGCCATCTACTCCATAGCGGTTCTTGTATTCGAGGGCTTTCTGCGGGCTGTCAATATCTCCATTGCCAAAGATGGGGATCTGGATGCGCGGGTTGTTCTTTACCTTGGCGATCAGGCTCCAGTCGGCCTGGCCCTTGTATAGTTGCGAACGTGTACGGCCATGGATCGCGAGTGCTTTGATACCCACGTCCTGCAAACGTTCGGCCACTTCTTCAATGTTTTTGCTGTTATCGTCCCAGCCCAGCCTTGTTTTAACGGTAACAGGCAGGTTGGTGCTTTTTACCACCGCCTCGGTCAAACGTACCATCAGGTCCACATCTTTCAATACACCGGCGCCGGCTCCTTTGGAGACCACTTTTTTTACCGGGCAGCCAAAATTGATATCAAGCAGGTCGGGATTAACGGTCTCTACGATTTTGGCACTGATGGAAAGCGCATCCTCATCACCCCCGAAGATCTGGATACCCACCGGGCGTTCATATTCGAAAATGTCCAGTTTCTGGCGGCTTTTGATCGCATCCCGGATCAAACCTTCGCTGCTGATGAATTCGGTGTACATCAGGTCGGCGCCGTTATCTTTGCAAACGGCACGGAAGGGCGGATCGCTCACGTCTTCCATGGGTGCGAGTAAAAGCGGAAAATCGGGTAGTACTATCTGGTCTATTTTCACCATATTGTGCGGGCAAGGTTTGGAAAGGGGTTGTAGGCCACTTATCCTTTCGATGCTTACTTTTTGTTTCAGAATTTGCAAATTTACAACCTTATTCTTTAGCCGATGAATCAAAAGCCGGTGATTAACTATCCATCACAATTTGCCTTCCTGATGGGCCTTATGGGCGTGTTTGTGGTGCTGGGCTCTTTTTTGCTGCCCCTGATAGGCAGCCTGGTGCTGAAAGTGCCTTTTATGCAGGTAATCAGCCAGTTAAACCGGCCGGAAAATGCTAATCTTTCGAGGTTACTGAATACCATGGCTTCTTTCTTTGCCTTTTTACTACCGGCGCTCGTCCTGGCAAGGATCTTAAGTAAACAACCTTTTGCACAGCTGGGCTTTCATAGTTATGTCAGTTCCAAACAGCTGGCATTGGTATTGGCGCTCACTTTCTGCAGTATCATGCTGAGCGGTGCTCTGGGCCAGTTGAACGAGTGGATCCCTTTACCGGCTAAATGGTATGCCAAAGCCAAAGCCATGGAAGATGCCTATAAAGCTACGATGCTGGCCATGGCGAATATGAGATCGATGACCGATTACCTCCTGGCCCTGCTGGTATTGGCGGCGGCCCCGGCCTTGTTTGAAGAAGTCCTGTTCCGGGGAGGTTTTCAGCAGGTGTTTGTAGGTTGGACCAATCATAAGTGGGCAGGTATCCTGATCACCAGTATCCTGTTCAGCGCCATTCATTTTTCGTATTTCGGCTTTTTGCCCAGGATGGCATTGGGCATTGTGTTGGGTCTGATCTTTTATCACAGCAAAAATATCTGGTTGTCCATACTACTTCATTTTATGAATAATGCGCTGGTGGTAACACAGCTCTATGTTACATCACGACAGGGAAAACCTATCGAAAAGACCATGGATGAGAATGTGCCGGTATGGTGGGGTGCCATTGCGGTCATTCTGCTGGTGATGCTGTTCCGCTCTTTCCGGCAGGAAAGCGAACGTGTACTGACAGCCAAAGAGAAATCGATACATTCATCCCCTGAAAATATCCTTTCCTGATGCAGACCTGGCAAAAGATCTATGCTACCCGAAATCCCGCAGAAGCCAGTATCATACAGGGCATGCTGGAAGAGAACAATATTGCTGTGCAAATCATGAACAAACAGGATAGCAGTTACCTGAACTTTGGCGATATTGAACTGTATGTGCCGGCAGTGCTTGCAGAGACCGCCAGGCAGCTGGTGGCCAAGAACCTGCTGAACTGATCCTGGAACGATAGGAGCAAAACCGGTTCCGGCTTGTAGTATTTGGATATCTCCCCCATACATTCGTACTTCGTGGTTCATCAATCATGCAAAAGCAATGGCGTTTAACCTGCAAACATTCAAGACACGTGCGGTAACGGCAGTGGTATTTGTGGTGATCATGCTGGCCGGCCTATTGTGGAACCAGTGGAGTTTCCTGGTCCTGTTCTCCGTGATCCATTTTGGCTGTTGGGTTGAATATCAGAAGTTGCTGGGGTTGATCGATCCCGAATACAAAGAGATCAGCCCCCTGCACCGTTATGGGGTGATGCTGATTGGTTTTGGGATCATGTTGTGGATGACAGATGCCGGTTTTCATATAGGCACTTTACGGATCGCACTGGTCGGCTGGAGCCTGTTCTGGATAGGACTGATCGGCTTTATCCTGAGTGAATTCCTGCTGGCAAAAAAACTTAATCCCAGGATCTGGGCCCATTCAGCGTTGGGCCTGTTATACATATCGCTTAGCTGGGGTCTGATGATGCAGCTTTTCGGCAACCTCGGTGGCAGCATCCTGACAGGCCATGCGTGGATCTTACCTGTGATCCTGATCGCTTCCATCTGGATCAATGATACCA
Organism: uncultured Sediminibacterium sp.; assembly: GCA_964460235.1. Taxonomy (GTDB): domain Bacteria; phylum Bacteroidota; class Bacteroidia; order Chitinophagales; family Chitinophagaceae; genus Sediminibacterium. The sequence goes on along the minus strand of CAYWPM010000008.1, from coordinate 54,494 downwards.
TGGCCTATCTCGTAGGCTCATTCATTGGTAAAACACCGTTATCTCCAGTTTCGCCCAAAAAGACCTGGGAAGGGACCGTTGGCGGGGCCATACTGGCTGTGATGATCGTTACACTTGCCGGGGTATACCTGTTTGAGTTTTCATGGAAAGCCATGCTGCTGGTATCGGTCACCGCCGCCATCACCGGAACGTTGGGAGATCTGTTCGAAAGCAAACTGAAACGACTGGCAGGTGTAAAAGACAGCGGCCAGATCATGCCCGGGCATGGTGGTTTTCTCGACAGGTTCGATTCCCTGTTGGTGGCCACTACGGCGGTTTGGGTGGTCTTGTATTGCTTTTACTAAACTCTGTTCCCCTCTGCTGCCACAATCTCAACAATCCGTTTTACATTTGCAGTTCAATCATTTCAGATGACCATTCACAGAGAAGGATATAAGACCATTGCCATCACTGCATTGCTGTTTGGGTTGTTTAACCTGGCATCTTTTACTTTTTTAAGTGCTTCGCTGCCCTGGCTGGCCATGGTGCTGTTTGTAGTTACCCTCTTCCTGTTCCTGTTCATCATTTCTTTTTTCCGTATACCCAACCGGGTGCTTACCATCAATGACAACCAGGTGATCTGCCCGGCAGACGGTAAAGTGGTGGTGATCGAGGAGATCACCGACGAAGAATATTTCAAAGACCGCCGCATACAGGTGAGCATCTTTATGAGTCCGGCCAATGTACACGTGAACCGTAACCCCATGAGTGGCGAAGTGGTGTATAACCAGTACCACAAGGGCAAATACCTGGTGGCCTGGCACCCAAAATCTTCTACCGAGAACGAACGCTGGAGCGTGGTAACGCGTAACGGCCATGGTGAGATCCTCTACAAGCAGATAGCAGGTGCGTTGGCCAAACGGATCTGTAATTATACCGCGGTAGGCCAGCAGGTAAAACAGGGGGACGAATATGGTTTCATCAAATTCGGAAGCCGTGTGGACGTATTATTACCCTTGAACGCGAAAGTGAACGTGGAACTGAACCAGGTGGTAAAAGGCGGGGTGACCGTGCTGGCCAGCTGGTAGCCGATTTTAACAAATCGGAAAGGGTTATCCCATACAAATTGCTTATTTTCAGGGTAGAATTCATTTACACCTAAATAGACACGTATGAAAAAATTATTAGTATTGGCCACTGCTGCTTTCCTGGTTACCGGTATCGCTTTTGCACACGAAGGTGATGGCAAAAAATGCGCGAAAGGCAAAGAGTGCTGCAAAGACAAAAAAGAATGCAGCAAAGACATGAAAGACTGCAAGGACATGAAAAAAGACAGCAAGAAAGATGCTAAGGAAGCAAAACCTGTTGCTAAAACAAAAGCATAGTTTTCTTTCCTGATCGAATAAAAGAAACCGCTATCAGCGGTTTTTTTTATTCAGTTACCACACTGGTTGTATCAGAGCAGGAAAGTAAAAACTCTATGATGATCAGAGAATATTCTCCAGCTCTTTCAGGTGGTATATCACATAGGTAGGCTGGCTGTAAGGCTCCACATTCAGGTGGTTCACAAAAACGGTGTCCATACCGGCATTTCTACCGCCTATAATATCAGCATCCTGGTTATCTCCTATCATGATGCTTTCTTCCGCCACGGCACTGGTCTTTGAAAAAGCATAATCAAATATTTCCCGGTTGGGCTTCAGGCTGTTGCTGGCTTCTGATGTGATCACCTGGTCAAAAAAGCCATCCAGCCCTGACAGCTTGATCTTGCCGTACTGCACTTTTTCAAACCCGTTGGTCACCAGGTGCATTTGATAGTTCTTCTGCTGCAGGTATTGCAGGATCTCGATGGTATAGGGAAAGAGAGAATTCTTCGTTGGCAGCAATTCCAGGAATCCCGCCGCCATCTGGCGAGAAAGGGGTTCATCGGCCAGTTTGAAATCCAGCAGGGCCAGCCACATCCTTTTCCAGCGGAGTTCCTCCTGTTTGATATGCCCTTTGGTATACCGGTCCCATAACCGGTGATTGTGGTAGCTGTACCGGTCATAGAATCCATCAAAATCCGGGATGCCTTTTTCGTGTAGGGACAGGCTGTTGAACAGATCGGCCATGGCCAGTTTGGCATTGGTCTCGAAATCCCACAAGGTATGGTCCAGATCAAAGAAGAGGTGACGGTATTGCATGCCGCAAGATAAAGCAAACTCTGCGCTGCCGGATGCGATGTATACACTGTTAACAAAAATGTTCGTACTTCGTGTTTCTAACTTATTGTATATGCAGGTCATCATTACAGGCGCTTCCAAGGGTATCGGCAAAGCCATTGCAGAACAGTTCGCTGCCGCAGGTCATACCCTGCTTATCTGCAGCAGGGGCGAAAAGGGTTTGTATGATACGGTGGCCGATTTGCAGGCCAGGTATCCGCAAAGCACCATCAAAGCCAGACCGGTAGACATGGGTATAGCGGAAGAAGTGAAAGCTTTTGCCACCTGGTGCCTGGGTTTCGGTATTCCGGATGTGATAGTGAATAACGCTGGACAGTTCATGCCGGGCAGCGTGCATAATGAACCTGATGGCACACTGGAACAGATGATCCAGGTGAACCTGTATAGCGCCTACCACCTTACCCGCGCCCTGCTGCCGGCCATGATGGAAGCCAAAAAGGGACATGTTTTCAATATCTGCTCCATTGCCTCCCTGCACGCATATCCCAATGGCGGCAGCTACAGTATCAGCAAGTTCGCATTACTGGGATTCAGCAAAAATCTGCGCGAAGAAATGAAACCATATGGTATCAAAGTTACCGCAGTCAGCCCAGGCGCTACTATGAGCGCCAGCTGGGATGGATTTGAGATCGACCCACAACGCATCATGGAAGCTGCGGATATAGCTAAAATGGTGTATGCTGCTTCGTTGTTATCTCCGATGGCTGTGGTAGAAGATATTGTTCTGCGCCCGCAGCTGGGGGATCTGGATTGATGATAATGAGTGAATGAGTGGGTGAGTGAATGAGTGAATGGGTAGCTGGGAGATAACAATTCGTTCATATACATATCATATTACCGTAACATAGCTGTAACATTCTATTCATCTGCCTGATGGAGTTTTGCTAAACCTCCAGTATGGAAAGACGTTCGGTAGATGTGGTTGTTATGAGTGATCTTCACCTCGGCACCTACGGCTGTCATGCCAAAGAACTCGTTAATTACCTCAAAAGTATCCAGCCCCAGATCCTGGTCCTGAATGGCGATGTGATCGATATCTGGCAGTTCAACAAACGTTATTTTCCTGTTTCACACATGCAGGTGTTCAAAGAGATCATGAACCTGCTGAGCAAGGGTACACGGGTGATCTACATCACCGGTAACCATGATGAAGTGTTGCGCCGCTTCAGCGATATCGAAATGGGTAATTTCCAGCTTACGGATAAAGTGGTGATGGAGATCGATGGTAAAATGACCTGGATCTTCCACGGTGATGTGTTTGATGCTACTACCAAAGGCAGCGCCAAACTGCTGGCCAAACTGGGCGGACATGGATACGACCTGCTGATCCACCTGAACAGTTTCATCAACTGGTGCTTGAAGCTGATGGGCAGGGAGAAAATGAGCTTCAGCAAGAAAGTAAAGAACAGTGTGAAAAAAGCTGTGGCCTGGATCGGTGATTTTGAACAGACCGCAGCTGAACTGGCCATCGAAAAAAAATATGATTATGTGATCTGTGGTCATATCCACCAGCCACAAAAAAGAGAGGTCACTACCAAAGAGGGTTCTGTGATGTACCTGAACAGCGGGGATTGGATTGAAAATCTCACTGCACTTGAATATAAGGATAACGACTGGAGTATCTATCAATATGATGAAAAACAATTTGCCTCGGTAACCGCACCGGTCATTAGTATGGATCGGAACTTACCTCAGCTGAATGTGGTTACTGACGAGATCGCTTTATTCCTTCACTCTTTAGCAAAGACATCATGAAAATTCTATATTCAGTACAAGCCACAGGCAATGGACATATCAGCCGTGCAATGGAGCTGATGCCCTACCTGCAACAATACGGCACCGTAGATGTCTTTCTGAGCGGAAGTAATAGCCATCTGCAACCCAACCTGCCGGTAAAATACAGAAGTAACGGGGTCAGCCTTTTTTATGGGAATACCGGCGGATTGGACTATCTACGCATGTGGAAGGAATTCAACCTGAAACGTATCTGGAAAGAAGCCAGGGAATTGCCTGTTGAAAAATACGACCTGGTGCTGAACGATTTTGAAAGCATTACTTCGCTGGCCTGTAAGCTGAAAAAAGTACCCAGCATCGGTTTTGGTCACCAGGCAAGTTTCCGCAGTGAACATACTCCCAGATGCAACAAAAAGGATATAACGGGTGAGCTTGTGCTGAAACAATATGCTACCGCTACCGATTATGTGGGTTTGCATTTCAAACAATATGATGATTTTATTTACGCTCCCATTATAAAGGATGAAATCTTGCAGGCGGATCCAAAGGACGAAGGCCATATAACGGTATACCTGTCGCACTACAGCGACGATGTGGTGGTGAAAGCCCTGCAACAGTTGAAGCTGATCCGGTTTGAGCTGTTCTCAAAAAAAGTGACGGAAACTACGGTCATGGGAAACATCACCCTGCATCCGATCAGTAGCGAAGGGTTTACCAGGAGCCTCATTCACTCGCATGGGGTCATCACGGGTGCAGGTTTTGAAACACCTGCAGAAGCCTTGTACCTGGGTAAAAAGTTATTGGTGCTGCCCATCCGTGGCCAGTATGAACAATTATGCAACGCTGCCGCAATGAAAGATTTTGGTGTAGTGGTGGTAGATAAGATCACCCATGCTTTTGCAGCACAGGTAAAACAATGGTTGCTTACACAGCAAATAAAGCCCCTGACCTTAACGCATTCTACCTATGAGATCGTTCAGTTGGCTGTAGAAAAAGGAAGGTCATTACACAAATACCGTTTGTCCGATGAAGGTTTGCTGACCGAAGAAGATATGCTGGCCCTGTACTGATTATTAATCGTTGTCTCCGGCCAGTAACACCTGCCAGGCTTCCGTGATCTTTCCAGAATCGAGCAGTTCCGCTGCGTATTTATGCAATTCGTTTTCCATGTCTGCCGGATTGATCGAGAAATACTGGATGATGTTCTTCAAACGATCATCCTCAAAAGCAGGATTGATCTCGGGCAGTTCATGTACATTTCCCAGCATCCCCAGGTGATTACCGGTTAAAATAGTGCTGTTACGGATACCTTTCGGTAATGCGTCTATACCGATGCCGAGCTGTGTATTGGGCTTGGGCACTTTGAACAGGTTGGTCTCATCCACTTTGCAATACCAGTCGCCACCCAGTCGGGCCACCAGGTGCAGTTTTCGCTGGTCGATCTTTCCGTCGTCGCCCAATATCTCATCGTCAACGTGCATGCACAATACTTCGGCAATGACCAGCTGTCCGGCACCGCCTTCTTCACCCAGGCTTTTTACTTCGTTCACTTTACACTCCAGTTTGATCCTGGCTTCTTTTACCATGGGGGGCCTTACCATTGATCCGGTCTCCTTGGTAAAACCTGCTTTTACGAACTCATCCACTCCTTTCGGGAATTCGCAACTGGCAAGACTGGTTTGCTGTACCATGTCGTAGTCAACGATGTTGATCACGCATTCGGGCACTTCCAGTACGTTCTGTAAAGTGTGTTTGGTGGTATTGTCGCGAACCCTGCGGGCAGGAGAAAAGATGACGATAGGCGGCTGTGAGCTGAACAGGTTGAAGAAACTGAAGGGGCTCAGGTTCACATTGCCCTCTTTATCGATGGTGCTGGCAAAACAGATGGGCCTGGGTGCTACGGCATGGTTGAGCCATTGCTGTTTTTCGGCGGTAGTTATTTTTGAAAAATCTATGATCATAATCTTTATCCAACCGCGGAGAACGGGAGAGGCGGAGGTTTCGCAGAGCTAGAAGCGATAAACCAGTCTTCTGAATCCGTCCTTTAGCAGGGTTACGTTAAAGTTAATAAGATATCCAAGTTTTTTGTCGGCTAATTTCAAGTAGGTGATCAGTTGTGACTCAAAAATCGGATTGATTACGTCTGCTGATTTTATCTCGATGATGATTTCTTCTTTCACCAGGATATCCATTACGTATGCTTTACCTAAAGGAACCCCTTTATACATTAGTTCAACAGGGACCTGCGTGCGGATAGGAAGATCCCTTAGTCTGAGTTCTTTTGCTAATGCCAGTTCATAAGCAGATTCAAGCAACCCCGGTCCTAACTCTCTATGAACGGTAATAGATGCATCCAGGATAATCCCTCCCAGCCGGTTCAATTCCTCTCTCGTCATATCTCTGCGTTTAACTCTGCCTCTCCCGTTCTCCGCGGTTGGCAGAGTCAGGTAACATGAGCGTATTAAATTAAACGAAAGAGCCTCTATCAGGAACCGTATTTATACCTAGTATTTCTACTATTGTTATTTTTTCCTCCCCAAAATAGAAAAATCGCTCTCTTCTGCCACAATCGTATTGCTGATCTTACCAACGCCTTCTATCTCCATTTCAACGGTGTCACCTGCCTGCAGCCATTGCTCCACATAATTTGGATCATTCAGTTTTCCGGTCCCGTTCAGTTCCAGAAAACAGCCTGTGCCAACGGTTCCGCTGCCGATCACATCGCCGGGGTGTATGTCTGCCCCATAGGCACAACGCTCAATGATCTCTGCAAAGGTCCAGTCCATATCACCCACATTACCGCTGCTTACCTGTATGCCATTTACCCAGCATTTCATCGGCAGGTTCCAGTTCTTGCCGGTATGCCCTACTTTGCAGGGGATCTCATACTGCTGCAGTTCATCCAGGGTAACCAGGCAGGGTCCTATCACGGTTGAAAAGTCCTTTCCTTTTGCAGGCCCGAGGTTCAGCAGCATTTCTTCCATCTGCAAACGGCGTGCACTCATATCGTTCATGATCATCAGTCCGCCGATATACTGGTCGGCTTCTTCAGCCGGAACATTCCTGCCCTGTTTACAGATGACGATCGCAGCTTCCAGTTCAAAATCCAGTTTTTCAAAATGGTCCGGCATACAACGGATCTCACCCGGACCCTGTATGCTGTGGTGGTTGGTGAAATAAAAAATGGGGTACTGGTCAAACTCAGGTATCATCTCCACTTTCCGGTTACGTCTTGCCGCCGCAACATGTTGCCGGAACGCATATCCATCGCGGCAGGAAGTGGGGAATGGCACGGGCGCCAGCAGCTGAACCTCTTCTAAGGCAATACCCTGTTCATTTCCGATCTTACCCGATTTGAGCGCAGCATCTACTTTTTGTGCTATCGGATACATATCCTCCCAGTAGTGCAGGAACATGTTCATGCTATTGGGCAGTTCGGGATGCAGTGCATCGCAGTCGAACAATAATCCATCTACTAAAAAAGCCAGTTGATCGCGGCCATCGTTGAGGTAAGAAACCAGTTTCATAAGCAAACAAAGATGAGCGACGAAATTAGGGCAAAAACCACAGGTAGAAACGGCCTATCCTAACTATCTTTAAAACAGAAATATTGCTTATGAAACAATGGTTTTGGCTGCTGGCTTTTATCTGCAACGCAGTTGTGGCACAGGAAAGTTCCTGGATCCGTATCAACCAGTTGGGTTACCCCACCCGGGGCAGCAAAGTGGCCGTATGGGGCAGTAAGCTACCTAAGACCATAACAGATTTTGAAGTGGTGGATGCCAAAACAGATAAAGTGGTGTATCGTTATACAGCAGGCAGGGCATTCGGTGCGTATGGTCCCTTTACGCAAACCTACCGGCTGAAATTCACAGATTTCACCAAGGCAGGTACATATTACCTGCGGGTGGGCAAAACCCTGTCGCCGGTATTCAGGATCGATGATGATGTGTATAAGGGCACTGCTGACTTTTGCCTGCGGTACATGCGGCAACAGCGTAGCGGGTTCAATCCCTTTCTGAAAGACAGTTGCCATACGCATGATGGGTATACCTTGTATGGGCCTATGAAAGACAGTACCCACATAGATGCTACCGGGGGATGGCACGATGCCAGCGATTATCTTCAATATACCACCACTTCTGCCAATGCCACCTGGCACCTGCTTTCGGCATACCGCGATTTTCCGGGTGTGTTTTCAGATACCAAACAAGCCAATGGACTCGATGGTAAGAACGGAACGGCAGATGTGCTGGATGAAGCAAAATGGGGGCTTGACTGGCTGCTGAAAATGAACCCGAAGGATGACTGGATGTTCAACCAGTTAGGTGATGACCGTGATCATATGGGCATGCGCATACCCAAAGAAGATACTTTTTATGGAAAGGGTTTTGAGCGCCCGCTGTATTTCGTCAACGGGAAACCACAGCAGCGCGGTAATTTTCTGAATGCCACTACTGGTGGAGCATCTACTGCCGGCAAGTTTGCGAGCACTTTTGCGTTGGCAGCACAGGTATTTAGATCCACTTATCCGGGTGATAGTGAATTGTCTGATATGTTTCTGCGTAAAGCGAAAGCAGCGTATAGATATGGAACCCGTATGCCCGGAGTTGCGCAAACGGCATCGGTACGGTCGCCTTATATTTATGCCGAAGGCAACTGGGTGGATGATATGGAACTGGCTGCGGCAGAACTGGCGTACGCGGGCAGGGATAATTTTAAAACTTCTGCAGAGCTGCTGCAACAGGGTTTTGCTTTTGCAAAACAGGAGCCCATCACTCCCTGGTTGGGGAAAGACACGGCCCATCATTATCAATGGTATCCTTTTGTCAATGCGGGACATAACCAACTGATCAGAACAGCTGCAATGGCAGATGGTTTTGAGAAGATAGGGGATACACTGAAGCTTTTCTATAAACAGGGAATTGAACAGGTCTGGGATAAGGCAAAGAACAATGCGTTCTACAGGGGCGTGCCGTTTATCTGGTGCAGTAATAATCTGACCACTTCTTTTGCCATTCAGTGTTTGTGGTATGCGCAGTTGACCGGCGATCAACAGTTTGTGGAACTGGAGCAGGCCAATCTCGATTGGTTATTCGGATGTAATCCCTGGGGAACCAGTATGGTGTATGGATTGCCCGCCAACGGTGATACACCCGTAGATCCGCATTCTGCATTCACGCATATCGGGAACTATCCTATTCATGGTGGTTTGGTGGATGGGCCGGTTTACACGGCTATTTATAAAAACCTGATCGGTATCCAGTTAAAAGACCCGGATGAATATGCCGATCTTCAAAGCGACCTGGCGGTATATCATGATGATTATGGTGATTATAGCACCAATGAGCCAACCATGGATGGAACGGCTTCGCTGATCTATCTGCTGGCAGCAAAAGAAAGTGCCTATCATGCCAGGCCCTCTTCAGAAAGGTGGTATGCTGCTCCGCCTTTGAGTCAAGGCCCGGTTTTTTCGCAAGGTGCGATCATCCGGGGTGATACTGCAAAAAAAGAAGTGGCATTGGTCTTTACAGGCGATGAATTCGGAGATGGCCTGCCATCAATTATGAACACCTTGGATAAAGAAGCGGTTACTGCTTCCTTTTATTTTACCGGCCGGTTTTACAGGACCCCAGATTTTCAGCCAGCTATCCGGAAATTATATGCGGGGAAGCATTTACTGGGACCACATTCAGATCAGCATTTGCTGTATAACGATTGGAATGACCGGGATAAGATCCTGGTAAGCCGTGATTCGCTGGAAGCGGATTACCGTAACAATCTCAAAGCCATGCAACAACTGGGCATCAGGCAGCTGCCCGGAAAACAGCTGTTCATACCACCCTATGAATGGTGGAATAGAGAAATAGCCGGATGGTTCAGCACCCGGAATGTGCAATTGTTCAGCTTTACACCTGGCACCACCAGCAATGCCGATTATACCTGGCCTGAAATGGGGAAGTCTTATAAAAGCAGTGAACAGATCATGACCGCGATCAAACAGTTGGCGGAGAGGCCGGGCGGATTGAATGGCGTTATCCTCTTGCTGCATGTGGGAACAGATCCGCGTCGTAAGGACAAACTCTATCATCGTCTTGATGAGCTGATCGTATATCTAAAAAAACAAGGTTACGCGTTCAAACGGATCGATGCATTACTGAAATGATCTCTGCGCCTCTGCGGTGAAAATTGGACGTTACCATTTTTCATCTTCCGGAATATCACCCTGCTGTTTGAACAGCTGTTTGTTCTTTTCCCTTTGAGCGATCCTTTCCAGGATCAGTTGGGCGATCATTTCACCCGCATCGCCGGTGGGATGTTCCAATAATACGGACCTGAGCTTTGCCTCACTCACATCCAGCCTGTACAGGATCTGTACCAGACGGGAAAAATCCTTATCGATCAGTTGATGGATGAATTCGGCCAGTTGTTCCGGCCCTAGGTCTTCCAGTTTCAGGAGTTCATTGTCGGTAGACATACGGTATTAAAGGTAGCAGAAAACAAAGGTGGGAGCCAGAACTAATCTCAGAAATGTTAAATATTTATTACAATATGTAAAATGTACTTTACAGAATGATTTATTTATTTTACATTTGAATCTTTAAAATCGATCAATATGAAAAAACTACCCTTATTACCACACAAGCTCCGGAAACTGGGTTATGTGTTGGTCCTGCCCTTTCTGGCATTAGGAATAGCTTATATGGGTTGGGATTTTACCATTGCCCAGTTGGAATACCCTCTCCATAAAACAGGGGTCTTCTTCATGGGTAATCACAATTATACGGATGAACTCATCACCATCGGTCTGATCCTGAGCCTGATCCTGATCGGTTTTTCAAAAGAAAAAGTGGAAGATGAGGCCATCCAGTTTTTCCGGCTGGAAGCATTACAATGGGCCGTGTATGCCAACTACGCGGTGCTGGCCGCAGCGGTGTTGTTCTGTTATGGTGGTATGTTTTTTACCATTATGACCATCAACCTGTTCACGGTGCTGATCATTTTTATCGCCCGTTACCGGTATGTTTTGTTTCAGTATAACAGGAATAACTCATGAAAAATAAGATCAAGATACAACGTGCCATACATAACCTGACCCAGGATGATCTTGCCAAAAAGATCAGTGTGAGCCGGCAAACCATCAACACGATGGAGTCGGGGAAATACGTACCCTCAACCGTGCTGGCACTAAAAATGGCCCGATTGTTCGGGATTTCTGTGGAAGAGCTGTTTCAACTGGAGGAAGAAGATTAAAAAACTGCAGGTCCATTCCAACCTTTTTACTGCAGGCAACTCTTTATGGTTAGTGATGCCTTTATCCGTACCCAACCATATAAGATCCGTTCACTATTTACTGGCAGCGATGCTGTTGCTTGCCATTGCCTTGTTGTTGCTGTCTTCTGATAACTCTGTTCCATCAGCGAACAGTTATACCAAAGCCGGTAAAGAAGGAGCGGGTTCTTATCATGCTCCTTTGTTGTGTATCTGATCAATATTTTTCTATGACACCCAGTCCGAACAAAGCGAAATCGTATTTCACCGGATCGATGGGGTCCAGCGTGCGCAGGTAGTTGGTCAGCTCAACGGCTGCCTGCCAGTCGATCTGTTTGCGGTCCAGTAGTCCAAATCGTTTGGCCACCCTGGCTACATGCAGGTCAATGGGACAGATCAGGTCTGCCGGCCTGATCTTTTTCCAGATGCCGAAATCTACACCCTGCCGGTCTTTGCGAACCATCCAGCGCAGGTACATGTTCAACCGTTTACAGGTAGAGCCTTTGTAGGGTGTGGCAATATGTTTCCGTGTACGGTTGGGTACGTGCTCAAGAGAGAAAAAATAATTGTGGAAATGTGTGAGTGACCACTCGATCCTGTTTTCTGCTTTTTTGCCAGGTACAAAAGCCTCTTCCAGGCTGCTGTGACGGGAGTAATGGTGTTGTAAGAACGCAATAAAATATAACAGGTCCGTACTGTTGAACGTCCGGTGTTTGAATGAAGTCAGTGATCGAAGGTCTTCGGCACTGTGATGCAGGCAGAAATCGTAAGGAGCCTGATCCATCAGCTGCATCAGTTCGCGCGATTTATTGATGATGGTGGTCCGGTTACCCCAGGCGAACACTGCTGCGAATAAACCGGCTATTTCAATATCCTGTTTCCGTGTGAACAGGTGCGGTATGCAAACAGGGTCATCTTTGATGAATTCGGGGCGATTGTACTGATGCACTTTCTCATCAAAGAAATCTTTCAGTGAACGGCCGCTGGGGACTGCTGGTGACTGCATATGCAAACTTACCCAAAACCACAACGCGGAAATATAACAGAAAGACCTCCCGCGGGGCAGGAGGCTTTCCTTTTCTCACCATGTATGTTTATTTTCTGCGGATCCTGCCTGTGCCGCTCACCAGGGTATTGGTAATAGCCGGCCGGCCCCAGTAATCAATATTTCCTGATCCGTAAACAAAGGCGCTGATCTTTTGCGAACAGGTGATCTCTATGTTACCAGATCCAAAGATCTCGGTGCTGGCTTCCAGTGCGGTACAACCCAGTGCATAAATATTACCGGTCCCGTTCACTTTCAGCTCTGCGCGCAAAAAGGAGGAATTAGCGATCGTAATATTTCCCGATCCATTGACAGATCCTGCGAGATAGGACTTATTGAAGAAGTTACTGATATTGATCTGCCCGGAACCATTACTGCGCACCAATTGTATATCGGGTACTACTATGGTAACCCTGATATTGTTCTTGCGAACCCTGTAATAAGGGTCCTTGAAGCGTAATAACAGGTTCCCGTTAGTCACCTCCGTAAGGAAGATCGGGACAAGGTTTTCATAACCGCTTACCGTTACCACCTGCACATTACCCTGTATGATATCGACTGTCGCTGTTCCTTCCAACTGCACACTGCTTATGGCATCGATCGATCGGGTTTCTGTAATGGAGTCACCATGTCCGCGGATACTTTTGGTACAGGAGCCTAATAGGAGAGCGCATAAGAACAGAACAGAGACCCATTGCTTCATCGTATTGCTTTTATAAAAGCAAAAATGGCTTCTGTATCCTGAACGACCCTTCCAGAATCAGTAAGCGGTTCATTTTATAGGATGAACAGCAGATAGTAAGGATAAGTGTAGATCTCCTGTAATGCTTGCTGGTGCTGCATTTCAAAAGAATCACATGTTTATGTGATAGACGATCAGCGATAGTTTCAGTAAACCGTTTTCTCTTTTTTGGTGATGAACCAGGTAATGGGGATCAACACAAAAAGAAACAGGAGGTACAATAACTGACCAGAGAATTTCCCATGGCCGTTAACAGTGTGCATCACACTATGCGTAGTATGGTATACGATATTGCCGGCCCAGTGTAGACCCAGTGTCAGCCAGATATTACCCGTTCTTGCCATCGCCAGCATCAGGAATATACCGATGATGAGGATGTACGACCAGAATGCGGGTCCTTCGGTGAGCCGGTAAATATGGTTGCCCAGATAGACAAGGGAAGACAAACCGATCAATACATAACTGTTCATTTTCCCGTTGAAGAAACGATAGAGGTAACCGCGTGTCAACACATCTTCGGACAAGGAAGAGAAAAAAGTACCAAAGGCAAACAAGAGGAACTGAGAAATAAAAATGGAAGCGGGTGGTATCTCTTTGATCCTGTCTATATCCAGTGCAAAACTGCTTAGGGTGAACAGGATATAAACGATGATGCCCACGGCAAGCCCGGTTCCCAGCTGGTCCCAGGCTTTTTTCTCAAACACCATTCCCCAGGCTGGTAAACCCGGCAGTCCCTGCCATTTGGCTACCAGCCAGGCCACCACAAAAAATACGATACTGAGGCCGAGAAAACCTGTGGGACTGTTTTGAAAAAGCATCATGTATTCGGCAGCATGGTAGCAGGCGAACAGTGCAATAAATCCCAGCACAGCTTTGGCAGCGGCAATTTTTCTCATGTTGTGTATTTGCGGGGCGGTTAACCGATGGCCTGGTTCAGGTCTGCGATCAGGTCTTCCACATCTTCAATACCCACACTTAACCTGATCAGGCTGTCTGTTAAACCATTTTTGATGCGTTCCTCCCTCGGGATGGAGGCATGTGTCATAGAAGCAGGGTGGTTGATCAGCGATTCCACGCCACCCAGGCTTTCAGCCAGGGCAAATACTTTGGTGGAGGATAATACGCGTTTGGCATTGTCCACGCTGTCGTCCTTCAGGGTAAAACTCATCATACCGCCGCCAAAACCGCGCATCTGTTTTTTGGCAATAGCATGATTGTGGTGGTCTTCAAAACCGCACCAGTAGACCCTTCCCACTTTGGGATGGTTACGCAGGAAATGGGCCACTTTTTCTCCATTCTCGCAATGGCGCTGCATCCGTACATGGAGTGTCTTGATGCCGCGTAGTACCAGGAAACAATCCATCGGCCCAGGTACGGCACCGCAGCTCTTCTGGATGAAATACAGCTGCTCGCGTAATGCCGCATCGTTCATCACCAGGCAACCCTGTATCACATCACTGTGGCCACCGAGGTATTTGGTAGCGGAATGCATCACAATATCTGCACCCAGGTCAAGCGGGTTCTGCAGGTAAGGTGAGGCAAAAGTATTGTCAACACAGAGGATGGCTTTGGCTTCTTTGGCAATGGCAGAAACGGCTGCGATATCCGTAATGTTCATCAATGGATTCGTCGGGGTCTCTATCCAGATCAGTTTGGTCTTTGCTGAAATGGCTTTGCGTACCTGGTTCACATCGGTCGTATCTACATATGTGAACTGTATGCCATACTTGGCAAAGATCTTGGTGAACAGGCGATAGGTACCGCCATACATGTCATTGGCGCAGATCACTTCATCGCCGGGCGATAACAGTTTGATCACCGCATCGGTAGCTGCTACACCACTGCCGAAGGCCAGGCCGAATTTGCCGTTCTCGATCTGCGCATAGGCATCTTCCAACGCTTTTCTGGTAGGGTTCTGGCTGCGGGCATATTCGTAACCCTTGTTCACACCCGGCGCTTCCTGCACATAGGTGGAGGTCTGGTATATCGGGGTCATGATGGCACCGGTAGATGGATCGGGCTCTGTTCCGGCATGTATGTATTTGGTAGCAAGTTTCATAAAACTGTTTTCTAAGAATGAATAGGTTATTTGGGTAGTGCGGTGATCGGTAAACTGGCTTTCAGGTCATCCCAGAGAAAAACCAGATTGGCGCTGTTCTTGCCGTCTTCGAAATACATGGTGAACGCCTCAACGGTATCGGTGTTTTTATCAACATCGATATCTGTGCGCAGTACATCCTTTTTACTGTCGTAAGTGTATCCACCCCAGCTGTAATTATCCCGGTTCACAATGATGGTCCATTTGCTTTCGGAAGGGATGCAGTATAAGGTATAACGCCCTTTGGCAATGGTCTTACCGGCGATCTTTACATTACTGAAAAATTCGATCTCGGTAGCTTCATTGGCACCCAGGCGCCAGAGTTCGTTGTATTTGAGGATGCCGCCAAAGATGTTCCGTCCGTTCTTCAGCGGACGGCCATATAATACGCGTGCCACCGGTGAGGCACCGGCTTTGCCGCTCATTTTCAGTAAGGGGTAGTTATTGGGCCAATAGCTCATATCCATTGGCGATTTATCCAGTTCGGTCGGTTTGGGTTGTGCCTGAACCGTGGTCAGCAGCAGCAGGCATGCCAGGCTAAAGAATAATTTCATGTAAATGGATTTTTTCAAAGATAAATCCTATTGCGATAGTAACTCGCTGAAATGTGAGGAAGCCAATGATTTAACATCCGGGAAGAAAGCAGCATATAGCTTCTCCAGTTCTGCATATTCTTTCCTGAATACACAGAAAGCTTCTGAAGCATCATCCAGGTAGGCGGCCCTGCGTACCAGCCCGCCAAAACTTTTTTCGATACCATATTCCGATCGGTAATGGTATAACCAGTTCTGGGTACGCATATAGGGCAGCATACCGGCAAACTTTTCCGGTAACAGGTGGTGATGATCAGTCAATTGTGCATAGACCTGTTCGGCAAAACGCTGTAATTCCGGCTCGGCCAGTTCTGCTTCGTCCTTTGCCAGGAAATGATCATATACCACATCAATGAATGCGCCGGCATAGGCACCTACTGCCGGTTTAAAAATGGCTTTGGCCTCCCGGGTCACCGGGTGCTGGTCGGTGAAGCTGTCAATGAGCCTGTGCAGCCGGATGCCTTTCTGTATGGCTTCGGGATAATCGTATTGTTTTTTACCCTTTACAAAATCACTGATCATATTGCCCACAAGTATGCCCGGATCGTTGAATGAGAGATATGCGTGGGCGAGGTAGTTCATGATTCAATGAGTGAATGAGTGGATGAATGAATGAGTGATTTGCTGTGGCAAAGTTCCTGCATTTTGTGCCACTTTTCAAAATTAACCCGTTGATAACGGCTTTTGTGATTTTGTTAAGAAATGTGCTCAAATGCCCAGCAGGACTGCATTCTGTAGTATCCAGCTCAATTGATCAGGGCAGTTCATCTGCCGTTCGTACCAATTTGATGGAGGAGCTCCTGCTCTCGTCACAATTCGCCAAGAACGATGATCAGGCTTTCTACATTTGGTTTGTCAAACAAAAATGACAACAAGCCAATCATTAAAAAACCGAAAAACAAAAACTATGAAAAAATTATTCATCGCCGCCCTGTTCGTGGTGGCAGCAGGGACCACCGCTTTTGCGGCAGATGCGACCACCAAAGTAAATTACAAGGTGAAAAGCAATTTTGAATCACGCTTCACAGGTGCGAAGAACGTGGTATGGAGCGCTACCGACGCTTATCTGAAAGCCAGCTTCAGCATTGCTGATGAGAATGTAGAGGCATTCTTCGACGGAGAGGGAGATCTTATTGGCCTGAGCCGTAAAGTGGATCTGAAAAAACTTCCTCTGAACGCGATCCAGAAGATCAAAAAGGAATATGCTTCTTACCGGGTAAGTGAGGCCATCGAGTTTGACAGGGATGGTGATAAAGCCTATTTCCTTTCTCTGGAAGACGGTACTAAAAAACAGATCCTGGAAGTGTCACTGTATGGTGCTGTATCCAAATTCAAAGGATTCGAGAAATAAGTACAGGTTAGGTTGCAAAAATCACGGAGGCCCTGCTAGCGCGGGGCTTTCTGTTTTACAAAATCATGCATCGAAATGAAGTCGGCTTCTTTCCTCAGGTCTTTGACCAATTGCTGCAAACGGTTCAGTAGAACCAGGCCGTGGGGTTTTTTGGTGAAACCGGGTAAGCCATAATCGGCGATATCGGTGAACTCCCATGGATGAAAATAGAGACAGATATAACCATCTTTTCGTAGCGTCTGTATACTCAATCGTTTAAAAACGGCATAGGGCAGGTTCTTAAAACTCAGCCAGAAAAGCGGGATGCGTAACAGGGGCGATACAGAAGCCGGCACACGTATCATTCCTTCATCCAGGTACAGGGTACGTGGCAGGTGCAGGTTATTGTACCTGCCGGGTAACCAGGTAGGATTAACGGATGAATCGTAGAGGTAGCCCGCTTTTTTAACCTCCTGCATCGATACTTTGCGCATACGTGGCATACGCAGGCCTGTTACGGTCTGACCGCTGATCTCTTCCAGTTTCTGTCTGGATGATAGCAGGTGCTCGTCTGTGAAATCAGAATGATAAAAAGTATGCGAAGCGATCTCATGCTGCTGCGCCAGCTGGCGGATAGCAGCGGGATAGTGCATGGCAAAGTTGGCCGTAGTGAACAGTGTACTGGTAATGGCCGGATCTGACAGAACGGGTGCAAGGGCATCCAGTCCCTGTTTACCAACGCGCATCTGTTCTTCGGCACTGATGGGAAAGTTGTATTCCAGTGGCATGTCGAACTCTTCCACGTCGAAACTCAGGAGCACAAAACGGTTCATGCCGGAAGGTTTGATTCTTTTACAATATAATGCGGTCTTTGCTTGCCCTGCATGAACAGTTTACCCAGGTACATACCGATGATACCGAGGATCATCAATTGTAATCCTCCGAAGAAAGCAATGGTGGCGATCATGGAGGTCCAGCCGGAGATCGGGTGACCGAAATAATAACTGTATACAATGTAAGGGATGTACAACAACGAAGCCAGCGAGAACAGGAAACCAAGATAAGCAGCAATATACAGCGGTCGGGTACTGAAAGAGGTGATACCCTGTAAAGCAAAACGGATCATCCGTTTTACGGTATATTTCGATTTGCCCTGCGTTCTTTGTGCAGGATCATATTCCAGTCCCAGTTGTTTGAAGCCCATCCATTTAACCAGGCCACGCATGAACAGGTCGGTTTCCTTGAATGCACGGAACACTTCCACCACTTTCCGGTCCATCAAACGGAAATCGGCTGTGCCGGGCTCCAGTTCTATATCGGACAGGTTGTTGATGAGATCGTAGAACATATTGGATGTTTTACGTTTCATCAACGGCATTTCCTTCTGGTCTTTGCGGATGGTGTAAACGATGTCGTAACCGGCTTCCCATTTTTCTATCATATCCGGGATCAGCTCCGGTGGGTGCTGCATGTCACCGTCCATCATGATCACGGCATCGGCATCTATCATGTCCAACCCCGCTTTTAAAGCGTTCTGGTGGCCGAAGTTGCGCGAGAGGGAGATGAAGAAAACATTCGGATGAAGGGCTGCCAGCTGTTTCACTTCTTTCAGGGTGCCATCGGTGCTTCCATCATCTACAAAAGTGATGTCGTACAGATAGGGCAGGCTGGCAAAGGTCTTCTGCAATGCGCTGGTGATCACACTTACATTGGCCTCTTCATTGCAGGCAGGAATGACTATGGAGATCCGTTTTTTCATCAGCTAACGGCTAAAGGGTTTCATGCGCAGGCAAAATACAATTATTTCTGCAGTTCCTGTGTTTGTGTTGCAGTTCCGGCAGGCCGGGCCGTACCTGCAAAATCTTTGCGCAACAACTGGTAAACGATCACACACCAGGCAGTAAAACAAGGCAGTGCTTTCAGGGAATAAGGTAAAATGATATTCCGCCTGACAAAGGGTGGAAACAGGTCCGTTGCCGACAGACTTGTGAGCAGGATCACAAACAGGAGCAAGGCGTTCATCCATTTCTTACGGGGCTCTTCCTGTATCACATACCACAGCGCAATACCTGTTACCGCCAGCACAAATGTGGAAGATTCCGCCGAAGAACTGAAGATCACGGCGCCGATCAGCAGCAGGCTCAGGTAACTCATCCGGAACGCCGCATAGCGGTATTGGCAGGTCCGCAAAAAAGGTAATGCGTAAAACAGGGCGGCAGGACCCAGCACAAAGTAATTCTTCACCTGCACATGCCCTATGCGGCGGATCATGCCCATGACCGAAATATCCTGCATCAGGTTCTCATCGGCCAGGTTCACGTTCTCCGCATTCTTTTGTACAAGCGATTGCAGCCAGTCCTTATAGGATTGTATGATGAATTCCGGAGAAGACAGCAACATCGGCAAACAGAACAGGACAACGCCCCACAATACCAGGGAAAGCAGGAAACGGAGCTTGTGTTTTGAGAACAGGAAAAATGCCACACCCACAATGCCATACAGTTTGATAAAGAACCCGGCCATGATGCATAAAGCCGCCCATCCATCTTTCTCTTTTTCTACCAACACAAAACTCAACAGGATCCATCCGGTCAACATCGGGTTGAACTGTACGTTGTGTATGGCGGTCATCATTTCCACCAGCCCGATCAGTAAGATGAGCAGCTCCTGTTTTTTGCTCAGTTCTAATTGTTGGATGGCGTAGAACAGGACCCCGGCATTGGCCAGGCACCAGAGAAAACAACCCAGCCATACAGGCAAAAGGGCAAAGGGTGCTATCAGTATGCTGAAGAGCGGACCGTAATGGTTCGAGTCCAGGTATTCGCCGGGATACTGCAGGTACAAATGTTTTTGTGCCAGTGTGTGCTCAAAGACCCCCTTGAAAATATAGTAGTTGTTGATGGCCTCCTGTCCGCGGCTGATCTCGGCAATGGCGGCCAGTATGGCCAAAAAGAACCAGGCAAATACCGGCAGGGGTATGCGCAGGCTACCAATCGTTATGGATCTGTTCAGTAAATACATGCAAGGGGTCAGCTGCAAAAATATCGGTAAGATCGCGGTACGGAAAAATAAATATTGCCCAATCCCCTATTCCGGCAAAAAACCGGTCAAAAAAATTACTTTTGCCCCCTAAATCAAGAACCATGAGTAAAGGACCTGTTTCGCAGTTCATCCAGCACCATTATAGGCATTTTAATGCCGCCGCATTGATCGATGCAGCCAAAGGATATGAGACCCACCTGCTGGAGGGGGGCAAAATGCTGGTAAGCCTGGCCGGTGCCATGAGTACCGCAGAACTGGGTATCAGCCTGGCCGAAATGATCCGTCAGGATAAAGTGGCCATCATCAGCTGTACCGGCGCCAATCTGGAAGAAGATATCATGAACCTGGTGGCACATAGCCACTACAAACGTGTTCCCAACTACCGCGACCTGAGTCCGCAGGAAGAATGGGACCTCTTGGAGAACCATTATAACCGTGTTACCGATACCTGTATCCCTGAAGAAGAGGCTTTCCGCAGGTTGCAGCAGCATATCCATAAGATCTGGTCAGAAGCCGATGCCAAGGGTGAAAGGTATTTCCCGCATGAGTATATGTACAAAATGCTGCTGAGCGGCGTATTGGAACAATATTATGAGATAGACCCCAAGAACAGCTGGATGCTGGCTGCTGCAGAAAAGAACCTGCCCATCGTGGTTCCGGGTTGGGAAGACAGCACCATGGGTAATATCTTCGCCTCATATGTGATCAAGAACGAACTGAAAGCCAGCACCATGAAAAGCGGTATCGAATACATGGTATGGTTGGCCGACTGGTACCGCCAGAACAGTGGGGGTAAAGGGGTTGGATTCTTCCAGATCGGTGGAGGAATTGCCGGCGACTTCCCTATTTGCGTAGTGCCCATGATGTACCAGGACCTGGAATGGCATGATGTGCCTTTCTGGAGTTATTTCTGCCAGATCAGTGATTCTACCACTTCTTATGGTTCCTACTCGGGTGCGGTTCCCAATGAAAAGATCACCTGGGGTAAACTGGATATTCATACGCCCAAGTTCATCGTAGAGAGCGATGCCACCATCGTGGTGCCATTGATCTTTGCTTACCTGCTGGGCTGGTAATACAAAGAGGTATCGAACGTCATTCCGAGTGGGATATACCGGGTAACTGGCTGGCATATCCCTTATTCGGAATGACGTTTTTATTTGATATTTCCCGGTAACAAAAAAACAACGGGGAGATCCCGGCTTTACCCCTAATCCTCCTTATCTTTCTTTTCTTAATAACCTACAAACCATTTCATGAAAAAAATTATCCTGCTTGGATTCAGTCTGGTGTTGTTCTTCCAGATCCAGGCGCAAACCAAAGTGACCAAGGCCAATGTAGTCGGTAAATGGAACGTATCTGCAGTGGAGATGACAGGTATGCTCTTTTACAGCATCGATAAAGATTCTCTTGCTTTTGGCGAGATGATGAAAGCACAGGTAAAAGATGAGCAGCAGCTGGCTTCCATTACCGCTATGATGAAACCGCAGCTCAGTGTATTCAATAATGTTGCCTTCATCTTCAGGGAAGATGGTACGGCTGAACTCGGTACGGGTATGGAAATGGCAGAGTCAGCCACATACAAAGTAGATGAGGCCAATTCCACCATCATCACTACCGACAAAAACCAGAAAGAGGATATATTGAAAGCGGATTTTAAAGAGGACAAACTCCGCATCACCGTAAAACAACCACAGGGCGAAATAATCATGGTGCTGAAAAAATCGAAATAAGCACCTGTCCATAAAAGCAAAGCCGCATCATTTTGATGCGGCTTTGCTTTTATCAGACCTTACTGCGATCATTATCTCGCAGGCATGGTCAATGGTATATCTCTTTTGAGCATGGTATCACGGTTGGCGATCACCCAGGCGGTATGGAATACCAGTTGGGTACGTTTTTCCATGATGCCGAACTGGATCTTGTCTACGGTGTCGGTGGGTTTGTGGTAATCAGCACCCAGCATACCATCGTAGAAGAACAGGATCGGAACACCTTTGCGCGCAAAATTGTAGTGGTCGCTGCGGTAATAGATCCTGTTACGGTCGTTGGGATCATCGTATTTGTAATCCAATGCAATGTTCACGTATTGTTTGTTCACGCTTTCATTGATCGGGGCCAGATCAGAACTTAGTTTGTCGTGACCGATCACATAAATATAGTTCAGAGTATCCCCCTTGCGTGAAGAGTCGCCCCTTCCGATCATATCGGTGTTCAGGTCAACAGATACTTTCGACATGTCTACGGTAGGGTGTTCTGAATAGTATTCAGAGCCCAGTAATCCTTTTTCTTCACCGCTGACTGTCATGAAGATCATGGTCCTGCGGGGTTTGTTCCCTTTTTTGGCGGCAGCTGCAAAAGCTTCGGCCATCTGCATTACGCCCACGGTGCCTGAACCGTCGTCGTCGGCGCCGTACCAGATCACTTCACCCTGTTTGCCCAGGTGATCGTAGTGGCCGGTCAGGAATACGTATTCTTCTTTTTTATCGGTTCCGGGTAATACACCGATCACATTGCTGCTTTCCAGTGTCTCTGATTTCTTTTCTGCGCTGATGGCCAGTTCTGATACGTAGTTTCCTTTAGGGCTGTTCTTCAGTTCTGCCAGTGAAGTTTTTGCTGTTCTGCCCAATAAAGCGGCACCCAGTTCTTCTGATACATACGCCACCAGGAAATTACCGGCTGCAGAAGCGGGAGCAGGCGCCAGCGTCATACGGCCTTTTACGGCTGTTGGGTTCCTGCGTGGGAAATCAGCGGTTACGATAATGATACCGGCCGCACCGTTCTTACGTGCTGCATTGATCTTGGCAACAGCAGGACCGCCAAAACCGCGTCCACCTGCAGCAGGTGCAGCTGTTGTGCCACCGTCCAGTACAAGAACGATCTTTCCTTTGGCATTCAGCCCGGCATAATCGTTCACTTTGGTGGCAGAGTCCACCATACCGTATCCGGCAAATACCACATCATTGTATTTCCAGTTGCCGGTAGAGATGGTTTGGATGCTGAACATGTAATCTTTGTCCCATGCATAGGTCTTACCGTTCACGCTCAGTTTCTGGCCGCTGAGTACATCTTGGTAAACAGGATATAATTGCTGGTAACTATCGCCATTACCTGGTTTCAGTCCGATCTTCTTGAAATGGTCCTCAATAAAGGCAGCGGCTTTTTTCTGGCCCGGAGAAGCGGTTTCGCGTCCTTCCATTTCGGGTCCGGCCAGGATGGTCAGTTTTTCTTTTAATCCCTGTTGGGTGATCAGCGCGGCATATTTAGCGGCAGCATCATCCCCTTTCTGCGCCATTGCCAGTGTTGCGGCAAACGGCAGGCAGAGCAGTAGCAGTTTTTTCATCATGTATGTTTTGGTTAAGAGCAAGCGATCTTACCCACGCGGGTGGCGTGGCGGCCACCTTCAAATTCGGTGGTCATGAATAATTCCAGCATCTGTTCTGCCAGCGCCAGCGATACAAAACGGGCGGGGATACAGATCATATTGGCATCGTTGTGTTTGCGTACCAGCAATGCCACATCGTTCTGCCAGCAAAGACCCGCACGGATCTTCTGGTGTTTGTTGGCACTGATGGCCACCCCGTTGGCACTGCCGCAAAGCAGGATACCGAAAGAGGTCTCACCGTTCTCAACACTGCTGGCCGTAGGATGGGCGAAATCGGGATAGTCAACTGAGTCGGCAGAATAGGTGCCAAAATCCTTTACCTGAAAACCTTTATCGGTCAGCCATTTTACGAGGGCTGTTTTGTACTCAAAGCCGGCATGGTCGCAACCGATGGCAATGGGTTTGGAGGGGTCGAAAACGAAATTCATGTGTGTTGATTAGGGAAGCTAAGTTAACGGATTGAATAGATAGCGCTGCAAAATAATGTACGAATGGAGAAGGGGTGAATGGGGTAGGGTCAAGATGGTTAAAATAGTCAAGAGGGTTAAAAGGGTTAAATGGGTCAAGGGGGCTGAAAGGAGTTAGAGTTAAGGGAGGTAATTAAGCACAA
This sequence comes from uncultured Sediminibacterium sp., assembly GCA_964460235.1. GTDB lineage: Bacteria > Bacteroidota > Bacteroidia > Chitinophagales > Chitinophagaceae > Sediminibacterium. Next base: position 30,442 of record CAYWPM010000008.1, on the reverse strand, counting down.
GCGCAGCCGACCACACACCTTTTAACTATTTTAACCCCATTTAACCATTTTAACTACCTGTTACCCCAAACCAGTTCTGCCGATCCGGGTTAATCCCATTCTTCGTCTTCCTGTTTGTCCTGCTCCCTTTTTGCTTTGGCAGAAACGAGGATACTCAGTTCATACAGCAGCCATAAAGGAATGAATACGATCATCTGGCTCATCCAGTCCGGACTGGGTGTGATGAAAGCTGCCAGTATCAGGATGACCACCAGGGCGTACTTGCGCGTCTGGCGCAGAAAGCTGGGTGTGATCAGGCCGATCTTGGTAAGGATAAAAGCCAGTACCGGCAGTTCAAATGCCAGTCCGCAACCCAGTATGATGTTGGTGAGGTTATCTATATAATCCGCCAGTGTGGGCATGGTGGTGATGAAACCCTGTGTACCCAGCTGAAAACCACCCAGGAAATTGAAAGTGAAAGGTCCCAGCAGGAAATAACCAAAGGCAGAACCGGTAAAAAAGAAGAAACTTACCCAGAAGATCACAAAGCGGGTGTTCTTGAGTTCTTTTTCTTTCAAAGCGGGTTTCACAAAACGCCAGAATTCCCAGAATATAAAGGGGAACGCTGCAATGATACCACCGATCAGTGCCATGGAAATGCTGCTGAGGAACTGCCCGCCAAATGTGTTACTGATCATGTTCACTTTTACGGCGGGCATACAAAGTGCATCGCCCATATGTGCCCAGTGACTGAACTGGCAGAGTTTACGGTAGCTGATGAAATCCGGGTTCAGCGGGCCATAGATCACGTTATCGAAAACCCAGTTGCGGTAAATGAAGATGATGACCGCCATGACCAGTATGGCCAGTACCGAACGGATGATATGTATCCTTAATTCCTCAAGATGATCGATAAAGGTCATCTCATTGTTTTCCGATCCGCGGTTTCTGTTAAATATTGCCATTGTGTTCTTTGACTGTTATCAGCGGCCAAAGTTACGGGTATGGATAACATAAAAAACAGGGCTTTTGGGGTTGGAGAGCCGATTTTGGGGGTTGGTGCCGGCAATTCCGGGAGGTAGCCGGTTTACAGTTCAGCCAGTACCGGTTCCAGAACGGCGGCTATTGTACCGGCGTTCGCGTAGGTAAGAGAATGGGTGGCAGTTCCGGATGCGGTGGTGGAATGTTCGGCCCCTGCATGGCGCAGGCAGATCACGGGTTTTTGCAGGGCAGCGGCATAACCGATCTCAATTCCCACACCCATGGCTTTTTCGGAAACTTCGGCGATCAGCAGGTCAGCCTCCGTAATGTCGTGGAAAGCCTGCTGCATCATCTGTTGTTGTTCCTGTGGAGAGAAACGGTATTGGTCCACAAAAATGAAGAGATGGATCTGGTGTCTGATCAGCGCTTCCCGGATAGCGTCGATCTCGGCTTCCAGCGACCGTCTGCTTTGATAACCAACAGAGAAATAGGCTTTTTTCATGGAGCGTTCCATTGAACAGATGACTATGCTGTAATGGCCTTTACCGGAGGATCTTCATTTTTACCGACTCGATCCGGGTATCACTTACATTCAGGATATCGAACCGGTAATCATCGATGATGATGGTCTCCTTCTGCTTGGGAATAGTTTCGTGTTCGTTGATGATATAACCGCTCAGGGTCTCAGATTCACCCGAAGGGAACTTCATATCGTATTTCTCATTCAGGTAGTCCAGTTCCATGCGGCCGCTGAAAATGAATTCGTCTTCTGCCAGCTGTTTTTCTACCAGTTCTTCCACATCGTACTCGTCCTGTATCTCACCAAAGATCTCTTCCAGCACGTCTTCCATGGTCACAATGCCCGCGGTGCCACCAAACTCATCCACCACCCAGGCAATACTTTTTCTTTCCTTGGTGAATTTTCCGATCAGGTCCGTAGCGCTCATACTCTCCGGTACGGCCATGATGGGATGCAACACCGAACGGATGGAATCAGGTTTCCTGAACAGGTCTAGCTGGTGTATATACCCGAGAATATTATCGATATTTTCATCGTATACCACCAGTTTGCTCAACTGCGTACTGATGAAGGTCCTTTTGGCTTCTTCAATTGATGTGTTGATGTCAATGGCTTCGATCTCGGTCCTCGGAACCAGGCATTGCCTGATCTTTACCATAGGGAGACTTAACGCATTCTCGAACAGCTCGGTATTTAGTTCCTGGCTATCCTCATCCTGTTCTTTGGATTGCTGGAAAAAATGTTCCAGGTCCACTTTGGTGAACGCATCTTCCTTGTCCTTTACCCGTACATTGAACATGTATTTCAGGATCCATTGAGACACATCCACAAAAAAGTTGGTCAGTGGCAGGAACAGAGTATGGAAGAAGTCGGCTATGCGTGCAAAGAAGCTCAGCAGCGAATCTGCCTTGGCCCTGAAAATGGCTTTGGGGATGAACTCACCAAAAACCAGTACCACCAGTGACGACATCAACGTATCAAACCCCAGTTTCACATATTCGTTCTGGAATTTCAGGCTGGTCCAGAGGGCCGTCCAGATGGTCTTCGACATGAGCTCATGTACCAGTAAACCGTAGATCACCAGGAAAATGTTCAATCCGATCAGGCAGGTGCCGATGAAACGGGCGGGATGTTCCATAAAATTGGATAAGATGATCCCGCTTTTCTTGCCCTGTTTTTTCTTGAGTTCGATACTCAACCGGTTGGCCGATACAAATGCGATCTCATAACCGGCAAAAAAACCGATCAGGATCAATGTAACGCCTATCCAGATAAGGGTATACAACTCTGTCATGGGTGAAAATTACAGAAAAATTGTGATTAACAAGAGGGTGAGTCGTGAGTGGTGAGTAGTGAGTGGTGAGTGAGGTGGTGGTTATTTTATTTGCTGAGTGGGGGTATTAGAATTTTTTCTGTTAGTGCAGTACTGTTTAGGATGATAGTTGTTGTAAATGATAGGATTAGGCGTGCAGTTGGAAAATTATCTTAGGAGAAAGTTTTCTGTGTGTAGCGGCAGGCGCCGGTTTATCATCAGTAAGCCCTTGACAAAGCCATGACCGCTGTGTATATTTAACCAAGAAGGCAGTAAGAATCAATTCCCTTTTGTCAGGTGTTGGATCAGTTGTTGTATGTACTTGCAGGTAAGGGAATACAGGATGGATAGCTACCGGCTATGGAATGGTTAGGAGCCTTGTGCAGGAAGGGCAGAGATCGGAGAATGACTGGATAGTGACTGGAGGATCTTAGCTATAAGTTCGCTATAACTTAACTATAACTTAGCTATAAGAGAAACCATGCATCAGTTACCACCCTGCCCCGACCCGGAAAGGTATATTCTGGTTAAAACACGTGAGGGCAGCTTTTGGCGTCTGAAACGTGGTTTAAAGAAAACAGCAGTATTGAACGATAAGATGTTGGCGCATGCCAGCCATCTTTCTGTTTCGAGTAAGGCAGCCAGCAGGATGTTACAGGTTTTGAGGCCTTATTTACTTGGGTTGAGTCCCGGCCGGATCAATACCCGGTTCTCCTCTTTTCTTCATAAAAGCCTTACACGATCAGGAAAAGCAGGTTATGCTTTTTTCCGCAACTATGATTTTCAGAAAAATCACCCATTATCATCCCTCTTCATCGGCGAGCCGTTCGTGCAAAAGGAGGAGGGCCGTATCGGGTTGCGGTTTTCCTGGCCTACGCATGGAGATATCATCGTTGCCAAGAACCAGATCATCAATGGGTTCGAATTTTCGGCCATTCTGTTATCTGGCGATCCCTGTGGTGAAAACCACCCTTCCGTTACGGCTGTGACATCGCCGGTATTCCTGCCCCGAAAAAAAGAGGAGCCTTGTACCTTATGGCTGCCAAAGCCTGCCAGTGACCAGCCTTGGATCCTGTTTTGTAAAATAGCCTGTTATGAAGATAATGCACCGGCCCATCACCACCAGCACTATGCTATGAAAGTGATGGAAGTGAATAGCTGAGGAAAATATTGCGGCCTGTTATGGCAGGGGTGATCCTGTTTAAGGCTAACTATTCCACCGACAGATAGTGACTAAAGGTTCGCATAGCCCAAAGTTTCTATATCTGCAATGCTGTTGGTTACATGTGTCTAACCATTGGATAGCACATAAAGCGTATCATACAAATCAATTATATGCCTGTACATATGATCGGTGATAAGTAAACCCTTGTTTGCCTTTTCTTCCGTAAGCAGTTCTTTAACCTTCTCTATTTGTAAGGGGCTCAGGTGTGTAAAAGGTTCATCCAATATGGCAAACTGCGATGGGGATTTCAGAATTATATAAATCTCTATCAGTCTGCACTCTCCTCCTGAAAGACTGCTGATAGAGGACCTGTTGTTATCTGTAAACTCAGGGAACCTATTTTGAAATTCGCTGTAGTTCAGCCCGTAATCTTGAAAAACCCGACCAAGCGAAAGCGACTTTGGGATAAAATTAAACTGTGGCAAATAGACCAATAGATCAGGTCGCCTGAAACTTTCTCTGATAGAGATATGATCAAACCGGACGGACTTTTCACAGGGTAAACTACCATAAATGATCCTCAACAGGCATGACTTGCCTTGCCCGTTCTTTCCTAATAACCCTGTTATCTTTCCGGTTTCGCATGCAAGGTAAATATCTGATAATATTCTTTTGCCGTGAAACTGTAATTGAACGCTATCTACCTCCAGTACGTGATTCATCTTAAAAAATATGTCAGGATGAGTAAAAAGATAAATAGAATAAAATCGAAAGTTAAAGAGGCTGTCCAAAGAAGTGTCTTTGAAATACCCAGATTTTGATAGTAGTAGTATTCTTTCTTTTTATTGATATTGATAAAATAATAGATCAGCGCCATGGTCAGAATCTTGCTCCAGAAGATGCCAAAGAAACTAGCCCAACCCAATAGCCAGAATGCCCTAAGACAAATGACTGTAATGATCGAAGACAAGAATATAAAATTCCTGTAAAACGTCCAGACAAGTCGTATAGTTTTAAATAGTTGCATAAGGGCCTTGGATGGTTCAGCAATTAGCAAATCCCTATCTAAAAGGCGGATATTGCTTTTTTGTATAAACTTCGTTAACCTTCATACAGTCGCCTTTCGTACTTGCTATCAGGCATGCCAGAAACAAATTACAAAATTTTATTTTCCAAATAGCTTATCAGAAATAAGAGGTTGCCATGTAAGTACCCGTCAGTTAACGCTTTATCCCTACTCCCTACTCACCACTCACGATTGACGATCCCCCCACACAAATGCCCCGTAAAAACGGGGCAAGGTCACCGATCAATAAAAACATGAGAAAAATCGGCTGTGTGAGCTCGTGGGAATGATGAATATCGAGCAAGGAATGTTGAATGGTGAAGTGCTTTCCGATCATCATTCAACATTCCTTGTTCAATATTCGATATTCAAATCCTATTTGAAGTCTACGGTACAGTTCTGGCATTTCATCACTATTTTCAATCCATTGCCATCACCTACGGTAGCGGTAAACATATTGGGACTGTTATCGTCTCTCCATTCAGTCATCATTCTGGAGGGAGTAACGATTCCGGTGATCGTTGTGGCTTTCAGTACCCCTTTTCCTTCTGCGGCCGGCGTCTCTTTGCTGGTTTTGTTCTCTGATTTATCGGCAAGTGTCAATGGAACTTTCTTTTCAAAATTGCCATATACGGAACTGTAGCCGCCGGTAAAATCAACGCTGTAGTTTTTTACATCGCGCAGCGGGATGCGGATATCGGCATATTTATCGTCGATCCTGATCAGGCTGAGTGTGGGTGCTGTTTTCCGGATCTTGATATCGGCATTGCTGCCTTCCACATCGATGGATTTGTTCAGTCTGGTGATGCGCAGGTTGCCATACGATTTCCGGCCACGTACCTCATCAGCCTCTTCCAGTTCATATTCGTCATTGGTGCTGCGTATGGTCAGTTTGTTCACGGTGGCCATTTCAATGGTGGAATATTTACTGTCGATATCCAGATCGGTGATATTCCTGGCGCTGAATCGGCCGTTGGTGAATTCGATCTCCGCATTTTTCACATCGCCCACATTCACATTGGAATATTTGGAACGAAGTACGAGTTTGCCCAGGTTCTCTGCTTCCAGGTTGCCATTGGCAAGTTCAATATTGGCTTCGCCGATATTGGCAGGTAGGGTTACATCGGCATATTTGCTCTCCAGTTCAATATTACTTCCTGCAGGGATGGTAATGGTCACCACTCTTTTGGGGCCGGACTTGGTGCCGATATCCTGCCCACTGCCATTGAATACGGTCACATTGTTGCCTGTTCCTGATCCGTAAAAGGTCATGCTTCCTGAACTATACACCCGGTAGCCGCCGCTACTGGTGGTGCCTGATTTGATTTTCACAGAATTGCCGAGTGTTTTTACAGACAGGTTTGCTTTTTCCAGCCATTCCTCATCGGATAGTTTGTTGTCACCATCGTAGTAGATGGTGGTGCTCACTTTCACTTTGGGCTGGTCCCAGGTCTTTACTACCATACTGCGCGATGCGTTTTCGATAAAGATCTCGCCATTTTTGGGTACAGCCACTTCCTTGCTGACCTCTTTTGATTTGAGGTCCTCGTCTTTAAACTGTTTTCTCCCCAATTGCCTGCCCTCCACCCAAACCTGGTCTGGTACGGTGATAGCGACCGAAGGATTTACGGTAACGGCTGTTTGTTGTGCAACGGCCGTCGAATGTATGGTAAGGCTGAGGACGGCCGATAAGAAGAAGTAAACTGTCATTGTTTTCATATCAATCATGGGGTTTAGATTTTCAGGAAATAGGCCTGCGTGGCATCAACAGGTCCGCGGTATTGTTTGTAGCGGTTGTTGGTCTTGGTCATTTCCAGCTGTAATTGTTTAAGCACAGCCAATTTTTGTTGATAGAGGTTGATCAGCTGGTCAAGTAATGCATCGGTCATGCCGCGCCTTGCAATGTCCGATTTGATCTGCCTCTCCTCTTTCTCCATCTGTTGGATCTGTATGGTAAAATCTTTGAAATAATCCGGTGATTCCGCATACATGGGTATGCTGCTGACCCTTTCCCGCTGCAGGTTGATGACCTGTGTGAAACTATTCTCCAGGTCTCTTAGTGAATGCTCCATCGCGGTTTCGGTGGTCGTTTTTTGTTTTTTTCTGCCTGCCATTTCCTGTTTGGGTGCAGCAGGCTGCTCTTGCGCCAGGTTGGTCGTAGAGGGTTCTTCCACAGGTACCGGTGTACGCTCAATGGCTGGTGCTGTTTGGTTTGTTTTGCCAGCCAGGTCGGTTGAAGTATTCCCCTCTGTGCGGAACCACTGCCAACCGCTGATACCCGCCAGTAATACCACACAGGCCGCAGCTGCCCAGTGTATCCGGGAGATCGTTACCAGCTTTGCTTGCCGGGGGGCAGTGTGTTGTCGTACCTGCTCCCATACCTGCGGACCGGGTTCATCCACATCAAGCTCACCTGCATGGTTCTGTATGTATTTCTTCAGCTCATCCATGTATCTGAATTTGTCTGCTAATGCGTTCTTTTAATAATTGCCGGGCTCTGTGGTACTGGCTTTTACTGGTCGATTCGGAAATGCCCAGTTGTTCGGCAATGTCCCTATGACTGAAATCTTCCACCACGAACAGGTTGAACACCTGCCTGCATCCATCCGGTAAAGCCCTGATCTCCCGGTGAATGATCTCGAAGCTGATGGTCTTCCACCATTCGGCTGCTTCTTCGGCGATCATATCGTTTTTCTCGTCTTCCCATTCGTTCCAGCGTATGGTCTTCTTGCCAAAGCGGATGCACTCATTCACCACGATCCTTTTCAGCCAGCCGCCAAATTGCAACGGGTCCTTTAACTGCCCCAGGTTACGGAATGCCAGTATAAAAGCATCCTGCAGCAGATCCTCTGCATCGTTGCGGTTGCCTGTCATACGCGTACAGATATTGAACATGCTCTTGCTATACTGCTGGTATAACCAGGCCTGCGCTTCTGTATCGCCCTTGCAGGCTCTTCTCACAACAGCCGTTTGTATGTTACTGACCTGTTCCAATAGTTGTCTGGTAATAAGAGTAAGGGGTATGGGAAAGGTTGGAAGGGGGAGTGATTATTTTTTTAGCATTATGTATGATGGGAAAGTATAAAAAGCAGATAGGTATATAAAGTAAATAAGTATATAAGGTAAATAGAGAGGATTGGCGAAGGACCCGCCTTCTCTCCCCCCTCGTTGTCTCTACCCTATATACTTATTTACTTTATATACCTATCTACTGAACACCAACTACGCCAGGTCAAGAAATGGCTTATTCTGCAGGATCTCTTCGATCTTGTTCATGACGTCCTCTGAAAGCAGTTTTACGGCATCCAGTGCTTTCAGGTTCTCTTCCAGCTGCGTTCTTTTGGTGGCACCGAGGATGGCGGTGGTCACATTGGGGTTTTTGATGGTCCAGGCAATGGCCAGGGCCGCAAGGGATACGCCCAACTCGCCTGCCAGTTCTGTCAGCTGTTTCACTTTGGCCAGTTTGGCATCCTGGATCCAGCGGTTTTTGAGCCAGTCAAAACCTTCAATGGCCAGACGTGAATCTGCGGGGATCCCCTCATTGTACTTGCCGGTCAAAAAACCTGCGGCCAGCGGGCTCCAGATGGTAGTTCCCAGGCCAACGTTTTTGAATACCGGCAGGTAATCCTGCTCCACTTTAAAACGTTCGAACATATTGTACTGTGGCTGTTCAACAGTGGGTCCGATAAGGTGGTACTGATGGGCCACACGGTGGGCTTCCATGATCTCCGCGCCACTCCATTGGCTGGTTCCCCAATAAAGCACTTTACCCTGTTGTATCAGGTTGTGCATGGTCCAGACCACTTCTTCAATGGGTACATGGGTATCGGGGCGATGGCAGAAATAGAGGTCCAGGTAATCTGTCTGTAAACGGCCCAGTGCTTCGTGACAGGCTTCTACAATGTGTTTGCGGCTGAGCCCGGTCTGGTTGGGTTTGTTGTCTTTGCCGCGCCAGCCAAAATATACTTTTGAGGAAAGGGTGAACGAGGTACGGTCCCATTTTTTTGCCTTCAGTACGCGTCCCATCATTTTCTCGCTTTCGCCAAAAGCATAGCCTTCTGCGTTATCAAAGAAATTGATACCATTATCATAGGCAACGCCCATCAGTTCATCAGCGCTGTTATCGGCGATCTGTTTGTGAAAAGTTACCCAGCTGCCAAAACTGAGCACGCTTAATTCGAGGCCGCTGCGCCCCATTCTTCTGTATTCCATGGTGGATCTTTTTTAGAACAGCAAGGTACAAATATGCTGCAGCAAGCCGATCAAATAAATGCCGGGATAGGGCCTATTTATGCGTAGTATCCGCAGCAGGACCGTTCCCGTTGGCCAGGCTGTCGGCGATCATGGCAAAACTGCCCGGTTGTATTTTGTAGAGGGTAAGGTTGGTCAGGTCCTGGTTGCAGTTCATACCAATACCCGAGAAACGCTTTTTAGGATAACGCTGGCTGATGGTGACCTCTTTATCGGTATAGAATTTCTGCTGGTTCTGGTCCCAGTACATTTCTTTACAGAACAGGGTATCGCCCTTCACGTTAAAGGCGACAACGCTGTCACGGAGGTATACCTTGCTTTCGTTCTCCATATAGCGGCCATATAGGGCGCTTAACTGGCTTTCGATGCGCGTGGTACTGTCATTATAAAAATCCACGTGCAATGACCTGGGGAATTCTGTTTTTCTGCCGGTATCGCCCTGGTAACGGAGCATGAGCGGAGCGGTCAGGTGTGCTTTCATTTTGCCGTCCATGCTCAGGTAACTGTCAATGTTCCGGCCTTCTTCCACATTTTCTTTTTTACGGCCCAGCTCTCTTACTTCGTTCACATCGTTTTCGCAGGACTGCATAAAAAAGCAGCCCATCAATAAGGCTGCTAAGAAGCATATTTTATGGTGTACCTGATTAATCATACCGGCGTTTGGTAAACCAAAGATCGCTGAAACTCATTCCCAGAGTGAACTGGAAATAGTTTTCTGTAACATTATTAATGGCCGAACCGCGTTTGCCTACCTGGAATGCGGTATTCAGGAAAGTGAACTGGTTATCGTAACCCCTCCACTTCTTGATGGGCAAACCGGCACCAAAGGATACGCCGAACTGTTTCAGGCCATTTCCATCAGCATTGATATAATCCTTGCCGGTGAACACACCCGCGCGGTAGTTCACATTGTTCCAGTATCCACGGCCCGAAGATGGATCGGGGCAGAACTGTATTCCAAGTTTCATCTGCCAACTGTTGGACAGTTGATCCGGCTGACCATAGAATCGGTATTTGGTCCATTGTGTAGAAGTGTATTCTGCACCGATCGACCACATTTCAAAAATACCACGCTGGTTGCTCAGTGTCTTATGAAGGGTGAATCCTGCAGTATAGGTAGCAGGTAATTCGATCTTGCCTTTTACGTTGAATTGCTCAGCCACAGAATCGATCTTGTAATCACCGTTCACGGTAGCGGTATAGGTCTGTTTGATGAGGTCCTGTGAGGCATTCAGTTTCTGCTGCAGGGTTGCGGTCGCACCCAGTCTCAGCAGGTAGTTCTCGGTGGTCTTGGCTTCCGTATTCACTTTTTTACCCAGGGAGAACTCATACTGGAAACCGGCATTCAGGAACATGCCGCTGAAGCTGGTTTTGGTAGAAGAGATGGATTTGTAATACGATACCGTATCGTTCAGGAAAGCTTTCCTGGTATCGATCTCTCTCTTTCCGAAATTCATACCGGTATTGAAGCCGATGCTGAAGTTGCCAACCTTTTTACCGACACCGATGAATAGTTGGTTTAAACCGCCTTGTCCCTCGTAAACGGTCTGCAGGCTGTCGCCGGCAACCCTTTCGCGGCTCTCGATAGAGTAACTGATGTTGCTAAGGGGCTTTAAACCAAAGGCCAATCCCCAGCCCTTTCCTCTTTTCAGGGGCATACCCAGGGAAAGATAGGAGGGCACGAAATTATTGGTGCTGAACTTTCCGGCAGGTGTTTTGCTGACGAGCGAACGTGAGTCGATGGTCAGGCCCACATCAAAGGTCACCATGTACAGGGAACCGTAAGTAGCCGGATTGTTGAAATTGACCGCCTGGCCCACGTTGTTGTTGAGACCATCTGCATAGGCCGCCGTGAGGCCTCCCATGGAGCGGCTGATCACGTGTTGGTTGGTATAGAATTCTCCCAGACCGTACCTGGAAAAAGGGGAGTTCTGTTGCGCAGAGGAGCTAAGCAGAAAAGAAACCGGTAAAATAGCCAGGAAAATCCTAGCGGTTGTTGAACTCACTGATCGCATACAGGCCTTTGTAGATTAAGTTAGGGTCGGCAAATATCTTGTTTTTTAGGTGTGGTACAAAAAAACCCATATCACCCCCGGTTAACAGCACGTTAAAGTTCCCGTATTTACGGGCATAATCGTCAATAATTCCGTCGATCTCCCGGGCCATTCCAAGGATGACACCGCTTAAAATATTGGTTTTGGTATCATATCCCACCAGCGGGAAGCCGTATTCTGCCTTTATCAGGGGTAACAGGGCGGTTTGCTCATGCATGGCCCTGAAACGCATGTTCATGCCCGGAGAGATGCTGCCTCCCAGGAATTCGTGCGCCTGGTTGATGAAATTATAGGTGATACAGGTACCCAGCCCGATGGCCAGGTTATGGCGTCCCGGGAACAGGTCTACCGATGCGGCACAGATGGCCAGCCTGTCGGCCCCGATGGTTTCCGGTTTACCTACGGGGGTGGTGAAAGGCAGTTGACTGGTATGGCCCAGCTTATGAAAACGGCTACCCCCGGCCAGCACCGCTTCTATTTCTGGCGGATGGTTGATCACCGATGACAGGATGGAATTATCCGGCCGGAACCGGTTCACCAGTTCCTGGATAGTATCGGGCTCGGCATTATCCAGTACCACTTCTTCCTTGAAGTCCCTGCCGTGGAATACGGCGCATTTTAACCGGGTATTGCCAAAATCGAAACAAATAGTGGTTTGCATAGTGAGTGGTGAGTGGTGAGTCGTGAGTCGTCAGTCGTGAATCGGCAATGGTGAATGGGCAATAGGCCATGATGGAAATCCATTCACCATTGCCCATTCACTCCCTACTCCCCACTGACTACTCACGACTCACGCCCGTTACCTGTCAAAATTAAAGCCTTTCAGCTCTTTAAAATGCCCGTTCAGCTGGATCCTTTTTTTGAGTGCTTCCATCCCGGTCATTACCGGCAGCACTTTGCTGAGGTGCTGTTTCAGGTATTCCAGGCGGTGAATCTCATGAAAAAGTCCCAGTAATTCATATTCCTCTTCCAGCGAAAGACCGGCATGGTGCGCCACATCGTAACTGGTGAGCTCATCGTCGGGTTTGTGAAAATCCTTCTGTATGTTCAGCAGCCGGTGCAGCTCCCGGATATGTTCGAGTACCCGCTGCATCAGTTTGGGTTGCCTTGTCTCTCCATTGTTCGGGTAGTTCACAATAGCACCGCTATAGAGTTTGTCAGGAATGGATTTGATCAGTTCCAGTGTCCTGAACACCTGGAGGCCTTTGGTATGGATATCCATTTTGCCGTCCTCGTACACTTCTGCAATACCGGTGATGGTCACCAGTGTGCCCATTTCAGAAAGGCCTTTCTCCAGTACAACCGGGATGCCAAACGGTTTGGCCTCCGCATAACATTCTGTGATCAGTTGCTTGTAACGGGGTTCGAAAATGTGCAGGTTCACCTGTTCGCCCGGGTAAACCACGATGCCCAAAGGAAATATCGGGATGAAATTGGTCATGCAGCAAAAGTAATCCTTACACGGATTGACCGTTGCCTTTGTTCAGTTCTCTTAGCCGCGCATATTTGAGCCAGGTGTACCAGGCGTTCATCCGGGCAACAGTATAGCCTGCTTCCCCATCCAGGAATCCCAGCCGGAACAGGTAGTTCTTGATGAACGAAAAAGCGGGTGCCAGCCTGCATTTCAGCCATCCGGCCCGTTTGCCCTGCTGGTGGTATTTCTGGGCGTTCAGCATGGCATAATTCACGGTCTTGGCAGCAAAGTCCTCGAGGTTGCGTGAGGTATAATGATGAATATATCCTTTGAGGGTAACGGTTCTGGTATCGGCAGGGAATACCAGTCCCTCATGCACCGCGGCCTGGTTCCAGCCGCCGTGTTTCCGGTTGTAGAGGCGGATATGGCGGTCGTTGCTCCATTCCCCATACCGGATCATCTGCTCACCCAGGAAGGCACGGAACCGGATCATATAGATCACTGAAGTATCGGTGAGAGGCAGGTTTTGTAAGGTGTGGACCAGTTCGTGGTCAACGATCTCATCTGCATCGATGGACAGGATCCAGTCGTTGGCTGCGGCAGCCACCCCTTTGTTCTTGTTCGGACCATATCCTTCCCATCCGGTCTCGATCAGCCGGGTGCCCAGTGAGGTAACGATTGATTGGGTGCCATCCGTACTGCCACTATCAACTACCACGATATCGCTGGCAAATCCCTTTACAGCCGTAATGGTTTTACCGATGATATGCGCTTCATTGCGGCAGATGATAACGACGGAGATCTGATTATTCATGCGTGACCGGTGTTTCTGTAAGTTTCTGTTGCCCAAAGAAAGCAATAAAAGCCAATACTATCACGCCTGTTTGTCCTTCCAGTGTATCATCAAACAAAAAAGGCAGTATGGCGGTAACCGAAAGGATCACCGATAAGATATTTCTCCTGGTAGTGAAATACAGCAACGCCAGGAAACCCATGGTAAAACAAATGGATCCGGGAATGCCACTGCCTGTTCCATATACCAGCCATTCGTTGGCGGGTAAGAAACGTTCATAGTCCGGGCTTTCGGGATGATGTACCGTATGCCATTGATCCACGGCGCTGCGCATATCCCCAAAACCCACACCCTGCCATGGGTGCTGCAGGGTAAGCTGGTAACCGGCTTTCATCGACCATAAGCGTGAAGCATCGGTGTAGCCGGGCAGGGTATTGCCCTTTGCGTAATTGGACAGGTCATAGACCACATATTGTATGCGGTTGCGTAAAGTAGGAAGTGTCAGGTAACAGATGGCAGCCATAGTTATACCTGTTGCCACTATGGCCAGTGCTGTTCTCCATTGTTTGCGGATGAAGAGGATATATAAAATATAGATGCCGATACCTCCATACAGACCCACCAGGCCCGTTTTGGCAGCAAGCAGGTGCAGGTACACGATCAGGAAAACAATGGCTGCCGATATCCATAACCGGGTCTGTTGTTTCTGTTCGGTAAATACAAGATGGATGCCCAGCAGGATGGCCACCACCACCATCCAGCTGAAACGGATATGGTCATCATCGCTGGGTGTGGGTAAGGTCTTTGCCCTGAGATAGGCTTCGTGCATGGCCGTGGGATCGGTCAGGTATTGTGAAAGGCTCCAGGTACAACCCAGGCAGATCAGCAATAGGTACAGGTATACCAATCGGGTTTTATTGCGTTGGGAAATGGTTACGGAACTTAACCCTAGGAATAGGGTCAGTAAGGGTAAGCGAACAGCCACACTGTTCCACCAGGAAGCGCTGTCACTGCTCCACAACCCGGACAACAGTACCGGCAAGAGCAGCAGGGAGATGGCAAACAGTAGGTTCCGTTGTACCGGCTGTTGCTGATCCCTGAAAAAGAAAGGCAGTACCATCAGTACAGAGGTAAAGGAAACGAGTGCACGGCTCACCAGTAAACCCACCAGCAGGCCCACCAGCATCCAGCAGATCCAGGCTTCTCTCCATTTATTTTTCAACAGGACTGTTGCCATGCGTCTAAATTCGTTCTTCCGGATTACTTTAGCAATCATGTGGGAAGAATTATTAGCTGAGATACAGAAAGGCCATATCAAATCACTGGCCCGTTCCATTTCATTGGTTGAAAATGAAGTGGCGGGTTATGAATGGCTGATGCAGCAGCTTCCCGCTGTGTCAGATACCCGCATCATCGGCATCACCGGTCCGCCGGGGGCAGGTAAAAGTACCCTGGTGGATGCACTGATCGGAGAAATGGTGGCGCAGAACCAGAAAGTGGCCGTGTTATGCGTGGACCCTTCCTCACCGTTTAACCTGGGGGCCGTACTGGGCGACAGGATCCGGATGAGTGAGTGGTACAATCATCCATCGGTATTTATTCGTTCACTGGCCACACGCGGCAGCCTGGGCGGATTACATCCCAGGATCATTGAAATAGCCGACCTGGTGAAAGCAGCGGGTTTTGACCAGGTGATCATTGAAACGGTAGGTGTAGGACAGAGCGAGATCGAGATCGCCGGACTGGCAGATACCACGGTGGTAGTGATGGTGCCCGAAGCCGGTGATGAAGTGCAGACCATGAAAGCTGGCCTGATGGAGATCGCCGACATATTCGTGGTGAACAAGGCCGACAGGCCCGATGCAGATAGTTTTGTCAGGAACCTGCGTCTGATGCTGGCACCGGCCTTCCACCGCACCACGCATGAGATCGCCATTGTAAAAACAGTGGCTTCGCAGAAAGAAGGCGTGAAGGAATTGTTTGAGAAGATCCAAACACACCAGCAACTGGTACAGGACAACGATAAAAAATACTGGTTACTGGCCGAGAAAGCCTACCACCTGATACAGCAGCGCCGGATGAAAGATGTAGATAAAGCAGAATTGAAAAAGCAACTGGAAGCAGCGACCGATACCAACCTGTACCAGTTCATCAAGAGATACCTGGCGTAGAAATTTGCATCAGGGGTTCAATGTCATTTTTTCATGTAGTATTAGATGCCCCGTTCAGGATGTTGGCCGGGCGACCAACATCGGCGGCAGAGAAAATTTCGGACCTGCATTAAAATTAGAACTTAGATCACCTTTTGCTATAGACGGTGATGGTGATCATATTCATTTCGCAATTAATGGATTATAAATATTCTTTATGAACAGGCAATTAAATAGGGGCATTTTCGTCTTTTTTTTATTTTTTTCTATCATAAACACTGCACATTCTCAAAACAAAGAGTTTAAGAAGGTCAACAATGTCGGCTTAAACCATGTTTTAAATAATCTTAGGAAAACCTATGAATTAGAAACTGCCAATATTTTTGTTCGAGTCTATATTGTTGGCAATAAAAGCGGAAGTGCAAAGCAGCCTGAATCAGATGAAGTTACTAACAATATATATGTAGCGATTTCCGAGATCGGTGAAAACCCGCGCCAGTCGCTGTTTGTATGGAAAGATATATTTGGCGATAGTGATTTTACTATTTCGAAGGGGTCAAATAATAGGGTAATACTTTCTTTCTTTTACCTGAAAGGTGCAACTAAAAATAAAGTGACTGTTGACGTAACAATGGATGGTATTCTGACACATCATTGATATTCACCTGATTCTTTAGGGCAGGGAGGATGTCAACGATAATCAACTTGCTAACTTTTTCAAGATATAAGCTTCCTTTGCATAGGACTTTTAGCAGGAGATGTTAAACAAGCTCACCATTTGATACCATGGGAATTCACAGATCACGCTGTGATACAAACAGCAGCGAAGGGTGCAAACCGATTTCATATGAATGAGTTATTTAACGGAATTGCTCTGGATAAAAGCATACACGTTGAAGATGCCTGGCGTAGAAATTGGGATCAGGGTTCAATGTCATTTTTCACTCAATATTAGATGCCCGTTCAGGATGTTGGTCAGGCAACCAATTTCGGCGGTGCCAGGGTTCAATACCACTTCATCATTCAATATTCCTTGCCTGTCTGCCGCCAGGCAGACTCATGATTCGATATTCCCTCCGGATCCTTCGTTGTGTAAGGATTTTTCGGTCTTCCACCAGCGCCAGCCAATATAGCCCATGATCAGGAAAGGGGCGGCTGCCAGGTAAATGATGGCGGAATTGAGTGCAGAAGCGGGTCCCTCACCCAGCTGCGAAGCGGTTTTGGTGCAGATGGAACACTGGGCCAATAACCCGGTACTGTAGGCGGAGCACAGCAAGGTGGTGATCAGTAAGAATCCTTTCTTCCTCATGGGGACTTGTTTCAGCCGCAAAGATACGAGAGGAATCATCTTATAAAATCGTTAACTTTCTTCCTCAATATTCGTACATGGAACCCAGGAGAAAATTTTTACAACAGGTTGGTTTGCTGGCAGGAGCTTTCTCTGCCAACAGTTTATTTAACCAGGTGCATGCTGCGTCTTGGGAGGCTGCCGCGCAGAAGATCCAACAGCTGACGCCCGAGCAGGCTGCGGCGGATGAAGACTTCTGGATGGTGATCCAGCAGGCTTACACGGTAAATTCCAACCTGATCATCCTCAACAATGGCGGTGTCAGTCCTTCACCCCGGATCGTACAGGAAGCGGTGGAGCGGTACAACAAACTATCGAATGAAGGTCCTTCTTATTATATGTGGCGCATCCTTGACCAGGGCCGTGAACCGCTCAGGCAGAAACTGGCTTTACTGGCCGGCTGTTCGCCCGAAGAAATTGCTGTGAACCGGAATGCCACAGAGGCATTGAATACGGTGATCTTTGGCCTTGACCTGAAGGCCGGCGATGAAGTGATCGGCACCAAACAGGATTATCCCAATATGATCAATGCCTGGAAACAACGGGCGGAACGCGAAGGGATCGTATACAAACAACTGAGTTTTCAATTCCCGATAGAAGATGATGATGAGATCGTGAGCGCGTATGAGAAAGCCATTACGGCCCGCACAAAGATCATCCACATCACCCATGTGATCAACTGGGTGGGACAGATCATGCCGGTGAAAAAGATCGCCGCCATGGCTAAGAAGCATAACCTGGAAGTGATCGTGGATGGCGCGCATTCATTCGGTTTGCTCGATTTCAAGATCCCTGAACTGGGTTGCGATTATTTTGGTACCAGCCTGCACAAGTTCTTGAGTGCACCGATCGGCAGTGGTATGCTGTGGATCAAAAAAGAGAAGATCGGAAAGATCTGGCCGCTGGTGTGTAATGATAAACCCCGCGGCGAAGACATCCGTAAGTTCGAAACTCTGGGTACGCGAAGTTTCCCGATAGAACAGGGGATTGGCGAAGCGGTGAACTTTCAGAATGCGATCGGCAGTAAACGCAAGGAAGAAAGGATCCGTTACCTGAAAAACTACTGGGCTACCCGTGTAAAAGATATTCCGAAAGTAAAGATCCACACATCCTTCAAACCCGAGTATTCCTGCGCGATCTGCGGGGTGTCGGTAGATGGGATGACACCGGGCGAACTGGACAGCGCGCTGTTCAACAGTTATAAGATCCATACGGTAGGTATTGTATGGGAGAATGTTTCCTGTGTACGCATCACACCGCATGTATACACGCGGCTGCAGGACCTGGATAAACTGGTGATGGCAATCGGGGAGATCGCTGGCCGGAAAAAATAAAATGGGAACCTGGCAGCCCTTTCGGGGATGACAAATTCCCATTTCTCCTGAATACGGTAGCTTATGATGCCTTAACTACAGGCTTCTTAGATTTAGTAGCTTTTGCAGGGCGGCTTTTGCCGAAAGAACCCTGGAATCTTTTACCTTTTGCGGTTTTTTTGTCACCTCTTCCCATGGTATGGTTTTTTTGAATGAATGATGTAAGGCTGCAAAAATAGAAAAACCCACGGATTTCGGTGCTTTCATTTCGTTCCGGCCGGGATCGCTGCGGCATGACCATAAAAAAACCCCGCGGGTTACGCAGGGTTTCAATGGGATCGGGTAGTAATTAGAGCTTAGCGCTTAATTCTTTACCAGCTTTAAATTTAGCAACTTTTTTAGCTTTGATCTTGATCGCAGCACCGGTTTGTGGGTTACGGCCTGTACGTGCAGCACGCTTAGACACAGAGAAAGTACCAAAACCTACTAAAGTAACCTTGTCACCTTTTTTCAGGGTTTTGGTTACAGCGCCTACAAAAGAATCCAGAGCAGCGTTAGCCTGTGTTTTGGTTACGCCTGCATCTTCAGCGATCTGAGCAATTAATTCAGCTTTGTTCATAGATGTGTTTTTAATGTTTTAATAACTGGAACAAATTTATTCGCTTTTCGCAATCAACAAAATATTTTATTATTTTTTTTACCACGGTTTGTTTGCGTAAAACCCCTATGTATAAAGGATTTCAGCAGAATGGACGGTTTTGGAAGATGGTGTAAAATTTCAGGTATTCCTTCTGAAACCCTTGTGTAGCAAGCATTTCAGAAAAAATCGGCTGAAATTCAATGCCTGAGCGGGTTTTAGGGGAATATAACAAAGATTTGTGATTGCCAAAATGAATTCGGGAAACTATCCACACTCAATTCACAAGTTCCATTAATGAGCGAAAACCGATGAACTGGTCGCCCCAGTTATCCAGTGCGTCTTTCCGCAAAGCTGTGGCATGTTCTGCCAGGTAACGTTCGTACACATCCCGGTTGGCGGCATAGTATTGTGTGGTATACGTGGGGCCCTCGGTCTCGTCCGTTTCCAGTAAACGGGCAAACCGGTATTCGCTGAAACCGCCTTTTTCCATCACTTCAGGGATATGTTTCTCCTGCATCCATTTTACCCAGGCCTCGTGAATGGCCCAGCTCACTTTGGTGGTTACATTATAGATCAGCATGTTGGTATTATTTGATGGCGATCTCTGCATAGATCGGGCAGTGATCGCTGTGTTTGGCATCGGGATAGATACGCGCGTCCTTCAACTGTGTTCTCAGACTTTTTGTGATACAGATATAATCGATCCTCCATCCCTTGTTCTGCAGCCGTACCGTAGGGAACCGCTGGCTCCACCAGGAGTATGCGCCCACAGCTTCGGGGTTCAGTTCCCGGAAAGTATCTACCCAATCGTGCTGCAGGAACTTGTCCATCCAGGCCCGTTCTTCCGGTAAGAACCCGGATGATTTTTTATTGCCTTTCGGGTCATGGATATCCACTTCCTTATGGGCGATATTATAATCCCCTACCACGATCAGTTTCTTGCGTGTTTTGCGCAGGTCCTGCAAATAATCAAAGAACTCATCCAGCCAATGGTATTTGTAGGTCTGCCGCTCGTCGCCGCTGGTACCGGAAGGATAATAGGCATTGATGAGCGTAACATCGCCAAAATCGGCACGGATCACCCGTCCCTCAAAATCGCTTTGCTCTTTGGCATGGCCGTATTCTATATTATCCGGTGTTACTTTGGTCAGAATGGCCACACCGCTGTATCCTTTTTTCTGTGCAGAGAACCAGTACGACCGGTAACCCAGTGCTTCCAGTTCTTTCAGGTCAACATCTTCTTTGTTGGCCTTGGTCTCCTGCAGGCAGACCACATCGGCGGGATCTGTTTGCAGCCAGTCTAACAATCCTTTTTTAATAGCGGCACGTATGCCGTTCACATTATAAGAGATGATACGCATGTGAGATGTTTGGGTCATTCAAGAAAACGGTTGAAACTGATCAGGAATAACTGGTTCAGCTTTTCGGCCGATAAAGATGCATCAAAAACGACAAACTTTTCCGGACGATATTTTCCCTGCGCAATGCAGGCCAGCTTGCCAGCCAGAAAGATCTCCCTGACAGTATTGTCTATACCACTGCATTTGACCTGGAACGGTATGCCGGTCAGTGAACCGTTGAGGATATAGTTGTATATAACAGACCATTCTTTGGCATTGCTGATGGGTGACGGCAGGCTGTATAAGTTGCTGCTGTCGTAACCGTTGGATAACAGGTTGGGATATACCTTGTTGTTCTTGTCCCTTACCTGTTTCAGGATGGAGAATTTGGCCAGTGTGTCTTTTTCCAGAAAGAGATAATGAAAATCGCCCGCCAGGAAGTTGGTGAATAGATACCTCCTGTCTTGCGGAATATTGGCTGGATCTACCTGTGTAACCAGCTGGATCAGATAGTTCCTGTCCCTGGCCACATCCCTGCCTTCCTGCCTGAGAAACACGTAATCGGAGGCGGAAAACCTTTCGGTGGCTTTGATGGCCGCGGTAAGATCGTCGGGGTATTTTTCTGCCTTTTTACCCTTCATGCGGATCTCTACATAGAGGGCTTCACCGCTTCTGGTCATTTCTGCCTGGTTCCCCAAACGGTACGTACTGATGTTGTTGTTGTCTGTTACGAAGACCCTGGGTTTGTGACTGGTCCTGGGCAGCAGGTAATTGTCTGCATAATAGGCAGGTTGCAGTCGCAACTCTATCATGGAAAGATCGTTGTTCGGCCGCAACAGCATGGCGCTGGCTGTTTTAAAAAGGTCTGTAAAGGTTTTCGGAGTTACCGTAAGGTCTGTAAACCGGATGCCATTGTTATAAGGATTGCCGATGCCTGGCGAAGTGGCTTCACCAACGGCGATGGCCAGGGTTTCCCGGTTCTGGGGCTTTTTGTCAGCTGTAAAAAAACGGGTGGTGAGCAGGAAGACCGTTTTTACCCTTTTGATCAGGCTGCTGTCCTCAGACTGGTATTCGCCGGATCGGAAAAAATAATAGGGGTCGAGCTCAATGAAATCAATGTATACATGCAGGTTGCCCGTATCATTATCCGTGTATTCAGGTTTGATGACCGGCTCCACAAAATTGAAATCGAGCAGTTCAACTTCGAAGCCACTGGTATCTGCCAGGTACATCTGTTGCTGTTGCAGGGCCTGGTGTAAGTGAGAGGCAATGGTTTTCCTGGTATCACTGCTGCCCAGGTAACTCAGTACCGGGTTATTCATATTGTAACAGCGGAATCTTTCCAGGATCACTTTTTTCTGGGCCATGAGGCTGTTTGTCAGCAGTAATACCAGCAGGCAGATCGTTATTTTCCTCATAAATAAAGGCAGTTAAGTCAGTTGTATCTTTACTGCAGCAAATTTTATGCTAATTTGAATCGTTGTTGAATATAAGGATAGAAAATGGATAAAACAGAACGGATCATACCTGCCGAGAAATTTGTTTACCTGGATGGCCCCAAACCCAGGATCAATGAATTCTTTTTTGCCTGGAACGTATTTCGCCAGATGATCAAGGGATTCCGTACCCTGCACTTTCTGGGACCCTGCATCACCGTATTTGGATCGGCACGTTTCAGGGAGGGTGACCGCTATTATGAAGTTGCGCGTGAGTTCGGGAAACGTATTGCCGGACTGGGCTTTACCACTATGACGGGCGGCGGCCCCGGCATCATGGAAGCGGCCAACCGGGGCGCTTTTGAGAACGGCGGGCACTCGGTGGGCTGTAATATCAAACTGCCCTTTGAACAGCACCCCAACCCCTACATGCAGAAATGGATCACGTTCGATTATTTCTTTGTCCGGAAAGTATTGCTGGTAAAATATTCCTACGCATTCATCATCATGCCCGGAGGTTTTGGTACCATGGATGAACTGTTTGAAACGATCACGCTGGCGCAGACAGATGTGATCAATGACTTCCCCATTGTTTTGTACGGTAAGGAATACTTTGCCCCCCTCATGGAGGCGATCGATACGATGGTGGCAAAAGGAACGATCTCTCCGGCCGATAAGCAACTGATACTGCTGACCGATGATATCGATGAAGCGATCCATTATATACAAACGTATATCTCAACCAATTTTACGGTGAAACCGAGAAAAAGGCTCTGGTGGTTATTCGAAAAAAGATAAGCGCTTAGTTTCCTTCTGTAACTTTTTTACCTGCGTTGATGTTGAACCCGAGGTTCAGGATCAGCTCGTACGTGCCAAAAGCCTGACGGGCTTTTCCCTGGTATACTTTCAGGTCTGAGTAACGGGCATAGTCCAGTTTATTGGAGAACTCCAGAAACACCCATTTGTTGAAAGTGGCGCGTACTGCGGCTTCTACCCCCATGTTCCATCCGCCGATCTGGAAACCCGGATCATTGGCTTTGCCGAAAAAACTGTTCTGTACATGCGGTATCACAGGACCGATACCCGCTTTGCCCAACAGGTCCAGCTTGAACTTCCCGTTTTTACTTTCCTGCCAGTTCCATCTCTTTACAATATTGAAGAGCAGGAAATTGGCGCCGTTGTTCAGGTAATAATAGAAACCGTTGGCTTCAGAAAAATTGATGGTGGAATCCACCTGTCTGCCGTTGAGCGTTCCGGAGATGCGTACATCCTGCCCATCGCGTATCAGGTGTTTGGTATGATCGAAATTGATCTCGAAAGCCAGTCCTTTTTTCTTGTTGAAGAAATAACCCAGCCGGTAATTATATTGTGGAATGCTCAGGGGTATGCTTAACAGGCCCTCATCCCATCCGGGATGGTCCTTGGAACGGACATTGTGTAAGGTATAATCATTGTTCAGCGATGGCTGGTTCACCCGTACATTGGAACGGGTATACCATTCTTTGTTGTATCCCCAGGAAAAATAGAGTTCGCCCTTGCGCTCTGTTTTTTTCTTTTTCTCCTGCGCCAGGCCTAAAAAGGGCAGGCAACAGAGTGTTGCGATCAATACTTGTTTTATGCTCACGGTTGCTTGTTTTTCTGCAGGCAAAATTAGCAAGAACCGGGCATACCGTATAGAAATTCAGTGTAGTACAGTGATACAGCCAATTCAGCTGCATTACTCCAGCACGGGGCTCAACCATCTTTCTGCTTCTTCTATCGGCATGTGTTTGCGTTTGGCATAGTCTTCCAGCTGGTCGCGCTGTATCTTACCTACTCCAAAATACTGGCTCTTAGGGTTTGAAAAATACCAGCCGCATACAGAAGATGCCGGGTACATGGCCAGGCTCTCGGTCAGCTGAACGCCGATGGTATCGGTGGCTTTCAGCAGGCTGAATAGTTTGTATTTCTCGGTATGGTCCGGACAGGCAGGATAACCTGGTGCCGGCCTGATACCCATGTATTGTTCTTTGATGAGTTCTTCGTTGCTGAGTTGCTCGTTTTGATCGTAGCCCCAGTATTCTTTTCTTACCTGCTGGTGCATGGCTTCGGCAAAAGCTTCGGCAAACCTGTCGGCCAGGGCCTGCAGCATGATCTTATTATAATCATCGTGGCTGGCTTCAAAACGTTTGATATGGGTTTCTATACCGTGCAGGGTAACGGCAAAAGCGCCGATATAATCTTTTTTACCGCTTGCTTTGGGGGCGATGAAATCGGCCAGTGACAGATTGGGCTGATCTGCCGCTTTTTTGATCTGTTGGCGGAGGAAAGATAATTGCACCGGCCCTTCTTGTGTGGTCACTTCCACATCGTCGTCGGTGCTGGCAGCTTCCCAGAAACCGATGGTGCCCTTGGCGGTCAGCCATTTCTCAGCAATGATCTTATCGATCAGTGCGTTGGCATCGTTATAGAGTTTGGTGGCTTCTTTTCCTACTACGCTATCCGTTAAGATCTCCGGGAAATTGCCGTGCATTTCCCAGGCAATGAAGAATGGCTTCCAGTCAATAAATGGCCGGAGGCTGTTGAGGTCATAGTCCTCCCAAACCCTGGTTCCGGTAAAACCGGGTGTCTGGGTGGTATGCTGTTCCCAGTCAACCGCCACTTTGTTCTGTAAGGCCTCTGCGTAGGGCAGGTAGGTCTTTACGGTCTTTTTATTGTCGAAAGCTTCTTTCAGTTTGGCGTATTCCACTTGCAGACCTTGCAGGAAATCGGTCTTCTGTTCCTTACTCAGCAGGGAGCCTGCCACCGTAACACTTCTGGATGCATCCAGTACATGTACAACACCTTCCGGGTATTCAGGGGCAATTTTAACGGCAGTATGGATACGTGATGTGGTGGCGCCACCGATCAGCAGCGGTTGCTGCATGTTGCGGCGTTTCATCTCTTTGGCAATATGTACCATCTCATCCAGTGATGGTGTGATCAAGCCACTCAATCCAATGATATCTACATTCTCTTTTTGTGCGGTCTCCAGGATCTTATCGGCCGGTACCATTACGCCCATATCAATGATGTCGTAACCGTTACAGCCCAATACCACCCCTACAATGTTCTTACCGATATCGTGTACATCACCTTTCACGGTGGCCAGCAGGATCTTTGCGGCACCTGCGGCCTCACTGCTGCTGGTACCTGCGGCAAGATGCGCCTGTTTCCTGGCTTCTTTCTCCGCTTCGATGTACGGGGTAAGGATGGCCACACTTTTTTTCATCACCCTGGCGCTCTTCACTACCTGGGGAAGGAACATTTTCCCGGCACCGAACAGGTCTCCAACAATGCCCATTCCATCCATCAGAGGTCCTTCGATCACTTCCAGCGGGGTAGGATATTTCTGTCGGGCTTCTTCTGTATCGGCATCTATATAATCGGTGATACCGTTGATCAGCGAGTGTGCCAGGCGTTTTTCAACGGTCTCATTTCTCCAGGCCTCGTCTTTTACTTCCACTTTGCCCTTGGCTTTTACGGTCTCTGCAAAAGCGATCAGTTTTTCCGTGGCTTCATTGTTGTCGTTGTTCCGGTTCAGGATCACATCTTCGCATAACTGTTTCAGGGTAGGTTCGATCTCATCGTAAACCACCAGCTGACCGGCGTTCACGATGCCCATATCCATACCCGCTTTAATGGCGTGGAACAGGAATACGGAGTGGATGGCCTCCCTTACATGGTCGTTGCCACGGAATGAGAAGGATACATTCGATACGCCACCGCTCACCTTGGTCAGTGGCATCAGTTGTTTGATCTCGCGGGTGGCTTCAATGAAATCCACTGCGTAGTTATTGTGTTCCTCGATACCTGTGGCAATGGCAAATATGTTGGGGTCGAATATGATATCCTGCGGGTCGAACCCTACTTTTTCGGTGAGGATCCTGTAGGCCCTGTGACAGATCTCTACCTTTCTCTCTTTGGTATCGGCCTGTCCCACTTCGTCGAAAGCCATCACAATCACGGCTGCGCCGTAGGCTTTACAGGTGAAAGCCTGCTCAATGAATTTCTCTTCTCCTTCTTTCATGGAGATGGAGTTCACGATACAACGACCCTGTACACATTTCAGTCCCGCTTCTATGATCTCGAATTTAGAACTGTCGATCATGATGGGGATCTTTGCAATATCCGGCTCGCTCTGTAACAGGTTCAGGAAAGTGGTCATGGCATTCACGCCGTCGAGCATGGCATCATCCATGTTCACGTCCAGTATCTGTGCCCCGTTCTCCACCTGTTGGCGGGCTACGGACAAAGCTTCTTCAAAATGTCCCTCGCGTATCAGGCGGGCGAATTTTTTGGAGCCGGTTACATTGGTACGCTCACCTACATTCACAAAATTCGTTTCTGGTCTGATCACCAGTGGTTCCAGTCCGGATAAACGTAAATAAGGTTTGATGGTTGTGCTGCTCATACTATCTTTTTTTCTGTGTTGCTACGGGCAAAACAGGCTGATTCATTTATAAACTGTGTTCAATAACGGGCAGGGGTCTTGGGCTGATCTTTTTCACATGGTCTGCAATGTGTTTGATATGGTCTGGTGTGGTTCCACAACAGCCTCCCACGATGTTCACGAAACCTTCTTTGGCCCACTCTTCAATAAAGTGTGCGGTTTCGCTGGGTTGTTCATCGTATTCACCCATGGCGTTCGGCAAACCTGCGTTCGGGTATGCTGAGGTATAACAGGCTGCTATCTGCGACAGCTCCTCTATATGACTCCTCATTTCTGCAGCACCCAGGGCGCAGTTCAGGCCAACGCTCAGCGGTTTGGCGTGCATCACGGAAGTGTAAAAAGCTTCCAGGGTCTGTCCGCTCAGCGTTCTGCCGGAAGCATCTGTGATGGTACCGCTGATCATGATGGGCAATTCTTCTTTTTTGTGATCGCGGAAATATTTTTTGGCGGCAAATATGGCGCCCTTGGCATTCAGTGTATCAAAAATGGTTTCGATCAGTAACAGGTCCACCCCGCCATCCACCAGGCCTTTGATCTGCTCATAATAAGCGGCAACCACTTCGTCGAACGTAACGGCCCGATAGCCCGGGTTGTTCACATCGGGCGAAAGGCTGA
Organism: uncultured Sediminibacterium sp.; assembly: GCA_964460235.1. Taxonomy (GTDB): domain Bacteria; phylum Bacteroidota; class Bacteroidia; order Chitinophagales; family Chitinophagaceae; genus Sediminibacterium. The sequence continues at coordinate 3,594 of CAYWPM010000008.1, read as the reverse complement.
GGGTTTTATTCAGCGGACCGATGGCTCCTGCCACAAATTTGGGGGAAGCACCTGGGTTCTCTGCCAGGAATTCCTTTACAGCCTCTTTGGCACAACGGGCTGCGGCAACATTGAGCTCGTAGGCCAGCGACTGCATGTCGTAATCAGCCATGGCGATGGTGGTGCTGCTGAAAGTATTGGTCTCAATAATGTCTGCACCTGCTGCAAGGTATTGTTTGTGAATACCCTTGATGATCTCGGGCTGGGTGATGCAAAGCAGGTCATTATTGCCTTTTACGTCGGTATGCCAGTCTTTGAATCGCTCACCGCGGTAATCGGCCTCGGTCAGTTTGTGCCGTTGTATCATGGTACCCATGGCGCCATCGATCACAAGTATGCGTTTTTCCAGTTCTTTTCTGATATCCATACAATTCATTTTAGCTCATCTGCAAAGCATTGGCCATGCCGATAGCGATACATTTAATAACGAACCGTAAACGCTTTGAGAAGGTAAGTGGGGGTCACTTCAAAACGTTTATTAGTTCGATTGTTCCCGCCGTAGCGAAAAATCAGGCCGAACAATAAACAAATCCGCCTGGTAGTAAGGATGGCAAAGATAGGATGGATGAGGATTATGACAAAATATAAGGCGGGAAAGGCGTAGACACCGTTGAACTCAGCGTTTCCTCTGCTTCTCCGCGGCTCTGCGGTGAAAAATAACGATTCAGACCTGTTGTTACTCTTTTCACCGCAGAGCCGCGGAGATAGGGAGTTTCGCAGAGAACTCCTGATAGGCTGAAGCTTTATTTCTTTTTACCGATATGGAAGATCCTGGAGATGTTGAAACCCCAGCGGATATCGCCATTACCCCAGGAACCGGTGGTTTCGTGGAGGAAACTATGTTCGTTCATACCGGTGGCATTGGTGAAGTGGAGCTGGAACACGTGGCCGCCGGTATTGATGTCGACCCCGATCGACAAAGGATCATACATGCCATCGAATTTGTTGGCCTGTGCAAAATATTCCAGGTTGATGCTCACCCTTTTGCTGATCCGCTGGCGTGCCAGCAGACCCAGGGCAAACTGATCGGTTGAACCGCCATTCAGGAACAGCAGTCGGTTATAATGTGTGTAGGTGGGCGAGAGCTGGATAGATGTGTGTGTGTTCAGTTTCCTGGCGATCATCAGTTGCGCTGTGTAATAGGTACGGTCGGCACCGGTCACTTTCAGGCTGGGGTCCATTTTGATATTGCGATAGGCCATTGCGCCAAGTAAGGTGATGGATAGCGGTTTGCCTGCTCCTTCCTGCTGATGCATCAGGCGGTATTTGATAAAACCATCGTATTCTTTATTGATGGTGGAGCGACCGATCCCCACCATCAGGTTCTTAGAAAGACCGAAATCAAACCCCATACGCATGGAAGCGTAGTCCAGACCGAACATATCGTAGAAACCCATGTTCAAAGGAGAAAAGCGGTGGCTGATGCGGAGGTCCATGCTGCCGGCACCCAGGGTTTCCACTGTATGACCGTTTACCAGGCGGGTGGAGTAAAAAGTGTTGATGACCGGTTCCTTGCCCAGGCGTTTGTTCTCTTCCGCATTGGTGCTGTCCTGCATTTTAAACAGATCGACCTGTTGGGCAGAGCCGGTAAAGCAGGTGAGTGACAGGCATAACATGGCCAGTAGCCTTGGTGCAAAGCTTTTCATAGGTTATTGTTTAGTAGGTGACTGACGGGTTATTGAAAGGCGCAGTTCACTTCCACGTTCACTTTTTCGGTAATGCTGGAAGCGTCTACGTTAAAGTCTTTCATCAGGATCACAAACTTGCAAGAAGCGACCGGTTTGCCTCCTTTGATCTCAATGGTACCATTGGCGGTCAGGTTTTTGGTCACGCCGTGCATGGTAAGGTCTCCTTTAACGGTTACTTTGTAAGAGCCGTCCCTGGTAAAATTCACTTCTTTCAGGTTAACGATGTTGCCCTTGAAATCGGCTCTCGGAAATTTATTGCTCTCCAGGTACTGGTCGTTGAAATGTTCCTGCATTTCTGCGTACCTGAATTTGAATCCTTTGATCAATGCACTAAAGGTGATCTGCCCGTTATCCGCTAAACGGCTGGCCACTTCGTTGTTGGTTGCCTTTACATCCTCGTCTGTTGGCGATATGAAACTGATCTTCCCATTGCGGGTCCCATATACTTTCTGCGCTTCAGCCTGAGTGCCTAATAATAAAATGCCTGTCAAAAAAACATAAACGAATTTCATGTAAACGGTTTAACTATTTAACTAATACACCTTCATTGATCACGATATTCATGTCCGGGATATAGCCGGTACAGATACCCTTGAACGTGATGGTCTGTCCTGGTTGCAATACACCCGGATCCGTCTTAAAGGTACAATTGATGACGAACAGGGGGTCGTTGGTTTTAAAATTAACGACCGTATTGCCTTCCTGGTTTTTGGTGATATCAGCCACTTCACCGTTTAATTCGATCGCTTTGTCCAGATATCTGGCATTGGCCTCTGTTTCGTTCGCTTTGAACGCATCGAACAAAGCCTGTGCCGTCAATTGAACCGCTTTTTCCTTTGCCACGTCACGGTGCGGCTTCAGGTATACATAGAGTACAACTGCGCCTGCAGCCAGAACGCCGATGATACCAATGATGGCCAGCATTTTTTTCCATTTTTGCATACCGGGTAAATTTGGTGTTTAAACAGCAAATTACTCATTGTATCAATACAAAACGATACGGCGTAATAAAATTATGGTTGCCTATCTGCTAAAATTTTGGTGAAAGGGGCCTATTTAACGTATTGCTGAACCGGCAGCCGGTTGGCGATGCTGCGGGCCAGCGTCATTTCATCAGCATATTCCAGCTCGCCGCCAAAGGCAATACCCCGTGCAATGGTGGTGATCCGGCAGGGCAGGTGGGCGATCTTTTTCTGGATATAGTAAATAGTGGTATCGCCCTGGATATTCGGACTGAGGGCAAAAACCAGTTCCTCGGTTTCTTCCTTGGCTACGCGCGACACCAGCGAAGCAATGTTCAATTGGTCTGGTCCCACCCCATCCAGTGGCGAAATAATGCCTCCCAGCACATGGTAAGTGCCATTCAATTGCTGGGTACTTTCTATGGCTATCACATCGCGGATATTCTCCACCACGCAGATCATGCGCTGGTTGCGCATGGAATTGGCACAGATGGAGCAGATATCGCCATCGCTCACATTATGGCAACGCTGGCAGAATTTGATATCGCGGCGCATGCGAGCAATGGTCTCCCCAAAATGTTGTACCTCGTTCACATCCTGTTTCAGCAGGTGCAATACCAGTCGAAGGGCCGTCTTTTTACCAATACCCGGTAGTTTGGTAAACTGGGCCACTGCGTTTTCCAGTAAGGAAGAGGGTAACTGCATGGGTGATGATTAGGAAGCAAAGGTAAGGGTGAATGGGTAATCGTGAGTGGTGAGTGGTGAGTAGGGAGTGAATGGGTAATCGTGAGTGGTGAGTGGTGAGTAGGGAGTGAATGGGCAATGTGTCAATCGCTGATTAGAGGTCAGGAGGGACTATCTCATTAAGTGTGTAAACTTTTAATCGGTGATATTAGGTTAGGCTA
>CAYWPM010000007.1:0-196275 GCA_964460235.1 uncultured Sediminibacterium sp. | reverse complement strand
CGCCGATTAAAGTGGCACGTGAACTGGGTTCAGAACGTCGCAAGACAGTTCGGTCCCTATCTGTGGTGGGCGCTAGTAAATTGAGTGGACATGTCCTTAGTACGAGAGGACCGGGACGTACGTGCCGCTGGTGTATCTGTTGTGCCGCCAGGTGCAATGCAGAGTAGCTACGCACGGCAAGGATAAACGCTGAAAGCATCTAAGCGTGAAACCTTCCACAAGATGAGTTTACTTTTAAGGGTCGTCAAAGACTATGACGTTGATAGGCTATAGGTGTAAAGTTGGTAACAACAAAGCCAAGTAGTACTAATTGCCCGTAAGCTTTATTTTTTTTCTTGTAATTCTTCTAGCTTCCCAATATGTAACTTATTTAAGTCGTGAGTATTCGTACTCATAACTTATGAAGATCTTATGGTGGTTTTGCCGGGGGTGTTCACCTCTTCCCATTCCGAACAGAGAAGTTAAGTCCCCCATGGCCGATGGTACTCGCATTACGCTGGGAGAGTAGGTAGCTGCCATATTTATTGAACCCGATCAGTTTTACTGATCGGGTTTTTTTTTTGCACCCTATCAAAGCCAGACCTGACAATTAAGGCAAATCCTGATATCTTCCATTATAATTTGCAGTGATACCATTTGCTGCTTATTTTGCATATAATCCAATTTTCATTTTCTGATGATCAAATTCCTGGGCAATGGACTGCAACGTTTCCTGAAAATGGGAATGGATAAGGATCGTACTTTCATAGACGGGCAGAAGACCTATATGTTCAACCTGTTCAGTATGATCGCCTGGCCCTTTGCAGTATTGTCTTTGATCTTCAATATCTATTGGCAGGCATTCATACCCGCTTCGTTCAACATAGTACAGATAAGCATATTCACATTTGCCTTTTACATTTCTTATTCCGGGAAATGGCGCGATCTCCGGTCAGTGCTGCTGGTAGCTGTGGCGGCCATCGCTGCGGTCAACGGTTATTTTTATAAGGCTGGCAGCGAATACCGACTGATGGTCATGATGCTCGCAGCCCTTATTTTTTTTGATACCCACTGGAAATACTTCCTGTTCTCATCCCTGCTTTGTGTTGTGTTTGTCTGGCTTCGTATGGAGAACCTCGGTGTACAGGATATGGACAGACTGGAGTGGATAGCCACCGGCCTGAAAATTCTTGTGCCCCTTTGTACATTCATTATGTCGTTGTATTATTTAAAACATCTCTATTTCAAAAACCACTCGCAACTGGAAATATCCAATACCGAACTTTCCATAGCAAAAGAACAGAAAGAGAAGATTCTCAATACCGTGGCACATGACCTGCGAAGCCCCATCAACAATATTTCAGCGATATCACAGGTGATGCTGATGGATGATCAGTTGTCTGCTGAGCAGAAAGAAATGATGACACTGATCCAGCATTCTGCCAAAAGCTCATTGGTGTTGATCAATGACCTGCTCAAAAAATCGGATGTCCTTAATGATGATCTGCTGTTACAGCGGGCCGACCTATGTTTACTGGTAAGGCAAACGGTTGTTTTACTAGAAATAACGGCTGCCAAAAAGCAGATCCATATTATGTCAGATAAGGAATCACAGGACCTGCCCGTAAATATGGATGCCAATAAAATTGAACGGGTGATCACCAACCTGGTGAACAACGCCATCAAATTCAGTCCTGCGAATTCTGTGATCCAGGTACAGCTGCGGAAAGAGGGGGAAGAAGCTTTACTGGTGGTGGCAGACCAGGGAATCGGTATTGCGAAGGCTGACCAGGGGAAGATATTCGACATGTTCACCCATGCACGGCGCAAAGGCACTGATGGGGAAGTCAGCTATGGCATCGGCCTCTCTATTTGTAAACGGATCATTGAACAACACGGTGGCACCATTACCCTGGAAAGTGAAGTGAATAAGGGAACCCGCTTTTTTGTCCGCCTGCCTTTGGTGCAACCTTAGAAACTCCTGAATGTTGTCAGGCAACATCTTCACCCGTAGACGCGGCCAGTAACCTGAACCAGTCTTCCCGCTCCAGCCTGATAGCTGCTGCAGCTTTGGCCTGAAGCAATCTTTCGATCTTAGTGGTCCCGATGACAGATTGTATACCGGAAGGATGGGTATGCAGCCATGCGAGCAGGATCTCGTTCAGTCCCGTATGGTATTTTTCCGCCAGTTCGTTGGCAGCCAGGGAAATGGCGCGGAAACGGGGATGACTGTCATCCGTAAACAGGCCTCCGCCCAGCGGTGCCCATGCCATGGGAATGATCCGGTGCCGCATACAGTTTTCCAGGCTACCGTCGGTAAGCGCCCGGACCTGCATTAGAGAGATCTCTACCTGGTTGTATTCGATCAAAGTGTATTTGGACAAGAGATCGACCTGGTGTGGCAGAAAATTGGAAACCCCAAAGGATAGGATCTTACCCTGTTCTTTCAGCAATTCAATGGCTTCTGCTATTTCAACCGGATCCAGCAGCGGATCGGGACGATGTATGAGCAGCACATCCAGGTAATCCGTACCCAGGTTCTGCAGCGAGTGCTCAACGGAACGGATGATGTGCTGGCGGGAGGTATTGTAAGACTTGATGCTGTGTTCCGGCCGGTTGGTACTGACCATCTGGATTCCGCATTTGCTGATCAGCTTCATATGATGCCTTAGCGAGGGGCTTTCCTTTATGACTTCACCAAATTCCGCTTCTGTGGTGTAATCGCCGTAGATATCGGCATGATCAAAAGTAACAATACCATACTGCAGGCAGGTCTCGATCATTTCGCGGTATTGTGTGGTGTTGAAGTTGGCACCCCATACGCCCCAGCGCATAACGCCGGCCACAGGAGAAGTGATGGCTGTGTTTTTCATATACCAAATATAAGAAACTGGGAATAGCCCGTTGGGGGAGTAATCAACCGCTGGGTGGCGGGCATAAAAAAAGTCCGGCGTACCGGACTTATGTTAGTTTTGGTTGGTTCTTTGGGATTAATACCTGTTACCGTATCCGCCGCCATTGCCACCACGATCGCGGTTGTATCCGCCACCGTTACCGCCACGGCTTCCACCACCGTAACCGCCACGGCTTCCGCCGCCACCACCGAAGCTCTTCTTCTTGAAGCCGCCTCTTTCGCCTTCAGGGCGTGGTGTAGACTCGTTCACAACAATCTTACGACCCAGAACTTCTGTGTCGTGCAGAGCTGCGATGGCTGCTTTGGCAGCTTCATCATCAGCCATTTCAACAAAACCGAAACCTTTGCTGCGGTCGTTGTTGAATTTGTCGGTAACGATCTTTGCACTGGTTACTTCTCCGTACGGGGTAAACAGGTTTTGCAGGTCTTCGCTGGACATATTCCAGTTCAGATTTCCAACGTAAATGTTCATGTTCTTAAAAAAATTAAATGATCAAAAACCAATGAGTAAAACAGTAACCAAAAACCTGGAAGCATTTACGTTTAAAACCTTCTGGAATATGGAAGAACTGTCATTGGACTCCCGAAGATAGGGATTTTGTTGAATTGCCCTATTTTTTTTGGTTTTTTACCAGAAACCGTCTTTCCGGGCAGATCCATGGGTTTCAGGTGGCCGAAAGCCCTTATTTACAGGTGGGGTACTGCAGGATCGCCCCAGTACAGACAGTCCTTCTTTTGACCAGGGAACGGGACCCTGAAGAGAGTGACACAACCTGAGCTGCTGTTTGTACCGGTGTATGGACAAAAAAAAAGCCCGTTCCGGAGAACAGGCTTTATCAGTTGAGCGGGTAATTACTCTGCAACTACTTCAAAATCAATCTCAACTACGTTACCGTTGCCGAAATCGATGCTTGCTTTGTGTGTACCCAGTTCTTTTACTTCGTCAACGATAGAGATACGCTTGCGGTCGATCTCGTAACCTTTCTGGTCACGGATGGCGCGGGCGATCTGTAAAGAGGTAACGCTACCGAAGATCTTTCCGCTGGTACCGGTCTTAGCACCGATGGAAACGGCAGACGCTTTCAGCACCTCGATCACTTTATTGAGTTCAGCCAGCATCAGGGCCTCTTTCTTGGCGATCACTTTCAGACGCTCTTCGTGTTGTTTCAGGTTGGCAGGACTGGCTTCAATAGCGAATTTCTGCGGGATCAGGTAATTACGGGCATAACCATTTTTAACGGTTACCAGTTCATTACGACCACCCAGGTTATCTACGTCCTGAATTAAGATTACTTGCATGTTTGTTGTTTTAGTCCCCTAGAGCCCAGTCTTTCTGACTGTCTCACGCCCAGGCGTGATTAGGGAAGGTTACTAATGATGTTTATTTCAATAAGTCAGTTACATAAGGTAACAAAGCCATCTGACGGGCTTTTTTTACCGCGTCCTGAACTTTACGCTGATACTTCAGAGAGTTACCGGTCAAACGGCGTGGTAACAGTTTACCTTGCTCGTTGATGAATTTCTTCAGGAACTCGATGTCTTTGTAGTCAACGTATTTGATGCCATATTTTTTGAAGCGGCAGAATTTTTTCTTGGGCTTCTCCTGTTTGATGGCGGTCAGGTATTTGATTTCGTTCTTTGCCATGATTAAGCCTCCTGTTTGTCTTGCATTGCAAATCCGCCATTTCTTTTCACGTGGTTGTACTCGACGGCGTATTTATCGAGACGGGTGATCATGTGGCGCATGATCTGCTCATCGCGCAACATCTGGATCTTCAATTTTTCGTTGATCTCTGAAGGACCCTGGAATTCCAACACCCAGTAGATACCGGTTGTCTTCTTCTGGATAGGGTAAGCGAGGGATTTTAAGCCCCATGGGTTGCTGTGCACGGTAGCACCACCCAGTTCGGCGATCAGGTCGGCATACTTTTTCTGAGAAGCTTTGAAATCTTCTTCAGACAGTACCGGTGTAAAGATCACCATCAATTCGTAACTGTTCATTACCTGAATTTTTAGGTTTTAAATTTGGTTTCTCCCAATGGTCATCCGCAGGGCGGAAGAATCTGCCAAAACAGATTTGGGGCTGCAAAAGTAGGGAAAAAGCGCGAGTTGACGGCAGTAAATCCCGGCTTTTTTACGCCGGATGGCCTTTATTTCCTGGATCAGCAGCTTTATTTTAAGTTTTTTAATAATACGATATAGGTCGGAAAATGGTCGCTATACCCCCCACGGTAGTTATTTCCGTCCCAGGTACGCATGGGATAGCCCTTGTAACGCCCGGAGAGCTCTTTCAGGTAGGCCGGAGCGAACACGTGCGGGCTATGGAAGAAAAAACCGCTTGCCTGGGGTGGCAGCCAGGACCGGGAGAGCAGGATCTGGTCGAAAAGCCCCCAGCTGTCGCGGTTGGCCAGGGTGCCGATGCCCCGGGCATAGAGTTCGGCCCAGGGGTTGAACAATTCCCCGGGCCGGGTCTGGCCCATACGGGACCGGGCTCCCAGTGAACGGGTAATGCTGGGACTGTCGGGATCATCATTCAGGTCGCCCATCAGGAGGATCTTGGCGCCGGGTGTCTTTTGCTGAATGGAGTCGATATGTTTCCTGCAGGTCAGTGCTGCCTGTTCGCGGGCGGGAGAACTTCTTTCTTCGCCTCCGCGCCGGCTGGGCCAGTGGTTCACATACACGTGGATCCTTTCACCGGCCAACCAGCCGGTCACGTACAGGATATCCCTGGTGAAAAACGCCTCTTTACTGTTGCCGGGTAGCTGTACCCATAATTTCTCCGCTGTTTCTGGTGTAAAGATGGAAGGGTTGTACAGCAAGGCCACATCTATGCCCCTTGCATCGCGCGAATCGTAATGGATCACTTCGTAATGCCGCTGAACCAGGAAAGGGTGATGGGTAAGGTCATACAATACCGTATCGTTCTCGATCTCGGCCACACCCAGCAGTGCAGGCCCCGTGGCACTGGTTTCTTTACCGATCTGGCTGATGACCGTAGCGAGTTTCTCCAGTTTGTCGAGATAGATCTCCCTTGTGTAGTGTTTGATACCCGAAGGTGTGAAGTCATCATCGTTCACCAACGGGTTGTTGATGGTGTCGTATAGATTTTCGAGATTATAAAAAGCGATGATACAGGCCTTGTATCGTTGGGCCTGTACGGTCATTTGACCAATCAGACATAACAGCAGGATACCGTATTTCATGGAATGTTTTTCGATAAACCTACAGTGACTTCAGCAGCTGTGGTAGCGTATTCACCGCAATCTTTGTTCGTGTACTTGCTTTTACTGGTGCCGGAAATTATTTTTAAGCAGGGTTTGTCTCCCGCATTGTATTCCCCGTGTGAAGTAAGTAAAACAGTTCAGCCATGTTACGATCACTATGGCCTTTACTGTTGCTATGCTTTTGCAAGGATATGCATGCGCAGCGGTATCAAAGGCTCAACAAAGAGAAGAACAGATTCACAGACAGTGCCGCTGCTTCCTTATTGAAGGAAGGGCAATGGTATGACCTGCCCATCATCACGCTGAACGAAACGGAACGAACGGCGGAAGATGGAGTTTTTGTACCGGGCCTGCTGATGGCCAACAGGGATGTGCTCTATTCGATGGCGGCCTTTCATTTTTCTGTGAAGCGGTTTCGCCTGCGCGGGTATGCTCCGGATATGTCGGGTGTGCAGATCAACGGGCTGCATATGAATGACCCGGAAGATGGGACCCCGCAATGGTCTGTCTGGTCCGGATTGAATGCAGTGACCAAAAACAACCGCGTGATACTGGGAGCAGGTACTGCAGAGCCGGGGTTTACGAACCCGGGCAATACCCTGTTGATGGATCTGCGGGCTTCCCGGCAAAGGAAGCAGATACTGATCAGCACCAGTTTCAGTAACCGGATGTTCCGAAGACGTATCTCATTCACCTGGAACCGGGCCATGAACAAAAAAGGCTGGGCATCTGCTTTTTCCTGTAACTGGAAGGGGGCCTCGGAAGGCCATTTTCCCGGAACGGAGCAGGAGGGTGGCGGTTATTATTTTGCACTGGACAAACAGACCCGGGATGGACACTTGCTCTCCTTGATCATTCTGGGCAATCCTGTAACAACCGCCCGTCAGGGGCCGGTACTGAAAGAATCCGTGCAACTGAATGAGACTGCTTTGTATAATCCTTACTGGGGATGGCAGGGTGGGCAAAAAAGGAATGCCAATACCAACCGTTCGCACTTGCCGATGCTGCTATTATCGGATGAGTACCATCCCAACAATCAATCTGTTTACACGGTGTCTTTGGGATGGATGGCGGGCCGCAGAAGCGCTACGGGTTTAGACTGGTACGATGCACCTGATCCAAGGCCTGATTATTACCGCTACCTGCCCTCTTATCAAACCGATACATTGCTGCGCAACCTGGTAGCAGGTGAGATACTGGATCACCCATCACTGTTACAGATCAACTGGCAGCGGTTATATGACGTGAACCGGAATAGCCGGGAAACACTGCAGGATGCAGATGGCATCAAGGGGAATCTGTTCTCCGGTCTACGGGCGCGTTATCTCTTGGCGGAAAAAGTGACCGATGCCAGGAAGGCTGAACTCTGCATGGGGTATACGACCCGCATCAACAACCTGGTCACGGTAAATACGGATGCTTACCTGCAATGGCAGCAAACGCATCGGTATAACCGCATCCGGGACCTGCTGGGAGCTGAATACTCAGTTGACTGGAACACATTTGCAGAAAATGATTACCCGGGAAATACCAACGCCATTCAGAACGATCTCAATCATCCGAACCGGGTATTGCGGGAGGGAGACAGGTATGGGTATGATTATCTGGTGAACACGGTCAGGGCCGCCATAGCAGGGACGGTAACGGCATCTTGGCGAAAACTGGATGGGTTTGCCGGTATATCACTGTCAACTACGGAATATACAAGGGAAGGCAGGATGCGGAATGGTTTGTTCCCATTTCATTCTTATGGTAAATCGACGACATTGTCATTTACCAATCTGGCTGTTAAAACCGGGCTCAATTATAAGATCAGTGGCCGTAGATACCTGTACCTGCAGGCACTTGCCATGAGCAGGGCGCCGTTCTTTGATAATATTTTCATCTCGCCCAGAACAAGGGATGCCCTGCAGGAAAGGGTGACCAGTGAAACCATGCTTACTGCAGAAGCAGGGCTGATCCTGAATTCACCCAAATGCAAATTCAGGTTCTCAGCCTATATCGCCAAACAGGGTGATGTGATGAATGTGCTTACCTTCTACCACGATGCATACCGGAGTCTTGTGAATTATGCTTTATCGGGGATTGGTAAAATGCATTACGGAACCGAGCTGGGAGCTGAATACAAACTAACCGGAAAATGGATGCTTCAATTGGGTATTTCTGCAGGTCGTTACTATTACAACCGCAGACCCGTTTTTTCGGTAACGGCAGATAACGATGCTTTTGAGCTGGAGAAGGGGCAGGTGTATATGAAAAATTTCAGGGTGGAGGGAACACCGCAGGAAGCCTATGGTATGGGGCTCAGTTATCAGAACAACAACAGTTACCTGAATCTGTTTGCCAGCTATTTCAGAGAACATTGGCTGGCATTCAATCCTATCCGACGCAGTTACCAGGCAATGGAAAATGTTGCCGAAGGGTCGGAACAGTGGTATCGTATCATTGAACAGGAGAAATTACCTGAGCAGTTCACCCTTGATCTTTCGGGAGGATGTTCTTTACGCTTGCGGTTGCCGGGAGCACAACATTATCAGACCATCCTGTTGTATGCAGGCATCAATAACCTGTTGAACAGGAAAGACATCCTGTCCGGCGGGTATGAACAGTTAAGGTTTGATATGGACACAAAGAATGTCAACAAATTTCCGTCCAAATATTTTTATGCCATGGGGCTGAATTATTCTGTAAATATTTCCCTTCGTTTATGAGTAAGAGAGAAAGGCTTATGGTGCCTGTCTGGTTTGCCTGCCTGGTGTTTTGTATTCAGTGTACTAAAAAATTCGATGAGCCCCCTGTCTACCAGGGACCAGATATACATCCCAATACCAGCATTCGTAAATTGCGTAACAGGCATACGCCCGCAAACTTCGAGTACCTGACCGAAGACCAGGTGATAGAAGGTATTGTGGTGGCAGATGACAGCCGTGATAATTTTTATAAATCGGTGGTGATACAGGATAGTACAGGAGGTATCACCATCCGTCTTGACGGATTTGGCCTGTACACCGATTATCCGGTAGGAAGAAGGTTGGCAGTAAAACTCAAAGACCTTTGGATGGGTGATTATGCAGGAATGCTGCAGCTGGGTGCTGGTGTTGACCGCTCTGTTCCGGCCTACCCGGAAATCAGGCCGATACCGGTACCGCTGTTTGACAGATTTCTCGTTAAAAAAGAATTGAACCAGACCGTTGTTCCCAAACAGGTCAGACTGGATGAACTGGCCGATTCGTTGCAGAGTTGCCTGGTCAGGATAGACCAGCTAGAGTTTGCTGTGAATGATACCGGCAAGACCTATGCGGATGTGGTAAACCGGATCTCAGCTAACCTGACCGTAAAAGCCTGCGGCGGCGGTAGCGCCTATGTCCGCACCAGTGGTTTTGCCAGGTTCGCGTCTGCCCGGGCTCCCAGGGGCAATGGGAGCATCACGGCCGTATACAGTGTATTCCGTTATGACAAACAGTTATTGATACGGGATACTTCAGATGTACAGCTAACCGGCTTGCGTTGCCGCCCTCCCGGTATCAAGGAATTGCTGACAGAGGATTTTGAACAGCTGGCCAATGGTGTTGCAGGTGACCATGGCTGGAAAACGATCGCAGAATCCGGAGATCAGTTATTTCTCATCAACACCACGCAGGGCAACCGGTATGCCGAGATCAGTGCTTTTGCCACCGGTAAACCTGTTGTGGTCTCCTGGCTGATCAGTCCGCCGGTGAACCTGTCTAACTCTGCCAATGAGATCCTGCGATTTGTTACCAAAGACGGTTATGATAACGGAGCCACCCTGCAGGTGTTAGTCTCGGGTAATTATGACGGCACCAATGCACCCTGGAAAGCCCGTTGGACGCCTTTGCGGGCAATGATAGCCAAAGGATCTGTTTCATCGATCAATTCCGGTTGGGTGTCGTCTGGCGATATCGGTCTCTCCGCTTTTTCGGGTACGGTTCATATTGCTTTCCGGTACGAGGGAGCGGATCCGGTATCTATTTTTGACCGCCGTACCACCCGCTTCCAGCTGGATGAAGTGAGAGTGCTGGGTAACTGAGATCCTGCATTTTTTTCCTGCCAGAACGAGATAACCGCCTTTATAGGGTGTTGGGGCTTGTCAACCTGTCAGCATAGGGGTGTTTGGTATTTAATTTGTTCATTTGCAGCCAAAACAAGTACTATGCAAAAAGGCCAGATACGGGTTCAGACCGAGAATATCTTTCCCATCATTAAGAAATTCCTGTACAGCGACCACGAGATCTTCCTGCGTGAGCTGGTCAGCAATGCGGTTGATGCATCGCAGAAATTAAAGACCCTTTCGTCCATTGGTGAAGCCAAGGGGGAGCTGGGAGAACTGCGGATTGATGTAGTGCTGGATGCCAAAGAGAAGACCCTCAGCATCATTGACCGTGGGGTGGGTATGACCGGTGAAGAGGTGGACAAATACATCAACCAGGTCGCTTTCAGTGGTGCGGAAGAGTTTATGCAGAAATACAAGGATGCCAATATCATCGGCCATTTTGGTCTGGGATTCTACAGTTCCTTCATGGTAAGTGATAAAGTGGAGATCTACACCAAGAGCCATAAGGAAGGAAGCGGGGTTTACTGGAGTTGCGATGGAAGTCCCGAATTTGAATTATACGATGTGGATTATAACCAGCGAGGCACCAAGATCGTTTTGCACATCAACGAAGAGAGCAAGGAGTTCCTGGAAGCCGGAAGGATCCACAGTATCCTGGAAAGGTTCTGTAAGTTCCTGCCCATCGCCATTTATTTTTCTGAGGAAGGGGAGAAGAAGGAAGGTGAAGAGAAGCCAGTCAATAATACAGACCCGATCTGGGTAAAGAAACCTTCCGAATTACAGAAAGAAGATTACGAGAAATTCTACAAGGAATTATATCCTTTCAATGAAACGCCGTTGTTCTGGATACACCTGAATGTTGACTATCCGTTCAATCTTACGGGTGTATTGTATTTCCCAAAGATCAAGCAGAGCTACGAGATACAGAAGGACAAGATACAGTTGTACTGCAACCAGGTATTTGTGACCGATGAGGTAAAAGATATCGTACCGGAATTCCTGATGTTGCTGCAGGGGGTGATCGATAGTCCGGATATACCATTGAACGTGAGCCGCAGCTACCTGCAGGGCGATCCGAATGTGAAAAAGATCAACGCGCATATCACCAAAAAAGTGGCGGATAAGCTGGATGAGATCTTCCGTACGGAAAGGAGTTCGCTCGAAGAAAAATGGGAAAGCCTCGGCCTGTTCGTTAAGTATGGCATGATGACTGACGATAAGTTCCTGGAAAAAGCGAATAAGTTCCTGGTGATGGAAGATACCGATGGTAAGTTCCATACACTGGATGAATATAAAACGGCTACCGAAACCTTACAGCGGAACAAAGATGGTAAACAGGTGATCCTGTACACCACCAATCCTGTTCAGCAGGATGCCTATATCCGGGCATGTAAGTCGAAGGGATATACGGTAGTGAAGATGGAGACGCTGGTAGACGCGGCTTTCATCAATACCATGGAAATGAAATGGGAGAATGTGAGTTTTGTTCGGGTGGATGCGGATATCGTAGACAACCTGATCGACAAGCAGGATACCCACGATACGGTATTGAGCAAGGATGATGAAACCAGGCTGAAAGACCTGTTTGCACTACAGATCGATAACCTGCATGTGACTACGGAGATCAAGGGTCTCAGTCCGGAATCTGCACCGGTAGTAGCTACGCGCCCGGAGTTCATGCGTCGTATGAAAGATATGGGAGCGGTAGGTGGAGGCATGACCGCTTTTTATGCGCAGATGCCGGATGAAGTGACCCTGACCGTAAACGGTAATCACCCCATTTACCAGAGCCTGTTACAGGAAAAGAACAGTGATCTGCAGCAGAAGCAGGTGCGTAACCTGGCAGACCTCGCCCTGTTGTCGCAGGGATTGCTGAAAGGAAATGAACTCACCAATTTTATCAACCGAAGTGTGGAATTGCTGCAGGGTGAGATGAAGGTGAATGCTTAATTGATACTTACTGTGAAAGCTGCTTATCGTTTGGTAAGCAGCTTTTTTATTGGCTCGTAAATAGTTGGGTATATATATATCTAATCAATGCTATCGAGAGAATACGATCGCATGTTGGTTTTAGGCCGAGAGCCGTAAATCAATCATCTTCAGCTGTAAACTGGTTTCGCCGTTCCATACATTTTCATCTATGGTGAAGACGATGTCGAGCGGTTGTTGTTCCTGGAGCAGTGTGAATTTATCGGCCATATTAAAACCAATGCCGGTAAAACTGATGTTGTTTTGCTTCAGCACAAAACGAATATGTTGTTCCTTCACGATCTTGGAGAAACCAGTGTCGATCACATTGCGGGCAATGAATACCGGCCGCATATTGTCGGGTCCGAATGGCTCCATTTGTGAAAGGATACTGAAAAAAGAGGGGGTGATGTCTGCAAAACTGATCTCGGCATCAATGATGATCTCCGGTATGAGCAGGTCATCGGTGATAAGTTTGTTCACTTCCTGTTCAAAAGCCTCAGCAAAACTGGCCACTTTTTCGGGTAGCAGTGTCATGCCCGCTGCGGCAAAGTGACCGCCATAACCCAGCAGGTGTTCACGACAGGCATGGATGGCTTCGTACAGATTGAAACCTGCCACGCTGCGGGCACTGCCGGCAACATAATCTCCACTCAGGGTCAACACGATGGTAGGGCGGTAATAGGTCTCTATCAAACGGCTGGCCACAATGCCAACCACGCCTTTGTGCCAATGTTCCTGGAAAACCACGGTGGTCTTGCGGTTATCCGCATGCGGGTCCTGGCGGATCAGTTCCAGTGCCTCCTGTGTGATACTGCTGTCTGCCTCTTTCCGGTCGGCATTGTCGCTGTGCAGCATTTCTGCAAAAGCCAGCGCTTTGTTGTAATCCTTTTCGATGAAGAGTTGCACGGCTTTGCGGGCGTCGTCCATCCTGCCGGCGGCATTCACCCTGGGAGCAATTACAAATACGAGATTGGTAATGTGCATCTGTTTTTGTACACCGGCCAGTTGCATTAGTGCTTTGATACCGGCACAGGGATTCCCGTTCACTTTTTGCAGACCAAAATAGGCCAGTGCCCTGTTCTCGCCGGTGATCGGAACAATATCTGCCGCTATGGCTGTGGCCACCAGGTCAAGGTAAGCCAGGTAGGACTCATCGGGCAGCCCTAGTTTTTCCGCCAGCGCCGTCATCAGTTTGAACCCGACACCACAGCCGCAGAGTTCCTTGTAAGGGTATTGGCAATCCGCCTGCTTGGCATTGAGGATGGCCACGGCCGGTGGAAGCACTTTATCGGGCAGGTGGTGGTCACAAACGATAAAATCGATACCGAGCGTTTTTGCGTAACTGATCAGGTCCACAGACTTGATGCCGCAGTCGAGAGAGATGATCAGGGTGAAACCGTTCTCTTTGGCGAAATCGATCCCCATTTTGGAGACCCCATATCCTTCCCGGTAACGGTGGGGGATATAAAAATCCGTATCGCTATAGATATCGTGGATGAACTGGTACATACTGGCCACCGAAGTAGTGCCATCCACGTCATAATCACCGAATACGAGAATCTTTTCCCCTCCTTCAAATGCCGAAAGGATGCGCTCCACCGCTTTGTCCATGTCTTTCATCAGCCAGGGCGAATGGAGGTCGGTCAGTTGGGGACGGAAATAGCTTTTTGCCTTGTCGAAGTCGTCGATACCTCTTTGAACAAGTATCTTACATAAAACAGGATTGATCTTCAGGGCATCCCTGAGCGAAGCCGTTTTGTCATCGCTGGCCTGTAGTATGTTCCATCTTTTTTGCATCAGTAGGCTCTGTCGGTTGTGTAGCGAACCAGCTCTTCCAGGGCGTTGCGTACATCCGATTCGGGGAACTGGTGAAGAACTGCCAGGGCTTCGTCGCGATAAGCATACATTTTTTCAGTAGCGTAACGGATACCGCCTGACCTGTTGACTTCATCCAGCACAAACTGTACCTTATGTTTGTCTGTACTGTCGTTCTTGATGATATGGATCAGTTTTCGCCTCATTTCGGGAGAGGTGTTATTGAGCGTGTAGATCAAAGGGAGGGTCAATTTCTTCTCTTTGATGTCGTTGCCGGTAGGTTTGCCCACATCCTGCGAACCATAATCAAAAAGGTCGTCTTTGATCTGGAAGGCCATGCCCACTTTTTCGCCGAATAATTTCATCCGGTTCACATCTTCCGCATTGTTGAACGTGGTGGAGGCGCCGGAAGCACAGGCCGAAGCCAGTAATGATGCGGTTTTCCCTTTGATGATCTCGTAATAGATGTCCTCTGTAAGGTTCAGTTTCCTTGATTTTTCGAACTGGAGCAGTTCGCCTTCGCTCATTAGCCGGAAAGCCTCGGTGAGGATCTCCAGTACCATATGGTCCTTGTTGTTGAGCGATAACAGCAATCCTTTGGCAAGCAGGTAATCCCCCACCAGGATGGCGATCTTATTTTTCCAGAGGGCATTCACGGAGAAGAAACCTCTTCTTTCCATGGAGTCATCCACCACATCGTCATGCACCAGGGTGGCTGTATGAACCAATTCCACCAGGGAGGCTGCCCGGTAACTGCTTTCATTCACAGCTCCGCCCAGCTTGGCACTTAATAACACGAACATGGGCCGCATCTGTTTTCCTTTCCGTTTTACGATGTATTGCATGACCCTGTCCAGCAGCGCAACCCTGCTTTTCACAGCTTCTTTAAAGTGTGATTCGAACATATTAAGTTCCTCTGCGATAACCTGTTTTGCTAATTTCATGGTTCGAAATATGGTGCAATATAAGATTGATATCAGCAATAAAACCCCTTGAAGCAGCGTTAATTGAATTGCTGCGGTCTTTACGTAGCATTAATACCTGATAATTTTGGCCCAAAAATTGCATGAATGAGACATAATGCATAATTTTGCTATGTTTCTTCCCCCCAGGAAATGTATTATTCACTTTTACTAATAAATATCTATATGGCAAGCAAAAAGTACATTTTAGTTGCGGCGCTGATCGTTCTGATACAGTCGGTCGGCTTAGCTCAAACAGATTGGGGTTGGGACTGGAAGGACACTTCCAAGATTGCAGTGAAAAATCTGCCCCAGCACAATGAGTTTTTAAACAATCAATACCCTTACCCGGCCCGCCCGCGCGATCAGTGGGAATTGGGTTTTGGTGCAGGTATCAGCTCCATCAGGGGCGATGTAAACGGTAAAACAGGTTTTGGTGCTAACATTACCCTGCGTAAGGCACTGAGCCATGTATTTTCTATCAGAACTGGTCTGACCGGTTTGTGGAACTCCGGTTCTCCCAGTGCCTATGGTATTGCTACAGGACAGGTTGACTACAAAAACAAAACATACCAGTTGAGTTTTGATGTACTTACCTCATTGAACGCTGCTAGCAATTACAGAGGAAATCCTAAAACCAATGTTTACCTCGTTACAGGTTACAGCCTGAATGCTGCTGAGGTGTTTTACAAAGGATTGCCAGGTGCACAATCTGGTGGCTACAACATTTTCTATGGTCAGACCGGTGCCAATGGTGCCAATAGCCAGGCAGGCCTCATCGGTACTCTTGGCGGAGCAACCGTAAATAACCGTCATGCTTACGCGCTGTTCCATGGTATCAACCTGGGTGCAGGTATTGCTTTCAAACTGTCTAACAAGGTGAACATCGGCCTTGAGCAGAAATATACCTTCACTGCTCCCGGATATGATTACCTGGATGCTTACAAAGGTGGTAACAGCAATGACTTCTACTCTTACACCAGTGCAAGACTGAATATCAATATCGGTAACAAGTCTAAGCGAGTGGAACCTTTATACTGGCTCAATCCAAACAACTTTGTATACAGCGAGCTGAACTCACCCAAGCACATGAAAATGCCTAAAGTGGTATTGCCTGACGCAGATGGTGATGGTGTAACTGACCAGTTCGACCTGGAGCCAAACACTCCGAAAGGCGCACCGGTTGACAGCCATGGTGTTTCTAAAGATACCGATGGTGATGGTGTTCCTGATTTCAAAGACAAGGAAGTACTGACTCCAAAAGCTTGTTTCCCCGTGAACAATGATGGCGTTGGTAGCTGCCCTGAACCAGCATGTTGCAAAGAGATCAAAGACATGATGGCTAACTGGAAACCAGCTGAAAAAGAGTGTGCTATCGGCAACCTGCCAAGCATCCAGTTCAAAGGCAACGCTAAACTGAGCAAAGCTGCACAAACTGCACTGGCTTCAGTAGCTGCTAAAGTGAACGCTAACCCTACCTGTAAGATCAAGGTGATCGGTTATGGTGCTTCCAGCAAATCTGCACAGCAAATGAGCTGGGAAAGAGTAAACGCTGTTATCAAATACCTGGTTGAAAAGCAAGGTGTTTCTGAAAGCAGACTGTTGTTCGTGTATGCACAGGATGGCGATGCCAATACTGTAGACTTACAGGGAACCACAGAAGAAGGTCCAAATACTGTACCTGCTCCACATCCAAACCTGAGAAGCAAGCACTAATTGCTGGCATTCTTTTGATAATAAAACGCCCCGCTGATTGTTCAGCGGGGCGTTTTATGTAATGAGTGAATGAGTGAATGATAGGATGAGTGAATGGATTAGGGGTTCAGGAGATTGAAGTGCAGTTCTCCGAAATTCTGGAGGGAGGAAAGTTTCAGGTCGGCGGCGCCCCATTTTTCTTCTTTGGCCTGTGAAATATGCGGAACGATCACGCATTTCATACGGGCAGATTTGGCGGCAATAAGGCCGTTGAAAGAGTCTTCGAAGCAGATACATTCAGTTGGATGGCTGTTCAGCTGTTCCGCGCAATTCAGGTAAACCTGCGGATGAGGTTTGCCGTAAGGAAGGCTTTCGGCAGAGGATGTGGCGTGCAGGTATTTACCGATACCGGTCATCTTGACTACCAGGTCTATCAGGGCCGGTGGTGACGATGTAGCCAACCCGATCCTGAACGATTTACGGGCAAAGAATTCGAAAATATAGGGTACACCGGGCATGATGGTGCCCTTCCGTTCTATTTTATCCAGGACACTATATACGATCTGTTTTTCAGCCCAGGCCAGCTCTGCTTCACCAATATTGAAGTAGGAGAACCACCAGTGAACGAACTCTTTGGTACGCAGGCCTGTGGTGGTCTTGTATTGTTCTTCGGTCAGGTTCACGCCATACTGACGGAATACTTCCGATGCTGCTTCGTTCCAGAGGGGTTCGCTGTCGATCAGTAAGCCATCTATGTCAAAAATCACGGTGTTCAGTTCCATATACCTGTTTTCAGACCGCAAATGTATTATCCGTGTGGTTAGTATGGGGCCCCGGGTTCGCTTTTTTTAAACAATCGCCCTGTATATTGGCTAATTCCTTATTTTGCGAAGCTTGCAATACCCCCTTATGAAGATAATTGAACGTCTTAAGCACATCAGGATAGTTCGGTCATTGGTCTATGGATCGGTGGGGATGATCACTTACCCCGGTCTGGCCATGTTCAATAAGATCCGTATTGAAGGAACCGAACATCTGCGGGATCTCCCCAGGAAAAATGTTCTTTTCGTAAGTAATCACCAGACCTATTTTGCGGATGTGATCGCGTTCATCCATATTTTCTGTGCAGTAAAATGGCGTAAAAAGAACAGGTTGGGCATTCCTTATTATCTCTTGAATCCCTTTACCAATGTGTATTTTGTGGCCGCCGAAGAAACCATGAACGGCAATTGGGTCAGCCGCTTCTTCAAACTGGCCGGCGCATTGACCATTAAAAGGACCTGGCGGGCCGAGGGCAAGGATATCAATCGTGAACGCGATGAGTCAGATACCTGCAAAATTGACCAGGCCCTGCATAAAAGCTGGGTCATCACTTTCCCGCAGGGAACCACCAAACCGTTTGCGCCCGGCCGTAAGGGTACTGCCCATATCATCAAGAATAACCAACCCGTTGTGGTACCGGTTGTGATCAATGGTTTCTGGAGAGCATTCAATAAAAAGGGGCTGTCTTTTAAAAAAAGAGGATCACAGTTGTCTATCCGTTTTAAAGAACCCCTGGTGATCGATTATGGCAAGCCGGTGGAGGAAATTCTGGAGCAGGTTATGGAAGCCATTGAACAGAGTAAGAACTACATGCTCCGCAGCAAACACCATGTCATGCATTTGCTGGATAAATAACGGTTGCATACAGATAACCAAACGCCTTTGTGTTCCGGGGTAATGTTTGCCCCTAAACACAAAGGCGTTCTTATCAGGAGCCGGTTAGGCTAGTCCTTGAAGAAAATTGCTTTCAGCTCACTGGCATCGTGCGGGGCCATTTTGCCGGCCAGTACCAGGCGCAACTGTCTTCTGCGCATGGCGCCATCGTACAAACGCTGTTCTTCCTCCGTTTCAGGGATCACAGGCGGTACCTTGCGGGGTTTCCCGTTGGGATCAAGGGCCACAAAAGTGAAGAAAGCCTCATTGCTCTCATATTTATACTGGTGGAGCAGGTCCTCGCCCCATACGCGTATATGGATCTCCATGGAAGTATTGAATGCCCGGCATACTTTGGCTTCTATGCGCACCACGTTGCCCAGTTTGATGGGGTTCTTGAAGCTCAGGTTATCTACCGATGCCGTCATGCTGGGGGTATTGCAATGCCTGCCGGCAGCAATCCCGGCGGCTATATCCATCCAGTACATCAAACGGCCTCCCATCAGGTTACCAAAAGTATTGGTATCGTTGGGCAGTACCAGCTCGTTCATGACCACAAAACTCTCGCTTGCTTTCTTGGGTTCCATTGATTCAGTTTGGGCAAAGATACAGCCACAAACCTCAAATAACCACCTGTTCCAGTTTTTGAAGATAGGCAGGATCTACATCGGCACCGATACCTATGGCATCAGGTAAGAGCAGCTGCATACCCTGGTAGGTTACTCCGCCGGTAACAGGATCTGCCAAATGTCCGAGCAGGCAGGTGTCAAGATCATAGAATTTCACATTGTCCTTGGCCATGGCAAAATGCACTTTGGCAGTTAATGCCACCCGGCTTTCCAGCATACCGCCCATCATACAGGGGATCTGGTTCTTTTCAGCCACATCATTGATCTTGATGGCTTCGTGTA
Organism: uncultured Sediminibacterium sp.; assembly: GCA_964460235.1. Lineage (GTDB taxonomy): Bacteria > Bacteroidota > Bacteroidia > Chitinophagales > Chitinophagaceae > Sediminibacterium. The sequence goes on along the minus strand of CAYWPM010000007.1, from coordinate 177,037 downwards.
TGCCCCCGCTTTTGGCAAACTTGATATTGATGGAAGCGCAGGCCTTATTGCGGATAATGCATTCGGCATCGTAATGGGTAAACACGCTTTCATCCGCCATGATGGGAATGGGGGATATCCTGCATAGTTCCGGTAACAGTTCATCATTCCAGCGGCGCATGGGTTGCTCGCAGAACTGGATATCGAATTCCCCCAAAGCGGTCAAAGCCTTCACGGCCCCTTCATAACTCCAGCCCTGGTTGGCATCAATGCGCAGCCGGGTGTTGTTGCCGATGGCCTTCCTGATCTGGCGTATGCGTTCGATATCTTCTTCGGGTTTCTTACCCAGTTTCACCTTGATGATCTTCACGTTCTTTTCGACAAAAGTCACGGCTGTGGCCGCCATCTCTTCCGGTGTGCCAATGCCGATGGTAAGGTCGCTTTCAATCGTTTTTTTCTGACCGCCCAGGTATTGGTACAGGGGCTGATTGGCAGCTTTAGCAGCAATATCATAGAGTGCCAGGTCAAAAGCGCTTTTGGCAGTGAAATTACCGGCTGTCAGCAGGTCCAGTTCTTCCATCCTGGCGGTAATATCAGCGGCATCCTTGTGTTTCCACTGGGTGGCGAAGTCTTTGGCCATTTCATAACAGGTAGCCTGCGTTTCGCCAACGATCATCGGGAAGGCGGAACATTCCCCTACACCGATGATGCCTTCGCTGGTATGGATCCTCACTAATAAGTTCTGTGCATTGGCCATGGTGCCGGTAGCGATCGTAAAAGGCACCATGGGGATCGTGTATTTGTAGATCTCCGTTTTTGTGATAGTCATGAGCAAATTTCCGTTTTTATCACCAATACTGCCTTATCCGGATATGTTTCTTTTCTGAAATTGCCGGAGACCCATTCCTGCTGTGTTACGAAAGGCCGGATAACACAGGTTCATGCAGCGATAGCAGCTGCTATCAGGTCTTAGATAAATTATGGCTGGTTTCCGGATGACGCCTGTGACGTTTTCCGGAAGGAATCGCGTAAGGGATGCTAAGGAAGGGCAAAGACAGCTCAAACTGCAGCTGGCTCAGCTGGTGGAAATGATAAAGGAGGAGGTCCGTTCCTGGCCGGAAAACATGCGTTTTTTCGAAAATAAATGCAAGTTTCCCCGAAAACCTTTTTTCCTTAACGCTGGCTGACCGATATTCGCATCACGAACATTTGTTAGTAATGAATATTTCCTTCGACAACACTGAAAATGCATTTGCCTACAAATCCGATTCGGAACTGAAGGCTGCGGGTTTCCTGTTCAAGACCATGGAATTTCCCTGGTTCGTACAGGTAGGTACACGATTAACACCGTTTGTCATGAAGACCGGTTTGCCGGTACATGGTATCATACGGAAGACCATTTTCAAACAGTTCGTCGGGGGCGAAACCCTTGAAGAAACGGCTGCCGTAGGTGCGGTACTGGGTAAATATGGCGTACAGGTGATATTGGATTATGGCGTAGAGGGAAAAGAAGGAGAGGACAACTATGACCGCGCCACTGATGAATTTATCCGTGTGATCAATTATGCGGCCACACAGCATAATATTCCTTTTATCAGCATCAAGGTCACCGGCCTGGCACGTTTCGGGCTCCTGCAAACTTTGAACGAAGCTCCCCGCCTGCGCAGTGGCATCCATGATCATGAAGCGGAGATCGCCGAGTGGGACAGGGTCCGTGAACGTATGTACATCATCTGCGAAGCAGCTGCGGAAAAGAATATCGGCGTACTGATCGATGCGGAAGAAAGCTGGATCCAGGACCCTGTGGACAGGCTTACGATTGAAATGATGGGCCTCTTCAACAAAGAGAAAGTGATCGTGTACAACACGATCCAGTTATACCGTCACGACCGGTTGAATTTTCTCAAACTCTCCCATAAGATAGCACAGCAGCAAGGATTCAAGCTGGGTATGAAACTGGTACGTGGTGCTTATATGGAGAAAGAAAGGGAGCGTGCCCGTGATAACGGTTATGCAAGTCCTATCCAGCCGGATAAGGCATCTACAGACCGCGACTACGATGAATCGGTAAAGTATTGTATCCAGAACGCTGAAGATATCTCTGTGATCGTGGCCTCGCACAATGATGAGAGCAACCTGCTTGCGGCCAGGCTGATGGAAGAAAAGGGCTTACCCCATAACCATCCGCATGTGCATTTTTCACAGTTATATGGCATGAGCGACAATATCACGTTCAACCTGGCCAAAGAAGGCTTCAATGTGAGCAAGTACCTGCCTTTTGGCCCGATCAGGGATGTGATCCCATACCTGATGCGCAGGGCGCAGGAGAACAGCAGTGTAAGCGGCCAGACAGGTCGTGAACTTTCGCTGATCCGCCAGGAACTGAAGCGCAGGAAACAGGCATAGAATTCACAGATTCTCCCCAGCTGGAAGTACCGCCTTTACTACATCCTTTTTCGGATGTATTTTGCAGCTTATGCAGCAATACCAGGATTTACTCAGGCATATTATGGAAAATGGCAGCCAGAAGACCGATCGTACCGGTACCGGCACCATCAGTTGTTTTGGTTACCAGATGCGGTTCGATCTGCAGAAAGGGTTCCCGATGGTGACCACCAAAAAGCTGCACCTGAAAAGTATCATTTATGAATTGCTCTGGTTCCTGCAGGGTGATACCAATATCAAATACCTCAACGAGCACAAAGTAACTATCTGGGACGAATGGGCAGATGCCAATGGGAACCTGGGACCCGTGTATGGAAAACAATGGCGCAGCTGGCAGGGAGCTGACGGGGTTGTGATCGACCAGATCGCAGATCTGATCAGCCAGATCAAAAAAACGCCGGATAGCAGAAGACTGATCGTTAGTGCGTGGAATGTGGCAGAGCTGCCCAAGATGGCATTGATGCCCTGTCATACCCTGTTCCAGTTTTATGTGGCCGATGGTAAACTCAGTTGCCAGCTATACCAGCGCAGTGCAGATGTATTCCTTGGTGTTCCGTTCAACATCGCTTCCTATGCGCTTCTGACGATGATGGTGGCGCAGGTCTGCGACCTGGAATATGGTGATTTCGTACACAGTTTCGGTGATGTGCATTTGTACAACAATCATATAGAACAGGCAAAACTGCAGCTTACCCGCGAACCCTATCCATTGCCCACACTGAAGATAAACCCCGAGGTAAAGGATATTTTCAGTTTCCGGTTCGAGGATTTCACGCTGGAAAATTACCAGCACCATGCACCTATCAAGGCGCCGGTTGCAGTATAAAGACCTGGCCTCCTAAGTTGAAATGGCATAGTTTTGCTGTTCATTCATCATCATTGTAAACACCCCAGTGGCGTGCTATGAAGGTTTCGTTGGTAGTAGCTGCAGCAAAAAATAATGCCATAGGCAAAGACAATCGTTTGCTCTGGTCGCTGCCGAACGACATGAAGTTCTTTAAGGGCACTACCTGGGCCATGCCGGTATTGATGGGTCGTAAGACCTATGAATCATTGGGCAAACCCCTGCAGGGCCGGTTGAATATTGTGATCACCCGTCAGCATCACTGGCAACCGGAAGGTATCATCGTGGTGCATTCACTTGCAGAAGCGATGGATGCCGCTAAAAAAGCACATTACAAAGAAGTGTTTGTCATAGGTGGTGGCGAGATCTACAAGGAAGCGCTGCCAATTGCCAGTAAAATTTACCTTACCCGTGTGGATACGGCGCCGGATGCCGATACCTATTTCCCTGATATCGATCCTGAACAGTGGCAGCTTACCTCGGAGCAGCCATTCATGCCCGATGCCAAACATGCTTTTGCCTATCATTTCCAGGTATGGGAAAGAATTAAAGTGTAAACGGGGTATATGCAGTTCATACAGGTAGCTTATTGTATCACCGTACCCTTGTTGTTGCTGGGTTTGTTGCTTGCAGGCGGAAGCGTCCGGAAGATTTTCACAAACCTGTTGGCGGTATCCAATCTTTTGCTGATCGGGTATTCCATCTTTCTGGTGAGGCAACTGGTTGCCCTGTATCAGTTTTCCAGGCAGTTCCAGTTGAAGCAGCCGGAACAGGTATTCCAGCCCGACATAACGACTGCTCGATTATTGCTGGTGATTTTTTTGCCCTGGTGTTTCCTGTATCGGCCTTTGCGCCAAAGCCGTTGGTATAGCCTGCTATTGCTGCTGCTGTTATACTGGAATGATCCCGTGTATTCCTGGAACGGGTATGGTCTTTTTACCAAGATACCGGTTTACCTGAGTGCATGGTGTTCAGCTTATGCGTTACTTTGGCTGCAGAACCAATTACCTTATCAATCCAGAAACACATAAATGTATTCGCCTGTTCAGCTAGCTGCCCGTTATGTCCGGTATTATCTTGCCGCATCCAATGGTAAGGGGCATGGGATACATTCTCCATTTGTATTTGAATTTGTTACACAGGTGATGAATGACGATAGGCAGTTCTATGCTTACCGGCAGATTGAGAACCTGCGTGATATATTATTGCTGAACCGGCAGGAACTGGTGATAGAAGAAGGTCTTGGTGCCGGCTCGGGGTTCAAAAAAAGCAATACGCGTAAAGTGGCAGATATTGCCCGTTCCTCTGTAAGGTCCAGGAAAATAGGGCAGTTGTTGTTCCGCATTGTCGATCATTATAGACCCCGGCAGGTGCTGGAGTTGGGGACCTCTTTGGGAATTACCACTGCATACCTTGCTTCGGCCGATACCAATAACCACGTAGTGACCATGGAAGCTGCTTCTTCCGTGGCGTCTGTGGCCCGCAACAATTTTGATAAACTGGGACTGCAGCATATCGATTTGACTGAAGGAAATTTTGATACTACACTAGCAACCACCCTGAATCGGATGGGCAGGATCGATATGGCTTTCATAGATGGCAACCACTGTTATGAGCCCACTGTCCGGTATTTTCGCGAACTATTACCTCACATGCATGAACACTCGATACTCATTTTTGGTGATATTCACAGGAGCCGTGACATGGAGCAGGCCTGGAAGGAGATCAGCCAGGATGCTGCAGTAACGTTAAGTATCGACCTTTTTGCCATCGGACTCGTATTCTTCCGGAAAGAGCAGAAAGTGAAACAGCATTTCACGATCCGCTTTTGATAGGTATTCCGGACAGCGCATGCTCATTTGTTCCATGGTAGCCAGAACCGCTTAGTTACATGCCAGCCTGAGCAGGCAAAGGCGTAAATGAATGGGCTGTTGTATATTTGTCAGATGGCATTACCCCAGGCTTTTTTGGAATCCTTAACGGGTGTGGCCGGTTTTAACCGTTCATCATTCGAGGCCGTGCATGCATCAGGTGAGCAGGTGACTTCCATCCGGGTAAACCCCGCGAAAAACAGTAGCCTCGACCTGGCAGGCTGGGAGCAGGTTCCCTGGTGCCCGTATGGTTATTATCTCCCGGAAAGACCCTCTTTTACACTGGATCCGCTTTTTCATGCCGGAGCCTATTACGTGCAGGAAGCCAGCAGTATGTTCATCTGGTTTGTATTACAGCAATTGATCGGTGCGGATACCGAAAAAAAAGTGCTGGACCTTTGTGCGGCGCCAGGAGGCAAAAGCAGTTTACTGGCATCTTATTTCACCAACGGATGGGTGGTAGCCAATGAAGTGATCAAACAAAGGGCTGCTGTGCTGGTGGAGAATATGACCAAGTGGGGAGCCGACCATGTGGTCGTTACCAATAATGATCCCGTTCATTTTCAATCATTGCCCGGTTATTTCGATGTGATGGCGGTAGATGCTCCCTGCAGTGGCAGTGGTATGTTCCGCAAAGATCCGGCTGCGATGGAGGAATGGAGCGAACATGCCGTGCAGCTCTGCAGCCAGCGGCAGCAGAGAATATTGGCCGATGTGCTGCCCGCTCTGGCAGAAGATGGTATCCTGATCTACTCCACCTGTTCTTATTCAATGGAGGAAGACGAGGCCATTGCTGATTGGCTGATACAGGAGATGGGAATGGAAAACATGTCTTTGTCCGTGCCGTCAGAATGGGGCATTGTGGAGACCCTTTCGCCAGGGAACAAGGCAACCGGTTATCGTTTTTATCCTGATCATATCAAAGGGGAAGGATTCTTTATCGCTGTATTCCGGAAAAAATCGATCGTTGCAGAGAGCCACAGGCTGAAAGAATTGGCACTGCCGATCCCTTCCAGGCAGGAAGTACAGCAGGTACAATCATTTTTGCAGATCCCCGAAACCCATTCGTTATTCAAACAGGGAGAACAGATCCGGACAGTTCCTGTACGTTGGTATAAGGACCTGCAGGTCCTGGCCAAAGCGTTGTATATCAAAAAGGCGGGTGTGGGCATCGGTTCCATTAAAGGAAAAGATGTGATACCGGAGCATGAACTGGCCATGAGTCATTTATGGAAAGGACATTTTACGCCCATTCCCTTAACGAAAGAGCAGGCACTTGTTTACCTGCGCAGGAAAGACCTTTTGTTGCCCGATGCGCCCAAAGGATGGAACCTGGTGGCATATGAAGGACTGCCATTGGGCTGGGTGAAAGTTTTGCCAAATCGTTTGAATAACTACTATCCGGCAGAATGGAGAATATTAAAAGAGTAAATTTGCGGCACTCAATTCAGAAGAATATGAAGATATATGGTTTGATGATGGCCTGCCTGCTTGCCCTGGTTTCTGCAGCGCAGGAAAAACTGGAAGTGAAAGGGAAAGCTCCTAATCTATATGTATTGTATATGCTGAGCGGATCAGAGACCTTGCAGACAGTCAGTAGTCAGTTCGGATTTTCTGTAAAAAAACTCAGCGATTACAACCGCATTAATATCAATGCTTCTGCTGTATTGCCCAAAGGCACAAAAATCAAAATACCCCTGACACATGATAACCTGTTACAGCGTCAAAGTGAGAACAGCGCTCCGGTGGTTCATGTGATCGGGAAAGGGGAAAATATATACAGGATCAGTAAGATCTACTACAATGTACCTATGTCAAGCCTGCGCGAATGGAATCATCTGACAAAAGATGTGGTAAAACTGGGGCAGCAACTGGTCATTGGCTATATGGTAAATGCAAAACCGCTGGCGGTATCAGAGACCAGTCCTGTTGTTGTTAAAGAGCTGTCTCCTGCAATACAACAACCTGCACAGCAGGCTGAAGCAACCGGGAAAAAGAATACCGGAAAGAAAAATACAGCGATCACTTCTCCTGTTGTAAAAAACGATACACTGGCGACCATGGGGACACTGGTTCAGGAGAAAAAAGCAGAAAGCAAGGACCCCGTGAGACCAGCAATGAAAGAAGAGACCATCCTCAATAGTGACTATGTTCCCCGGGATGATGATGAGGGCTATTTTGCTGCTGCATATGCCGAACACGAAAAAGCACAGGTACAACAGTTCCGTTCGGGCGATGCATCTACCTTCAAAACCATCAGCGGCTGGACAGACCGGAAATTTTACGTACTCATGAATGATGTGGCACCTAAGACCGTTGTACGCGTTACGGGTCAGGGCAACAGAAGCATCTGCGCCATGGTACTGGGACCGTTGCAGGAGACCAAGGGCGCATCAGGTTTATTGGTCAGGATCAGCAATTCAGCTGCTGCAGCTTTGGGCCTGGTTGACCAGAAATTCACAGTGACCGTTACTTATTTCGAATAAGATAAAATACAGCACATGAAAAAACTACTTGCATTCTTTGCACTCTCAGCCTTGCTAATCTCCTGCCAGGGCAATGCGCAGGACGGGTTGCCACCCGGCGAGTTCGAGAAACGTATTCAGGCAGGGCAGGTGCAGCTCCTGGATGTCAGGACTGCGGGAGAGTTCCAATCGGGCCATCTCAAAAATTCCCTGCAGGCAGACTGGCTGGATAAGGCACAGTTTGCAGAGCGCATTAAATATCTTGATAAATCAAAGCCATTGCTGGTATACTGCGCTTCTGGTGTACGTAGTGCAGCAGCTGCCAAATACCTGCAGAGCAATGGGTTTAAAGAAGTACAGAACCTGAAAGGCGGACTTACTGCCTGGAAGCTGGAAGGAAAAACGATAGAGGCGCCGTCTGGTTCAGCGCAGATGACGCTTGATCAATATCAGGGGCTGACGCGGTCAGCGGAAGTGGTATTGGTCGATTTTGGCGCAGAATGGTGCCCTCCCTGTAAAAAAATGGAGCCCGTGTTAGCACAGTTGCAGAAGGAGCTGGCAGGGAAATTCAAATTGGTCAAGGTAGATGGGGGGCTGGATATCGATGTGATGAGATCTCAGAACGTAGAAACACTTCCTGTATTCATTATCTATAAAAACGGGAAAGAGACCTGGCGCAGGCAGGGTGTGGTTGAATTGTCTGAGCTGAAAGCACAACTGGCCAACTAGTTTCTGTCTGATGATATTTCGTTGTGTCTCTATGCTGATGTGTCAGGCATAGAGACACAACGTTTTTTATTACCATAGGTCAGCCGTTACAGCCGTGTTAGGGCATCCGGTAACCACGCAGGAAATCTTCGATCAGCATCCTTTTTTTGCCCTCGAGTTGAAGGTCTAACAAATGTATGTATCCATCGGTGCAGGCAAACTTGAGGAAAGTTTTGCCATCGGTGATCACTTTCCCTGCGGGATGATGGTGTTCAGCCAACTCTTTTTTAGAGCGGTATATCTTCAGGATCTTACCATCCAGGGTGCTTAGTGCCCCGGGAAACGGGGAGAGTCCGCGGATAAGGTTATGGATCTTGTCAACAGGATCATTCCAGTTGATCTGTGCATGTTCGGTAAATAATTTAGGGGCATGTTTCAATGTGGTAGATGTTCCCTGTATCAGGGCCGACTGGTCGATCTTCTGTAAACTTCCTTCTGCCAGGCCTTTTACGGTCTCCACCAGTAAAGCGGCCCCGATGAGTTTCATCCTGTCGTGCACATCGCCTGTGGTCTCCTCTTCCCCGATCGGGAAACGCTTCTGCAACAGGATATCGCCGGTATCTATTTCATGTTTGAGTTTAAAAGTGGTGACACCGGTCTCTTGTTCACCATTGATCACAGCCCAATGAATGGGGGCCGCGCCGCGGTATTGCGGCAGCAATGAACCATGCAGGTTAATGGTGCCCATGGGTGGCATGTTCCAGACCAGATCCGGTAACATGCGGAACGCTACCACGATCTGCAGATCGGCCTGTAAGGCCCGTAATTCTTCAATGAAAGCGGGATTCTTCAGTTTCTCGGGTTGCAGGATCTTCAGCCCTTTTTCAACTGCATATTTCTTTACGGCACTCTCGGCCAATTTCATGCCTCTGCCGGCAGGTTTGTCCGGCGCAGTGACCACGCCTACGATAGTACAGCCCGCCTGTACCAATGCATCCAGCGATGCCACTGCAAAATCGGGGGTTCCCATGAATACGATGCGGAGTTCTTGCATTGTCATGGGGCAAAGATATGTTTGTTGATTGGTTTATCGGTTCAAGGATGGCCGTTACAGGCAACATCAATACCACGTAAACCATCGTGAACGGATAAACCAATCAAACAGGATACTATTCAAAATCGGTATACAGCAGATATTTCTTTCGGATCTTTTTGAACTGCTCCAGTTTGGGTTGCCAGCTCTTCCGGATCTCCGCTTCTGTTTTACCGGCTTTGATCTGTGCCATCAGTTCGCTGCCGCCTGCAAGACGGTTGAATGAGCTGAACTGTATGTTACCTGCTTTGGGTACCAGGAAGAATTTCTCTTTGTCCGGGAAAGCCTGGTAAGCTTCCAGCAGGTATTTGATCTGTACCTGGTTATTCAGCTGTTTCAGAATGCTTTTAGTATCCGCATATAAATTCCAGCCATAACAAAGCTGGTCTTTCAGTTTGGGCTCTTTGGCACCAGCCCGGCTGGTGGGGGTAAACGCATAGAGGTTGTTGGGCAGGGAAGGGTGTCCGAAGATCGCAAACGGGTGATCGGTGCCTCTGCCTTCACTGAGGGCAGTACCCTCAAAAATACAGGTGCTGGCATACCAATACACCGATGCCATATCCGGGAGATTGGGCGAAGGTGCAATGGGCAGCTGGTATTTATTCTTGTGCGTATAATTGGCACATTTGATCACCTGAAAATGAAAAGCGGTATCCGTGCTGTTTTTGGCGCGTTTGTAATAATCGTGTTTCTCGTTGGCCTTGGGTGTTAGCCAGCGTTCACCAGCCAGCATGAGGGCATATTCACCCATGGTCATACCATATACGATAGGGATGGGTTGCATACCCACAAAACTCCGGAAAGCGGTATCAAGCACCGGCCCGTCAACATAAAAGCCATTGGGGTTGGGGCGGTCAAGTACCATCAGCGGTTTGCTGTTCTCGAAAGCGGCTTCCATGAATTCCTGCAGAGAGGAAATATAGGTATAGAAACGGGTACCCACATCCTGGATATCGAACAGAAGTACATCCACATCTGCAAGGTCTTCTGCACTGGGTTTTCTTTTTTTGCCATACAGTGACACTACAGGGATCCCGGTGGCCGGATCAATATAGTTCTCGATCTTTTCCCCGGCATCCGCAGTGCCGCGGAAACCATGTTCCGGACCAAAAGCTTTTGTGATGGTGATGCCAAGTGACAGCAGGCTATCTACTAAGTGTTTTTTTCCGATGGTAGCGGTGTGATTGGCGAAAATACCCACCCGTTTCCCTTTCAACATAGGAACATACACCTGGGTGCGATAGGCAGCGGGTAGTATTTCGGCCTGCGAAACGACCTGTTTGGGGGCTTGGGCAATTGTTCGTTGAGAACTAAAAAGGTTGAATACCAGTCCAATCAGTAATAGAGACGTAATTTTCTTCATATGAGGGGTTTTGCAGAGGGGAAAGTTAACCAAAAAACTTACCGGTTCTTGATTTTGGATTGTACTTTTGTAGGCTGGAAATCGGTATTTCTGTTTTCTTGTTGCCTTTCGCTTTCATAGAGGAATAACATCCCCTTCATTAGTGGGAATGGTGCAACGAATGCTGAGAAAATCTAAAACTGGCTCCACATTATTTACACTCAAAAATGCATTATGCAACAAGTAAAAAAAGGTGATACTGTAAAAGTACATTATCACGGAAAGTTAACAGACGGTACCACATTCGACAGCTCTGAAGGACGTGAGCCGCTGGAGTTTGAAGTTGGTGGCGGAATGGTGATCCCGGGTTTTGACCAGGGTGTTACCGGTATGACCGTTGGTGAAAAAAGAACCATACAGATCCCGGCAGATGAGGCATACGGACAAAAGCAGGAAGAGATGATCATGGAATTCCCCAAAGACCGTTTTCCTGCTGATATGACACCGGAAGCAGGTATGCAGCTGAATATGAGCAATGGCCAGGGACAGAATTTCCCGGTTGTGATCGTAGAAGTGCGGGAAGAGGTCGTGATCCTGGATGCCAATCATCCACTGGCCGGTGAAGACCTGATCTTCGACCTGGAACTGGTGGAGATCAGCGGTGGCACGCCTTTGATCATCATGCCATAATAGTTAATAATTAGTAATTAAGAATTAGGAATTATTAAAGAGTCCGATAGTGATCTATCGGACTCTTTGCATGTGGGAGCTTCAATATTAATTGTTCATTACTGATTCCTGCTTATTTTCTCATCCACCATCCCAGCCAGATGCCGCAGAGCCCCCAGCTGGCAAGTGCATCAATGAGGTGGGCTCGTACATCGAATATTTTGTACCAGATGAACTGGTTGTATGGCTCGTTGATGAAAACAATGAGGCCGGTGAACAGGCAGGCCAGGAAAATGTTCACAAAACTTGCCTTTCCCCATTTGCCCAGCATCCAGCATAATAACCAGACCATACATACCGTTGCCACAAAACCTCTCACCATATTCAGGTACATCTCGTTCATGGAACTGTTGAGTGATCGGTGGTATTGAATCGTGGCCCAGGGTTTGTTCTGGCTTTGTTCCCCCAATTGGGTGGCTTCCTCAAAAGAACTGCCCTGGGGTACCGTGGGCAATAAATATCCCCCTTCTTTCTCAAGCTGTGTGTTCAGGAAACTGAGGATTGTATCCTGTTTGACGGTATACTCCTGCGAAGGCCTGTGCAGGTCCAGGGCGGTCCAGGAAAGCGTTTGCCATATAAATATGAGCAGGCCCCCTACCAGTGCGCCGATAATATTCTTTTTCATAAGCAGGTGTTTGGTTTGGAACAAAATATAAAATGGTTGTTGTATTTGCAAGCGGTGGGATAGAGCGTCGTGAATCGGCAGTCGTGAGGAGTGAGTGGGAAGTTGGCAATGGTGACTGGTCAATGGGCACCAATGGGTAATTCACAATTCACAATTGCCCATTGACAATCACCACTCACGACAATTCCTATTCCGCACGTATCTTGCTGAAAATTAATTACCGATGACAGGTTATACATATACAGTGGTGGATCGTTTCATGCGTTATGTGCAGGTAGATACCCAGAGTGATCCGTTGAGTGAGACGCATCCAAGTTCGGAGAGGCAGAAAGATCTGTCGGCACTGTTGGTAAATGAATTGCTCGCTATGGGGATCGAAGACGCGCACATGGATGCCTATGGGTATGTATACGCCACAATACCGGCTACATCTCCTAAAAAAGTTCCTGTGATCTGTTTCTGCAGTCATGTGGATACTGCGCCTGATTGCAGCGGCACACATGTAAAGCCCATACTGCACAGTAACTACGATGGGGCTGATATCGTCTTACCGGATGACACCACACAGGTGATCCGAATGTCGGATCACCCTTACCTGAAAGAACATATTGGCAACCGTATCATTACGGCCAGTGGTCTTACCCTGCTGGGTGCTGATGATAAGGCCGGTGTGGCTGAGATCATGGATATGGTGCATTACCTGGTAACGCATCCAGAGATCGCTCATGGAGAGATCCGCCTGTTGTTCACACCGGATGAGGAGGTAGGGAAGGGAACCGTGAAACTGGACCTGGCCAAACTGGGAGCGGATTATGCATACACACTGGATGGAGGAGAGCTGGGTACATTGGAAGATGAGACCTTTAGCGCAGATGGAGTGGTGATGGAGATACAGGGTGTGATCTCACATCCCGGTTATGCGAAAGATAAAATGGTGAACGCACTGAAGATCGCCGGTGAGATATTGTGCGCGCTGCCCAAAACGGAATGGTCGCCGGAAACAACGGATAAGAAGCAGGGTTTTGTGCATCCGTTGCGGATAGACGGATCCGCCGAAAAAGCAGTACTGGAATTCATTGTAAGAGATTTTGATACCCGGCAGCTCTCAGTTCACGAAAACCGCCTGAAGCAACTGGCCGGACAGGTATTGACGGCCCACCCGAAAGCTACCCTGCATTTTTCTGTTCAGGAACAATACCGGAATATGAAGGAAGTGCTCGATCAACATCCGCACATCATCCAATATGCGGAAGAAGCGTATCATCGGGTGGGATTGACAGTAGTTAAAGAACCCATCCGGGGTGGTACCGATGGCAGCCGGTTGAGTTTTATGGGATTGCCCTGTCCTAACCTGTTCACCGGTATGCAGGCCATTCACAGCAAACATGAATGGATAGGGGTGCGTGATATGGAGAAAGCGGTGGAAATGCTGGTGACGCTGGTCCAGGTCTGGGAAGAGAAAGCAGGTGTTTGACCGCGTGATCGTTGTCAAAATCAGCTTTATGGCTCCCTGATGTAATTATCAGGGTATTTCCTGTAATATTCCGCTTCTTCCTGCTACTAACCTTTTATAATACGTACCTTACCAAAAATTAATTGTTATGAGCTTTCTTGCAGAATACTGGTGGATATTGGTAGCCTTGCTGATCCTGTTCACCGGCCTGGTTACGGTTAACCAGGGAACCATTGCGGTGATCACCATGTTTGGTAAATATCGCCGTGTGTTACGTCCCGGACTCAATTTCAAGGTGCCCTTGATAGAGCAGGTGTTCAAGACCGTTAGTATCCAGAACCGTTCGGTGGAACTGGAATTCCAGGCGGTTACGCTTGACCAGGCCAATGTGTATTTCAAAAGCATGTTACTGTACTCGGTGATCAACCAGGAAGAAGAGACCATCAAGAACGTGGCTTTCAAGTTCATCAGCGAGAAAGACCTGATGCAAGCCCTGATCAGGACCGTAGAGGGCAGTATCCGTGGGTTCGTGGCCACCAAAAAGCAGGCAGAGATCCTGTTACTGCGCCGGGAGATCGTTGAGTTTGTAAAAGAGCAGATAGACCAGTCGCTGGAAAGTTGGGGTTACCATTTGCAGGACCTGCAGATCAACGATATCACGTTCGACCAGCTCATCATGGAGAGCATGAGCAAAGTGGTGGCCAGTAATAACCTGAAAGCTGCTGCCGAGAACGAAGGTCAGGCATTGCTCATTACCAAGACCAAAGCTGCCGAAGCAGAGGGTAATGCCATCAAGATATCGGCCAATGCCGAAAAAGAAGCGGCCCGTTTGCGTGGCCAGGGTGTGGCTTTGTTCCGCGAGGAAGTGGCCAAAGGTATGAGCCAGGCCGCTGAACAGATGAAACAGGCCAACCTGGATACGAATGTGATCCTGTTCAGCATGTGGACAGAAGCCATCAAGAATTTTGCAGAAGTGGGCAAGGGCAATATCATCTTCCTGGATGGTAGTCCGGAAGGCATGGAGAATAACATGCGCCAGATCATGGCTATGATGAAGATGAAGGAGGCGGCCAGGTAAGGATTTGGGTGGTTAGAATAGTTAAAAGGGTTAAAATAGTTAAAAAGGGTAAAGTGGCTGTTTCGTACAGCCACTTTTTGTTGACGGGATGTGTAAAAGCTTTCCTAAAAAGCAGCTCGTTGGCATATTTATTCACAACCATACTGTTCTTTTGTAGAAGCATCTAATTTTAGCGTCACCTAAACTTATTACAGATGTTCGATCTGCTCCAGGTAGATACCCTTCAGAAAGCGGCGGCGGCCATTCCGGCAGCGGCGGAAAAAATATCCTTATGGGCACTTTTGGAAAAAGGCGGATGGATCATGTATCCCCTGTACCTGCTGTTCGTAGGTGCCGTGTTCGTATTCATAGAACGCCTGATCGCCATCCGGAAAGCTTCCCGCATTGAAGCTAATTTCATGAACATCATCCGCGATAATATCATCAGCGGCAATGTGGCGGCGGCCCGTAACCTGGCAAAGAACACGAATAACCCGGTGGCCCGTATGATCGATAAAGGACTGCAGCGTATCGGCAAACCCATCGATGCCATCGAAAAAAGTATGGAGAATGTGGGCAAACTGGAGATGTATACCATGGAGAAAAATCTCTCCATTCTTTCGCTGATCGCCGGTATTGCACCTATGTTCGGTTTTTTGGGAACCATTGTCGGTATGATACAGTTGTTCTACGGTATCGCCAGCTCGGGACAGTTCACACTGAACGATATTGCAGGGGGTATCTATGTTAAAATGATCACATCCGGTACCGGCCTGATCGTCGGTTTGCTGGCGTATATCGGTCATAACGTATTGACCACCCAGATCGATAAAACGGCCAATAAGATGGAAGCGGCCAGCGCAGAGTTTATGGACATTTTGCAGGAACCCACTCACTAATTAATAGTCACCATGAATATCAGGAAACGATTGAAGTCTCATCCCGAAGTGCATACCGGCGCGCTGAACGATATCCTGTTCATCCTGCTGTTGTTCTTCCTGATCGTTTCCACCCTTGCCAATCCCAATGTGATCAAGGTCTCCAACCCCAAAGCCAAAAGTGATACCAAATCGAAACAAACGGTGGTGATCACGGTGGACAAGGACCAGCAGTTGTTCCTGGCCCAGAAACCCATTACCATAGAAGCCCTGGAAGAGGAGTTGAAAAACTACCTGGCCAAAGAAACCGATAAACCTTCGGTAGTGATCAATGGTGATAGTACCGCGCATCTTGGTACCGCTATCCGTGTGATGCAGGTGATCAAGAAATTAGGGGCAACGCCGGTGATGGCAGTGGATAATGGCGGTCAGAAATAGAACCAGATCTCCCTCATGTTAGCATGTGGTAATAACAGTTCAACCGGTAGTCTTTTACAGTGAGGCTTTGATCATCCGGTCTTTTCCCTGCAGGTCTTTTCTGAGTTCGGTCGTATAGCCTTCCTGCTCGTACAGTGAAACGGTCTCTTTTCCCAGCGCTTCATTGATCTCTAAAAAGATGGCGCCGCCCTTGCTAAGGTGTGTCTTGCCAAAAGCAGCTATCTTACGATAAAAGATCAGCGCATCTTCATCCGGTACGAACAAGGCAAGTGAGGGTTCAAAGTCCAGCACATGTTTGGTCATCGAGAATTGCTCTGATTGTTTGACATAGGGGGGATTGCTCACGATCACATCGAACACCGGCAGTTCTGGCCAGTTGCCTTCCTCCAAAAAGTCGAACTGTTGAAAATGGACACCAGCATCAAGCGTGGCTGCATTTTTCCTGGCCACGGCCAAAGCAGCGTTACTGACATCAATCGAACTGACAGCGTACTGCGGCAATTTTTTTTGTAAAGCGATCGGGATACAACCACTGCCACTGCCGATATCGAGGATATTGCCTGTTCTGTTTCTACTGTCTGGCTTCCCGCATTCGGCTACGATCCATTCTACCAGTTCCTCTGTCTCAGGTCTGGGTATCAATACGGACTCGTTCACAAAGAAACGCATACCGGCAAACCAGGCTTCGCCGAGTACATATTGAACGGGCCGGTGGGTCTGCAATTCGGCAATGATCTGTTGCAGGCGGATAACCTGTTCTTCCGGCAGATCGGCCTGTTTGTTGATCAGCCGGTCGATCCTTTTTTGACCGGTGACCTGTTCCAATACCCAATCGCAGATATTGGCCGCTTCGCGGTCATCGTATAACAAAGCCAGTTTGGTAAGTATGTCTGTTTGTGCCTGGGCAAGGGTCATGCTGCAATGTTAGCACCATTTGGTTATTTTTGCCAATTCTCTATGCAGGATAATCACCAGATGTATATGCACCGTTGCCTGGAATTGGCCCGGATGGGGGCAGGTTCCGTAGCCCCCAACCCCATGGTGGGGGCAGTACTGGTATATCAAGACCGCATCATCGGTGAAGGGTATCACCGGCAATATGGTGGTCCGCATGCGGAAGTGAACTGTATCGATAGTGTCAAAGGAGAGGACCTGCCGTTGATCCCATTAGCGACCCTGTATGTATCGCTGGAGCCCTGCGCCCATTTTGGTAAAACGCCTCCCTGCAGCGATCTCATCATACGCAATAAGATACCCAAAGTAGTGGTAGGATGCCGTGACGCCTTTCCGGAAGTGGACGGTAAGGGCATTGAAAAACTGCGCCGTGCCGGGGTTGAAGTGATCTGCGGGGTTTTGGAACAGGCCTGTCTTGACCTGAATCGAAGGTTCTTCACTTTTGTAACGGCCGGGCGGCCTTATATCATTCTTAAATGGGCCCAAACTGCCGACGGGTTTATTGCCGGGGATGGCGGAGACCGGTTGCTGATCAGTAACGATTATACCAACCGCCTGGTACACCAATGGCGCAGTGAGGAAGCGGCGATACTGGTTGGAACCGATACAGCCCTGCAGGATGATCCTTCGCTGACCAACCGGTTATGGACAGGGGGGAGCCCGGTTAGAATGGTAATAGACAGAAACCTGCGTTTACCTGCCAGCCTGAAACTGTTCGATCGGCAGCAAAGGACCATTGTGATCAATACGGTGAAGGCTGAAGAGAAAAAAAATCTCAGTTACCATAAGATCCCTGCCGCAGCGGATACCATTGAGGCCGTATTGTCCATAGCTTTCCAGGAAAACCTGCAAAGTATCCTGGTTGAGGGCGGTGCCGGCTTGCTGCAATCTTTTATCGACAAAGGTCTCTGGGACGAAGCCCGGGTTATTACCAACCCAATTCTCACCATAGCGAAAGGCCTGCCATCACCCGTATTACAAGCATATCTGCCCACACAAACAGAAAAGATAGGAACAGATATCCTATCCACCTACACCAGCATCCAGCATCCAGTATCCAAAATCCAGTATCCAGCACCCAGTAACAACTAACCCATTCCATCATGCTCTACCTCATCGGCAGTATCATACTCACCAGTTATCTCACTTTGGCATTCAAGGTCTGTGAGCGTTACCGGGTAAGTATTTTCCAGGCCATCGTATTCAATTACATCACCTGCGTGATCACGGGCTCCGTGTTCAATGGATCTTTTCCTATTAATGAAGAAGTGGTGCAGACACCCTGGTTCCACTGGGCCCTGGTAATGGGTGTATTATTCGTTTCCATTTTCAACGTGGTGGGCCTGACGGCTCAGAAGATCGGTGTGGCCGTGGCCTCCGTGGCCAATAAATTATCATTGATCATACCCGTAGTGCTATCGGTATACCTCTACAGTGAAACGGTGGCCGGCTGGAAGCTGGCAGGGGTATTACTGGCGCTGGTAGCGGTGGTCTTGACCTGCTACCCAACTGGGAAGCCATCGGGCAATAGTGACACACATCCCTCACATAAAAAATGGGAATACCTGTTGCCATTGATCCTTTTCATCGGCAGTGGTTTGCTGGACGCACTGATCAATCATGTACAGAAGACCTATGTAACGGATGAGAACTATAATGCATACCTGATCAGCGGATTTGCGTCAGCCGGTTCGATTGGTGTTACGGTATTGCTGATACAATATGCCCGTGGCAAACAGGTGTTCTCTTACAGGAACGTGTTGGCAGGTATACTGATCGGTATTCCGAACTATTTTTCTATCTGGTGCCTGGTACGGTTCCTGAAAGAGAGCCCCTGGCAAAGCAGTGCCAGTATACCGATGAACAATATGGGTATTGTACTGTTCAGTTCGGTGGTGGCCTGGTTACTGTTCAAAGAAAAACTATCCAAATGGAACTGGATGGGGATCGCGTTATCTTTGCTGGCCATTTACCTGATCGCATTTGGTGATTCCTTATGAGTGAACCTGATTATTTCCTGACCATCGAAAAAACGGCAATGGCCGAGTACAAAGACAGGGGCAGTAAGTTCCTGGCATTTGCGTACCCGGTACAGACACTGGAAGATTGTAAACAGAACCTGCTGTTGCTGAAAAAAGAACACCCCAAGGCGGTGCATCACTGTTTTGCCTATCGGCTGGGTTGGGAGGGGAACCCGTTCCGGGTAAGCGACGATGGAGAACCCTCGGGAACCGCCGGACGACCCATTTTAGGTCAGATCGATAGTAAACAGCTTACCAATATCCAGGTTGTCGTAGTGCGGTATTTCGGAGGTACTTTGCTGGGTGTTCCGGGACTGATACAGGCTTACAAATCAGCTACCGCCATGGCGCTGCAACTGATCCCGATCGTACAAAAACCGATAGAGGTATTCTACGAGCTGCATTTTGATTATACCCTGATGAATGATGTGATGATGGTGGTGAAACAAACCGGCTGCAGCATTGCCTCCCAGGAAATGCAGTTGTTCTGCCTGCTGCGAATCGGTGTTCCCAAAGCCCGCCTGGATGAGGTTTTGTATAAACTCAATGATATCCGTGGCGTAGAGATATCGCCGGTGATAAAAAAATAGAAGACACCTCAGGCTTTGCCAGTGAGCTTGTATACGTAAAGTCCTACAATCTCCTTGATCAGGAATGACCAGTCGGTCAACAGGCTTCCATCTGGTATCACTGTATTGCCTATCGTCTCCCGTATAGGGATCTCTCTGTAATCACAAGGGTAAGGCTGCACCTGGAAACGGGCATGGTTGAATACACTCACAGAACGTTTCATATGCTGGGCAGAAGTGATCAATACAAAGGGTGGCTGTAAATGCAAAGAATCTGTGAGTTGTTTGGTATATACCGCATTCTCATATGTATTCCTGGAGCGGCTTTCCATGATGATATCTTCGGCTTTCACACCATTGGCTACCAGCTGAGCCTGCAGGTAGATGGATTCCGCGGGTTCTTTTTGAAGTAGACTTCCGGTTCCCCCTGTGACGATGATCTTTTTGATGATTCCCTGGTGATATAAATTGGCTGTCTGAATAAAACGGTCGGCGCTGGTTCCAAAATAACCCCTGTCGTTTTTGTCGTAGCCGGCCATGCCGCCCAATAAGATCCCCGCTTCATAGCTTCTATTTGCCGGCAGGTCCACGGGTGCGGGCTGCCAGGCAAGATTGGCTTTACGATGCAGGTAGGGATTGGAGAACACAAGCGCGATCAGTACCGCCATGATCCCCAGGTTCTTTTTCCATTTTGGATTACGAACCACCAGCCTTAGCAGCAGCAACAGTACGATCCACCAGAAAGGGATGAGCAGGAAGTACAATACTTTGGACAGGACAAAAAACATACACCGTGTTTTGGAAAAGATAGCATATTCTTACCAGAATAACAGAACCGCGTCTTTGCGTAACGCCTGATCGCAAAGACGCGGTTGTATCCGGGTGAAACTTATTTTGCGAAGGCTTTGCTTACCACCAGCTCTTTGCTGCCCGCGGTATAGCTGTAGAATCCTTCCCCGCTCTTCACCCCAAGTTTACCGGCAGTTACCATATTCACGAGCAAAGGGCAGGGGGCATATTTGGGATTGCCGAATCCCTGGTGTAATACGTTCAGGATACTCAGGCATACGTCCAGGCCAATAAAATCAGCTAACTGGAGGGGGCCCATGGGATGTGCCATGCCAAGTTTCATCACGGTATCGATGGCTTCAACACCAGCCACACCTTCATACAGGCTGTAAATGGCTTCGTTGATCATTGGCATCAATATCCGGTTTGCAATAAAACCGGGATAATCATTCACTACGCAGGGAACCTTACCCAGTTCCTTACTGAGTTGTACGATCGTGTCGGACACTTCTTTTTGGGTGGCATAGCCATTGATGATCTCCACCAGCTTCATGACCGGAACAGGGTTCATGAAATGCATACCGATCACTTTCTCCGGACGCTGGGTGGCCGCAGCTATCTTTGTGATGGAAATGGAAGAGGTATTGGTGGCAAGTATGGTATGCGCCGGTGCGGCTTCGTCCAGTTGTGCAAAGATCTTCAGTTTCAGCTCCACATTTTCTGTGGCAGCTTCCACCACCAGGTCGGCATGCGCTACGCCTCTTGTCAGGTCGCTTTGGGTGGTTAGGTTGGCCAATGCCTGCTTTTTCTGTTCTGCGGTAAGTGTGCCCTTGGTCACCTGTCTTTCCAGGTTCTTTTCGATGGTCTGTATCGCTTTTTCAAGCTGCATCACATTCACATCCACCAGGGTGACCGTAAATCCTGACTGGGCAAATACGTGGGCGATCCCATTTCCCATGGTGCCCGCACCGATGACGGTGATATTTTTCAATGACATGCTGATAGGTTTGGTTTGGCAATCGTTTCAGGCAAAGGTAAAAGGCCGGACATTCATATCGGGGGTTTATTCCAAAAGAATTTAAGGCGTAGCGCATTGGCTGCCACCCTATCTGGAGGCAGATCTCCTTTATTTCTTGCTCTTGAAATCGCCCCGTTTCCAGGCTTTGATGAAGTCTGCCCATGCAGCAGGGTTCAGGATGTTCATCGGAGGCACCTGGCCGCTGTAATAGGCTTTGGTGGCCTGCTGGCGCAGTTGATAATTGATGGCTTCCTTGCCATCGGCCGGCAAACTGTTCAGGAGTATCCGGCGCTGAGCCTCATCGGTATTCTTACGGGCGGTTTCGTAGAGGTCATCCGCCACTTTGTTGTTGACGAAATCACGTTCAAACTGTTCGCGGGTAGGGCGGGGTTTCAGGATGGTGGCCGGCAGATAGGCGGTGTCGCTCACCAGCAGTTGAATCACACTGTATTGATTACCATCCAGGTTATGGGGAATCTGGATGCTCCGGTTCTTAAAGCCGATACTGGAAAAAGTGATGCGGTCGCCCTTCAGCACCGCAATGGAGAATACCCCATCATAGCTGGTAATGGTTCCCCGTCCCTTTCCGTCCACGATCACACTGCAGGAGGGGATGCCCTGGAGGCTGTCTGCCGTCATCACCACCCCATACAGTTGAACCACTGAATCGCGGTAGGGGCTGACCTGCTGGGCCCAGCCTTGCCGTGCCAAAAGCAATGTAACCAGTAAAAGAAGGTATTGTAACGGTTTCCTCATTCGGCTCAAAAATACAAAGCGTTTGTACACAAAATTCACCATCAGGGCCCCTATAATCCGGGGGACTTACTATTTCCAACAAAGTAAGGGCGCCAACTGTTAACTTTGCAACCTGAATTCTTTTTTAACAAAAACTTTCGTGATGACAGAAGCAGATATACTGAAGGCGCTGAGTAACGTGCAGGAGCCCGACCTGGGCAAGGACCTCGTAACGCTGAACATGGTAAAAGACATCAGCATAAACGGTAACGAGGTTAGTTTTACCATTGTATTGACCACCCCCGCCTGTCCTATGAAGGATATGATGCGTACGGCCAGTGAAAATGCCATCAAACTGCTGGTGAACAAAGCGGCTGTTGTGCAGGTGAATTTTACCGCAAACACTTCCACCACCCGTAAGGATAACCAGCAGGTGCTTACAGGTGTCAAGAATATCATTGCCGTGGTAAGTGGAAAGGGTGGCGTAGGTAAAAGCACCGTATCGGCCAACCTGGCCCTGGCCCTTGCTGAAGGTGGTGCCAAAGTAGGGTTGATGGATGCGGATATTTATGGTCCGAGTGTACCCATCATGTTCGGCGTTCGTGGTGAGCGGCCGATGATGAAGGAGGTTGAGGGCAAAGGCATGATCGTTCCCCTGCAGAAATACGGCATCAGCCTGATCAGCATTGGCTTGCTGGTAGATGAGAAGAATGCCGTGGTATGGCGTGGGCCCATGGCCAGCAGCGCTATCCG
The DNA here is from genome assembly GCA_964460235.1 of uncultured Sediminibacterium sp. Taxonomy (GTDB): domain Bacteria; phylum Bacteroidota; class Bacteroidia; order Chitinophagales; family Chitinophagaceae; genus Sediminibacterium. The sequence goes on along the minus strand of CAYWPM010000007.1, from coordinate 154,271 downwards.
GCAGTTCATTACCGATGTGGACTGGGGCGAACTGGATTATCTCGTGATCGATATGCCTCCCGGCACCGGCGATATTCATCTTACTTTAATGCAGACCGTACCTGTGACCGGTGTGGTGATCGTTACCACGCCACAGAACGTGGCACTTGCCGATGCCAAAAAAGCGATCGCCATGTTCGGACAGGCACAGATCAACGTACCCATTATCGGACTGGTGGAGAATATGGCCTATTTCACTCCGACCGAATTACCGGAAAACAAATACTACCTGTTTGGTAAAGAAGGCGGTAAACGCCTGGCTGAAGAATATGAACTGCCTTTCCTGGGCCAGGTGCCATTGGTGCAATCCATACGCGAAGGCGGCGACAGTGGCGTGCCCGCTATGGTTGGTGATGATGCAGTGAGTCAGCAGGCATTCAGAACCTTTGTGTCAGCCGCTGTGCGTAATATCGCCATGCGGAATGCCAATATGCCTCAGACCCAGGTGATACAGATGGTACAGTAACCGGCTTTATTTCTTTGTGCATCTATACTTGCGACGCTCCGTTCATCATCCTGTTATGAACGGAGCTTTTTTATTTGATACCTTAGTGAATTCCCATAAAGCAGCTAACCGGATTATCTGCCACCCGGCAAGACCTGTCATTGAAAACCTATAAAGTATAGCCTATGTATAACCTTCCGCATTTCAAAGAAAAAGATGCTTCCGTGGTACTCGAATTCATGAAACAGCATTCTTTCGCCACGCTGATCTGTGTTGGTGCAGAACAGAAGCCTGTAGCCACGCAGATCCCTTTTTTATTTGCAGAGCGGGAGGGACAGTTGTATTTACGAGGCCATATCATGAAAGGTACCGACCATCATACAGCACTGGAACTGAACCAGCAGGTATTGGTACTGTTCACCGGGCCGCATGCATATGTGAGTGCCAGCTGGTATGAGAACAAACAACAGGCATCCACCTGGAACTATATGACAGTACATGCCCGCGGCGAACTCACTTTTCTTGCTGAGAAAGAATTGCTGGAGATACTGGATGAGACCACCAGTTTTTACGAGAACGATCCTGCCTCACCTGCCTTGTATAAGGAGATGGCTCCCGGTTATGTAATGCGGTTATCAAAAGCCATCGTTGCGTTTGAGGTCAGGGTCGCCAGGCTTGAACATGTGTTCAAGCTGAGCCAGAACCGTGACCTGAAAAGTTATGACAATATTTTGGCTAACTTGGAAGCAGGTAATCCGGGTGCGCAGGCCGTGGCAAAGGAAATGCGCAAAAGAAAAGATCAGCTGTTCGATCGATGAAAACATTTGTAGCACTGATACTGACTTTTTCCATGACTGCCTGTACGGGTGGTTTGAAAACACAACGTTTGGAAGTAAAGAATTTCGATAAACAGGGCCATCGTGGCTGTCGCGGATTGATGCCGGAGAATACCATTCCCGCTATGCTGCATGCCATTGACCTGGGGGTTACTACGCTGGAAACAGACGCTGTGATCACAAAAGACAGGCAGGTAGTACTCAGTCATGAACCTTTTTTCAATCACGAGATCAGTTCCAGACCCGATGGTACGCCGGTGACCGAAGCGGAAGAGAAAAGTCTCAATATTTACCAGATGCCATATGCTGAGGTGAAAAGATATGATATAGGCCTGAAAAAGCATCCCCGTTTTCCGGATCAGCAGAAACTGGCCGTACATAAACCGCTGCTGTCGGATATGATCGATTCGGTGGAAGCTTATTGCCGCATGAATAGGAAGCCGCTACCCAGGTATAACATAGAGACCAAAAGCCAGCCTGCCACAGACGGACAGTATCATCCCGGGCCAGCTGAATTCGTGGAATTGCTGGTGGGTGTGATCAACCAGAAGGGTATTTCTGATAGAGTGATTATCCAGTCTTTTGATCCGAGAACACTGCAGTACCTGCATGAAAAATATCCCCTGGTCAAAACGGCATTGCTGATAGAGGAGGAGGATACCAAACCGTTTGCTCTGCAATTACAGAACCTTGGCTTTATACCATCGGTTTACAGTCCGGCGCATACGCTGGTTACGCCTTTATTGGTGAAACAATGCAGGGACGCTGGTATCGGGCTGATCCCCTGGACAGTGAATGATCCCGTTCGGATCAAAGAACTGAAGAAAATGGGGGTTACAGGTGTGATAACAGATTACCCGGATCTGTTTCTAAAATGATCGTGGAAAGTTCATCACAACAAAACAGGCCGTATAAATTTTGAATCCAATAACACATGTGTGTGAAAAGTTTGATAGTACCCTATGATCCGGATTGGAAAACCAGATTTGAAGATCTGAAACAAATACTAACGGCTGCCTTATCCCATTTTCAAATTGATATCCAACATGTAGGAAGCACTTCCATACCCGGACTCTGTGCCAAGCCGATCCTGGATATCGACATCGTATTATCTGACAGGGAAGATATGGATGCCATATCTGTAAGATTGGAAGGGCTCGGATATAAAAATGCCGGAGAACAAGGTATTGCCGGTCGTTTTGCTTTCAAGCAGTTGTCAGGACGGGTGCCTGTAACCCAAAACGATAAAAATTGGCAGGAACATCACCTGTATGTCTGTTATGCGGGCAGCCTGGCCTTAAAGAACCATCTTGTATTCAGAAATGCATTGTTAACACAACCCGAACTCATGAACAGGTATGCGCAACTGAAAGAGGCGCTGGTAAAAGATGTGCACATGATGCGGGAAGATTATACAAAGCGGAAAACAGAATTTATCATCTCCGTATTGGCATCTGCCGGCTTGGACGAAAAGGAACTGAATGAGATCACTAAGGCGAACATATGAGTATGCGATGGTATGTTTTTTGAGGCAACTTTACTACATTTAGTTTTACTGGGTTTGTCTATTTATCTCACCGGATCATACATCAAATAAAAAAATCAAAATGGCTAAAGTCAACAAGAAGGAATTATCGTTGTCGCAACGTAATGAGTTGCTCAAAGTGCTCAGTACCCGTTTTGAGAAAAACATGGATCGTCATAAGGGCATGAGCTGGATAAACGTGCAGGCAAAACTGGAAGCCGGTCAAGATAAGTTATGGTCATTGAATGAGATGGAAAATACAGGTGGCGAACCAGATGTAGTAGGTTATGATAAAAAGACGGATGCCTACCTTTTTTACGATTGTTCTGCAGAAAGCCCTGCAGGTCGCCGCAGTGTTTGTTATGACCGTGCCGCACTGGAAGCGCGCAAAGAAAACAAACCCAAAAACAGTGCTGTTGAAATGGCAACCGAAATGGGAGCAACACTACTGACGGAAGCGCAATACCGGGAGCTGCAGACACTGGGTAAGTTCGACACCAAGACATCCAGCTGGATCCAGACGCCACCTGCCATCAGGAAACTGGGCGGAGCTGTTTTCTGTGATCGTAGATATGATACGGTCTTTCTTTATCACAACGGAGCAGATTCTTATTATGCCGCCAGGGGATTCCGCTGTTCGCTTACCGTATGACCATGACAGAGAAATGACAGTTGCGGTCCATTCTTAACATAGATTCCATAACAGAGCTGGGAGGTATTGTTAACTTTGGCATACAAAATCAAGATCATGTCAGTTAAAACAATAGAAAGGGTCATTACACCCGGAGGAACGCATTTTGTAGGGGATGGTTTCCGTGTGCATAATATCATTCCCGGCAGTCAGGGTTTGAGCATGCAGCGGATGAGCCCGTTTATCATGCTTGATTATAATTCGCCCTACCATTTCCCGGCCAGCGATACCCCGAGAGGGGTTGGGGTACATCCGCACCGTGGTTTTGAAACGGTTACCATCGCCTATAAAGGTAAAGTGGAGCACCACGACAGCAGTGGTGGTGGAGGTGTGATCGATGAAGGAGATGTTCAGTGGATGACAGCGGCTTCGGGTGTGTTGCACAAGGAATTTCATGAAAAGGAGTGGAGCAAAAAAGGGGGATTGTTCCAGATGGTTCAGTTGTGGGTGAACCTGCCCGCAAAGGACAAAATGTCGAAACCCAAATACCAGGCATTGTCTAACAAGGACATCGGCAGGTATTACCTGGAAAACAATACAGGTGAAATAGAAGTCATCGCCGGCGTATACGAAGGCATCAAGGGAGCGGCTTCCACTTTTACCCCGGTGCATCTGCTGAATGTAAAACTGAAACAGGGCGGACAGGCTGCTTTCAGTTTTCCTGCAAATTACAATACGGCTGCCCTGGTACTGGAGGGAAAGGTCACGATCAACGACACCCACCAGGTTCCCACAAATCATTTTGCCTTGTTTGCCAATGAAGGCGAACAATTCACTATCAAGGCAGATGAAGATGCTGTGGTGCTGGTGTTAAGCGGAGAGCCGATACGGGAGCCCATTGCGGCACATGGCCCTTTTGTGATGAATACACAGCAGGAACTGCTGCAGGCCTTTAATGATTATAACGCCGGTAAATTCGGTTACCTGGAGGATTGATCGGTATGCAATAAATAAAAAGGTGGTCTGCTATCAGACCACCTTTTTTATGTTTGTCAGGAATCGATCGTTTAGGAAGCCAGATCGAAACGATCCAGGTTCATCACTTTCGCCCAAGCCGCAACGAAGTCGTGTATGAACTTCTCTTGTCCATCTTCACAGGCATACACTTCAGCCACAGCACGCAGTTCGGAGTTGGAACCCAGGATAAGGTCTACCCTGGTACCTGTCCACTTGCGCTCACCGCTTTTACGGTCTGTTCCTTCAAAAACATCCTGTGAGCCCGCAACAGCGCCCCATTTGGTGCCCAGATCAAGCAGGTTCACAAAGAAATCATTGGTCAGTGTTTCAGGACGTTTGGTGAACACGCCGTGCTGCGAGTGATCGTAGTTGGTGTTCAATACACGCATACCACCGATCAGGACGGTCATTTCAGGCGCTGTCAGTGTAAGCAGTTGTGCCTTATCTATCAGCATTTCTTCCGCAGAAGCGGTGGAACGGCTCTTTTTGTAGTTGCGGAAGCCATCGGCCACCGGTTCCAGTACTGCAAAGGATTCCACATCGGTTTGTTCCTGCGATGCATCCGTACGTCCGGGAGTGAAAGGAACTTTTACTTCGTGCCCGGCATTTTTAGCAGCCTGCTCAATCGCAGCAGCTCCACCCAATACGATCAGGTCAGCGAGTGATACCTGCTTGCCACTCTGGGCGCTGTTGAATTCTTTCTGGATGGTTTCCAGCGCATCCAGCACTTTCGACAGTTGCGAAGGATTGTTCACTTCCCAGTATTTCTGCGGAGCCAGCCGGATACGGGCGCCATTGGCACCACCGCGTTTGTCTGAACCACGGAAAGTGGATGCAGAAGCCCATGCGGTTGATACCAGTTGTGATACGGTCAAACCGCTCGCCAGTATCTTACCCTTCAGGGCGGCGATATCTTTTTCGTCGATCAGCTGATGTGTCACAGCCGGGATCGGGTCTTGCCAGATCAGTTCTTCAGCAGGCACTTCAGGTCCGAGGTAACGGGCACGGGGACCCATGTCGCGGTGGGTGAGTTTGTACCATGCCCGCGCAAACGCATCTGCAAACAGGTCGGGGTTCTCGTGGAAACGTCTTGAAATACGTTCGTAAACAGGATCCACCCGCAATGCCAGATCCGTGGTCAGCATGGTCGGTGCGTGACGTTTGGAAGGATCATGTGCATCAGGTACAGAATCTGCACCCATACCATGCTTGGGTTTCCATTGATGTGCACCGGCAGGGCTTTTGGTCAGTTCCCACTCGTAGCCGAACAGGTTCCAGAAAAAGTTGTTGCTCCATTTGGTTGGGGTGGTGGTCCAGGCTCCTTCCAGGCCGCTGGTGATGGTATCGCCGGCATTTCCGGTGCCAAAACTGTTCTTCCAGCCCAGGCTCTGCTCTTCAATAGGCGCTGCTGCCGGTTCGCGGCCCACATACTTGCCGGGGTCGGCGGCACCATGTGTTTTACCAAAAGTGTGACCACCGGCAATCAGTGCCACGGTCTCTTCATCATTCATTGCCATACGGCCAAAGGTTTCGCGGATATCGCGTGCTGCAGCCAAGGGGTCGGGATTACCGTTAGGCCCTTCGGGGTTCACATAGATCAAACCCATTTGTACGGCAGCCAAAGGATTCTCCAGGTCGCGGTCACCGGTATAACGCTTGTCGCCCAGCCACTCCGTCTCAGAACCCCAGTAAATATCTTCTTCAGGTTCCCATACATCTTCACGTCCGCCTCCAAAACCGAAGGTCTTGAAGCCCATCGATTCAAGGGCGCAGTTGCCGGCAAGGATCATGAGGTCGGCCCAGGAGATCTTCTTACCATATTTCTTTTTGATGGGCCAAAGCAGTAAACGTGCTTTATCAAGGTTGGCATTGTCGGGCCAGCTGTTCAGCGGTGCAAAACGCTGTGTACCCGAACCTGCACCACCACGTCCATCATGGATGCGGTAGGTTCCCGCACTGTGCCAAGCCATACGGATAAAGAAAGGACCGTAATGACCATAGTCGGCAGGCCACCAGTCCTGCGAATGGGTCATCAGGTCAAAAAGATCTTTTTTCACTGCATTCAGGTCCAGGCTTTTGAATTCCTTGGCATAGTTGAATGACTTGTCCATCGGGTTGGACAGGGCAGAATTCTGCCGGAGAATATTCAATTTTAACTGGTTTGGCCACCAGTCGCGGTTGCCGGTACCGCCACCTGCAGTTTTTTTCATGCTGCCACCAGAGAACGGGCATTTGCTTTCGCCGTTATTGTTCGCTGATGTGCTGTGATGTTCGTTATTTCCCATATTGTATTGTTTTGTAAATTTTAACGCTAAACGAAGTTGATCAGGGTTCAAGTTCACCCGAATGATGGTATTTTAACCGGGGTAAAGATAAGGCAAAGCGCTTTATTGAACCCGTCATCATACGGTTGCACGACACCAGTAACAAGTGTATGTACGGATTGTTTTCTACCCCGGGCTTTTTTTGAAGGAAAGCTGCTGTAACTGTGGGTTTTTTGTGCAAATCACCGGTAAAAGCCATGGCCTGATGAAAAGTTAACAGAATGATAAGAATGTTCTATCATCCTGATAGCATCTTGAGCATTGTCATAGGGGCACTGCAACTATGGCCCTTGTCATCCGTTGATCAGTGTTGGTAGCAGAAGAGAATAATGGTCTCCTGACCGGATCTTCCGGGGCCGCTGTTTAACAACTTAGGTTTTGCATTGGCGATTATTTGCTGCAACTTTGTAACCGGTTCTGTCCTGTCCCATCAGGCCAAATCTGTTCACCGGGTCGACCGCTTACCCTGAATGGTTGCATTATGAAAAAGATCATCATCACACTCGACGGTTACTCATCCTGCGGAAAAAGCACCCTGGCCCGTCAGCTGGCCAATGAGCTGAACTATGTGTTCATCGACAGTGGTGCCATGTACCGGGCCATCACTTTGTATTTTTTGCGGCAACATGTTGACTGGCGTCATGAGAAGGAAGTGCACAAGGCATTGGGCGAGATCACACTCGATTTCCAATATAATGAGCAATCCGGGCAAAGTGATATGTTCCTGAATGATGAGAATGTGGAAGCGCTGATCCGTGATATGCTGGTGAGTGAACATGTGAGTGAAGTGGCAGCTTTGAAGGAGGTGCGCGAATTTGCTGTGGCGCAGCAGCAGCAGATGGGCGTCAAAAAAGGGATCGTGATGGATGGGAGAGATATCGGTACTACCGTGTTCCCCAAAGCAGAACTGAAAATATTCGTAACGGCCGATCCTGCCATACGTGTGGAGAGAAGGTTCAAGGAACTCTACGCCAAAAATCCTTCTATTACCGTGGAAGAAGTGAAGGCCAACCTCGAAATGCGCGATTATATCGACAGCAACCGTGAATTCAGTCCGCTCAGAAGGGCTGAGGATGCGGTGGAACTTGATAATACCAACCTGACCCGCGACGAACAGTTGGCGATCGCTCTGCAATGGGCCAAAGAGAGAATTGCTGGCTAGACACTTCTTATTCAGAGTTCATTGCCGGTCTCGAAGAGGATCTTGAACCGGTGTCGATCGAGGTTGTCTGCTGTTAGCCGGAATTGCACTTTGTTGAATCCCTTTTCCTGTGAGGAGTCTGAGAACTCTGCCCGCTGCGCACCATTGGTGCTGCTGAACCGTTTGCCCTGGCTGATGGGCAGGAAGCGTTCTACCAGTTTCGAAAAAGCCATTTCTGCCTCCAACTGGTTCTCAAATTCGAACCAGAGTTTCACATCAAATACCTGCTCACCTCTGCTATCAGAAAAATGCCGGCAATAGAATTCGAACTTACCGTTCACGAAACCTGTGGCAAAATAGGGGTGTTTGTCAAATACGAAAGTATGTATCTCAATGCGGCTAGCGGAGTTCTTATCCGTGTGGGTATTACCGGTTGTTAACCTGTTTTTGTCAAGCAGGGAAGGTAGATGATCCCGCAGAAAAGGAGCGATGGAAGTATCCGGCTGGCTGGTGTAAACGTTGAAGAACAACTCCTGTGCGCATGCGTTTATGGTCCTTGTTTGTGCATGGATTGCCGTATTCAGCACAAAGGTCAGGGCCAAAGCTGTTACATATTTGGGTAAACTGAGCGGGGTCTTCACAGAAACAAATTAAGCCTTTTTCCGTATTGGAAAGTGCCGGGCCATGCAGATCAGTAGGTCGTGGTCATATTCTCCGGCACACAGATGATGAAATCAGCCAATCCCTTGTTCTCCTCAAGTAAAGTGGCCACCTCTTTCTGCGATGCGGTGGTGATGGTACCTATTTTCAGTTCAGGCCGTTTCAGTTTCAGGTACCAGCCAATCCCCTCGTAATTATTGGAATGGTAAGAACCGTTGTAATGGATGAACAGGCTGCCTGTTTTGTGGTATTGCAGGATAAAATGGGCCATGGTGGCATCTTTGATGGCCTGTGCTTTGGGCAGGTTGGCTCCGCCATGACCACCCATCATTTCGATCATCTTTTTATAGCCCGGCAGTTCTGCGTCATAGGCGATGGGTAATGGAGCGATCCATTGTTTTTCGCGTGCGCTCAGCGTATCCAGTATTTCAAAACCTCCTTTGGCTACCATCGATGCATATTTGCGTGGCACGTTGGTGGCGGCAAAAGCAAGTTGGTTGCTTTTGGCAAAATTTACCAGGGGGGCATAATCGGTGTTATAATTCTTCCATAAACGGGCCATGGAATCCAGTCCTTTTGCCTTGATCTTTCCCTGCAGGTACAGGTCCAGTGCTTCCTGGTTATCCTGTTCAAACATTTCTGCACCCAATACCAGGTCTCTTTTTTCTTTCAGCGAAGTGGTCACTTCCAGCTGCAGCCAGTGGGCGATCGGGTTATTATGGTATTCGCCGAACAGCACTACATCTTTTTCTGCCAGCACCCGGATCATCTTTTCGTAACTCACTTTTTTACCCTTGGCATTGTAGAGGATATAAGCTGGTTTCTGCTGGGCGTGAACCAGGGCTCCCATACACAGAAAGGCGATCAGTGTGAACAGTTGTTTCATATGGCGCAGTTGATTGGTATCATCGGATCTACAAGAGGTCGGGAACCGTTTCATTCTCCCCAGCTAGCTGAGAGCTCCCATCCTTACAAAGATATGGGTGAAACGATACAACCTTTGCCACAAACCTGCTTTTATTGCGCGCTCTGAATAGGAGTCACAAAGTAAAACCCTTTCGTAGTCCGGCTGGCCGATCCTGGTAGTAAAACGATCCTGATCTTTTCAGCGTGAGGAATGTCAAGGCAGCAGAGTTACAGCAATACCTCGCATCGGTAACCGATGGAGGTCAGAAGGTCGATGATCTCTGTTATGCATACCTGGTCGGCCTCTATTCGTAAGATCCTGTCGCAATCAGACAGGTCAAAGTTGATCCGGCCTTTCGGATACAGGTCGCGAAGGCGTGCAACGATCCTTGCAGACTCGCCGGTCTCTTCCACATTGGTTTTAAAAACTTCTACCATAAAAGGGTATGATACATCTGTGTCAGGGTTTTTCGACCTGTGTTTTAAGGTTTTGTAAACTGGTCTGCAGGTCTTTGCCCAGTGCGGCGGAGAGATTGAACAACAGGTGAAAGAGGCACATCACATAATTCCGGGTACCACTGAATGTCCAGGTTACTTCTGTTTGACCATTACCGGCAGGTTGGGTCAGCAAGGAAGAAACAGAAGTGCCTGAAAAGGGCTTGATGAAACGGATCTCGTAATCGATGCGGTCCCCTTCAATGATCTGTTTGATCTCCTGCTCGCCCTGGCCTACCTGTTTCATGTCGCTTTTCCAGCGGTAGATGAAGCCAGCCGTGCCATCAGTGCCTGAGAATTCTTTCTGCAGTTTTGGGTCCGTCATTACCCACTTGTTGTAATTCTCTGCGTTTCTCAGCAGTTTCAGGTAACTGAACACTTCGCTCAGGGGTTTGCGGATCAGTATCTTTTCTTCGATCGTAAATTGTTTATCCATAAAAGCCGCAGCAGTAAGCGGTATGGCCAGGATGGCCATGATCACCAGGAGGATTAGCATAGGTAATGGTTGGGTGTGGTAAAATGTACTTCAAATGTAGTTTTTTCAATAGAATCTTTCAGGGCTAAAAACGACTTTGTAAAGGCTGAATGCGACAGGGGAAGTAATGAGTGAATGAGTGGATGAGTGGATGAGTGGATGGGGTCAGGTGGTTTTTCTTTTGCGCCATTTGACGAGTTCGAACCAGATTACGGATACGAAGCCGGTAGCGGTACTGACGAGCAGCTGGGAGATGCTCAATGGCTCGAACTGGAAGAACTGTGCCAGGGGATGTATGAAAAGCAGCGAACCGGTGACGGCAACGGTAATGCCGATGATGAGCAGTACCAGGTTGTTTCGATAACTGAGTGTGGTAAGAACGGAGTAATAGAATGAACGGTTAACAAGTGTCAGGAATATGTTGGCGCTGATCAGAACAGTGAATACCATGGAACGGGTAGCGGCTTCGTTACTTCCTTCCCGAACGGCGTATTGGTAAACGAACAGCGTGCCTGCAGTGATCAGCAGACCTTGCAGTATGCTGGTGGTCAGTTCCTTCCAGTTAAAGAAGGTATTCGAGAATGGTCTTGGTTTTTGCAGCATGGTATTCTGCTCCATGGGCTCATTTTCATAAATGATGGAACAGGTAGGGCCCATGATGAGTTCCAGGAAGATCACATGCACCGGTGAAAAGATATTGGGGTATACCCATCCCAATGCCAATGGCAGGAAAACGGTCAGTACAATAGGTATATGTATGGAGATGATGTACTGTATGGCTTTTTTCAGGTTGGTGTATATGCGCCGGCCCATGGCTACGGCTTTCACCATACTGGACAGATCGTCCTCCAGCAATATCAGTGATGCTGCCTGTTTGGCGATCTCCGATCCCTTTTTTCCCATGGCAATACCGATATGTGCCGCTTTCAGGGCAGGGCCGTCGTTGACGCCGTCGCCTGTCATGGCCACGATCTCCTGCTGTGCTTTCAGGGCATTGATGATCCGTAATTTGGCTTCGGGGAACATGCGGGTGAACAACTGTGTATTCATCACTGTCTCACGGAGTTCCTGTTCGCTGAGTTTCATCAGCGCTTCTCCGCTGATACTGGTGTCATGTCCCTTGAAACCTACTTCCCTGGCGATGGAACAGGTGGTGGCAGCATTATCACCGGTGACGATCTTTACGGAAATGCCTGCCGTATAAAAATCCTGCAGCACCTGTGAGATATTCTTTTTTGGAGGATCATGAAAAGCCACCAGCCCCTTGAACTGGAAACTTAATTCCTGCTGGGTAACCGGGAAGTCGGGACCTGTGAAATAGGCCTCCGCCACACCCAGTATGCGGTATCCTTCTTTCGCCATTTTTTCGATAGCATCCTCCACCTGCTGTTGTTCCGTTTCAGACAGATGGGAGAGGGCGATCAATGCTTCCGGTGCCCCTTTTGCTGCAATGATCCGCTGCCCGTGCTGGTTCTCGAATATATGTGTCATCATCGGCGGCATCCCATCCAATGGATACTCGTGGATAATGCCAAAAAGGGGACGTTCATCCTCTTCCGGCAAACTGCCGTATGCCTGGTGCAGGGCCACTTCCATCGGGTCGAACGGAATGGGCTCGCTGGCCCACATGGCCAGTTTGACCAGTTCCTTCTGTTCCGGGTCCGTGATGGTATCTGTGTTCAGCAGCTGTTGGCTGGCCAGTGTAAATGTTTTGGCCAGGCTCATCTTGTTCTCTGTAAGTGTACCGGTCTTGTCGGTACAGATAACGGTGGCACTGCCCAGGGTCTCTACCGTTTTCATCTGTTTTACCAAAATGCCCATCTTCATCAACCGCCAGGCACCCAGTGCCATGAATGTGGTAAAGGCAACCGGGATCTCTTCCGGCAGGATGCTCATGGCCAGTGTCAGCGCCTTGAGCAGACTGTCAAGCAGCAGTTTTGATTTGACGAAGTTGATGGCCCATACTACCAGGAAAACAAGCGCGCCCACCAGCACCATCTTCTTTACAAAATGGCTGATCTGTTTTTCCAGAGGCGTGGCTTCCTCTTCAATACTTTCCAGGTTCTTACCAATATTGCCCAGCTGTGTATCATTGCCAATGGCTTGTATGATGATGATGGCCAGCCCGCTGGCTACGGTAGTGCCGCTGTAAACGATAGGATCTTCCTTTGATGCGTCCTTATATACCGGCAAGGATTCTCCGGTCAGTATCGCTTCATTCACAGAAAAATCGTTGGAATGGATGATGTTGCCATCTGCCGCCACCAGGCATCCCTCTTCTATGAGCAGGTAATCACCGATGACAAGCGCTTCTGTAGGGATCTCCCTGATCTCCCCGTTACGGATCACTTTTGAATTGGGCTGCGTCAGGCTCTTCAGTTTTTCCAGGGCGTTACGGCTCCTGGAATCCTGGTACAGGGAAATGGTGGCCACCAGTACAATGGCTGAAGCAAGAAAGATGGCATCGCCCGTTTGCCCGCTGATCAGGTAAATGGAGGAGGCCGCCAGCAAAAGGATCACCATGGGTTCTTTGGCCAGGCTCTTCACAGCATCGATAAGTCCATTTTCTTTTTTGAAGGCCAATTTGTTCTGCCCGTGCAACTCCCTGGCCCGGAGCACTTCCTCATCTGTTAAACCGCTGATCTGGAAATTGTTGACAGACATGCAAATAGTATTGGTGATACAGAACCGGTAGCGGTAAGTTACGGAAATATGCGGTAGCCAGACATGACAATTGTCACTGGAGCGATACAGGCCGCAGGAATGGTCAGATCAGTGCTTAAAATCATGATCCGGTATGACAAATGTCAGTTGACAGGCTGGTATCCCGCAGTAACTTTGGTTCAGCAAACAACAACAGACTTCATCTATACTGATTTTGGATAAACCGGAACGATGAGTGAACAAAGAACCCGCCTCAATACTGAAGCGGGTTCTTTGTGAATATCCGGGTTTAGTGTTGGCTGCTGAACGAATCAACTGCTGCCTCCGCAGCATAAAATCCGGCCAGTTTGCGGATCACCCTTTCTACCACAGCATCCGGGCAGCTTGCTCCGCTGGTGATGAGGATACGCAAAGGAGCCTTCTTAGGCAGGTAATCGTTGATGGTGCTCAGTTCTTTGGTGCGCCAGTTACGGTGTTCGATGGTGCTGGCATCAAGCAGCCTGTCGGCAGAATCGATAAAATAGGTAGTGAGTTTATGCTCGCAGAGTTCAACCAGGTGCGAGCTGTTGCTGCTGTTATGTCCGCCGATCACGATAGCGATATCGGCATCGGTATCCAGCATGCCGGTAACAGCGGTCTGGTTATCGTTGGTGGCATAACAGAGCGTGTCCCTGGTGTCTGCAAAACGTTCGCTGATGGTTTCCGCGGTAAGCTGGTATTTCCGGATGAATACAGATTTGAGATAGTCGGAGATCGCCTGTGTATCGCTGGCCAGCTGTGTGGTCTGGTTCACCACGCCTATCTTCTGCAGGTCCTTTGTGATGTCGAAACCCACTGAATAACGGCCCTTGAACTCGGTGTAAAATTCTTCCGCCGGTTTTTCGCCGGTGATATATCTGGCCAGTGCTACGGTTTCCTCCATATCATTCACCACAACCGTAGGTGTGTGAGAGGATGCATGCGAAAAAGTGGCGCGGGTCTCTTCGTGTTTGGGTTTGCCATGCACCACAATGCTGTATCCTTTTTCTGCGATCTGTTCGCTGCGGTTCCATACCTTCTCCACAAAGGGGCAGGTGGTATTGTATTGTGCCGTGGGGATGCCTTTGTCCTGCAGCATCTTTTCGATCTCCAGCGTAGTGCCGAAAGCAGGAATGATGACCACATCATCGCTGGTGATCTCTTCAAAAGGGATGACCTGTTTGCCATAAGTGTCCTGCAGGAACTGCACCCCTCTTTCTGCAAGGTCCTTGTTCACCTGGGGGTTGTGTATCATCTCGCTTAACAGGAAGATGCGTTTGCCGGGATTGGATTCGATCGTATTGAAAGCGATCTCGATCGCATTTTCCACTCCGTAACAAAAACCAAAATGCCTGGCCAGGTAGATCTGCAATGGCCCCAGGTCCATCAAAGTGGGCGTGAAGTCCTTTTTCAGTTTATCCTCCTGTTTCCTTTGCTGTTTGATGGCGCTGATCAGCGGGCTGCGGTATATGTTGGGAACTTTGAATTGCTTCATGGTACCGCAAAATTAGGGAGTTCGGCAAGGGGAATGAATAATTGGTAATTAAAAATTAATAATGGGTGATGAAGCATTGTTCAGTATCAGGGATTCGGTGGGGTTCTTAAAAATCAGTATTTTCATCGCCTAAACGACTGCTATGCGATTTCTTCCTTTCCTGATCTCCGGTATCTGCACCGCAGGGCTGGTGGTGGCTTTGAACACACAGCTGCCGGCTGGAGGCAGCAAAACACCCCGCCTGGGTTATTTTCTTTCCCCGCAATTGGGTTTCTGGCAGAATGCCGAACCTGCCAATACCAGTTTTGACGGTAATGTAAAATTACCCGCCCTGAATGGTAAGGTGGATGTATATGTGGACGACAGGCTGGTGCCGCATATCTATGCTGAGAACGACCTGGATGCCTATTATGTGCAGGGATATATTCACGCCAAATTCCGCCTGTGGCAGATGGAGTTCCAGACACGTGTGGCCGGAGGCAGATTGAGTGAGATACTGGGAGAGGAGCGTTTGCCCATTGACCGTATGTTCCGCCGATTGGGCATGGTATATGGCGCAGAACAAACGCTCGCCAATATGGAAAAGAATCCCGAAATGAAAGCCACTGTGGAAGCATATGCGGAGGGTGTTAACGCCTATATCAGTTCATTAAAGCCACAGGAGATCCCTTTCGAGTACAAGCTGTTGGATTATTCACCCGAGAAATGGACACCGTTGAAGACCTATCTTTTCCTGATGTTCATGTCGTATGACCTTACTGCACGAGGCGCCACTGCGGATCTGCAGATGACCAATGCCAGGAATTATTTCGGCTTTGATGATTTTGATAAACTCTATCCCAATGTGCAGGATTCACTGGATCCGATCGTGCCCAAGGGAACGGATTACCTGAAACCGGCGATCGTACCCGTGGCACCTGCCAGTAGAGATTCCTTATACCTGGGTAAAACTGCCAACAACAGCACTGCCCTTTTACCCATGGTTCCGGATAGAGACAACGGCAGTAACAACTGGGTGGTAGGCGGGGCTAAAACCAAGAGCGGCAGGCCTATCCTGAGCAACGACCCGCACCTGGGACTGAACCTTCCTTCCCTCTGGTTCGAAGTGCAGATACATACACCTACACATAACACTTATGGCGCCAGTTTTCCCGGATCACCCGCTGTGATCATCGGCTTTAACGATAGTATCGCCTGGGGTGTGACCAACGCCGGAAGAGATGTACTGGATTATTATGACATCAAGTTCAAAGACTCCACTTTGTCTGAATATTGGTACAACGGGGAATGGGTCCAGGCCAAACATCGCCAGGAAGTGATCAAGATCAAAGGCAAGCCAGACCAGGTGGAAAATATTGCCATGACGGTATTTGGACCGGTCATGTATGATAACGCGTATAAGAATGTCAGCACCGAAGGCAAGTACCTGGCCATCCGCTGGACAGCTCACAAAGCGGGCACCGGCTTACAGACGTTCTACAAACTGAACCGCGCCAGGAACTATGATGATTACCTGGGCGCTATTTCGCAATGGGAATGCCCCGGGCAGAATTTTGCCTTTGCTTCCAAAACGGGCGATATCGCCATCAAACAGCAGGGCGCATTTGTGGCACGCTGGAAAAGGCAGGGCGACTTTATCATGCCAGGCACAGATACATCCTACGCCTGGCAGGGTATCATCCCGGTTGAAGAGAATCCGATGATGCATAATCCCATCCGTGGTTTTGTAAGCAGTGCCAACCAGATGTCGACCGATTCAACCTATCCTTATTACCTGGGTGCACCCAGTAATTTCCCTCTGTACCGGGGCATCATCATCAACCGGAAACTGGCGCAGATGAATATGATCACGCCGGAAGACATGCAACAGTTACAGACAGACAATTATAACGTGTTTGCCGAATATGCAAGGCCGGTTTTGATGCGTTACCTGGATGAGGCTCGCTTGAGTGCAGATGAAAAAAAATACATAGATATCCTCAAGAACTGGAACCTGCGGAACGATCCCGGTGCCAAGGGAGCCACTGTGTTCAAATGCATCTGGGATAGCCTGGAAACAGAGGTGTGGGGTGATGAGATCAAAAAAGCCAATTTGCCACTGCCCAAGCCGGATGCCAGTACTTTATTGGAGAGCCTGCTGCGGGATTCTACGTTCCGTTTTGCAGACAACATCAATACTCCGGGTAAGGTAGAGACCATTTACGATGACCTGGCCGAGGCCCTCAAAAAAGCCGTTCCTCACCTGAAAGAACTGGAAGCTGCGAACAAACTGGAATGGGCTGTCATGAAAGATACCAAAGTGAACCACCTGTTGAAGATCCCGGGATTGAGCCGTTTGCACCTGCCCATCGGGGGAGGGGAACACATCATCAACGCTACCAAGGAAACCCATGGTCCCAGCTGGCGCATGATCGTGCATCTGACAGATGAGATAGAAGCCTATGGGGTATATCCCGGCGGACAAAGCGGTAATCCGGGCAGTAAGTATTATGATTCATTCGTAGACAGCTGGGCCACCGGAAAATATTACCGCATCCTGTTTCTGCAACAGGCCGCTGCAGCCAAACACGAACGTGTGAAATGGCATATGACTTTTACTAACAGCTAAACAAACGATATGAAGAAGACCATCACAGCCATTGTATTAACCGGATTTCTTGCATATGTAATCGGTATCTACAGCACACTTCCCTGGTGGTGCTTTGCAGTCAGTTCGCTGTTGGTATCGGTTTCGGTACACCAGCGGCCCGGAAGATCCTTTTTATCCGGATTCCTGGGGCTTTTTTTGCTTTGGGTGGCGCTGGCGTTCATCAAAGATGCGGCCAATGAACATATCCTTTCTACCAAAGTGGCCACCATACTGCCACTGGGCGGCTCTTACCTGGTGCTGATCCTGGTAACGGGTGTTGTAGGTGGACTGGTCAGTGGATTGGCAGCATTGACAGGTAGCTACCTGAGGAAATAAGGGATCCGAACCCTAACCGGTATCACTGATGAACGGATGTTGGAGGCGGATCGGCTGAAATATCAGTACATCCTCTGCCGGTTCCCGGGAGAATGTTTTCGTGCGCCTGGCGGCTGTTTAAGAATACGTTAAACTCATTTTTTATTTGTTGACAGTCAGGTTCAACCCCGGATTTTGCCGCTAATTTCGCGCTAACCGGACGTTATGAGAACATGGCTGCTAATTTGTTTCTGTTGTTGTTTCACTAACCTGATGGCCGCTACCATCAGCGGCACCATTCGCGATGATAAAGGACAGGCACTGGCATTCGCCTCTGTCCTGGTCAAGGGTACCACCCAGGGTGTTTCCGCCAATAGTAAGGGAATGTATTCACTGCAGTTAGGTCCGGGCACTTATGTATTGCTCTGCCAGTACATTGGTCATGCCAGTTCAGAAAAGAAGATCCAGGTGAGCCAGAACGATATGACGGTTGATTTTGACCTGGAAGAACAGCGATACAGCCTGCGTGAGGTAGAAGTGAAGAGCGGTGCGGAAGATCCTGCTTATGCCATTATCCGGAAAGCTATCGCGAGGAGAGAGACCCATCTGAATGAGATCAGGAAATTCCAGTGTGAAGTGTATATCAAAGGGCAGATGCAATTGCGCAGTTTTCCCGCTTCCTTCCTGGGAAGAAAGATCGACTTTGAAGATGGGGATACCAGCAAACGCAAAATGATCTTCCTTTCAGAAACGGTTGCCAGGTATTCGGTGCAGCTTCCTGCCAAAGAAAAAGTGGAAGTGATCTCTACCAAAGTAAGCGGTCGCAGCGGCGCATTCGGATTAAGCGAACCACAGATCATCTCATTTTATGAGAACAATATATCGGTGGGCGAAGACCTGAATCCGCGTGGTTTTATCTCCCCGATCGCCAACGGTGCATTGAATTTTTACAAGTATCAATTTGCCGGTACTTTTTTTGAGAACGGCCGGGAGATCAGCCGCATTAAAGTGATCCCCCGGAGAGCCTACGAGCCCCTCTTCAGCGGGTATATTAATATCGTAGAAAATGAATGGCGTATTCAGAGCGTAGACCTGTTATTGGTAAAGACACAGCAAATGCAGTTACTGGATACGCTCCGGATACAGCAACTCTACGTGCCTTCCGGTAATGTATGGGTGATCAAGAACCAGGTAATCTATCCTTCCGGAAAGATCTTTGGGTTTGATTTTTTTGGCAGCTTTGTTCAGGTGTATGATAAGTTCATGATGGACCCGCGGTTTAAGCCCGGGTTCTTCGACCATACCATCCTGAAGTTCTACGACAGTTCCAATAAAAAACCAATGGCTTATTGGGACAGTATCCGTCCATTACCGCTGTTGTCAGAAGAACTACGCGATTATAAAAAGAAAGACAGCCTGGAGCAGGTTCGGAAAGATCCCCGATACCTCGATTCGCTGGATGCAAAACGTAACCGGATCAGGCTTTCCGGGCTCCTGTTTACCGGTCAGACCTTCACCGTAAGAAAACGAAAAGAGACCATACAGCTTCCTTCACTGCTGAGTACGCTCAATTATAATACAGTGGAAGGTGCGGTGGTGGCTTTTTCGCCCAGGTATACCAGGCGTTTTGAAGGAAGGAATTTTTTATCAGTGAATCCTGATATCAGATACGGGATTACCAACCGGCATCTGAATCCCTCCTTAACCCTGGGCTACAACTTCGGGAAAAAATATTTCCAGGGTATCAGTATCTCCGCAGGAAGAACCGTGTTTCAATTCAACAATACTGCTCCCATCACTGCGCGGATCAATACGCTAAGCACGTTATTGTCGCAGGCCAACCATATGAAAATATATGAGGCCAATTATGCCAGGCTGGTCTATACTACCGGTATCGGTAATGGACTCAGCATTAACGCCGGCTTCCAGTTCCAGGACAGATATTCGCTGGATAACCTGGCAGACCCGGTAAGCTGGAATAAGGGGGCGGGTAAAAGTTTCACACCCAATTATCCCGTAGACCTTACCAATGTGCCTATGCCACGAAACCAGGCTGCCGTGATCACCGCCGGGATCACCTGGAGGCCCGGTGCGGATTACATCGAATTCCCCGATCGTAAGATCAGCCTGGGGTCGGATTACCCTACTTTTTCCGCCTCCCTCACAAAGGGGATACCCGGATTACTGGGAAGTGATGTGGACTATACCAAATGGCGCCTGGGCATCAGTGACGACCTTGACCTGAAACTGGCCGGTAAGTTCTCCTACAATATCGCTGCCAGTGGTTTCCTGGATGCGGCCAGCACATTCATACCTGATCACCAGCATTACCTTGGTAACCAGACCATTTTTGCCTCACGCGAACTCAGCAGTTTTCAGCTGGCGCCCTATTACCTGTACAGTAATACCGCCAGCTTCAGTGTTGCTGCGCATGCCGAGTATCACCTGAATGGATTGCTGAGTAACAAGATCCCCGGGTTTAAAAAATTGAACTGGTTCTTTGTTACCGGCGCCAATGCCTTATCTATCCGGAACGGACAGGAATATTATGAACTTCTTTTTGGCATTGAAAATATCGGCAAGCTGATCCGTGTTGATTTTGTGCAGGGATTTGCCCCAGGAGGGGCCCGTCCGAGCGGGTTCAGGGTAGCAGTGCCGTTCTTGTGAGGCGTGAGTGTTCAGTGGTGAGTGGTCAGTGGTGAATAGTGAATGGTCAATGGATGCTGTTTGGGAAAATTTGGAGCAACTACACTATAAACAATCCTGAACGAACTCCCTACTCCCTACTCACGACTGACGATTCACGCCTCACGATTCACAATTCCCTATCTTTGCCCCGAATTTTGGCCACCCTGCAAGTGGCTCCATTGATAACGGAACATTCCTGTAACGGGGATGTCTAAAATGACCCAATATGGCATTGCTGCACAATCGTGTATCTAACGAGGAGCTGAAGAAGCGCCTCATGGAAGAGACTTTCCCACGTACCACCATTAGTTTTTATTGCTATTTTCCCATCGGGAACCCCCAGGAATTTCGTGATTACCTCTACAAAAACCTGCATGCTTTACAGGCATTCGGGAGGATCTATGTGGCAAAAGAGGGGATCAATGCGCAAATGAGTGTACCCACTGACCGGTTTGAGGATTTCAGGAATTTCCTGTACTCCATAGAACCGCTGAATGGGTTGCGGTTGAATATTGCTGTGGATGACGATGGTAAGAGTTTCTGGGTATTGAAGATCAAAGTGCGCGAGAAGATCGTGGCAGATGGTATTGAAGATCCCGGGTTCAGCATGGAAAGGAAAGGTAAATATGTGAATGCGGCACAAATGAACGAACTGCTGCAGAACCCTGATACCATCGTGATCGATATGCGAAACCATTACGAGTATGAAGTGGGGCATTTTGAAAATGCGCTTGAGATCCCTTCCGACACTTTTCGCGAGCAGTTACCCATGGCCGTGGACATGATGAAGGGTAACGAGGATAAGAACATCATCATGTACTGCACCGGCGGTATCCGTTGCGAAAAGGCCAGCGCTTACATGCTGCACAAGGGTTTCCAGAATGTATTCCATCTTGAGGGTGGTATCATCAATTATGCGCGCCAGGCCAAAGCTGCGGATCTGGAAAGTAAATTCATCGGTAAGAACTTTGTGTTTGATGACCGTTTGGGAGAACGGATTACCGACCATGTGATCGCCAGCTGCCACCAGTGCGGCAAACCCTGCGATGAGCACACCAATTGTAAGAATGATGGTTGCCACCTGCTTTTTATCCAGTGTAAGGAATGTGCCGAAGCAATGGACGGCTGTTGCAGTACTGCCTGCAAGGAAACCATCCATATGCCCGTAGAGCGGCAGAAGGAAATTCGTAAAGGCATAGAGAATGGACAGAACATCTTTAACAAAAGCCAGGCAAGGCTGCGTCCACGAATATCACCACCGGTAAAATGATCGTTTGAACCGGTGAAACAAGATACACCGATGACAGTGCTGCATTCATCATTTTCTCTGCAGGGCTCTTCAACTATTTACTATCTTTCGCACATCAACTGCTGTGAAGAGAACTGCCACCATATTAGTAATGTTCTGCATGGTGATCTACATGGGAGGTTACCAACTGGTAGCCATGGGGTACCGGTGGGAACTGAAAGCAGCCATGAAAACCTGGCTGCGTACGCACCGGGAGAGCACTTATCATACCGTATTCAGTTTTGCAGCTTCTGACGGAGAGATCTCTGATCCTGACCTTCATTGGGAAGAAGCTGGTAAGGAATTTAGTTACAAAGGAAACCTGTATGATGTCATTTCTGTCGAAATACGCGGCTCCCGGGCCACAGTGTATTGTGTGAACGATCATGCAGAGAAAAAACTGCTCACCGTCATCAGCGGGATGCATGCGCGGCAGCAGCAATCGTCTGCAGGTGCCAAGACCGTATTTCAGAAACTGTTGTTATCGGTATTTGAATTACAACAGAACACCGTGAACACACCAACAGTGCAGCTTACTCAAAAGATATTACCGCAACAACTGAGCAAACCTGTCAGCCAGGTCCGCGATATCCTGTCGCCACCTCCCGAAGCCGTGTGAACCTATCAAGTATCACAGACAGAATATCCCGTATTTAAAAATCATTGAATGAAACAATTAGTATGTATCATGGCTTTTGCCATGACGTTACCCTTTATATCCCACGCACAGCAGGCACGATGGCAGGATACGGTTCAGAAAGAACCCGTGACCCTGAGCAGCGTAGTGGTATATGCCAATAAATTCCCCGAATTATTAAGACACCTCACACAATCCGTAAAAACCATCAGCGATAAGAATACGCTGAATAACCAGGCCAATACAGGTGATATCCTGCTCAATACAGGGTCGCTGTTCGTGCAGAAGAGTCAGCAGGGCGGCAGCAGTCCTGTGATCCGCGGTTTTGAGGCCAGCCGTGTATTACTGATGGTGGATGGCGTTCGCATGAACAACGCGATCTACCGTTCCGGTCACCTGCAAAACATCATCACTGTTGATAACAATATCCTCGATCGGATGGAAGTGCTGTACGGCCCTTCTTCCACCTTGTATGGAAGTGATGCTTTGGGTGGCGTGGTGAATATGTATACCAGGAACCCTGTACTGTCTACAAAAGGGAAAACACTTGTCGGAGGCACGGCATCGGTTCGTTATGCTACCGCTACGGAAGAAGCCAAAGCGCATGTGGACCTGACCATCGGCGGTACAAAGTGGGCCTCGCTTACATCGGTCACCTACGGAAGTTTCGGCGATATGCGTCAGGGTGCCAGCCGTCAATCAGCCTATCCCGATTTTGGCAAGAAGAACTTTATCGTTCAGCGTTACGGGAATACCGACAGTGCTTTTGTGAATCCAGATCCGAATAAACAGACCGGCAGCGATTACCGGCAAACGGATATCACACAAAAGATCCTGTTCCAGCCCAAAGCCAATATCCAGCACCTGCTGAACATACAGCTGAGCAATTCGGGGAATGTGCAACGGTACGACAGGCTCTCGGAAATATCAGGCACCACGCCTGCGTATGCCGAATGGTATTATGGACCACAGGTAAGGAACCTGTTGTCTTACCAGTTCTCCGCTAACCAGCAGGAGGGATTTTTCAAAGAGATCAGGCTGGTGGCCAGCTACCAGGATATTGAAGAAAGCCGCATTACCCGCAGGTTCAAAAATAATAACCGTGATTCTCGCTGGGAGCGTGTGAATGTCTGGGGCTTTAACATGGATGCCAAACATTACAGCGGTAAGAATGAATTGCATTTGGGTATTGAATCATATACCAATTATGTGCGTTCTACTGCAGAGCGGATGAATGTGGTGACCGGAGCCGTCAGCCGCATCACTACCCGCTACAGTGACGGACCCACCAAAATGAGTTCCAACGCACTGTATGCACAGCATATTTACAAGATCAACGATGCGTGGACACTGAATGACGGCCTTCGTTTCAACCTGGTGAACATGGATGCCCGTTTTGCAGATACCGGTCTCATGCATTTACCGTTTAACAAAGCTGTTCAGAATCATGCAGCGGTCACCGGCAATCTGGGCCTGGTGTATGCCAATGCCAACAGGTTCCGGCTGGCATTCCTGTTGAGCAGTGGTTTCCGCTCGCCGAACGTCGATGACCTGACCAAGGTATTTGATACCAAAACAGGATACGTAGTGGTGCCCAACAAAGACCTGAAACCAGAGTACACGTATAATGCAGAGATCAACTGGAACCAGTTCACAGAACGTTTCAGTTTTGGCGGTTCAGTATTCTATACCTGGTTCCGCAATGCGATCGTAGTGGATAAATTCCGATTCAACGGGAGCGACAGTATTGTTTACCAGAATGTGAACAGTGGCGTATTTGCTCCCCAGAACAAAGCGAAGGCCTGGGTGGCAGGTTTCAGCCTGAATGCTTCGTGGAAACCGGAAAAGAACACAACACTGGAAGCCGTGTATACCTACACCAAGGGTAAATTCACCAATGCGGGTGTTACCGTTCCATTGGATCATATCCCACCGGTATTTGGCAGGGTAGGTCTGAAACATGTCCGCACTGGCTGGCAGGCAGAAACCTATGTATTGTTCAATGGCTGGAAACGTATAGCAGATTATAATCCCGATGGGGAGGATAACCAGCAGTACGCCACACCGGAAGGCATGCCTTCCTGGTACACCCTGAATGTACGCGGCCAGGTAAAACTGGGCGGAGCCATTAGTGCACAAATGCTGGTAGAAAACCTGCTGGACAGGAACTATCGTTATTTCTCCAGCGGCATATCTGCCCCCGGAAGAAATTTTATCATGAGCCTGAAAGTGAATTTTTAGCAAGAAAAGGCCGGGATCGATCCCGGCCTTTTTATATCCCTTGTTTTAGGGAAGTAGCAGTCTTTCCAGCGCTATCTGTATTTTCTCGTAAGTTTCTTTTTCGCTGATCTCTTCCGGCACAAATGTTTTACCGATCACTTTTTCGTACAGTTCAATATATCTCTTGCTGATGGTGTCGATCCATTCATCGGTCATCTCGGGAACGGTCTGTCCCTCCTTGCCCATGAAGTTGTTGGCGATCAGCCATTCCCGTACGAATTCTTTGCTCAGCTGTTTTTGTTTATCGCCGGTAGCTTGTCTTTGTTCAAATCCGTCCGCATAGAAATAACGCGAGGAATCAGGGGTATGCACTTCATCCATCAGGTAGATGGTATCACCGATCTTGCCAAATTCATACTTGGTGTCGGCCAGTATCAGGCCTCTGGAGGCAGCGATCTCCTTGCCGCGGGCAAACAGTTTGAGGGTGTAGTCTTCCAGTATGGCCCACTCAGCTTCAGTTGCCAGTCCTTTGGCAATGATCTCTTCTTTGGAGATGTCTTCGTCATGGCCCGCATCAGCCTTGGTAGAGGGGGTGATGATGGGGGAGGGGAAGAAATCATTCTCCCTCAGCCCTTCCGGCATGGTTACGCCGCAGAGCTCCCTTTTGCCGCTGCTGTAGGTTCGCCAGGCATGCCCTACTACATTGCCTCTGACCACCATTTCGATCTTAAAAGGGGTGCAACGTTTTCCGATGGAAGAGTTGGGCGTGGGCACTTCCACCAGCCAATTGGGGCAGATATCACGCGTAGCTTCCAGCATATAGGCAGCTATTTGGTTTAAAACCTGTCCTTTATAAGGGATGGGGCGGGGAAGTATCACATCAAAGGCCGAGATACGGTTGCTGGCGATCATCACCAGCCAGTCGTTCTTGATGCTGTATACGTCTCTGACTTTGCCGTGGTATACGTTGGTCTGAAAGGGAAATTGGTAAGAAGACATGCCCAAAATTAGTTAGTGCCTTGATAAATAAGGGGTAGCGAACATAATTTTTCTCAACAGATGACCGTTATTTGTGAACAAATTAAATTTTCAGTTAAAACTAACAAATGCTATTTTTAGCTACAATTCATTTAAAACTTGCCTAATATGAGAAGACTCTTAACCCATTACGGGTTGTTGGCTGTGGGTGCTATGATCTGTGTATCCGCTACGGCCCAGCAATCGACTACTGTCTCCGGTAGTGTAAAAAACAGTAAATCGAAAGAGGCGATATCAGCCGTTTCGGTTACGATCAAAGGAGCAACTACAGGAACCTTTACCGATGATAAGGGTAATTTCAAGTTTTCCACCGTACAGAAGCTGCCATTCACACTGGTGTTCTCTTCTGTTGGATACCTTAACAAGGAAGTCGTTGTTAAGAACAACAATGAAGTAGTGAATGTAGATATAGATGCTTCCTTCACATTGGGTGATGAAGTGGTGGTAGCGGCATCAAGGGTTCCTGAAAGAATTCTTGAATCACCAGTTTCCATCGAAAGGATCGGTACGGCTGCTATCCGGAACACACCGGCTACCAACTACTACGACATGATCACCAACCTGAAAGGTGTGGACGTGGTATCGGCAAGCTTGACTTTCCGCAGTGTAGGTACCCGTGGTTTCAACAACAGCGGTAACGTTCGTCTGAACCAGATCGTGGACGGTATGGATAACCAGGCCCCCGGTCTGAACTTCTCTGTAGGTAGCATCGTTGGTCTGACCGAACTGGATGTAGAGAATATCGAGTTGCTGCCAGGTGCTTCTTCTGCCCTGTACGGATCAGGTGGTATGAACGGTACCGTACTGATCAACAGCAAGAGCCCTTTCAAATACCAGGGGCTGAGTTTCCAGATCAAACAGGGTATCAAGGATGTTGACGCTAAACAGCGGCCCAAATCTCCTTTCTACGACTGGACTGTTCGCTGGGCTCAGAAAGTATCAGAAAAATTTGCCTTCAAGATCGGCGCCCAGTTTACCCAGGCGCAGGACTGGCTGGCTAACCAGACAGAAAACTACACTCGTGGAGGATCTGCCAACGGATTTATGATTCCTGGCTCGAGAACATCAGATCCCAACTATGATGGGGTGAACGTATATGGTGATGAAACTTCTCAGAACATCAGCACCATTGCAAGCCAGGTGTTTGCTGCTGCAGGTTTGGGCAGTGCCCAGCTGGGTGCATTCAATGGCTGGCTGGCTGCCAATCCCGCTGCCAGGCTTGCGAATTTTAATACTTTCCTGACTGGTGCCGGTGCTGGTGCGTTGGTAGCAGCTGGGGTTTCTCCGATCTTATACGGAGCATCTCCCAGCCGTAATTTTTATAATAACCAGTCTGTGAGCAGAACCGGCTATAACGAGATCGATGTGGTGGATCCCAATACGGTTAACTTTAAACTGTCCGGTAGCCTGCATTACAAACTGTCAGACAGAACCGAAGCCATCTTCCAGACCAATTTCGGAGCAGGTAACAGCGTGTATACCGGTAGCGACCGTTATTCTCTGAAAGACCTGAAAATGGCCCAGTTCAAACTGGAACTGAAGAGCAAGAACTGGTACCTGCGCGCGTATACCACGCATGAGAATTCCGGTAGCTCTTTCAATGCAACCATCACTACCCGTTTATTCAACGAAGCCTGGAAGGCAAGTTCTTCCTGGTATCCTCAATACATGGCAGCATACTCATCTTATCTTGATGCAGGTCTTGCCAATATTGATGCGCATAACGCGGCAAGGGGTGTTGCAGACCAGGGAAGACCCACCGGTTATATCGGTGCCAATGACCTGTTCAAAAATGTTGCGGGCAAACCCATTTCACAGGGTGGTGGCTTGTTCCTGGACAGATCAAGGCTGAATGTATTTGAAGGACAGTACAACCTGAGTGAAGACCTGGGCCTGACCAAAAGCGGAACTGACCTGCTGGTTGGCCTGAGCGCACGCCAGTACCAACTGAACTCACAGGGTACACTGTTCGCAGATACCACTTCACCGATCAAGATCAATGAATTTGGTGCTTATGCACAGTTATCACAGAAACTGTTCAACGATGTGCTGAAACTGACCGTTTCAACCCGTTACGATAAGAACTCGAATTTCAAAGGCCGCTTTACACCAAGGGCTTCAGCGGTATTGAAACTGGCGAAAGACCATAACCTGCGTTTCTCTTACCAGCAGGCTTATCGCTTCCCGACAACCCAGAACCAGTGGATCAACCTGCTGGTGGGTGGTGGTACCCGTTTGATGGGTGGTTTACCACAACTGCGCGACTACTATAAATTCAGCACCAACCCAGCCTATACTTTGGCAAGTGTACAGGCATTTGGCGCCAGCGTAGTAGGCGGAGCTCCTAATACCGGCCTGTTACAGCAGCAGCAGTTCGGTGAATTCAAACCAGAATCCAGCCAGTCATTTGAAGTGGGTTACAAGGGGCTGATCGCTCAGCGATTACTGATCGATGTTTATGCATACTGGGCCAAGTACAAAGACTTCCTCAGCGGCGTAACGGTAATACAGGCAAGAAATGCACCTAGTGGTCCGGCCAGTTTCTATGATGTACTGGATGCCAATAAGCGTATAGCCTACAGTATTTCTGTGAACACCCCCGGCGACGTAAAAACTACCGGTTGGGGAGCTTCTGCTGAATACCTGTTGCCCAAAAACTTCTCTGTAAGTGCCAATATCTATCACGATGAGATCGGATCACTGCCTGCAGGTTTTGTATCTTATTTCAATACTCCTAAATACAGGATAAATGCAACCTTCGCAAATTCCGGATTCGGAAAAGGAGAGCGTTTTGGATTCAATATCGTGTACAGGTGGGCCAATACTTTCTACTATGAAGGAACTTTCGGTGCCGGTATGGTACCCTGGATCCGTACTGTAGATGCGTCGTTAAGTTACAAACTGCCTTCCACCAAATCTATGATCAAGATCGGTGGTACCAATATCTTCAACAAATACTACCGCACAGGATGGGGTAACCCTCAGATCGGCGGTCTGTATTATATCAGTTTTGGATATAATGTGTTTTAAGGGAGAAGCTTAGGTGGCTGTGAGCTGCGAGCTATGAGCTACGAGCAACACATCAAATTAAGCTATGAATATACAATAAAGATCCCTCGCCGTAAATGGCGGGGGATCTTTATTGTGGCCTATGCATCCTTATTCCTGAAGTTCAGAAATAAGCGCCTCGCAGCTATCAGCTCACGGCTCATAGCCAATGCCTGCAAGCATTTTTGGTTTTGTACCCGATAATCTTATATTTTTGCTGCTCATTTTAAAACTGATCAAATGCGTTCTATTGCTTTCAGAGAGGCTTTGCGTGAAGCCATGAGTGAAGAAATGAGAAGAGACGAAAGGGTCTTTTTAATGGGTGAAGAAGTTGCCGAATACAATGGTGCTTATAAGGTGAGCCAGGGAATGCTGGCAGAATTTGGAAGTAAACGTGTGATCGATACCCCGATCGCAGAACTGGGTTTTGCCGCTGTAGCCGTAGGGGCAGCGCAGAACGGTCTGCGCCCGGTAGTGGAATTCATGACCTGGAATTTTGCCGTACTGGCCATGGACCAGATCCTGAATACCGCTTCTAAAATGCTGGCGATGAGCGGCGGTCAGATCGGTTGTCCTATCGTGTTCCGCGGACCTAATGGAAGTGCCGGCCAGCTGGGTGCACAGCACTCCACTGCTTTTGAAAGCTATTATGCCAATATCCCCGGTATCAAAGTGGTATCTCCTTCCAATGGATATGATGCCAAAGGCTTGCTGAAACAAGCCATCCGTTATGAGCAGGATCCCGTTATGTTCATGGAAAGTGAAGTGATGTATGGCGACAAGTCTGATGTTCCCGATGAAGAATATTATATCCCGCTGGGTAAGGCGGATGTAAAGAAACAGGGTCGTGATGTGACCATCGTTTCATTCAATAAAATGATGAAAGTGGCGCTGGCATCTGCTGCCGAACTGGAAAAAGAAGGGATCAGTGCAGAAGTGATCGATCTCCGGACCATCCGTCCGCTCGACTGGCATACCATTTTGGAGAGTGTGAAAAAGACCAACCGCCTGGTGATCGTGGAAGAGCAATGGCCGTTCGCTTCCGTATCTTCAGAGATCAGCTACCGGATCCAGAAAGAAGGATTTGATTACCTGGATGCACCTATCCGCCGTATCACCAGCGCAGATGCTCCCATGCACTACGCACCCAACCTGGCAGCACTGGCCATACCAGATGTGACCAGGACCGTGAAACTGGTGAAAGAAGTGATGTACCTGAAAAAATAAGAATATTCGATACAACAACAAACCCGGACCCAAAAGCTCCGGGTTTTTATTTTCCGCCGATTTTTGGATGCTTTATGAAACATCTTTTCACCTTTTTCTCTGTAGCGATCTTCCCACTGTTGCTTTTTTCGCAGCGGCCCGATTCCCTTAGGTTGGTGCCGGTCACGGATACCGCATTACCTGAAGTGGCTGTAAATGCGTTTCAATCCAACCTGCAATGGAAAGCGGTTCCGGCTGCAGTGGCCCTGCTGGGCCGCAATGAGCTGGTACGCTATGGCTCAGCTTCACTGGTACCTGTGCTGAATACGGTTCCGGGGATCCGCGTAGAAGAGCGGTCGCCCGCCAGCTATCGTTTATCCATCCGTGGAAGCTTGTTACGATCTCCTTTCGGCGTTCGAAATGTGAAAGTGTATTGGAATGGCATTCCCCTTACCGATGGCGGTGGTAATACGTACCTGAACCTGGTAGACCTGACCCAGCTAACGGCAGTGGAGATCATCAAAGGGCCGGCCGCCAGTGTATATGGAGCCGGTACAGGCGGGGCTGTATTGTTAGGTTCCGATCCTCCGTATAGCCGGCAAAAGGAACACCGGTTTACGGCAGGTATCCTGGGAGGATCCTATGGGCTTTTTCAGCAACACCTGGGTTGGGAGCACAGTACTGCCAAGATCAGCTCCTCCATCCAGCAAAGCCACCAACAGGCAGATGGTTACCGCGAACAATCCGCTTCCCGGAAAGATATGGTGAAATGGCAGCTCAGCTGGCGAACAGCCCGGCAGCAGCTCCGGTTCATGGCCTGGTACACAGATCTGTCTTACCAGACACCCGGTGGTATCACACTGGCGCAGATGCAGCTGAATCCCAAACTGGCAAGGCAGCCGGCAGGCAGTTTGCCCGGGGCTGTTCAGCAAAAGGCGGCCATCTACAACAAAACCCTGCTGGCAGCCATACAACAAGAAATATCATTAGGCAACCAGTGGGTGTGGAAAAACTTCTTCAGCGGCAATCATTCGTCCATCGCCAACCCCTTCATTACCAACTATGAGAAAAGGGCAGAGGCAAATATGGCTGCCGGCTCACAACTGGTATACAGTATCCATAATACAGCTTTCCGTTTTCAATGGATCAATGGGGCAGAGTACCTGCACAACCATTCCCTGATCGATAATTTTGGTAACCGTTCTGGTAATATGGATACTGTGCAGTTCAGGGATGACATTTACGCGGTGCAATGGTTCGCTTTTTCGCAGGCACAACTGAGCCTGGCAGATAAATGGGTGTTGACCGCAGGTGTCAGCATCAATAACCAATCCTATCGTTACCAAAGAACAACAGATCCTGCCAGTACCGGTTTTGTCCGGAAAGAGATCAGTGGAGTGGTCACTCCCAGGCTGGCGATCTCCTATCGCTTAAGTAAATCGGTATCACTGTACCTGCTGGCTGCCAAAGGGTTTTCACCACCCGCCCTTGCCGAAGTAAGACCTTCAGACGGCAACTATTATGGTGATCTGGAAGCAGAATATGGCTGGAACATAGAAGCCGGTATCAAGGGAGCTACCCCGGATAACCGTTTGCAGTTTGATGTTGCGGCCTATTTCTTTCGGCTTCAGAATGCCATTGTCCGCAGGACCAATGCCATCGGTGCCGAGTATTTTGTCAATGCGGGAAGCACCCGGCAGAACGGACTGGAAACCTGGATCAAATACCGGTTGGTACGGGAAGGGAAAAGGCTGGTACGCGACTGGAACCTCTGGAGCAGTTATAGCTATCAACCCTACCGTTTTGAAGACTATCAGCAGTCGGGTATCGATTATTCCGGAAAAAATCTGACCGGCGTTCCCCGTACGATCTGGGTAACTGGCATGGATATTGAAATCCGAAATGGGGTGTACCTCAACACATCCGTTAATGTCACGGGCAGTCTGCCCCTGACAGATGCCAATGATGTGCTGGCAGATGCTTACCAGCTGGTACAGCTGAAACTGGGCTACCGGACCGGTCAAAAAAAGCGCCTGTTCGACTGGTTCTTCGGGGTAGATAACCTGCTGAACCAGCGGTATAGCCTTGGTAACGATATCAATGCCCTGGGAAAACGGTATTATAACCCAGCCCCGGGCAGAAACGTCTTTGCCGGGGTCCGTTGCCGGTTCTGATGCAACAAAAGCTTAACATTTTGGCTGTAATGATTCCGCAGCCATGAAGACTTATCTTAGCAGTAAATAGGAGCGATATGCCGAATATTCTGATCATAGACGACGAAAAAGCCATCCGGAACGTATTGAAGGAGATCCTGGGCAATGAAGGCTTTTCGGTAGAAGAAGCCACCGATGGAGAAGAGGGCTGGAAGAAATTCAACTCCGGTAGTTATGATGTGGTGCTTTGCGACATCAAAATGCCCAAACTGGACGGGATCGAATTCCTGCAGAAAGTGATCGAATCCCAGTCGGAAACCCCGGTGATCATGATCAGCGGGCATGGTAATATAGAAACAGCAGTGGATGCGGTGAAAAAAGGAGCGTTCGACTATATCTCCAAACCACCGGATCTGAACCGGTTACTCATTACCATCCGAAACGCACTGGATAAGACCACGCTGGTGAAAGAGACCAAAGTGCTGAAACGGAAAGTGTCCCGCGTACAGGAGATCATCGGCGGGAGTGAAGGGATCCTGAAAGTAAAAGATACCATTGAAAAAGTGGCACCCACCGATGCACGGGTATTGGTGACCGGGGAGAACGGTAGCGGTAAGGAACTGGTGGCCCGCTGGCTGCACGAAAAAAGTAACCGGGCAGGGGCGCCTATTGTGGAAGTGAACTGTGCGGCCATCCCGGGCGAACTGATCGAAAGTGAATTGTTCGGTCATGAAAAAGGATCCTTTACCTCCGCCATCAAACAGCGTATCGGTAAGTTCGAGCAGGCGCATGGCGGAACCCTTTTCCTGGACGAGATAGGGGATATGAGTTTATCCGCACAGGCCAAAGTGTTGCGTGCCCTGCAGGAAGGCAAGATCACCCGCGTGGGTGGCGATAAGGAGATCTCTGTGGATGTGCGCGTGATCGCCGCTACCAATAAGGACCTGCTGGAAGAAGTCAATGCCAAGAATTTCCGTCTTGACCTCTACCATCGCCTGGGTGTGATCCTGATCCATGTGCCCTCACTGAACCAGCGCAGGGAGGATATACCGTTGCTGGTAGAGAAATTCCTGTCTGATATAGCGGAGGAATACGGGCAGGCGGTAAAATCCATCGAGAAAAAAGCATTGGAAGCCCTGCAGCAACATAACTGGACGGGCAATATCCGTGAACTCCGGAATGTGGTGGAGCGCCTGGTGATCCTTTCGGGGAAAGAGATCAGCCTGGGTGATGTGGAAGCGTATGTGTTGCCGAGGTAGGGATTGGATGGATTGGTTAAAAGGGTTAAAGTGGTTAAAAGGGTTAAAGGCGGGACAGCTAATTGGCATGATACATTCCTGTTTATCACCCTCTCCAACGATTTTACCCTCTTTTAACGGTTTTAACCACTTTAACCCTTTTAACTACTTTAACTACTTTACCCCTAAAAGGATATTTTTGTTATACTTAATCACAAACTATGGGTTTACTTGTATTCATTATCGGAGTTATTGGCTGGCACGTGGGTATGTATGGGATGTTCAAAAAAGCAGGTATCGAACCCTGGAAAGCGTTGGTGCCCTTTTACAATACCTGGCTGATCGTTGAAAAAACAGCCATCCGTAAATATTGGTTCTGGCTGCAGCTGATCCCTATTGCCGGTCAGTTCATCACCATCTGGATCACGATCATTTTTGTGATGCACTTCAAGAAAGTGGACCTGATCGCCCATACGCTGACCGTTTTCTTCCCGTTTATCTATTTCCCTTATCTCGGTTTTTCTGAAAAGGAAAAATGGTATGGTGGCGAGATACTGAAGCATTACCACAAACCCGCTTCTCGTGAGTGGATCGATGCGGGTGTATTTGCCATAGTTGCGGCAACCATCATCCGTACTTTTGTGTTCGAGGCTTATGTGATCCCGACAGGCAGTATGGAGAAGACCCTGCTCATCAACGATTTCCTTTTTGTGAATAAGATGAGTTATGGAGCGCGCATACCACAAACGCCGGTATCTTTTCCGTTCGTACACAATACCATGCCTTTTACCAAAACGGTTCCTTCGTACATCAAAGAGGTACAGCTTCCGTATAAACGGTTACCGGCATTCACCGAAGTAAAAAGGAATGATGTGGTGGTATTCAATTTTCCTGCAGGCGATACCATCATCAACCTACCTGAGTATGGCAGCGCCAATCCTTATTATGATGTACTTCGGTTCACCTACCGGGGAGACCGCGAAGCTTTTGCGCAATCAGGTCTGCCCTTGCTGGTGCACCCGATGGATAAAACGGACAATTATATCAAACGTTGCGTGGCCATCAGTGGCGATGTGTTGCAGGTGAAAAATGGTACCCTCTTCGTGAATAACCAGCCGGCATTCCTGCCACCGGCATCGCAAAGTGATTACCTGGTGGAGACCAACGGAACCAATTTCTCAGAAGAATTCCTGCGGGAGGAGCTGGGCATCGATATCGACAATCCCGGTGACCAGGTGCGTACCATCGATAAACCCGGTACCCTGATCTTTAACCTTACTCCGGAAGAGGTACAGAAAGTAAAGAAACAACCCAATGTAAAAGCAGTGGCCCCGTATTCCGATAACCAGATCGGCGTCACTTTCCCCAACGATGAGACCAATTTCCCCTGGACGGTTGATAATTATGGCCCACTCACCGTTCCCAAGAAAGGAGATGTGATCACACTGAGTCCGCAGAACATCGCCTTGTACCGCCGTCTGATCTCTAATTATGAAAACAACCAGCTGGAAGAAACCAACGGAAAATTCATCATCAACGGAAAAGAGACGAACACTTATACCATCAAATACAATTATTACTGGATGATGGGCGATAACCGCCACCGCAGCCAGGACAGCCGTTTCTGGGGCTTTGTTCCTGAAACACATGTAGTGGGCAAAGCGTCACTGATCTGGTTCAGCTGGGATAAAGGTCCCCGCTGGAAGCGTTTGTTCAATGGGATAAAATAACTATCTTTAGAACACGGAAGGGTCCTCAGAGCATTGCGCTGTGAGGACTTTTTTGTCTAAATATGTTTCGTTATGAGCCAGGAGAAATTCAGTTTTGATTTTGAAGTGTATGCCTCCATCGATGATCTTACAGCTGCCGACGCGGCCTTACTGCGCGATGCACAGGCTGCTACAGCCATCGCTTATGTTCCCTATTCGCATTTTCATGTAGGAGCCATGGCCTTGCTGGCCAATGGGCAGAAAGTAGCGGGCAGCAACCAGGAAAATGCAAGTTATCCGGTGGGCATCTGTGCAGAAAGGGTGCTGTTGTCAGCAGTATCCTCTTTATATCCCGGTGTTCCTGTTGATACCATCGCCATCAGTTACCAGGCTGAATCCGGTAAAAGCGACCGACCTATTTCACCCTGCGGCATCTGCCGGCAGACCTTGGTCGAATACGAGAGCCGTTTCCAGCATCCCATTCGTTTGATATTAGGTGGCAAGGAAGGAAAGGTCTGGGTGTTCCCCAAATCAAGTCTGCTGCTGCCGTTTGGTTTTACGGGAGAAGATCTGGGATAGCATAGTAATTAGTAATTAATAATTTCTAATTATCTGATCAGTACCGTTGTTCCTTTGAGTGATATTTTCTGCTGTGAATCGCGGTCTGTATAATCCAACGTCCATACATAGGTACCACTGGATTGCGGTTGGCTGTTTACGCGTCCGTCCCATTTACGGGTCCAGTCCCTGCTTTCAAAGATCACCTGTCCAAAACGGTTGTAGATCCTGAATACCAGGTTATCTGCCTTAAAGGCATTCAAAGGGTATAGATAATCATTTAGTCCATCCCCATTCGGTGTAAAGGCCGAAGGCACCGCAATATAACAGCTGGCCAGTACAGTGATCATTTTATAGGCAGTGTCGGAACAATTGTATGCGTTGGTAGCCACCAGTCGCACATTGTAGTTATTGCGTCTTCCGGTCAAAGGATAGGATTGTGGCCCGGGAACCTGCAGCGTACTGGTAACACCATTCCCAAAGGTCCAGTACCAGCCGGTGGTATTGGCTGAACTCCTGTCTGTAAAATGCAGGGTATCGGTTGGACATAACGTATCGGCCACCGCAAACCCAGCTTTAACCGTATGGTCCTCGAACAGGAAACTGCTGCGTACGCTATCGCTGCAGAAGCCATTGTTTACGGACAGTTGCAGCTGGCGGGTGCCGAATGCTTTAGATATGTATATCGGGTTCTGCAGGTTACTGAAGGGAAGGCTGTCAATGCTCCATCGCCATTGTGTGGTGCCACCATAGCCATTGTGGGTAAGGTACAGTGTATCTGATTTACAACCGGTAGCAACCAGGGCCTGGTGATCTGCCGTGGTGATATTTTTAGTGGTAAAGGAAAGGGTAGAGCCAGCGGGTGTGATGAGACCACACTCATCTATCAGCGGATTGCCATCGGATCCGTTTTTGAGGAGGATGGTGAACGTTCCATTGGTACGGATAGGGGCGGTCAATACGATGCGAACCACGGTGCTGACCCCATTGCTGCAAATACCCGAAGCGCTTTTTACGGTCACAGCGGCAGGACCTGTAATACTGAAATCACTGCCATCGGCTGCTATGGAACTGCAGGCCATGGGTTTGCTGAATACCAGTTGCAGGGTGTCTTTACTGCATATAACAGGCGTGATGCTGTCCATGGGGGTGGGTACCAGCGCAATAAAACGCAGGGTCGCATTATCGCCGGGGACCAGTGCATTGTCGCAATTGTCGGTGAGTGTATTTCCGTCTGTTCCCAGCTTGGCGGTAATGGTGTAGGTCCCGGGCGATAAAGGATTGTCGAGTGTGACCAGGATAGAATCCGAATCAAACCCACGGGAACAACCCACACCCGAAGCGGCAATGATATTTCTTGATGCCGCCCCACTGATGCTAAAATCAGAACCATTGGGTGCAATGGAACTACAATTAACACGGCTTGTCAGTTTGATCATTACCTGTGTACCGTCGCAGATCGCATAGGCGTTGGCAATTTTGGGTGTCACCGGGTTAACAATGCTGGCGGTACCGCCCCCGGGTTGTCCGTTTGAAAAAGCTAGGGTATACCCTACTTCGCTGGTTTGACCGGGCGCAAGAAAATGACTTACCAGCAGCAGGTATTCATGCCCGGCGATCAAATCGGGCATTTTGGCAAATGCCGATAAATTTTGTGAGGGATCGGAGGCACAGGAAAAAACAGAAGTCCCAGCTGCTGAGGCCCCGGTGGGTCCGTAAGTGCCTACCCAGTTCGCTGTTACGATCAGGGAAGGGTCCGTGAACACGTCCATCGGATCGTGCCCGGTAATATCGAATAATTGCCAGTCGTAATCTTCCGGAATGGTATTCAGGGGGGTGATCACAAAACCAAGGGTACCGGAGGTATAACAGGTAAACTTATACCAGTAAGGATTGGCAGTAGAGAAACTGCTATTGCCACAGCCCTTAGCCGGAACATTACCATTACTGCAAAGGGGTACTGTCTTTTGCGTAAAGGTTGTTGCCCCACAAACAGGGAAAGCTGTAGCAGGCAATTGTCCCAATGCAGTACATGCCTGCGCACGAACGGTTATTTTGGAACCGGAAATCAACAATAAAAGAAATAGGAGTCGGCTAACCAGGCGCATAAGTGTAAAAGTATTGCATTCGAAAATGGGGGCGGGATCGTTTTGACAAGAAAATGTTAATTCAAGCTGCAGGTAGCAGGTATGTGTAAATACTTTGTTTGTTCCTGCAAACTAGAACAGCGTCTGAACCCCATGCGCAATTTTGAATTCATGCCCCAGTAACCATTTCTTGCGCCACATGCCACCTGAGTAGCCGGTCAGGGAACGGTCGCTGCCGATAACGCGGTGGCAGGG
This sequence comes from uncultured Sediminibacterium sp., assembly GCA_964460235.1. GTDB lineage: Bacteria > Bacteroidota > Bacteroidia > Chitinophagales > Chitinophagaceae > Sediminibacterium. The sequence goes on along the minus strand of CAYWPM010000007.1, from coordinate 116,531 downwards.
AACAATGATGGCCACTTTGTTCTTACCGTTGGTGCTGGCTGCCGCACGGATCACTTTGGGATCGCCCAGTCGTTTGGCAAGGTCCATATAACTGATGGTCTTACCATACGCGATCTCCATCAGCTCGCCCCAGACCCTTGTCTGGAATTCAGTGCCTTCCTGGTGTACCGGAATGTCAAAATTCCTGCGGGTGCCATGAAAGTACTCGATCAACTGCTCGGTACACTGGTGCATGATTTCGGTGATACCCGGCTCACCATGGGCCAATTGGTCGGGGTTGTCCACAAAGGTCAACTCTCCAATGTACTGGTCGGTGCCGCCGATCTTCAGCAGACCGATCGGACTCTCATAATAAGTGTAGTGCAGCTCGTTCATGGCTAACCAATACGTTGTCCGTTCCGGACAGGTTTTTCCGGTTGCAATAAAATTACCTGATTATTTTCATCATATACCCCCAGTACCAAACATTCGCTGAAAAAATTGGCGATCTGTTTGGGCGGAAAGTTCACCACTGCGATTACCTGCCTGTTAATCAATTGTTCTTTGGTATAATGATGGGTGATCTGGGCAGAGGAGTTTTTGATACCCAGGGGGCCGAAATCAATACGTAACTGGTAGGCAGGTTTTTTTGCCTTTGGAAAATCAGTAACTTCAAGTATGGTTCCGCTGCGGATCTCTATTTTTTCAAAATCATCCCAGTTGATCATAAGTTAATTTGAAAATTTGTGAATGTGTTAATTTGAAAATAAAACGAAAGGCATCTCATTTTCAAATTCTCAAATTAACACATTTCCAAATTACTCTTTTACATCTAAAATCAAATACACATGAAACGCACAGCAACTGCTATCTGGAATGGATCGGGTAAAGAGGGTAAGGGTACGCTCTCTACCCAAAGTACCGTTTTAAGCAATACACAATACTCTTATTTGTCCCGTTTTGAACAGGGCGTGGGTACCAATCCCGAAGAACTGATGGCCGCTGCCCATGCCGGCTGTTTTACCATGAAATTAGCGTTTGTATTGGGGGCTGCCGGTTTTACGCCTGATAGCCTGGAGACCAGCTGCGTTATTTCACTGGAAGAAGGTGTGATCAACCGGTCGGCTCTTTCGGTAAAAGCGAAAGTGCCCGGTATCAGTGCCGAAAAATTCCAGGAATGTGCGGCAGATGCCAAGGCTAACTGCCCTGTAAGCAAGGCCTACCAGATGGAGATCACGCTGGAAGCCGCTTTGGTATAGTTCCCGGTAATGTCCCAGGTTGTTTCGGGGTAGAAAAGCATGAGAAATCTCATGCTTTGGCGATATTTTTCTCTATAGCTTAGCTGTATCCGAAACAACGCTGCTAAAACCAATTTTATGAATATCCGTAAAGCGCAGCTGGAAGATGTTGATGCATTGGCCGGATTATTTGACCAGTACAGGATCTTTTATCAACAGCCCTCCAACATGGAAGCTGCCAAACAATTTCTTACCGACAGGATCCGGAATAAAGAGTCAGAGATCTTTCTGGCTTTTCTGGATGGTAAACTGGTAGGTTTTACACAACTCTATCCCGTTTTTTCGTCGATCGGCCTGAAACGGTCGTGGGTGCTGAACGACCTGTATGTGGTTACAGAGTCGCGTGGTTCCGGTGCTGCAGATGCGTTACTGAAAGCGGCACAGAACCTGGGTGCAGATACATCGAGCCAGTGGCTGGTGTTACAGACGGCTATTCACAACCACCGTGCACAACGGGTATATGAGCGTAACCTATGGGAGAAAGATGAAGAATTCCTGACCTATTACTACCGCTACTGATCCAGCAGGTCGGCCAGTTTCAGCAACTCCTGTTGTTTGTATTCGTTGGATGGCCTGTTGAAACATTTGGCCAGTTCTTCCAGCAGCACCTGGATGATACGGACATGTGTCTTGGGCTTAAAATACGAAGGAGAGGGGTCTACGGATAAACGTTTGAAATAATTCTCCACGTCCTTGTGCGAGAAAGCCTGACCGGTAGTGGCATCCACATAAAAATGGATCTTGTCCTGCGGATGCCCGGCATACGTGGCCGGGTCATAATCTGAATGATAGAAGGCAATGATACACTGCCTGGGGATATTGATGATGCGCGCATTGATCTCCAGCAGGTCGCACATCACCTGGTACAGGATGCCATTGCTGATGGCATTCCCTTTTTTACTTTCCAGTACTTTGTGGATGAAGAACTCGTCGGGGTGTTCGTAGTTCAGTTCTACCCCTTTCAGCTTATAATAATTGTAGATGATGCTCGATAAAACATTGGCCTGTTCCAGCGGTGTTAAAAAGCTGTTCAGTTCCAGCCATACGTTCCGCCTGATCTTTTCCACGTCCTGTAATACCGGTGTGGTCTGAAGGTCGGGATACTGGTATTTGGCAACCAGCAAGGCCCCGAACAGCAGGTCATGATAAGCGCTATCCCGCCATTCGGCCAGGTCGTTCTGGAGGTCGGTAAAATGCAGGTGATGAATGATCATTTCGATACGCTCCTGCACATCTTCACTGAGCGTGGTTTCCCAGAGATGTTCCAGGTTGGGGATGATGTTCTTGCCATACGCTACGATCTTCTCTGAAACGGTAGAATATACCTCTTCATCCGGATCATCTATTAACGTGAACAGCGCATTGATCTCTCTGGTTTCCTGCATAGATGGTAACAGCATTCGGGGACTGTTAACACAGTTACATCCTGTTGATCCCCATGTGTTTCGAAATCAAACTAAATTCTTTTTTTCGGATCTCAGCCCCTTAAGTTATCCCACAGGTGTGGAAATATGGCTAAGCTTTAACATAATAAACCCTGTTTTGCATCGTTCTGCTGGTCGGGCAGGTAAAAAAGTGAGAATTAACAGCTTGTGAAGACCGATAATAGGTATTTTTGCATTTTATCACTAAAGTTATCTATGTCACAGTTTGCCACCCCCAAGTTCCCCGCAACTCCCCATCAATCATTGCACACCGATCTGAAGAAAAGAGTACAGGCTTATTTTGATGAGAGAGGAATCGACTCGACCGGAAATCCCAAGTTATTCACCAAAGCCATTATCATGGTCATCGGCTTTGTGCTGGTGTATATTCACCTGCTGGTATGGACCCCCGTATGGTATTTTGCCCTGGCCGAATGTGTGGTACTGGGCGGACTGGTTGCGGCCATCGGTTTCAACGTAATGCACGACGGAAGCCATGGAAGTTTCAGTAACAATAAGATCGTGAACCGTATTGCGGCCTCTTCGATCAGTTTACTGGGCGCCAACCATTTTATGTGGAACATGAAGCACAACATGATCCACCACAGTTTCACCAATATTGATGGTGTGGATGATGATATCGAGATCGGTATCCTCATGCGTATGGCACCCACACAGAAGCGCTATAAAATGCACCGTTTCCAGCATTTCTATTTCTGGTTCCTGTACATGATGCTGTATGTGTTCTGGATCTTCTTTACCGATTACCAGAAATATTTCTCCAAAAAGATCGGTTCCGTACCCTTGAAGAAAATGAGTTTTGCCGATCATTTTGAATTCTGGAGCGTAAAAGTTTACCATGCTGCGGTGTTCATTGTGATCCCGATCGCAGCAGTGGGTTGGGTCAACTGGATCATTGGTTTCCTGACCATGAGCCTGTTCGCCGGTTTTGTACTGAGCATCGTTTTTCAGCTGGCGCATACCGTAGAACATACCGAGTTTCCCGTGGCCAGTGTTGACACCAACAAAATGCCTGATGAATTTGCTGCTCACCAGATCAAGACAACTGCCAATTTTGCCACCAAGAATAAGCTGGTCAGCTGGCTGGTAGGTGGTCTGAATTTCCAGATCGAGCACCACCTGTTCCCCAAGATATCCCATGTGCATTATCCTGCCATCAGTGAGATCGTAAGAAATGTTTGCCGCGAATACCAGTTGCAATACATCGAGTATCCAACCATGCGCAGGGCGGTTGTGGCGCATGTTCGTTTTTTACGCCAGATGGGGAAATATGATTAGGGAATTCAAAAGGCAAAAGTAAAAATTCAAAAGCCGAAATCATTCTAAGCAAAGAGCCCGATAGCTAACTATCGGGCTCTTTGCTTATGAACCTTTTTGACTTGTAACTTCTGAATTTTTACTTTTTCTTCGCTGCTTTTTTGGGGGTAGCTTTCTTAGCGGCTTTTTTTACGGTCTTCGTGGCCGTTTTGGTGGCTGTTTTTTTAGCAGCGCCCTTTTTGGCGAAAGCGTTGGGTACCTGGGCCTCGATCATCTTTTTCACTTCTTCCAGATCGATTTCGGCCAGGTCTTCGGCGGTGTATTTGCCTGAGTCTGCCTTTCGGCCCAGTTTCAGCATCTTTTTATTAAAGCGGATGAACGGACCCCAGCGGCCATTCTCGATGGAGATCTTCGCTTCGGGCCATTGTTTGATGAAACGGTTGGCTTCCTTGTCGATCTTTTTCTCGATGAGTTCATTGATATCGCTCTGGCTGAGGGCATCAAAATTATAAGCCCGCGGGATATTGATGTACATATCGTTCCACTTGATAAAGGGACCGAAGCGTCCTTTACCCTTGGTTACCGGCAGCTCGTTATAAAAAGCGATAGGGGCATCGGCCAGCTGTTTTTCGTTGATCAGCTGTATGGCCCTGTCGAGTTCGATGGTATGCAGGTCCTCACCCTTTGGGATGGAGATGAACTGATCTCCCAGTTTGATATACGGACCAAAACGTCCCACATTCACGGACAGTTCCTGGCCTTCGTATTCACCAAGGGTACGTGGTAATGAGAACAGGTGCATGGCTTCTTCCAGGGTGATGGTCTCAATACTCTGTTCCTGCTTCAGTTTGGCAAAACGGGGTTTTTCCTCTTCGTTGGAAGTATCGCCGATCTGCACCATGGGACCATAACGACCCATTCTCGCGATCACCCTTTTGCCTGATTCGGGATCGATACCCAGTTCCCTTTCGCCTTTGGCACGTTCTGCGTTTTCGAGGGTATGCTCAATGGTTTCATGGAAGGGTTTGTAGAACCCGTCGATCATATTGCTCCAGGCGATCTTACCTTCGGCGATGAGGTCAAATTCTTCTTCTATCTTGGCGGTAAAGCCGAAATCCATCACTTTGGTGAAGTATTGTTTCAGGAAGTCGGTTACCACGGCCCCCAGGTCGGTAGGGAACAGTTTGTTTTTCTCCGCTCCGGTATTTTCCTGCAGTATCTCTTTTTCTACCTGGTTGTTCCTGTTCAGCGTAAGCAGTGCCACATTCCTTTTTACGCCTTCCTTATCGCGTTTCTCCACGTAATTGCGTTTCATGATGGTGGAGATGGTAGGTGCGTAAGTGGAGGGGCGGCCGATACCCAGTTCTTCCAGTTTCTTTACCAGCGAAGCTTCTGTATAACGTGCTGCCGGGCGGGTGAACTTTTCTGTAGCGGTCATACGCACAAAATCCAGCTGCTGACCCACGGTCAACGGTGGCAGCATGCCATCGGTATTCTCCTCATCCTCTTCATCTTTTCCTTCCAGGTACACTTTCAGGAAACCGTCGAATTTCATCACTTCACCGTTGGCGGTCAGGCTTTCCTGGTTGCTGCTCACATTGATTTTGGCAGTGGTCTTCTCAAACTCGGCATCGCTCATCTGCGAAGCGATGGTGCGTTTCCAGATCAGTTCGTATAAGCGGCGTGTGTCCTCATCCTCCACAGTGGTATTACTCATATAAGTGGGCCTGATGGCTTCGTGGGCTTCCTGTGCACTTTCGTTCTTGTTCTTGAACTTGCGTGGCTGGTGGTATTCGCTGCCGTAAGCTTTGGTTACCTGGTTGCGGATATCGTCCAGTGCGGTATCGCTCAGGTTGATGCTGTCGGTACGCATATAAGTGATCTTACCGCTCTCGTACAGTTTTTGTGCCAATAGCATGGTCTTGCTTACGCTGTACCCCATTTTGCGAGATGCCTCCTGCTGCAGGGTAGAAGTGGTGAAAGGTGCGGCAGGCGTACGTTTGGCAGGTTTTACCTGTATGTCGGTGACGGAGTACCTGGCATCCTTACAGGTTTCGAGAAATGCTTTGGCATCTTTCTCGGTCTGCATTTTATTGGGGCCTTCCGCTTTGAACGTAACGGTTTTTCCGTTGATATCCGGTGCGGTGAAATAGGCTTCTACTTTATAGCTGCTTTCAGGGATGAACTGATTGATCTCTCTTTCTCTCTCTACGATCAGGCGTACCGCTACACTCTGCACGCGGCCGGCGCTGAGGCTGCGCTGCATGCCGATCTTGCGCCAGAGTACGGGACTCAGCTCAAAACCCACCAGCCTGTCCAATACCCGGCGTGCTTGCTGGGCATTTACCAGGTCCATATTGATGCGGCGGGGATTGTCTACCGCTTTCCGGATTGCAGGGGCCGTGATCTCATGAAAAACGATCCTTTTGGTGGTCTTGGGGTCCAGGCCCAGTACCTCGGCCAGGTGCCAGCTGATGCTTTCCCCCTCGCGGTCCTCATCCGATGCAAGCCATACTTCCTCAGATTTTTTGGCAAGCTGGCGCAGTTCCTTCACCACACGTTCCTTATCGTCGGGTACCTTGTACCTGGGTTGGTAATGATTGTTCACGTCAATACCCATGTCATCCTTTTCCAGGTCACGTATATGGCCATAACAACTTTTCACCTCGAAGTCTTTACCGAGGATCTTCTCTATGGTTTTGGCCTTTGCCGGCGACTCAACGATCAATAAGTTCTTTGCCATACAGCCTTCTCATCCGCCTCTGACGGTTCTTTTATATGGTTTTGCGAAATGTCAGACCTCCTAAAAAATTCTCCCCATCGGGGGGAGAAAAGCAGGTGTCTGGCCATGCAATATTAGTTGAAACCATTAAATCACAAAAAATATCAGGAAATGTTACCCGCAAAAAAACGCACAATACCGCTACAAATTTGGTTGTCCTTATACACCCGGCTATGCCCCAAACCTTCGGTTACCTGGAACCGGACATGCGGCAAATCCTGTGTCAGTAAAGGTTTTACATCTTCAAAAGGGCAGATCGTATCCTGCCGGTCATGTATCCATAATACGGGCGAATGCAGGGATCTCACCACCCGGCTGACAGAATAATAACTTATGGGGTGTTCGGTGAGTTCGTCGATCAAACCGGTGAATGCCTGTTTCACATTGGGGGCAACCGGTATCATCCGGAAGAAATTGTCGATGGCCCGGGTGGTTTCCGTAGCGGGAGCCACCAGCACCAGTTTACGATCCTGGTTATCGGGTAATGCCTCAAATGCCAGTGAGGCAGCCAATCCGCCCAATGAATGACCCATGAAACCATAGATTGGGCCAAAACTTGCTTCGGCCTGCAGCAGGGCTTGTCTATATATATATGCATTGATCAGTTTACCCTCGCTTTGTCCGTGGGCGGGTGCATCAAAGGCCAATACCTCAAATCCCTCTTTTTTCAGCGGCTGGATGTATTTCTCGAACTTGTAAGCATTGCTGCTGAACCCGTGGGCGATCAGGATCTTTTTGCCATTCGGATGTTCCGGTATCCAGCGAAATCCCCTGATCGTCAGTTCGTTCAACTGCACATGGACCTTTTCGGCCTTGTGGAATACCGGGGGGATCTTTCTGGGCGTTTTTCCGGCATAGGGGGTACAGAAGATGCGGTAAGCCATTTCCGCTGCTTTGCGGGGTGAAACCAGGCCGATGGCCTTCAATTTTGTTTTATAATATCCCAGCAACAGTCTTTGTGCTAATTTCATCTTCATAAGATCAAAGATATGCAGGTTACCATCATAGGTTCTGGCAATGTTGCCACGGTCATGGGTACCATACTGTTCAGGAAAGGCCATACCATCCGGCAGGTGATCGGAAGGAATCCGGTTGCCACCCAGGCATTGGCCGGGCAGTTACAGGCTACGGCCGTGAATGATCTTGCGGCGATGCAGGTGCATGCAGGAACCTACCTGCTGGCCGTATCTGATGGTGCCGTAGCGGAAATTGCGGCTCAATTGTCGTTGGGCGACCAGTTATTGGTGCACACGGCAGGATCGGTGAGCAAACAGGTGCTGGCGAAAGCCAGTTCCCGCTACGGGGTATTGTGGCCGATGAAGATGATCAGAAAACCCATGCATGAGCTGGCGCCGGTTACCATGGTCACGGATGGCAATACAGAAGAGGTGATCAACGAGATCGGGGCATTGGCAAAGATCTTTGATGCAGCTACTGTAAGGGCCGATGACGTACTGCGCGCCAAAATGCACCTGGTGGCGGCATTCACTTCTAATTTCAGCAATCATCTGTACCACCTGGCGGCGGATATCTGTGAGGCAGAGCAGATCGATTTCCGTTTATTCTATCCCATCATCGAAGCCACGGTGCAGAACCTGCAGCAGCAACATCCGGCTTCTGTACAGGCGGGACCGGCTTTTAGGGGTGATCGTCAAACGGAGGCAAAACACCTGGAACTGTTGGGGGGGTATCCCCAGGCGAAACAGATCTATGAAATGATGAGTGACAGTATCCGGAAACGTTTCAGGGGTTGATACAAAAAGAAGTGCCGGTAGAAACCGGCACCGAACTATTCAACCTGCTTTATCCGAAAACTGTCTTTATGATCTGTTGTTGCTGTAAAATTGCATAGATCAAGGGGCATCCCCCTAACAGATTCTTCGAAAGCGGTGGTATATTCTGCCAAGGGGCATTTTTCGGGGGCGGGAGAAAGAATGACAGGAACTTTAAATATAATTTAAAATAACTATATGTTTTCGCCACTGCCTCTTTGGGCTGTTATTGTATTTTGTTCCGGGCAGCCTAAACTTTTCCGTAACTCGAATGGTTAAATAAGTATTCTAAGATACTTTTGTCAACCTATGTACACGATCAAGATCAAATTTGAGCAAAAAGGGCTTGAACCTGTGACCCTGACCAATATTGCAGACGATCAAAGCCTGTTGGAAGTTTGTTTGGACAATAATATCGAACTTCACCACAACTGCGGGGCGGTTTGTGCCTGCAGTACCTGTCATCTCTATGTTGACAAAGGCATGGACCACCTGGAAGAACTGGGTGATAAGGAGGAAGATTTCATTGACCGGGCCGTTAACCCCCGCATCAATTCCCGCCTCGGTTGCCAGTGTATCTTGCAGCCAGGTTCAGGAGAAGTGGAGATCACCCTTCCCGACCAGACCCAATTCTTAGGCGAATGATCTTGCCTGGAGCAGTTTCCCAAACACAAACAACAAACCCCTAACAAGAGATGAGCCATTTTGAACCGCCGATTCACTGGAACGATCACGAAGACATTGCCATGAAACTATACGAACGCTTTGGCGATGAGTTTAACGAAGGCAGGATCTATCGCATTCGTTTTACAGACCTGCTGGAGTGGATCCTGGAAATCCCCAACTTTGCAGGTACCCGCGAACAAAGTACCGAAGGACACCTGGAAATGATCCAGAGTGCCTGGGTATATGAGTGGAGGGACAACCAGAAATAATCACCATACTTTTGTCGGGGTATATGGAAACTATCAACCCTGCCATTAAATCCATCAACAGGTAACCTGAATCCAGTGCTCGAAAAATTCAAACATATCAACACGTTGGTTTTTGATGTAGATGGCGTGCTTACGGATGGTAATCTGCTGGTATTACCTGGTGGTGTGATGGCACGGACCATGAACATCAAAGACGGGTATGCGCTGCAACTGGCAGTGAAAAGAGGCTACCGTGTGCTGGTGATCTCTGGCGGAAATTCGCCTGAAGTAAAAGAGCGCTTGCACAAGCTGGGTGTTACAGATGTTTGGATGCAGGTAACTGATAAAACAGAAGTGCTGTCACAATACCTTCGGGATAACGGGATCTCCAAAGAATCTGTGCTGTATATGGGTGATGATATCCCTGATTGGCAGGTGATGCAGCTGGCAGGATTACCCTGCTGTCCATCGGATGCCGTGCAGGAGATCAAAGAGCTCTCTGTGTATATTTCCCCTTTCTCTGGCGGTACCGGTTGCGTCAGGGATGTGATAGAGAAAGTGATGAAACTGCGCCACGACTGGGGCGAAGACACTACGGTGCGTGCACAATAACCATACTGCTCTTCAGGGCAGGATCTTGTATGTATAAATTCAGAACTTGAAAGTACTCGCGGCATTTTTCAGACTGATACGCTGGCCCAACCTGGTCTTTATCGCGCTTACGCAGGTGCTGTTCGAGTTTTGCATCTACCGGAGCATTTATCCGGCGGTGGATACGGATGGCACGGCAACTTCCCGCTTTATTCTTTTGATGCTGGCATCTGTGCTGATTGCTGCGGCCGGTTATATCATTAACGATTATTTTGACCTGAACATAGACCAGGTGAACAAACCGGATAAAGTGGTGGTGAACACGATCATCAGCCGCCGATGGGTGATCTTCTGGCATATGTTCCTGAGTTTGCTGGGATTGTTTTTCACGGTATCGGCATTGCCCATGCAGGATTACTGGCACCTGGTGCTGGCCAACCTGGCAAGCATCATCTTATTATGGTTTTATTCAACCACCCTTAAAAAGCAATTGCTGATCGGCAATGTGCTGATCTCGTTATTGACGGCCTGGGTGATCCTGGTGATCTTTTTTTCCAAATACCCCCTCTCTATCCACTCCCTGTTACTGGCCGATAAGAATGAGGTCAGGTTTTTCCGTTATGCCATCCTGTATGCCTCTTTTGCATTCGTGATCTCCCTGATCCGAGAAGTGGTCAAGGATATGGAAGACAGGGAGGGCGACAGGAAATACGGCTGTCGTACCATGCCTATCGTCTGGGGCCTGAATGCCAGTAAGGTATTTGTGGCGGTCTGGGTGATCGTGCTGGTAGCGGTACTGGGTATCCTGCAGGTCTATGTGATCCCCTTTGGCTGGTGGCATAGTGCCCTGTATTGCCTGTTACTCATCATTCTTCCACTGGTATGGGTATTGCGCCAGTTGTACAGGGCCAATTCGGCAGAAGATTTTCATCAGATCAGCACTGTGATCAAACTGGTGATGCTCACCGGTATTGTTTCCATGTTCTTTTTCCGGATCTACCTGGCGCATTAATTCAATTCTTTACTTATGCAGCACATCATACTTGCTTCCCAATCGCCAAGGCGTAAAATGTTACTGGAATGGGCTGAGATCCCTTTTGAAGTGATTGTTCAGGTAACGGATGAATCCTATCCTGAAGGGCTGAGTCTCACGGATACTGCCATTCACATTGCCCGTAATAAAGCTTTGTCGGTGCAGGCGCATGTAAAAGAAGCCTATCATCATGAATATGTAGGTAAAACCATATTGGCTGCGGATACGATCGTGGTGCTGGATGATAAAGTGATCGGTAAACCTGTGAACAGGGAAGATGCCATAGCCATACTTCGCTCCCTATCGGGACAGAAACACCAGGTCATCACGGGTGTGGTATTGCTGCACCAGGCAGGAGAGATCGCTTTTGCAGATTGCACCGAAGTGTGCTTTCATGCATTAACGGAAGAGCAGATCCGTTTTTACGTGGATAAATACGAGCCCTACGATAAAGCCGGCGCCTACGCCATACAGGAGTGGATCGGGGTGGTGGGTATTGAGTCCATCAACGGCGATTTCTACAATGTGATGGGCTTACCCGTGAGTCGCGTGGTGAAAGCCTTAGATACAATAAATCCCTAAATAAAAATCAGGTATTTATACCGTTGTTATCCTTTGTAATTTTTCGGTTGGCCGCAACAAAAGCGGTTAACCATGAATGAAAGATTACTTCAGTTCATCTGGCAGTTCCAGTATTTTCAGAAGCGGTCTTTGCTGACCACTGCAGGCGAGTCGCTACAGGTTGATAAGCCCGGTACCTGGAACCATCACCAGGGTCCCGATTTTTCAGAAGCAGCAATCCGGATAGGCAATACCCGGTGGGTAGGTAATGTGGAGATCCATATCCGGTCTTCTGACTGGCGCAAGCACAAGCATACCACAGATGGCAATTACGGTAATATCATCCTGCATGTGGTTTGGGATGATGATCTTCCCTTGTATGACAGCGTTGGTAACCGCGTAGCCACGCTGGTGTTACAGCCACTGGTCCCTAAACTGTTACTTGAACGGTATCGTCAGATGATGGAGACCATGGTAATGATACCCTGTCATCCTTTTTTGCCGGCGCTGGAGCCGTTGGGTTGGTTTGCCTGGAAAGAGCGCCTGGCAGCAGAACGTTTGGAGCGCAGGGCCAAACAGATCCTTGCCATGGTGACAGCTACCTCCAATCATTGGGAGGAAGTGTGTTGGCGGATGCTTGCGGCCAATTTCGGATCCAAAGTAAACGGCCCATTGTTCGAAATGGTGGCCAGGACCCTGCCTGTGCAGGTGCTTGCCCGACACAAGCACCAGGTGCAACAACTGGAGGCATTGTTACTGGGCCAGGCCAACCTGTTGGCCGGTACATATGCAGATGAGTATGCGATCCTGCTGCAAAAGGAATACCGCTTCCTGAAAAAGAAATACCGTTTGGAGACCGTACCCAAATCACCCGCTTTTTTACGTATGCGCCCGGCTTCTTTTCCAACCATCCGCATGGCACAACTGGCCATGCTGCTGCACCGGCTGCCATACCTGTTCTCTACCATCAAAGAAACCGGGGATCTTCGCACATTGATGGATCACTTCATGGTAACGGCAAACGATTACTGGCACTATCATTACCGCTTTGATGAAATAGCCGTATACCAGCACAAACATCTGGGTAAGCAGATGGCCGAGAATATTTTCATCAATACGGTATTACCCCTGTTGTTTGCATATGGTATGTACAGTAAAACAGAAGCCCACAAAGAAAGGGCTCTCCACTGGATGTATGAAATAACCGCCGAGCAGAACCAGATCACGCGGCAATGGCAGAGGCTGGGCATCACCCAACATTCCGCCGTTGATTCGCAGGCGCTGATAGAATTAACAAATCATTATTGCATCCACAGGCGTTGCTTAGATTGTGCCGTAGGCAACAGAATACTGAAAAATGACGTCTTGTGAGGGAGGCGGCAGTCGTCAGTCGTGAATTGTGAATTGTGAATTGTGAATCGGCAGTGGTGAGAATGCAAAGTAGCAAACACTACCTACTCACTACTGCCGATTCACGATTCACCAATTGAACTGCATGTCCAGTTCAACATCGGGATGCAGGGTTCTTTCCACCGGGCAGGTGCGGGCGGTTCTTTCCAGGATCTCTTTTTGTTTGTCGTCGAGATTCAGTGTGGGCGGGAAGAACATGTGCACAATGATCTTGCTGATGCGGCGTGGATCACTGGCCATCACTTTGGTAACATCCAAACGGGTTCCATCCAGTACAATATCCATGGTGCGGGCCTTGATGCCCATGGTAGTTACCATACAGGCACCCAATGCAGTTGCTACCAGGTCGGTGGGAGAGAACAGTTCACCCTTGCCCTGGTTATCAGTAGGGGCATCGGTTTCGATCACAGAGCCGCTTTGCAGGTGAGTAGCGGCTGTTCGGAGCTCACCTTTATAAATAATTTGTGAAGTCATTGAATCATTTTGCCATAAATTTACAAGTAACAAATCAAATGGAAGTGAAGAAGCTATTTTTAATCATAGGTATGCTGGGTACGTTGGCGGTTTCTGCACAGCAGAAAGTACAATCCACCGGTGCAGATGCCAGGCAGCTGAAAAAAGCGGAGCGCAGGGAAAAGATCAATCAACTGATCAAACAGGAAGAAGAAGGAGCCCTTATTTACCAGAAACAGGGCGCATTTGGTTTTAAATTCAATACGGATGCCTGGAGCATGTTCTATGAACATGGCAGATACAAGACCATCAACAAAACCAACCTGTGGTGGCTTGAGTTCGGGGAGCGGAAAGACAAAAAAGAAGAAAAAGTACCTACCCTTAGCGCTTCACAAGGATTCTTGGTCATCTCCAGTTATATTTACGGTAAACGGAATAATTTCTACTACCTCAAAGCAGGCCTGGGCCAGCAGTTACTCATTGGTGGTAAAGGCAATAAAAACGGGGTGGCGGTTTCGGCCATCTATGGTGGTGGATTATCTGCAGGTCTGCTGAAACCATATTATATCGAGATCCAGAACCCCAGTACCGGTACCAGGGAGCAGATCAAATACAGTCCTAATAACGAAAACCTCTTCCTGGACCCCAGTATCATCATCGGAAAAGGGAATTTTGGCAAAGGGTTCAACGAGATCACATTTGTTCCGGGCGCCCATGCCCGGGCAGCCCTCCGGTTTGATTACGGCCGGTATAATGAAGTGCTTTCCGCCATGGAAGTAGGGGTCAATGCCGAATATTATTCCAAAGCCATGCCCATTATGCTGTTGAACAAGGAACATAAGTTCTTTTTCAATGCCTATATCTCCCTTGTTTTTGGTAAGAGAAAGTAAGCTATTTTTGCAGAAGTCCGGCCTCCGGACCTCTACCTCTTAACTGAATCTGTGCCGATGCAAGAATTACCTGTGGTAGCCAAGATCAACGCTACAGAACCCGCCCTGAAAAAGCCCAACTGGCTTCGTGTAAAACTGCCTATCGGCGAAAGCTACAAGCATGTACGCGGCCTGGTGGATACCCATCAACTACATACCATCTGCGAAAGCGGTAATTGCCCTAATATGGGCGAATGCTGGGGTGAAGGTACAGCCACCTTCATGATCCTCGGAAATGTATGCACGCGCAGTTGCGGTTTTTGCGCGGTAGCCACCGGAAGACCGGAGCCGGTTGATTGGGATGAACCCCAGCGTGTGGCAGAAGCCATTCACCTGATGAAAGTGAAACATGCGGTGATCACCAGTGTGGACCGCGATGAATTGAAAGACGGTGGTTCTATCATCTGGTACAACACCATCGAAGCGGTGAAAGGGCTGAATCCCGGAACCACACTCGAAACGCTGATCCCCGATTTCCAGGGCAAGGCCGACCAGGTGCAGCGGATCATCAATGCAGCTCCCAATGTGGTGAGCCATAACATGGAAACGGTAGAACGTATGACCCGGCAGGTTCGTATACAGGCCAAATATCGCCGTAGCCTGGAAGTATTGAACATGCTGAAAAAAGGCGGTATGCGTACCAAAACAGGCATCATGCTGGGGCTGGGAGAAACCAAGGAGGAAGTGATACAAAGTATGAAAGACCTGGTATCGGTCGGTACAGATGTATTGACACTCGGGCAATACCTGCAACCCACCAGGAAACATTTGCCGGTGCAACGGTTCGTGCATCCCGATGAATTTGCAGAACTGCGTGCCATAGGTTACGAACTGGGATTTGATTATGTGGAGAGCGGCCCGCTGGTCCGTTCATCTTACCACAGCGAAAAACATGTGATCCCCGGTTATGGCAGAGCCAAATGGCAGGAAGAACAACAATTGAAAACGATTTGATCATACAGAACGCCCGGCTATGTCGGGCGTTGTTTTTATCATTGCACCATGAAAAGAAATAGCCTGGTTATTGCCTTGTTGCTCCTTTGTTCCGTTACACTACAGGCACAATGGAACTGGAAGAATGTAGACTCCCTATATCAACCTTTACCGGAAGGGGTGCATGTATATAAGACCACCGATGCCACTGATGGCAAACCCAATATTGCGTATTATGTGAGTGCGGACCTTGCTGACAGGTCTCTGCAGTTCAGCTCCCAGGTGGGTAACGGCAAACGGTTCACCCCCTCGCAATACTATGTGCAGGAGAACCAGCCCCTGCTGGTGATGAACACCACTTTTTTTGAATTCGTTCACAACAGCAACCTGAACGTGGTGATCAGGGATGGTAAAATGTTGGCCTACCAGGTGCATAGTATGGCGGGTAAAGGGAAAGATACCTTAACCTTCCGGCACACTTTCGGAAGTGCCATCGGCATCAATAAGAACAGGGAAGCCGATGTTGCCTGGTTGTACACAGATTCGTCTGCAAAACATGCCTATGCCAGTCAGCAGGTGATCAATAACTGGAAGGATTCCATACAGCAACTTCCTGCCAAACAAATGTTGCGCAAGGACCGTTTCCGTAAATGGAAAATGCAGACTGCGGTGGGCGGTGGACCCGTTCTGGTACAGAACGGTCAGGTGCAGATAACCAATAACGAAGAACTCAAGTTTGGCGGTAAAGCCATCCATGACAAACATCCACGTACAGCAATGGGATATACGGCTGATGGTAAACTGATCATGCTGGTCATTGAGGGCCGTTCACCCGGGAAGGCCGAAGGAGCAACCCTGGTGCAGGAGGCCAACATGCTGAAAGAGATCGGATGTATAGAGGCATTGAATCTGGATGGCGGCGGCAGCAGTTGTTTGCTGGTGAATGGGAAACAAACCATCACACCCAGCGATAAAGAGGGACAAAGGCCGGTACCGGCGGTTTTTATAATTAAGAATTAGAAATTAGGAATTAGGGTTGTTTTTCAGGGTTTTTAGTATGGTGGCGAGAATTTTTAAAAGCTCTTCGCAGTCCTCTATGATTGAATCGCCTGTTTGTATATCAATCAGGCCGCTGTCTTTTAATAGGCGGAGCCAATAGCTGGTTTCACGGGCTTCTTTGTAAGCAATATTCATTTTGGCTTTAAAGTCATTTCTTGAAGAACCGCCTATGGCTTCTTCTATGTTGGCTCCGATTGATGTGCCCGACCGAATAAGTTGTCGGGAAAGAACGAATTCATTCTTTTCATTTTTTAAATACCGGAAAAGATGGATAATGCGCAATGCAAAATGATAGCTTTTTGCTACTATGACATTGTCTTGTTGCATAAAAAAAAGCATTTACTACCAAAGTAGTAAATGCTTCAAATCACTGATAGCGTATTTATACGCTAAGTTATTTGGGTTTTATTATTCATTCCTGATTGATCATTCTAACTTATTTCAGGTCCCAAACCAATGCCGAAGCACCGAGTATGGCCGCATCTGAAGCTTTCAGGTGACTGACCAGTATCTTCACTTTGTTCTGGAATACCTGTATCAGGTTAGCTTCCATGTGCTCACGTGTTGGTTTTAAGATCAGTTCTCCTGCCTTGGTGAGTCCACCGAACAGGATGATGGCTTCCGGACTGGAGAACATCACGAAGTTCGCCAATGCCATACCCAGTATCTTACCCGTGTATTCGAATATCTCTTTTGCCAGTTCATCGCCCTCTATGGCGGCATCGTATACTGCTTTGGAATCGATCTCCTCCTGCGGCAGGTTTCTCAGCACACTTGGGGTATTGCTGTTGGCCAGCAATTCCAATGCGGTCAAACGCACTCCTGTTGCGGATGCATAACTTTCCAGAGAACCTCTTTTGCCGGTTCCTTCGTGCATGCGTCCGTCGGGGATGATGATGGTATGCCCCAGCTCGCCTGCAAAACCATCGTGCCCGTAGATCAGTTTGCCATTGGCCACGATACCGCTTCCTACACCTGTTCCCAATGTGATCATGATGAAATCATTCATGCCTTGTGCAGCACCGTACATCATCTCTCCCAATGCAGCTGCATTGGCATCGTTGGTGAGTACTACGGGTAACTTGAAGGTGTCTTCGATCATTTTGGAGAAAGGCAGGATCCCTTTCCAGGGAAGGTTAGGAGCATATTCTACCGTTCCGGTATAATAGTTCCCGTTAGGGGCTCCCAGGCCAATGCCCTTGATGCGTCCGATGCCGCCCGCCTGTTCTATCATCGGAACCAGGTTGGCATGCAGGTCAGCTATGAAACTCTCTACTTCATGGTGTTTTCTGGTCGACATTTCGCTGGAGTACAGCAGGTTGCCCAGCCGGTCTACAATGCCGAATTTGGTACCTGTTCCACCGATATCAACGCCGATGGCAAGCTGTTCTAAACTGGGATTTGTTCTAGACATAATCATATCATTTTGTTGCTCTGGCATCTCTCCAAAGGTATTGTTTTTTAGTGTCCGCCACTGATCTGCTCGTCAAAGTCAAGACCCTGTGCATGTAATACACGCTTTAATTTCAGTGCCAGGAATACCAGGAAGGCAAAACATCCGGCCGCCAGTAAGTAAGAGCTGTGCATGGTAGTGATATCGCCCAGTGCGCCCTGCATCGGAGGTATGATGGCTCCACCCAGGATCATCATGATGAGGAATGCAGAACCCTGGCTGGTATATTTACCTAAGCCACCTACACCCAGTGCAAAGATGCAGGGCCACATAACAGAACAGAATAAACCACCTGCCATGAATGCGTACACCGAAATGATGCCGGTCGTGAACACACCTACCAGCATGGCAATACAGGCCAGGGACGCAACGGTTACCAGCGTTTTTACCGGTTTCTCCTGACCATAGAAGAATGCGGCGATGGCGATAGCGATGAATACGGCATAACCGAACAGGTCAGAAATATCGTTTCCATAGATCTTACTCACGCCCAGCACAATGCCGAATGCAATGAAAGGCACTACGATGGTCATGATCTTTCTCATGGCTGCACTGAGGTTGAATACGCTGATGGCGCCGGTCCAACGGCCGATCATCAAACTACCCCAATACAATGAAACATATTTGGAGATCTGGCTTTCATCCAGCCCCAGGTCGCTCAGGTATCCCGGTGTTTTCAGCAGTGCGCCGAAATTATTATCGATGGTAACTTCCACGCCCACATATACAAAGATGCCGATCATACCATAGATCAACTGCTGGTATTTCATGGCACCCCAGCCTTCGCTGTTTTTGGTAGCCTGACTGTTTGAGTAGAAAAGAACGCCTACAACCGATACCAGTGTGATGATCAGCAGGGTGATTTTGGGTACCTCGGTCAGTTGACCAATAACGATCACCGCGCCGATCAGGAGGGTCATGACCAGCAGGGAACCGGAAGCCTTATTGGCTTTTTCGAATTTCTCATCGTTCTTGCCGTCGGGCAGTTTCGAGAGGGCAAAGAAGATGGCAACCGCCGCAAATACAGCAGCTACGATCATGTACAATACGTTGATGTTGGTAACCGTTACCACCGCGTTTTTACTGTCCGCTGTTCCGAACAGGAAGAAACTTACGATCAATGGCCCGAGTGTGGTACCTAATGAGTTCACGCTGCCACCGAGGTTCAAACGGTGTGAACCGGTGGACGGATCGCCGAGTATGATGGCAAAAGGTTGTGCCGCTGTTTGCTGTAAGGAGAATCCCAGGGCCACTACAAAGAAGGAGGCAAGGATGGCAGGGAAGGAGTTTGCATTGGCTGAAGGAATGATCAGCAGGGCGCCAACCACAGAGATCAGCAGACCATAGATGATGCCGCGTTTGTAACCGATCTTATTCAGGATATCATAACCCAGCACATTGGAACAGATAAACAATATCAGTGATCCGATGAAGTAGGCGCCATAGAAAGCTGAACCGATCAACTGCGATTCAAACTGGTTCAGGTTAAAATGGGTTTTACAGAACGGGATAAAGATGCTGTTCGAAGCAGCAATGAATCCCCAGAAAAAAAATACGATCACCAGGGTGGCCAATGCACCGGTATTGGTGGGCTGTTTGGTTTGGGTCATGACAAGAAATGGTTTATTGGTGAAGGTAAAATAAACGACAATAAGCAGGCGAAAAAATTTACAAACATTATTGCAGGTAACCGTTTAGTTGCTAACTTCAGAAAAACTTGCAAAAAAGAATTTGATGGAGATCATACACGTCAGTGCAGAATGTTATCCCGTGGCCAAGGCAGGCGGCCTGGGAGATGTGGTGGGCGCATTGCCCAAGTACCAGTGTAAAGCGGGACATATAGCCAAAGTGGTCATGCCCATGTATCGCACAAAATTCCTGTATGAGAATGAGTGGACCGTCGATTTTAAAGGCTCTTCCAACCTGGGGAACTGGTTCTTCGACTATACCATCATCAAAGAACCTACCAATAAACTGGGCTTCGATCTGTTCCTGGTAGATATCAACGGGCTGCTCGACAGGCAGAAGATCTACGGCTACGATGACGACGCAGAGCGGTTTACAGCCTTCCAGATCGCCGTGGTGAACTGGATGAGCAGCTGGGAGCACAAGCCTGATGTGGTGCATTGCCACGACCACCATACAGGGTTGATCCCCTTCATGATGAAGTACTGTTATGACTACCAATCGTTAGCTAATGTTCCAACAGTATTCACCATTCACAACGCACAATACCAGGGCTGGATGGGTTGGGACAAGAGCCGTTACATTCCCCGTTGGGATCTCTGGAAACGCGGCATGCTGGATTGGGCGGACTCGATCAATCCCCTGGCTTCCGCTGTAAAATGTGCCGATAAGATAACAACTGTTAGTCACAGTTATATGGAAGAGTTACGTTATAACTCCAACGGCCTGGAAAAACTATTTGAATACGAAAGGGGCAAGTGCCAGGGCATTCTGAACGGTATCGATAACGAGGTCTGGAATCCAGAGACCGATAAATACCTGACAGAGCACTTCAGTGTGAAAACAGTTACCAGGGGCAAGCAGAAGAATAAAGAGGTTTTGTGTAAACAGTTCGGACTGGATCCTGAAAAACCCTTGTTCGTTTTCATTGGGCGCCTGGTGGGTGAGAAAGCTGCCGAAATACTTCCGGATGCCATCAAATCAGCCATACACCATACAGAGGGGAATGCCAGTTTCCTGGTATTGGGTAGTGGCGAAACACATATTGAGTGGGAATTTCAACAGATGGTGCTGCCCTATAAGGGCGTGTTCAACGCAGTGATCGGGTATGATGAGACACTGAGCCATAAAATGTATGCCGGTGCAGATTTTCTGTTAATGCCCAGCAGGGTAGAGCCTTGCGGACTGAACCAGATGTATGCCATGCGTTATGGCACCGTGCCCATGGTGCGCAGTACAGGCGGCCTGCAGGATACGGTGGTGGACATGGGCGACCCCGATGGCTTCGGCATCCGTTTCAACAATGCCACGGTGGGCGATGTGGATCATTCCATCAGCCGGGCAGTTTCGGTTTACCAGGATAAGGCCCATATGGAAAAGATGCGCAAGTATATGATGCAGATAGACCATAGCTGGGAAAGCACGGTTGACCAGTACACGGATGTGTACAAAAGATTGCGATAGATTTTGTAAATTCATAGCGCTTGTCATCAACAGATGCAAGAGCAAAAAATATAAACTGCGTATATGAAGACGATTTCGAAATCAGTACTGGCTGTAATTCTTGGCGGGGGAGCCGGAAGCCGCCTGTATCCGTTAACAGCCAGCCGTTCCAAACCTGCTGTACCCATTGCAGGAAAATACCGATTGGTGGATATCCCGATCAGTAACTGTATCAACAGCAACATCAACCGCATGTTCGTGTTAACGCAGTTCAACTCTGCCTCACTGAACAAACACATCAAGAATACCTATCATTTCAGTGCTTTCAGTACTGGTTTTGTTGATATCCTGGCCGCGGAACAGACACCGGATAATGCAGGCTGGTTCCAGGGAACGGCCGATGCGGTGCGCCAATCGCTCCGGCATATCTCTAACCTTGATTTCGATTATATCCTGATCCTGAGCGGTGACCAGTTGTACCAGATGGATTTCAGCGATATGCTGGCTGCACATAAAGAAAAGGGTGCGGATATCTCTATTGCTACCATCCCTGTGGATGATCGGGATGCCCCTGAATTCGGTATCCTGAAAACAGATGAGCAGAGCTATATCACTTCTTTCATCGAAAAGCCCAAAAAAGAACTGTTACCTGAATGGGTGAGCGATACCGGAGCCGAAATGCAGCGCCAGGGTAAACATTACCAAGCTTCCATGGGTATTTACATCTTCAGCAAACAGGTGTTGTATGATCTGCTGAATGAGAAATACCCGCAGGCCACTGATTTCGGTAAAGAGATCATACCACAGTCGATCGAGAACTACAAAGTAGTAGGTTTCCAGTACGATGGCTACTGGACCGATATCGGAAATATCTATTCCTTTTACGAGGCCAACCTTGCATTGACGCAGGAGATACCGCCTTTCAACTTATTCGACAACACCAAAACGGTGTATACCCGTGCACGTATGCTGCCGCCAGCCAAGATCAGCGGTACCACGCTGGAGAAGACGATCATTGCAGAAGGTTCCATCATCCTGGCCAGTCGCCTGGAACAGAGTGTGGTAGGGATCCGCGCCAGGATTGGTCATGGTACCACTGTCGTGAACACGTATATTATGGGTAACGATTATTATGAGACCATCGAACAGATGGACCTGAACCGGCAGAAAGGGTTGCCCCTGATCGGTATCGGGGAACGTTGTTATATCAAAGACGCTTTGATCGATAAGAACTGCCGTATCGGTAATGATGTGCGCATCAATGGTGGCAAACACCTGCCCAATACTGATCACGCATTGTACACCGTGAAGGATGGCATTGTGGTAGTGAAAAAGCAGGCGATTTTACCTGATGGCTTTGTGATATAAGACCTGAGTGGTCAGTGGTGAGTAGTGAGTATGGGCACTATGCCTTTGCAACTCACTACTGACTGCTCACCATTCACATCATAGGAAAACATCCTCCGGGATGTTTTTTATTGTATTTTAGATTACGTGTAATTCTTACATAATACCACCTAAACGATTGCTATGTCAACAGCCTACACCGGTGCCAAACCCCGTCTGGGATTCTGGCAGATATGGAACATGTGTTTTGGTTTTTTTGGGATCCAGTTCGGCTGGAGCCTGCAGATGGGTAATATGAGCGCCATCTATGAATACCTCGGTGCTTCTCCTGAACAGATACCCGGCCTTTGGCTGGCGGCCCCCATGACGGGATTGATCGTGCAGCCGATCATCGGTTACCTGAGCGATCGTACCTGGCATCCCAGGCTGGGAAGACGTAGACCTTATTTCCTGATCGGCGCCATTTTAAGTTCGCTGGCATTGTTTGTCATGCCCAATGCATCGGCTATCTGGATGGCCGCCGGCGTATTGTGGATACTGGACTCCTGCATCAACATCAGTATGGAACCCTTCCGGGCCTTTGTTGCGGATAACCTGGATGAGAAACAGCGCTCCTATGGTTTTGCGATGCAGAGCATGTTCATTGGACTGGCTTCATTTGTGGCCGGTTACCTGCCACAGAAGCTGGTAGAATGGTTCGGGGTTTCAAGAGACAAGACTGGTGGCTCTATCCCGGAAAACATCGTACTCTCATTTTATATCGGTGGCGCCGTGTTCCTGGTTTCGGTGTTGTATACGGTATTCAGAAGTAAAGAGTATCCCCCTGCAGATGCGGACTGGAAGCAAAAGATGGAGGCATCCGGTAAAGGTTTTGGTGGCGGGGTGAAAGAGATATTTTCTTCCATGATACACATGCCTGACCAAATGAAACGGCTGGCCCTGGTGAATTTCCTCACCTGGCCGGGATTGTTCCTCATGTGGTTCTATTACAGTACGGGAGTGGCCGCAGATATCTTTGGTGGCGACCCGCAGACCAACAGCGATGTATATACCCGGGGACTGGAATATGCCAATACCACATCGGCCATATTGAACCTGGTCACTTTCGCCTTTTCGTTCACGCTACCTTTTTGGGTCGGCAAACTTGGAAAAAAATATACGCATACCGCCTGCCTGTTGTTGGGAGGGATCGGTTTGATCTCCGTGAACTACATTCATGAACCTGCTATGTTATATGTGGCGATGGGGCTGGTGGGGATCGCCTGGGCATCCATCCTGTCTATGCCGTATTCCATGCTGGCGGGTTGTTTACCGGAGAATAAGATCGGAATTTATATGGGGATCTTTAATTTCTTCATCGTGCTGCCCGAGATCATCGCCTCTCTTTTCTTTGGTAAGATCATGGAAACGGTATTGCATAACGACAGGCTGCTGGCTGTTCAGATCGGTGGTGGTTTGTTATGCCTGGCAGCCATTGCCTGTGCGGTGATCGTAAAAGAAAATAAAGCAACCTCCTAGTTATGAAGAAGAGAATATGGGTCTTGTCTGTTATGTTGGCCATGTCGGTGGTATCGTTCTCGCAATATGCGGAATTGTATCCGACCAACTGGTACACGGGAATGAAATGGAACAAAGTGCAGGTATTGGTGCGCGGAACCCATGATGGGTTCAGTAAAGAGAAGGTCCGGGTACAATACCCGGGTGTTACGCTTACCGGCGTGCATCCATTTGAGAATGGGAAATATCTGGCTCTGGACCTGACAGTGGCACCTTTTGCTAAACCCGGTAATGTACCTATCGAATTCATAGCGGGTGATCAAACACATAGCGTTGCATGGCCACTGAAAGCCAGCAGGACCGGCAAAGGCAAAACTTTTGCGCAGGGCGTGACCTCTGCAGATTTCATCTATTTCCTGATGCCCGATCGTTTCAGCAATGGCGATCCTTCGAACGACCGGATAGCGGGTTTACGGGATCAGAGCCTGGATCGCGATTCGATCTTTCACCGCCATGGAGGTGATCTGCAGGGAGTGATCGATCATCTGGATTACCTGCAGCAGCTGGGCGTGACCGCCTTGTGGATGACCCCGGTGCTGCAGAACGATATGCCTGATCGTACAGAGCATGGCTATGCATTTACGGATCATTACAAAATTGAACCCCGTTTGGGTGGGGAGGCCGCTTACAGGAAATTGAGCGAGGCACTGCACCAACGCGGCATGAAACTGATACAGGATGCCGTATACAACCATGTGGGCAGTTATCATTTCTTTGTGAAAGACCCGCCTGCCAAAGACTGGCTGCATCAGTGGCCCTCTTTTACACAGACCAGTTATAAGGATCAGCCACTGTTCGACCCATATGCCGCCAGGTCTGATGCAAAGAGAACTGCCGACGGATGGTTCACGCGTGAAATGCCCGATCTGAACCAGCAGAATCCCTACGTTGCCAATTTCCTGATACAACATGCGATCTGGTGCGTGGAAGAGTTCGGGGTGGATGGATGGCGAATAGACACTTATCTCTACAACGACCTTGCTTTCATGAATCGCTGTAACAAAGCCCTTACAGATGAGTATCCCAATATGACCCTCTTCGGTGAAGTTTGGGTGCATGGGGTGATCAACCAGGCCTATTTTGCAGAGAACCGGCTCACAGTTCCATTCAAGAGCAACCTGCAGGGGGTAGTGGATTTCCAGTCACTGTTCTATGGCATTCAACCCGCTCTGAATGAAAAATTCGGCTGGACGGAAGGCGTGAATAAATTATACAATACGTTAAGCAATGACCTGATCTATACAGATCCGTCGCGTAATGTGATCTTCCTGGATAACCATGACATGACCCGTTTTTTCAGCACCGTGAATGAAGATGTGTCCAAGATGAAGATGGGCTTAGGGTGGTTGTTGACCTGCAGGGGTATTCCCCAGCTGTATTATGGCACAGAAGTGCTCATGAAAGGGATCGCTAATCCGGATGGCTGGGTTCGCCTTGATTTTCCGGGTGGATGGAAGGGAGACCGTAAGAACGCATTCACCGGTGAGGGTCTTACCGATACTGAAAAAGAAGTACAGCAATACGTACGGATACTGGCCAATTTTCGCAAAGGATCCTCAGCCCTGCGAACAGGTAAGTTCATGCAATACCTTCCGCAAGACGGCCTGTATGTGTACTTCCGGTATGATGCCGGGCAAACCGTCATGTGTATCCTGAATACCGGCGATGCGGAGAAGAAACTGAACCTGGCCGATTATGCAGAAAGGACCGATGGTTTTAACCGGGGCAGAGATGTGGTGACCGGCACCATTTTACCGGGTAGTTTTTCCGTACCGGCAAAAAAAATCACTATATTAGAACTACTTAAATAAAACCATCACCCATGCAAACAGGAACAGTAAAGTTTTTTAACGAGGCCAAGGGCTTCGGATTTATCAAGGCAGACGATGAAGCAAAAGAATATTTTGTTCACGCCACCGGACTGAAAGAAAAAGTTCGCGAGAACGACAAGGTCCAGTTCGAAGTGGAAGAGGGCAAAAAAGGCCCGATGGCAGTGAACGTAACCAAGTCCAACTGATCGGATAAAGTGTTATAAAAAAAGGGTGTACCACGGTACACCCTTTTTTATTGCCATACTGCCTTGTGTCATAAGGAAACGATCCATAATCTTTTATCTGCTTCCTTGCCCCAGTCTTTGAATCCTTTCTTCAGTTCTGCATACAGTTGCTCCCAGTTCACTTTTTTTCCCTTCTGCACAGGATTCAGCTGGGCAGGGGTGGGGTCAACCAGTTCTACCTTGGTGGCAAACCAGGTGGTATATAAACGGGGTACGGCCAGTCCGAGTATCATACCGGGTAAGCCTCCAAAACTTTCCGGGCCGGTGCTTACGGGGATCTGGTCGGTATAGAAAGCAACCACATACACGGAATCACAGATCCTGGTAACGGCTTTTCTGCATTCAAAACCTGCAATCTGCCTGGTTTCGTCTGTGATACGCCACTCCAGGTTACGCAGGCTGTCTTTGATCACATAGGTGTTTTCAAAGACCTCGCGCTGGGTAGAGACGGTTCTGTTGTCAAGGTCCTGTGTCACGCCATCCGTTTCTGTGGGTTTGCTTCCCCACATCAGGTACTTATTTTCGTTGTTCTCCTGTTTGAGTTTGTAATGCGACCTGTTGTTGTCGAAACGGAGCTCATATATATCCGTAACGATCTTGGGATAGACCTTCAGGATCGTTTGCATCCAGCTGCTGTTCTCGGCCTCCTCCTCCACGCTCTTGTGCTGGTTGATCTTCTTCTCAAATTCAACCCTTCCCTTGGTGATGAATTGTGTTTGGGCGGAAGCGCTGAGCATACAGCCTAAACAGGCAATGAATAGTATCTTTTTCATATCAGAAGCCGCTGGGTTTACCATTTTTACTGAAGTTATAAATAAGTGATAGCAGGAAATATCGCTGTATGGTCTGATTGGTGGTTTCAGAGATAAAATTGCTGGTGGCACTCCGGTTAATACCTCTGTTCTGGTTGAACAGGTCGTTCACATATAATTTAGCTTCCCATTTATCATCCTTGGAAATGACCTTCCGTATGGAAGGACTGAAATTATACATGTTCTGCTGGTTGGCAAAAGCGGCCGTTTTTTGGTAGATATTGGCTTCCAGGTTCATATCAACATACAGTTTTTGTTTTTTGAATTTAAGCTGAATGTTGGAATAGGCATTGTAGGTCCAGTACTGGGTAACCACATCGGGTCTGATGGATGAGCGGGAACTTACGTGATTGGCGTTCAGGTTCAGCCAGAAATTGATCCATTTATCTCCCCAATAGCCGGAATAGAGGCTGAGGTTGATATTGTTGTTCTCGGTCTCGTTCCGCAAACCATTGATCATGTTTACATACCTGTTCTTGCTTGGACCAATGTTCAATCCTACATTCAGGGAGGGTACAATATCAAATCCGTAACCGACCGATGCATTGAAATTATAGTTGCCCGATACATTGATGGCTTGGTTCACACGCCTGCCATACTGATCGATGGTGGAGGCGTTGGAAATGGCATTATCTGTGAATGAATAGTTCAGATTGAAAGACATGTTCCTGCTCTTAAGCACTTTATAGTCGGATGCCCTGAAATTGAAATTATGGTTGAAAGCCTGTTTCAGGTTCGGGTTACCGATAGTGATGTTCAATGGATCAATATTGTCAAGGATCGGCTGTATCTGCTGCAGGGTTGGGTTCCGGGTACTTCCGTTGTAGTTGAAACGGATACTTCTTTGCTGTTTGGGCGTATAGTTCAGCGAGACGGAAGGAACCAGGTTATTGAAAGTCACGTCACGATCCGTGTTTTTCCGGATATCGGTCAGGTGATAGATGGAAGTACCATAACCCGTACCAACAGCGAAGTTGAACTTCTTCACATTGTAGCGGATGTTGAAGCCTCCCTGGTGACCGGTAGTATTGTAGATAAAATGATTACTCAGGGTATCTACAAAAGTTTCATATTTACCAGTTCCGTTTTTACTGAGTGTATTTCTTTCCGCATCGTTCCGGTTCAGGTTAAGGCGGTAGTTCAGGACCAGGAAGGTATTTTTCCATAAGGGCTCTGTGTACGTGAGCAGTGAATTGATGCTGGAACTGTTCTGTTTGTTCACTTTCAGCTGGTCAACATTATCCAGTTTTACCAGGGTGCCGTTGGCATCGTAAAAGCTGTTGGCAGCCAGCAGGAAAGTGTTCTCTGCTCGGTCGTTGAAGTTCAGGTCTGTGTTCCAGGAGATCGTGCGTCCTGCTTTTTTGAACTTTTTACGCCAGAAGACATTTCCATTCAGCGTTTTGTTCTCGTCGGTACTGGTAGTGGTCCTGTCGCTGGCATTGATCACTTTGCCGTCCTCACTGATGGATTGTCCAAGGTAACGGGTAAGGTTGTTGCTTTTTACGATCGAAGGCCTCGCCGTGATCTTCAGTGAACTGGAAGAATCTATCTGCCATTCATAAACACTCGTTAGCTTATGCCGGTTGCGTGAGCCTGTCTGATTCTGAGAAGTGGTATTGGTGAAACTGGTGTCCGGTAAAATATTCTGCGTTTTACTGGTGGTGACGCTGGTCACGTCCAGGTTATTGTATTGGTAGGTATTGTTGCTGTTGTGTTTGTCTTGATTCCACTTGTTGCTGAAGTGTAATCCGCCGGTGGTGGAAACCGGGAAACCTCTTCCATAGCTAAAGTCGTCTCCCCCGGACCACATCATAATACCACCATCGTCGGTAATTTCCGTGGTCATATTGGCGCTTCCGCCATAGTTCTGGTTCTCGTTCCAGTTCAGTGATTCAAATTTGGTATTGTCTGTGGTGAGGTATCCCGAGATCTTTCTTTTGCCTTTGAAAGCATTGGCCAGTATTTTGCCATAACGGTATTTGTCAAAGTCAGTACCGGCTTCCACTTTTCCAAAATAGCCTTTCTTTTTATCTTCTTTCAGCTGAATGTTCAGGGTCTTGATCTTTTGTCCGTCATCGATACCGGTGAACGTGGCCTGGTCGCTTTTTTTATCGAATGCCTGTACCTTGTCAACTGCATCGGCTCGGAGGTTCTTCGTGACCACGGCAGGGTCATCACTGAAAAATTCTTCGCCATCCACCAGTACTTTCTCCACTTTTTCACCCTGTGCGGTAATTTCACCCTTGCTGTTCACCTGTATGCCTGGCATCTTGCGTAACAATTCCTGTACATCCGCATTGGCACTCACATGAAAACTGTCTGCCTTGTATTCAGTGGTGTCGCCCTTTACCCGTATCGCGCCTACCCGCTGCCTCACGATCACTTCCTGTAACAGATTGGCCTTGGTGATGAGGGGAAGTTTGCCAAAATCCCGGTCCTTGCCAGCCTCAATGCTGATCTTCTCCACATAATCGGCATAACTGGGGTACGTCACCATCAGGATATAATTGCCCGTTCCGAGATTCTTCAATTCAAAATGGCCCGTTGCACCTGTTCGCGTAAATTTAACCAGCACAGAGTCTTTGGCGCGCAGAACGGATATGACGGCATTGGAAAGATTTTGTTTGTTTAGGGTATCCGTTATGGTACCTTTAAGGGTGCTGGTTTGTGCAAGCGCCGTGGTAGCGGTTGACATGCCCGCGAGCATGATGACCAGGGTCAGTAGTTTTCTCATCGGTTAGCAGTGTTGGGTATGGGATGCATTTCTGCACAAAATCCATATTTGTCCCTTGTTAACTAATTTTTTAGTTGTAAACTAATGTTAAAAAAATATATTATTTGATAATCACTGTATTATGCCAGCAAAAACCAAAGCCGCATCAGATATGTCAGCCTCTAGTAAAAAGAAACAGACTGATACAGGAGATAAGAATAAGACAAAGGTTGTAAAGGCAGCCTCAAAAAAATATGAAGAGATACATTTCGTGGATAAGCGGCAGGCTGTCTGGAATTATTCCCTGTTTACGGATGAAGATGTCCGCAACTTTCAGCAGGGAACCCATTACCGGTTGTACCAGCTTTTCGGTAACAAGCAACTGCAGGTCTTGGATGAATGGGGCACTTATTTTGCCGTATGGGCACCCAATGCCAGTTTTGTTTCGGTAGTTGGACATTTTAATAACTGGAACAAGGAGTCGCATCCCCTGAAAGTTCGGCTGGATAACTCTGGCATCTGGGAAGGTTTTATTCCGGGGGTGGGTACCGGAGAGGCGTACAAATATCATATTCATGGGTACCAAGGTGTCAAGCTCGACAAAGGTGATCCTTTTGCCAATTTCTGGGAAAAACGTCCCTATACAGCTTCCATTACCTGGCAGACCGATTATGATTGGCAGGATGCCGACTGGATGAAGACGCGTAAGAAACACAATTCACTTTCCGCTCCTTATTCAGTATATGAAGTGCACCTAGCCAGTTGGATGCGTCCAGATAAGCACAATGAAGAAGTGTACAACAGTTATGCACAGATCACAGAGCGGCTGGTCCCGTATGTAAAAGAGATGGGATTTACGCATGTGGAGTTCATGCCGGTGATGGAACATCCCTTCGATGGAAGCTGGGGATACCAGGGCACGGGTTATTTTGCCCCCACATCCCGCTTCGGATCGCCGCAGGAGTATGCTGCCATGGTGGATGCTTTTCACCAGGCAGGAATAGGGGTCATACTGGATTGGGTACCTTCTCATTTTCCATATGATGCGCATGGCTTATTCATGTTCGATGGAACACATACCTATGAGTATGCAGATATGCGCAAAGGGTATCATCCCGACTGGAACTCTTATATCTTCAATTATAAAAGAGGTGAGGTGAAATCCTTCCTCATCAGCAGTGCCCGCTTCTGGTGCGACCGGTTCCATGCCGATGGATTACGGGTTGATGCGGTGAGTTCCATGCTGCGACTGGATTATAGCCGTAGCGACAGCCAGTGGGAGCCCAATGAATTTGGCGGTAACGGAAACCTGGAAGCGATCGCTTTCATCAAAGACCTGAACGAGACCCTGTACCGCGATTTCCCGGATATACAGACCATCGCCGAAGAAGCTACGGACTGGCCCAAGATCAGCAAACCTACTTTTGAAGGCGGCCTGGGTTTTGGAATGAAATGGATGATGGGCTGGATGCATGATACCCTGGATTATTTTAAGATGGACCCCCTGTTCCGCCAGTTTCACCAGGATAAGTTCTCATTCAGTATGATGTATTTCTACGATGAGAACTTTATGCTGCCGCTCAGTCACGACGAAGTGGTTCACGGAAAAAGCCCTATGCTCTACAAAATGCCGGGCGATGAATGGCAGAAATTTGCGAACCTCCGGATACTGTACACCTATATGTTCACCCATCCGGGCGCCAAACTGCTGTTCATGGGAGATGAATTTGGTGCCACCAACGAATGGAATTATAAAAGTGAACTGCAGTGGGAATTGTTGCAGCACGTGAGTCACGGCGGCATGAAATACTGTGTGCAGAAACTGAATGAACTCTACCGGTCAGAACCTGCACTCTATGAAAAACAGTTTGAACCCGGTGGCTTTGAATGGGTAGACCTGAACCATCGGAGTGAATCGGTGCTGGTATATATGCGTAAGGGCAAAAAAGAAAAAGACAATGTGCTGGTTATCCTGAATGTGACACCCGTGGTGAGACACGACTGGGAGATCTACGTACACGGCAAGGGAAAATGGTCCGAGATATTCAA
The DNA here is from genome assembly GCA_964460235.1 of uncultured Sediminibacterium sp. Lineage (GTDB taxonomy): Bacteria > Bacteroidota > Bacteroidia > Chitinophagales > Chitinophagaceae > Sediminibacterium. The sequence continues at coordinate 84,999 of CAYWPM010000007.1, read as the reverse complement.
TAGCGACAGTAAAGCATTCTGGGGCACCGGGGATGTGTTCAACCCGGAGGTTCGGTCAGAACTGGTGGATAAACCTACCAAATGCTACCGGATCAGGGTGAACCTGCCCGCACTGGGAGCCATTGTGCTGAAATAAAGGCATACCCTCATAGGAATGGGATGAACGGGATGCATTTTTTTTCAGGCAATGGTAACTTTACGGCCTGTGGACCGTTACACCCAAAAAACAGCTATGAAAAAAATAGGAATCGCCCTCTTGATGCTGCTGATGGCATTTGCTTCAGTGAGCGCGCAGAAAGTAGTGTATGATGATCATGCCCAGAAAAGATCCGTAGGTGCATTTCATGCCATTGAGACCTCCTCAGGTATCGAGGTGGTGATCAGCAAGGGAGATAAGGAAGAACTTGCCGTTAGTGTGGGTAACCAGGAATACATGGACCAGGTCAGGACCACTGTGGAGAATGGGGTGCTTAAAATATCCCGTACCAGCGATGATTGGAAATTCTGGAACAAGTGGAAGAACTGGCACGTGAAAGTATATGTATCCTATGTAACGTTGGATGGGCTCAAGGCCAGCAGTGGTGGTTCTGTCAATGGCAGCGACCTGAATCTGCAGGCATTATCTGCCCGTTTAAGCAGTGGTGGTTCCATCACGCTCAGTGGCAAGGTTACCAGGCTGGATGTTGATGGCAACAGCGGCGCACAGTTCAGGGGCTATTCCCTGGTCACAGATCTTTGCACGGCAGAAGCCAGCAGTGGTGCCGGCGTGCAGATCACTGTTAACAAAGAGATCTCTGCAAAAGCCAATAGCGGCGGCTTTGTCCGGTTTAAAGGAGAAGGACTGATCCGTGATATCAACGTGAACAGCGGTGGTTCTGTAAAACGACAGAACTGATTAGCAGGTCAATTGCATACGAACGGAGGATCTCAGGATCCTCCGTTCGTATTTTCGGAACATTGTTCAGCAGTTGGGGGCTCCATCATTCGATAGGCTATGCACATGTTATGCACCTTCTTGTGCCGTTAACATTTCCGTAATGCGCGTTAACACTGATTCTGGTGTCTATATAGGAACTTTGTATATATAAAACATCAGCTATGAAAACGAGTTCGTATGAATTACTGGTGAATGCAGCAGGGCAATTGATACAACAGCACGCTTTTGATCATTTGTCTGATGAAAAATTATCAAGGATGTACAGCTGTTTCCGCTGTATTGGTGAATCGGACGACAATGCCGAGATCGCCGATGCAGAGTCAGAGTTGCTGAGCCTTTGCGGTGAAGCCAATCTGTATGTGGAAACGGCCACACCACAATCCATCCAGCAATGGCAGACCGCCATGAGTTATTTTGGATTGATGGCCACTCCGCCTGTTGCTATTGAAGAGGCAGAATGATCCGGAAAGTACTGCCTGCTCCGGGTTCGCTCCACTTCACAAAGAGTTTTCCTTTGTGATACTGCTCAATTATCCTTTTGCTGAGCGAAAGGCCGATACCCCATCCTCTTTTCTTGGTGGTGAAACCTGGTTTAAAAACCTCGGCGATATTGTTCTTCGAAATTCCCTTACCGGTATCTGTTACATCGATCAGCAGGTATTTTTCGTTGGTTTCTGCAGTGATCCGGATGGTGCCGTTGCCCACTATGGCATCCAAAGCATTTTTGATCAGGTTCTCCAGTACCCAGTCGAACAGGGGAGGAGAAAGCAGTGTTTCCGTATACCTGATCGCTGTATCGTCGAAAATAAAATTCACCTGTCCACCGGTCCTCTTTTTCATATACTCCATCATGTGGTGGATCTGTTCCGCTGGCCTGCATTTCTCCAGCTGGGGTTCACTGCCTATCTTACCAAAACGGTCGGTGATCAGTAACAGGCGGTTGATATCTTTGGCTATTTCCGGAACAATGTCCTGATTGGCTTCCCGTTCTTTCAGGATCTCCAGCCAGCCCTGTAAACTGGACACCGGTGTACCCAGCTGGTGTGCGGTCTCTTTGGCCATGGAAGCCCACAGCTGGTTCTGCTCGCTTTTGTAAGAGGCTTGCAAAGAAACCAGTGCAATGGTGATAAATAGCGCCACAATGATCAGCTGTATCAACGGGTACAATTGTACTTCCTTCAGCAATTTACTCTCACCATAATAATACCGGTTGGCGGTATAGGGTTTTTCCGTCAGTACGATGGTGATGGGGTTATTATTGTAACGCTTGAATTCCGCCAGTTTTCGTTTGAGGTAACCGGGGTCGGACTGCACCAGTTGACTGTCCAGGTTGCTATGGTTTCCGGTGATGCTGTCCTTTTCGTTCGTTTCAATGATGGGTATATTGGTATTTTCGGTAGAGATCCGCGTAGCCAGGTTGATACTGGCGCTGTCTGACGAACTCAATATCGTTCTTTGTGCCTCTACCCATACTGCTACATTCTTTCTTTCTTCCGCAGCAATTTTACCAGAAACATATTGTGAGTAAAAAATAGTGCCGCTCACCAGTACAATGGCGATAAAAGTGAGTACTATTTTCCAGTTCAGCCATTGAGGGGTCATGGGTAAGATAATGAGTGAATGAGTGGATGAGTGAATGCGTGAATGTGAATGAGTGAATGTGAATGAATATTGTTTGCTTCTCCTGTAGGGTAAATTTACAGGATTATCGTATTCTTTATTCTATCCTTCGATCTGGGGATCTGTCCAAATAAAAAGGCAGTTACTGGTCGGTAACTGCCTTTTTGGTAGAATGTAGAAAGTGATTAGCTGAACAGCCCTCCTTTTTTCAGGGTCTTGACACCCTGGCCTATTTTGAAGCCGTTGTTGTAGATCTCAATGGTATAACTGCCCTCTTTGTATTTTTCGTTCTGCCCGCAGTTGAAACTTACGGGGGTGGCTTTGCCCTGCTCGTAGTTAACGCTTACTTTACTGGAGAAAGCTTTGCTGCCCTCTTCACGGGTGTTGAAAGTGCCGCCTTCACCAACTACCTTACCATCGGGTCCGGTCACGATCACATAGATGTCTTTGGTACCGGAGGGGGTGATACGGTTCTCATCCAGCATGAAAGCCACGCGGATCATATTGGCACGTTTGGCGGTGTTGGTTTCCTTCTCCTTACCGCTGCTGCTCACTTTGATGGCGGCAACACCAATAGAGGATGCATGCAGGGTGGAGGCCACATCTACTTTGTCTTCCAGTTGTTTTTTCTCAGTTTTGGTGGTGCTCAGGTTTTGCTCCAGACTTTGTTTATCAGCAGTCAACTGAGACTTTTCTGTGGCCAGTTGCTGGTTAGCGGAAGTCAACTGCTGGTTTTCCCCCTTTAATTTATCGATCTCGGCAAACAGACCGTCGATCTTGCCGTTCAGTTCACCAATCATTTGCTTGGCTTCGGCCAGTTCTGCATCAGAAGCATTCTTCTTTTTCAGGATGCTGCCGATATTGGATTTCAGCTTCTGGATGGCGGCATTTTTATCGGCCAGGTCGCCCTGCAACTGGATATTGTTCTGTGTCAGGGAATCCGCTTTGGCAGATACGGTCAGGAATTCCTGCTGTATCGCGTTCCGGGCGCTATCCACATTTAGGATGCGGGTCTCCAGCAGGGTTACGGTCTCACGTGTCTGGCTCTTGTCATAAATGATATAGCCCCATGTGCCTACGAGTGCCGCTATCAGAATTCCGTATATTAGTTTACGGTTGTCTTTCTGCTGCGGATACTGCGATCCGGATGCATCATTGGGGGAGGCTGAGTAACTCATGTGTCAGGGTTTTTAGATTCAGAAAATTATACAAATTATTATATGCTTACAGAACTTTTGTTGCTGGATATTGAAACAGTGCCTGCTCTTCCATCCTTTACTGACCTGGATCCTGGCTGGCAGGCACTTTTTTCGGACAAGATATCTAAAACCGTGCCAGAAGGCATGGATCCCGAGGAAATCTACCGGAAAAGGGCCGGTATACTGGCCGAATTCGGAAAGATCATCTGCATATCCACCGCCTTTTTCCATCAGACCGAAGAGGGCCTGCCTGCCCTTAAAATGAAGAGTATCTATGGCCACGATGAGGTAGAAATACTCCGTATTTTTACGGATTTGTGCAACAAGATGTACCAGCACAACCGGAATTTTCAGTTCGGGGGGCATAATATCAGGGAATTTGACATCCCTTATATCTGCCGCCGCCTGCTCATTAACCGGCTTCCTTTGCCGGAATACCTGCAACTGCACGATAAAAAGCCCTGGGAGGTGAAAATGTTCGATACCCTAAACTGGTGGAAATTCGGGGACAATAAGAACTATGTCTCCCTACATCTGCTGGCCAATGTGCTGGGTATCCCCACTTCCAAGTCGGATATCGACGGCAGTATGGTACAGGACGTGTACTACCGTGAAAAGAACCTGCCCCGCATTGTAGCCTATTGTCAGCAGGATGTTGTGGTTACCGCCAATGTGATCCTTCGTTTCAAAGACCTGCCCCTGTTGACCAGTGACCGGATCACGGTGGTGACCTGAGTGTTTGGGAACGGTCTGTGGATTATCCTGGGCAAAGACCGGACGCTATTGACATAGGTCCGGACTATGTTTAAAACTTTCACCGGCCTTTTTTCGCCGTTCGTGCCCTGTACTTCATCTTTGCAACCATGTCGGCAGAAAAGATCATAGGCGAATGGAAAAAAGGGATATTCAAACCCGTTTACTGGCTGGAGGGAGAGGAATCTTACTTTATAGACCAGGTGGTGAACTATGCCGAACACAAGATCCTGAACGAGGCCGAAGCCGGTTTTAACCTTACCATATTTTACGGGAAAGATGCAGAATGGGCCTCTGTGGTGAACGCCTGCATGCGATACCCCATGTTTGCCGAAAGACAGGTGGTCTTGCTGAAAGAGGCACAGCAGATGCGGGATATTGAAAAGCTGGAAGGGTATATAGAGAATCCGCTTGCCACCACCGTATTCGTGGTAAGTTATAAAGAGAAAAAAGTGGATGGCCGCTCCAAACTGGCCAAGGTACTGAAGCAGAAGGGGGAGATGCTGACCACCAAAAAGATGTACGACAGCCAGTTGCCCGAATGGGCCGGGCAGATGGTGCAGCAGCATGGACTGAGCATTTCGCCCAAAGCCCTGCATTTACTGGTGGATCATATTGGTAATGACCTGAGCCGTATCCAGAACGAGATCGAGAAACTGGCGGTGAACCTGGGAACCCGGAAGAACATCACGGAGGACGATATTGAGAATTACATCGGCGTGAGCAAGGAATTCAATGTATTTGAATTGCAGGCAGCCATTGCGCAGAAAGACCTTGCCAAAGCCATCCGCATCATTCACTATTTTGAGGCCAATCCCAAAGCCGGGCCCATACAGATGATCCTACCGGCGTTATATAATTTCTTCAGTAAGGTATTCATGATCTACAGCGTACCCAGCCCTGATGAAAAATCAGTGGCCACGGCACTGGGCGTGAACCCTTATTTTGTGCGCGACTACCTGGGTGCCGCCCGCAAATACGATTATACCGGTGTGGAAAAGATACTGCTCCTCCTGCACCAATACAACCTTCGCGGCATCGGCGTACACGATGGCGGAACTTCCGATGCCGGCCTGATGAAAGAGATGGCGGTGAAGATGATGGCCTGACCCGCTCACATTCCTGATCGGTCATAGAAAGATCAGTGAAATGAACAAAGATGCATTTCACTGATCTGATGAATCAAGACTCAAAGGATTTCTTGTCCTGCAGGTAAATGCATACCGATGCCAGGTACACCACTATCAGGTAAAAATATTCCTTCAACGTGATCAGTTCAATGTTGATCAGGTTCTGAATGATGGCTACGATCGGGACAAGGATGATCAGAAAGGACAGGATGATGAGGATCTTTTTCATAAGGGTTGCTTTAATCAATGGATTCATGATACAGGCAGGAACTGAAGTCGACCAGTGCAATGGCAGCACCGATCCATCCTGCTCTTTTGGCCAGCCATTTGGAAGCGCCGATCACTGCTTCCTGGATGCCGTCTTTGGCCAGCCTGCTGAGACCAGCGATCCCGAGAATACCACCCGATCCAAAACCAGCGGCATCTTTCAAACATTCCCAGATCTCGTCAATGGTGATGCCGGTCTTGGTCACGCTCACCCCGTTGGTCTGACGGTTGCCCTGGGGCAGGGAGGAAACAGTGGTCAGGCCGATACTTTCATTGATCTCTTCCTTGGTCCTGATCCAGGATATATCGGTCGAATGAAGCCCTTCCTGTAAGGAGTTGATCAGTATCCGCTTGATGCCCGCCTCATCAAACTGCAATAAGAAAGGGTTCTGGTGGAAGAGCCGCAGGAGATCGTTATCTACCCTGTTCTTCAACAGCATGGCGTCCTCATAGCTGAGTGAGAATTTTTCATACACGGCAGCTATTTTAGCGTCTTCTCCGTTGGTCAGATTTAATTCATTGATGAAAGCAACACGCCCTCCCCGGTCTTTCACCTGCCGGTGGTAATTGGCCAGCATCAGCAGGTCGGGGATGAACTTTTTGCTGAAATCCTGGAAATCCTTTGAATCCGTAAGATTTGCTACCGCCTGTTCCTCCGTGATGGGTTCAGCGATCTTCTTTTTACAGGAGAAAAAGAAAAAACTGGTAGCGGTCAGTAGGCAAAAAAGAATCATAGACTTCTTCATAGTTGTGTATTTGGATGCTTGTTGAAACAGCTGTTAACTGTATTCCCGTTTCAACTACGGGTCCTACCTCACTATTTTTCGATAAGGGCAAAGCTGTCGGAAAGGATTCAAGCCCATCATTGGCCAAATGATGGCGTAAAATTCCACAGCCTGTTTACCGGAAGCAAGGAAAACGTATGGAACTATGTTACTGTGTACGACACATATTTACGGGGATGAAAATAGCGTTGAAATACCTGCTGTCATAGCGTGTTTTCACCCTTTTTTCTGAAACGGAAAGAGATTACTATTGTGGGGTCTGGCCCTATTAAACCCTAACTCATGTATCACAAAAATGAAGAAAGGATGCGCATTGCCCGTAATATCCGGCTGATCAGGGAATTGCGCAATTACGACCAGCGCTATGTAGCATCATCACTGCAGGTGGGACGTTCTACCTTGTCTACCTGGGAGAACGGATTGTCTGAAGTAAAGATCGAGACCCTGATCCGGCTGGCGGCCATATTCGGCCTGGATGATTACCGGCAGATCATCGATTTTGACCCGGATGCGTTGTTCACAAAAAAGGAAGAAAAAAAGGGCTGACTCAGATCCCGGCAAGGCAATGGATGGCATCCTGACGATCCTGATTCAATTGCGCCTTCAGTTCATCGAGCCCGTTGAATTTTACTTCGCCGCGAAGGTATTGTTGCAGGTGCACCTGCAGGGTTTGTCCGTAGATGTCCTGATTGAAATCAAAGATATTGACCTCGATCACCCGTTTCTTGCCGTCCACCGTCGGGCGCAGGCCGATGTTCATCATGCCTTTGTAAATGTTCCCGGGTTTTGGGCCAGTAGCTTGTGTTTCGGGGTTCAGTACCACCGTTACTGCATACACACCATTACCGGGGATCAGTTTCTCTTCACTGCTGATGTGCAGATTGGCAGTAGGATAACCGATGGTCCGGCCCAGTTTATTTCCTTCGATCACCACGCCTTCAAAAAAATAGGGATAGCCCAGGAAACGGTTCGCCGTTGCGGAATCGTTCTCTGCAATGGCTCTGCGGATGCGTGTAGAACTCACCACGATCTCATTGATCAGTTGTTCAGAGATCTCTTTTACCTCGAAGCCCAGGTTCTGCCCGTAACTTTTCAGTAAATGGTAATCTCCTTCACGACCCTTCCCAAAACGATGGTCGTAGCCAATGATCACTGTATGCGGTTTGAAATAATGGTACAGGAAATCCTTTACATACTGTTCGGCCGTCTGGTTGGCAAAGCGGTGATCGAAGGGAACCACCACCAGGTGGTCAACGCCCGCCGCTTCCAACAGGTGGATCTTCTCGTTGAGTGTGCTCAGTAATTTGATATCGCCCGGAACTGAGGAGACGATCTTCCGGGGATGGGGATGGAAGGTAATGATCACGGTCTCTCCGCCGATCCTTGCCGCTTCCTCCTTCATCTGGGCAATGATCTGCCGGTGACCGAGGTGTACCCCATCGAAAGTGCCGATGGTGACCACAGCTTTTTTAAACTCCGGCAGCGAACCCGCTAATTCACGATGTACCCTCATAATAACCGCAAAAGTAAGGGAGTAAATCGGGAAAATTTGGAATTGGCCGATGCTGAAATGACCGCCTACCACCCTGAATCTGTACCTTTGCCCCGTTCCAGAATTATCCATCACAAAATTCCAAAATGTCATTATACGCAAAACGCGGTGTATCGGCCCAGAAAGAAGAAGTACATGCGGCTATCCAGAAGCTGGACCAGGGTTTATATCCCCATGCTTTCTGTAAGGTTTATGCCGATCTGCTCTGTGGCGACCCCGACTGGGTGAATATCATGCATGCCGATGGCGCCGGTACCAAAAGTATCCTGGCCTATCTGTACTGGAAAGAAACAGGCGATGTATCTGTCTGGAAAGGGATTGCCGAAGATGCTGTGGCCATGAACCTGGATGACCTGCTTTGTGTGGGTGTGACCGATAATTTCTTGTTCTCTTCCACCATCGACCGCAACAAACTCCGTATCCCGGGTGAAGTGTTGCAGGCCGTGATCAATGGCACACAGGAATTCTTTGACCGGCTGCGCGGTTATGGTGTGAACATCCACTATCTCGGTGGCGAAACCGCTGATGTGGGAGATGTGGTGAGGACTATTGCCGTGAACGGTACCATGACGGCCCGATGGCCCAAGAACCAACTCATTACGAATGACAAGATCGCTCCCGGTAACCTGATCGTAGGTTTCGGTAGCGCGGGTAAAGCCGCTTATGAAACGGCATATAACAGCGGTCTGGGCAGCAATGGTCTGACCAGTGCCCGTCACGACGTGCTCAGTAAATACTATGCGGAGAAATATCCCGAAACCTTCGAGACCACATTGAGTAACGACGTGGTATACATCGGCGGCAGTAAACTCACCGATGAGATGGAAGTGAACGGTGAAAAAGTTCCTGTAGGTAAATTATTATTGTCTCCCACCCGCACCTATGCGCCTTTGCTGAAGCGTTTGCTGGATGAACATTTTGAAGACATCAACGGCCTGATACACTGCAGTGGCGGCGGCCAGACCAAGTGCATGAAATACCTGCCGCGTCCGCTGGCCATTATCAAGGACAACCTGTTTGCGGTTCCGCCGATCTTCCAGCTGATCCAGAAGAACTCCGGAGCCGACCATCGCGAAATGTACCAGGTGTTCAATATGGGGCATCGACTGGAAGTATTCACCAATGAGAAAGCGGCCGACGCCATGATCGCCACAGCACAGCAACTGGGTATTGAAGCCCAGGTGGTGGGCAGGGTAGCGGATGCGCAAACATCTTCCTTGTTGCTGAAAGGCGCTTTCGGAGAGATCGTATATTAAACAGGCTTTGTTATCAGTAAACTAAAACTGCTGCCGGATGGCCGCATGTTGTTAACTAATCGTAATTTAGGATCATGTCAGACATCGTAGTTTCTATACAGAATGCCAATATTTACCAGGGCGATAGCCTGGTATTGCAGAACGTGAACTTCAGTATCGGTCGCGGTGAGTTCGTATACCTGGTGGGTAAAACCGGGACCGGCAAAAGCAGTCTGCTGAAAACCCTGTACGGTGAGTTGCCGCTGAAAGAAGGCCAGGGTTCAGTAGTAGGTTTTGACCTGCGTACCATGGACTGGAAAAAAGTTCCTTTCCTGCGTCGTAACCTGGGAGTGATCTTCCAGGATTTTCAGTTGCTGACCGACAGGAATGTACAGGAAAACCTCCGATTTGTACTGAAAGCCACCGGCTGGCAGGATGAACGGCTGATGGAAGAAAAGATCAACGATGTACTGGAAAAAGTAGGTCTGAAAAGCAAAGGCTTCAAAATGCCTTTTGAGATGAGTGGCGGCGAGCAGCAGCGTGTGGATATTGCCCGTGCCCTGCTGAACTCCCCCAAACTGATACTGGCCGATGAACCTACCGGTAATCTTGACCCCGAGACCAGTGATGAGATCATGCAATTACTCATGCAGATATCACGCGATTACGGTACCGCCGTACTCATGGCCACCCACGATTTTATCGTCATCAACCGCTATCCTTCCCGCATGCTGAAAACAGAGGGAGGCAGGGTGATTGACAGTGCAAACGCGGCAATTCAGGGATGATTGGCCTTCGCGCCTGATACGGTAATTGAGCTGTATGACAGGATCGGAGGTATTTTTTTTAATCTTATTATTTTAGCATTTGCTAAAATAATAAGATTTGTATATTTGCACTATGGATAACATTTCTTGCATACGGCAGCAGGCAGACATTCAACAGATTCATCGCTGTAAAGACAGGGTTACAGAACTCAACGGAACTTTTGACGATCTGTCACAGGCACTTGAACTGGCAGGTAACAACGTGCGACTGAAAATTTTGTATCTGTTGCATGAAGAAAAACAGCTTTGTGTTTGTGACCTAAGCGATATTCTTGGTATGACAGTTTCAGCGGTGTCTCAACATCTGCGGAAACTGAAAGATCGGAAGCTGATTGAAACGGAAAGACAGGCACAGACAATTTTTTATTCTCTGACAAAGAAGTTTGAAAAAATATTCAAACCGTTTTTTAAAATTCTTGACAAAAACAAAATTTTGAAAACAATATGAAATCAGAAAACAAACTTTTAGGTGCAGGACTTTTCACTGCAATTGCAGCTTCACTCTGTTGTATTACGCCAGTGTTGGCACTGGTAGCAGGAGCAGGCGGAATTGCCTCTGCTTTCTCATGGCTTGAACCGGCAAGACCTTATTTTATTGGCTTTACGATCATAGTGCTGGGCTTTGCCTGGTATCAAAAACTAACACCTGCAAAACAGGATGACTGTAATTGTGAAACAGACAGGAAACGGAAGTTTATGCAGGGTAAAACGTTTCTTGGTATTGTAACGGTTTTTGCAGGACTTATGGTTGCCTTTCCTATGTATGCTCCTGTTTTCTACCCAAAGACAGAAAAGCAGGTGATGGTTGTTGATACATCCCATATCCGGACAGTTGAGTTCACAATTAGTGGAATGACCTGTGCGAGTTGCGAAGAACATGTGAATCAGGAAGTCAGTAAACTGTCGGGTATTATCCAATCAACAACTTCATACCCAAAAGGAAACGCTATCATAGCGTTTGATCATTCCAAAGTATCCATTGCCGAAGTGGAAAAAGCCATTAACGCTACAGGCTATTCAGTAACAGACAAAAAAGAAAAACAGTGGAAGTAACATTACAATCAACAATTACCTGCCCCAATTGCGGATACAAAAAAGAAGAAACTATGCCGACAGATGCCTGTCAGTATTTTTACGAATGTGAAAAATGCAAAACAGTTCTTAAGCCCAAACAGGGCGACTGTTGCGTTTATTGCAGTTATGGTAGCGTAAAATGTCCGCCAATACAACAGGAAAAAAAATGTTGCTGACGGCAAAAAAAAACCGGCCCGTTCTACGGTTAATCAAAATTCGTTTTTTCTATTAACAGTTGCGCTTAAAAATCCTCACCGGCAGCCCGAAACCGTTCTTCTCTCATAGAAAAACGCAGTGTCGTCTTTTATTAGCCATCGCCGATCCTCCTACCCCCAAAATATTCAGGTTTGATTATCCCATATCCATTCCGCCATTTTCCTGGCATTGGTTTCGTTGTTGAACAAGCCCGTAAGCAGGTGCCGGCGTAGTTTACTCTCTTCTTCGGTAAAAGGCTGGTGGTATAACTGTGCGATGAGCTCGCAGAATGCATTGGCATTGGTTCCTGTATGGCAGGCTGCTTCAAGCCCGCTGCCCGCAACAGTGGCATCGTTCACCACGCAATGTCTCCCATGGAACAGGGCATTGATCAGTTTGGTCTTGGTACCGGTACTGGTAAAGGAAGGGATCACATTGATATGGGCTTTGGTGATCATATCGATCATTTCACTGTCAGATGGATTGGCCACCAGGCAGGTATGGTTTTGTGCATGTGCCAGCTCTACTAATTTTGCGGAAGGGTTCTTTCCTGCAATGACAAAAGGCACTTTTATTTTCCGGAAAACGTGCTCAAGCAGCCAGGTAGCGGCTTTGTCATTGGCATCCACACTCAGGTCGCCGTGGTAAAAGCAGTAACTGCCCATTCCTTCCTGGCAGTCTAATTTCCAGTCCGGTATATACAGCGGCATGGGGGCAATATGCCGGCAACCCAGTTCTTTCCGGTATACCTCGTTGTCCTTTTCAGTGGTACCCCAGAACACGGCCCTGTTGGCTATCTTTTTCTCGTATGACTTCAACAGCCGGCTTTCCATCCAGTAATACATTCTCTTGATCCAGGAAGCGGAACTGTTGCAGAGATCACGATAATACTGGTATTCCACGTTGTGCAGCCGTACAAAACATTTCCGATGGGCAAATCGCTTGTCCAGCAGCAGGAAAGTGCAATGAACACCTTCCATGAGGATGGGATGATCATCTTTCAGCAGGTTCTGCAGCAGGCGCTCGCTTCTGCGGCTCGAAACAATGTAGGGGAGGGTGTTGGACAAGCCCTTGTGCCCGGTATGTCTCTCATAATAGTGTACGCTTTCGCAATACCTGTTCAGCTCGGGCTGCACACCTCGGCCGTATTCAAAACAATGCAGGTGAATTCTGATACCCAGTTTCTGCAGAGCCGGTAATTTATAGAACACATCCATCACACCACCATAATCAGGGGGGTAAGGAACGTTAAAGGAGATGATATGCAGTTGTTTTTCCACTAGTCTGTTTCTTTATAGAACCTGATCAGCACCTGTTCTTCATTTTCCCAGTTCAGGACCTTTCTGGCACTGAGGCAGTTTTGCCGTAACTGTTCATACAAAACAGTATCGGTGAGTAAATTGTTCAGAGCCCCTGCAATGGTTTCCGAAGCGGTATCAGGTATCGGGTAAGCAATATCGAATTCCCGGTTGATGGCGGCATATTCCGGGTAGTCCACACATACCTGGGGTATACCGGCCATGATATAATCAAAAAAACGGTTGGCCAGCGAGTAATACTGGTTCATGCCTTCAGACTCGAACAGTGTGAGACCGATAGACGCCTGTGGTGTAAGGGTGACCAGTTCTTCCGGGTCAACATAACCGCGTAAGGTCACTTTTTGCTGCAGCTTGTATTGTTCTACCATGGCCCGGGTCTGTTCAAAAAAATTGCCCTTGCCGCAGATCACCAACTTTGCGTTCACCAGCTGCATGGCGGGGATCAGGGTCTCAAAACAGCGGCCTTCATTCACGGAGCCCTGGTACAGGATCCATTTTTCCCCGGTACGGGGAAGTTCGTTTGCCAGGCTGGTCAACCGCGGAAGGTTTCGGATAACGGCATAGCTCACACCATACCGCTTTTCCAGCTCGGTGCGAATGGTCTCGTTCACGGTATATCCTTTGGGAAAACGGGGTACCGCAAACCGCTCTACCGCCAGCCAGAACCGGTGGATGCGGGGGCGTGACAGGACCTCTTTCTGTTCGGTAAAAAGTTCGTGGGCATCATATAACCTTTGCTGTTTTTTGATAGCGGTCACCAGGTATACCGGCAGGATGGTGTCGAGGTCGATGGCGCAGATCATGTCGGCCTGCCTGAACAACAGGTACCAGAACAAACGAAGATTGTATTCTGCATAGAACCCGATCCCGCGATGAAAAAAACAGCGGATCCTTTTCTGCAGAAATCCCCGGTCTGGCAGATCGGCCGATGAGGGCAGACGTCTTCCCACCAACAGCACTTTGTGCCCCTGCCTGGCCAGGCTACCTGCGATCCGGTGCATACGCTGGTCGTAACTGAGATCGTTGGTAACCGTGAAAATGATCTTCGCCAAAGTGAACGGGTTTAGGGACAAATATACCGGCTGGAAAATTACGCTAATAAGGCAGCAGGATGCATTTTTAAAAGTAGTTAACCTGTTTTAAATAACTGATTTACAATATATTGAAATGTGATTATTGAGTGAAATATAAAATACTTCCCTACTTCTCCACTTATTATACACAGCGATTTTTTCTCTACAGGAATTCTACCCCTTTTACTGTATGTTCGCAGGTACTTAAACAGGAATATACGTGAGATTAAAGTCATTAGAAATCAAAGGGTTCAAAAGTTTTGCTGATAAAACTGTAGTGAGTTTTGACGAAGGGATCACCGGTATTATCGGACCGAATGGTTGTGGAAAAAGTAATATCATCGATAGTATCCGTTGGGTGATCGGTGAGCAAAAGATATCTGCACTCCGAAGTGAAAATCTGGAAGCGCTCGTCTTCAACGGAAGTAAAACAAGAAGTCCGAGCGGTCTGGCCGAAGTGAGCCTCACGTTCGAGAATACCAAGAACCTGTTACCTACCGAGTTCAACACCGTAACCGTGACCCGCCGCTTTTACAAGAACGGGGAAAGCGAATACCGTTTGAATGATGTGACCTGCCGTCTGAAAGATATCCATAACCTGTTCCTGGATACCGGCGTGAGCACCGACAGTTATGCCATCATCGAACTGGGAATGGTGGATGATATCATCAAGGACAAGGAGAACAGCCGTCGCCGTATGCTGGAACAGGCTGCCGGTATCACCATCTACAAGACCCGTAAAAAAGAGGCCAAGAATAAACTGGATGCCACCGAACAGGACCTGGCACGTATCGAAGACCTGCTGTTCGAGATCAATAACCAGTTAAAGACGCTCGAGAACCAGGCCAAGAAAGCAGAGAAATTCTACGAGATCAAAAAAGAATACCGCGAAGTGGCCATTGAACTGGCCAAAGCTTCTCTTGAAGGCTTCAATATCACTTACAAAGAACTGAACGAACAGCAGGAGTCTGAGAACGACAAAAAAATCCAGCTGGAAGCAGAGATCGCCACCGATGAGGCCGCGATCGAACAGGAGAAAGTAGGGTTTATCGAAAAAGAACGCGCCCTGCAGAGTATGCAGCATGAGTTCAACGAATACCTGCAGGAACTGCGCAGCAAGGAGAACGAAAAGAACCTGGCTACCCAGAAACTGCATTACCTGAAAGAGAAGGAAACCAACCTGAAAGAGTTCCTGGAAAAAGCCGAGGGTCAATTAAAGACCATTGGTGATTCGATCTCTTACACACAGATACAGGTAGGCGAGGAAGAAGCGAGCTTGCTGGAACTGCAGGATAAAGTGGAAACCACCAAACTGGATGTGGAAGACAAACGCCGCAGTTTCGACGAAAAACGTACCGGGCTGGATGTCTTGCGCAACCGCTACCAGCAGATCCAGCGCAGCCAGTTCGATGCTGAGAAAAAAGTGGCCGTTGCCGATACCTCGATCCTGAACCTGCAACGTGCACAGACCCAGCTGAACGAAGAGAAGCAGAACCGTGAAGTGCAGATGCAGCAACTGACGGTTGAACTGGAAGAGAAAGAGACCACACTCGAGGCCAAACGCATCGACCTGCAGCAATTGCAGGAACACCAGGAACGTACCAAAGAACAGATCTTTGAAACACAGGCCCAGCTGGAACTGCTCCGTAACGAACTGAACGAAGAGAACCGGAAACTGGATGCCAAGCGTAACGAATATAACCTGCTGAAAAGCCTGATCGACTCAATGGAAGGTTATCCGGAGAGCATCAAGTTCCTGCATAAGAACCCTGAATGGAACCATTCGGCACCGATCCTGTCGGACATCATTTATGTAAAGGAAGAATACCGCACTGCCGTAGAGAACGTACTGGAACCTTACCTGAACTACTATGTGGTGAACAACCTGGAAGAAGGTTTACAGGCCGTACACCTGCTGGATGCGAATAAAAAAGGGAAAGCCAATTTCTTCATGCTGGAGAAATTCGCAGACTACCGCGTAGAGACCCATCAGCCCGCCAATACCATCAAAGCAATGGATGTGATAGAGGTGGACGAGCAATACCGTAAGCTGGCGCAATACCTGCTGGCCAATGTTTACATAGCCGAGAATGACGAAGCCATTGCCAACAGCAACGGAGCCGTAGTGCTGGAAAAGACCGGCAAGTATGTAAAAGGCAAATACACATTGACCGGTGGTAGTGTAGGACTGTTTGAAGGAAAGAAGATCGGTCGTGCCAAGAACCTGGAAAAACTGTCTGAAGAGATCTTCGACCAGGAAGCGGTGGTGAACCTGCTGAAATCAGATATCCAGGCCAAACACAACGAGGTGATCGCTTTCAACGACCAGTTGAAGGAGAACGTGATCAAACAGACCGAGAACGAGATCAACCAGCTGACCAACCAGGTATTTGCTGCCAAGAACCGTATGGAGAACCTGCAGGCAGCACAGCAGAACGGTTTACACCGCCTGGAAGACCTGGACATGCGCTTACAGGCCGAGCACGATGCCATAGCTGCTACCCGTGAAGAGTTCCATGCCCTGAATGAGCAATTGCAGACCACATCCGAGGAATTAAAAACCGTGGAGCAGGATTACCAGTCGGCTGAATACGAATACAATTTCGCATCGGTTCAATACAATGAGACCAACCTGCAGTTGACCCGTCAGCAGAGCAAGATCACCAGCCTGAAGCAGGAACTGGTGTTCAAGGAGAACCAGCTGAACGACCTGCACCTGCAGATCGGTAACAATACCTCGCAGTTGTCAGAAGCCAGTGCCAATATTGAGGAGAGCGAAAAAGCATTGATCGGTTCAGAGGAACTGTTGCTGGAAATGCTGCGTAGGAAAGAAGAAGAGGAGAAAAAACTGAACGAAGCGGACCAGGCATACTATAACCTGCGTAATGCTTTACAGGAGAAGGAAAGTGAGTTGCGTTTGAAAGTGAAGAGCAAGGAAATGATCGATCACCTGGTAACAGAGATCAAAGACAAGCTGAATGAACTGAAACTGCAGCTGGCCGGTATGAAGGAAAGGCTGAGCGTGGAGTTCAAAGTGGAACTGGATGAGATACTGGATCAGGCCAGAACTACCGATACGGCGCTGGAAGACCTCCAGGCCAGTTCAGACAGGATGAAGAAACGCCTCGAGAACATGGGAGAAGTGAACCCGACCGCCATTGAAGCGTATACGGAAATGAAAAAACGTTACGAGTTCATCTTAGAACAGAAGAATGACCTGGTATCGGCCAAAGAGAGCCTGTTGCAAACCATCCAGGAAGTGGAAGCCACTGCCAACCAGCAGTTCCTGGATACCTTTAACCAGGTACGCGAGAACTTCCAGAAAGTGTTCAAAGCCCTGTTCACAGAAGAGGATACGGCCGATATGATATTGGTGAATCCCGAGAACCTGGCTGAGACCGGTATCGAGATCATTGCCAAGCCTAAAGGAAAACGTCCTTCTTCCATCACCCAGCTGAGTGGAGGAGAGAAAACACTGACCGCTACGGCGCTGCTGTTCTCGATCTATCTTATCAAACCGGCGCCATTCTGTATCTTGGATGAGGTGGATGCGCCGCTGGATGATGCCAACGTAGGTAAGTTCACACAGATGATCAAGAAATTCAGCGATAACTCGCAGTTCATCATCGTAACGCACAACAAACAGACCATGAGTGCGGTAGATGTGATCTATGGCGTGACCATGCAGGAGCCCGGGGTCAGCAAACTGGTTCCCGTGGATTTCCGAAGCCTCGCGAACTAACCCAACCCGATGTATATGATCATGGGATTAAGAGTGTTCTCTTGATCCCATTTTTTTACGGGTATAAATTCGGAAGTAGCGTATTATCGCAGGAGTTATCAGGATCTTTTCCGATGAATGATATATAGAAAAATAAAAGCGATTAAACCTGCCAAGCCGGTAAGGGAAATGATATTACCCCATAGTGGATTTTTATCGGATAGGAAAAGGTATAAGCCAAAACAAAAAATCAGAATAAATCCCAAAACACCAAGGATTGGTAAAAGTTTGGAAAACTGCGTAGATTCTCTTCTCATGGTTGGAGGATTTTAATTAGAGACCTGTTACACACATTAAAGACATAGTTCCTACACATGGAATTGGAGCTATAGTGCATTCAAGAATGCAAACCCAACTTGAGGCACAAACTTCTTTTATTAAACATTGCATACATTCAAAATATGGTTTTTCAGAACAGCGTCCACCAATTTCCTCTTCTCCTGATGTTACATCAAGCCCCACTTTATTAATAATATTGGAGGTTTCTGTCGCAAATTTTTCATGAAATGGTATTTCGTTAGTGCCAAATTTCCAATTACCTAATCTGTTTTTGGAATCAAGATCAACCTCATAATAAAGATTATTTTCTGGATAGGAAATGATTGAGATTCGTGTATTACCATTGGGCAAGTGTAATGAATAGGCTTTTGTGATAATGAATTTATCGCCCTTCACATAGATATTAAAAGAACAGTCGGCTCCATTTTCTTTTTCACTTGTAGGTATAGAAATCAGCTCAATTCCAGTGTTTATAACTGTAGTTTTTATAATCTCATCCTTACTTATATTGTTTTTTGACAATATAATATTCCAGTCGCTGCTTTTTCTCAGACTTTCCAAGACACTATTGTTATAATCTATTTTAACCACTTTCTTTGTATTGCCTCCAAAAATTGATCCCCCGTGCCATATAGATTTTGCGGTTTCATTTTTGTATAGTACTTCTTCCTTATTATTTATTTCACTGGAAGAAGAACTAGCATCTTGTTTCTTGCAGGATAGCGTGAGAAGTGAAACAACTAAAGTAATGAATAATAAAATTGATTTTTGTTTCATAGTATGGATATTTAGGTGAGGACAGGACAAATAAGGGTCTTAAGGTTTTTCTATTTTTTATACTTCATCTTTTTTAGTTTGTGGATCACGATAAAACTCATAAGGGGGATCAAAACCGTAATAATGATGTATATTCTTTTCTCTCTTTTTGTTAAATCAAGACTCAGCCCATTTTCTATTATTTTTTGTATTGTGTATGTAATTATAAATAAATAAAATACAAGTATAATACATACTAAAATGATAATAAAGTTCATAGATATAAGATTGTAGATAGTAATGGGCGATTAAAAAGTATAATGATGCAGTTAATGGCTGGAATAAAATTCGAATATCCTATTCAATTAAAAAAGGGGGTTTTCACTCTTTTTTTTATAAAAAAAATATTGTAATTGTGAGGCTCTATTAAAATTATGTATCAAATTCATATTGTTTACCATTTAGCTAAAGCATCCGAAGCCGTTATTTTATTAGCAACATCCCTTTACCATCTAATTCAATAGCTTGTATAGATCCGTTACCATACTCTACCTTGTCTGTTTTGCCTGTTACCTCGTGGTTACCCGGCAGCCGGATTATTTTGACGGGGAGAAGGCTCCGGCTACGATTCAATGGCTGCCAGACAGTGCATCAGGCAAAAATATTCCACAGGCCGTGTTCCATGATGGCCGTAAGCAATATGCCGTAGATGCGCGGTATGTTTTTCGTGAATGGGAAACAGGGGAGAAGACAGAAGTGATCTACGAAACGGACCATCCTGAAAAAGCGGTGGTGTACCGTTTCTGGGGTTACTGGTTAAGCTGGGGCGAACTGCTGGGAACCGTGGTGATCTATATTGCCTTATTCCAGGTGGCGGTCTCCGTTACCCGGAACCCTACAGCGGAAGCCCTGGTGGAACAGCTGGATTATCGGCCAGAGAAAAAAAGAAGGTACAAGACACCCGAAGAAGAATAAAATACTTTTGGAAGAACGGGTCTATTTCAGGTAACGTTTAATCTCTTTTTCCACGTCGCGGTTCTTGATGGTCTCGCGTTTGTCGTGCAGCTTCTTACCACGGCCCAGCCCGATCTCTACTTTTACCAGGTTCTTGTCTGTAAAGAACACTTTCAGCGGCACCACCGTATATCCTTTCTCTTTGATCCTGGCCTGTATCTTCTTCAGCTCTTTTTTGTTGAGCAGCAGTTTCCGGTCGTGTACCTCAATGTGGTTATTGGCCGTTCCATGCGTATAACTGGCAATGAACAGACCCCGTACCCATAACTCCCCGTCATCGAACAGGCAAAATGCATCATTGAAACTGAGCTTGCCCTCACGGATCGATTTCACTTCCGTTCCCAGCAATACGATCCCTGCTACATATTTGTCTTCTATGGAGTAGTTGAAGTAAGCCTGGCGGTTGTTCATTTCAGCCAACGGGAGAATAATTAGGAATTAATAATTAATACTTAAAAATCAGGATGAGTAGGGAAGACCTGTTATTTGTCAAACACTGTTTTCTTCATAACATCTACCCCTCCAGTCAATCATTGATTGATTCCCCTGTAATGTTTACCGATTCTGCAGGCTGATCAGCTTCTGAACAGTAAAACCAGCTCCGACAGTTTTTCTTTCAGGTTCTTCCTGTCAACAATGAAATCAAGGAAACCATGCTCCAGCAAAAACTCACTTCGTTGGAAACCTTCAGGAAGGTCTTTTTTGATGGTCTCTTTGATCACACGCGGACCGGCAAAACCGATCAGGGCACCGGGTTCAGCAATGTTCAGGTCGCCCAGCATACCAAAGCTGGCCGAGATGCCACCAAAAGTAGGATCGGTGAGTAGGGAGATATAAGGAAGTTGTGCATCACTTAACTGCGATAATTTACCGCTGGTCTTGGCCAGCTGCATCAGGCTGAAAGCACTTTCCATCATCCTGGCACCACCACTTTTGCTGATCACGAGATAGGGAAGTTTGTGCTGGATACAGTAATCTACCGCGCGACTGAATTTTTCGCCCATCACACTGCCCAGCGAGCCGCCGATGAATTCAAAATCCATACAGGCGATCACAATACCTTCTCCATTGGCCTTGCCCACGGCAACGCGCATAGAGTCTTTCAGGTCGGTTTTGGAATGAATATCGTCCAGTCGCTTCTGGTAAGGTTTCAGGTCGGTAAAACCGAGTGCATCTATGCTCTGTATGTCTTCGAAAAGTTCTGTGTATTCCTTATTGTCGAAGATCACGTCAAAGTACTCATCACTGCCGATGCGGTGGTGGTAGTTACATTTGGGGCAAACAAAAAGGTTCTCCTTTAATTCGCTGGTGGTACAGATATAATTACACTCCGGGCATTTGGTCCATAGACCCTCGGGCGTTTCCTTTTTATCGGCTGTAGAAGTTAAAATACCTTTCCTGATGCGTTTGAACCACCGGGGTTTGGCAGGGTCTCCTCCCTGGCTGTCGTCTCCGGTCAGGTTAGCTTCAAAGTCTTCTTCACGTTCTTTTTTCATAACGGTCAATTGCAATTGGGGCGGTGAAGATAATCATTTTTAACCACCCGGATGGTGAATCGGGTTCCTCCGCTTTAACCATCCCCTTCCGGAAAAGGGGGGGTGAAAATAAGGGATAAATTAATATATATCGCTACTACAACCAAATAGTTCAGAATCGAAACCGGTAAAATTGCTGTCCCGGGTTCTGTTGGTTGGCCGGGCGTCCTGACCAGTTACGGGCACAAAAAACCGCCAGTTTTTCAGGCTGGCGGTGGTAATGCTTATTCTGATGCGATCATGCGTTCCGGTTGATACAGTTGAGGTCCTCAAAAGCCAGTTCCAGCCTTTTGCTGAAGCTTTCTTCGCCCTTGCGTAACCATACCCTTGGATCGTAGTATTTTTTATTGGGTTTGTCAGCACCTTCCGGGTTACCCAGCTGGCCCTGCAGGTAGGCTTCATTTTTAACATAGAACTGCTGAATACCTTCCCAGAAGGCCCACTGCAGATCGGTGTCGATATTCATCTTGATGGCACCATAACCGATGGCTTCCCTGATCTGGTGCTGCGGTGAGCCGCTACCACCGTGGAATACAAAGTAAACGGGTTTCGGACCGGTCTTCAGTTCTTTCTCAATATAGTCCTGGCTGTTTTTCAGGATCACGGGGCGCAGTTCCACATTACCCGGACTGTACACACCGTGTACATTACCAAAAGCCGCAGCTACGGTGAACAGTTTACCCACTTTGCTCAGTTCGGTATACGCATAGGCAACGTGTTGTGGCTGGGTATATAATTTGTCGTTCTCTACGCCGCTGTTGTCCACACCGTCTTCCTCACCGCCTGTAACGCCGAGTTCGATCTCGATGCTCATGCCCAGTGGCGCCATGCGTTTGTAGAATGCAACAGAGGTATGGATATTTTCTTCCAGGGGCTCTTCAGACAGGTCCAGCATATGTGAGCTGAACAAGGGCTGGCCCTTCTCTTTAAAGAATTGTTCTCCTGCATCGATCAGGCCACTTACCCAGGGTAACCATTTTTTGGCAGCATGGTCGGTATGCAGTACCACGGGTACGCCATAGTGTTTGGCCACGTTGTGGATATGCAGGGCACCCGATATGCCACCTGCAATATTCCCCTGCAACTGATCGTTGGGCATTCCTTTACCGGCAATGAACTGTGCACCGCCGTTGGAGAATTGGATGATCACCGGTGAGTTTACTTTGGCTGCTGTTTCCAGCACTGCATTGATGGTGTTGGTACCAATGGTGTTAACTGCAGGAAGTGCAAACTGGTTGTCTTTTGCATCGTTGTACAATGCTTCGAGTTCTTCGCCGAATAATACGCCGGCACGGTATTTTTTCATGTGTTTAGATTGTCTGGTTTAGCAGCTTTGGGGGCTTATTGATATCTGCAAGATACTTTACTTAGGGCAAACATCTGTTAGCTTTTTGTGTACGAAATACACAAAATATCCTATCAAGCCCGCTGTTACTGCATTTCCAGGCAATACGCGAATGCAGCTATCATACGGCTGCCATACCAACTGAACATTTCCCCGTCTACCAGTTGTATGCGCGTACCGGGGAATACCTGTTGCAGTTCATTGACATGTTGCTGTTGAAAAGGGTAGGGCTCTGAAGAAAGGAACAACCATTCGGGTGCAGTTGCCTGCAGTTCGGCGATGCTGGTCGCGGGATATCTTGTTCTGTCAGTGAACACATTCTGCCAGCCACATTCCTGTAACATGGCATCGATGAACGTGTCTCCTCCAACGGTCATATAGGGATCTTTCCAGATCAGGTACGCAACACGTCTTGATGCATTCTTTCCGGCAACTTGTTGTTGCAGTAGTTTTCTTTGGGCGTTTATGTTTTCGATGACAACAGTTGCTTCCGCCTGTTTCCCGGTAAGGGAGCCGATGGCTTCCATCATCTGCAATGCATCGTTGATGGTATTGATGTCGCTGGTCCATACGGGTGCAATCTCAGCGAGGGCCTGCACCTGCTCCCTTACATTTTCTTCCTTGTTGGCGATGATGAGATCGGGTTGTAATGCCCGCACGGTTTCCAGATGCACCTGTTTGGTTCCGCCAACCCGTTGTTTGTTCCGGAACCAGTGTGTGGGATGCACGCAGAATTTGGTGATGCCCACCACTTCCGCATCCAGACCGATCGCTGCCAAAAATTCCGTCTGCGAAGGCACCAGCGACACGATCCTTTTCGGGATCATCTGCAAGCGGACTTCCTGCTGTATCTGGTCGGTGTAACAATACATGGCGTAAAAATACACCAAATCATCCCGCCGAACAGTTATCCGTTCTCCAGCAGGAAACTGTGCGGGTCATCATCCGGACGGTAATTTTTTTCCACGAGTTTTTTCAGACCCATGTATCCCGCCAGCCATTCGGGACAGAGTTGTTCAGACAGGCTCCGGATCTCCTGTAACAGTTCGCGATCGAATAATTGATTGGCCGCAGACGACAATGCCTGGATATTATCTGTGAGTGGGTGATTGGCAGCTATTTTCATTTGCCAAAGCTACAGCAAGCTCATAACCGATTTGATTGATAATTGTTATAAGCTATAACTACAGGTTATGGATATTCAGGGCCAGTTTGATGAAACTTTTGCTCAGTCCGCTGTTCTCGCCCTTGCGCTGTACAAAATAGAAATCCCGTTCAATATGCAGTTTCTCAAAATGAACAAGGGTCAGTTCCCCCCAGGTAAGTTCCTTCATCACCGATCGATGAGGCAGGAAGCCCAGTGAGTCCGATTCGATCAAAAAATTCTTCAGGGCTTCTGTGCCGCCCAGTCTTACTTTGATGTTGAGGTCTGTTAATTTGATCTTGTGTTTTTCCAGCGCATATTTCAATGCAGCCAGCGTTCCGCTGCCTCTCTCCCGGATGGCCAGTGGCATTTGTTTGATATCCTGGATGGCATAACTTTTCCTTTTGGCGATCGGGCTTTTCTTGCTGCATACGGCCACCACTTCGTCTGACAGGAAGGGTTGGTAATCCACCTGTGTCAGTTTGCTCCGGCCCTCAATGATGCCGAGGTCTATATCGCCGTTCAATAATGCTTCCAGCACCAGTTCCGCGTTCCGGTTGAGCAGGCTGATATGGATCTGTGGATAATGCTGGTTAAAGGACGATAATACTTTGGGCAGTATGTACAGGGCAACCGTGGTGCTGGCACCCAGTTTCAGTACACCTTTGGCCTGCATCACATCGCGGATACCGGAGATCTCGAATTCCGTCTGCTCCTGTATGCGTTTTACCTCGGCCAGTTTTTCGAACAGGAGTTTGCCGGCAGGAGTGAGTTCAATGTGTACCCCTTTCCGGTTGAAGAGCTGGGTCTTATAATAATCTTCCAGCGAGCGGATATGCCGGCTGATCGCGGGCTGCGATATATACAATACCTGGCTGGCTTTTGAAAAGCTTTTCTGCTGCGCTACCGTGAAGAAGACTTCGTGCCGGGTAGAGATCATGATAAAGAGGTTTGGGGGTGCGGCGCTCGTGCGACGTGAGTGGTGAATCGTCAGTCGTGAGTAGTGAGTTGTCAGTGGTGAGTCAATGGTTTCTCACTCACTACTCACTACTCACCACTCACGTTTCACGTCTCACTATTTTGCCAGGCTCTGTATCACATCGTACTTGGTAACAATGTGGTATTCGCCTTTCTCATCTTTGGCCAGTACAGCCCCGTTTTCTTTGGTGATCAGGCTGCCGAGTCTTTCCACGGGTGTATCAAAATCAACCACAGGGTAGGCGGGTTCCAGTACACTGGCCACGGTTGCATTACGGATCTCCGGGTTGCTGAACACTTTCTGGAACAGGCCGCTCTCGCTTACTGCACCCACACATTCATGGTCCTTCATCACAGGGATCTGTTCAATATCGTATTTCTTCATCAGGTCAACCGCTTCCGCAACTGTGTGCGTGGGTTCAAGGGTGACCAGTCTTTTGCTGTGTCTTCCGTTAACGATGTCCTTGAAGGTCTTTACATCCAGGAAACCGCGCTCCATCATCCACTGGTCATTGTAGATCTTACCTACATACCGGCTGCCATGGTCGTGGAAGATACATACCACCACATCGTCTTTTGTAAGGCTCGATTTCAGCTGCATCAATCCCTGCAGACAGCTGCCGGCACTGTATCCGCAGAACAGGCCTTCTTCTTTGGCAATGCGCCTGGCCATCACTGCACCATCCTTGTCGGTCACCTGTTCAAAATGATCGATCACGCTCATATTGTAGTTCTGCGGTACAAAATCTTCACCAAAACCTTCTGAGATATAAGGATGAACCTCGCACATATCGATCTCGCCTGTTTTGTAATATTTGGTCAGCAGTGAGCCATACACGTCAATGGCCCATACTTTGATGTTCGGATTCTTTTCCTTCAGGTACATGGCAGTTCCGGTGATGGTTCCGCCTGTACCGGCCGTGCAAACCAGGTGGGTGATCTTTCCTTCCGTCTGTTCCCATATCTCAGGGCCAGTACTTTCATAATGCGCCTGGCGGTTGGCCAGGTTATCGTACTGGTTCATATACATGGAATTGGGGATCTCTTTGCCCAGTCTTTTGGCCACACTGTAATAACTGCGGGGGTCTTCGGGAAGTACGTTGGTCGGACAAACGATCACTTCCGCACCTACGGCTTTGAGGATATCTGCTTTTTCTTTGGATTGTTTGTCGGTGGTGACAAAAATACATTTATACCCTTTCACACAGGCAGCCAGTGCCAGGCCCATACCGGTATTACCGCTGGTGCCTTCGATGATGGTACCGCCAGGTTTCAGTTTGCCTTCTTTTTCGGCCACTTCCACCATTTTCAGTGCCATACGGTCTTTGATGGAGTTACCGGGATTGAAATAATCCACTTTGGCCAGCACGGTGGCGGGAATGTCTTTGGTGACCTTATTGAGTTTGATCAGGGGGGTGTTTCCGATGGTTTCCAGGATGTTGTTCAGCCACATAATAAACTAACGCTTGTTTGCGACAAAGGTAAAGTTTTGGGCATCCCGGCAATGGCCAATTGTAAAATAGCTACATCGAAAAGGGGAAATTAAAAAGGGAGCGGATATACAGGGTTGGCAGATCCGCTACCCTTGGGAATCTTCTGTTTGTATCAACAATGCTAGGTAAATCTGCATAAAAGCGGTTAAAATGTCTTTACCAGGTGTAACAGATCGGCATCTTCACGGCCATTGCTGATCTCTTTACTGATCTCAGTATTGGTTTTGTTATTCTTTCCGCTGTTGTCTGAATGCAGGTAAGCAAAGATCACAGCAGGTACCAGGGTTACCAGGAAGATCATGTAGGCGGCAAAAAGGAACTTTTTCATAACGGTTATTTTAATGGTTTTTGTTTGTTTGATAGATCAAAGATATAACCGTTAATAATACTATGCAATACATAGTACCTTCTTTAGGGTGGTATTTTCTATGGCATAATAATGTGTTATACATTCAAGTATATAATAATCAATTAGTTACAGATACTTTACCTGTCAGAGGGGAAAATGGGGATTGTGATAAGTGGAAATATAGCTTGATGAAATACAGTTCTGGCAGTCTGCAGAATGCTTCCTACCCGGCAAATTCCTGGTCGAGGGCGAAATTTTCGGGGTATTTCGGATGGATATTCCGGTAGAAATCCATGATGGTCCGCATATCCGTGGCAAAATCGGTAGGATGGATCACTTTGCCGATGCCGGCTTTTTTGTTCTGATAGTCAACATACCCCAGGCAAATGGGTACACCGGCTCCCAGGGCTACATGGTAAAATCCGGTCTTCCACTTTTCCTGCCGGCTCCGGGTACCTTCCGGCGTGATCAGGATGATCAGTTGCTCGTTCTGGTGAAACAGGTCGATCATGGCTTCTACAAAACTTATCCTGTCAGCCCCGGCTGTTCTGGGTCTGCGGTCAATGCCGATGCCTCCCAGCGGTCTCATCAGCAGGCCAAAAGGGAAGCGCATCCATTCTTTTTTGATGGTGAACCGGATCCTCAGCCGGTAGATGGTGAAACTGGCCATTGCATACCAGAAATCCCAGTTACTGGTATGGGGTGCCGCTATGATGATGGATTTTTTGATCTCGGGAGGCAGGTTGGTATCTACGGTCCAGCCACTCAGGCGGAAGATCTGCTTGCAGAAAAAAGAGGAGAGGCTCATGTGATGCCGGGTTTGCGATGATGGAAACGGGAGCGGTTAGCAGTACCTGGCGGTGATCAGGATCGGAATTTCTCGGCGATCTTTCCGCAGAGATCACTCTCGATCATTTTGCCGGCCACATCGATCATGTTCCGGAAAGCTTTGGCATTGCTGATACCGTGACCGATGACCACGGGTTTGGCCACACCCAGTACGGGCGTACCACCATAGTTCTCATAATGGAAACGGCTAAAATAAGCATCTTCCTTGTAACCACGCTGTTCAGCCACATCGTACAGCGATTCTGCCATTTTGAGGAGGATATTTCCGGTGAAACCATCACAGACGATCACATCGGCCTTGTCATTGAACAGGTCCCGTCCTTCAACATTACCGATGAAATGAATGGCTGCATTCTCTTTCAGAAGGGGATAAGCGGCCTGTGCAAGCAGGTTGCCTTTTCCTTCCTCCTCACCTACGTTCAGCAGACCGGTTTTCGGCTGGCTGATACCGAGGATGTACTGTGCATAGAGACTGGCCAGTATGGCAAACTGGTTCAGGTTCTCGGGTTTGCAATCGGCATTCAGGCCTACATCCGCAATCACACCCGTAGCTCCATTGATCTTGGGAACAACAGTGGCGATGGTAGGCCGTTGCACACCTTCTATGGGTTTGATGCTGAACATGGCACCTACCAGCATGGCGCCGGTATTGCCCGCACTGATGAAAGCATCGATCTTTCCCGTGGCCAGCATATGAAAACCGATGGCGATGGAGGAACGTTGTTTTTCTTTCAGGGCTTTGGTGGGATGCTCATGGTAACCGATCACTTCAGGGGCATGTACCAAATGCAAATTAGGTGATGCAACCTGGTGTTCCTCCAACAGGGGTTTTACCAGTGTTTCATCACCTATGCAGTATATGGATGCCGTGCGGGTTGGGTCAGACAGGTACAGCTGTAGTCCTTTGACCGCTTCCAGTGGTGCAAAATCCCCACCCATCATGTCTAATCCAATATTCATCGTGGCACGAAGCTAAAAGTTGTACTAAAAAGGTTACGCTTTCAGAGGAGCTTTTTCAGCTACCAGTTTCCCTTTATAGAACAATTTTCCTTCGCTCACGTGCGCGCGGTGGCGTACATGTGTTTCACCAGTGGTGCTGTCTTTGCTCAATGTTACTTCCTGCGCTACGTAGTGAGTTCTTCTCTTGGCGCTACGTTGCTGGGAGTGTCTGCGTTTAGGATTCGGCATATCTCGAAATTTATGGTATCAAAAAAAATTAATCCAGGTTTTTAAATTTATCCAGTCCTTTCCAAACAGTATTACCACTGTCTTTCCGGGTCTCTTCTTCCATTTTCCTCAGTTTCTCCAGTACCTCTGTATTGCATTTGGGTCCACCCATCTCTTCCTTACTGCACATTTTCTGCAGCGGAACACTCAGGTTGATGAACTCGTAGATCCAGTCGGCCAGGTGTAAATGGCTCTCACCGCGGCTGATATAATATACATCCGGGTCCTCTTCCTGTTCATTCATCTCGTCCGGGTCGTCCACCATTTTCACAATGATGTTGAACTCGTCCCAAAGCTGCATGGGCAGTGTGTTCCCACACCGGTCGCAAGGCGCATTCACCGTTCCGTCGATGTCGAATTTCAGCTGCATGAAGCCGTTCTTTTTATCGAGGCTCAGCTTGACATTCGCAACGCAGTTGGTAAAATCCTGCTCCCCATACGGTACAAAGAACTTATCCTCAATCCGGTATTCGTAAACATGGATCCCCGGCTTCAAACCCACAAATGCTATCTCAAATTCCCGCCGCTGATTCATAACCGTTTTTTAAGGGCTTGCAAAGGTACGCCAAAACGCCCGAAATCCCAAAGGAAAATTGAACCGGGCCCGATCTGCACCCTTTGGGCAATGATAGGGTATTTTATATCATATTTGTGGTCATGAAGCAGGAAAGGACCATTTCAGCATATCAATGGGTGAAATTAGGCATCCTTTTTTCTATTTCATTGATTATCAGCATATTTTCAGCTTTCCCGGAGCAGGTGGAGCGATCATACTCCCTGGGTATCTACCCGGCTCTGGCTTCCACGCTCCGTACCCTCACCCGCTGGGTGCCCTTCAGCTTGGGCGATCTGCTGTACGCCTGGGTATTCCTTTTATTACTGATAGGGCTTGTGCGGCTGGTGGGTTCATGGTACCGTCGCGAACTTACCCGGGCAAGATTGGTTCGGATGGGAGTCAACTTCTTAAGTACGGTTTTGTGGTTATTCATCGTATTCCAGCTGATGTGGGGGCTCAATTACCATCGACTGGGTATTGCCCACCAGCTCCGGATCAGTAAAAATGCCTATACCAGGGAAGAAGTGACCGCGCTGTCACGCCAACTGATCGATCAACTGAATGAATGCCGGCGCCAGATAGGGGATACGGTTTTACCTGTTCCTCCGCTGGACACCCTGTACCGGGAAGCTTATCGTTCCTACGAAACGGCTTCCAATGAATATGAATTCCTGAATTACCGGAACCGGTCCGTAAAATCCAGCCTGTACAGTAGCATTGCCGATTATGTGGGTTTTACAGGGTATTATAATCCTTTTACCGGCGAGGCACAGCTCCGAACTGATCTACCCCGGGTACTGATACCATATATCACCCTCCACGAAATGGCCCACCAGCTGGGTTATGCCAGTGAAAGCGAAGCCAATTTTGTGGGATTCCTGGCGGCAATGGCCTCTAAGAATGTATATGTGCGGTATTCTGCCTACCTGGACCTGTTTTCCTATGCCCAGGGGGAACAGGTGCGCATGTACGGGAAGGAAAAGGATTACAGTCAATTTGAGGCGATGATCCTGCAGAACCGGTCTTTACTGGATACCCTGGTAAAGAGAGACAGGAAAGAGATCCGCGAATTCTTTTATAAGAGAAGGAACCGTATTTCACCCGCCGTATCCGGTTTGTACGACCAATACCTGAAACTGAATAAACAAACAGAGGGGTTGAACAGTTATAATGAGGTGGTGGGATGGTTAATCGCCTACCAGAAGAAATATGGCAAACTTTAATTGGCAAAAACTGGCAGCTTCCGTCCTGTTCACGGTTGGAATAGGTTCTTTAGGCGGCATTTTCACGATCAGTGAGATCCCCGGTTGGTATGCAGGTCTGCAGAAACCCTCCTTCAATCCCCCCAATTGGGTGTTTGGTCCCGTCTGGTCAACCCTGTACCTATTGATGGGGATCAGTTTGTACCTGGTCTGGAAACAGCCGCGTTCTGTTGTGCGCAATGTGGCAGTTTTACTTTTTATGATCCAGTTCGCGCTTAATTTCTGCTGGAGTATCCTGTTCTTTAACCAGCACCTGATCGGTGCGGCACTACTTGAGATCGTGCTCATGTGGTTGTTCATCCTGCTGACCATTGTCTGGTTCGCCCGTTTGTCGAAAACGGCTGCCTGGCTGCTGGTTCCCTATCTCTGTTGGGTAAGTTTTGCCACTGTACTGACAGCAGCCATCTGGAAACTGAATCACTGATCCTAGAACTGGTTCTTCCACATCATGCTCTCTACCGGTTTGTCCGGCTGTCCACTGTATTTGGCATTGCCTTTCTGGTTGTATTTGACCGCGATCTCTCCATCCACAGGGAAATAGATGAGCT
This sequence comes from uncultured Sediminibacterium sp., assembly GCA_964460235.1. Taxonomy (GTDB): domain Bacteria; phylum Bacteroidota; class Bacteroidia; order Chitinophagales; family Chitinophagaceae; genus Sediminibacterium. The sequence continues at coordinate 53,917 of CAYWPM010000007.1, read as the reverse complement.
GGCCGATGGGCATACCCTTGTACACGCGTACAGGCTGTTTGCAGGAGATCTCAAGTGTCCAATTGCCGCAGAAACCCACATCACCCTTGCCTGCGGTGGCATGTATGTCAATGCCCAAGCGTCCGGTGGATGATTTACCTTCCAGGAAGGGAACATGCGAATGGGTCTCGGTATATTCCTGGGTTACGCCAAGATAAAATGCATGAGGCTGCAATACAAAACCTTCATCCGGTATTTCGAAATATTCGATCTTATTGTGTTTTTTGGCATCCAGTTCTGCATTCACATAAGTGGCCAGCCATTTTCCCAGGTGCACATCGTAGCTGTTGCTGCCCAGATCGGCACGGTTAAAAGGTTCTATCTTGATGGTGCCCTTTTCCATTTCTTCCAGTATGCGTGAATCTGTGAGGATCATTCTTTGTACTTTTATCTAATTGAGAGCTTATATCATGTAAGCCCTGCAATCTAAATGCTAAATTGCTGCAGTGCCGCTGTTTTATCAACAAGATATCAACCCAACTACCAGGCTGGCTGTCTGGAAGATCGAAGAAGAAGCCATTTTTTTCCTGAAGGCAGTGCCACTGGGAAGAGAGATCACTCATCCGCATAAACGCTTGCAGCACCTGGCCGGCCGTTATCTGCTGCCATTCCTGTTCCCGGATTTTCCCAGTAAGGAGATCGAGATCGCCGACACCCGTAAACCTTTTTTGCCCGGTGAACAATACCATTTCTCCATCTCTCACTGCAGCAAATATGCCGCAGCCATCGCGAGCAGTACAGAAAGGGTGGGGGTAGATATTGAAGAGATCACGGAAAGGGTGCAAAAGATCCAACACAAATTCCTGCATCCGGAAGAACTGGCGTTTGTGCAGGGATATCCCGCTGACCAGCAAACCCGCTTACTGACCCTTTTGTGGAGTTGCAAGGAAGCCCTGTTCAAATGGTGGGGCTATGGCGATGTGGATTTCAGTGAAGTATTGCGGATCGAACCCTTTACACTTTCTGATAGTGGTACCATTCAGGCAAGGTTTGTGAAAAAGGAATGGAACATTCCTTTATTGATCCAGTACCGGATCATGGGGACTGTTTGTTTGGCGTGGGGGAGAGCAATGAATGAATGAGTGGATGAGTGAATGAGTGAATGAGTGAATGAGTGAATGTTTTTTTTGTTAGTCGTCGAAGCGGCTTTGGGCTTTGGTTTTGGGGACGAACATGAGATTTTTCTGGAGCATCACTTTCATTTGCCGTTTGACGAGTTGCCCCATGGTCCTTGCCTTTTTGAAGTCGGTGGGGTTGTGGAAATGTTCAGATAGTTCCTGCTTCAGCTGCTCGATCTTCTCGGGTTTGGAGATATCATCATATGCCATGATATCCAGGATCTCCTTCATCCGGTAACGGGCGGATACCAGCCGGAAGGTCATCATGGTCCTTTCTTCTGCCTGGTATTGCGCAATGGATTTGGCATCCAGGTGTTTGGCCACAATATCCACCAAGGGTTTGTTCTCTTTGAAGAACTGGGGCAGGTACAGGTTCTTCCTTCCTTCGTAAGACTGCTGATCAAAATCGATGGCGCGGATCCGGTATTGGTAATCTTCAATATCGGGTGTGATGTTGACCACGAAATTATACGCACGCATATCGCCGAGCAGGTGTACAAAACAGCGTTCGTTGAATTTTACGAATTCTTTGGCCAGGCGTATCTGGTTGGTGTTGGGGTCCTGCAGGTAATCGTGTATAAAGATATCTCCGGGTATACCGGGTATATGCTCTTCTATCAGGGTCTCCTTATCGGTGAAATAGGTCATTCGGTTGGGGGAGAGCAGGTGTTCCAGTTCCAGTCCGTAAATACGGCTGGCATCAGCTTTCTTGATATAATAGTGGTCGTAATTATCGTTGAACTTGTTCACGATGCGGATACGGAAGGGCTGGCTGTTCCCGAAAAAACAGAAATCGATCCTTGCCACATCCAGGTGGTTGATGAAACTGAGGTCGCCCTCGGTTTTCAGGATGGCGTAGATGCGTACCAGGTTCTCGCGCAGGAATTCCCATTCGTGCATGTCGTACGAAACTTTTTCCCAGGCGGTCTCCTTGCCGTATTTGTCTTTTAACGGAACGGTGTAGGTGAAGCGCTGCAGGTCCGCATAACTCACCGGCAGTTTCACTTCCCGCCCATATTTCACCAGGTACTGGCGCAGGGCGTCGTTCACCGGGAAGATGGGTTTCTTCTTCGAAGGGCGGTCGGGCTGGGCAGATGGGTCGATATGGTTGAAGGGATTACTCAAGTAATAAAGGATCTGTGTCTTCGATCAGGTTCAGGTTAATGGCATCGGCGCCGGCAATGCCTTCCACCGAGCCTTTGATATGTGCTGCGTTCAGCAATACTTTCTCAAGCTGTTTCTCGCGGGCTTTCCAGAGTTTTTCCATGGCATCCCTTTCGCGCTGGATGCTCAGTTTCATGCTCATGAAACCTTCGCGGATGGCTTTCCACTGTTCGCCGAATTCACTGCCGGTCAGGTAATCGTAGAGCATGTGCATTTTGTCGCCCTTGTTGTCCTGGCTTTTTTTGGCATCGGCTATTTTCAGAAGTGCGTTACGCAACAGCAGTGCCACACTTCTCACTTCTGCAAAACTACAGATGTATACCCCTTCTTTTTCGCCAAAGCGGTCCATGTCTTTCGGGAAAGCCTGTGTAACGATCACCGCCACATCGGCGCCAAGCGTACGCATATCTGCTTTCAGTTTCTCTATCCATTCGTTGGAGAAATCCTTGGTGCGTTTGCTTTCGTAAATGATCTTACCGGCTTCATTGCCAAACTGGTTGCGTACGGTTTGGGTGCAATCCGCACCACGAACCCCTTTGCCCACTTCTTCGATCTTGTCGAAGGGGAAAGTGGCCTGCAGCAATTCTTCCAGCATCAGTTCCTGCACTTCGCCCTGTAACTGCATACTTCCCTGTTCCGATTTACGGCGCATTTCTTCGGCCAGCTTTTTCTGGTCGTCCAGCTGCTTCTCCAGTTCTTTCATGCGCAGCTGGTATTCCTGTTCTTTCAGGCTTAATTTTTCCGCCTCTTCTTTCTGCAGCTGTTCTTTCAGTTTCTCCCGTTCCTCCAGCAATTGTTTCTGTACCGTAAGCTGCAGTTCTTCTTCTTTGGTTTTCAGGGCCTGTTCTTTCTGCAGGAACTCGAGTTGTTGTTTACGGGCCTCTTTCAGTTTCTCTTCGTTTTCTGCGGCCGTTTGCTGCAGTATTTTCAGCTGGTTCTCAAAATCGGTGACCACTGATTTGCGGATAACTTCTTCCAGCTTCTTTTTTTCAGCCTCTATCTGTTTGCGGTTCTCCTCGTCTTTGGCCTGCAGTTGCAGCAGCAGACTGTTCTCCTTCAGCCTGAATTCTTCGTCTTTTTTCTTCTGCCAGTCGGCCATCTTACCGCGCAGCTCTTTCTGGATCTCCTCACGCATGGAATCGCCGGGTTCGAACTGGTTATTGCAGTTGGGACAGGTGATGATAAAACTCGACATGGACTATTTTTTTACAAAGTAAGCTTAAGCGTTGAAAACAAAAAAACCGGCTCAAAATGAGCCGGTTCAGTGCGGAAGAGGAGACCTGCCTGCCGGTAGGCAGGTTCGAACATTTCGTCTATGTAAAAAGGATAAATGAGATAGGGGTATAAAAAAGAAAACCGGCTCACTTTGAGCCGGTTTAGTGCGGAAGAGGAGACCTGCCTGCCGGCAGGCAGGTTCGAACATTTCGTCTATGTAAAAAGGATAAATGAGAATAGGGGGTATAAAAAAGAAAACCGGCTCAAAATGAGCCGGTTTAGTGCGGAAGAGGAGACCTGCCTGCCGGCAGGCAGGTTCGAACATTTCGTCTATGTAAAAAGGATAAATGAGAATAGGGGGTATAAAAAAGAAAACCGGCTCAAAATGAGCCGGTTTAGTGCGGAAGAGGAGATTCGAACTCCCACGCCCGGTAAAAGGCGCTACCACCTCAAAGTAGTGCGTCTACCAATTTCGCCACCTCCGCAAGTATGGTATCTCTATTCCCACAGTCAGGTTCGCCACCTGCCGCATCTTTGGGAACGCAAATGTAAAGCAAACAGGGAAATTTTGCCGAAGATTCACAGATTTTAATTGAATGTACCTGTGAATCCATGACCCGTAAGGGATTACATTCTTTCGGGAACCCGGATACCCAGTACGCTCATCCCGTTTTTGATGGCCTGGGCCGTAAGTTGTGATAACTGCAAACGAAGTGCCTTTTTTTCAGGTGTCTCCGCATTGGCTATCGAATGTTCGGTATAAAAGGAGTTAAAGGTCTTCGCCAGGTTGAACACGTAGATGGCCACTTTGGATGGGTCATGTTCCTGGGCTGCATCCTGTAACACTGTGGGGAACATTTCCAGGTGAATGGAGAGTTCTTTTTCCAGGGGCAGGAGCGGGCCCTGTTCCTGGATGCCGGTCACGGGTTCGGCTTTGCGCAGGATACTTTTGATCCTGGCATGCGTATATTGAATGAATGGCCCGGTAAAACCATGGAAGTCGATGCTTTCCTCGGGATTGAAGACCATTTTCTTTTTGGGGTCCACACGCAGCAGGAAAAACTTCAGGGCACCCAGGCCAATGGTGTCGTATAATTCCTGCAATTCCTCTTCTGTAAAATCTTTCACCTTGCCCAGTTCCTCTGTTTTCTGGCGGGCTATGTTCACCATTTCTTCCACCAGGTCATCGGCATCCACTACGGTACCTTCCCGGCTTTTCATTTTACCAGTGGGCAGTTCCACCATACCATAACTGAGGTGATAAATGCCATCAGCCGAAGGCAGACCCAGTTTCTGACAGATCAGTTTCAATACCTTGAAATGATAGTTCTGCTCGTCACCCACCACATAAATGCTTTGTTTGGCATTGAACTCTTTCTGCTTCTGTTCTGCCAGGCCAATATCCTGTGTGATGTATACGGAAGTGCCGTCTTTTCTGCGCACCAGTTTTTCATCCAGTCCGTCAGCTGTAAGATCGATCCACACACTGCCATCGGGTTTCTGGTAGAACACTTTTTTGGCCAGACCGGTCTCTACCAGGTCCTTACCCAGCAAATAGGTGTCGCTTTCGTAATAGGTCTTGTCGAAATCACTGCCGATGCGCTGGTAAGTGGCATCAAAACCCTCGTAGACCCAGCTGTTCATGGTGCGCCAGAGTTCCATCACTTCAGGTTTGCCGGCTTCCCAGTCGAGCAGCATCTGCTGGGTGGCCAGCATGATGGGTGCGGTCTTTTCTGCTTCTTCGTCCAGTTTGCCCTTGGCTTTCAGCTCTTCTACCTGGCGTTTGTATTCATCGTTGAACTTCACATAATAGTCGCCCACAAAATGATCGCCCTTGGTATGGGTGGAAGCGGGTGTGGCGCCATTGCCAAACAGCTGCCAGGCGATCATGCTTTTGCAGATATGGATGCCCCTGTCGTTCACGATGCAGGTCTTCACCACATCGTTACCGTTGGCCTTTAAGATTTCGGCGATGCTCCTTCCCAGGAAATTATTCCTGAGGTGCCCCAGGTGCAGCGGTTTATTGGTGTTGGGAGAGGAGTATTCCACCATCACTTTCTCACCATTCGGTTTCGCATGACCAAAATCCGTATTGCTGTATTGCCCGCTGATGAACTGCAACCAATAAGCATCCGCAACCGTCAGGTTCAGGAAACCTTTGATCACATTATAGGCAGTAAAAAGATCCGGGTTGGCCGATACGATCTGTTGCCCCAGTTCCTGTCCCAATGCATCTGGCGATTTTTTCAGTTGTTTCACAAAAGCGAACAGCACTACGGTATAGTCGCCTTCAAATTCAGGTTTGGTGGCATTTACCAATACATCACCGGCTGCCAGTTCTACCTGGTATAGCTGGTGAATAGCGGCTGCGGTAACTTCTTTTATCCTGGTAACGACGCTCATTTCTTAACATTTTCGGCTGGCAAAAGTAATTAATTAACCCCTACCTTCGCCAGCATTATGCGAAAGCTGCATGATAGTACCCGTGGCCTGATACTGGGCGTTGTGGACCTTTTTTACCCACTGTTCCGCCGTTTCATGCCTTTACAGACCTTCCGGTATGCAGCCTGCGGCGGGTTCAACACCTGCCTGGACATTGCCCTTTTCTTTGTTTCCTACAATTTTATATTGAAGAAGCAGGTCATCCATATCGGGTTCCTGAGCATTGGCCCGCATATCGCGGCATTTCTGATCGGCTTCTGTGTCACGTTCCCTATCGGGTTTTACCTGAGCCGTTACGTGGTGTTCCAGGAAACATCGGTAGGTAAGCGCAAGCAACTGGGTAAGTATTTCATGGTGGTACTGGGCTGCCTGTTCCTCAATTATACTTTTCTGAAACTCTTTGTGGAAGTGTTCAAATGGTATCCCACACCTTCCAAACTGGTCACTACGGTCTTTGTGGTGGCTTTCAGTTATTTTTCTCAGAAGAACTACACTTTCAAAGCCGCGCGGGTATAGCCGTTAGCGGTTTCAGGTAAAACTGCAGGGTAGCCAATCCTTTGTTCTCAGCATGTACAATACGGATCCGGTGTTCTCCTGCCGACAGCCTGATCTGTTTGCGGTGATGTGTATTCTCGTCCAGTTCCGTGTACTTGCTGTCCCATGCGTTAATCAGTTCCTGGTCGTCGATGAATACTTTCGCATAGTCATCAGCGGTAATGCCCAGTTCATAGGTATCGGTGGGGAGTATCATTTTCGTGGTAGCTACGGTGGCAAAAGAGTCTGCAGGTAACCCCTTGCCAATGGCTCCCCACCAGGTATAATCAATATTAGCGGTTGTGACCGTATGAAAGGCAGGCTGTTCAAACAGTGTACTGAATGTCTGGTAATCCTTGGCCGGATCATGTTCCGCATCCCAGCGGTACCAGTTCACGGTCCATTGGGTCTGTGGTGCAAATTCCCGGTAGCTGAATACATGCGCCTGGCCACTGTCCTGCCATTTGCCAAACTGGTCGCGGTAAGCGGGGCCTTTGTAAAGTAGGCGGATCAACCGATCAGGTTGCGTGCTGTCGGCTATCGCCGTTAGAGTTCCCGGAAACTGGTTGGTATCACTGGAAACGATCCTGAATCCTGAGACCTGCTCCGTTTCCCAGATCCCTTTTGGACCCAGTATCTCGAAATGGTAGAGCCCGGTCTTGTCCACTTCTTTCAGCCATAAGAGTGGGTAGCGGAAATCATAAGGGCCCCATTCCGTAATGCGTATCTCCTGTTTGCCCTGCGGCAGTATGGTTGCAGGTATACTGGAGGCTTTGATGGTTTTGAGTCTTGCATCCGGCTGGTATTCCATATCCAGGATCTCTGCGTCACGCGATGTGTCAATATTTTCTGCTCGATCACCTAAAACCAGGGCCTCATCCACCAGCAGTTTGGTATTGCCGCTGAATACCACTGTATCGGTTCCCATGATATCGAAAGCTTTTGGGGTAGCGGTAAAACGGTTGGCGGCTATCCAGTAGTTACGGCTGTCGGTGTTTCTTTTCTGGGCGTAGATCCAGTCAGCAGGCTGTTTCTCGCGCGACCATAATTTCACACCGGTCTGGTCGTTCTGAAAACCGTTCAGGACGATATTGATGTTCTGTCCATGTTCAATGGCAATGCCGATGCGGTTATTGGCGAAGACATTGTCGGTGATATCGGTATCGTAACTGTATCCACCCCAGATGCCATGATCACAGTCTTTGATGGTGTTCTTCATGATCAGGTTCCGGCTGAATGTGACTTCCACCCCGTTGGTGGGTGCGTAAGAGAAATCGTTACCGTAGATGAAATTATCATTACAGCCACCTTCGCCCGTATCCATCGTGGTCTGACCGGCCCAGAGAAAAAATCCATCGCCACTGTGTGTGGCCGTATTATAGGCGATAATATTATCACTGCTTTGTTCAAATACCAGGAATCCGGCGCTGTCCTGTCCGCGTTTATACTTACCGTGACTGTAGCCACGAACGTTATAGTCGACCCGGTTATGATAGATCCTGTTGTGACTGCTTCTGTACAGGCCAATGCCGATGCCGGAGTTGAAGGAGAAATCATTGTCCGATACGATCGATTTTTCACAGCGGGTCATCATCAGGGCGCATTGTCCGCCGGTAACGAGATTGTTGGTGATCACTGCCGATCTGCAGTTCACCAGGTACATGGCGGCACCATAACGCAACCACTCATTTTTTTCGTTGTGGTGATAACTCATCCAGTCACTGATATCTTCCCGTTCGCGGTTGCTCTGCAGGTGCTGGCGCCAGTTATAGCTCAGGTTGCAATGGTCGATGGTGAGGTTGTCCACACTGTCTGCAAGTATAGCCAGTTTGTAACCATGTATGGAGGCGTTCTTGATGGTGATGTTTTTAGATCCTTTCTTGACCAGCACGGCAAGCCCGTAAAATTCATCCGGCCTGCTCTTATCGCCAGATCCCTGCAGGATGGCCTGGTTAAAATCCACCGTGATGTTGTTGCCTTCAATGGTCAATACAGGTTTGCTGATGTCTGCAGCTGCTGTTAAAGCATAGGTCCGTTGGTTGATGGTGACAGAGTTCCGGATCACCATGCCGGGTGTCAGATCGATGGTATTGGCGAGCAGGCAGAGCGGAAACAGGGCAGCCAGCAAAGCTGTGATCATTCCTTTCATAGCTTTAAAGATAAGCAATGCCCTATGCCCGGAAAACCTGCAGTTGGTAAAGATTTATTAAATACACGGGTCTGTCAGAACTGGAAACGCACACTGCCAAATACGCCAAAGTCGTTATTCCTGGGTTTGAAGAGTGCCGGATTCATACCCGGTGGAATATTGCGCATGGGAGCAAAACGCCATACCAGGTCGATCCTGAGCAGTTTAAAGATGTTCTCGAAACCGGTTCCCAATTCTGTATAGAAACCGCCACGCAGCGCACGCATGCGGTATTCATAGTAATAGTCCTGTATGTTCAGCAACCTGTTCTGATCGGAAAGGTTACCCCAGACAGATTTTACATTCCAGAACTGGCGCATATTGGTCTTGCGCATAAAGGGCAACAGGTTGATCAGTTTTTTCTCAAGATTGTGTTCTACGTTGATGCCAACAAATTTATCGCTGATGTATTCGAAGCGGTTCATCAGGTTAAAGGACTGTTTGTTGTAATAGTAGATCTCATTGCCCGGATGTATCTCAAGCACCATGAACGGCAGGGCTTCCTTGGAAATGATCTGCCCGCCATAGACCATGTAATTGAGCTTGCCCCAGCGCGGGATACGGGCATTGTGGGTGATATTGGCGCCTAACCGCAGGTATTGATAATTGGAGCCAAAAAGGTTCTCGATGCTCCAGGCGGTCCTGGCCTCAAAAATGGGCATATTACTTTTCAGTCTGATCTCTTTCCGATGCCTGGCAAAGGTTCTTTCTCCGGGCGCATAACGAAAGCGTAGACCCAGTTCTGAGTTCACGATATTTTTTTGCGAAGCATGATTCAGCAGCGAGCGGGTGGTAGGTAGCGGATTAAAAGTTTCGTAGGCTGTACGCGTAAAGAAGGGTTGCACCGAAAATTTATTCTTCCATTCTTTGGTGAATGCCAGCTTTACTTCCTCTACACCCAGGAATTTTTGCCGGATACCCTGCCTGCGTATCAGCTGGCTGAAGATATTGTCGGTGGTGATGTCCTCATCGTTATACCGGGTACGGCCATTGTCCAGGTCATGGGTGTAAGAACCAAACAGGGTAATGCCATGGTCGCCGGGGAACTTGAAAGTAACATCGCCTCTGCCTTTCCATCTGCCGTCTTTGAAACCATAGGCCAGGTACCCATGCAGGCGGAGGTATTTGCTGAATTGTTCCGTGGTGCCCAGGTCAAAACGAAGGCGTATCTTCTCCAGCTGGTTCCCGCTGATCCATTTGAACCAGGGACCGATCTCGACCGCTCCCAGTTTTTTATGGCCATCGAAAATGAAAGTGATGGCTTTGGTATACTTGATAAAGGCCGGTACGGTCTTTATCGTATCCATCATCCGGTAAACTTTCTTTTCATTCGTACTCAGCTCTTCATGGCGCTGCTCTTCCCAGAAATTTCTGTCCTTCTCCCTTGCATTCTCCGCAACCACCACTTCCTCTTTCTGGTTATTGGCGGCCAGCTTACGTTCAATGGTGGAATCGTTCACGCGGACATTCCGGTAGGTACTTGTTCTCCTGGCTATGAAAGAGAGTTTCTCCTTTCCGAATGGCGTAAAGTCGATCACCGCTTTGTCCTTGGCAAACATCCAGGCGCTATCGGCACGCAGTGCGAATTCCTGTACAATGCTCAAGCGGTTCACATAATTGATATTGGCCGTGGCCGATATGTTCAGGTTGATCTTATAGATCCCCCAGTTGCCTCCATGTATCCAGCAATCACCGCTGAACGTATTCTCTCCCTCTCTTTTGGGCGTGAACAACAGGTGCAGGTACCGTTGACCACCAATGTACTGGGTGTCGGCACCCTTATAGTTATAGTATTTATCGCCGACATCGCTCAGCGGGCTGATGAATTCCTTGCCAAGCGCATTGGTGTAATTCTCGTATACATTGATCTTCTGGTTCATGCCGCCTATGAATTGCAGCATGCTCTCATTTTTCATACCGTCTGTTTTGGCCGCTTTGATCTCTTCGCGCACACGGTGGGGAGATACGGAATAGTAGTAGTCAGACAAAGCTTCTGTCATGTACACCGGCAGAAAGGGTTTCTGGTCAGAAACGCTGTCGATATTGTCCAGCAGGAACAGGAAGGGCTTCAGCAGTTTTTTATCGGTGAAATATTTGCGGCTCACATTGTTGATGTCGAGCTCCATCTTGTTGTAGAGCTCATACGCATAGTTCTCGTATTTGTAGGGGTTGTTGCGTGATTTGTTGGCCACAATGGCTTTCCACCAGCGCAGACCCTTATTGAATTTGGATTTCACCTCTACGGTATTGGCCAGCTTCAGTTCACGCATCACCAATACCACGTGCCCGGTGTCCTTAAATGTGTTCGATACTCTTTTGTATACGTCGGCAAAACCCACATAACTGACCACGAGGGTATCGATGGGGTGGTGGCTTAACCGGAGGGTGAATTGTCCTGCACTGTCGGTAGTGGTTCCTGCACCGGCCCTTTTCCAGTAAACGCTGGCAAAAGGAACGGTCTCCTTGGTAAAATCATTGATCACAATACCACGCAGGTTACCTCTTTGCTGCCCCTGTGTAAGGGTGCAGCAAAACATGAGGCTCATGCATACGAATGCTTTCAGGAATGGGGGTACAGTTATGCTCACACAAGGGTTTTACCGGGGGTTACAAACAGGCCTGGTTTTACAAAGGATTGGATGGAATGTCAGGTTATCCGGCCAGCGGCGCTGATAACCATGGTCTTAAAACTAAGATTTTTCCCTGTTTTACAAAAATCAATCTGCCAATACTTCTCCCCACCAGCCCCGGCCCCTGAAATACTGTAAGAAGGGCGGTAAGGGGGCTGACAATTTTGCATTTTTACCCGGGATGGCATGAGGATTGACACTTATCTGCTGATTAATAAACTGAAATTCAATAGTTATGGGCAAAATAATTGGAATTGACCTCGGTACAACGAACAGTTGTGTAGCCGTTATGGAAGGTAACGAGCCGGTAGTGATCGCCAATGATGAAGGGCGTAGAACCACCCCTTCGGTAGTGGCATTCCTGAAGAATGGTGAGCGTAAGGTGGGCGATCCGGCCAAAAGGCAGGCGATCACCAACCCGCATAACACCATCAGCAGTGTGAAGCGTTTCATGGGTCGTCGTCACGACGAAGTGACCGAAGAGATCAGCCACTGGAGTTATAAAGTTGCCAAAGGTGACAATAATACCGTTCGTGTGGCCATTGAAGACCGCCTGTATACCCCACAGGAGATCTCTGCCATGATCTTGCAGAAAATGAAGAAAACAGCAGAAGATTACCTGGGACAGGAAGTGTCAGAAGCGGTGATCACCGTTCCTGCCTATTTCAACGATGCGCAGCGTCAGGCCACCAAAGAAGCCGGTGAGATCGCTGGATTGACCGTTCGCAGGATCGTGAATGAACCTACTGCAGCAGCTTTGGCCTACGGCCTCGATAAGAAACATGCCGATCAGAAGATCGCCGTGTTCGACCTGGGTGGTGGTACTTTCGATATCTCTATCCTGGAATTGGGTGATGGAGTGTTTGAAGTGAAATCGACCAATGGTGATACGCACCTCGGTGGTGATGACTTTGATAAAGTGATCATGGACTGGCTGGCTGATGAATTCAAATCACAGGAAGCCATTGACCTGCGCAAAGACCCGATGGCATTGCAGCGTTTGAAAGAAGCTGCTGAAAAAGCAAAGATCGAGTTGAGCTCTTCTTCTGAAACAGAGATCAACCTGCCTTATATCACTGCAGTGGATGGTGTGCCTAAACACCTGGTACTGAAACTGAGCCGCGCCAAATTTGAGCAGCTGTCAGATAAATTATTCGCACGTTGCCTGAAACCCTGTGAGGAAGCATTGAAAGATGCCGGTTACAGCACATCACAGATCGATGAAGTGATCCTGGTGGGTGGTTCAACCCGTATCCCGAAAGTGCAGGAGATCGTTGAGAAATTCTTCGGTAAGAAACCCAACAAGGGTGTTAACCCGGATGAAGTGGTTGCCTTAGGTGCTGCTATCCAGGGTGCGGTATTGACCGGTGAAGTAAAGGATGTATTGCTGCTGGACGTTACCCCGCTGGGCCTGGGTATCGAGACCATGGGCGGTGTCATGACAACCATGATCCCATCCAATACCACCATCCCTACCAAGAAAACAGAAGTGTTCTCTACCGCCAGCGATAACCAGCCTGGTGTACAGATTCACGTACTGCAGGGAGAGCGTCCTATGGCCAACCAGAACAAGAGCCTGGGTATGTTCAACCTCGATGGTATTCCACCGGCACCACGTGGCGTTCCGCAGATCGAAGTGATCTTCGATATCGATGCCAATGGTATGTTGCACGTAAGTGCCAAGGATAAGGGTACAGGAAAAGAGCAGAAGATCCGTATCGAAGCCGGTAGCGGTCTGAGCAAGGAAGAAGTAGAGAAAATGAAGGCCGAAGCAAAAGCGAATGAAGCTTCTGATAAAGAGGCCCGTGAGAAAGTAGAAAAACTGAACCAGGCCGATAGCATGATCTTCCAGACAGAGAAACAATTCAAAGAGTTTGGAGATAAGATCTCTGCAGATAAGAAAGCGCCGATCGAAGCGGCACTGGCTAAGCTGAAAGAAGCACACAAGAACCAGGACATCGCAGGTGTTGATGCGGCCATGGCCGAGATGAACACTGCCTGGACAGCTGCCAGCGAAGAGATCTACAAAGCACAGGCTGAGTCTGCACAAGGTGCAGGTGCACAACCCGGCGCTGATCAGCAGGCTGGTTCACAGGCCCAGAACAACGATACAGTGGAAGACGCACAATTTGAAGAAGTGAAGTAAAAGAAATATCACAAGTACTAAAGCCCCCGCATACAGCGGGGGCTTTTTATATGCCCGGGCTAGCCGGATTTACTGAAATGAAGTGTTGGGCCCCGACGGCTTTGATTTACTTAAGTAAGCCTAAGGAAGATTGCGCGTTTCGTAACAACCGACCTCATTTATTGCAGGTTTTGTAAATCTTTCAAAAACGATCCCATTCATCAAAAATCATGTTGCAGGATAGGGGAGAGCGGTACCTTTGCGTTGTAAACTTCCTGTGTATCAGGTGGTTAAAAAAGGAGGCGTTATGTACTATCTTACTGAAAGATGTGTAACGGCAAACAAGACGAACCCGGTTCTGAATGAGACCGCCGATTTGTCCACCAATCCATCCATGCGAACCCCAATGGCTGAATTGCCGCATCAAAGGGAAGCTGTATTCTCTCAGGCCGATCTCTGGAACATGCAGAAACACGTGAGAACGATCCATGTGACCGATCGTTTCCCCAGGACCTGGGAAGGAATCTGATGAACCTGCCGACCTGCGCTGAAATGATTGCTGGGTAACGGGTGTAGCAACACACCCGACGGCTGCCTGCTATTTTGTAATTTTGAGGATAGTTGTCCACTGTCAATCATTTACTTATGGCCAGACTGTTTGATCCCCTCTCTATCCGTTCCGTAACCTTCCCCAACCGGATCGCCGTATCGCCTATGTGCGAGTATTCTGCCGAAGATGGTTTTGCCAACGACTGGCACCTGGTACACCTGGGTAGCAGAGCCGTGGGCGGTGCCGGACTCATCATCATGGAAGCTACGGCAGTGGTTCCCGAAGGAAGGATCACTCCTTTTGACCTTGGTCTCTGGAAAGATGAGCAGGTGGAACCGCTTGCACGTATTACCCGTTTCATAAAAAAGCAAGGCTCCGTTCCGGGTATCCAGTTGGCGCATGCCGGAAGAAAAGCCAGTTGCGCACAACCCTGGAAAGGAGGTCAGCAATTAGGTCTGGAAGAGGGCGGATGGCAAACGGTAGCACCGAGTGCCGTTCCCTTTGCGGAAGGAACCCTGGCACCGAAAGACATGAGTGTTGCTGCTATTGAGCAACTGGTACTTGATTTTGCAGCAGCGGCGAAACGGGCAAAACAGGCCGGTTTTGAAGTGGTGGAGATACATGCGGCACATGGATACCTCTTGCACGAATTTTATTCTCCGTTGAGTAATTTCCGCACAGATGCGTATGGCGGAAGTTTTGAGAACCGTATCCGTTTATTACTGGAAGTGGTGGCTGCGGTGCAGACCGAATGGCCTAAAGAACTGCCTTTGTTCGTGCGGATATCGGCTACTGACTGGACAGAAGGCGGTTGGACAATAGCCGATAGCATTGCGCTTGCGCAGCAGTTGCAAAAAGCGGGTGTTGATCTGATAGACTGTTCTTCGGGCGGCAATATTGGTCATGTAAAGATCCCGGTTGGCCCGGGATACCAGGTGCCTTTTGCCGCAGCGATCCGAAAAGAGACCGGGTTGCTTACCGGGGCGGTGGGACTCATTACCGAACCCGGGCAGGCAGATGCGATCATTGCCGGGGAAGAAGCAGACCTGGTGCTGATCGCCAGGGAATCGCTTCGTGATCCTTATTTTCCCTTACATGCGGCCTCGCAGTTGAATCAGTCCATCGACTGGCCGGTGCAATACCTGCGGGCAAAGAAATAAGGTACCTGGTACGATGATCAGCAGATCATTCCACCATTCTCAGGTAAAGCTGTTCCACTTTCTTTCTTGCCCAGGGTGTCTTACGCAGAAATTTCAGGCTGGAATTCATGCTGGGGTTGTTGGTGAAACAATTGATGGGGATATGATGCCCCAATGTCTCCCATCCGAAATGTGCTACCAGTTCGGTCAGGATCATTTGCAGGGTCTTTCCATGCAGCGGGTCGTTGGGATGATGTTCCATAGAAGAATAGCAGACTGTAATATTAGCCATTATTTGATAAAGCCGATCCGTTGCCTTTTCTGAAAGGTCTCCTCCTGCTGTTTCTGTTCTACCAGGTAGTTCAGTACCTGGTAGATGTCTTTGAACTGCTGGTGATTACTGTTCTCCAGCTGTGCCAGTTTTTCTGCCAGCTCTTTGTATTGCATCGCCATCTGCCGGAGAGCGATGAATGCCCTTACAATAGTGATGTTCATGACTATGGCTTTCTCACTTCATAAGATGCCTGCCAGCATGGTCACCCCATGTTCGGTGAATGCATAAGGCAGTTTGCGGGTGCCTCCCCAACTTGAAGTCACAAATTGTGACTTCAAGTGATTGTACTCGGTCTGGGTCAGCTGAAACATGAAGTCCGCCGGGAAACGGGCCAGGTTCCTTTTCACTGCCTGGTTAAGCACTTTGGTCTCAACGGCATATAAGATGGCCAGGTCAAAATCGAGCATGACCCTTTCGCCCCTGATCTCGTATATCTTTTGCTGGATAATGGTAGCTTCCATTTTTTGCAGTAAGATAAACGGATCAGCTAAAGAATAGATCGCCTGCGGTAAATACCTGTTGTAAATACTTGTGATTCAGTACATCGGAGAAACCGCCTAATGATCAGTACTGGCGTGTGTTTCCACTGGTCAAGTATCTGTTGATATTTGCTGTGATTCCTGTTATCTTGTTCTTCTGTTATAATCCTATACCTACACCAAAATCCATTCGTATGAAAAAAATGATCTTCCTGTTGTCATCGGTGCTGCTCCTCTCTTTCTCAACAGCAGATGCCGGACTAACCAAAGAAGAAAGGAAACTGGCCGCCGATTTTCTGACCGATACCAAAAATGGGATCAGGGATGCCATCCAGGGCCTGAGCCAGGCCCAGCTTACGTTCAAACCCGCTCCGGATAAATGGAGTGTGGAGGACTGCCTCAAACATATTGCCATGAGTGAGCAGATGTTATGGGGAATGGTAGAGGCAAGTCTCAAGAACCCGATCACTCCTGAAAAAAGGAGTGAAGTGAAATTCAAGGATGAACAGGTCATTAAAAATGTGGAGGACCGCAGCAACAAGGCTAAGACCTTTGCACCCCTTGAACCGGTGAATACGCCTTTCAAATCAGCAGCAGAAGCGATGGCTTCATTCAGTAAGGACCGCGATAAGCTGATCGGTTATGTGACCACCACGAATGATGACCTGCGCGACCGTGTCAATCAATTGCCGGTGGGTGTGTACGACAGTTACCAGATGATCCTCTTCATTGGGGCACATAGTAACCGCCACATGCAACAGATCAATGAAGTGAAGGCCGATCCGGCTTTCCCGAAGCAATAGGCCTGCCACAAAAGAAAAAATCCCGCTGTTCAGCGGGATTTTTTTATGGAACATGGTCAGTTCTTATTTTGATTAACCTGCTACCTGTTTGCGGATGATGTTCAGTGCAGCACCGGCTTTGAACCACTCGATCTGTTGTTCGTTGTACGTGTGGTTGGCCATGATGGTGTCTTTGCTGCCATCTGCGTGTGTGAATACCAGGGTCAATGGTGTGCCGGGTGTAAAGCTGGTCAGTCCAATGATATCGATGGTATCATCTTCCTGGATCTTATCGTAATCAGCTTTATCAGCAAATGTGAGGGCCAGCATACCTTGTTTTTTCAGGTTGGTCTCGTGGATACGGGCAAATGATTTTACCAGGATCGCACGTACACCCAGGAAACGGGGTTCCATGGCTGCGTGTTCGCGTGAGCTTCCTTCACCATAGTTCTCATCACCTACCACGATGCTTCCTACGCCAGCTGCCTTGTAAGCACGTTGGGTGGCAGGTACGGGACCGTATTCGCCGGTAAGCTGGTTCTTGACGTTGTCTGTTTTTTCGTTGTAGAAATTCACAGCACCGATCAGCATGTTATTACTGATGTTGTCGAGGTGACCGCGGAATTTCAGCCAGGGGCCTGCCATGCTGATATGGTCGGTGGTACATTTTCCTTTGGCTTTGATGAGCAGCTTCAGACCTTTCAGGTCAGTGCCTTCCCACTCGGCAAAAGGTGCGAGCAGTTGTAAACGTTTACTGTCCGGAGCAACGGCCACTGTTACACCACTACCATCGGCAGCGGGCGCCTGGTAACCGGGATCATCTACGGCAAAACCTTTTACCGGTAATTCAAAACCGCTTGGGGCATCCAGTTTTACCTGTTCGCCCTTATCGTTGGTCAGGGTATCGGTCAAAGGATTGAAGTTCAGGTCGCCGGCAATGGCCAATGCGGTAACCAGTTCTGGTGAACCCACAAAGGCAAAAGTGTTCGGGTTACCATCGGCACGTTTGGCAAAGTTGCGGTTGAAGCTGTGTACGATGGTGTTCTTTTCTTTTTTCTCAGCACCTACACGGTCCCACATACCAATACAGGGTCCGCAGGCATTGGCAAATACTTTGGCACCGATCTGATTGAACTCATCCAGGAAACCATCGCGTTCAACAGTAAAACGTACCTGCTCTGAACCGGGTGTGATGGTGAATTCACTTTTCAGGGTAAGGCCTTTTGCTTTCACCTGTTTTGCCAGGCTTACTGCGCGGCTGATATCTTCATAAGAGCTGTTGGTACAGCTTCCGATCAGACCCACTTCAATTTTGGTGGGCCAGCCGTTGGCGGCAGCAGCTTCTTTCATTTTTGAGATAGGAGTGGCCAGGTCCGGAGTGAATGGTCCGTTCAGGTGTGGTTCCAGTTCGCTCAGGTTGATCTCGATCACTTCGTCAAAATATTTCTTCGGATCTGCATATACTTCCGGATCTGCATTCAGGTAGGCAGCAATTCCATCGGCCATGCTGGCAACTTCTTCGCGGCCGGTGGCTTTCAGGTAACGGCTCATGCTGTCGTCGTAACCGAAGGTAGAAGTGGTGGCACCGATCTCGGCACCCATATTACAGATGGTTCCTTTACCGGTGCAGCTCATGCTGGTGGCACCTTCACCAAAATATTCCACAATGGCACCGGTTCCGCCTTTTACGGTCAGGATACCTGCCACTTTCAGGATCACATCTTTCGGAGCGGTCCAGCCATTCAGTTTTCCGGTCAGTTTCACACCGATCAGTTTGGGCCATTTCAGTTCCCATGGCAGACCCGCCATCACATCACAGGCATCCGCACCACCTACACCGATAGCGATCATACCCAGACCACCCGCATTCACCGTGTGTGAATCGGTTCCGATCATCATACCACCGGGGAATGCATAGTTCTCCAGTACCACCTGGTGAATGATACCCGCACCGGGTTTCCAGAACCCGATACCGTATTTGTTGGATACAGAAGCGAGGAAGTCGTATACTTCTTTGCTCTCTGTGTTAGCTACCTGCAGGTCCTGCTTGGCTTCCACTTTGGCGGTGATCAGGTGATCACAGTGTACGGTAGAAGGAACGGCCACTTTTGGGCGGCCTGCCTGCATAAACTGCAACAATGCCATCTGTGCGGTCGCATCCTGCATGGCCACGCGGTCTGGTGCAAAATCTACATAACTTTTGCCTCTTTCAAAACCCGCCAGTTTCTGGTCGGCGTGCAGGTGGGCAAACAATATCTTTTCGCTCAGTGTCAACGGCCGTCCCAGCGCCTTACGGGCAGCGTCTACCTTGGCAGGCATTTCGGCGTACACTTTTTTGATCATTTCAATGTCAAAAGCCATATGTGTTAATTTAGAATTTGTATGATATCTGCTGCTGAACACTGCATGCCGGACGCCTGTCGCCAGGTATACAGAAGGGAACTTTTGTCAAGCGTTACGCGATCATGCGTTCGCTTTTGAGTCGCAAATTTACGAAAAATCGGGTGGGCATTAACAGAGTTTTTGAACTTTTATTACCCTTATTTGTCTAATTTGCATAAAGATTTCAGCGCCCCCCGGCAAATCAAACCAATGTTATGCAAAAGATCAGAGAATTTCTGGAAATAAGCGCTTTTGGCGTTTGCTCGAAAATTGGCGAAAAACTGGGTATTGCTTCTTCCAAGATCCGGTTATGGTTCATTTACATCAGTTTTCTCACCATGGGCTCCCCATTGGTGGTCTATATGATCCTGGCTTTCTGGATCAATATCAAGAATTATATCCTCGCAGGTAGAAGAAATCCGATCAGGAACTGGTAGGAAGTTCAATGATTGAATGATTGAATGAGTGGATGAGTGAATGATTTTTTGCGGATTACAGTACTGCTTTTCTTAGGGTTACCAGTTTTTCGAGTAGGGGTTCCAGCAGCTCCAGGCGTAACATATTGGCGCCATCGCTTTTGGCTACGGCAGGGTTGGGGTGGGTCTCTATGAAGAGGCCATCTGCGCCGGCGGCTATGGCTGCTTTGGCTATGGTCCCGATCAGTTGTGGGTTTCCCCCGGTAACGCCCGAGGTCTGGTTCGGCTGTTGCAGGGCATGGGTACAATCCATGATCACGGGTACCTGGTTCTCCTGCATCCAGGGTATGTTCCTGTAATCCACTACCAGGTCCTGGTAACCAAAAGTATTCCCTCTTTCTGTCAGCATCACCTGCTCGTTTCCGGCCAGTTTGATCTTGTCTACCGCAAACTTCATGGAAGGCCCGCTCAGGAACTGTCCTTTTTTCACGTTCACGACCTTACCCGTCTCGGCAGCTGCCACCAGCAGGTCCGTTTGGCGACAAAGGAATGCCGGTATCTGCAAAATATCGATATACGGCGCCGCCATGGCGGCTTCCTCATGTGCATGGATATCGGAAGTGGTGGGCAATTGGTAAGTGGTTCCCACTTTTTTGATCAGGCTCAGTCCATTGTCATCTCCGATGCCTGTAAAGGAACTGGCACTGGTACGGTTGGCCTTGCGGTAGCTGGCTTTGAACACATAGGGTATCTCCAGCCGCTTGCAGATGCCTGATACCTTATCGGCGATCTCCATCACCAGTTCCTCACTTTCCACCACACAGGGACCGGCGATCAGGAAAAAATTATCCGGGTTGTATGACTGTGACTGGAATAACCGAGTAAGGTAGCCTGGTAACATGGGAATAGATTGAGTGTGGGGCAAATTTAGGCATTTCGCCCAGATAGCAGAAGGGGAATCTGAACGATGGCACAGCAGTTTGTCAAACACTTCCGCATTCCATATTCAGCGTTCAATATTCGATATTCATTCGTTTCTTTGCCCTCATAAAAAGATTGCCATGTCTATTGTAAAAGATAAGATCCTCGTGATCGGCGCTTCAGGCCAGATCGGGGTGGAATTAACGCTTGCCCTTCGAAAGAAATACGGAAATAACAATGTGGTTGCTTCCGACCTGCGCGAAGAGAATCCTTTGCTGAAAGGCACCGGTCCTTATGTGAGCCTCGATGTGATGAATAAAGAAATGCTGCATGTTCAGGTGATCCGCCAGAACATCACGCAGATCTACCTGCTGGCAGCGATCTTATCCGCTACCGGCGAAAAGAATCCCAATCTTGCCTGGCACCTCAATATGCAGGGCCTGCTGAACGTGTTGGATATTGCGCGTGAAGAGAACCTGCACAAAGTATACTGGCCCAGCAGTATTGCGGTGTTCGGTCCCACTTCTCCCAAACAGCAATGCCCGCAGCAGACCGTGATAGAACCCATCACCGTATATGGTATCAGTAAGTATGCCGGTGAATTCTGGTGTAATTACTACCACAACCGTTACGGGGTGGATGTGCGCAGCATCCGTTATCCCGGACTCATCAGCTACAAATCGGAGCCCGGTGGCGGTACCACCGATTATGCGGTGGAGATCTATGGCGAAGCCATCGAACGCAAGAAATACAAATGTTTCTTACAGGAAGATACCTACCTGCCCATGATGTATATGCCGGATGCCATCCGCGCCACCCTGGAGCTGATGGATGCTCCGGCCGATAAGATCTCGATACGTACCTCCTATAATATTTCGGGTATGAGTTTTGCCCCCAGGGAAATTGCGGCAGAGATCCAGAAACATATCCCTGATTTTGTCATGAGTTATGCCCCCGACTACCGACAGGCCATCGCCGATAGCTGGCCGCAGAGCATTGACGACAGCGTAGCCAACCGCGACTGGGGCTGGAAAGCAGAATATGACCTAAGCAAGATGACGGTGGATATGCTGACGAATCTGAAGAAGTGAACGCAAAATGGATAATTAGTAGTTAGTAATTAACGCGTTGTACTATTAACCTCTTACTATTATCGGAGACCCTCTGCGGAAACGCTGCCCCTCATGTTCTCTGCGGTGAAAAAAAACTTACAAAAAGGCCTGATGCTATTGTTCGGAACGTTATTCACCGCAGAGAACATGAGAACGGGGAGTTTACGCAGAGTTTTTTTATAGCAGAACACGTTAGTAATTAACCATTGCTTGCTGTCAGCAGGTGTCGATCAAATACAAGAAGGGCTGTTATTTCCGGATCATCGGAATAACAGCCCTTCTTCTTTATTAGTAATTACTAACTACTAATTATTAATTACTAATTAAAATCTCACTCCAATACCAATATTGGAACGGATCCCGAACCAGGGGCCATCGGCCTTGATCTGTGCGCCGTTGTTGTTGGCGCTGCCGCTCAATTTGTAAGGGCCGGAATTGTTCTTGATATCGTTGATGCTGTTGTTCAGTGCGGTCACTTCATCATTGCTTAAGGCGGATAAGAAGTTCAGGTCGCCTGAACCGCTACCATAATGGCCGCCGATGATCTGCAGGTCAAGAACGATCTTGGTAGCGATCTGGAACTGCCAGCCCAATAACAATCCGGGACTGGTAGATTTGATCTTACCCACAAAATTGGCTTCCTTCGAAAAGGTCTGGCCAGTGGTAGGAGGGGTAGTGGAGGTGTACGTGTATTTGACAGGTGCAGAGATGTCAAAATTGGCAAAACGCAGATAAGGCGCTACGTAAAATCCTTTCATGCGTCCCAGGCCAATGTACACGCGGCCTTCCAGGGTCCAGGCGGTACCGCCGATCTGGAAATTACCGAAGTTCACATTTTTACTGTCGATGATATCGGCCAGCTTGTCCTGGAAGGGAAGGGCTCCCTTGGGCATGGTACGGTAACTGAGCGACGCGGACAGGTTCCTGGTAAGACTGCGTTCATAGGTAAAGTGGTAGTTTCTCAATGCCATGGAGCCGATGTTCCAACGAATGATGTTTTTTCCGCCGATCAGCTTTTGGGCACCCGCGAACATGGGCAGGCATAACAGGATAATGAGTAGTTTTTTCATTGATGTGGTTTTATAATGGTGGTTATTTTGCAAGTAAGTCGCACACGGTTTTGTTTTCCAGGATCACCAGGGTGTTATCGCGCACCTGTTTCATCACTTTGTTCAATCCGCATTTCTTTTCATCGCAGTCCTTACACTTCTGGTAAAAATTCAGGCTCACACAGGGCAGCAGGGCAATGGGACCTTCGATGAGCCGCATAACCTGTGCCAAAGAGATCTCCTGGGGGTCCACTTTAAAGAAATACCCCCCGCCTTTCCCTTTTTTGCTGTCGAGCAGACCGGCCTTCTTCAATTCCAGCAGGATGTTCTCCAGGAATTTGAGCGGGATCTTTTTCTTCTTTGAGATCTCAGCGATCAGCACAGGGCCGTCTTTTTTGCGTTCGGCCATGTAGGTAAGCGCTTTCAGTGCATATTGTGTTTTCTTCGATAGCATGACGAAAAATTGAATAATAAAGGGATACTTCGCGTAAGCAGGACTTACCGTTGATACTGGATCATTTTACAGGAGGGTCATCATAAACAGGGGGAGCATTTATAGACCCAGTACCTCTTTCATGCCAAAGATACCTTTTTTACCTATTGCAAATTCCGCGGCCAGTACAGCGCCACCGGCAAAACCGATGCGGTTATGGGCAGTGTGAATGATCTCGATATCATCAACAGGCGATGAGTACCTGATCTTATGTGTACCCGGTGCCGGATCGATCCTTTCTGAAAGGATCTCCAGTTCTTCCGGGTTGGAACTGGCATGGTTCACCCAGTTCTTTTTGGATGGTATATTGGCAAGCACCTGTTCTGCCAGTGTAATGGCGGTTCCGCTGGGTGCATCTTTTTTCTGTGTGTGATGGATCTCTTCCATACTTACGTTGTACTCCGGATATCCGCTCATCAGTTTGGCCAGGCGGGTGTTGAGTTCAAAGAACAGGTTCACACCAATGCTGTAGTTGCTGGCATAGATCAGGGTGCCGTTCTGTTGTTCGCAAAAAGTCTTTGCCTCATTCCATTTATCCAGCCAGCCGGTGGAGCCGCAGACCAGGGGTATGCCCAGCTCCAGGCATTTCATTACATTGCCGAAAGCACTGTGCGGACCGGTGAACTCAATGGCCACATCTGCTTTGCTGATATTCTCTTTGTTCAGGTCGGCGGCGTTGTTGATGTCGATCTTCAACACCACTTCGTGTCCTTTTTCAAGGGCAATGGCCTCAATGGCCTTTCCCATTTTACCATAGCCGATCAGTGCAATTCTCATAATACTGGTTTGATGAAGACGTATCCTGTTCCTTTTTTGCAAAGGAAACACTTCGGAAGTACAATTCAAGGGAGTCTGTCAAATTTTATTGAAAACCCGGTGATCACCTGGCGATCACAGGTTTCTTAACGGGAGGTTTCAGGTTCAGGGTAAGTCCCAGGCCCGGTGTGCGTGTGACCGGATTAAAGACCGGGGTCAGTTCCATGGACAGGTCGTTGCTCACATCGAACTGCTTCAGGTGGGCAAATACCGTGGCATCCGCTACCTGCAGTCCCCAGGCCAGTAAGAACCAGAGAATGGAATAGTCGCGGTCACGGCGAAAGGAGTTGCGGTAACTTTGTAAGGAGGAGATGCTCAGGTTCTTCAGCTGCGGGTCAATGAAGGGCAGGTCGGTAGAATCTTTGTTGGGCCCCTGCGCCTTATACAAGGCCTCGTAGGCGAACTTTGTTTTTTTGTAGAGATCGTTGTTGTAAAAATACAGCGTTGTAGGAATGGCGAGGATACCATACACGATGGGGATCTTCCAGTATTCCCTGTTATAGGCCTGGCCCCATCCGGGTATCAGTGCCGAACGTTTGGTGGCAATACGTGGGTTGTGCTTCCTGACCGTATCTTTTTTTACGGTGGCCTGCTGCGGTTTTACTGTACTATCGACCGGATTGTTGAAAGCGCTGCTGTTGGCCAATGCTTTTTTGTCGTCCTGTGCACGAACGGCACAGGCACCCAGGAGACCCACCAGTAACCATATGAACAAAGGATATGATTTCATCAGCGATTAACCCACAGAAACATTCATCGCATCCAGTATCTTATTCAGTTCTTCCAGTGAATAGTATTCGATGGTGATGCTTCCGTAGCCTTTTTTATTATGAGCCATTTTGACCTTGGTGGCAAAATGAGAGGCTAAATTATCTTCAATTTTTTTGTAAGCCGGAGGCAGATCAGACTTTACGGAAGATTTAACAGCACCGGGTTTTTCCGCTTTGTACATGTTTCGGACCAGTTCTTCGGTCTGGCGCACGCTGAGGCCCTTGCTCTGGATCTCTTTATAAACGAATAATTGTTTGTCGATGGTGTCTATGTTCACCAATGCCCTTGCATGCCCCATGCTCAAAGCACCGCTTCTCACTGCCAGCTGAATATCGGGTGGCAGTTTCAGCAGGCGCAGGTAATTGGTCACCGTACTTCTTTCCTTACCCATTCTTTCGGCTACCTGTTCCTG
This sequence comes from uncultured Sediminibacterium sp., assembly GCA_964460235.1. Classification (GTDB taxonomy): domain Bacteria; phylum Bacteroidota; class Bacteroidia; order Chitinophagales; family Chitinophagaceae; genus Sediminibacterium. The sequence continues at coordinate 28,806 of CAYWPM010000007.1, read as the reverse complement.
GGTATAGTCCAGTTCCTCCATCATCCTTTTGTAGCTGAGGGCTATCTCAACCGCGTTCAGGTCTTCCCGCTGTAAGTTCTCCAGTAAGGCCAGTTCCAGTAATTGCTGGTCGTTGGCTTGGCGTATGTATGCCGGTACATCTTTCAGTCCCGCGATCTTGGATGCCCTGAATCGGCGCTCACCCGCGATCAGCTGGTATTTGCCGTTGGGTAATTTGGAGACCGTGAGCGGCTGGATGATATCGTGCAGTTTGATGGAAGTCGCCAGTTCATTCAGCGCCGTCTCATCAAAATCCCTCCTGGGCTGTTTGGGGTTGATCTGTATATCGCTGAGCGGTATGCGGGTGGTATGGGTCACCTGCTCCACCACATCGGTCTTTAAACTGCCGGCAGTGGTCTTCAGGTCCTGGTCAATATTCTGTAACAAAGAACGGAGGCCTTTGCCGATCAGGTCTTTGTTTTGTTTGGGAGTGGTCATGGGTGATGGTTAATTAATAATTCTTAATTAGTAATTCGTAATTAGTAATTGGGGGCCGGTTTAGCGGTCGATCATGGTTTATGACCAACCACTCATTACTAATGTATCTATTCCAGTATTCTTTCTTCGTTCGACATTTTTGTCATGCCGTTGTTCTGTAAGATCTCTTTCGCCAGGTTCAGGTAGTTCACGGCGCCTTTGCTTTCTGCATCGTACAGGATCACGGGTTTGCCCACACTGGGGGCTTCGCTCAGGCGGGTGTTCCGGTGTATGATGGTGTCAAAGACCATATCGTCGAAATGTCTTCTCACTTCGCTGACTACCTGGTTGCACAAACGCAGGCGGCCATCGTACATGGTCATCAGGATGCCTTCTATCTGCAGTTCAGGGTTAAGCCGGCTCTGCACGATCTTGATGGTGTTCAACAGTTTACCCAGTCCCTCCAGTGCAAAGAATTCGCACTGTACCGGAACGATCACGCTGTCAGATGCCACCAGTGAGTTCACGGTGATCAGGCCCAGGGAAGGGGAGCAGTCAATGATGATGAAATCGTATTTGTCCCGCACCGCATCCAGTATGGTCTTGAGCACATTCTCGCGGTTGGGGTAATTGATCATTTCTATCTCGGCACCCACCAGGTCAATATGTGAGGGCAGTACATCCAGGTTGGGTACATCGCTTTTCAGGATCACGTCTGAGGCAGGTGCATTGTTCACCATGCAGTCGTAAAGGCTGCTGGTGATGTTGTGCAGGTCAAAGCCCACACCCGTGGTGCTGTTGGCCTGAGGGTCCGCATCTACCAGTAATGTTTTGAATTCAAGCACAGCCAGGCTGGCCGCCACGTTGATCGCTGATGTTGTTTTTCCTACTCCGCCTTTCTGATTGGCTACGCCGATGATTCTCGCCATATGTACCCCCAAACCCCGAAGGGCTGTTTTGATGAATGTTTTAGATATCGATTGTTTCGCCGATCGCCGGAAGCAGCAACTGTTTACCGGCGGCACCGAATGCCGCCCTGGCCTCTGCTTCGTTGATCTTTATAAAACCAAATGTATTGTAATGTACGCCTACTACCGTGGAACATTGTACAAAATCTGCCGCCCTGACCGCATCGGCCACGTCCATGGTAAAATTGTCGCCAATGGGCAGCACCGCAAAATTCAGCTTGGCCCAGGTGGGGATGAGCTGCATGTCGAGGGTCAGGGCCGTATCGCCGCTGTAATAAAAATTACCCTCTCCGGAGCTGAACAGGAAACCCATGGGATTACCCCCGTAACTGCCATCCGGTAAACCACTGCTATGCTGCGCCACCGTGCATTTTACGGTGCCAAAGTCGAATTTCCATTTTCCTCCCGTGTTCATGGGGTGTGTATTGCCGACCCCCTGTTTGTTCAGCCACTCGTGTATTTCCCAGCTGGCAACCACTTTACAGCCCGTTCTTTGTGCTATGGATACGGCATCGGCAATATGATCGGCGTGGCCATGTGATAGAAAAATATAATCTGTTTCTATCTGGTTCACATCAATATCTTTGGCCAGTTCGTTATAGGTAATAAAGGGATCGAAGAGTATTTTCTTACCCCCGATCGTTACCTGGAAACAGGAATGGCCATAAAAGGTCAGTTTCATGCGGATCCTTTATTTGAAAGTTTCAAAAATACACTTTAGGGCACATCTTCCGAAACAATATTCTTCAAATCCTGTTATGAGGAGCGGACTATTGGCAGGCAGGGGAGCGTGGGCCTATCTTTGCGGCTTATTTTCCGGAAAACAATATCAGGCCCGGTCAAACGTCAACAAGAACAAACCTTTAAACGACCATTCATGAGAAATGCAGGCACCTGGTGGATCATAGCCCTGATCATGCTGTTACTGGATCTGTATGTGTTCCAGGCTTTACGGACCGTTACCCAAAACTCCAGCGAGCGTCTGCGCACCTGGATCCATGTGAGTTACTGGGTAATTTCCCTGTTCACCCTGGCAGCATTGCTCTCCTTTCCATATATACAGGCCCTGCAGAGCTCCAAACTGTTCCGCAACTATATATTTGCCATATTGGTGGGTATCTTCTTTGCCAAACTGGTGGGTTCCCTGTTCTTTTTCACCGATGACCTGCGCAGGGGCTCCCTGTTCCTGCTGTCGAAGATCTTACCCGATACCGGCGCCCGTTTCATGGGTGAGGGCAACGGCATCCCAAGATCCACTTTCCTGAGCTGGCTGGGCCTGGGCCTGGGCGGTGGTCTGTTCGGTACCTTGCTCTATGGCTTCAGCAATAAATACAAGTACCAGGTCAAAAAGATGCAACTGGGTTTTGCCAACCTACCCAGATCCTTTCATGGGTTGCGCATCGTACATATCAGCGATATCCATAGCGGCAGTTTTCATAACAAGGAGGCAGTGAACCATGGCGTTGAGCTGATATTGCAGCAAAATCCCGACATGATCCTTTTCACCGGCGACCTGGTGAACGACCGGGCCGATGAGATGCACGATTATATGGATGTGTTCAACCGCCTCAAAGCGCCCATGGGCGTGTACAGTTCGCTGGGTAACCACGATTATGGCGATTATGTTGCCTGGCCCTCACCACAGGAAAAAGTCGCCAACCTGGAAAGGCTGAAACAGGTGCATGCCCAATTGGGCTGGCGTTTGCTGATGAATGAGCACGTGCTGTTCAACAGGGATGGCGAGCAGATCGCCGTGCTGGGTATCGAGAACTGGGGTGCCAAAGGACGTTTCCCCAAATACGGTAAGATGCACGAAGCCTATCCCGGAACGGAGAACATTCCGTTTAAAATATTATTGAGTCATGATCCCAGCCATTGGGATGCGGAGATCAAACCCAAATACAGCGATATAGACCTCATGTTATCGGGACATACCCATGGCATGCAGTTCGGTCTTGAAAATCCCTACTTCAAATGGAGCCCGGTGCAGTGGATGTACAAACAGTGGGCAGGCCTGTACGAAGAGGGTAACCAGAAACTGTATGTGAACCGGGGATATGGTTTTATCGGCTACCCCGGAAGGGTGGGCATCCTGCCTGAGATCACCGTGATCGAATTGACAGCAATAAGTTAAAGTATCCGGATCTCTAAATCATAAATACCGAGTAGTCAATCAACTATCTATTTCAAAATGTTTTTTGGCACGGTCATTGAACATAGTCAATCAAACAAAACCAATTCTATGAAGCAAGTCATTTTTTCAGCCCTGTTGCTGTTGTCGATCGTCACTGTGTCGCAGGCCCAGGGTATACGGGCAGGTGTTAAAGCAGGTGCTAACCTGAATAAGATATCAGGTCAATCTTTCAATGATGGATTTGACTTGTCGTATCATTTCGGTGGTTTCCTGGAACTGGACCTGAATAAAAAATGGGGCTTACAACCCGAGATCCTCTGGAGCCAGTCCACCAGTAAACCTTCCAGCTTTAAAACCATTTATGCCACTTCTGTCAACCCCCTGCTGGATGGTAACCAACAGATCAAACTGGATTACCTGACCATCCCGTTATTGCTGCGTTACAATGTAGGCGGGATCCTTACCCTCAATGCGGGTCCACAGTTCGGGATCCTGCTGAAAAAGGACAATACCTTACTGCAGAACGGGCAGTCGGCATTCAAGAATGGTGATTTTGCATTGGTAGCGGGTGCCCAGCTGAACTTCAAGTACCTGCGTATCTATGGCCGTTACAATATCGGTCTGCAGAACATCAACGATATCGATAACAAAGACAAGTGGACCAACCAGCAGATCCAGGGTGGTATCGGTCTGCGGTTCTAGTAGCAGATCACTGCTGATATACAACGCTGAACGCGGGTGAACATGCCTGCGTTCAGTGTTTTGTAGTTTATGCTTTGAGTTTGAATTTCTTTTTCAGTGTGGCGATGCCTGTCTTGAATTGCTTCAGTTCTGCCACCTGCTCTTTGATGAAGCTGTTCTCTTCCAGTTTACCCAATACGGCATTCATCTCACCAACACTTTCATACACCATTTTCCGGAATGGGTTGCTGTAGTCCTTTGCCCTGGCATCGTAAATGCCCTTGGTCAGCCATTCCTTGGTGGCAATGCATCCGTTGAGCAGGTTGGTGAACTGGTGACTGTCCAAACGTTTCAGGTTCAGGCCGGTGATATCCGATAAAGCGGCCAGTGCATGCTGCAGTTTCAGTTGCGGGTATTTTTCGCCCTGGGCAATGTAATAATCATGCACCGCATCCCATGACCTGATCTTGCCTGTCCTGATCTTTTCCCGTAAAGAACCCAGTTCCTCTTCGGGTAACAGTTGTCCGCCCACATTGATCCAGTTGCCCCGCTTCTTTTTGCTTGGTAAAGCTGCTTTCAGCACATCCAGTGACTCAATATCATTCTCCCTGATGAACTGCAGCAGGCGGGTGGTGCCGTAATAGATCACCAGTTCCTCGTAGATCTTATAAGCGGCCAGTACTTTGATCAGTACCACGTTGCGTTTGCTGTTCTCAATGTTCTCGGCCAGCACTTCCAGTTCATTCACGATCTTATTACCGCTTTGCAACAGGTACCTGCCGGCGGCGGCATCGTCGCTGAAAGTTCGTTCCATCCGGCCGCTGCGTGCATAGGCCTTGCCTACGGCCTCCTCCATCAGTTTCATGGCGGCTAGCATTTCGTTCACGGTATCGGGTGCCAGGAAATCGTATTCAATGTGCTGTATCTTCTCCTTGCGTTTATCCCTGTCCACATATTTCCACGAGTTGCGTGCCAATGCATACAGGTTGTAAAGGAACCAGTAACCCGGCATGATCACGAGCCTGTCGTGCGTAACATCATTGCTCACCAGTGCAAAGGGGAAGGGGATATCCAGCTCGGCGGGATAATCTCCTTTGGTGAGAATGGTAAAACTGGCGAACCGCGAATTGTGTTTCAGGCTCACACACAGACCAGGCCAGAAACCACGGCCCAGGATGATCTCACCATCTGCGCCGCGACTGTTGTGGTTGGAACCAATGGTGGCGCCGGCGGCAATATTGCTTTGTCCCATCACCAGCGCTGCGCATAAGAAGGAATTGTTGTGGTGCTGTTCGTGTGCCGGAAAGATCAGCGAGTTCAGCACTTCGCAGCAGGAGATGGTGGCATTGTTTCCCAGGTAGGAGTTGATGAGCCTGGCACCATATTTCAACTGCGAATGCGATGCCATGATGAAACGTACGGCTTTGACACCGTAGAACAGGCGGCAGCCAAAACCGATGATCCCGTTCACGATCTCGCAACCCTCACCGATCTGTGTACGGCCTTCAGGGCCTGAGTTCACGGTCAGGTTCTTGAGTTTGTTGGCTCCTTTGAAATAAGCATCCGTACCCACCCACACATCTTTGATGATCTTACAGTTCTTGATCACGGTCCGGTCACCGATCTTGCCGTAGTAACCCCGGCGGTCATCGAATTTCTCTTCGGTGAAGGATTGGAACTTGTCCTGCAAGGTTTTGTCGTCCCTGAAACGGCTCCACAGAAAAGCATCTCCCGGCAGCATGCCGTTGAAGGGCATCACCCGGCGGCCGGTATTCTCATTGCAGAGCTCCATCCAGATACGCACATCCTCTTCCTCGCCCTGTTTGATGATACCGTTGCCGAATTTGGCATGGTTGGTCGTTACCAGCTCATTCACATTGGTGATGATGGCTTCGCTGCCAATGATATAATGGGAGAGGTATCGAACATTGTCCACCACCACATTGTCGCCGAAGTCGCAGCTGATGATGGTGGAATTGTACAGGCCCACAGGCACTTTCAGGTCGCTGAAGCCCAGGCAGAAGGGTTCCAGTTTACCAATGCGCACCAGTCCATAGAACTTGCAGTTCCTGACCAGTTCGGGATTGAACGCGTCCGATACCAATATGTTGTTCCAGTTATCGCTGGTATTGCCGTTGCGCACCAGCATCTCAATTTCGTAGGCAGACAGTTTCCGGTAATGGATCCCGTTCTTGATCTGCATGTCCCGCAGGTAATACTCGTTCTTTCCTTTGGGTATAAAAGGCTCTTTGATGAAATTGTAACCCAACGCATCCAATGGCGTTTTATAGATCATGTTCTGTTGCATCTGTGCTGATTTGGTCAAACAATGGAATCGGGGGAATACAATTCTTTTATTCTACCGTAACACTCTTGGCAAGGTTGCGGGGTTTGTCAACATCCAGTCCTTTGGCAAGTCCCACATAATAGCTGAGCAGCTGCAGCGGTATCACACTCAATAAGGGTGCAATGGCTTCGTCTGCATCGGGTACCAGCATCACGTCATCCGCCATGCCCGGTATGATCTCATCGCCTTCGGTGGCTACGGCTATCACCATGCCTTTGCGGGCCTTGATCTCCTGAACGTTCGAAACGATCTTCTCGTAATAGGAATCCTTGGTGGCCACGAATACCACCGGTAATTTTTCATCCACCAGCGCAATAGGACCATGTTTCATTTCAGCGGCAGGATATCCTTCCGCATGTATGTAAGAGATCTCTTTCAGTTTTAAAGCGCCTTCCAATGCCACGGGGAAATTATAGCCCCTGCCCAGGAACAGGAAGTCGGTGGCATCCTTGTATTTGTTGGCAATGCGTTGTATCTGCGTGGTGTCTTTCAGGATCTCCTTCACTTTTTCTGGAACGGCTTCCAGGTCGTTCAGCAGTTGCAGGTATCTTTTCTGATCAATGGTGCCCTTGGCATAGCCGATCTTACAGGCCATCATGGCCAATACGGCCAGTTGTCCCGTAAATGCTTTGGTACTGGCCACACCGATCTCCGGGCCAGAGTGGGTATAGGCACCTGCATGACTCAACCTGGCAATGCTGCTGCCCACTGCGTTCACCACACCGAAGATAAAAGCACCTTTCTCCTTGGCGCTCTCCAGGGCAACCAGCGTATCGGCCGTTTCACCACTTTGCGAGATGGCGATGATCACATCACCTTTGTGGATGACGGGGTTGCGGTAACGGAACTCAGATGCATATTCCACTTCAACCGGAATACGGCAGAGTTCCTCGATCAGGTATTCGGCTATCAGGCCCGCATGCCAGCTGGTGCCACAGGCCACAATGATGATGCGGGGTGCGTTGATGAATGCCTCCAGGTTGTTCTCAATGCCACCCATCATGATCTGCCCGGTCTGCGTCAGCAGTCTTCCGCGCAAACAGTCGAATATGGTATCGGGTTGTTCGTGGATCTCTTTGAGCATGAAATGATCGTAACCGCCTTTTTCGATAGCGGCCAGTTCCATGTCCAGTTTGGTGATGAAGGGTGTCTGTTTTTCGTTACCCAGGTTCTTCAGGATCAGCTCATCCGGTTTCACGATCGCGATCTCGTAATCGTTCACGTACACCACTTCCTTGGTATATTCAATGATCGGCGATGCATCGCTGGCCAGGAAATGTTCTCCTTTGCCAATGCCGATCACGAGCGGACTTCCTTTCCGTGCCGCAATGATGGTTTCCGGATCATCTGCACTGATGAGCAGGATGCAATAGGCGCCCACTACCCGTTTCAGCGCAATACGCAGGGCCTCTTCCAGTGTGCAGTTATTGTTGGTCTTGATGTCTTCAATGAAGTTGAGCAACACTTCGGTATCGGTATCGCTCTTGAAACTGTATCCTTTCGAAAGCAGTTCCTGTTTGATCTGTGTATAGTTCTCGATGATGCCGTTGTGGATCATGGCCAGTTCGCCGTTCTGCGACTGGTGGGGATGCGCGTTCCTGTCGCTGGGTTCGCCGTGTGTGGCCCAGCGTGTATGGCCGATGCCGATATGGGCATGCAGGTCCTTACCGATCACCGCCTCTTCCAGTTCGGCCACTTTCCCTTTCTTTTTAAATACGTTCAGTGTTCCGTTATGCAGCAGCGCCACACCCGAGCTGTCGTAACCCCGGTATTCGAGTCTTTTCAATCCTTTTAAAATAACAGGAAACGCTTCCCTGTGTCCTGTGTAACCGACAATTCCGCACATATGGTTTGATTAAATGTGATTTACGTGGCAAGATTCGTTATTTTGGGCTAGCCCAATGGCTGTATATCTATTATACAAAATTTAAAAGTATCATATTTTATTATGTCTCAGGCATTTGATCCCTATGAAAACTATATCCTGCAAGATGATTGCGTGTTGTTGCGTCCATTGACGAAAGATGATTGCGGGAATCTGCTGATATATGCCCAAAATGAGCCGGAGTTATGGAAGTACTCCACTACGGAAGTAGCAGGCGAAGAGAATTTCAAGACCTATATCGATACCGCTTTAGCGGCCCGGGAGTCGGGAAAAGAATATCCTTTTGTGGTGTTCGATAAACGAACGGGCGAATATGCAGGAAGCACACGCTTCTATGATATCCAGCCTGCCAACCGAAGCCTGCAACTGGGCTATACCTGGTATGGTAAAAAATTCCAGGGAACGGGATTGAACCGGCACTGTAAATTTTTGCTGCTGCAGTTTGCATTTGAGACACTCGGCATGCTGCGCGTGGAATTCCGTGCAGACAATTCCAATGCCCGGAGCATCGCTGCCATGAAAAGCATCGGTTGTGTGGAAGAAGGGGTGCTGCGGCAACATATGCCCAAGCCAGATGGTACCCGCAGAGACAGCATCGTTCTCAGTATCCTGCAACAGGAATGGGAGCAGGGGGTTAAGGAGCGTTTACAAAAACAACTATAATTTACCGGGTGTCATACCTGTTCATTTGTCTGTTATGATGCGATCGATCGTGCTATTTTTTGTAAGTGGTCTGCTGGCACTGCAGGTGGCGGCACAAAGCCGGTTGCCGTATCGGGATCCCCAACTGCCCATAACTGCCAGGGTCAAAGACCTGCTGGCACGTATGACGCCGGAAGAAAAATTCTGGCAGCTGTTCATGATCCCTGGCGACCTGGGCAAGGACCCTTCACAATACCGGAATGGTATTTTTGGATTACAGGTAAGTGCCGCTTCGCAGGGTGGCGATGCGGCTTCACAATTGTTGCAGTATGGTACGGCAGAGAACGGACTGGCACTTGCCAAAAAGATCAATGCCATACAACGCTATTTTGTGGAGCAGACCCGGCTGGGTATACCCATGATCGCATTTGATGAATCGTTGCATGGCCTGGTCAGGGGTGGCGCCACTTCTTTTCCGCAGGCCATAGCGCTGGCCGCCAGCTGGGACACTTCACTGATGCGGCAGGTGGCCCATGCCATCGCACTTGAAACAAGGTACCGTGGTATACGACAGGTACTGACACCGGTCGTGAACATCGCTTCCGATGTGCGCTGGGGAAGAACAGAAGAGACCTATGGAGAGGATCCTGTACTTTCCTCACAGATGGCGGTAGCGTATGTAGGCGCTTTTGAAAGAATGGGCATCATCACCACACCCAAACATTTTATAGCCAATGTGGGCGATGGGGGCCGCGACAGTTACCCCATCCATGTCAACGACAGGTTGTTGCAGGAGATCTATCTTCCTCCCTTTCAGGCATCGATCCAACAAGGCGGTGCGCGTTCTGTGATGACCGCATACAATTCGGTGGACGGAAGTCCCGCCACTGCCAGTGATGTTTTGTTGAACCAGCTGCTGAAAAAGAAATGGGGCTTCAAAGGTTTTGTGATCTCCGATGCCAGTGCCGTAGGTGGGGCCAATGTATTACACTACACGGCAAAGGATTATGCCGATGCGGGTAAAAAGGCCATCACCAAAGGACTGGATGTGATCTTCCAGACCGATTGGGCGCACCATCGTTTGTTCATCCCGCCTTTCCTGAATGGCGAGATCCCGATGTCGAGGATCAATGATGCCGTGTCCCGGGTGTTGACGGCCAAATTCGAACTGGGACTGTTCGAACATCCCTATGTTCCGGAAACAGCGCAGGATGGGTCTGCACACAAGTCCATCGCTAAAGAAGCAGCCATCAGATCCATGGTATTGCTGAAGAATACAGGTGACCTGTTACCACTCTCTAAACAACTCAACCGCATCGCCGTGATCGGTACAGATGCTGTAGCAGCCAGGCTGGGGGGATACAGTGGTCCCGGCAACGGAAAGATCTCTATCCTGGATGGGATCCGCGAAAAACTGGGAACAGGTGTTACGGTCAGTTATTCGCCCGGTCCGGGTATCAGTGCACAGGAATGGCAGGTGGTGCCGTCAGAATATTTGTCTTGCCGCAACAACGGCCAAACAGAACAGGGTTTACAGGGATCGTATTACAACAACCTTACCCTGCAGGGCCAACCGGTGCTGCAGCGCGTGGACAGGCAGATCGATCTTCACTGGACACTCTATTCACCACAGCAGGACCTCCCGACAGACCAGTATTCCGTTCGCTGGACGGGACAATTGCGTTCACCCTTAACAGGTACTTACCGGATCGGGTTGGATGGGAATGACGGGTATCGTTTGTACATCAATGACCGTTTGGTGGTAGATCAATGGCAGAAACAAAGTTATCATACCACCCTGGCTGATCATGCTTTCAATAAAGACAGCAGTTATGCCATCCGGATCGAGTTCTATGAACCGCAGGGCAATGCGCATATCCGGCTGGTTTGGAACGCAACGGGTGTCACCGATAGTGAAGCCAGCATTTCAGCAGCTGTGAACACTGCAAAGGAAGCCGATGCAGTAGTACTGGTGGCCGGTATTCATGAAGGGGAGTTCCAGGACAGGGCCTCGCTGGCTTTACCGGGCAAACAGGAAGAACTGATACAACGCGTGGCCGCCACAGGCAAACCCGTGATAGTGGTGTTGATCGGTGGCAGCGCCATCACCATGAACAACTGGCTGCCACAAGTGCCTGCCGTGCTTAATGCCTGGTATCCCGGCGAAGAAGGAGGCAGGGCAGTGGCGGATGTATTGTTCGGCGATGCCAACCCCGCCGGTCGTTTGCCCATCACCTATCCTTTGTCTGAAGCACAGTTGCCCCTGGTATATAACCACAAACCCACAGGCAGGGGCGATGATTATTATAACCTCAGTGGACAACCCCTGTTTCCCTTCGGCTTTGGGTTGAGTTATACCAGCTTTGCCTACAGCAATATCCGTCTGAGCAAACAGCGCATCCAACAAAACGAATCTGTCACTGTGCAGGCCACCATCACCAATACCGGTAGCAGGGATGGGGATGAAGTGGTGCAGCTGTACATACGCGACATGCTTGCTTCCGTTGCCCGCCCTGTGCTGGAGCTGAAGGGTTTTCAACGCATTCACCTGCGTGCGGGAGAAAGCAAACAGGTGCAGTTCACCATCACACCAGCCATGCTGCAGATGCTCGATGAAAAAATGCATACCGTCATCGAACCCGGTGACTTCCGCATCATGATCGGCGCCTCCTCGCGCCAGCTCTGGTTGAAGGAGACGCTTTCTGTTCGGTGATCGAGTAGGTTGTGAGTTGTGAGTAGTGAGTGGTGAGTAGTGAGTGGTAAGTAGTGAGTTGTTGGTTTGGGCCTGATCTTTTTTTTCACCGCAGAGTCGGGGAGGGCGGAGAGGTTACGCAGAGGACTCTTGCACTTCAGCATTCCTGTTCGTCTGTTCCTTGCTCATCTGTTCATCTGTTCAATCGTCTTTTTCCTCATTTTCTTCGGTCCATACCATAGCCAGAATCCGGTGATGGTGAATACCAGTAGGGCGAGTCCCATGATGGTGGTGTATATGAGTTTGATCTCACCGCCGGTGATGCCGAAGTAGAGATCGAGGATGGAGCCGTCGTGGATCTTTTCGATGAAGTCGGAGCGTCTTCTGTCTATCTGCAGCAGGCGGCCGGTAACACCATCCAACTGCAGGCCCCAGAAACCTTCTTCGAACACGAATTTTACAATGCCTTTGTCCTTGCGGATATCGATGCGCTCGAGTTCCAGTGAAAGGTTTGCTGAAACGGAATCGTGCAGGTACTGGCAGGCTCTCTGGTGCAGGCTGTCCATGGGCAACCAATCTTTCAGGTTGGCAGAACTTCCTTTTTGTGTGGGGGCCAGCAGCAGGTTGCCGCTGTGTTTTTTCCATCCCAGCAGCAGACCAGTGATGGCGATGAAAAAGAAGAACACGAACAGGAAGGCGCCGGTAAGCCGGTGCACTTTGCGGAATACCCGTAAAATGTTCGCCTGTTGCTGTCTTTTGCTCTGATTCGCCATACGCCGGTGCCTGTAGGATGATAAGGCGCAGGAAAGATACAAAATTGTACAGCCGTTGTAACGAATGCGGTCAGGGTAAAAGAATGAAAGGCATGATTTTTCTTTCCTGCCCGTTGATGATGATGGAAAGTTGCTGCTGCCCGGGATAGAATTTGCGGGTAGTGATCAGGCGGAAACTCTGTTTGCGCTGGATGCTCAGTTGCTCATCGGGTGCCAGGACCCGTTCACTGATCTTGAATACTTTTTTGGAGAGTTGTCCATTCTGGCGCAGGTAATGGATCCCGTATTCCAACCGAACGGTCTGAGATCTGCCAGATCGGTTATGCACGTGAAATGCAAAGGACAGTTCCTTACCGATCCTGACCTCTGGTGTCAGCAGGCTGGTTTGGGTCAGCTGGATGTCCTGGCTGTTGCTGAGGCCATAATAGCTGAGAATTTCGGCATGCCCCTTTTTCAATAAGGTGCGGCAGCCATGTTTGATGATGGCGTCCGTCTCTTTGCCCAGGCCTTTCCATTTTTTGGCGATGGCAGTTACGATCTGGGGATGGTCTTTGGCAATATCGTTCAGGTTATTGGCCACACTGCGGCGTACCCATTCCGAGGGGTCCTGTTTCAGGTTCTCCAGTATTTGCAGCACAGGGGAGGGATCTTTTTTCAACGCAGGTATGGCCATGGCCCAGGGCAGCCGGGGCCGGGTCCCTTCACTGGCCAGCCGTCGAACTTTGTGGTCCTTGTGTAAGGACCATCGCTGCATCTGCTGCATCATTTTTTCCGGGTACCGCAGCAGGAAGGGCCGTACGGCAAATTCGCAGCTGGTGAACTGTGTCACCTGTTCCATGCATCGTACCGAACTTCGAAAATGTTCCATGCCATACAGTTCCACATAATCAGGCAGGAACATGAACTCAAGACTGTTCTCCGTAAAACCGTTTTTCTTCAGTTGCGAGACCAGGGATAGGATCTGTTCAGCGGCCTGCTCAAAATCATCGGGCAAAAAATGGTGCAGCACTTCGGCGGTATGCCGTATGCGTTGTTTCAGTTCCCTGGCCTCCCAGTCCTCATCGAAGATCAGCTGGTTGAATTTCTTTTTGTTGAAAGCAGGAAGTACGGCGCTTGCCGGTTTTGCAAAACGATCGTAAAACTCAGGTGAATACAGGTCTTTTAAAGGCGAGGCCATAGGTTTGGGTTGGGTAGAACGGAACAGTGGGCAAACATACGATCGCGCTTGTTTGCCTGGTGGTGAAAAGGAAGAACGGTCATGCTGTTATTTATCCGGCCACCGAAACCCCAATGAGTTTACCCACGCCAAATGTAACAGCGGCGGCGGCCAGCCCGAACAGTACCTGCCGGAAACCGGAATACCAAACGTTCCTGCCGGTGAACAGTGTAATGGCAGCACCGATCAGGAACAGGCCCACGGCGCTCAGTGCCACACTCACCATCACGGCATTCATGCCGGTCATGAAGAAGAACGGGATCACGGGAATGATGGCGCCAATGGCAAACATGATGAACGAATACACAGCAGCTTCAATGGCGGAGCCTTTCAGTTCTTCTGCGTTGATGCCCAGCTCTTCCTTCACAAGCACTTCATGTGCCTGGCTGGGATCTTTCATGATATCGGCCGCCATGGCATGTGCCTGGTCTTCAGGGATCCCTTTGGCTATATAGATCAGGGCCAGTTCTTTCTGTTCTCCCTCGGGGTTGGTCTCCAGTTCTTCCATCTCAATCTGCATCTGGTTCTCGTAGAGTTCCTGTGAACTCTTTACAGAGATCCATTCGCCCAGCGACATGGACAATGCCCCTGCCAGTAAGCCGGCAAGTCCTGCCAACAACACACCTTCCTGTCCTGCGGTGGCCCCGGCAATACCCATGATCAGGCTGAAATTGGATACCAGTCCGTCGTTGCCACCCAATACGGCCGCACGGATCGCATTGCCACCCACCGAACGGTGTTTCTTTTCGAACTTGGATAATTGGGCTCCGGTCACTTTTTCTTCTTTCTCCAGAATGGCGCGCAGGATGCTCACGTGGGCGGATTCTGTTCCCCGGATGGCCAGGTTATTCTTTTTCTTGGTGCTGATGATGGCATTGGAAAGTCCTTTCTCGGTATCCATCAAAGAACCCAACACATAATCGTAGCCGAATACCTTACCGATCAGGTTCAGTGTCTTGGCACGCCAGGAGGGCTGCATCAGGTTCTCTACACTAAGGTTCTCTTTTTTGGCAAAAGCCTCTGCGTGGCCCTTTTCTATCTCGCTCATTTGCCGGAACACATTGGCAATGGTGGGGTCTTCTTCGTGCTCGGCTAATTTCTGGTAAAGGTAACTTGCGTCTATCTCGGTCTGAATGCTGCTGTTTTTCATCTAACGGTGTTTGGTGGGGATGATAACTGCAGGAAAGTTACGAAAATTGGGGCATTGGCGGAATAGCGCATTGGGGTGTTGGCGCATTAGCGCATTGGCAGCTCATCTCTCTTTGAGACGTCTGATAAGCTCTTCACCGCAGAGCCGGGGAGAGCGGGGAGGTTACGCAGAGACCTGATGCACTTCAACATTCCTTGTTCGTCTGTTCCTTGTTCTTCTGTTCAATGGGTCTTTTCCTGTCATTCACCACCTGTCTGCCGTCAGGCAGGTTCATCATTTCCCGCCATGGCGGGACTCAATATTCAATATTCTCCCCCCCCTGCTTTACTGTAACAGTTCTTTTTATGAAAACCCGCCTTACTGCCGATGACACAAGGTCCGTAAGTGTTAGACCGACTGCCAGCAAAAAAGATATTTCATGTTCATTGGATTTTATCAAAACCCTGTTTCAGGGTATCCTCTAACGGGCTTGTCGATTGCCAAAGCCTACTGTGATCTCCGGAACGGTAAGGTCAGGAGACAATAAAAGATACGATCGCATCCGAATGGATCTTAGCGGTATCAAAAACAGGGAAGGAAAAATCCTGCTGGCCAATCAGGATCGGCAATTCTGTGCAGCCGAGTACCAGGGCTTCGGCGCCCCTTTGAAAAAGGGTATTGCCAATGTCAATGATCCTGGTTTTGGAGGCTGCATTGATCTCACCTTTTCCCAGCTCATCCCTTACAACATCCTGTATGTAATCAATATCATGCTGTGCTTCAGGGATGATGACGTTCAATCCTGATAAGGCTAATTGGTTCCGGTAAAAGGGCAGTTGCATGGTAAACTTTGTGCCCAGCAATCCGACTGTTTTGATATTCTGCTCCAGGATATGTTTTGCTGTTTCCCTGATGATGGAAATGATCGGTACCTGAACCTCTGTTTCTAACTGGTCTGCATACAGATGTGCTGTATTGGCTGCGAGAACGATCGCGTCGACCTCGCATTTTTTCAGGTACGTACACGCATGCAGGAGCAGGTCATAAGCGTCTAACCAGGTTTTTTCCTGCAGCGTAGCAAAATTCAAAGAATAAACGACGATCTCCGCCGAATTCAATCCCCCCATATTTTCATTCACTCCCTGGTTGATGAGCTTGTAATAGTCAAGGGTAGAGACCCAGCTGATTCCTCCAACGATACCGATCTTTTTCATTTTTTTCAATTGTAATAATGGCGGATTGGCCTGGTGTCGATCAAACGCCGGTGATAATTAATCTGTCCCAGGTGATAGTTTAAATGGGTAGCCAGGTGGATGAGTAAATATTCTGTTGTGGTCTTTTCTGCGAACACCAAAACGGGATATTCCTCCTGTAAAAGGCTTTTGTTCATGGTTTGCAGGGAGTGGGTCACCACTTTCCTGGTGTCATCGATCCCTTTCAGTAAGGTGGAGCGGGGAATGTTTTTTAATGCGAACTCCTGTTCCCTGTCCCGTACATACCCTGTTTTTCCGATCTCCTTTCCAATATAGGTATTCAGGTTACCGATCAAATGAAGGCATAAATTACCTGCTGAGTTGGCAATATTTTTTTCCACTACCCAAATATTGTTTACATCACGGTACCCTTCAATTTCAGTTCTCAATTTGTTCAGGTCCCTGGTATAGAGTGCTAGTAAAGTATCTATTGGCATACCAATGTTTTATAGTTTGAATACGCCCTCCAGAATGGTCACGGCCTCTCCGTAGATCAATACCTTGTCATCCAGCAGTTCTGTTTGCATGATACCTGTTCGGGAAGAGGACTGAAAAACGTTCAATCGGGTCTTTTTCAGTTTGGTTGCCCAGTATTTGGTCAGGAAGGTTTGTACGGCGCCTGTTACAGGATCTTCATTGGTGCCGGCCCAGGGCCAGAAATACCGGTAGTGGAAATCATGTTCCTGATCATTGGAACGTGCCGTTACCAAAACCCCGCTGATGCCTTCGTACGACTGAAGCAAGGCAGAGAAATCGGGACGGAGACCAGCTAATTTGTCTGAATCGGCCATTTCAACCAGGATGATCTTGTTCTTGGGACTAAACCTCGTGTTGAGAGCCTGTTCAATGCCCAGCGCATTGAGCAGTTGTTGGGGCACTGATATTGCTTCGGTCTCATAAACAGGGAACTGCATCACGATCTTGTTGCCCGCTTTCCGGATATTCAATTCAACGTTATCATGGTTCAGGAACTTGATGGTCTGAAGATCGGTTGTATCAAAGAGGATCTTTGAAGAGGCGAGTGTGGCATGGCCGCACAGTGCGATCTCCTGTTTGGGTGTAAAGAACCGGATATGATAGCTGTTGTCAGTGATCTGCCTGATGAATGCGGTCTCGGAAAAGCCGATCTCTGTTGCCATGTTCTGCATCGTTGCAATATCCAGTTCGCTGTCGGTCAGGCAGACGGCAGCAGGATTGCCTTTGAATTTCTGGTTGGTGAAGGAGTCTACAAAATAGGTTTTCATAGTATTGTTGATTGGTTAAGAAAATTGATCGTGGTCATGGTATCCGCCGAAAACCGGGAGTACGGTCTTGCCGGAATTGTTTGTCAGTAGATGTGAAGCCTTACTTTGGCTGTTGCATGGTTGTATTCGATTGTTTGAGGGATTTTACCCGGTCCTCGAAAGTTGGATCGTTAGCGATCGGGTAGTAGATCTTTGAAAAGAGATCCATGAAAGCTTCCGGATGTTTGTTGCTCTTTTGGTTTTTGATATCAAAGTGAACCAGTTTGATCCATATTATGGACTTGGTATGTGTTTTGTGTTCATCCCATACTATTGCTTCTACCAACAGGCTGGATCCTGAGAACTGAAGCAACCTGGATTCTATGGTCAACATTTCCAGCCAGGAAGCCGGGAAGAAGTAAGAGACCTGGGTCTGTGCCGCTACCCAACCCAGCCCTTGTTGGTAAGCGAGTTCGGCCGTGTTGAAGCCGTAATGCTCAAGCAGCTGTTCGGTTCTGGCCGCCATGGCATAGTCAATATATTTTGCATTGTTCAGGTGATTGAAGGGATCACAGTCCTGGTATTGGACCCGCATCTTGCTCTCGAGTATTTTTGCTAATGGTTGCATAGGTATATTATATAAGTGTTGACAATAATCGTATCACGATCCAACTGTAATGTTCGGTGTAGCTGGCTTTCCGTATTACAGTGATCTGTCCTTCCTGTTGTTCTCTGAAAATATACCATTCGGTATATTTAAGGTCAAAAAAAATCAGGTCTCCAGCCTTTGAATCAGTGTGGCCAAAAAGTTCATGGCAATCCTGAGATCCGTATTTTTTCCAGTGACCTTTGCTTGCATAATGGCGCCTTCGATCACCGACATCAGAATGATGGCAAACTCGTTCGGGTCGGTATCGGCTTTGATCTCACCTCTTTTTATGCCCCTGGTCACTTCTTTTACAATGGTAGATTTCCAAAATGCCAGTGCATTTTTTGCCCGTTCTCTCAGTTCCGGATGGGTGTCATCCGCCTCTGTTGACGTGTTCAGTATGGGGCAGCCCGCTTTTAAAAAGGGAATTTTCAAAAAGTCGCCGTATACAGCCGGATACACCAATAAACGTTCGATCGCATTCTCGGTAGCAGCGATCCTGTCTTTCAGGTAGTGTGAAATGCGGCTAAAGTTGTGATCAAAAGCAGCAAGGGCCACCTCGTCTTTATTCTCAAAATTTCCATAGATACTGCCTTTGGTCAGTCCGGTTGCCATCGTCAGATCACTGAGTGAGGTACCCGCATACCCCTTTTCATTGAAAACAGGGGCCGTCCGCTCAATAATGAACTGCCTTGTGCGATCTGATTTTGAATAGCTGTTACCCATATGCGAATGCAAAGATAATAAAATATACCATTCGGTATATTATTTTTTTAACTACTCCTCATAATCTATTCAGGATATAGATCAAATGGCTCATCAGTCCCAGGAAGGCCTTAAAATATGGGGCATATCTTCACTGCCTAACAGGCTTCTTGTCTGATCGCCTATTGTTCAGCTGTTCCTTCACCGCAGAGCCGGGGAGAGCGGGAAGCTTACGCAGAGGCCTTCCTCACTTCAACATTCCTTGTTCGTCTGTTCCTTGCTCTTCTGTTCGATGGGTCTTTTCCCGTCATTCAACATTCATCATTCCTTGTTCAATATTCAATATTCCCTCCCTATTCTATCACACTATACTTTCCCTTTGTACCTCGGATCAAAATCCACCATCCATTCGATCCCGTATTTGTCTCTGAACATGCCAAAATACGATCCCCAGGGACTGTCTGAAATGGGCATTTCAACGGTGCCTCCTGCGGAGAGTCCGTTGAACAGTTTGTCGGCCTCTTCTTTGCTTTCGGCGCTGATGGCAATTTTGCTTCGGTGTTCCATCTCATTCGTTTTGCCCATGAATTCCGGAACATCGTTTCCCATCAGGATATTCATTTTGCCAATGGGCAAGGCAATGTGCATGATCTTATTGGCCTCCTGCTCCGATACGGGAAACTCGGCGCTGGCCAGGTCTTTGAAGCGCATGACCTGTGCAAACTCTCCGCCAAATACGGATCTGTAAAATTCAAAGGCCTCTTCGGCATTGCCGTTGAAGTTGATGTGTGGATTGATGAGTGGCATGGTTTCTTTTTTAGGTGAATGAACGGTTGTCAATACGGTAGTACTTCACGAATATCGTTAAGAATACACAAAGCCATACGGGGTATTTGCGACAATAGCTGTGAGTGAATACGACAGGGGGGATCGGTCTTTGATCTTTGGGGAGGTGTTCATTATTTCTCGCTATGGTGGGGTAGTATGCAATGTTCTTTTCACCGCAGAGCCGCGGAGAGCGGGGAGTAGACGCAGAGGAGGAAATGCACTTTATTGGCGAAGGAATGTTCTGATCAGATCAAATGTTTTGGCTGGTTCCTCAACGTGTGTATTGTGCCCGCTTTTTTCGAACAGCTCGAATTGGGCTTGCGGACAATATTCCCTGTACTGGACCATCATCCAGGGCACTGCCACGCGGTCGTACCTGCCTGCCAGGATCAGGATGGGCATTTTCAGGTGTTTCAGGTCGTTTCGGAAATCGAAACTTCCTATGTCGTTTTTCACCACGAAATCACCATCCCTGCCGGTCATCTGGTAGTATAGCTGGTAGTTGAACCTGTTGGGGTAGGGAACGGATCCGCGGTTGACAAAGTTCTCAGGATTATAGGCATACAGCAGACCGTAGGGCATACGCCTGTAGATGGCCTGGTGTAAGGGATCGGCGGAACGGTAGCCCTGTTTCCGGATGATCTGTAAACTGTCCCAGATCTCCGGGTGTTGGGTCCTGATCTCCCGGTTGAAATTATCATCGCTTTCCTGCCACATGGTATGACTATGAAAAGGTGCTGACAGGATCAGGTGTGTTACCTTTTCGGGATATCGGATCGCATATCCCTGCGCGATCACGGCGCCATAGGAATGCCCGAGGATATCGATCTTCTGAAAACCCATCGAGCGTCTGAGTGCTTCCAGGTCGTCAATGTCCCTGGAAAGGCTGTAGGCTGTTACATCTTTCGCCGTATCCGATCTGCCCCTGCCGAAACCATCATAATACACAAGCGTACGATCACTGGACAGGGAATCGAATTTCCTCAACCCGATATGCGAAGCGCCAGGTCCGCCGGCGATCAGGAATAAGGGATCGCCTTTCCCGAAACTGATCGTCCAGATCCTGGCGCCGTTCACTGTGTAATATTTCCCGTCTTTCTGACTATCGGGAAAGGTTTGTGCAACTGCAGCATGGGTAAGGGCCAGAACAAGCAGGGCGGACAGTAGGTTTCGCATAAGCATATTGGTTGATTGGATCATGGGTAGCTAATTCCGTGACACAGACAAGGAACAACAGGTGTCAGTCCTGATTAGTCAGGAACAAGTTAGCTAAGCCTGCTCAGAAATCCAATAGCAGGGCGATCAGTTCATACAAGGCCTTCGGCTGTGGTAGCTACTTCGTGACAGGTCACCATCGTCGCAATTCCCCAAACAGGAACTCAGGTACCAGGATGGGTGAACAGCAGATACATTACGATCACGATGATCAGGAAGAGGCCTATGTTGAAGTAGAGGAGGCCTCTTTTGTTGATACCTCCCTGTTTGGCAGCCAATAGCTTCATTTCTTCATAAGACAGACCGGACGATTTGATTTCTCCTATGACCTTCTGGGCTTTCATCAGGTATGGCCTTGTTGCAAAAATGCCAAAGAGGGCCCTGATCAGGTATAAGAAGTGGAGTACGATGAATGAGGTTATGAGAATTGAAAAATGGGGTCTTAGCAAAAGAACGGCAACAGGAATGAATACCAGCGAGAAAACAAGCAGGATCGAACCGGTCTGATAAAGTTTTCGTTCAAAAAACCAGGCCCATCCCAATTCAAAACAGGATGTATTGAAGCGAAGTCTCTTTTTGGATCGGAGTCGACCCAGTTGTGACACGTAATAATCGGCATCTTTTTCAAAGAATGCTTCATAGAGTGGCTGGTCGGTCGTTTGCATGCGTTAGCGCTTTATCGGCCTACGATAATGGAGGGGGTTCACTATCCAAATTACGGAAGCCGGTCCAGAAATCCAACAAATGATGGAACAGGGTTGGTTTGGTAAGAGGCAACGAATGTAAGTTGTGGATTGTTGTTGGTCAGGCGACCAACAACGGCATCTATGGTATCAGTTGTTAGCCGGGTACTCAGCGGTAGCTGTCATATTTTTCCAGCAATCGCGTCAGTTTTTGCGGAATGTTATCTTCTGCAATGCCACCATGATAACAGATGATCCTGGCAGGATCGATCTCCTTGATCCGTTCAACGGATCGGATGGCCTGGGGCATGTCTAACGTGAACATGGGATTGGCGATCTCAAAATTATCGTCTTCGATCACCAGCGCATCATTTGCGATCAGGGTATTATCGGCGGGACTATACAAAGAAATATGGCCCTTGGTGTGTCCGGGCGTACAGATCACTTCCAGTTCGCCATCGATCCTGTCATGGTCCTGCAGGGTGATGTCGACAGGAAGCCTTGGTATATTCTTCAGCTGTTCAATGAATCGCAGCGCCCAGGGTCTATGTTCTTCAGGAAGGTGGGGCAATGAACGCTCTGCCTGTTCCAATCGCTCCGATGGGATCTTGCCGGAGACAGAAGCAGCTTCTGTTTCGCTGCAGTAGATCCTGATGTCCGGATTCAGCTCCCGGAACTGTGCCAGGGCGCCGAGATGGTCAATATCATCATGCGAGACCAGGATCGCGTGCAGGTCACGGATCTCCAGTTCCAGGTCACGTAACCCGTTAACGAATTCAGGAAAGGTCTCTGCATATCCACAGTCTACCAGGTAAAGTTTGCCCCTGATCTCGACCAGTGTAGGGAATAGTACCACGTCGATGCCATCGATGTTTCTCTGGACCCGGAATGTGCGAATGTTCATGTTGCTGAATTCGTTGGGAAGATACGGCTAAAGTCCTGACCAAAGTATTGCGATCGTGTGGCAGGTCAGCCAACTCACAACGGAATGAGTGTTCAGAAGACAATGCTGTATCATACCATCGCCAGGCCCTTCAGGAATAGGGCGGCTCTCTTCAGAAAAATTGCCGCATCCTTCAAGAATCTATCCGCGCCCTTTAGGAAAATTGCCGCGTCCTTCAGGAAAATTGCCCCGCCCTTCAGGAATATTGCCGCGCCCTTTAGGGCGTGGATAGATAGCATAGTTGTCAAGATCAGCCAGGGCTTTAGCCCTAAGTTTTTTGTGAAAGGATCGCCTAACCCATACGGGACTAAAGTCCCCCCAGAGAAGCACCTGGCAATGACCTATACCCACGCCCTGAAGGGCGCGGCAAGGAAACACTGCCAAAGACAATTCATGGTTCTGAAGACCTGTCAGGAATAGGGTGGCTCTCTTCAGAAAAATTGCCACGCTCTTTAAAAAAATGTCGCGCCCTTCAGGAAAATTGCCGCGCCCTTTAGGGCGTGGATAGATAACATGGTTGTCAAGATCAGCCAGGGCTTTAGCCCTGAGTTTTAACCCACATGGGACCAAAGTCCCCCCCCAGAGAAACGCCTGGCAATGACCTATACCCACGCCCTGAAGGGCGCGGCAAGGAAACACTGACAAAGACAATTCATTGTTCCGAACACCTGTCAGGAATATGGTGGCTCTCTTCAGAAAAATTGCCGCGCTCTTTAAAAAATGTCGCGCCCTTCAGGAAAATTGCCGCGCCCTTTAGGGCGTGGATAGATAACATAGTTATCAAGATCAGCCAGGGCTTTAGCCCTGAGTTTTAACCCACATGGGACTAAAGTCCCCCCAGAGAAACACCTGGCAATGACCTATACCCACGCCCTGAAGGGCGCGGCAAGGAAACACTGCCAAAGACAATTCATTGTTCCGAACACCTACCCAGGCGATCAACAACGGAATGCGTTGTTAGCCAGTTGATTAACACTGGTGCGCCTATCACCCCTGATCGCCTGTTCAGTTACCAGGGCATCACAACCCATTGATGATCCGTATCTAACACAATGATAACCCGCAGATAACCTGCCGATAACCCGTAGATAACCCGCCTATGACCCGCCTCTTAATAGGGGCGGGTCATGGGGGGTGTTTTCACGGTATTTTGGGAATTCATGAGGGAGTTATTGGTGAATAGGAATTGGATAGAGTAGCTTTAGGGATCCTCCCGCAGAGGCATATCGCATCTGTCTGCCCCAAGTCTGTTCACGCTTAAATAAACTGTGTATGGCAATTCTCAGTGGCAATGGAGGATTTACCGGGAGCCTGGCAAATCTATCCGCCTTTCGACCCAAAGGCTCTGATAAGATCATTCTGCGTACCAAAGGTGGCGCCACCAAAAAGCAGATCAAACAGCATCCGAACTTTGCCAGGGTACGATCGAACAATGCAGAATTTGGCAGCTGCAGTAAGATGGCCTCGCTGTTGCGGCGGGAGCTGCATCCTTTTGTGAACCTGGTGGACCATAACCTGAATGCGGCGTTCTCGGCCCTGCATAAGACCATGCAGTTGCGGGATACGGAACACCCGCCGGGACAACGCAGCATCCTGTACTCGCAGCATCGATACCTGCTGACCAATTTTGCACTGAACCGTCGATACAGTTTTGATGCAGTGTTGCGTTATCCGTTACAGGCGATCTTTGACCGTGAACAGGGCTCTGCCCGCATGGAGATCCCTGCCCTGCAACCCGGCATCCATCTGCAGTTTCCCTGGCAACAACCCTATTACCGGCTGATCGTACATTTTTTTGTGATGTGCGACCTGACACATGATGGCAGGGATTATACCTATCAGAAGGCAACACAGAAACCTTATTGTCCCCTTTCTGTATTCAGCTGGTTGCCGGTCACTGCAACCCGGCCGGGCGAGGAACTCCTGCTCAGCTTACGAGAGCCTGGCCAGTCAGAGACCTCTGCAGCCGTTACGCTGAATGATTCGCATAGCCTGTTCCTGGCCGTGGGCATTCAGATGGGTAAACCCGGAACGGATGAAAGTATCGAGGAAACGAAATATTGTGGGGTGGGGAAAATTTTGGCTGTCGGTTAGGGGGAATAGGGCAAGTTAAAAGGGTCAAGTTTCAGGGTCAAGTTACAGGGTCAAGTTACAAGGGTCAAGTTACAAGGGTCAAGTTTCAGGGTCAAGTGCCGAGTCTCCGCAGTGTCTCCCGGTAGGGGACGCTGGGGTTAGAAGCATGTACTGATCAATAAGCAGTTGTTTTGTGCAAGAAACGAATCGGGGGGGGCTTCTGTGATGGGGTATTTTATCTGCAGTCTCTCCTCAGGTAAGACTCTGTAGGGTTGATGGTCGGACAACCAAGAACGGATTGAGATACAATGTTAGCTGCAGTTTTGGTTCAATCGCGCTGATAGATGTATCGAACTGTTTTATCGTGTTGATCATAAAAGACAAACATGCGGCAATCATCGTTGAATATTTTGCCAATATCCAATTGACAGATAAATCTCATAGGTTGTTTTTTTGAATTCAAAGGCGTGTCATCGTCTTGCCACCAATCCGGTTCCTGCGGAAATTCTATGAGCGTAACGGGGTCGATGCTATTTTTTTGATTCAGGAATTTGGTATACCCCTCTTCAAAATACACTCGGTTTTTAGGAGTGATGCTCAAAGTGGAAGGGAAAAATTTCGGTTTTAATAGACCCGATGGTTGAATAGTAAAAGAAAAATTATCACAGTATTCTGGTGGTGCGTATTTCGAAAACTGATTATCAGGGTCGAACCATATGTACATGATATGTATGGGATCTGCAATGCCGGAGCTTTTCAGATCCAAGGTTGCAATGGGAATGATGTTAGGGAATTTAGTGTATTCTGCAACTATCATGTTCTTTATGTCCGGATAGGGTTTTATGCTGAATGAAGCAAATAAGAACGAGATCGATAAAAGAAGCAGTCCTGGCATCTTGGATTTTTTTTAAGCCTCCGCAGTGTCTCCCGCCAGGGGACGCTGCGGAGAAAAAAAGCAGATAGTTACTTTATTCGTAAAGAGCTCCCATCCTCAAATCGTATACTGATGGATCCTGCTTTTGCTAAAGAAGAGTGCTTAAAGGAATCTGTAGCAGCGAATTTGGTCAGTTCTGTTTTGATCTTATGCTGAACCTGTTCCCAGGCAGGATCGGTAAATTCAGTGTTTTTCAACGGGTAATATTTGTTCAGGTATTGAGAGGTCTTTTTCTCCATCCGATCCTTCATATCCTGTTGGTATCGTTTCGCATCAATGAAATAAACAACATACTGGTCGTCTATTTGATAAAGCCCGAGGTGAAAAACGGTATCGGCTGGTTCCGGATGTTCATTGTTGGATAATTGTACGAAGCATTCCTGCAAGGTCAGTGGTTTGGATAAATGCAGAGAGGGCGGCGGCGGAGGCGGCGGTTCGATAAGAGCGCTATCTTCTTTGACCGCTACCATACTTACGTCAGTCACAGTGATCTGTTCAGACTTCCTTTTGCAGGAGGTGATCAATAGCATCAACAGGACCGTTGTCAGGAAATATTGCTTTCTCATAAAATGACTGATAAGATTTCGATGATCGGTGTAATAGCATGTATCAAGATAATCAATTTTACCTTCTCCGAAGAGTCTCCCGCCAGGGGACTCTTCGCTTAGTAGCACGTGATAATCAATCAGCACTTGGTTTGTGTAAGAAATTGATCGGGTTTATTCTCCTGGGATCCGTGCTGCTAAACGCAGAGTCCCCGTTGGGAGACGCTGCTGAGACCTGAGGGAAGTGATGAATTGTCTGTCAGCGGTTCGGATCCTGATTAGTTCCAGATCCCATTCATAGCTGTCAGTATCATGGGTTTCCCGTCAGTTACCACAATGGTATGCTCGTGCTGTGCCATGAAGCCGCCTTTGTTGCCGACCATTGTCCAGCCGTCATTCAGTTCCACGGTGTAGGAGGAGCTGGTGGAAATAAAGGTCTCGATGGCCACAACGGAATTCTTTTTGAACCGTCGTTGGTCAAAGCGGTTCTTATAATTCAGTAGTTCGCCGGGTTCTTCGTGCAGGCCCCTGCCGATACCGTGTCCGCCTAAATTCTTAATGACCCTGTAGCCTCTCTTCCTGGCCTCTGTTTCCATCAGGTGACCTATGTCGGCGATCTTTACGCCACCTTTGATATGCTCTATTGCCTTTTGTAATATTTCCTTTGAGGCATCCACTAATTTTTGGTGTTGATGGATGTCCTCTCCCAATACGAATGAGTTGCCATTGTCTGACCAAAAACCATCCAGTTCCGCAGACACATCTATATTGATCAGGTCACCTTCTCTCAGGATCCTTTTATCGGATGGAATGCCATGACAGAACTCATGGTTCACACTGATACAGGTACAGCCCGGGAACCGGTAGGTCATAAAGGGCGCTGAGTTGGCACCGAACCCTTGTAAGATACCGGCACCGAACTCATCAAGCTCTTTGGTGGTCATGCCGGGTTTGGCATGGTTCTTCATTTCCCGCAAAGTGTGAGCGACCGCTTCACTTACTTTTCTCATTCCGGTCAACTCTGCTTCTTTTGTGATGGACATACTAGGATATTTTCTGTGGTTGTCTTGTTCTCCGGAGAGACCCCGCCGGGTGGCGCTCCGGAGAAGGAAGTTAAATGAATTACTCGATCGGCGCCTGCCATTTTTGATAGATGGTACTCAGGTCGATAGCACAGGCCTGATCGAGCAGGGATGGCAGTTGCTCCAGGGTAAATGGCCGGCCATTCTTTTTTGACCATTGGTACAGGTAGCGGAAAACATCTTTCATCGATCTCTTGCCATTCGTTTTTTCTTTGAGATAGTTGTTCATTTCTATTGCCATCAAAGCGCCTCTTGAATAGATGCCACGGCCCAACCTGAAATCAGCCGAGTACATGGTAGATGCTGCCTGTGACAATTGCTGCAGGGAAAGCTGTTTGATGTCGGAGGAAGTATGGTATACATTGTTCTCAAAACCTGTCTTCATCCCGGGGAGTTGCAATGCCTCATAAGGCAGGAACCACATAAAGCCCTCGTTGAACCAGATAGTATTGATGATGGGCGGGATCTCCTGCACATAGGGGCGGTACGTATCTCCATAACAGCGGAGCGGAATGAAAGAATGTCCCATATGGTGAAGAAAAGTGGGTAGGGTCCTTTTTACCTGGTCCCTGCTCATGGCTGATCTCCTGATACCGGTGGTGTCGCCAAAAAAAGTGGAACTGTTCAGATGCTCCATGCCAAAGGGAGGATAATTGCCCGGTTCCAGCGGCAGGGACTTGATGAGCATGATCGAATAATGCTGAAAGGGGAGTTCCCCAAAATAATCCTGTAAAATGTCCATGCTCATCTTTCCCTGCAAACCGTAGTCGTCCAGCCATTCATTTTCAGTTTGACAATAGGAAGCCACAAATAACGGGGTGCTTCCTTTGAATTCCTTTACCTGGAAATTCGGTCCCATAAAGACCTGGCCATCGGCCAGTGTATGATAGCTGTCCATCCTGAGTTCGGCCTTGCCTTTCACCATTTGGGTGCCGGGTTGGTTTGTTGAAAAGATGGGCCAGTTGCTGAATGTGTGGATGGTGCATTGGATCGTTTGTTTTTCTGTTCCTTCGATCCAACCGAATACAGAATAATTCAGGATGCCGGCAAAACCCGGTCTTATGATGGAAGCATCAGATGATGCGGCATGTCTTTCCATCCTGTTCAGATCTACCTCGTATTCGATGCGGGTGACCTGTTTGCCCGGATCGGCGTAAAGCCAGCGCGGGGCATCATTCTCATTTTTGAGCAGGCTGGTCTTTTCGCCCTGGTCCGTAACGGCAACAACGTTCCGGATGAAATGGTCGTAGAATATGATGCCATAGGTGCCGGGGATCGACCGGGGCATGATAAAACTGACAGGCGTATTTAGTGGAGCGGAAGGTTGTATGGTGACTTTTACAACAGACGAGCTGCTGTCCTGATAGGTCAACGTATACCTTAGCTGGGCCGAAGCCGGTACACTTAGAAAGCAGATGGAAAACAGAAAGATCAAATACTTCATGTGTGATTTTTAAAGGTCAGGTCTTGCGGTCCCAAGTGTTGCACAGCGTTCCGATACTGGCGAGGTTGGATAATGATCGTCCAAGGCTAGCCTGGCCGTTATGCCATGGCTTGCCCTAATCGGCTAAAGACAAATTACGGAAGCCCGGCCAGAAATCCTATAGCAGATGGATCAAATACTTTTCCGGTCTCAGCAGGGTCTCCGGTCTCAGCAGGGTCTCCGGTCTCAGCAGGGTCTCTCGCAGAGGCAACTGTAAGTACCCCATTTCTCAAACAGCTTGTTTTAGAGTTTGATCGTTTTTAAAAA